>JBLXFH010000001.1:1311348-2024004 GCA_048262255.1 Rhodospirillales bacterium | reverse complement strand
TCGCCATCCTCAATCGTATAGCTGAAGGTGGTCTCACCGCTCCAGTCGGCATTTGGCGTGAAGGTGTAGGAGCCATCGCCATTTTCTGTGATGGTGCCGTGTTGTGGCTGGTCAATGTTTGTGATCGTCAGTGTATCGCCATCGGCATCCGTGTCGTTGCCTAAAAGATCAGCCGCCGTGAAAGTGATGGTGCCGTCTTCAACGCCCTCAAGCGTGTCATTGGTCGCAACGGGGCCTTCATTCATCTCACCGATATTCAACGTAACCGTGGCTTGGGACGTGCCGCCGGCGCCATCGGAAACGGTATAGGTGAAGCTGGTATCGCCGCTCCAGTTTTCATCGGGTGTGAAGGTGTAGGTTCCATCATTATTATTAAGGATCGTTCCGTTCGCAGGCTGCTCAACGGACTCGATACTCAGCGTATCGCCGTCCAGATCGCTGTCGTTGGCCAGCAGTTGTTCCGCCGTAAAGGTAAAGGACTGATCTTCGAGGCCGCTCAGGCTATCATCTGCGGCAACCGGGCCGTCATTGACCGCTGCGATCTCAACACTCAGAGACGATGTGGTTGTCGCGGTGTCACCATCGGCTTCCGTTGCGGTTGCTGTGACACTCAGTTCCATTGTGCCGTTGGCGTTGGCGGGTGGTGTGATGGCCAGACCGTTCAATTGGCCCGGCTCCAGATTTGCCGTCCCTTCCGTAACCGCGATCGATTGCGTTGCGCCAGCGCCATCCACATAACTGAGGGTCGCACCTGCCGGGATATCCCCAATGCTAATGCTTAACTGCTCCGAACCATCCGTATCGGCCAGGGCCGGATCAATATTGAGCGCAATGGCCGTATCCTCGTCACCGCCCAGCGATGTTGCAGTGAGGGTCGGCGCATCGGCCACCCCATCGACATCGAGTGTTACTGTCGCACTCGACGTACCGCCCTCGCCATCCTCAATCGTATAGCTGAAGGTGGTCTCACCGCTCCAGTCGGCATTTGGCGTGAAGGTGTAGGAGCCATCACCATTTTCTGTGATGGTGCCGTGTTGAGGCTGGTCAATGTTTGTGATCGTCAGTGTATCGCCGTCAACATCCGTGTCGTTGCCCAGCAGGTCGGCGGCCGTGAAGGTGATGGTGCCGTCTTCAACCCCTTCCAGTCTGTCATCAACGGCCGTCGGGCCTTCATTGACATCGGTTACCGTGACCGTCAACGAGCCGGACTGAGTTGCCGTATCGCCATCGGATTCGGTTGCTGTGGATGTCACATTAAGGGTGATGTCACCGTCAAAGTCAGTCGGCGGCGTCAGGGTCAAGCCCTCCAGATCATCGGCATCCAAAGTCCAAGTCTGCAGGCCCGTATCTGGATCGGTGCTGAGCAACGTTCCGTTGTTGAGCGTCGCGCCTGCGGGAATATCGGAAACCGTAATCGACAGGGTTTCCGAACCGTCGGTATCCGTCAGCGTCGACGTGATATCGAGCGGAATGGCCGTATCTTCGCCACCGGTCGTATTGCCGAGATCAAGGGTCGGCATATCGGCATCACCGGTGACAGCAACATTCAAAACACCGGCTTTCGTCGCTTCATCGCCTTCATCCAAAGACGTAGCGACAACGGACAACTGGAAGTCATCGCTGGAGTCGGCAGGCGGTGTGATCGACAGGCCGTTCAGTTGCTCAGGCGACAAAATGGCGGAACCATCGGTAATATCAATGGCTTGCACAGCACCGCCCGCATCCACATAAGTCAGCGATGCGCCATCGGGAATGTCGCCAATCGTGATGGAAAGGGACTCGGACGCATCCGTCAAACCGGCATTGATGGTTAGTGGGATCGCCGTGTCTTCAGTGCCACTGGCCGGGGCACTTAAATCAAGGGTCGGTGTATCGGCAACGCCGTCGACAGTCACCGCCAGAGTCCCGGTCGTTATCGCCGTATCGCCATCGGCTTCCGTCGAGGTCACAGATACAGAAAGCGAGAAATCGTCAGAATTATCCGTCGACGGCGTAATGGTCAGACCGCTCAGGTCCTCCGCGCTCAGCGTCCACGTACCGTCGCCGTTATCAATGCCGTGGTTCAGCGTTGCCCCTGTCGGAACGTCGCTGATCGTGATGCTCAGGCTTTCCGAACCATCTGTATCGGTCAAGCCGGTATTAATGCTGAGCGGAATCGCTCCGTCTTCATCACCGGACGCCGCGGTCAAATCGAGCGTCGGCGCATCAGCATCGCCGGTGACAGAAACATTCAGCACGCCGCCCTGGCTCGCCGTGTCGCCTTCGTCATTGGAGGTGGCGAGAACCGTCAACTGGAAATCATCGCTGGAATCAGCTGGCGGCGTAATCGCCAGGCCATTCAGTTGCTCTGCCGACAATTCGGCAGAACCGGAAGTGATATCAATGGTTTGTGTGACTTCGTTCGCATCCACATAGGTCAGCGTCGCGCCTTCCGGGATGTTGCCAAGCGTGACGGATAAGGTTTCAGAATCATCCGAAAGATCGGCAGTGATGGTCAATGGTATGGCCGTGTCTTCGATGCCACTGGCCGGTGTGCTCAAATCAAGCGTCGGCGTATCGGCGACGCCATCAACGGTAACCGCCAGTTCACCCGACGTTGTTGTAAAGTCACCATCGTCTTCTGTCGTCGTCACGGCCACATTCAGAGTGAAATCATCGGAGTTGTTTTCACCAGGCGTAATTGTCAACCCACTTAAATCATTCTGGCTAAGGGTCCAGGTCCCATCGTCATTCAAAACCCCGTTGTTCAGAGTTGCGCCTTGCGGAACGTCACTGATCGTAATGCTCAGGGTTTCCGAGCCATCCGTATCAGCCAGACCGGTATTGATCTGTAGAGGAATGGCCCCCTCTTCATCCCCGGATGCCGGAAAAAGGTTCAATGATGGCGCATCGGCAACACCGGTGACGGAGACATCAAGTGTCCCGGTTGTGGTTCTCGTGACCTCACTGCCCTCTATTGGGGAGCCATCCTCAGCCCTGACATCATCGACAGTGGTGACGGCAACGCTTAGCTGGAAATCTTCGTTGGAGTCTTGAGCCGGCGTTACCGTCAAGTTCGTTAACTGGTCTTCGCTCAGCGTCCATGTCCCGTCGCCATTGTCCGTCCCGGCGCTCAATACAGCCCCTTCCGGCACGCCTGAAATGACGATTGAGGTGATATCGTCATCCGACGTGGCATCAATCGACAAAGCGATGGGCTGATCTTCATCTCCAAGCGCATCGGATACGGTAATGACTGCCTCATCAGCAATGGCCGCCACATCGACCGTCAGAGTACCAGAGGTGACTTCAAAATCGCCTCCATCGGCTTCTGTTGAGGTTGCTGACACGTTGAGGTCAAAGGAGCCGTCAAAATTATCTGGCGGCGTGATGGTCAACCCCTCTAGCTGCTGTTCGGTCAGCGTCCATGAGCCATCGTCATTTTGCTCACCAGCGGACAATATGGACCCCTCCGGGGCACCGCTGATTGTAATGCTTAAGCTCTCCGATCCATCGCCATCGGTCAGGCCGGTGTCGATATCCAGTGCAATGGCCGTATCCTCATTGCCCATCGCCGCCGACAAATCGAGCGTCGGCGCATCGGCATCGGCAGCAACGGAAACATCCAAAGCGACCGGATCGCTGATCGCTGTATCATCGCCATCGACCGTGGTCGCGGTGACCTGAAGCGTGAAATCCGCATCGGAATTTACAGGCGGCGTAATGGTCAGACCGGCAAGATCGTCGGGATCAAGTGTCCAACTGCCATCGCCGTTATCCGTACCGGCGCTCAACACGGCGCCTGTTGGCACATCGGAAATGGTGATGGAGGAGATATCATCAACGGCCGATGCACTAATGTTCAGGGCGATGGCCCCGTCTTCAACCCCGGATGCATCTGTTATTTCAACATCGGCTTCATCTGCAACCGCCGCCACATCGACAGTCATTGTGCCGGACGTCACTTCGTAATCGCCTCCATCGGCTTCCGTCGCGGTGGCGGATATACTCAGGTCAAACGCTCCGCTGTAGTTTGCCGGCGGTGTAATCGTCAGGCCGTTCAATTGAGCCTGTGTTAATTCCGCAGAGCCTTCCGTGACCGTGATTTCCTGAGTGACACCTTCGATATTTACATAGTTCAACGTCGCCCCTGTGGGGATATCGGAGATCGTAATCGACAGGGTTTCCGAGCCATCGCCATCGGTCAGGCCAGGATCAATATCCAGTGCAATCGCGGTGTCCTCATTACCGGCACCCGCTGTCAAATCCAGGGTCGGGACATCCGCATCGGCAGCAACGGCAACTTCAATGGTGCCGTCCGGCGTGCCATCTGCGGTATCTCCGGAATAGACGGACAGGGTAAAGTCCACATCGGAATTCTCGGGCGGCGTGATGGTCAGGCCGTCAAGTTGCTCTGTGGTCAGGGTCCAGGTACCATCATCGTTTTGTGTGCCCGCAGACAGAACGGCACCATCGGGAATGCCGTCAATGGTTACGGTTTCATTGGCGCCTGCTGTAATATTCAGCGCAATGGCGGTGTCTTCAACACCAGCAGCTTGATCGACGATTTCGAGATCAGAAACCGCCGCCACATCCACATTCATGGTCTGAACGTTGAACCCGCCGTCACTTGACTGCGCCGATACCGTCATCGCGAAGGTGCCGTTGTAGTCAGTTGCCGGGGTCAGGGTCAGGTTGCCCAAGGTATCCGGATCAGCCAGTTCGGTGGCGCTGAACGACCAAATGCCATTACCGAGATCAGTTCCGGCGGAAAGAACCGCGCCATCCGGCACTCCGGAAATCTGCAAAGATGTCAGGCCCACGGTTGTATCAGCCCCCATATTGGCACCGATATTCAAGGCAATGACCGTATCTTCCTGGCCTTCGGCATCAACAAGGTTTAACTCGGGATTATCCGCGACCGGGCGAACGGTAACGCCGAAAGAAGCCGTGGTCGTCGCGGAACTAACAGAAACATCACCCGCTTCGGTCGGGTTTTCTGTCGCCGTCGAAGTGACGGTGAGGGTCATATCGCCGTAATAATCATCCGGCGGCGTGATCGTCAGACCCTCCATATCCGTGGCGGCAAGCGTCCAGGAACCGTCGCCGTTGTCCGTCCCTGCGGACAGAAGCGAGCCTTCCGGAACGCCTTGAATTTCAATGGTCATGCTCAGAGATTCGGAGCCGTCAATATCATTGAGTGCCGATGAGATATTCAAGGGAATGGAGGAATCTTCAAGACCAATAGAACTGGTGACTTCCAGATTCGGTGCATCGGCAACAGCATGAACCTGAACATCCAGATCCCCGACAGCCGTTACGCCATCAACATCCGTAGCCTGAACGGTAAGCGTGAAATCCACATCCGAATCTGACGGTGGCGTTACGGTCAGGCCTTCCAGATCATCCGCCTGTACGGTCCAGGTGCCATCCCCATTATCGGTACCTGCCGAGAAGACAGCCCCATCCGGAATATTGCTGATAATAACTTCATTAGCCGTTCCCGGATCAATATCCAGAGGAATGGCGGTATCTTCATCACCTTTTGCGCCTACGACCACAAAGTTTGGCTCGTCCGGGTCTGGTGTGAAGGTGACAGTGAAGGGAACCGTTGTGGTTTCTGTATCGCCTCCATTTGTTTCTGTGGACGTCGCATTCAACGTCAAATCCATGTCGCCTTCGTAATTCAGCGGCGGCGTGATTGACAGACTCGCCAAATCGTCGGGGTCAATGCTCCAGGTGCCATCGCCGTTATCCGTGCCGTGCGAGAACAATGCTCCTGTGGGTACGCCGGAAATGGTGACGGACAGGACTTCCGAACCATCCGTATCGGTAAGTGCGGATGCCAGATCAAGGTCAACGGCGGTATCTTCATCACCGACAACATCAGCCGCCGTTGCCGTGGGGGCATCGGCATCCGCAGCGACCGTTACCTGCAAAGACTTGGTCTCGCCATCGGCCGTCACACTGAGAGTAAAATCAGCATCGGAATCAGCCGGCGGCGTAATCTGCAGGCCATCGACATCCACCGTCGCAACTGTCCAGGTGCCATCTCCATTGTCAGTACCGGCGCTCAGCACCGCCCCGTCTGGAACATCACTGATAATAATTTCAGTGTCTGTGACATTGCCAACTTCAATCGTCAGATCGATGGCCGTATCTTCTGTGCCAGATGCGCTGGATGTTCCAAAATCGCCATCTGAGGTGACGCTGACTGTAAACGGTACTTCCGTTACCGCCGTATCGCCGCCATCGGCTTCTGTCGATGTGGACGTCATCACCAGCGGAATATCGCTATAGTCGTTCTCTGGAGGTGTAATGGTCAGCCCTGCCAGATCCGTGGGGTCAACAGTCCAGGTGCCGTCGCCATTGTTAACACCGGCAGACAGAACTGCCCCGTCCGGGACACCCGATATTTGAATGGTCAGGGTTTCGGAGCCATCCGTATCTGCAAGAGCCGATTCCAGATCAAGGGCAATGGGGCCGCTTTCGTCCCCTGTCACATCACTCGCTTCGCCTGTCGGCGCATCGGCAACGGCATCCACGGTGACATTTATATATTCGGCATTCGATGACGACCCATCTTCCATATGGGAGACGACAGACAATTGGAAATCGACATCCGAATCGTCAGGCGGCAGGATTTGCAGGCCATCAAGCTCAGCAGCGGTCAGGGTATACGTTCCATCGTTGTTGTCCGTCCCCGCACTGAGCACAGCCCCTTCAGGAATTCCTGAAATGGTGACAGAAACTGTGTTTGCTGACGGATCCTCTGTGTTCAAGGCGGGCTGGATATCAATTGGAATCCAAGTATCTTCATTGCCTGTCACATCAGTTACAGAAAACTCGCCAACCTCATTTACTTTCACAGAGAACGTCGTCTCGGCGGTCGCGGTATCCGTATTGCCGCTATCCTGATCCGTATCCGTTGATTTGGCCGTCAATGTCAGGTCGAAGTCTTCGGCTGACCCCGCAGGCGGGGTAATGGTCAGGCCATTCATATCTTCAAGCGTTAGCGACCAGGTTTGTGCGCCAGTATCCGGGTCCGTGCTGATTAAGGCACCATGATTCAACGTTGCACCTTCAGGGATGCCGGAAAGCTCAATGGACAGGGATTCAGAGCCATCGGTATCCGTCAGCCCAGACGATAAATCCAGCTCAATGGGCGTATCCTGCAACCCGACTTCGTCTGTGGCCCCAACTGTCGGCGCATCGGCGACCGCATTGACCTCCACATCCATGGTTTCGCTAAACCCGTCTGCGGTAATGGTCAGGGTGAAATCGGCATCGGAATTTTCAGGCGGCGTCAACGTCAGGCCGGGCAGATCTGTTGCCTGAATGGTCCAGGTGCCGTCGTTGTTATTCACACCTTCGGAGAAAACAACCCCATCGGGCACATCGCTGATCACCACTTCTGATGCTTCGCCCGGGTCAATGCTCAGGGTGACAGCCGTATCTTCATCAGTTGCTACATTTTCGGCATCCACCGTATCGGTTACGGTAACCGTAAACGGGACTTCCGTTGTCGCCGTATCGCCGTTTTCCGCTTCCGTCGAGGTGACACTCAGGGTCAGCGGAATTTCACCAAAGAAATCGGCGGGGGGCGTGATCTGCAGGCCCTCCAGATCGCCGGGTTCAACGGTCCAGCTGCCATCGCCGTTATCGGTTCCGGCGCTCAAAGAGGAGCCTTCCGGCATGCCCGAAATGGTAACAGACAGGGATTCTGAGCCGTCCACATCCGACAACGCCGACGACAAATCAAGATCAATGGCGGTGTCTTCCTGGCCAGAAACATCATCCGCTTCGGCAACAGGCGCATCCGCAACCGCTGCAACATCCACATCCAGATTGACCGTCACCCCATTGCCGGTCACTTGCAGGGTGAAGTCCTCATCAGAATCAGCCGGCGGCGTTATCGTCAATCCAGCAAGTTCACCGCTGGCAACAGTCCAGGTACCATTGCCATTGTCGGTTCCGGCCGAGAGCACAGCACCTTCCGGTACATCGGATATAACGACTTCGCTGGCACCTGCCGGATTGATCGTCAACGGGATGGCACCATCTTCAGCGCCGGAAGCATCCGTTGCCTCGATAACCGGCACGTCCTCATCCTCCAGCTCTTCATCAGGCAGGCGAGTCTCCGGGGGAGGTGACGACGGCGGGGTGACAACTGGCGCAACTGTGGCAGCGGCTGCAGCCGGCGTGCCGGGTTCCTCTACGGCGGGTTCGGCTTCGCGTTCCGAAGGTTGCTCCGCAATGATTTCCTCTTCGGGAGCGGCCTCTTGCGCCGTGGGCTCTTCTACCGGGGACAATTCCTCATCATCTGCGCCCACCGGCTGTTGCAATTGCCGGTCAGCACCTTCAGCCTCCGGGTTATCAATGTCCGGCAAAGGCTGTCCGACGAATTCGTCCGTCTCGACAATCTCACCTTCCTCGATGATCGTATCGCCTTCCGGGGCCATATTGGCGAACAGCTCCGCATCCGTAGGGCGGCTTCCCGTATGAACCATAGACAAGGACTGGCTGGCCGCAGATTCATCCCATTCCTCCTCGTCGTCCGGCTGATCCTCGATCTCGACTTCGTCGAGACTTTCCCCATCGCCGCTAAGAACCGTCAGATCATCAAGATTCTGGCGGTCATCCGTTTCCCGGACGTCCTCTTCCTCGACAACCTGATCTTCTTCGTTTTCGATTTCTTCAGCCATGACGGACCTCATTTATCCTTTGCCCATGGGAGATTGAAAACATTTCCGGGCAAAGGCTTGGAGACAAAATACACCCTGCAAAAAGGAGCAGAATCGACGGAATTTTATATCTTATGTTATGCAGGCCACGAGGGAAGTCATGCAAATTCAAGGAAACCTGCATTTAAGCTCAATTTCATGCGCTTAAATCGCACTTAATTTTTGGAAGACAATCCCGGACCGGGCGCTAAAATGACCCATCGTTTATATGAACCAGAGGACCGTCGATGCGGTTAGAGTACCCTTATTGTGTTTTTGAAAATCACTTTTCCGACGAATTCTGTGATCGGGTAACGGAAATGGGGGAATCCGCCGCCCCGATGAAGGCGGAAGTGGCGCGCGATCCGGAAAACAACTTGCGCGATTCAACCGTTTCCTGGCTCACGGACACCCCGTCAAATGCCTGGCTATATGACCAGCTGACAACATTCATCAAACAAACCAACGACATCTATTGGCAATGGAATATCAGTCAAATCGAATCGATTCAGTATACGTCTTACGGCCCTGGACAATTCTATACCTGGCATGCAGATCAGCGCCGCAAACCCTATGCACCCGACTCCCGCTGGCCCGGTATGATCCGCAAAATCAGCATGTCTATCCATTTGACGGAAGGCACCGAATATGAAGGAGGTGATTTTCTCATTGAAGAAGTTCACGCCGCACCGGACCTGCCGGAAAAACGCCTCAAGCGCTTATCCAATGCGCGTTCCAGAGGCACCGCCATCATCTTTCCATCGCATCTCTACCATCGGGTTGAAGCCGTTACATCGGGACGACGCCGTTCGCTCGTCATCTGGTTTCTGGGTCCACCCTTTGTCTGATAGCTGCCTCACCCCTACTTCTACACGCATTCTATTTGAAAGGAGCCCCTCCCATGTCGCTTATCAAAATCAGCGCCGGTCCCGTTGTCCTTCATGTGACGCCTCGCGACACGCCAACCGCGAGAGCCATTCTGGACGCCCTTCCGTTTCAGTCAACGGCGCGCACCTGGGGCGACGAAGTCTATTTTGACACGCCCGTTTCCTCAAACCCGGAATCCAACGCGACAGACCTGATCAATGCCGGTGAGTTAGCGTTCTGGCTGGCCGGCAATTGTATCGCCATCGGGTTCGGACCAACCCCCGTCTCCCACGGCGATGAAATCCGCCTGGCGTCACCCGCCAACATCTGGGGGGATGCTGTCGAGGACGTGCGCAATCTCGCAGCAGTGGAAGATGGCGATTCGATCTCGGTTGAACGGGTGGAATAGCGCATATCAACGCCTATATACGTTGCCTTGAGAGCACATTCCGTTTAGGTCTATGCGACGTTCAGCAAAAAAGGAAATTGCCGTTGCAAAGCCGTAATCAAGGCCTCACCGCCCCCTTGTTCGAATACATCCGCTCCGTCTCCCTGCGCGAGCCTGATATTCTGAAAAGACTGCGCGAAAGCACAGCCGATGCGCCTTACGTGGAATGGCAAATCGCTCCGGAACAGGGGCAGTTTCTGGCTTTTTTGATTGAAATGATGGGGGCCAGACGGGTCCTCGAAATTGGCACGTTCATGGGGTACTCCAGTCTGGCCATGGCGTTGGCTATGCCTGAGGATGGCGTGCTTATCACCTGCGATCTGACCGGGCAGTTTGTGCCTCTTGGGCAACCTTTCTGGAAGGAAGCCGGCGTTCAGGAGATTATTGATCTGCGTATCGGCGCCGGGCTCGATATCGAAGATGACTTATTAGCAGATAACCAGGCGGGGACATTCGACTTTGTGTTTATCGACGCTGACAAACAAAACTATCCCAATTATTATGAAAAAGCGCTTGATCTTGTCCGCCCGGGTGGCCTGATTGCCATCGACAATGTCCTCTGGCGCGGCGAGGTGCTTAACCCCGACAACACCAAAAGCACAACGCAAACCATTCGCACTTTTAATCAGTTCCTGCACACAGACCCGCGTGTCTCAATCACCATCGTCCCCATTGATGATGGCCTGACGCTGGCCCGCAAGAGATAACCCTAAAGAGCGTCGGAACCTGTTTCGCCGGTCCGGATACGCATGGATTGCGCCACCTCCATGACAAAGATTTTACCATCCCCCACTTTCTCGGTCAGGGCGGCATTTCGAATGGCCTCAATCACGCGGTCCAGCATGTTATCATCCACAACCACCTCAAGCCGGACTTTCGGAACAAATTCAATTTTGTATTCGGCCCCTCGATAAACTTCAGTTTGTCCCTTTTGTCGGCCAAACCCGCTGGCCTCAGAGACCGTAAGACCCTGCACGCCTACTTCCGTTAACGCTTCACGCACTGCGTCCAGTTTGAACGGTTTTATTATTGCCATAACTAATTTCATGGGTCTTTCCCTCCCTATGAATGATGCCGAGATTTAAAGGGTATAGCCACGCTCGCCATGCTCTGCCAGGTCCAGCCCCTCGGTGATTTGGTCGTCTGTCACGCGCAAACCACAAACCGCGCTTGTGATTTTAAGGATGACCCAACTCAGAACGGCCGTCCAGGCAACGGTTGCCAGAACGCCAATAGCCTGAACCCCAAGCTGACTTCCCATCGTCGACCCTTCGGCAAACCCGCCGCCGCCAAGCGATACGGAAACAAACACTGCCGCCAATAGCGTACCGGTGATTCCGCCAACGCCATGCACCGCAAACACATCAAGCGAATCGTCAATATTCAAGATGTTTTTGATGAAATTCACCGCATAATAGCAGATGACGCCACCTGCCAGCCCAAGACAAAGCCCCCCAAACGGGCCAACAAAGCCGGAAGCCGGTGTAATGGTCGCCAGACCGGCGACCATGCCGGTGATGATGCCAACCAGACTGGGCTTGCCAAACTTGATCCACTCAATCGCCACCCAGACAAGAGAGGCCGTGGCCGCCGAAATATGGGTAACGGTCATGGCCATCCCAGCATTGCCGTCTGCGGCGAGGGCCGATCCGGCGTTAAACCCGAACCAGCCAACCCAAAGCATGGCGGCACCGATCATGCTCATGCCGGGATTGTGTGGTGGGCGCAGGTGAGTCGGAAAGCCCGACCGGTTTCCAAGCGCTTTAACAATCACCAGCGCTGCCGTACCAGCCGTCGCATGCACAACCAGACCACCGGCAAAGTCCATGATTCCCATCTCGGCAAGCCAGCCACCACCCCAAACCCAGTGACATACCGGGGCATAGACGACGATCAGCCAAAGGCCGGAAAACAACAAAACAGCGGAAAACTTGATGCGCTCCACATACGCGCCAACGATCAGGGCTGGCGTGATAATCGCAAAGGTCATCTGAAACATGAAAAACACGCTTTCGGGGATATCACCACTCACAGATTCCCATCCCACGCCAGAGAGCATGGCCTTTCCAAGCCCGCCAATCATGCTGTTGCCCGTGTCAAAAGCCAGACTGTAGACTCCAAACAACCAGAGTAGCGACGCCAAACAGGCGATCGCAAAACAATGCATCATCACCGATAAAACGTTTTTCGACTGAACAAGTCCTGCATAAAAAAGCGCCAGTCCCGGCAAGGTCATAAACAAAACCAAGGCCGTAGATGTCAGTATCCATGCCGTATTCGCACCGCTCAGTTCATCTGCTGCATGCGCATCGCCTGCGCCCAACAAAACAAGCGCCATCACAAAAAAAGCAACGTGTTGCATTTTCGAGTCCTCCACCATTGTCCCTGTCAGTCTGCGTATGACTGCACCGCATTGCAGAATGCGCGGCAATCGCAAACCTGTTCATTAATTTGTTGCTCTATTTTTAATCGGTTGCAACGGGTTTGCCCATAAGAAAAGCACTAAATTCGATTAATTATGGTCGCGTCGCGTCCGGCGCACCCTGACGACTGCCGTTTTGAACTTGCATAAGCAGCAAATCGGCCATGGTCAGTAAACGGAAGATGGTCTCCGAGCCTGTTCTGTACAAACGGATGACGCCATTGGCTTTGTCCGGTGGAGCCGACCAGCGGAGATCATCCATTTCACGAATCTCCAGGACAACAGGCCGCCCCGTCTCATCATTCGAATGCCAGCGATAGGTGTGGTTGCGCTTTTTCGGTTCAGCCAGCAATGCCGTCCAGATTTCCGGCGTTTCCGTTGGCGACCCAAGCTTCTCAATGAAATAATCCGATATCGTTTCAAACGATTCGGTCGGGAAAAGCCCGTGGAATTGATCGGTGACCCCATCCTTATAATGGACGATCGCCTGCCCGCCCCCCCGGAAGTGATGCGGAGTTCCGAAAGCCGGCTGAATTTCCTCGGGCCACTGGAAGTCTTCAACACAGAAATGACTGTTCCAGGCTTTTTTCATAATACAGTTTAAATCAGAATCATGACGTTGACGGAAAGGCTGATCAATACGCCCTCGCCCGCCAAACAGAATATCTGCCTGTGACAGGTTACGCCGGGGCGCGGCCTCCGGCTTCGGAACAACTCCCGGTGCAATGTCAATGGGTCCCGGGTCAGGTTCCGGCATCACCGACGCCTGTAAGGAAGGTCCTGGAATAGTCGGCAACGGAGGCAACGCCACTTTGTAGGGATTTCCTTTCACCGTAAGGTCTTCAACCTCGTACGCCAATTCTTCCTGTTGGGTGGTGCCTTTTGGTAGTTCCTCCGAAGAATCTTCAGGGCTCTGGGGACTGACCGTCTGCACAGATTGGGGCTCCATATCCCCGACAGGGGTGTCGTGAGGCACATCAGGAAGCAGGTCCAGGATCATATCCGTCAGTTTGGTGAACGGATTAAAACGATTGTTTCCAACCTCAACAGGTAACCCGCTTTCTGCCTGGGCGTTCTGTGGCGCGACAGCCGGTTCCGGCGCAAGCCGCGGTGTCGGCGGAACTGCATTTTCAGCTGTTTTTTCTGATGCGCCTGTACCTTCGGAAAATTGTTCCAGTTCATCTAAAGCGGTTTCCCGAACAACCGGTTCAGGGCTTTTTCCGGGAGAGAAAAAGTCCGCCAAGCGGTCCAGTATAGAAGGCACATCGGACTGTGCGACCTCTTGTTGGGGGGCTTGAGGTTTTGCGGGTTCAACAGGTGATGCGTCAATGGCTGCGGCGGACGTCGGCGCTGGAAGCGCAACAGATTCCGTAGGTATTTTGCGAACCGTCTGTTCCTTAACTGGTGCCGGTTCTGTCTCCGGCGCGACCGGGGCCTTTAAGGCTGGCGTAGGAGCCGATGGCAGCGCCGTTGGCGTTACAGGCCCCCCATCCGGCGACACAAAGGGGATGGGCTCGGGTTTCTCGTCAATCAGGACCCGGCTAAAGGTGGGTTGAGCCGGTGGTGTTTTTACGTCACTGGCAGTTTGTTTCGGTTTATTTACCTCAGTCTTATCAACGTCACCCACCTTGCTGCTGTCAAAAACCTCCAGTTCATCAAGCGCTGAACTGGTTTCGACAGCCGGTTTTTCCGGCGCGAACAGCCTGCTCAGCCGGTCAAGAAGCCCGGGCTCTGCCGGTTGTCCCTGTGCCGGGATGGAAGGTACTGCGCTTGCCGGTGCCGTTTCGGCAGCAGAAGGAGCCGCAGCCGGGGCTTTATTTTTGATCATCGGGATCTGCAGGACCAGCGGGGCGGGGGGAGTCTGTTTCTGAGCGGCGATCAGGAAGTGGGCAATCTCGAAAAAACCCTTGTCCACGGCCAGATCGACAGCGGAAACTCCCTGTTCATTGCTCGCGGCCGGATCCGCCCCCTGATCAATCAGTTCACGGACATCGGCCATATTGTTGTCGGCAACCGCCTGCAGCAGCCGGTCCGTGACCGTCGACAGGCTTTCAGCCCCGGCTGCCAGCCCATGGAAAGACAGACACAACAAGCCGATTGCAATCACTTTCAAAACGGCACCGGTTCGCCGCATAGGCTTGTTTCCCAATAACATACAGAGACTTCAGGATAGCAAAATCCGCCCCATCACGCAAAACGCCCATGACTATCGCGGTCTTTCCGCAGGGTGGACACAATTTAAACATCCTGTGTGTAAAGGCACGCCATAAAAAACGGAATTTCAAGCCCGGCTCTTTCAGAAACGGGGGCCTTCTTTACAAGCTGTCTGGAAGGCGGAAACAAAGACGTCCTCGATCTCGCGCACCACATCCGTGCGATCGAACAGCTTATGGAGGTTTTCGGCAATCTGCCTCTGCATATCCTGCTTAAAGGCAGCGTCCTGCGCCAGCCTGAGCGCCAGAGATATATAAGCCTCGCGATCCGAAGCGATCAGATCATGCAGCCCCATTTGCCGATAATAACCCGCCGTCACCTGGCCGCGCATGAAGGTATCCGGCCAGGTCACCACCGGCGTTCCCATGGCGAAGGCCTCGAGGGTCGAATTGCCGCCGGAAAACGTCGGGATATCAATCATCGCGTCGGCCAGGGTGAGCAGCCCGAAGTATTTTTCTTCCGACACGCGCGGCGTAAAGATCACCCTCTCGCTAACATCCCCCAGCGTTTTGGAAAATCGTTCGCTCAGCCGTTTGCGCCAGTAACCCGGCACGCCATCGGCAATAAAAACCACATACCCCTCTGAGTCACGCTCCAGCAGACCCCTGAGCAGAGAATCAAAGCCGGGGTGCACCTTGAACAGGGTCTGCGGACAGAGATACAGGCGACCCGTCTCCGGCAACCCGTAGTCACTGCGCTCAACAGGGGCTTTCAGGGGCGCAGGCCGTTTGTAGCAGGTGGGCAAATGCCTGAGACGCAGCAGCTTTTCGCTGTAATGGCTGTCCGCAGCATCGGGTTCCATAAGTTCCGACGACAGGAAATAGTCCATGTTGGGGAGGCCCGTGGTATCCGGATGCCCCCAGGTCACGGCCTGCACCGGAGCCAAACGCGAGAAGGCCAGAAAATAGGTATAAGGGTCCATGCCGAT
Source organism: Rhodospirillales bacterium (assembly GCA_048262255.1). Lineage (GTDB taxonomy): Bacteria > Pseudomonadota > Alphaproteobacteria > Rhodospirillales > Casp-alpha2 > JABMNT01. The sequence continues at coordinate 2,008,423 of JBLXFH010000001.1, read as the reverse complement.
ATCCAGATAGAACAGGATATCGAGCTCTTGTTCAGCGATCATCTGCCGGTCGTGGTCAAGATTCCCGGCCAGCTTCAAAACGCTGTCCGCTGTCGCGTCAATCCTGTCCGCCATGGCATCGCGCTTGCCGGGCGGGCGCAGGACAATCACTTCGAACCGGTCGCGGTCAAAATGTTCGATGAGGCCGGCGTTCAGCTTACCGATGGTATGGTTGCGCAGATAGCTCGAGATGAAACCGATGCGGAGTCGCCCCGTACGCGCGCGGCCGGGCGCACGGCAATGATCGGCAATAAAACCAAGCGCGGGGCAGGACGCCAGATGCAGGCGGGCAATGGCCTGCATGAGGTCCTTGTTGCTGGTATTGTGATAGGACAGCCGGAAATTGACCGTACCCGACTGGCTGTAGGGGTCGGCAACCGAAATGCCCGCCGCCTCCAACTCCGCGACCACCGTCACCAGTTTTTCCCTGTAGCAATGAATTTCATCTTCCGAACCGGCAATAACCGGTAACAGCAGGGCCTTGCGGATGCGCCAGCCAGGATTGCCCGGCTCAAGCGTCAGCGCTTTGTTCAGGAGATCTTCAGCACCGGCCACATCCCCCTGTGCGCTAAGCGCCGCGGCCAGATGCACATAGGCATCGGCATAATCGGGATCGATCTCGATGGCGCGGCGGTAGGCCTGCACCGCCTCTTCCGGCTTCGCCTGATCGCCCAGAACGTCCCCCAAATTACATTGCGCCCGGGCGAAACCGGGGTTGAGGGTGAGCGCCGTCTGGTAGCTGGCAACCGCGTCATCCAAGCGCCCCAGGGTGCGCAGCGCATTGCCCATGTTGCTATGGAACTCGGCCCGCTTCGGGTCGATGAGCAACGCCTGCTGATAGCTCTGCAGCGCCGTTTCCGCCCGCCCCTGCCCCTCAAGCGCATTGGCTTTGTTGCTAAATGCATCGGCATAATTGGGATTGAGCGCGATCGCCTGATCATAACAGACGATGGCCTCCCCTAACTGCCCCTGTTCGCTCAGCAACAGGCCCAGATTGTTGTGGGCGTCGGGATAGGCTTGATCACACGCCAGCGCCGCCTCATAGGCCGCCCGCGCCTCTTCCACGCGCCCCAAATCCTTCAGGGCGTTGCCCAGATTGTTATGGGCCTGCGGATAGTGGGGTTTCAGGCGCACCGCCGCCTCATAGCTGGAAACGGCCTCCGGCAAGGCACCCTGCGTATAGAGCGCATTGCCCAGATTGTAATGCGCTTCCGCCAGATCGGGTTTGAGCGCCAGCGCCTTACGATAGCTGGCAATGGCCTCGTCCAGCCGCCCTAAATCTTTCAGCGCATTGCCCAGATTGCTGTGGGCTTCGGTAAAATCCGGTTTGACGGCAATGGCCTTGGCGATCAGCTCGACCGCCGCATCATTGCGCCCGACCTGGCGCGCGACAACGCCCAGCAGATGCAGGGCGTCGGGCTGATTGGGATCGGCCTGCAGAACTTTCCGGTAGATCGCCTCCGCCTCGGCCAGCTTGCCGGCCTGATGCTGCTCGACGGCAAGGCCAATGGCCTGTTGCAGGGATATCTGTTGCTTTGGCGGCTGATCGCTCAGGGGAGAATTCCTTACACTGGCAGGGTAGAGCCAAACGATAACCGCAATTCGTCAAAAAACCCTAAAGGTTATCCGTCCCAAAAGGTCATTCTCATATTGCCTACGTTGCCGGGGCTGCTAGACTTCAATTTATGGGTGAAAACACATCAGAAAAATCATACGTCTGGCATTCCGGTCAGAACGCCGATGGGGAGTCGAAAGTCTCCCTTCTGGCGATTGTTGAAACACTGGGCTCTGTCGCCCTGTTCTGGGCTTTAACCTCCTCCTTCGACATCTACTGGCTGCTGCTCTCCAGCGTCCTCATCGCCTTCCTGATGCTGCTGCGCTCGCCGGGCTCCATCGCCATGGGGCGCGATCTTTTTATCAGCTATCTCGATAACGAAAAGAAACCCTCAAAAACCAAAACCATTTTGATCTGGTTAGCTTCGGCGACAGCTTCGGGAGGCGCGGTCTGGTTGCTCGCTCCCTACTGGTTGGCGAGATATGAGGGTGTCGAATTGTTCTGGCGTTCTTCAGTTCTCGGTTATCTGGGAATCACAATAGGCTTAGCGGCAGCGGTAGCGGCAGCGGTAGCGGCAACGGTAGAGGCAGTGGTAGCGGCAGCGGCAGCGGCAGCGGCAGCGGGAGCGAGAGCGAGAGCGGGAGCGGTAGCGGCAGCAGTCCTGTTGCCAGGATTCTCCTTAGGCCTTTTATGCCGGGCTCTTGCCGTTCGGTTCTGGGCCACTTTCCGCCACTTGCCTTCCGGCCTCCCCCTGTTTCCGGATAACTGGCTCAATTTGACCCTAAAAACCGACATGTGGACGCTACCGGAACTGGTCCCCGATTTGCCAATGGATCATGACTTACATTTCAGTTCTGTGACCAAACGTTTTTACAGCAAAGATACAAATGAAAAAATTTTTTCTGTTATTGTCACCCCAGTCCTATTTGCACCAGCAATCCTCTATCGCTTCTATTTGAAATCGACCGCCTGGCTTTATTTTCCGCTGTACATGCTGGCGCGTGTACCGCAGGTATTTCGCGACGGAAACAACAGGTTGCAATGGGATTCAGCCCATGGACGGAGCCTGCAATCAAAACTAGGTTTTGTTGTCTCCTGTCTCGTCCTTGCTTATGTTATTTTCAATTCTTTAGATATTGGCAAGGTGCTGGCATCAGCAATCCAATTAAATAATCTCGAATTGCCCGTTACCCCAATGATCATGATCGTTGGCCTCAATTTTTCCGGTTTCAATCAATGGAACTGGATACCTGCACTGAGTTCAGCTTTTGCTGTCATCATTTTTGTCTGGTCAAATTCGCTGAACACCCGAATTGATTATCGCAATAACTATCTCCCCTCACAAATCGAATTACGTTTTTTCCTTGTCTTGAACGGGGCCAAAACCGGGCTGATAACGATTTGGATAAGCTTGGGTGTATTCACCCTCTTCTATTACCTTTACCTGCAATATCAGGAATGCCTGTTGCTTGAAACGATGCCTGTTTGGCTGGAATGGCTCTAGGAACCTCGCAGCTGCCCCTCCGCCGATTAATGCCCTGGTAATAACACCTTCCTTAAAGACTTAAGCATCAGCCGCACCGCTCTAGCCCGCAGCAGATGTGCCCGCTGCTGGCCCTGTTTGATCAGGTCCGGCGCCACAGAACAGTGGCAATCCGGTACACGCAGGGAGCCAAGGGATTCTACAGCCCGGTCGAGATTTGCCAGATAACCGTTGTCTGATTTTGTCATGAGAATAAGCTCCTGCCTTGTTACTTGCTTTTTGCAAGTTATTAGCAAATAGGCAATTAACTTGCGTTTTGCAACTTATTTTTTTATAAAGTTGGAATGAGCGCTGAATCCAAAAAACATCAAACCGGCTGCCTGATCGCCCATGGCATTGATATCTTTGGCGACCGCTGGACGCTGCTGATTCTGCGCGACATGATGCTGTATGGCAAACGCACCTATGGTGATTTTCTGGACTCAGACGAACAGATCGCCACCAACATTCTGGCCAGCCGCCTCAAGCATCTGGAGACGGAAGGCATAGTCGAGAAATCGCGCGACCCGGAAAACGGCAGGAGCTTTCTCTACCGGTTGACCGAAAAGGGTCTGGCGCTGGCCCCGATTGTGCTTGAAATCATCCGCTGGAGCGGCACCCACTTCCCCGTAACCGAGGCCCGCAAACGGATGGCGAAACGCGTTGAAGAAGACCGCGACGGTTTCCTTGCTGAAATCCACGCCCGCGCCCGCACCTGACTGCGCCCAGAAAAAAAGGCTTACAGCATTGCGCCATAAGCCTTTTTCTAAATCTGGTAGCTGGAGGCAGACTTGAACTGCCGACCTCGGCATTATGAGTGCCGCGCTCTAACCAGCTGAGCTACCCAGCCATACCGTCGCGGACAGTGCCGCGAGACAGGGGGTATTAAGACCAATGACCGGGGAGTGTCAAGCGGCTTTCGCCGGGCGGGCGGATGGTCGATCCAATAATTCAGATTTCTCCCGATTCCGCTTCCTCAATTGTCTTTTCGGCTTCAGCTTTTGGGGCCACTTCCGGTGCAGGCTCCGGCTTTGCCGTCAAGACTTGTGGAATCTCCTTGATGATATAACTGGCCCCCTCGCGGCGCACCCGGTAGCTCTCGGGGCTGGCCGAAGGTCCGGCCTCAACGGCCGCCTTTTTGGTTAGCCACGGGCGATCTGACAGATCGCCATGGCCAACCGCATTGGGGATCGGTTCCGGGTCTTTCACCCAGTAATTGACGGCCTCCGGCGCGTAATAGGTGGGCCTTGGTGCCGGGGCAGGTTTTTCGTAGCGCATGGGCGCCGGTCCGTAATAATTGACCAGGCGCTTTTCATCGCGATGATTGGGTTTGTCGTAACAGGTGACGCCGGCCAGCGACCGGTAACAATAGCGCGGCTCCTCGTCTTCGACAGCCGCTTCATAGGCCGATTTTTGTGCGCAGGCCGACAAGCTGAGCGCCGCCAAGGCGATGATCCCGAATTTCCACATCTCACGTCTCCACCGTAATTCCGCGACCCTTTTGTCGCATCCCGGCAAAACAAACGCAGATTCCGTGCCAAAACCAAACCCCGCCCGGCAAAAATCCTAAGCGGGGTTGTTTTTCAATACCTTAGAGGAAAACAGCCTTAGCCGTTGACGTCGATCACCGTGCGACCGCGGACCTGGCCCTGCAGGATTTGACCGGCCAATTCCGGCAACTGGGCAAGAGGTGCCTTATGGGTGATCTCCGCCAGTTTGGCGAGCGGCAACTCCTTTGCGAGGCGCGCCCAGGCTTTCATCCGGCGATCTTTCGGGCAGGTGTTGGAATCGATGCCGCACAGATTGATCCCGCGCAATAGAAACGGCAGGACGTTGGTTTTGAACTCGATGCCGCTGGCATTGCCAACCGACGCCACCGTGCCCCAATAGGCTATGGACAGCAGCAGATTGCCAAGCGCCTCACCGCCCACATTATCGACACAGGCCAGCCAGCGCTCGCTGCCCAACGGGCCGCGCGGCGCTTCCGCCAGCTCATCACGACCAACAATGGTTTTGGCGCCAAGGTCCTTCAAGTAGGCATGTTGTTCGGCGCGCCCGGTTCCGGCGGCCACGTCGTAGCCCAGATTGGCCAGAATAGCGACGGCAATGGACCCCACACCACCGGCAGCGCCAGTGACCAGCACCTCGCCTTCCTTGTCGGGCGTCAGGCCGTGTTCCTCGATGGTCATGATCGCCAGCATAGCGGTCAGACCGGCCGTACCGATGGCCATGGATTGCTCCAGCGAGAGCCCTTTTGGCAACGGCACCAACCACTCGGACTTGACCCGGGCGCGGGTCGCAAAACCGCCCCAGCGCACTTCACCGACCCGCCATCCAGTCAGGATCACTTCATCCCCCGGCTTGTAATCGGGCGATGACGACTCTTCGACCACGCCGCAGAAATCGATGCCCGGCACATGCGGATAATCGCGGACCAGACGGCCAAGGCCGTTGATGATCATGCCGTCTTTATAATTGAGCGTCGAATATTTGACAGCCACCGTCACGTCGCCTTCCGGCAACCGGTCGTCGGAGATGGTCTCGATCGAATTTGTGACCTTGCGGTCCGCATCCTGTTCCAGAAGCAGCGCCGTGAAGTGCCCGGAAGTCGTCATAACCCTCTCCTCATGCTGTTTTAAGTCTATGGGCCTTTATAAAACGCCCGACGGGAAGGTCAATCAGGCCGATTGGATCGTCCAGGACAGGGACTCGCCGCCTCTGAAATTGACCACCGCATCGCCACCGCTGACTTTTATGTCTTCAGGGATTGTCTGTGCGGCCCGCGTTAACGTGATTTTTTCCGAATTGGCTTCCAGCCCGTAGAACTTCGGCCCGTTGAGCGAGGCGAAGGCTTCGAAGTTTTCAAGCGCATCATCTTCGTCAAACACCTGGGCATAGAGTTCTACCGCCGTCGCTGCCGAGAACACACCCGCACAGCCACAGGCCGTTTCCTTGGTGTGTTGAGCGTGAGGGGCAGAATCAGTGCCTAAGAAAAAGCTGGCGGCCCCTGAAGTGGCGGCCCTGCGCAGGGCGAGGCGGTGTTCCTCGCGTTTGGCGATCGGCAGGCAATAGAGGTGCGGGCGGATGCCCCCCTGAAAAATGGCATTGCGGTTGATCATCAGGTGATGAACGGTGATGGTCGCGCCTGTGTGCGCATCGCTGGCCTCAACATAATCGACGGCTTGGCGCGTCGTGACATGTTCGAATACCACCTTCAGTTCCGGGAACTTTTTACGCAGCGGGATCATCACGCGCTCAATAAAAACCGCTTCCCGATCGAAAATATCCACCGCCGGGTCGGTCACTTCGCCATGCACCAACAGCGGCATGCCGATTTTCTGCATGCGTTCCAGCGCCGCCGTGGCGTTGCTGATATCGGTCACGCCGGAATCCGAATTGGTTGTTGCCCCGGCCGGATAGAGTTTAACGGCGGCAAACACGCCCTCTTTGTAGCCACGCTCCAGTTCATCGGCATCGGTGCCGTCGGTCAGATAGGCGGTCATCAGGGGTTTGAAATTCACGCCCTTAGGCACAGCCGCCAGAATACGCTCACGATAGGCCAGCGCCTGCTCAACCCGGGTCACCGGCGGCACCAGATTGGGCATGATGATGGCCCGACCGAACTGTCGGGCCGTATAGGGAACAACGGCCTCCAGCATGGCGCCGTCGCGCACATGCAAATGCCAGTCATCGGGTTTTATAAGTGTAATCCGGTCCATATCAGCCCACGCCTTTATTCAATTCCAAACTGCCCAGCACGTCACCGGTAGCCACATGGCCGCAGATGTAATGCCCGTGCCACAGGGCATAATACAACAGATACCAGGCCACCATTCCGCTTTTTTTATCGGGTGTTTGCGCCAGCGATGCAAACAGCGCTTTCACCGCATCCCCATGGCAGGCCTCGGCAATGCCCGGCTGCGCCGCGACCAGCGGCCCAAGCGCTGTCGCCTTATTGGCGATCCATTCGCCGACCGGCACCGTGAAGCCCTTTTTCTTACTGAAAACATTGGCTTCCGGCAGATGCCGGTCCAGCCATTTCCTCAGCAGCCATTTTCCCTGCCCCCATCTGATCTTCAGACCGTCGGGAAGCTGGAAAGCGAAATCGGCGACTTTTGGATCGAGAAACGGCACCCGCCCCTCTACGCCATGGTGCATCAGGCAACGGTCGAGTTTGGTCAGCAGATCATTAGGCAACCAGTCGGCGCAGTCCAGAGCCTGGGCTTTTTGCAGGCGCGTGTAATCGGCAGGCAGGGCCTCAAAAGCCCCATCATAAGCCGCGCGCCAATCCGTGTTTTCAACACGCAGCAAACCCAGCCCTTCAAAAATGCCTGTTTCCCGCATGGGCCGCCCACCCAGCCAGGCCGGACGCATGGCGCGCCGGTAGCGCCCATACCCACCAAACAGTTCATCACCGCCCTCGCCCGACAGGATCACCTTCAGACCGTCTTTATGGACTTGTCCCGCCAGTTTGTAGGTGGGCAACACCGCATAATCGGCGGCCGGGTCATCCATGGCGGCGCAAATTGCAGGAAGTGTTTGCCAAAAATCCTGTTCAGAAAATTCGACCTCATGATGCGACGCCCCTGTGGCCTTGGCAACGGCACGGGCATGATCACGCTCATCGGGTGCCGCGGTGCCGCTAAAGCCGATGGTATATGCCTCGACCGGGTCAGGATTGAGGCGCGCCATCATGGCCAGGATGGCCGAAGAATCGATACCACCCGAAAGAAACATACCATAAGGTACGTCGGAGCGCTGATGCACCTCCACACTGTCGGCCAGCACCCGGTCCAGCTCGGCAATTGCATCGGCTTTGCCAATAGGTGTCGGCGCACGCGGCGGCAAGGCGCCCAATTGCAGGCGCTCTGTGATCTCACCCTTTTCAATGACCAGCGTTTCGCCGGGCAGGACCCGGTACACGCCCTCAATGATCGTTTCCGCCCCCGCCGTAAACTGGATATTGAGCAGGCAGTCACGCGCCTCCGGGCGGACCCCCAGCTTGCAGATACCAGCCTTCTGAAACGCCTGAAACTCGGAAGAAAAAACGAAACCGTCTTCCGTCGCGCCATAATAGAGCGGCTTGATGCCAAACGGGTCCCGGCACAGAACCAGCCGGTCTTCGCCGGGGTCGTGAATGGCGATGGCATACATGCCACGCAAATGTTCAGCGAACTCAATGCCGTGCTGTCGATACAAAAACAGCGGCGGTTCGCAGTCGGACTGGGTCTTGTACGCCACCCCGGTGATCTGCTGTTTCAATTCCACATAGTTATAAATCTCGCCATTGGCGACAAGCGCCAGCGGCGGGCGCAGCGGGCCGCCCTCGATGAACAATGGCTGATCACCACCATCAAGGTCAATAATCGCCAGCCGCGTCTGAATAAAGGCCGTATCGTTCAGCAGATAACGCCCACTCCCATCGGGGCCACGATGCGCCAGCGCTTTCACAAAGGCATCCAGAACCGCATCGGACGGGCGCGACCCGTCGCGGGTCATTACACCGGCGATGCCGCACATGGCGCCGCCACTTTTTCTGCTGTGATCCTGTCAAAAAAATCCAGGTACTGATCAACCACAATGCTTTCCGAATAATGCGCTTCAAATTCGGCCCGCCCCTGTTCGGCAATCCGATGGGCCAAATTTTGATCTTCCAAGACGTTCTTGATGCCCCGCGCCAAGGTTGCCGAATCATCCACTGGCACCAGGACGCCGGTTTCCAGATGGGTGATCAGGGTTCCCGGTCCGTAGCTGTCGGCGGCGACAACCGGCGTGTTTTGCGCCCAGGCCTCGATCACAACATTGCCCAACGGCTCATGTCGGGATGGACAGACAAACAGATCCGCCGCTTGCAGCAGAGCGGCCGTATCTTCGCGCCAGCCCAGAAACCGGACCCGCGGCTTGACCGCCAGTTTTTCCGCCAGTTTGTCGAGGTCATGGCGTAACGGTCCATCACCGGCAATCCACAAATACGCGCCCGGAACCCGCGCCAGCGCCTGTAGCAAAACATCAAAGGCCTTGTTTTCATGCAGCCGCCCCATGGCCACAATCAGCGGCGCACTGTCGGGCGTATAAAGGGCTTTTCTATCAAGGTCAGCCGTCTGTTCATCGGCAACAAAATTTGGCAGATAATGCGCCCTGTCCTGCGGCCAGCCTTCCTTGACCAGATACTCGACAATATCTTGCGTATTGCCAATCAGATGGTCGCAGTTCTGATAATATTTCAGATCATAATAACCACCCAGCCGGGCAATATGAAGGTACTCGCTGTTTTGCGCTTTCGGGCACATGCTGGCCGCCCGGTTCATCCACGACAATACGATATCGGGTTTGAAATTTTTGATTTCGCGCTTGATGGCGCGCGGTGTCAGCCAATCCAGACGGCCTCCGAATTTCAATTGAACAGGCTCAACCCCACCAGCCTTTAACCGCCGGTTCCGATCCGCGTTTTCCCGGATCAACGAATGCTGCTCAATAGAATTGCGTTTACGCAGGGCAATATTCAGTCGCTCAAAGAACAGTTCCGCCCCACCGCCATCGGCACCTGCCATAACCTGAAGAATTTTCATAGAAACCCTGTCACTCTCTCGGAATCAATTGTTCAAAGCGGGCCGCTGCGTCCGGCCAGCGCCAACTGCGCTGCAGATTCAGAGAGGCGTGATGTTGAGCTCTCCACAAGGTTTCATTACTCAGCAATTGCACGGCTTTTTCAACGAATTCTTTATCATTTCGGGCAATAAACCCGGTTTCATGGTCTTTTACCCGCTCCACTACCGAGCCCAGATCACGAACCACGGCCGGAACGCCTGACGCCTGCGCTTCGCCCACGGCAAGGCAGAAGGTCTCGTTGATATCGCCCCGATACAGCATGCAACGTGCCTGCTTGAACTCATCAATCAAAACCGATTTTGAGACTGGCCCCCGGATAAAGACTCCCTGGCTCTCCAAGCTCTCCGCCTGGGTAATAACCGCGGCCATGGCTTCGGCCTTTTTATCGCCCACCGCGCCATAGGTGGCGGCGCCGGTGAACAGGTGAAGCTCGGCGCCCGGCACCGCAGGCTCAATCTGATCTTTCCATAAATCCAGAAGCCAGCTCAATGAACGCAGCGGATTGGATGTGAACAGAGCGCGCGGCGGTGGTGCCTCGCTCAAAACCTCGGCATGGCAGAATTCATCTGGCAAGCCGTAGGGAATAACCACCCGCTCACCACCCGGCATCCAGCCCGGATAGGTGGTCGCATGATAGTCGCCAATAAACACAATCGCCGGTTTGACCCGCCATAACTTCGACAGATACCGCCATTTCTTCAGATAAACAGCGGGATTGTGAATCCAGAATGCGGTGCGTTTGGCGTCGGGCATCCGCTCAATCAGTCTGTCACCCCGGTTGGCAATATAAAGATCAATATTTTCCGGCCATGAGCCCTCATCAATGGGATGCCAATGAACGCCCTTATGGGTCAGTGCCGCTTTGCATTTGTTGCGAACAAAAACCTCATGCCCACGCTTCGCCAGTTCCTGACACAAATTGACCACCGACGATTCAACACCACCCAGTGGCCGCTGCTCAGGTGTTTGCCCGTCAAATTCAATGCCGTCATCGGCCAGTAAAATACGCGCCATCAGTCGTCTTCCAGCGTTGCTTTGAGGTGTGAGATCAATGGAAACAGGCCGGCGCATAGGGCGATGATCAGGCCGTAACCGCCTTCCCGATAACCTTTACGCGCCACATAACATTTGAAAAAGCGGGAAAACAGGCGACGGATATTGTTGGCCGTGGTGTCTTTGGCACCCTGTTCGCGAATGTCCTTGGCCCGCGCCGTCGAGTAGTTGTCTAGCCTCTTCAGCATGTCCGAAATATTGCGGTCCACATAATGGATCAGGCGATTTTTCAACATCGGACCTTTTGTGCCGGACCAGGTCAGTTGGGGATGGACCCGTTGATCGCCCCAAACCTTGACGCCTTTTTTGAATAGGCCAGGGTAGGCCGCCTTGCCGAACGAAGCCCCCCAGCCCCAGCGGACCAGACGCGCACCCACATAGTTATCGACAAGAATTTCATGCCAGTCATGGGGTGTGGTCGCAACCGTTTTCAGGATTTCCTGAGCCAGTTCTTCCGGAACGCGTTCATCCGCATCAATCTCGAAAACCCATTCCCCCTTGCACACCGCAATGGCCGTATTGCGGCGTTCCCCTTCTTTCGCCCAGGCGCCTTCGATGACCCGGTCGGTAAAGGTGCGGGCGATGTCACCGGATGTGTCCGTACATTTATCCAGCAAGACGACAATTTCATCGGCGAAAGACAGCGTCTTGAGACAATCCGCCAGTTGCTTTTCCTCGTTATGCACACTGATCACCGCCGAGAGCTTCATGCCGCCTGCCCCTGTGTCTTTTGCCACAAAGCACGTGCTGCCGCCTCCACATGATCCACAGACAGGCTGTCCATCAGTGATCCGCTTGTCCGGTGATCGAAGCCATCGGGGTGAATGTCATCAAAACCTTCCGGGGTTCGCACGCTTGTACAATGCGCTCCCCATGGCCCATACAGTAATTCCTTGCTCGGGCCAAACAGTCCGACCGTCGGCACACCAGCCGCAGCCGCCAGATGCATGAGTCCTGAATCGTTGCCCACATAAAAGGCGCAACGCTGCAGACAGGCATAGACTTCCGAGAGGCTCAAGCGGCCGATCAGATCAATGCGGCGCTCGGCTGGAATGGCTTCAATCAGGCGAATGGCCTGCGGCCGTTCATCATCGCGCCCGAACAGTGCGACCCGGCATCCCGGCATCAACCCGCCTGCCACCGCAAAGCGCTCGGTCAGTCGGGCAAAGTTTTCCGGTGCCCAGGTTTTGGCGGCCCAGTTTGCGGTCGGCCCGATGGCCAGCACCGGTGGACCGTCGGGAATGAGCGCCTCGGCCGTTGCGCGATGCGTTTCCGAACAGGCAAGTTTCGGCGCGGGTGGCGCATCCTGCAATCCCAGCGTTTGCGCCAAACTGATAACCCGGTGCTTGTCATCGGTCACCTTGCCCAGATGGCGCTGGCGAAAAGACAGCAGCAGGTAGGACAAAGGCGCATTGCGAAGATCAACCACTGTATGCCAGTATTTCCCCGCGCAAAGCCCCCACATACGCAGCCAATGCAGAGAAAACAGCATTTTATCGAGAACAATCAGCCGCTCGATATTGGGCGCCGCTTCAAACAGACCTGCCGCGGCCGGGCCACAGACGACGGTGACGCGGGCTTCGGGATAGGTACGCACCAAATGGTTCAGCAAACCGGTTGACAGGATCGCATCGCCAATTCGTGTCGCGGTAATGAAGAGAATGCGCATGGACCATCACTAAATGCCTAAGATTCAGCCACTTATACGGCCCTCCCGACGACTTGAAAAGGCTTCCCCGCTTGCCAAGCGCCTGTTTGCTCCTTACTTCTATGAAAAGGGTCGCCTTTAAAGGCATTTTCAGCCGCCACCGGACCATCGTTAAGGAATTTTGGATGCCATCACTATACCAATCACCGCTGCCCGAGCGCGGCGTTCTCTCCGTATCCGGTCCCGATTCGCGTGATTTTCTGCAGGGCCTGATTTCCAATGACATCTCGGAAGTGAGCCCAGAAAAAACGATTTATGCGGCCCTGCTGACCCCGCAGGGGAAATATCTGTTCGATTTTTTTATCTCTCAAATCGGTGACAAGCTTTTGATCGATTGCGAAAAAAGCCGCATTGGCGATCTGCTGAAGCGACTGCGTATTTACAAGCTGCGGGCCAATGCAGAGCTTGCTGATGAGACCGATCACTATCGGGTCCACGCCCTTTGGGGAGATGATGTGCCGGAAATCTGTGGGCTTGCCAATGAGCCCGGTGCGGCAACGGTGACAACAACAGACGACATTTTCCTTGTCGACCCCCGCCTCGCACAGGCTGGCGTCCGCGCCCTTCTGGCTACCAATCACAACGATGATCCACTCGAGACTTTGGACGCAACCGCCGCCACGCCCTCCGATTATGACCTGCATCGCCTGACCCTTGGCCTCCCGGACGCCAGCCGCGATCTGCTGATCGACAAATCCATTCTACTGGAAAGCGGATTTGACGAACTGAACGGGATCAACTGGAACAAGGGCTGTTACATGGGCCAGGAATTGACGGCACGGACCAAATACCGGGGCCTCATCAAGAAGCGGCTGGTGCCGGTCACCATCGATGGCGACGCACCCGCCTCTGGCGCAGCCGTCCTTTCAGGAGATAAAAATGTTGGTGAAATGCGCTCCAGCAATGCCAACCGGGGCCTGGCTCTGCTGCGTCTGGAGGCACTTGAAAACGATTCAACGGATTTGCGCTGTGAACAGGCGGCTCTGCATCCGATAAAACCCGGCTGGGCGACTTACTGAAACCATGTTGTTTCCCCACTTTTGCCGCTAAGCTGCCGGGATGGCTTCCTCCGCAGATATCCTGAGACAATCGGCAAAGTTTTTATCACCGGTTGTCCGCGCCTATGAGCGACGCCTGAAACAGTTCGGCAACGACCCGCGCGGCGTGTTCTGGCAGAATCACGACTACCAGTTCCGGCGCTTTGCCATCCTCAGTCAGATCTTCGCCCCCGCTGATCAGTCCGGCGGGATTTCCATCCATGATTTCGGTTGTGGTTATGGGGCACTGTTTGATTATCTGGCCGACAAACCGTTGATGACAGGCAGCACTTATCTCGGCACCGACATGAGTCGCCAGATGATTGAGGCGGCGCAAAAAAGTATCACCGACCCCAGAGCCCGCTTCCTGCGCCAGATGAGGGCCACGGACATCGCCGACTACACGCTGGTGTCCGGCACCTTCAACATGCATATGGGCCAGGATGAAGTGGAATGGGAGGCCTATATCAAGGCGCTGCTCCTGCAGCTCTGGTCAAAAACCCGCAAAGGTCTTGCCTTCAACATGCTGCGCGACGATGCCGATGATCTTTACGACGGGCTTTATTACATCAACGGGCGCGACCTGTTTGACTTCTGCGCCAGCCACCTGAGCCCGCATGTGGAATTGCGCAACGACAGCCCGCTGCCCGACTGGACGTTTTTTGTGCGCAGAGACCCGACGGGCGGTTAACGCAACGCGTCGAAATTGATGGGCTGCGCCTCACCCAGCCAGGCCGCGTGATCTCCGTGGTCCGCCACCTCGTCGCCGGTGATGGGGTGAACCAGAATGTTCAGATCGCTCCGATTGAGCATCATCCAGGAAACCGCTTCGGCAAACCGATGGTTGGGAAAATCCACCTGCAGCATGGGTACAAAATGCGGCCCACCGGGCACCTTGCGGCTGGTTCCCTCAACCCCATCGAAATCGGCAATAACTTTCCGGCGCACCACATCCGCCGCCTTATGGGCGAGGTTGTCGCCTTGCGGAAAATAAATATGGGCGTGATAGCCATCGATGATCCCGGACTTCATAGATGCTCCTCACTCTGATTGTTGAACAGACACAGATCTAGCGCTCCAGCCGCGAGCCCGAAAGCTGCTGCTTGCGTGACGGACCAACACCACTCACCACAGGAACACGCGACAAATCGAGTTTTTCGATGGTTTCAACATACGCCATCAAATCATCAATCGTTTCCAGAGACACCGTAAACTCGGTCACATAAGGATCGGCATCGGACCACTTTGGCACGTCGGGGACGCGCACAAAAACCGGATGCGGGCGGCGCTCATAAAAGGTCTGGAAGCGCTCCATGCCGTCTTCCATACCGCGGATCAGCCGGAATGACGGCGTGGAACCAATCCCGCCAAACTTGTTGAAGTCGCCAATCACATGGCAACGCGCACAATGGGTTATGGCCAGTTCCCGACCCTTGTCGATATCTCCATCCGCCATCGCCTTTTCGGAAAGACCCGCGCCGACAATGGCGATGCACAGCATGATCCAGCGGCTTTTCATGCCACCAGTCTAGCCGATTTCCGTCCCTTCTGTGAAGAGGTGCGGAAACTAGCTCTTCAGATCAAGCGCTGCCTGGGCTGCCGCAAGCCGGGCAATCGGCACGCGGAACGGCGAGCAGGAGACATAGGTCAGGCCGATTTCCTGACAGAACCGCACGGACGCCGGGTCGCCACCATGCTCGCCACAAATTCCGAGTTTCAGGTCGGGGCGTACTGATCTTCCGCGCTCAACACCAATCTTCACCAGTTCACCCACACCTTCGCGGTCGATGGTCATGAACGGATCATCGGCGAGGATGCCCTTGCTGTGGTAAACGTCGAGGAACGGCGTTGCATCATCACGCGAAAAGCCAAAGGCCGTTTGCGTCAGATCGTTGGTGCCAAAGCTGAAGAACTCTGCCGTTTCGGCAATCACATCAGCACGCAGGCAGGCGCGAGGCAGTTCAATCATGGTGCCGACCAGATAAGTCAGCTTGACGCCTTCGCTCGATTCCACCTCGGCCGCCACTGTATCGACAACCGCTTTCAACATATCCAGCTCCGGCTTGTCGACGATCAGCGGGATCATGATTTCCGGAACCACGTCCTTGCCTTCCTTGGCCAGCCCGGCAGCCGCCTGGAAAATGGCCCGGGCCTGCATTTCGTAGATTTCCGGGTAGGTAATACCCAACCGGCACCCGCGATGCCCGAGCATGGGATTCGATTCATCAAGCTCAATGCGTCGTAATTTGACGGCCTTGGCATCAACCCCCGCCGATTTGGCGACGTCCTCGATTTCCTCTTCCGTATGCGGCAGGAACTCGTTCAAGGGCGGGTCGAGCAGTCGAATGGTGACCGGCAGTCCTTCCATGATCCGGAACAGGGCCGTGAAATCTTCACGCTGATAGGGAAGCAGCTTATCCAGCGCTTCGCGGCGTGCGGCCTCTGTGGTCGCCAAAATCATCTGGCGCATGTGGATGATCCGTTCGGGATCGAAGAACATATGTTCGGTACGGCTCAGGCCAATACCCTCGGCGCCGAACTTGCGCGCCGTCTCCGCGTCCTGTGGAGTTTCCGCGTTGGCGCGCACGCCCATGGTCCGGACTTCATCCACCCATTCCATCAGGCGTCCAAAATCGCCCGTCAGTTCCGGCTCAATGGTCGCAACCGCGCCCAGAAAAACTTCACCCGTTGAACCGTCCAGTGTAATCACATCGCCTTCACCCAGAGACTGGCCCATGCACATCAGAGTTTTCGACGCATAGTCGACGCGCAGGTCGCCCGCACCGGACACGCAGGGTTTTCCCATACCGCGTGCGACAACGGCGGCGTGCGAGGTCATGCCGCCACGCGTCGTCAGAATGCCCTGGGAGACATGCATGCCAGTGATATCTTCCGGTGACGTTTCGATGCGCACCAGAATCACTTTCTCGTCGCGATTGGTCCAGGCTTCCGCTTCGTCAGCGTCAAAGACAATACGCCCGGAAGCCGCGCCCGGGCTCGAAGGCAAGCCGCGCCCGATCATCCGGCGTTCGGCATCGGGGTCCAGCGTTGGGTGCAGTAACTGGTCGAGTTGCGCCGGGTCGACACACTGGATGGCCTGATCACGGGTCAACAGGCCCTCATCAAACATGTCGCAGGCAATCTTCAGGGCGGCCTTGGCCGTGCGCTTGCCGTTACGGGTTTGCAGCATCCACAACTTGTTCTGCTGGACCGTAAACTCCATGTCCTGCATGTCTTTGTAATGCTGTTCCAGTTTTTCGCGAACCGCCACCAGATCGGCATAGATCGCGGGCATGGTCTCTTCCATGGACGGCAGATCGGAATCCGTTGAGATTTTTTCGGCTATCGTCAGCGGTTGCGGCGTGCGGATACCGGCGACCACGTCCTCACCCTGGGCATTGACCAGATATTCCCCGTAGAAGGCATTTTCGCCGGTCGACGGATTGCGCGAGAAACACACACCCGTGGCGCAATCGTCACCCATGTTGCCAAACACCATGGACTGAACGCTGACCGCCGTTCCCCAGCTGGCGGGGATACCCTGCAAACGCCGGTAGGTGATCGCCCGGTCGTTCATCCACGAACCAAAAACAGCACCGATGGCGCCCCACAACTGTTCCTTGGGATCCTGCGGGAACGGTTTGCCGAGCATTTCCTCGACCATGGAGAGATAATTGGCAACAACCGTTTTCCAGTCTTCGCCGCTCAGGTCGGTATCCAGCGTATAGCCGTTGTCGTCCTTGTGATCTTCCAGAATGTCTTCAAAATTGTGGTGATCGACACCCAGCACCACGTCACCGTACATCTGGATAAAACGGCGGTAACTATCGTAGGCAAAGCGCACATCGCCGGATTTGGCGGCAAGCGCTTCCACCGTTTGATTGTTGAGGCCGAGGTTCAGGACCGTATCCATCATGCCCGGCATGGAAGCGCGCGACCCGGAGCGCACAGAAACCAAAAGCGGGTTGTCGGTGGCGCCAAAACCGTTACCAAGAATACGCTCGATCTCGGCCATAGCCGCATCGACCTCGGCGGTCAGGTCAGCCGGATAGGTCCGGTCATGATCGTAAAAATAGGTACAGACTTCTGTGGTGATCGTGAACCCCGGAGGCACCGGAATGCCCAGGCTGGACATCTCCGCCAGATTGGCCCCTTTGCCGCCCAACAAATTACGCATTTCGGCGCTGCCTTCTGCCTTGCCATCGCCAAAGCCGTAGACCCATTTTGTCATCTGTGACTCACCCTATTTGTTAATTCCACGATCGGGGCACCGCCCCTCCAATACTCATCCTTCAATCTTCGAAAAATCTGCAACCCCATCGAGAGCCGAACGGATTTGCGACAACAGCTTCAAGCGGTTTTCCCGCACCGAAGCGTCATCCGCATTCACCGTGACCTCATCGAAAAACGCATCCACCGGACCGCGCAGCTTGGCCAGCGCCTGCATGGCTTCACCAAAGTTTTCAGCAATCACATTCTCTGCGATGACCGGTGCTTCCGCTTCCAGTTCGTTGAACAATGCAGCCTCTTCAGCATTCGAAAAGAGCGCCTCATCCGGAACCGACGCATAGGTGCGTCCGTCCTTTTTCTCTTCAATTTTCAATATATTGGCGGCCCTTCGGTAAGCCGTTAGCAGGTTTTCGCCATCATCCGTCGAGAGAAATTCCGACAACGCCCCAACCCGCGCCAGCAGGCGCACCAGATCATCCCCGTCACCCAGCGAGAACACGGCATCGATGCAGTCGTGACGCACCCCCTGTTCTTTCAGATGCACCTTCAGGCGATCGGCGAAAAACGCCAGCAAATCCTGCGATGGGTTGTCGCCCTGCCCATACAAACGAAACGCCTGCTCAAAAATGCTGAGCAGCGAAAGCCGCAGATTGTTTTCAAGGATCAGGCGGATGATGCCCAGCGCGGCGCGGCGCAGCGCATAAGGGTCTTTCGATCCCGTCGGTTTTTCATCAATGGCAAAGAAACCAACCAGGGTATCAATTTTATCAGCCAGCGCGATACAGACGCTGACCGGTTTTTGTGGGCAGGCGTCGTTGGGGCCGACCGGCGAATAATGTTCGGCAATGGCGTCCGCCACTTCCGCCGATTCGCCATCGTGCAGCGCGTAATAACGACCGATGGTGCCCTGCAGATCGGGGAACTCGCCAACCATGCCGGTCGACAGATCGGCCTTGGCCAGACGGGCGGCCGAACGCACCTTGTCCTTGTCGGCATCCGGCACATGCGACGCAACATCGACGGCCAGCGCCTGCACCCGGTCAATCTTCTCATCCAACGTGCCCAGTTTGGCGTGGAAAACCCGGTCCTTGAGGGCGGGGGCTTTTGACGCCAAAGAAGTCTTACGGTCCTGATCCCAGAAAAATTTGGCGTCGGAAAGCCGCGCGCGCAGCACGCGCTCGTTCCCGGCAATCACTTTGGCTCCATTGTCGGGCGTTTCCGTATTGGCGACCACAACAAAGCGCGTTGCCAGATTGCCGTCCTTATCGAGACAGGAAAAATATTTCTGATGTTTGCGCATGGACGAGATCAGCGCTTCCTGCGGCACATCCATAAAGGCCTCGTCGATGGAGCCCATGAGCACCACTGGCCATTCAACCAGACCCAACACCTCGTCCAGCAGGCCCGGATCGCCCTTGAGAGTCAGGCCTTCAGCGGCAGCCAGTTTGAGGGCTTGTGTCTCGATCAACTGGCGGCGCTCGGCCGGATCGAGCATGACCTTGGCCATCCGCAGTTTGTCATTGTAGGCTGAAAACCCGTCGACGTGGATCGCGCCTTCCGACAGGAAGCGGTGGCCGCGCGTTTCCGCGCCACTGCTCACACCGGCAAAATCAAACGGCACAACTGATGTATCCAACAGGCAGATCATCGAATGCACCGGGCGCACCCAGCGCTGGCTTTCATTGCCCCAGCGCATGGACTTGGCCCACGGCATGGCACTCAAGGCGGTCGGCAGCAGGGATTTAAGCACGTCCACCGTCGCCTGACCTTTTTTGTCCGTTACCGCAAAATAGAACTGACCCTTCGGCAGGTCACGGATTTCCGCCTCTTCAATGGACGCCAGTCCGTTGCCTTTCAAAAACCCCTGCAAAGCCTGTTCCGGCGCATTAACGCTCGGGCCTTTTTTCTCTTCCTTGATGTCTGGCTGGCTCGACGGTAGACCGTCAACGACCAGCGCCAGGCGGCGCGGCGTGGCATTGGCTTCAGCGCTGGAAAATTCCAGCCCGGCCCCTTTCAGGGCATCACAGACGAGGCGCTTCAGATCATCGGATGCGCGTTTTTGCATGCCGGCTGGAATTTCTTCGCTTAGAATCTCGAAAAGGAGTTCGGCCATTATTTCACCTCCATCCCCTTGCTCTTCATCCAGCCGTCTGCAGCCCCCTTGGCGAGGGTGCGGACCCGGCCGATATAGGCCTGGCGTTCGGTGACGGAGATAACGCCACGTGCATCAAGCAGATTGAACAGGTGGCTGGCTTTCAGGCACTGGTCATAGGCGGGCAGTGTGAGGTTCACGTCCAGTAAAGCCGCGCATTCCTTCTCCGCATTCTCGAAATGCTGTTTCAGACGCGTGGTGTCGGCATATTCAAAGTTATGGGCGGAATATTCTTTCTCGGCCTGCAGGAACACATCGCCGTAGGTCTTGCCGCCCTGATCCTTCGGCACGCCATCCCAATCCAGATCGTAAACGTTTTCAACGCCCTGCACATACATGGCGAGGCGTTCCAGACCATAGGTGATCTCAACCGGGATCGGATTGCAGTCATAACCCCCGACCTGTTGGAAATAGGTGAACTGGCTGACTTCCATGCCATCGCACCAGACTTCCCAACCCAGTCCCCAGGCACCCAGAGTCGGGCTTTCCCAGTCGTCCTCGACAAAACGAATATCATGATACGCCTTGTCGATTCCCAAAACAGCCAGACTATCCAGATAAAGCTCCTGAATATTGATCGGGCTCGGCTTCATCAGCACCTGAAACTGGTAATAATGCTGCAAACGGTTCGGATTCTCGCCATAACGGCCATCGGTCGGGCGACGCGACGGCTGCACATAAGCGCACTTCCAGATGTCGTCCGGTTGCCCCAGTGACCGCAGTGTGGTCGCCGGATGAAAGGTGCCTGCGCCAACTTCCATATCGTAGGGTTGCAGGAGCACGCAGCCCTGATCGGCCCAGAACGATTGCAGTTTCAGAATCAGGTTTTGGAAGCAGGTTTGTTTATTGGGTAAAGGTGCCATGGCGGCCAGAATTCCAGATCATCGCTGGGGGATATAAAAATGCCCGGAGAACCTAACCAGCGGTCCCAACAGAATCAAGCAACGTCATGGTTAAAATCAGGCAGAACCCAAAAAAAGATCATCCGCACTTATGATTGCTGCCTTTGGCGACATAGGCTCCGCAATCCGGGCAGAGAACCATCTCTTCAATATCGGGGTCTTCCTCTTTTGAGCGAGTGCTATGCCGGGGCTTCTCGGTCCGTTTGGGTTTCTGGTTTGCCAACTCGGCCTGACGCCGGTTCAACCACTTGAACCCATACCAGACGCCCGCGATGATCGCGGCGGTCAATAGTAATTTGGGAAGACTGAAAAGGCCAAACATGTGACCCTTTTAGCGGCCTGAAATATTTAAGTAAAACAGAAAAAACGGCCCTGCCGTCCTGGCTTCAATCAAACCAGCGTCAAAGCCCCTGCATCGTTCAATACGGCCTGTGCTTCACGGGTATAGGTCTGGCTGTCCGGGTCATGCAAAACGAGCCCCCGCATTAACTTCATAGACGTCTGAACCCCCTTGCGACCAGAAACAAGCACCCGGCTGGCGCACCCCGGCAAGCCGTCCTTACCCGATTGGCTGTTCGGCCAAAGGGGAAAGACCCCGATTCCGCCCAGAGCGCCCTGGGTAGCGGCCAGAATGTCCTGCAACCGGTCCGCCCGGTGGATCATCGTAAAGGTACCCCGCGATCGGGTCATGCGCAGACAAAACGCAATCCAGTCCTCCAGATTGACGTGACTCTCGGCCGTCGCTCTGGCTTTTCGAGCATCCGGTGGCACCCGTCCGCGTCCTGCCGCGACAAAGGGCGGATTCGAAATCACATGATCAAACTCACGAAAATCCGGTAACTTCGGCGGGGCTGACAAATCGCCATCAATAAAGGTGATGTGCTGACCAAGCCCGTTAAGTTCGGCGCTTTTCCGGGCCAGAGCGGCATAGGCGGGTTCGATTTCAAGGCCGGTGATCTTCACGCCTTGAATGCGTGTCGCCAGACATAACGACGCCGCTCCCGTTCCTGAGCCCACATCCAGCACCCGCTCACCCGCTTTCGCATGAATTGCGGCGGCCAGAAAAACCGGATCGATGGCCGTTCGGTATCCGGTTTTCGGCTGCAGGCAGATCACCCGCCCGCCCAGCAAGCGGGTTTCTTCGAAATCAGACGCTGCCCCAGCGCCCGGAGGCGCGTCAGGCCGGGTCATGTGTTCCTGACGCAATGCCTTCCGCCTCCGCCAGAATGGATTCGGCGACCCGCAAATCCTCATCGATAACCATGACCCGGCGCTGAATGGCGGAAATGCTGCCTTCCATGACGCTGGCATGGGAATCCAGGACAATCGCCTCTATGCCCTCTTCGGAAAGCTGGGCCATGAGCCATGACAAAAAGACCGGATCGTTCGTTCGGGTCAACTCAACCATTCTCGCTTCTCCGCTTCCCGGGCCCTGTATCCCATTATCAGGCATCCATCCCTTAGACAGTCGTTTACCGGTTTCTTGTATGTGACTTGACCAGCAACCACCTGCATACCTATGCTTGCGGTTAGACGCCAAGACGTCAAGTCGTGATCTAACTATAGGGGTTCCTGCGTGGGTGTTGTCATAAACTTAGAGGAAGACCGGGCCAAAAAGTCATCGCTGGATGCCCTCACCAACTATGTGGCCGATGATCTGAAAGCGGTGAATCGTTTGATTTTGCGCCGCATGGAATCACAGGTTCCGCTGATCCCGCAACTGGCCGGGCATATCATTGCCGCCGGCGGCAAGCGGTTAAGACCGTTGCTGACTTTGGGTGCTGCCCAGTTATGCGGTTATCAGGGGGAGCGACAGGTGGCGTTGGCGACCTGTGTCGAGTTTATCCACACGGCAACCCTCTTACATGACGATGTGGTTGATGAGAGCGATCTGCGCCGCGGCCAGGAATCGGCGAATGCCCTGTTTGGCAATCAGGCCAGCGTTCTGGTCGGTGATTTTCTGTTCAGCCGCGCCTTTGAACTGATGATTGAGGACGGCTCGCTGGATGTCTTGCGTATCCTGTCACATGCCTCTTCGGTTATTGCCGAGGGCGAAGTCCTGCAATTGATGACCACCAACGACACGGAAACCAGTGAAGATACGTATCTGGAAGTGATCAAGGCGAAAACCGCACAGTTGTTTGCCGCAGCCTGCCGGATTGGCGCCGTTGTCGCCGAACGCCCGCGCGTTGAGGAAGATGCGCTTGAATCCTATGGCATGAACCTGGGCATCGCCTTCCAACTCATTGACGATGTTCTCGATTATTCCGCCAAACAGGCCACATTGGGAAAATCCATTGGTGACGACTTCAAGGAAGGCAAGATTTCCCTGCCCGTGGTTTTGGCTTTTCGGCGTGGCGATGAAGAGGAGCGGAAATTCTGGCGTCGTACGCTGGAAGATCTGGATCAGACTGAAGATGATTTCGCCCATGCCCTGCATCTCATGGGAAAACACCGGGCCCTTACGGACTCCGTTGCGCGGGCCCGACATTACGGCGCCATTGCCCGCGATTCACTGGGCATCTTCGAAGAAGGGCCCCTCAAAACCATTTTCAACGACCTGATCGATTTTTGTATCGAAAGGGCCCATTAGGGTTCTTGCCCTCGCCATCCGAGACCGCTATAACGCGCCCACACACTGCACAACTGTGCATCGGTCGGGGTGTGGCGCAGTCTGGTAGCGCACGTCGTTCGGGACGACGGGGTCGGAGGTTCGAATCCTCTCACCCCGACCATTTCTCTCCAAAAGCTTAAATCAGGCTTGGGCCTTCAGCTCCCGTCGGCGGGCATGCAGCAACGGTTCCGTATAGCCGTTGGGTTGTTCGCGGCCCAGGAACACGAGATCCGATGCCGCCTGAAAGGCGATACTGGAAGCGAAATCCGGTGCCATGTTCCGGTATTCGAGATCACCGGCATTCTGGTCATCGACGATGACCGCCATGCGCTCCAATGTCTCCTGCACCTGTTCTTTCGTGCAGATACCGTGGTGCAGCCAGTTAGCGATATGCTGGTTGGAGATGCGCAGTGTCGCGCGGTCTTCCATGAGCCCGACATTGTTAATGTCCGGCACTTTTGAACAGCCGACGCCTTGATCAATCCAGCGCACCACATAGCCCAGAATCCCCTGAGCATTGTTATCCAGCTCTTCCTGAATTTCGGCGGGTGTCCAGTTGGGCTGGTCCGCCAGGGGGATGGTCAGGATATCGTCCAGACTTGCCCGCGCACGGGATTTAAGGGCATTTTGGCGGGCCGCAACGTTGATCTTGTGATAATGGGTGGCGTGTAGAACCGCTGCCGTTGGTGATGGCACCCAGGCGGTATTGGCACCGGCTTCCGGATGGGCGATTTTCGCTTCCAGCATTTCCGCCATCATATCCGGCATGGCCCACATACCCTTGCCGATCTGGGCCTTGCCCTGCAAACCGCATTCGAGGCCGATATCGACGTTCCAGTCCTCATAAGCGGCAATCCACGGCGTGCTTTTCATATCGCCCTTGCGGATCATGGGGCCGGCTTCCATGGAGGTATGGATTTCATCACCTGTACGATCGAGAAAGCCCGTATTGATAAAGGCAACCCGGTCCTTCGCGGCGCGGATGCATTCTTTCAGGTTAACCGTGGTCCGCCGCTCTTCATCCATAATCCCCATTTTAAGGGTATTGCGTTTGAGGTCTAACAGATCCTCAACCCGGGCAAACAGGGTATCGGCGAAAGCCACCTCTTGTGGCCCGTGCATTTTCGGTTTGACGATATAGACGGAGCCGGTCCGACTGTTGCGCAGGCCTTCCGTTTTGTTCAGGTCATGAATGGCGATCAATGAGGTCACCACAGCGTCGATAATGCCTTCAGGCACCTCGTTGCCGTCCTTGTCCAAAATGGCGTCGCTGTCCATAAGATGCCCGACATTGCGCACCAGCATCAGCGAGCGCCCATGCAGATGCAGCGATTTACCGTCAACTCCTGTATAGGTGCGGTCTTCATGCAGGGACCGGGTTGAGGTTTTGCCATCTTTCTTAAATTCTGCGGTCAAATCGCCTTTCATCAGGCCCAGCCAGTTGCGATAGGTCTGGACCTTTTCCCCGGCGTCGACAGCGGCCACTGAATCTTCACAGTCCTGAATGGTCGTCAGGGCTGCCTCAATGATCAGGTCCGAAATGCCCGCCTTGTCGGTTTTGCCTATGACGTGGGTGGAATCGAACTGAACATCGATATGCAGGCCATTGTTCCTGAACAACAGAGACGTTGGGTTTTCCATGGGGCCCTGAAAACCGACAAAGGCATCCGGTTTTTGCAATCCAGTCGGCTCTCCATTGATTGATACGGCCAGTTTCCCCGCCTCAATCCGGTAACCGACGGCATCCGCATGGGACCCTTTGCTAAGCGGCAAGACCGCATCCAGAAATGCCCGGCCCCAGGCGACAACCGCCTCACCCCGCGTCGCATTGAAACGGTCACCCCGTTCACATCCTTTATCATCGGCAATGGCGTTTGTGCCATAAAGACAGTCATACAAACTACCCCATCGCGCATTGGCAGCGTTCAGGGCGTAGCGTGCGTTGGTGACAGGCACCACGAGTTGCGGCCCGGCCACATGGGCGATTTCATCGTCCGTCTGTTCCGTGCCAATGGTAAATGCCTCACCTTCCGCCACCAGATAACCAATGTCTGAGAGAAAGGCCTTGTAAGCGGCGAAATCAATTGGGCCCGCGCGG
Source organism: Rhodospirillales bacterium (assembly GCA_048262255.1). Lineage (GTDB taxonomy): Bacteria > Pseudomonadota > Alphaproteobacteria > Rhodospirillales > Casp-alpha2 > JABMNT01. The sequence goes on along the minus strand of JBLXFH010000001.1, from coordinate 1,982,904 downwards.
TTTGCAATATGCCAGTCGTTGATTTGCCTTTGCATTTTCAGGCGTTTTTCCAGCAACTCCCGGTTTTGCGGGGCGAGATCATGAATCAGACGATCAAACCCGGCCCAGAATGTTGCTGGACAGACATTGCTCTCCGGCAAAGCTTCATCGTTGATAAAGTTATGGAGAATTTCGGCTACTTGCAGGCCGCCAACGCGAATGCGGTTTGTCATCAAAGTGCTCTTTCAACTGGACTTTATAGCTGACTGAAAAGCAACAGGGCGTTACTCAACAGACGATCAATCATACGAAGGCTCTTATAGGGAGACGTTTTTGATAGTCAAGATCAGCGATCTGCAAGCGTTATGGCCCTACCCCCGGCGTTTTCTATTGACTGAGTATCTTCTTGAGCTCGCCTGTCCGTCTATTGCACTATGAGCGACATTTGATGATCAGGGAATTTGAGGCGTGCGAAATCTAATTATCGGGATCATTTTTGGTGTTGTTAGCGGAGCCGTTATTGGCGCGACCGTTATCGGGCCTGAGCTCGCCGAGAAAATCCCGGGCTTCGCACAACCGGCAACGGGTTCCCGTTTGGCATCTCAACCCACACCACAAAAAAGCACCGTCACGGCGTCGATCACAATCCCACAAAACGCGGCACAGATGACGGATGAAGCCGGCGCCACCCTGCATTGGCGTATGGCCAGCAGCTACGGCTCCAATCTGCCGGCACTCAGCGCCATGGCGAAACGGATTGAGCAGAATATGGGTCGCGTTTCTGGCGGCCAGTTCCAGATCGCATTTAGCGAACCGGGAGCGCTTGTCGCTCCGGATCAGGTTTTTGATGCGGTCCGCTCCGGAACCATAGAATCCGCTTTTACCAGCCCTGCCGATTGGGGCCATAAAAACCCCGCACTGCGGCTTTTTTCTTCCGTTCCCTTTGGTCTGGGGCCACGCGCCTATCTCGCATGGTTCTATTTTTCAGGCGGTCAGGACATCTACCAGGAAATTTATCAGAAACAGGGAATTAAGGGCATCCTTTGTGGCATGACGACATCCGAGGCGTCCGGTTGGTTCAAGAAAGAAGTGGAAACTCCGGAAGACCTGAATGGGTTACACATGCGAATTTCCGGGCTTGGAGCTAAAGTCATGCGCAAGCTCGGCGTTCAACCGGAAACACTCACCGACGGCGACGTGATGGTCGCCCTGAATTCCGGAATTCTGGACGCCGCAGAATTCTATCAACCCGCCACCGACCTGCATCTGGGTGTCCATAAACTGGCCAACTACTATTACTTTCCGGGCTGGCACCAACCCATCACCGTTTTCGAGCTGATGATTAACCTGGACACCTGGGAAGCGCTTTCCACAACTCAGAAATCCCAGGTCAATACCATATGCGGTGACAGTATGAGATATAGCCTCAGCCGGGGCGAAGCCGCACAGTTTGACGCTTTGAAAAAGCTGATAACCCTTGGCGTTAACATACAATCATGGCCATCCCCCATTCTCTATCGTCTGCGCGACGCCTGGAAAAACGTTGTTGCCGAAGAGGCAAAGGCAAACCCCGACTTTAAACGGGTCTGGAACTCCCTTCTCAAGTTTCGCGAAGAGTATGGAATATGGCGGGAACTTTCAGAGCCTTAAAGGAATTGCCTTGATATTTCCCTGTCGGAAAGGTTATCACAGGCTTTCAATTTCAGGCCCGGTTTAAGGGTCGAACGCAATTTTTAATCCGAGTGAGGACCCCAATGAACAAAATCAGCCGGTTAGCCACATTTTCCCTTATTGGTTTCGCCATCGCCCTTTCATCAGGCGCCATTTCCAGCACCGCTTTCGCCGCCGACGGCGAAAAGGTTTTCAAGAAATGCAAAGCTTGTCATGTCTTTGGCAAAAATGGTGTCGGCCCTGACCTCACGGGCATTGTCGGACGCAAAGCCGGGGCTGGAGACTTTAAATATTCCAAGGCCATGGCCGCAAAAGCCGAAGAAGGCCTTGTCTGGACGGAAGAAAATCTCGACGAATTTCTCAAGAAGCCGAAAAATTTCATCAAGAAAACCCGCATGGCGTTTCCTGGGCTCAAAAAAGAAGACGATCGCGCTGCTGTGATTGCCTATCTGAAAAGCAAATAAACCTGCTTCTCTGAGACAGATTTAAAAAGGCCGCTGGAAGCAAAGCTCCAGCGGCCTTTTTGTTTCATATCATTGGCGTCTATTCGCGAACGACCATTACCGAACAATTGGCGTGGCGGACCACCTTGGCCGCGTTCGGGCCCAACAGATAATCCTTTATATCCGGGTTGTGCGCCGCCAAAACCACCACATCCGCATTGATTTTTTCTGTGATCGATAAAATCACCTCATAGACACTACCCTCGCCCACAATATGCTGGACCTTTATGTCTTTGGGTACGTGCGCATCGACAAACTCATGCAGTTTTTGAAGCACCTTCTTCGCCATTTTCTTCTCAAAATCTTCGGGGAAAAACTGGCTGACAATGCTCATGCCAAAGTTGGGGACTACCGTCAGCACATGCAGACTGCCGCCCGACGCCCGGCACAATTCGAGCGCCGTCGGCAAAGCTTTTTTCCAAGAGCTTTCTTGGTCCAGATCAACGGGCAACAAAATGGTATTAAACATGATTTATGCTCCCTTAAGCTGTCGCGAGTTGCATTGATTTACGGCGCCGTTGCAACATGACAACGACAAACAGCAAGACCAGCGCCGGCAGATACATCCATTGCTTGGCTGGGCTGTCAGAGGCCACCACAACATTGGCGACTTCGCCGGTATCGAGTTCACCTAGTCCCTGCTTGTCTGCGGCTCCATCGAACGCTACCTGATCAATCATCATCTTTCCGCCTTCCTCACGCAATTCCAGACCCGCTGAATTTGCAAGTCTGTCCTTGCCTTCGCCAGCCGGTCCGACAGGCAGCATGATGATTTTATCGATGTCCTTGCCGTCAAAATCGACACCGACCACACGGACCTGAATAAGATCGTTTTCTGGCAAGGCTTTCGCCACGTCATAAACGGTCGAGGCTGGCGCCTCAACCAATGGGGGATATATCTGGTCCATCCAGTAGGCGGGACGGAACAGAGTGAACGCGACCAGCAACAAAGCCGCAATCTCCCAAGCCTTACATCGAACGATGAAGAACCCCTGTGTCGCCGCGGCAAACAGCATCATCGCCGTTATTGCCGTGATGATCGTAATCAGGAGATGGTACCAGGAATCGATCCCGATCATCAAAAGTTCCGTATTGAAGATAAACAGGAACGGCAGGATGGCCGTCCGGATATCATAGGCAAAGCCTTGCAAACCGGTCTTGATGGGATCTCCGCCCGATATGGCCGCCGCCGCAAAGGCGGCCATGGCCACCGGCGGCGTATCATCCGCCAGAATACCGAAGTAGAAGACGAACATATGAGCGGCAATAAGTGGCACAATCAGCCCGTTTTCGGCGCCAATTGTCACAATAACCGGGGCCATCAGGGATGACACAACAATGTAGTTTGCCGTTGTCGGCAGGCCCATGCCCAGAATCAGACTGAATACTGCCGTCCAGAACAGCATCAGGATCAGATAGCCGCCGGACAGAAACTCGACCAGTTCTCCCATGACCTGGCCGATGGGTGTGAGCGTTACCGTACCGACCACGATTCCGGCAGCGGCCGTAGCGACGCCAATGCCGATCATGTTTCTGGCCCCGGCAATCAGGCCTTCAGCCACATCGGCGATCCCTTGGCGTACAGAAGTAACAAGCGCTTCACCCGTTCCCCGCAGGGCCGACTTGAGAGCGCCCTGGGTCAATAGAATGAACAGCAGGAAGATGGATGCCCAGAAAGCTGAAAGTGACGGTGACAAACGCTCAACAATCAGACACCAAATCAACAGGAAAACCGGCAGCAGATAATAAAGCCCGGCTTTCACTGTCGGACCTGTTTCCGGAAGTTCGGTAATTTCCATATCCGTTTCAAGCTCGGGATAACGCACTGCAAATTTGACCAAAGCCAGATAGGCGACAACCATTACGGCAGCAGCAATCCAGAATGTACTTTCGCCAAACTCTTCCTTGGTCCAGCCAAAGAAGTAATAGACGATGGCACTTAATACGATCATTCCGACAAGCGTTGTCGAAAAGCCGATGACGGCGCTCATGAACGTCGAAGGGACGCGCCGCGGAATGCCTTTCATATCGGCTTTCACAGCTTCCAGATGAACGATATAGACCAGCGCCATATAGGAAATTAGAGCCGGCAGCGCCGCATGTGTGATGACTTCCGTGTAGGTAATGCCAACAAATTCCACCATCAAAAAGGCAACCGCGCCCATAACCGGCGGCGTTAGCTGACCATTGGTCGATGAAGCGACCTCTACAGCACCGGCTTTTTCTGACGAAAAGCCAACTTTTTTCATTAACGGAATAGTGAACGTTCCGGTGGTCACCACATTGGCGATTGCAGAGCCAGAAACCAGTCCGGTCAGAGCCGAGGAAACGACAGCGGCCTTTGCCGGGCCGCCGCGCATATGCCCCATCAGGGCGAAAGCGACGCGAATGAAATAATTACCGGCTCCCGCTTTTTCCAACAACGAACCAAATAACACAAACAGGAAGACCATGCTGGTCGAGACCCCAAGCGCCACACCAAAAATCCCTTCCGTCGTCAGGAAGTAATGCGACATGCCCTTGTTCAGGCTGGGGCCTTGGTGGGCGATGATTTCCGGCATATGGGCGCCGCCAAAGGAATAAATCATGAAGATGATGGCAACGATCATCAAAGGCGGGCCGAGAGCGCGCCGTGTTGCCTCCAGAACCATGATAATACAAACAACGCCAAAGGCGACATCGGCAGTTGTCGGCAGGCCGGGGCGCGTGGCAATTTCACGGTAGGCGACAAATATATATGAGGCTGCACCCGCCGCAACAAAGGCCAGCACCCAGTCCTGAATGGGAATATAGCTGCGCGGAGAGCTTTTCAGGGCCGGAAAGGCAAGAAAAGCCAAGAATATGGCAAACGCCAGATGAATGGAGCGGGCTTCTGTTGAATTGAACAGGCCGATATTAAACATGTAAGGAAGGGGTGAGGCGTACCAGAGCTGAAAAAGCGCCCATATAAGGGGAACAACCCAAAGAACCTGAGCCGAAATTCCGGTCGGGTTTCGACCGCCCGTATCCGATTCTGCAATCATGTCCGCAAGTTTGTCCTGCGATACACCCGTGGACGGATTCATTTCTTCAGACATTGCTGAACTCCCCAGCTTCGTTAATTATTTCGAGGTAAATATCCTCATGGTCGTCTTTTAAAATCACCTAAAAGGAAACGAGGGAGCCGAAGCCCCCTCGTTATCAACCAGATCTACATCCAGCCGCGTTCCTTATAATATTTGACCGCGCCATCATGAAGCGGTGCGGAAAGTGCGTCCTTGATCATTTCGCTTTCCTTCAGATGCGCAAAAGCCGGGTGCATCTTCTGGAATTGCTTGAAGTTGCCGAAGACCGCTTTAACGACCTCATAAACCGTATTGGCAGATGCCCGGGTTGAAGAAACGAACGTTGCACCCACACCAAATGTCTTGGTGTCGTTCGGGTTGCCCCGATACATGCCGCCCGGGATCGTTGCCCAGCGGTAATAAGGGTTATCGGCAACCAGTTTGGCCACACCTGGATGGTCCAGATCGGCAAAAACCACGTCGCAGGTCGTCGCCGCTTCTTTGTTCAAAGCTGACGGATTACCAACCAACCAGAAGAAAGCATCAATTTTGTTATCGCACAGCGCACTTGGCGTTTCTGCTGATTTCATTTGAGCTGCCAGCTTAAGATCGGCATTAGTCATTCCCATGGCTTCCCACATGACACCCCATGTGGCTTCCGTACCGGAACCCGGATTACCAATATTAACCCGTTTTCCGGCAAGATCGGCGACAGTTTTAATTCCGGAATCCTTACGGGCCACAATACTCACAGGCTCGGCATGGACGGAAAATACAGCGCGCAATTCCTTGAATGCACCCTGGTCGGCGAACTTTGAAGTTCCGTTGTAAGCATGATACTGCCAATCCGACTGGGCAACGCCCATATCGAGCTCACCGGCCCGAATGGTGTTGATGTTATAGACGGAACCACCAGTCGATTCAGCCGAGCACCGAACACCGTGGCTGCTTTTACCCTTATTGACGAGACGGCAGATGGACTGACCGGTCGGGTAATAAACGCCTGTGACACCACCGGTGCCGATGGTGATAAATTCAACCGCACCCGCACTGCCTGCCGCAAAGCTGAAGCCCAGTGCAGCCGCAGTCGCGACGAGAGTTTTTTTAAATGTCATTTAATAACCTCCTTGAGATCAAAGCCCCTATTCACCGGGGCCCCAAAAATCCGACGGATATTTCCGACGGCCTAAACGCATATATGAATGTTCAGCAAGTGATCAAAATCTTGAGTTTTCAGCACAAACCTCATATTCGGATTTCGTACGCTGGAAAGTGTAACACAGGCGCGTTTCGGTGCAAGCACTCCTGAAATATCAATATTTTCAGATATTTAGTAAAATATTGCCAACATTTATTCACCTTATGGTTTCGCTGCACTATTGCATTGGTCAGGCCAATGCGGCATCCACAGCCTGCCCCAGCTTGTCAACCAGTTCAGAGACCTGTTCCGTCTCAATGATAAAAGGCGGGGCCAATAATATATGGTCGCCGCGTTTTCCATCCACCGTTCCGCCCGACGGATAGCAGATCAGACCAAACTCCATGGCCTTTCGTTTTATGACAGCATGTGTGTTCAAAGCCGGATCGAGCGGCTCCTTCGTCGCCCGGTCCGCCACCAACTCAATCCCCCGAAACAGCCCACGCCCTCGGATATCACCGACGTTTGGATGATTGCCGAACCGTTCATGCAGTTGCCTGTCGAGAAACGCGCCCTGCGCATTGATATTTTCCAGAAGGCGATGCGATGCTATTTTCTTTTGCACGGCCAGAGCCGCCGCGCAGGCGATGGGATGGCCCAGATAAGTATGCCCGTGCTGAAAAAAACCGGTACCCGAACGGATCGCCTCATAAATTTTTTCAGATGCCAGCGTTGCGCCAATGGGCTGATATCCAGCGCCCAGGCCCTTCGCAATAGTGACAATATCCGGGGCAACTCCGTCCTGTTCACAGGCAAATGTCGTTCCCGTGCGGCCCATGCCACACATGACCTCATCCAGAATGAGCAGTACGCCATATTGATCGCAGATTTCACGGATGCGCTTGAAGTATCCGGCAACCGGCGGGATCACGCCCGCCGTGGCACCGCCTACGGTTTCTGCAATAAACCCAGCAACATTTTCCGGCCCCAGCCGCAGAATTTCCGCTTCCAGTTCGTTGGCCGCACGAAGCCCGTATTCCTCTTCGCTTTCGTCATCCCGTTTTAACCGGTAGGCATAACAGGGGCTAATATGACTGGTCTCCGCCAACAATTCCTTAAAAGGTGCGCGCCGTGCGGCATTTCCGCCAACGCCCAAAGCACCAAGCGTATTGCCGTGATAGCTTTGCAGACGTCCGATAAAGCGGGTGCGCGATGGCTCGCCAATTTCGAGATGATACTGGCGCGCCATTTTCAGAGCCGCCTCGACCGCTTCAGATCCACCCGAAACAAAATAGACCGAGGAGATGCCATCGGGCGCTTTGGAAATCAGCAGGTCCGCCAGTTCCTCGGCCGGTTGAGATGTCAGAAACGAGGTATGGGCAAAGCACAGTTTGTCTGCCTGCGCCTTGATCGCGGCAATCACATCCTTGTCGCTGTGCCCGAGACAGGAAACCGCAGCTCCCCCGGAACCATCCAGATACCTTTTCCCCTCAGAATCAATTAGATAAATCCCGTCCCCAGCAACCGCTGTCGGCGGGTTGACTTTCAAATGGCGGTGAAACACATGGGTCATGACTTGCCTTTCAGGTCTACGGCCTGTTGCGATGGCTCATCCAGGTAAATGTGAACGGCATGGTTTTTATCGGTTGCGGCCTTATCGCGCGTATCGCGCGTGTTGTATTCAGGCACAACAAAAATCTTGATCGGGTTTTTGACACCTTTTTTCCGCAGCGCTTGCGCAACTGTCCGCGCCCTTTTGTCGGCAAGCGCCATACTGAAGTTGAGCGAGCCCTGCTTAACCGTGAACCCGTAAATGCTGATGCCGGTCTTGCTGCCCGAGCCCTTTATAGTCCGAACAATCTTGTCGAGGGATGATTTGGCAGCGCGGTTGATTTCCCAATCTTCGGCGACAAAACGCAGTTCGGCAGATGGTTTGCGTTCCGGACGCGGCGCATAAAGAGTCGGATACAACTTCAGGAGTTCATCAATCTTCTGGTTCTGCGCCAGACCAGCATCATCGACTCGCGCCGCAGTAGCAGCTTTCAGGCCCTCCAGGTTTTCCACCAGCGACATCAAGCGCTGGGTCATTGTTTCATCAAGAGATGCAATCCGTTGATCGATTGATATGGCCCGTTCATCAAGCGTTATAATCCGTTCATCAAATGATGCGGTCCGTTCATCGAGATATTTCACATCACCGGAAATATTCTCCAGATCCTTGGCTATACCCGCAACGCTATCCAGTCCCCCATCCGCGATAAACTTGTCCCAGGCCGGACCAATCCGTGAAAGATCGTTCAACCGGGTTTCCAGTTGGGTGATTTTGAACGAAAGACGGTCCACATCGCCAAGCATCTGATCCGCCAGTTTTTTCTCCTGAGCCTGCAGCATAACCTCGAACTCTTTGGGGTCAGGGCGCAGCGATCCGGCCAGTTTGCCAAAATCCGCAATACCCACCCCCATGCTCAGCAAATAAACAAAAAGCCCCAACAGGGGAATTTGCGCACAGATCACCAATAACAAACCACGGAAAAAACGGTGTAAAAGCATCGCGCCAACTTTCAGCTACAAAACGTCACGAATCTTCCCTAATGATAGACCGCACGACACCATTAAGAAACTCCCATCCCTTGGTCAGATACAGAATTCTCCGGCCCCATAAATCGGTGGGAGCGGAAAACCGGTGATTGATCGGATGCCTGCCGCCCTTTACAGTGAGCGCTTATCCCAACCAATAGGTGAGCCTCCATGGACTTGAAGCAGCATATCCGTTCCGTTCCTGATTTCCCGAAACCGGGTATTCTCTTTTATGACATCTCAACGCTTCTGGCTCACCCCGATGCCTGGCAGGTCGCTTTAGGCCGCATGGCGCGCGAAGTCGGCAAACATGCGCCGGACGTGCTGGCTGGAATTGACGCCCGCGGCTTTCTGGTTGCCGCTCCGCTGGCCGCCCGCCTGGGTCTTGGATTCACTATGATCCGCAAAAAAGGCAAGCTCCCGGGCGAAACAATTTCCTATGAATATGACCTTGAATACGGCACGGATACCATTGAAATACAGGCAGACGCCGTACAGCCCGGACAACGGGTTGTCATTCTGGACGATTTGCTGGCAACCGGCGGCACGCTGGGGGCGTCCATTGACCTGATCCGGAAGGTCGGCGGGAATCCGGTGGGCGCTGTCTGTCTGATCGAACTGACCTTTCTGAACGGTCGCGACAAGCTGGGTGGGCTTCCTTTCTCGTCACTGATTGCCTACGACGACTAATAAACAAAACTTACGGACTTACCTGCGGGCGTGATCGACAATTTTTTTCATCAGGGTCGGCAATGCCAGTTCGTTGAACCGGTCCGGTGCGCACCAGAATCCCTCGGCGTTACTGTTGGCCGACGTTATTCCTGTCCACACCGATATTTTCAAATGAAAATGCGTGAAGGTATGGGTGACCTGGCCTTCCTTCTCCATCCAGTCGGCGTTCAGGGGTTTGATCTCATCAAGTTCCGGTTCCGACCAGGGGGCTTCACGCCAGTCCGTTGACGGGACCTCGATCATGCCACCCAGCAGGCCTTTGGGTGGGCGTTTGCGCAACCAGATATCGCCCTCGGCATTTTGCAGCCAGAAGGCGACGCCATGGCGCACCGGCTTTGGCTTTTTCTCCGGCTTGACCGGGTAGCGCTCGGCATTTCCTTGGGAAAAAGCGGTGCAGGCGCCAGACCACGGACATTTTTCGCACTTCGGCGACTTCGGGCGGCAAACCATCGCGCCCAAATCCATCAGCGCCTGGGCATAATCGCCGGCCCGAGAAGTGGGCATGATTTTCGTCGCCAGCACCCGAACCCGGTCTTTCGATTGGCGGACAGGCTCTTCAATCGCGTACAGCCGCGAGATCACCCGCTCTATATTCCCATCCACCGGCACCGTTGGCTGTTTGAAGGCAATAGCCGCAATAGCCGCCGCCGTATAGGGGCCAATGCCCGGCAATTTGAGAAGCTCTGTTTCCGTATCCGGAAACACACCGCCATGCTCATGGCTGACAACACCTGCACATTTGTGCAGGTTGCGGGCCCGCGCGTAATAGCCAAGCCCCTGCCAGGCGTGCAAAATCGCATCCAGTTCAGCCCCGGCCATATCCTTGACGCTTGGCCAGCGGGCCAGAAAATCCTCGAAATAGGGAATAACTGTGGGCACCGTAGTCTGCTGCAACATGATCTCGCTGAGCCAGACATGATAGGGGTCGCTCGGATGCGTTTCCCGGTTGCGCCAGGGCAGCGTGCGGGCGTTTTCATCATACCAATCGAGAAGATCTGAAGCGAGCAGACGAAGTTCTTTCTTAAGCATGCCTGTTAATCAAACCTCATATCCATGCCCTTTGTTCTCTTTTTAATGATGGGTTCGTTATTTCGCCACAATTGTAATTGCATAGTCTCGTCAACACCATGCCAACAGACGAAACCGTACGGCCATGCCCGAACTTTCCCCCACCACAACGTTCCCGTCTTGCCGCCACCATCTTGCAGCGCGGTTGCCGGACATTGGCCTTTCCCTTACCATGCGGCCTACGCCCCCTGCTATGGAATTTCAAGCACATGGTCGACGACCCGAAAAAAGAAAAAGAAAAGCGCGCTTACGTGACGCAGGCATTAGGTGCGCCCGTTTCCAAACTGACCCGCACGACCTATCAAAAAAGGGGTTTTGCCGACGGCGAAATCCTGCACCGCTGGTCGACCATCGTTGGCGAATTGCTGGCCAAGGCATCGCATCCCGAGAAAATCTCCTATCCCACCGGCAAGAACGGCGATGGGACCCTGTATTTGCGGGTCGGCAATCCGGGGCTGGCGCTGGATATCCAGCATATGGAGCCGGTCATTCTGGATCGCATCAACGCGCACTTCGGATATCGGGCGATCAGCCGTCTGAAACTGATCCAGGCGCCAATGCCCGCCAGCAAAGAGAAAAACGACTTTCGCCTGCGCGCCCTGACCGGTCCCGAACGCCAGTCTCTGGACGGCCTGTTGCAGATGGTCGACGACCCGGATTTGAAAAAAGTCCTCGAAAACCTTGGACAATCCGTGACCGGTCGCACCCGCACCTGAGCCGCTGCGGTCTCACAATAACGTTAAATGAACATAAGCCGATTCTGTGCTTGCCTATATTACTTGTGGATAACTCCCGAAAAGGAGTCGACTCTACCGATATCCCGATTCTATATTCACCAACATCTTGTGCTTAGGAGGCCAAATTGTCGCGATCTATACTAGGTTTTGTATTTGTTCTGGGGTGTTCAATGCTGTTTTCTGCGGGTTCTCAGGCTCCCGCGCAGGCTGCCATTGCTGATAATGACGATGCCATGAAGGAAATGGTGCTCGGCGATGAGACAGCCCCGATCACTGTGATCGAATACGCCTCTCTCGGCTGCCCCCATTGCGCAAACTTCCATACCAATACCTACCCGCAGGTCAAAGAAGACTACATCGATACCGGCAAAATCAAATTCATATACCGGGATTTTCCGCTGGGGACCCCGGCCCTTGCCGCATCGATGATCGCGCGCTGTTCCGGATCGGCCAAATATTTCGGCATGATCGATATCTTTTTCAGAAGCCAGCAACAGTGGTCCCGCGCGGAAAATCCGCTGGATGGTTTGAAAAAAGTTGCCCGTTTTGGCGGCATGAGCAATGCGGACGTGGATGCCTGCCTGCAAAATCAGGAACTTCTGGACTTCATTCAGGAGAAAGCCCGAAAAGGCGGTGAAGAGCATGAAATCAACGCCACACCTTCTTTTGTTATCGATGGTGAGACGATTTCCGGTGGCATGCCCTACGAAGATTTCAAAAAACTTCTCGATAAAGCCCTCAACAAGTCCATTTAAAGGCTCACCCGCTTGCTCGAATTCAACAAAATACGCCTCAGCGGCTTCAAGTCTTTCGTCGACAATACGGAACTGCTGGTCGAACTGGGCCTGACCGGTGTTGTCGGCCCCAACGGTTGTGGCAAGTCCAATCTGGTGGAAGCGCTGCGTTGGGTCATGGGGGAAACCTCTGCCAAGCAGATGCGTGGCAACGAAATGGACGATGTTATCTTTGGCGGCACCTCGACCCGGCCGCCGCGCAACATCGCCGAAGTGGTGCTGGCCCTCGACAACAGCCAACGTTCGGCGCCGGCCCAGTTCAACGAGTCGGAAGAACTGGAAGTCTGCCGCCGGATCGAGCGGGAAAAAGGCTCGAAATACCGGGTCAACGGCAAGGAAGTCCGGGCCCGCGATGTGCAATTGCTGTTTGCCGACTCGGCGACCGGCGCGCGCTCGACGGCCATGGTCAGCCAGGGTCGGATTGGTGCCATCATTAACGCCAAACCGGAACAACGCCGCTCACTGCTGGAAGAAGCCGCCGGGATCACCGGCCTGCATTCGCGCCGCCATGAAGCGGAACTGCGTCTGCGTGCCGCCGAAACCAATCTGGAGCGGCTGGATGACATTCTGATCACCCTGGACGCGCAACTGCAAAACCTCAAGAAGCAATCACGTCAGGCGACCCGCTATCGCAACCTGAGCGACCATATCCGCAAAGCTGAAGCCACGCTTTTCCTTTTGCGCTGGAATCTGGCCGAGGCCGATCTCGACAAATTTCGCCTCAACTTCACAACCATTCAGGCCCAGGTTACGGAATTGACCGCCATGGCCAGCGCCGCAACGACCAATCAGGCCGAATGCGCCGAAAAGCTGCCCGCCTTGCGTGAAGCGGAGGCCTTTGCTGCAGCCGAACTGCACCGCCTGACCGTCGCCCGGGAAAATCTGGATGAAGAAGAAGCCCGCGTCCAGCAAACCACGCTGGAAGCCGACAACCGCCGCCAGCAACTGGATCGCGATGAAATTCGCGAACGATCCATTGCTGAAGATGCAGCCAATGCGGTTGAGCGTCTGGAGGCCGAGCGCCAACAGGTTGAACAATCGCGCGAAGGCGAAGCCGAAGCCCGTGAAGCCGCTCTGGAAAGCCTGAAACAGGCCAACCAGGCGGTCGAGACCCTTGACGCCCAGCTGGCGCAACTGACCGAGCAGGTGGCCGCCAGCGAAGCCCAACGCAACGGCCTGAGCAATCGCCTGCGTGAGCTCGACGGACGGATACAGCGACTGAGCGGCCGCGATCAGGAAATTCAGGCACAGCGTGCCGAACTGGAAGCTCAGAGTCTGGATGTGGAAGCCGTTGTTGAGGCAGAAGCCGACCTTGACGCCGCCCGCACCGCCCTTGAGACCGCCAGAGCCCAGCGGGAATTTCTTGAAGAGCAGCGCACCGAGGCGCAGGACAAAACCCAGAAAGCCGTTTCCGTTCTGCAGGAAGCCTCGGCAGAGAAAACAACACTGGTTGCCGAAGAACAGGCCCTGTCACGCATCCTGGCCTCCACCGAAGACGAACTTTGGCCGCCGATGATCGACGCCGTTACGGTCGAGCCAGGATATGAGACGGCGCTGGGCGTGGCTATGGGTGAAGATCTGTCTGTACCATCGGACGAGGCGGCGCCGGCGCATTGGCGCTCTCTGCCCCCTTACGCCACAGTTCAGGCCCTGCCAGATGGCATTCCGGCCCTGAATACAGTTGTCAAAGGACCGGCCGCCCTGACCCGGCGCCTCAGCCAGATTGGCATTGTCGACGATGATGATCAGGGCAAAATCCTCAGCCCGCGCCTCGAGCAGGGCCAGCGTCTGGTCAGCTGCAGCGGCAGCCTTTGGCGTTGGGATGGTTATACAGTGACCTCCGGCGCAACCACAGCCGCCGCCGCGCGTCTCGAGCAACGCAACCGGCTCAACGAAATCCGCGCCCAGCTGGCCGACGCCCAGCAGAAGCTCGAGGCAGCGGAAAGTGAACGCGACGCGGCCCGCAAACGCGAAGAAGAAATTCGCGGCGCCGAACACGCCGCCCGCGAGGCCCTCAGCGCTTCTGATCGCAAACTGAACGAAGCCCGCGACAATCTGGCGAAAATCAAGGAAAAGGCGACGGCTTACTCATCGCGCGTCGAAAGTCTGGCCGAAACGGCACAGGCCAACGCTCAGGACATCGAGGAAACCCGGATCGCCCAAAACGAGACCAAGCGCCAGTTCGAGGACATTGCAGACCCGATTTCCGAACGCGAGCAGGTCACCGCCATGCGCGCTGAACTGGTCGATCATCGGGCCGAGCAACTGGCTTGCCAGAGCCGCCACGATGGCCTGGAACGCGAAGCCAAAGAGCGTGCGCAACGGCTTTTGGATATTGCCAATGAAGTGCGCTCCTGGCATCAGCGCCGGGACGGCTCGGCAAAACAACTCGAATCCCTGACCGAGCGCCGCGATGCGATTAAAGACGAACTGGCGAAACTGGAAGCCAAGCCGGCCGAAATTACGGCCCAGCGCGACAAACTGCTGACCAGCATCGAAGCCTCGGAAAAGCGCCGGACGGAAGCGGCTGATGCCCTGCAAGCGGCCGAGAATGCGCTGCGCGAAGCAGATCACATCCTGCGTGAAGCCGAAACGGCGCTGGCTCAGGCGCGCGAACAGATGGTCCGCACCGAAGGTTCCGTGGAACAGGCCCGACAGGCTTGCCTGGCCATTTCCGAGCGGGTACGCGATCAGCTCAATTGCCGTACCGACCAGTTATTCGAGATGGCTGAGCTTAAGGAAGACGAGCCCCTGCCCGAATTGGAAGCCACGGAAAAACGGGTGGACCGCCTGCATCGCGAACGCGAAACCATGGGGCCTGTCAATCTGCGCGCCGAGCAAGAATCGAAAGAGATGGATGAGCAGATCACCAGCCTCAACGAAGAACGCGAAGATCTCATTCAGGCCATCGAAAAGCTGCGTCAGGGAATTGCCGAGATCAACCGTGAAGGCAGAACACGCCTTTTGGCTTCGTTCAAGGAAGTCGACAGCCATTTTCAGGACCTGTTTGTCCGCCTGTTTGGTGGCGGCCATGCCCATCTGGAACTCACCGAAAGCGACGACCCGCTGAACGCCGGGCTGGAAATTCTGGCCAGTCCGCCGGGTAAAAAACTTCAGGTCCTCTCGCTGCTTTCGGGTGGCGAACAGGCTTTAACGGCGCTGTCTTTGCTGTTTGCCGTCTTCCTGACCAATCCGGCCCCCATTTGTGTGCTTGATGAGGTCGATGCACCGCTCGATGACGCCAATGTTGACCGCTTTTGTTCGATGCTTGAAGAGATGGCAGCGAACGAAAAAACACGATTCTTGGTAATTACCCACCATCGCATGACCATGGCGCGCATGGATCGGCTGTTTGGCGTGACCATGTCGGAACGCGGGGTCTCGCAACTGGTCAGTGTTGACCTGCAGAAAGCAACAGAGTTGCGTGACGCCGGATAAGGCTGTATAAGGCCTTGAAATTTAAGGTTTTTCAAATGACAGATCATCCGGATAAAGACGCCTTGGACAATCTTGGCGCGCGTTTAAATGAGGCAAAAAGCGATCATATTGACCCGACTCGGATTGCAAAAAAAGAGGGGTTACAAAAAGGTAACGCACTGGGTCTTGCATTCCGGGTGGGCGTTGAGTTAATTTCCGCCGTCGCAGTCGGAACGGCCATTGGTTGGGGTCTCGACAAATGGCTTGATACGCGACCGTGGTTGATGCTTGTTTTTATCGTTCTTGGCGGTGCGGCAGGTATTATAAACGTATATCGGATGGCAAGCGGCTACGGATACGCTGCGGGCTATCAAAAGGAAAATTCAAGCACCGGTCCTGAAAAAGGATCTGGTGGTAATGAGGGGAAACAAGACATTGGCTGATGGTCATAGCCCACTCGAGCAGTTCGAGATCAAAACATTAATTCCGATCCATGTTGGTGACGTTAATGTCTCTTTCACGAACTCCTCTGCGTTCATGGTTGCCACGGTGCTGGCGATCAGTTTGTTCCTGATCATGGGCATGCGGCGCAGTGCGCTGGTCCCTGGCCGCTGGCAGTCCATTGTTGAGCTAAGCTACATATTCATCGCCAATCTGCTTAAAGATACTGTTGGCTCTGAAGGGCGTCCGTATTTTCCATTTATTTTTACGATCTTCATGTTTGTTCTGTTCGGCAACCTGTTTGGCATGATTCCCTACAGCTTCACCTTTACAAGCCATATCGTCGTTACCTTCACGATGGCCTTGTTTGTCTTTCTGGGCGTTACGGCGATTGCCATCGCCAAACACAAGATGCATTTCTTTTCCTTTTTCATGCCCCCGGGCGTTCCCATGTATATGGCGCCGCTGCTGATCCCGATTGAAATCATCTCCTATCTTTCGCGCCCGATCAGCCTGAGTGTGCGTTTGTTCGCCAATATGCTGGCCGGACACACACTGATGAAGGTGTTTGCCGGGTTCATCGTTGCACTGGGCGTATTCGGTGTTGCACCCTGGATTTTTGTGGTCGCGCTGACCGGCCTCGAAATTGTTATCGCTTTTCTGCAGGCATTCGTTTTCACGATCCTCACCTGCCTCTATCTCAACGATGCCTTGCATTTGCACTAAGGCATTAAAACCCATTACCTAATAACCAGAATTAATCAGAAAGGAACTACCTATGGAAATCGAAGCAGCTAAGCTACTGGGCGCAGGCCTTGCCGTTATTGGTGTTATCGGATCCGGTATCGGTATCGGTACGATCTTCGCTTCATTCATCCAGGCTGTTGGACGTAACCCGTCTGCGCAGGCCGCTGTCTTCCCAATGACCATGCTGGGCTTCGCCCTGGTTGAAGCCATCGCATTGTTTGCATTGGTTATCGCGCTGGTTATTCTCTTCGGCTAATTGAAGCCTTTGCTCCTGTTTATCCGGACGGGGACTTCCCGTCCGGAGCATAGCCCAGAGTATGCCATTGAGAGGATTGCACGATGCCTCAGCTTGATATCTCCACCTTTTCGACCCAAATCGTTTGGTTGGTGATTACGTTTGCCTTTTTGTTTCTCGTCATGTGGCGACTGGCTGTCCCGCGCATCTCCGATGCCCTGGAACAGCGCCAGAACCGTCTCGACGACAATCTGAACAAGGCTGCTGAATTCAAAAAAGAAGCCGAAGCCGCGATTGAAGCTTACGAGAAATCGTTGGCGGAAGCCCGCCAATCGGCGCATTCCGCCGTTGCCGGTGTTCATGCCACGCTAGTGGAAGAAACCGCCTCTCAGGATGCGGAACTGAATGTAAAGATAAAAGCCATGCTGAGCGAAAGCGAAGCTAATATTGCCAAAGCAACAGACGACGCCATGAGTAATGTGCGCCAGGTTGCTGAAGAAGTTGCATCAGCTGCTGCCGAGCGCCTGCTTGGAAACGCTGTCGATGCGGATGTGGTATCGGCTGCCGTTGACGCCGCGACCAAAGCCCGGAACTAGGAGAAAAAACGATGTTACATGATCCGACTTTCTGGGTAGCGACGGCGTTTGTCGCTTTTGTGTTTGTATTGATTTATCTGAAAGTGCCAGGAAGCGTTGGCGCTCAGTTGGATAAACGGGCCGAGAAAATCAAGGCCGATCTGGATCAGGCGGAAGCCCTGTATAAAGAAGCACAGGATCTGCTCGCAACCTACCAGAAAAAACAACGCGATGCCGCCAAGGAAGCAGATGCGATCCTTGATCACGCCAAAGCGGAAGCCGCACGGCTGCTCGATGAAGGCCGCAAACGTCTGGCCGAAACGCTGGCGCGACGCGAACAACTGGCAAAAGACCGGATTGCACAGGCGGAAGCCGCAGCTATTGAAAACGTGCGCATCCGAACCGTTGATATCGCCATGGATGCCACGCAGCAAATCCTGGCAAAAGGGCTGGCCGCATCAAAATCGGACGAAATGATCAGCGATGCGATCAAGGAACTGCCGAACAAATTGCACTAAGCTATGTTTCCTGGGGAGGAAATATGCAAAGAGGGCCGGTTGGCCCTCTTTTTTTGTGTTTACTTTCGGAGCAAGTTGGCCAGAGACAAGTCCTCTTTGGGGCGTTCCGCAAGGTCCAACCCCGAGTGCAGGTCGACGATATGACTTTGCATGATTTCCGAGGCTGAGCTGGCGTCATGCTCTGAAAAGGCATTGAGCAAAGCACTGTGTGAATGGCTTTCACAGGTCGTGTCGGGACGTCCCCAATAAAGTGCGATGATCAACGATGACCGTGATATCAGGGACCGAACCATGCCGGTTAGAACCTGCTGATCGGCTATTTCCGCAATCGCCACATGGTAAAGTCCGGACAAGGCCAGAGCCGAGCCCTTGTCGTCGATCCTGAGCGCATCATGTTCCGCTGAAATATGGGCTTCCAAGGTTTTCAGTTGCGCGCTGGTAATAGACTTGGCCGCCAACCCGGCAACTCGGGGTTCAATCAGTGTGCGTGCTTCAAACACCTCATGGGCTTCGCGGATGGTTGGCTGGGAAACAAAGGCGCCCCGGTTTCGCTCGATCGTCACAAGTTCGGAATGCGCCAACGCCTGCAGGGCGACACGGACAATCGTCCGGCTGGCGCTGAACAGCTCGCCAATTTCATCTTCGGTCAATTTCATGCCGGGCCTGAGGCGGTGTTCGAGAATGGCTGTTTGCAAATTGAGACAAATATCAAGCGCCTTGCCAGGCGGCAGAGAGAAAGCGCCTCCCAGCCCCTGTAGCATACGCACTTTTTCGGTCGCCAATTGATTCACGCTCTGCAACAGTTTCTAAAATTGTAAGAATTAGTCCTTAACGGATATAGATAGTAGACACAAATTTTAAATTGTGTACAATTTTTAATCATTTCGTATGTAATTTTGCTCATTCGTTAGGCAGGACCGTCAAAAAGAAACCCATCGATAATTATTTAATACAATAGTTTCAATTGCTTAAATCTAACCAGCGACTTGGCATACCTATTGCTATAATGGCCCGGAAAGAGGAGTCACAAACCGGATGGCTAAAAAATCAGCGTTAGAGCTTGTTTCCGTATCCAAAATTTATGGCGAGACGGTTGCTGTTGATGACATCAGCCATAAGTTTACAGAAGGCACCTATTCCTGCCTTCTCGGTCCATCGGGATGCGGCAAGTCTTCGACGCTGAGAATGATTGCCGGACATGAAAGCATTTCCATAGGCGATATTGTTCTGGGTGGCGCGAATGTCACATCCCTGCCCCCGGCCCAACGGGGAACTGCCATGATGTTCCAGAACTACGCCCTGTTTCCCCATCTGAGCGTCGCTGAGAATGTGGCCTTCAGTCTGAAAATGAAGGGCATTGGCAAGTCCGAACGCCTGTCTCGCGCAGCGGAGCTTCTGGATCTTGTCGACATGGCCATTTACGCAGACCGCTTTCCCGGGCAGCTTTCGGGCGGCCAGCAACAACGCGTTGCCTTGGCCCGGGCCCTGATCACAGAGCCTTCCGTGCTGCTTCTCGACGAACCCTTATCCGCTTTGGATCCTTTTTTACGGGTCAAGATGCGCCTTGAACTCAAACGGCTGCAGCGAGAACTGGGCATTTCCTTTATCCATGTGACCCACTCACAAGATGAAGCCCTTGCTCTTGCCGACAGCATTATCGTCATGAATGGCGGAAAAATCGAACAGTCAGGCACGCCTATGGAGATTTTCAACGCGCCCCGCACAGAGTTTGTCGCGCGCTTTATCGGCGGCCATAACGTTCTGCAAATCGGCTCCGATACCCTTGCCGTGCGCGCCGACAAAATTGCCGTTGCTCGCCAGGCCCCGGATCAGGCCAAGTCTTTGCAGGTCGCCGTCAACGACATTGAATATCTGGGCACAAACGTCAGCATGGCCCTGACCAGCCCCGAAATGGGCGAAATCACGGCTGTTGTCTCCGACAGCGTCTTTTACAGCGACCCTATCAAAATAGGAGAGACCGTCTTCCTGTCCTGGCGACCGGAAGACACACATCAGCTTGCGGTCTGACCGCACACCTCGCGGCATTTTGGCGCGGGGAAAACACCCAGGGGAAAAAAGGAGAAGTAACGATGAAAACGAAAGACACACAAAAGGCGTTTAGTCGCCGTACAGTGCTCAAGGGAGCAGCAGCCACTGCAGGTGCGGCGCTGGGGTCCGGCGCGATTACCGGTTTTCCGACCATTTGGGCGCAAAACATCAAGAATGTGACGCTTCGCCAGTTCGGCACCGGGGTTTCGAACCTCAATGAGGTTTCGCAAAAGGTCAAAGAAGACTTGGGTTTCACGTTGGAAATGACGGCGCTTGATTCCGACAGTGTTACCCAGCGTGCAGCCACACAGCCAAAATCCTTCGATATCGCCGATATTGAATACTGGATTTGCAAAAAGGTCTGGCCGTCTGGCAACCTGCAGGCCATGGACGTCTCCAAAATCAAAAACTACGACAAAATTGTCGGTATCTTCCGCAACGGCAAACTGACGCCGGAATCCAAAATCGCTCAGGGTACGGCACCTCATACCGTCGGTTTTGTTGACGGCCCCAATGGCAAATCCTTTGCCGACACGGAAACCGGCTGGATGACCCTGATCCCGACCATTTACAACGCCGATACGCTGGGTATCCGCCCGGACCTGATCGGCCGTCCGATCAATACATGGGCCGAACTGCTGAACCCCGAGTTCAAAGGCAAAGCCTCGATCCTCGACATTTCCGCCATCGGCATCATGGATGCCGCCATGGTCTGCGAAGCCATGGGCGAAATCCAATATGGCGACAAAGGCAATATGACCAAGGAAGAGATCGACAAAACGATGGCGATCTTCACCGAAGCGAAAAAAGCCGGTCAGTTCCGTGCTTTCTGGAAATCCTTTGATGAAAGCGTTAACCTGATGGCGTCTGGCGAAGTTGTGATCCAGTCCATGTGGTCGCCAGCCATTACTGCTGTCCGTTCCAAAGGCATCCCCTGCGTCTACCAACCGCTTAAAGAGGGTTATCGGTCCTGGGGTGGTGGCATTGGCTTGTCGAAAAACCTGTCCGGTCTCGAACTCGACGCCGCTTATGAATACATCAACTGGTATCTCAGCGGCTGGGTTGGTGGCTTCCTGATGCGTCAGGGTTACTATTCGGCTGTTCCGGAAACCTCCAAGAACTTCATGAGCGAAGACGAATGGGGCTACTGGTTCGAAGGTAAAGCTGCTAAGGGTGAAATCAAGAGCCCGTCCGGCACGGTTATCGAAAAAGCCGGCGCCGTTCGTGATGGCGGTTCCTTCACTGATCGCATGGGTGCGGTTGCCTGCTGGAATGCGGTTATGGACGAGAACAAGCACATGGTCCGCAAGTGGAATGAATTTATTGCCGCTTAACGGATGACAAACGGAATCTGCCCGGGCACATTGCCCGGGCAGTCTTCTTAACAAACAGCAGATGGGTAGTCCCTTGGAAAAAAGTCTGAAACCCGGTGAACGCGCCAGTTGGCTTCTTGTCAGCCCGCTTATGCTGATCCTGTCGCTTTTTCTGATCCTGCCGATCCTGACCATTTTCGCCGTCAGCTTCTGGGATTATAACGAGTTCAATTTTTTCCCGGCTTTCATTCTGGAAAACTACAGATATCTGCTGACCTCGAACGTTACCCTGGATACCTATCTCAAGACCTTCAAATTTGTGATCCTGACCTGGATTTTCTGCACCTTCATCGGGTTCACCGTCGCCTATTTTCTGGCCTTCCATATCCGCTCTCTCGGCGTACAGGTCGCCCTGTTTTTGCTGTGCACAATCCCGTTCTGGACTTCCAACATCATCCGCATGATCTCCTGGATTCCATTTCTCGGGCGCAACGGAATCGCCAATACGGCGCTGATGGAAGTCGGCCTCATTGATCAGCCGCTTGAATGGCTGCTGTTTTCCGATTTCGCCGTGGTTCTGGCCTTTGTCCATCTCTATGCCCTGTTTATGGTGGTTCCCATCTTCAACACCATGATGCGGATCGACAAATCGATCATTGAAGCGGCTCATGACGCCGGCGCCAACGGCTTGCAAATCCTGACCAACATCATCATCCCCTTGAGCAAACCGGGGATCATGATCGGCTCGATTTTTGTTGTCACTCTGGTGATGGGCGACTTCATTACCGTGCGCTTCATGTCCGGCGGCCAGAGCGCCTCGGTCGGGCGGGTGATATCCAATGAAATCGCGTTGCTGCAATATCCGGCGGCGGCGGCCAGCGCCATCGTTCTGCTGGCGGCGGTGCTGATCATGATCGCCATCATGATCCGCTTTGTCGATATTCGGAAGGAGCTCTGATCATGGAACCCCGTTCGCGCTCCTTTTATTTTCTTGCTGCCTTTTTCACGGCTTTCGTGCTTTTTCTCTATGGGCCCATCGTCACCATCGGCATTCTTTCCTTTCAGGGGCCAAGCGGCGGCCTGACCTTCCCCATGAACGGGGTCTCCCTGCACTGGTTTGCCGATCTGTTTGAACAACAGGCGGTTGGCGATTTCTGGGGTTCCCTGAAACGCTCGCTAACGCTGGGCGCCATGGTCATGGTGGTTACAGTCGTTCTGTCCGTAATGGGCGGGCTGGCGTTCCGGCGTAAATTCCGGGGATCAACCTTTCTCTTCTATCTGGTGATCGCCAGTCTAATCATTCCGTCCATTCTGGTCTCACTCGGCGTCGGACTGATTTTCAATATTCTCGATTTTGAAGTGCATTGGTCAACGTCCGGTTTTGGCGCACAGCTCACATGGACCCTGCCCTTCGGATTGCTCATCATGTTTGCCGTGTTCAACCGCTTTGACAAATCCTTCGAAGAAGCGGCCCGCGATCAGGGAGCCACCTCCTGGCAGACGTTTCGCTTTGTGGTTCTGCCGCTGATCGCGCCAAGCCTGATCGGCATCGCGCTGTTCGGTTTCACCTTGTCCTATGACGAATTTGCCCGAACCCTGCTGACCTCCGGTTCCTACAACACGTTGCCGCTGGAAATCTTCGGAATGACAACCAATGTCACAACGCCGGTTCTCTATGCGCTCGGGACCCTGACCACGCTGTTTTCCTTTGTCATGATCGGGTTCTTTTTGGGCCTCGCCGTCCTAATCGGCAAACGCCGCGCAAAACTGGGCTCCGATGCTGGAAAAGGCATGGTTTGAAATGCGTATTCTGATCATCAATCCGAACAGCACCGCCTCGATGACCCGAAAAATCGAGCAGGCCGCCAAAAGCATTGCCTCTCCAGGCACCCAGATTACAGCCATGAACCCCCCATCCGGCCCGCCCGCCATTCAGGGTCCGGAAGACGGTGAAGCGGCGCTGCCCGGTCTCTACGCACTGTTCGAGCAGGAAATCATCGAAAAGCAGGCCCATGACATGGTGATCATCGCCTGTTTTGATGATACGGGACTGCTCAACCTGAAACGCCGTTCTGTCACGCCTGTTTTAGGCATTGGTGAAGCTGCCTTCCATGCCGCCATGCTGATCAGTGAACGCTTTTCCGTGGTTACGACCTTGGGCGTTTCGGTACCGGTCATTGAAGATAATATCTATCGATACGGTTTTGCCGGTCGCTGTGCGCGGGTCCGTGCGTCGGAAATTCCTGTGCTTGATCTGGAAGACGCTCCGGAAACCGTAATTGAAACGCTGGCCGATGAAATAGAGCGGGCCATAGAACAGGATGATTGCGGGTCCATTGTTCTGGGCTGCGCTGGCATGGCCGATTTGAGCACAAGATTGACCAAACGTTTCGGTATACCGGTGATTGATGGTGTCGCTGCAGCCGTATCACTCTGTGAAGCCCTGTCGCGCTCTGGCGTTTCTCCAACTAAAGACTTTCAGAAAGCTGGCTAGATTATGTCTCCCCTCATCATCCGTCCGGCGACGGCAAATGAGTTTCAAATTGCGATCGACTGGGCGGCCGCCGAAGGCTGGAATCCCGGCATTGATGATCTTTCCGCCTTCCACGCTGCCGACCCTGCGGGCTTTCTCATGGGCTTTCAGGAAGATAAAGCCGTCTCCTCGATTTCCGTGGTTCGTTATGATGGGAGTTATGGCTTTCTGGGCTTTTATATTGTCCATCCGAGTATGCGCGGAAGCGGTATCGGCATGGCCACCTGGAAGGCTGGGCTGGCCCATCTGGAGGGCTGTACCGTCGGACTGGACGGTGTTCTCGCACAACAGGAAAACTACAAAAAAAGCGGTTTTGAATTTGCCGGGCGCAATGTCCGTTATACAGGCATTCCCGCCCTTCCAAAGTCGGAACCCACCGAAATTGTAATCAAGGATGTAGACGCGGCTTCGCTCGCTATACTGGTTACCTATGACCGCACATATTTCCCGGCCCCCAGAGAGGCCTTTATTCAATCTTGGGCCTCACCAACGTCACCCACGCGACAAACTAAAATCGCTCTTCTGAATGGTGAATTCGCGGGTTATGGGGTTATTCGGGTGTGTCAAACCGGCTACAAAATCGGCCCGCTGTTTGCCGAAGATGAAAAGACCGCAACCGCCCTGTTCATTGCCCTGTGTCAAACCATGGAAATAGGGGCGGAGGTATCACTCGATACACCGGAAGACAACTCAAAGGCCGTTACATTGGCAAAACGCTTCGGGCTGGCACCTGCATTCGAGACGGCCCGCATGTACAAAGGGGAAGCCCCACAGCTCCCCCTTCATAACATTTATGGCATCACGACCTTTGAGCTTGGCTAAGCTCGCCCCGTCCAGTCTTACAGGTAGCCACGCTTCGCCAGATTTTCCATCAACGCCCGCGTTCCAAACGTCCAGGGCGCGGCCTTGTCGCTGGTATCGACCCGCTGCACCAGACGCCCCAATGACGGCGTCGAGATGGAGACGATATCGCCAATCTTGTGGGTGAAACCTTCGCCCGGCGTATCGCGGTCTTCGGTCGGCGCAAACATGGTGCCCAGCATCAGCAGAAAACCGTCAGGATACTGATGCACGCGGCCGATGGTCTGTTTGACGATGTCCGCCGGATCGCGGCTGATTTGCGACATGGAACTGGCGCCCTGCAAAACAAAACCGTCTTCACCCGCGACTTCCATGCTCAACTCGCTGGCCCGCAAATCATCCAGGGAGTAGGTGTCATCAAACAGCCGGATAAACGGCCCGACACCGCATGACGCGTTGTTGTCCTTGGCTTTGCTCAGTAACAGGGCGCTGCGACCCTCGAAGTCGCGCAGGTTCACGTCATTGGCCAGCGTTGCGCCTTTGATCTCGCCCTTGGCGTTAACGCAAACGGCAACTTCCGGTTCCGGGTTGTTCCAGGTTGAACGTGGGTGCAGGCCAACATCCGCCCCTGCGCCAACCGCCGACATGGGTTGCGACTTGGTGAAAACTTCCGCATCGGGGCCAATGGCGACTTCCAGATATTGCGACCATAAATCGCGCTCAATCAGTTCGTCTTTCAGTTGCTGCGCCTCTGTGGAGCCGGGAACGATTTCGGACAGATCAACGCCGATGGACTCATTGATCGATTTGCGGATTTCCACGGCGCGCTCTGGCGCACCCTTGGCCCGTTCCTCAATCACCCGTTCCAGCATACTGGCGGCAAAGGTCACGCCAGCGGCTTTCAGGGCCTGTAAGTCACTGGGAGCCAGCAGATAAGGTTTTGAAGTATCCCGGCCCTCCTCCACACTGTTCGCAAGCAGATCGGCCAGATCGCCCAGCTTTGGCCCCAGCGTTGCCTTTTGTACGGTATCTGCCGGGTCGGCCAGTTCAAGGAGCGCCGTTGTTGTTGTCGCGACGCTCATGATGTCATACACGCCATCGGCGCGAACAACAGCCACCGTCGGTCCGCCGTTATCGCCCGGCACCCAGACCCGGGCGATCAGGGTTCCCGCACAGCCGTCTTCCGGCAGGCAGTTCTCAGGCGTCATACGTTCACGAATAGACATTTTGTTCTCCCACGTTTTCTTTTTTCAATTGTTATTGGATCAGATCGATCCATTCCTGTTCCGTCATCACACGAACCCCCAGCTCTTCCGCTTTTTTCAACTTTGAGCCCGCACCCGGTCCGGCGATGACCATATCCGTTTTTTTGGATACGGTTCCAGCAACTTTTGCCCCCAGTGACTCTGCCTTGGCCTTGGCCTCGTTGCGCCCCAGCGTTTCCAGTGTTCCCGTAAAGACCACGGTTTTTCCAGCAACTGGAGATGAGCTGTCATCCGGCGCGACAAACGGCTGCACATTCAGCAAACCCGTCAGATCATCCAATACGGCCCGGTTATGGTCCTCGGCGAAGAAGGCCAGGATATCACTGGCCATAGAGGGGCCAATGCCATCGATATTGATCAGATCCTGGTAGCTCTCCGCCTCCATATCCTGCGCCTGATCCATGGCGTCCTGCCAGGCCTCCAGCGTGCCATACTGTTTGGCCAGCAAGCGGGCCGTCGCCTGGCCGATTTGCGGAATGCCGAGTGCAAAGATAAAACGCGGCAGTTCGATATTTTTGCGGGCTTCCAGCGCATCAAACAGGTTCTCAATGGATTTCTCGCCCCAGCCTTCGCGCCCGTCCAGTTTGCCTCTGTTCGCAGGCAGACGGAAAATATCCGCAGGGGTATGGATCAGGCCGTCCTGCCAGAAATTCTCAATATGCTTGCCGCCCAGCCCTTCAATATCGAAGGCGTTGCGGGAAACAAAATGTTTGAGCCGTTCGATGGCCTGTGCCGGGCAGATGAGCCCGCCGGAACAGCGTCGCGCGACCTCCCCTTCTTCCCGGAAAACCAGACTCTGGCATTTCGGGCAGCTTGTCGGAAATTCATATGGAACGGAGCCAGCGGGCCGTTTGTCTTTCAGGACTTCGACCACTTGCGGGATCACGTCACCGGCCCGCTGGATGATCACCGTATCGCCAGCCCGCACATCAAGGCGCTGGATTTCGTCTTCATTGTGCAACGTCGCATTGGAGACAACCACGCCCCCCACGGTCACCGGCTCGAACCGCGCAACCGGCGTCAAAACACCGGTGCGTCCCACCTGGATATCAATGTTTTTGATTGTGGTCTGGGCTTTTTCAGCCGGATATTTATGAGCGATGGCCCAGCGTGGGGCCCGGCTGACAAAGCCCAATCGCTGCTGCCAGTCAAAGCGGTTAACCTTGTAAACCATGCCGTCAATGTCGTAATCAAGTGACGCCCGCAACTCACCGATGGCCCGGTAATGCGCCAGCAGTTGTTCGGCGTCGCTGCACAGCTTGGTCTGCGGGTTCACCTTGAAGCCCCAGGATTTCAGGTTTTCGATGAATGCCCACTGGCTGTCGCCGACCGGGGCGCTGGTTTCGCCCATGGCATAGACAAACAGCGAAAGAGGCCGGGCCGCCGTAATGCTCGCGTCCAGCTGCCGCAGGCTGCCCGCCGCCGCATTGCGCGGATTCGCAAAAATTTTGGCGCCGGCCGCTTCCTGGCGTTCATTGAGGGAGAAAAAATCCGCCTTCGCCATATAGACCTCGCCTCGCACTTCCAGAACATCGGGCACATTGGCGGTATTAAGCTGCAGGGGTAGATCGGCAATGGTTTTCATATTCTCTGTAATGTTCTCGCCGACAAGGCCGTCGCCGCGGGTCGCGCCCAGTACGAATTTTCCTTTTTCATAACGCAGGCTGACCGACAAACCGTCGATCTTCGGTTCACCGACAACATCAACAGGCGCCTCGGCTGGCAGGTTCAAAAAGCGGCGTATGCGCTCGAAGAACTCGACCACATCCTCGTCGGAGAAGGCGTTACCCAAAGACAACATGGGCCGGGCATGAGTGACTTTGCCAAAACCACTGGCGATGGGTGCACCAACCCGCTTGGACGGACTGTCGGGACGGACCAGTTTCGGGAAGCGGGTTTCAAGGGCCTCGTTGCGGCGGCGCAGCGCGTCATATTCCGCATCCGTAATGCGCGGCGCATCTTTCTGATGATAGGCGATGTCGTGCGATGCGATTTCCTTGGCCAGCCGTTTCAGCTCAACCAGAGCATCCAGCTCCATCATCTCCTCAACCGGGGTTTCCGCCATCATTGAGCCCCGGAAAGCAGGCTCGTTGCCGCTGCGCGGGCTTCATCCGTCACCTGAGCGCCTGCCAGCATGCGGGCAATTTCCTCTTTGCGCTCTCCCATATCCAGCGGCGTCACGGTTGTTGATATACCGAGATTATCTAGTGTATGGGCATCTGCTGGCAATGCGTCGTCCGTCTTCGAGACCCGCCAGTGGGTCAATCCACGCGCCGCCACCTGCGGTGAGTGAGTAACAACCAAGACCTGATTGCCGTCGGCCAGACGGGCCAGCCGCTCACCAACCGCCGCCGCAACCGCACCGCCCACTCCGGCGTCCACCTCGTCAAACACCAGCGTCGCGATCATGTCGGATTCCGCCAGAACCACCTTGAGGGCCAGCATAAAGCGCGCCATCTCACCGCCGGAAGCGATTTTGTTAATGGGGCCGGCCGGTGCGCCGGGATTGGTCGCCACCAGAAAAGCGATGCGGTCCATGCCGTTTGCCGACCAGGCTTCTTCCGACAGTTCCGAAACATCCGTCACAAATTGCGCCTTGCCCAGCTTCAAAGCCTCAAGCTCCGTTGATACCGCCTTGTCAATCCGTACTGCAGCCGATTGGCGCTCTGCGCGTAAGGTGCGAGCGGCGCCAACATAAGCAGCTTTTGCCTCGGCTTCTTCTTTCTGCAGCAATGCCAGGCGGGCCCCGCCATCTTCGACCGCTTGCAAGTTTTCGGTCATTCGATCCCGCAAGGCCGATAAATCGTCAACAAGAACCCCATGCTTGCGCGCCAGGGCGCGCAGAGCGAAAAGTCGCTCTTCCGCCAATTCCAACTCGTTGGGGTCGATATCCAGACTTTGCGCCACCCGCTCCAACTGGTTGATGGCATCTGCGGTTTCGTTGATCGCCCGGTCCAGCGTCCCGATGACTTCATCCAGACGGGTCTCTGCTTTTTCCGCAACACGGCCCAGTTCCCGAGCCGCCTTTTGCAGCCGTTCATCGGCGCCATTGGTCATGCGCAATTGCTCAAGCGCATCGTTCATGGCAGACATCAGTTGTTCGCCGTGCATCATCAGCGCCCGTTTTTCTGCGAGCGCTGTCTCTTCCCCCGGTTCCGGGTCAAGACGGTCCAGTTCGATCACCGCATGGCGCAAGAACTCTTCATCGCGACGTGCCGTTTCAATTTCCGCTTCCAGCCGCTCGCGTTCGTCAACCTTGGCCTGCCAAATTCCATAGGTACTTTCGACTTGTCGAAGATCATCGCGATACCCACCAAACGTATCGAGAATTGTGCGGTGATGGCTTGGATTCAAAAGGCGCTGGTTATCGAACTGACCATGGATTTCAACAACCAGATCGCCGACCTCGCGCTGCAATCCGACACTGACCGGCTGGTCATTAATAAAAGCCCGTGATTTGCCGTCTTTGCCAAGGACCCGGCGCAACAGCAATATCCCGCCTTCCGTCTCAATCCCCTGCTCGGCAAGAAGCGACAAAACCGAATGATTTGGCGGCAATTCAAAAGTCGCTGTTACGGAGGCCTGAGAGGCGCCATGGCGTACCAGACGCGCTTCAGAACGCGCGCCCATAGCCAAGCCCAGTGAGTCGAGTAAAATCGATTTACCAGCCCCGGTTTCCCCGGTCAATACGCACAAGCCACGCCTGAATTCCAGATCCAGGCGCTCGATCAAAACGACATTGCGTATCGCTAGGCTGGTCAGCATTTAATTTGGACCACTCTTCCCGCGCTCTAGAACATTTTCCAGACTTCATACCAGGACGGCTCGTCCTCTTGACCGGATTCAATGCTGACCTTTCTGCCCGCTCCCGCAGTAGAACCGCTCACACGCACCTTTTTATTTTCCATCATCTCGTATGAATCGATGTACCATTCACTACCCGGATAATTATGCCCAAGCACCGCCGCTGTTTTGCGGGCTTCCGTAGGCAGGCCCAGCGCATAATAGGCTTCCGTCATGCGGTGCAGGGCTTCCGGCACATGCGTTGTTGTCTGGTATTTATCAACAACGATCTTGAAGCGGTTGACGGCGGCCAGATACTGCCCTTTATCATGATAGTAACGTCCAATTTCCATCTCTTTTCCCGCCAGATGGTCATTCGTCAAATCAAGTTTCAGCTTGGCGTCACGGGAATATTTGGAATTTGGAAATCGGCTGATCAGTTCTCTCAGTGACGACAGCGCCAGTTCCGTCATTTTCTGGTCACGGGCCACATCGGAAATTTGCTCATAATAACTCAGCGCCTTCAAATAATAGGCGTAACTCACGTCCTTGTTGGCCGGATGCAACTGGATAAACCTGTCGAGAGCGACAATGGCTTCATCATAGCGGTTCGCCTGGTAATAAGCATAGGCAGCCATCAACTGGGCCTTGGTCGCCCAAACCGAATAGGGATGCTGACGCTCCACTTCATCGAACTTTTCCGTCGACGAGCGGTATTCGCCTTTTTGCATATGGTCAATGGCCGCGTTGTACAAATCCTCAACGGGTTCTTCGACATATTCCTTTTTCTCTGTACCGACGGCGCAAGCACCCACCAGAACAAGCAGCAGCACAGCGGAACTGATATGACCCAAGCATCTCAAAAATCGACGATCTGACTGCTTAAACTTCATCCGGCGCACGCCTATTCTAATAAGAAAGTATGGGCTTATTATATCATGGTGGCGGGGGCGCATGGCAAGACAATGACGCCATAAATCTTGCCCAAAACCAAAAATCCCCGCGAAAAGCGGGGATAGGAACACTTCCTATAATCTGGTCTGTATTCAGGCTGGCTGCGCCACACCTGCGGAGTCAGCAAAAATGCCGCCATCAATAGCCGAATTGACGGCATCACCACGCAATTCATCATAACACCAGGCATCATCATCTGCGAAAAGAGCCCGTAACAGGGCATTGTTAAGGGCATGCCCCGAACGGTTTCCGGAGAAGCGCCCCATAATCACGCCACCGGCCAGGAAAAGATCGCCAACCGCATCCAACATCTTGTGCCGGACAAACTCGTCGTCAAAGCGCAAACCGTCCTTGTTCATGATATTCAAGCCATCAACGACAATGGCATTGTCCAAAGACCCGCCTTTGCCAAGACCTGCCGCCTGCATGGCTTCCACTTCATTGAGGAAGCCGAACGTCCGGGCGCGCGCCAGTTCCTTACAGAAGGAACCGTTTTTCATGCCAATGCTTAAGGCCTGACGGGATACGGCCGTTCCTTCAAAGTGAACCTGAACATCAAGAGAAAAAGTCGAATCGGGTGCCAGCGTTGCTGTCGCATCGCCTTCACTCACGCTAACCGACTTGAGAATGCGGATCACACGGCGTGGCTGGTCCTGATCGACAACGCCTGCGCATTCAATCAGGAACACAAAGGGGCCGGAACTGCCATCCATGACCGGCACTTCAGGACCGCTCACTTCGATCACCACGTTATCAATGCCGCAACCAGCGAGGGCCGCCATTAAATGTTCGACCGTGCCAACGCGCACACCATGCTCATTGGCAACAACCGTGCACATGCGGGTATCCACAACCTTGTCCCAGCGGGCCGGGATTATGGCCTTGTCTTCGTCTAAATCGGTTCGTTTGAAAAGAATGCCTGTTCCCGGGGCAGCAGGGATCAAACGCAACTGAACCGGAAGACCGGAATGCAGGCCGACACCTTCACAATTAACGGCGCTTTTCAAAGTCCGCTGACAGACCACCTGTTGACCAGATGATTTGTCTTCGCGCGATGTGTTTGGTGTCCCCATGGGTCGTTTCGTATCCATTATGCTAGTATTGGCGTATTTGGTTGATGATATTTCTAACAATATCTTCTGCGCCATTCAAATCACTCTTTGTTTCGGTCTGTAACAAAAATTCTTCAATAATTACCTATATTTAGCTCCCGAATAGTTACGATAGCGTTACCATCCTGTGATCTGAAAACAAAATGCCCGATTTTGGCAGGTGGCAACCGAATCAGGGGGACAAAAACCCCAGTTCCCGTTGTTTTTTCTTGGTCAGTCCACCGGCGACAATCTGGTGCGAGGTTTGCAGATATTCTTTCAGTTCATCGTCGCTCAGGCCCGCTTCGTCATAATACTGAATCCATTTCATACCACGCGATGCCAGATAGGGCGCCGGGCGCAGGCCTTCCTGGTCTTTCAGCATTTCATAGGCAATCTCGGACACTTTAAAGGTGATGCCGACTCTGCCGTCTTCGCCCCAGCCACCAATGGCGAACACCTTACCGCCAACCTTCCAGACATGTGAGCCACCCCACTGCACCACATGTGTTGTCGCAGGCAGCGATGCGCAAAAGGTGTTGTATTCTTCATAGGTCATGTTGCCGTCCTGCCGTTGCTATCAGGGTTCATAATCCACGCATCTGGCCGCTTCGCGTGCATAAAACGTCGCCAGGCTTTTTGCCGGTTCGTGCCGGAACGGATCAAGCGGCTCAATGGTACGAATTCGGTCGATCCGGAACATCCGGAAATCATCGCGCAGTTCGCACCAGCCGACCAAAGTCCAGACCTTGCCCCAGAACCAAAGTCCGAGTGGACGCAGCGTACGCCGGGTTTTTCGGTCCTGTAAATCTTCATAATCTATAGATATACGCTGGGTCCGGTCGATGACGCTTTCGAGTTCATCAATCCGCGATTTCACCTCTGGAGAAATGGTCCCGGCATTAATGGCGTTAATGCTGACCGAATTGGCCTGCGCCCGCATGTCATCGGGCAGCACGGCGCCAATTTTTATGAGCGCTTCTTCCGCCGCCAGCGCCATGGCGGCACCACCCCATTCCCGGATCATGCGCGCACCGCCAACCAATGCCGCAATTTCGGCGCGGGTGAACATCAACGGCGGCAGATCGTAACCGGAACGCATCACATACCCGACCCCTGCTTCGCCATCAATGGGCACTCCGGAGCTTATCAGATCGGCAATATCGCGATAGATGGTCCGTTCGGAGACTTCCAGCCGTTGCGCCAGCTTCGCTGCTGTCAGCAGCCGACCGCCTCTGAGATATTGGACAATCTGGAATAGGCGGTCGGCGCGACGCATGGATTAGCTTGCGGCTTCAAACAAGCCAACGGAATTTCCATCGGGATCGATAATATACTGGAACCGCCCGGGCGGTATTTCGATAACCGTTCCGAGAACCGACCCACCAGCCGTCCAACAGCGGTCAGCCGCCTTCTCGACGGTGTCGGGAACCGCCAGATGAACGGTTGGGCCTGTACCGTCTTTCGCGGGCTTTCCTTCATAAAGGTGCCCGGCCACGCTGGAATCATCCGCCATTGGTAAAAATACGATCGGATTTTCTCCGCTTTCATCATATTTCATTTCATAATCAAAAACCGCACTATAAAAAGCCATGGCATTTTTCAGGTTCGTAACAGGTATCTCGCACCAGATGAGTGCGTTTTTCGGTGTAACAGTCATCGTATTTTCCATTTGCAATTAAGGGATCGAAGACCGCACTTAACCACACACCTCCTGACAGCATAGTGTCAGGAGTGTTCATGGGGAACTGAAAAATCAACAACCGACTTAAACGTAGTCGACTCTTGAGTTGTCTATTTGGGGTATCTGGTCGCCGTACGGGGCATTTGAACCAACAACCGGAACCGGGTTACCCCGTCTATTCTGTTATGGCACAAATGCCCCGTCTGTTTTCCTATGCATCCGAAGACACGTTCGTTAACGGCAGCTATTAATTGGCCTGACGACGCAAGAAGGCTGGAATATCCAGCATGTCGTCTTCATCTTCCGATTCCTGACGAACAGGTTCCGACTGAACTTCAAGGCCGGCAATTTCATCCTGAGCGAGAGCCGCATTCTGCCCACCGCCCGATGCCATGGAGGGTGCTGAATTGAACGGCATGACGGAACTGCGTGGCGGCGTCATCTGGCTGACGGTTGTATCCGTCGGAGATTCTTCAGCTACCAATGCCTTCTGTGGCTCACCGGCAGGGGCTGCAGCTGCACGGCCCGTACGGGTTACCCGCTCGAACAAACTTGGTTTCGGCTTGCTGGCTGCAGCAGGAGTAGATTCTGCAACATCCTTACGCGCACCATTAGTCATGTCTGCCGCCCGGAATGGATCGGCCTCAGGGGCTTCCGTTTTGGGTGTGTTCGATACCGGTTTAGGCGGAATGAATGCATCCGTCGCCCCAAGGGTCGGCATCGCCGCAACAGAAGGTGCCGGCGCTTTTTGCGCTTCCGTTTTTTCAGGCTCAGCTTCTGTCACAGGAGCTTCTGGTTCTGCCTCAGTCATTTCCGGCGCAGCTTCAGGCTCCATTTTGGCTTCGGCTTCAGCATTGTTCTCCGTTTTGGCATCCGCGCTTTCTGCCGTATCGGATTTTTCCAGCGCCTGTGCGTTTGCATCGATTTCCTCAATCAGACGCTCCAGTGAATTCGGGCTCTCTGCAACAACCTCATGTTCGTTTTCGCTTTCGCCCACCGGTTCAGCCGGTTCATCCACTGCCTTTGCAGTGGCTGCTTCAGCAACGGCTTCGGCTGGCTCTTCCGGCAGTTCGAGAACGGTCATTTCCGAAACAACCGGTTTACGGCCCTGATCGGCCATATTGAGCATTGTCGGAACCGGCATATGCGCCGCATTGGCATCAATACCAGTCGCGACAACGGACACCCGCATTGTGCCATTGAGGTCCGGATCAAAGGCAGAACCAACAATTATATGCGCATCGGCATCCACTTCCGCCCGAATGCGTGTCGCCGCTTCATCCACTTCAAACAGGGTCACGTCCTGACCGCCGGTGATGTTGATCAATACACCTTTGGCACCCTTCATAGACATATCTTCCAGAAGCGGGTTGGCAATCGCAGCTTCGGCGGCATCCAGAGCACGCCGGTCACCGCTGGCCTCTCCGGTGCCCATCATGGCCTTGCCCATCTCTTCCATGACCGAGCGGATATCCGCAAAGTCCAGATTGATCAGGCCAGGCATGACGATCAAATCGGTAACGCCACGTACGCCGGAATACAAAACTTCGTCAGCCATGTTGAAGGCATCGGCAAAGGTCGTGTTCTCATTGGCGATCCGGAACAGGTTCTGGTTCGGGATGATGATCAGCGTATCGACATGCTGCTCCAGGTCGGCAATGCCCTGCTCGGCCATCTTCATGCGGTGCGAACCTTCAAACTGGAAGGGTTTTGTCACCACGCCAACCGTCAGGATTCCAGCTTCGCGGGCCGCCTTGGCAATAACAGGCGCCGCACCGGTACCGGTGCCGCCGCCCATGCCGGCTGCGATAAAGGCCATATGAACGCCCTTCAGTTCGCTAAGTACATCATCAATGGCTTCTTCCGCAGCGCCCTGGCCAATTTCCGGTTTCGAGCCTGCGCCCAAACCCTGCGTCAGATTTGTGCCCAACTGGATGCGCCGCTCGGCCAGGGATTTCGACAGCGATTGCGCATCGGTATTTGCGACAACAAAATCGACCCCCTCCAACTCACGGCGAATCATATTATTGACGGCATTTCCTCCGGCGCCGCCAACGCCAACGACAGTAATACGCGGTTTCAATTCCGGATTTTCCGTAGAAGTCGGAACGGTTAGATTGATACTCATATCGATCTCCTAGATTTGCACAGGTGCATTGAGTTAAGGGATGTCACACAGGCTGCCCGCGCCTGCGCTGATCCATCGCCGCCCCAGTGCGGCGTTATAAATGTGCCGCCCCAGTGCGGCATAGAATTTAAAGGCATTAAAAATTCTCCTTCAGCCAATGGCTCAGTCGGCCAAAGCGCCCTTCCGAGCGCATGTTTTCCTGTCTGTAGGTTTGTTTCGGTATGTCGCGATTTTCATCAAGCGCATAGTTCAACAAGCCAACGCAGGATGAGAACGCAGGACCGGATGCGGCTTCAGCCAGACCGTCCATGCCCAGCGGTTTTCCAATACGCACCTGCTTATCAAGTATTGTTCCCGCCAGTTCCGGCAGCCCCGGCAGTTGCCCGGCGCCTCCGGTCAGGACCATACGCCGCCCGGCCACCTTGTCGAACCCGGCAGAGACCAGGCGATCGCGGACCATTTCCAGGATCTCCTCCATCCGCGGTCGAATAATGCCGACCAGCATGGACCGGGGAATCTGCCCAGCTTCCGGATTACTCTCTTCACCAACCAGCGGCACCTTAATCACCTCGCGGTCATCGTTGGTTGACGGAATAGCATTGCCATAGAGCGTTTTCATGCGCTCGGCATGTTGTAAAGACGTTGCCAGTCCGCGGGCGATATCGTTGCTCACATGTTGACCGCCAACAGGAATGCTATCGGTATGAACGAGCTCGCCATCAAAAAATACGGCAATGGATGTTGTGCCGCCGCCCATGTCAACGCAGGTCACACCCATCTGCCTTTCGTCTTCGACAACACAGGCCAGAGCCGATGCATAAGCGCCGAGAACCTTGCTTTCGATACCAAGATGGCAGCGCGCAATGGCCGTTTCCAGATTTCGGATCGGGCCGCTGTTTGCTGAGATGATATGCATATTGACGCCCAGCCGTTCGCCATACATGCCCCGCGGATCGCGAATACCCTTGTTGCCATCGATGCTGTAGCCGACGGGAATGGTATGTATCACCTCTGTATTGCTCGGCTCGCTTTCAACAAGCCCTTGCGGGTCGAGGATCCGACGTAAATCCGCATCGCCGATTTCATGCCCCGCGATGGAAACTTCGTAGGCGATCAGACGGGATTTCGGTTTCCCGATATTCATATTTACGATCACGTCACTGATGTTTTCACCGGCCATCTGCTCGGCCGCTTCAACCGTCGAACGCACGGCCTGCTCGACACTGTCCATGTCAACGACAACGCCAGAGCGAACCCCCTTTGAGACCTGATGCCCAAACCCGACGATCCGGGCCTTATGGGCAGGCCCGGCTAATGGGTCAGCATTCGGTTTCGCGATCAAACAACCAATTTTGGTCGAACCAATATCAAGCGCCGCAACAAGGCCACTGCGTGGACGATTATGGTTAATGCCGTTTCTCATGGTTTTTTTCTGTTCCATCTTTTTGCAGGCCGTTACGTTTCGCGACCTGATGTGTTCTTGTCTGATTTTTTCTGTGAGGCTTTTCTGACGATCAGCCGGTCGGGTATGCGTAGATCCAGCACCAGCACATCGCGTTCCAGCACCTGATGCACCCGTTCATATTCAGCCAACCGGCTCCAGGCCGCGCTGGGGTCACCTTCCGGCAATCGAACGTCAATATTGCCGGCCAGACGCAGGTTCCAGCGCCGGTCGCCAACCCATACGGCGGCTTTGACCATGCGCTGCAATGCCGGTTGAGTCCGCAGCGTGCTCAGCAGACTGGCGGCCTGGCCAGGCGCATTTTCGCCGACGACGACCAGCAAATCACTAAACCGACCCAGCCCGTCCCGCAGGATCACATCCCCCTGCTCATCGATCAGCGCAAAGCTGCCATTATGCTGCCAGATGGCCAGTGGCTTACGCTCTTCGATGGACAACAGAATTGTGTCAGGCAGCATGCGTTCGACCGTCGCCCGACGCACCCAGGGCAGCTCTTCCACACGCTCGCGTGCGGCATCCAGATCAAAAGCCAGAATTGGCGCACCGCGCTTCAGGCGAATGGCTTTGCGCAACACCCTGGATTGGGTTTCTTTGCGACCAACGACAAGTATTTCATTGACCTCAAATCCCGCCTTGGCCGACAACGAAATCATTCGCCATTTCGCCGCTTCTGCAACCTGCCCCATGACCCCATTGGACCAGGTCCACCAAAGGCCCGTGCTGACAAGACCTATGACCAGCAATAAGGCCATGCTCACAAACGACCGCCGCCGCCATAACGGAACGGCTTTACGGCGCGGTTTCCCCAACTTTCCTGGCTTCTGTTTGTCTTTCATATTTCCCGATTTGACGCTCATGCGTCGCACTCCGCGTTTTCAACCATCCAAACAATCAATTCGTTAAACGACACGTTCACATGCGCCGCCTGTTCCGGCACCAAAGAGGTGGGCGTTAACCCAGGTTGAGTATTCACCTCAAGTATGTAGATTTCCTTTCCATCGTAACGAAAATCGGCCCTTGAAACGCCGCGACATCCCAATGTCTGATGAGCCAGCAGGGCCAGCCGCATTGTCTCTTCATAAAGTGCCGGTTCGATATCGGCCGGTATCGTGTGGGATGAGCCACCGGCTTCATATTTTGCGCCATAATCATAGAAACCGCGATCGGTTGTAATTTCGGTTACGGCAAGAGCGCGCTCCCCCATCACGGCAACCGTAAACTCCCGTCCCTCGATAAATTCTTCGACCATAACGGAGGGACCATATGGCCAGCCGGAATCCGCAAATCGGGGTGTGTTGTCCCCTGCCTTCACGATATGTACGCCAACGCTTGACCCTTCATTCGTTGGTTTGATGACATAGGGGGGCGGCATCACATGATTGTTCCGCACCTCTTCACTGGTCGCCACCACATGTTTGGCAACCGGAATGCCAGCCAGTTCAAAAAGTTTTTTCGCCATGACCTTGTCCATGGCCAGAGCCGACGCCAGCAAGCCCGAATAGGTGTAGGGAATATTCAGTATATCCAGCAGGCCCTGTACGCAGCCATCTTCGCCAAACCGGCCATGCAAGGCGTTGAAGACAACATCCGGTTTGGGATAGAGACGGGTCAAAAGTGTGCCCATATCACGCTGCACGTCGATCGCCGCCACGTCGTAACCCTGATCGCGCAAGGCCTTGGCAACGGCCGCTCCCGACACCAGCGAGACCTCGCGTTCGGCGTTCCAGCCTCCCATCAAAACGGCGACGTGTTTTGTCATTGCCCGATCTCCTTCATGTCGTTGCTCAGAGGAACCCCGATATGCCTAATTTCCCACTCAAGTGTAATCTTCGATGTCTCAAATACGCGCCGCCGCACTTCTTCACCCAGGCCTTCGATATCAGCCGCTGTGGCGCTGCCGTCATTGACCATAAAATTGCAATGCAGTTCGGAAACCGACGCACCACCCCGGCGCAACCCGCGACAGCCCGCCTGATCAATCAGTTGCCAGGCCTTGTGACCTTTCGGATTGGCAAACGTCGAACCACCCGTCAGCGTACGAACCGGCTGGCTTTGTTCACGGTCCGACTGAATGGTTTCCATACGTTGGGTGATTTCCGAAGCAGGAGCCGGACGCCCCTGCAGGGTTGCTGCAGTAATGATCCAGTCTGGATCAAGGGTCGAATGACGATAGGAAAAACCGAGCTCGGCGGCAGACAGGTCATGAACATTCCCGGCCCTGTCAACGGCACGCGCATGGGTGCAGATATCTTTGATTTCAGCTCCGTAGGCACCGCCATTCATACGGACAGCCCCACCAATGGTTCCGGGAATACCGGATAAGAATTCGAGCCCGCCAACTGCGCTGTCACGGGCTTTTCTGGCGACCGAAAGATCGGCAGCGCCAGCGCCCACCTGCAGCACACCCCCATTGATGGATATGTCCGAAAAAGCACGCCCCAGCCGAATGACGACACCCGGCACGCCACCATCACGGATCAGCAGGTTTGATGCATTGCCAATGATACAAACCGGAATATCTGTAGGCAATTGCGACAAAAAGGCACAAAGGTCGGCTTCATCCGCTGGCCGATACAGAACCTCGGCTGCGCCACCAACCTTAAACCAGGTATAGCGGGCCATGGGCACATCCGGCTTCAGGTCTCCACGAACCGTCGGCAGGCGTTCTATCAAATGCAAAGCGTTGCGGTTAGCTGCCATCATTCGCCACCGCCTTTTCTGATGTTTTCAATTGGGCCAGTTGCGCCGGCAGCGCGTTGGCCCATTGTGAAATACTTCCAGCCCCGAGGCAGACCACCAGATCGCCCGTCTGCGCAAACCGATTAATGGCCCCGGCCAGATCGTCCGACGACATGAGCGGCTCAACATTGCGATGGCCGTGATGGCGCAATCCATCGACAAAAGCATCCCGATTGATGCCTTCCAATGGCGCTTCCCCTGCCGCATAGACGTCAGCAACAAGGACGACATCCGCCTCATTGAAACAGGTGCAGAAATCCTCAAACAAATCTTTCAGACGTGAATAACGATGCGGCTGGACCACGGCAATCACCTGCCCCTGTGTGGCCTGCCGGGCGGCAGACAGGACAGCGGCGATTTCCACCGGATGATGCCCGTAATCGTCAATGATGGTGATGCCGTCAACTTCACCGGTTTTCGTAAAGCGTCGTTTCACCCCTTCGAAAGTTGCCAGCGCCCGGCGAATGACGTCATCTTCAATCCCCATTTCATAGGCAATGGCAACGGCGGCCAGTGCGTTTTGCACGTTATGTTTGCCGACCATCGGCAGATGCAGATCATGAATAGAGCGTTCCTCATTTGATTTGCGGTTGGTCAGCATCACATCAAAGCGGGTGCCATCGGGCCCCGGCTGCAGATTGGTCGCCCGGACATCGGATTGGGGACTCATGCCATAGGTGATGATCCGGCGGTCCGAGGCACGCGGGATCATGGCCTGCACTTCTGCATGATCCAAACACAGCGCAGCGAACCCGTAGAAAGGAATGTTCTCGACAAAAGCGTCAAAGGCGTTGCGCAAATTGTCAAAGGTGCCGTAGTGATCGAGGTGTTCCGGATCGATATTGGTTACAACGGCTATGGTTGCCGGAAGTTTCAAAAAGGTGCCATCAGACTCATCGGCCTCGGCAACCATCCAGTCGCCATTGCCCAGCCGCGCATTGCTGCCCCAGGCATTGATGATCCCACCATTGATCACCGTTGGGTCGAGGCCTGCCGTATCCAGCATGGCGGCAACGATGGATGTGGTGGTGGTTTTGCCATGGGTACCGCCAACGGCAATCGACCATTTAAGGCGCATCAACTCACTCAGCATTTCCGCTCTGCGAACTACCGGGATCAGCTTCTGACGGGCCGCCACCACTTCCGGGTTATCGGCCTTGACCGCTGTCGACACCACAATGACCTGACTCTCGCCAATATTCTCAGCAGCATGACCCACATGAACAGAAACGCCCATTTCGCGGAGCCGTTCCACATTGGCATTGGCCGCCATATCGCTGCCCTGAACGGTATAACCAAGCGTGTGCAGAACCTCGGCAATACCGCTCATGCCAATTCCGCCAATACCGACAAAATGGACGGTGCCAATATTCAAAGGAAGCGCCCTCATGCTGCTTGCCTCCCGTTTGATTGCCCGTTGTCATTTGATCCGTTTGTCTTCATCAGGTCCTCAATAATATCGGCCAGGCGCTCGGCGGCGTCGGGATGTCCCGCAACCCGGGCCCGTTCGGCCACACGGACAAGCGTGCTTGGCATTGCAATCAATTCCTGCAAGCGTCGGCAAAGGCTGTCCGCTGTAAAGGATGTCTCTGGCATCAACCAGCCAGCGCCTGCCTCGTCAACGGCATGGGCGTTTTTCATTTGGTGATCATCAATGGCATGGGGGTAAGGAACCAGAACGGAGGGACGACCCACCACCAGCGCCTCCGCAACCATGGAAGCACCAGCGCGCCCGACGATGAGATGTGCCTGCGCCATGCGTACCGGCACATCGGCAAAAAACGATGACAAATCCGCCTGAACATTTGCTTTTGAATAGACTGAACGCACACGCTCCAAATCTTCCGGACGGCACTGTTGTGTCATATGCACGCGTGCGCGGATAGCCTCCGGCAGAGATGTGACGGCAGCAGGCACCACATCACTTAACACTCTGGCTCCCTGGGAGCCTCCTAAAACCAGAATATTTACTGATGACGTATCGTCGAGTTCCGGATAAGCGACTCGGCCCTGATCGATAATCGTCTGGCGTACGGGCATCCCGCTATGCGCCATCTTGGCATCGGCTCCCTCTGGGAGTTCATCAAACTTGGCAAAGGATGTCACGATCCGGTCAACCTTTGGTGCCAACATTCGGTTCGCCCGGCCAAACACGGCATTCTGTTCATGGATCGCCGTTTTACATGTGCCAAGGCAGGCAGCAACCATCGTTGGCACCGATGCATACCCACCAAAGCCGACAACCGCCTCCGGCTTTAGCCGCTTCAAGATGCGGCGCGCTTGCCAAATCCCAAGGACGATTTCAAACACACTGCGCACCCGGGCAAACAAGCTCTTCCCGGCAACGCCGCCCGCCCGCACCCGATAGGTATCGAGTTCACCAAGAACGCCTCCATAGGCATCACCCCGGCGGTCCGTTATGAGCGCCAGCCGGTATCCTCTCTTCAACATTTCCCCGGCCAGG
Source organism: Rhodospirillales bacterium (assembly GCA_048262255.1). Taxonomy (GTDB): domain Bacteria; phylum Pseudomonadota; class Alphaproteobacteria; order Rhodospirillales; family Casp-alpha2; genus JABMNT01. The sequence goes on along the minus strand of JBLXFH010000001.1, from coordinate 1,940,462 downwards.
GCTTCCGCCGGAAAGACATGCCCACCGGTCCCGCCGGCAGCCAACACAACAAGCGGTGCGTTTTGCGAGCTCATCGCAACCCTCCCGCAGCGGGGCGAACCCGCGTCAACGCCAGGATCATGCCCATACCAAGACCCAGCGCCAGCGTCGACGATCCGCCATAAGAAATAAATGGAAGCGTCATGCCCTTAGGCGGCATCAAATTCAACGTCGACGCCATATTGATAATTGCCTGGATGGCGAACTGGACCAACAGGCCGGTTACCGCCAGAAGAACAAAAAAATCGTCATCCTTGAAAATCCGGGCGAAACCACGGAGGACCACAAAAGCAAACAGGGCGACGATCATCATACAGACAATGAGGCCGAACTCCTCGCCTGCAACAGCAAGGATAAAATCGGCATGAGCATCGGGCAGCACCTCTTTCACACGCCCCTCTCCCGGTCCGCGTCCGGCCCACCCACCGTTTCGAAAGGCTTCCAACGCCCGTGACACCTGAAACCCTTCGGCGACATCGGGGTCCAAAAACCGGTCCACCCGACCGCGCACATGGTCAAAGGCAAAATAGGCCCCAACGCTGCCGCCCAGAAACACCAGTGCCACGGCGATCACAATAACCAGCGGCAGGCCCGCGACAAAAATCTGGATGCCCCAAATGGCCGATATGACAATCGACATGCCGACATCGGGTTGCAACAACAACAGGCCGATCACAAACACATACATGCCCGTGGCGATCGCATAACCGGGAATTTGCTCATCAAGACGACTGGCGGAAAACATCCAGGCAGCCAAAACGGCAAACGCCGGTTTGACAAATTCAGAAGCCTGAATGGAAACGCCGCCAAGATGCAACCAGCGGGTCGCTCCTTTAATTTCAGTACCAAAGATCAATGTCACGATCATCAGGAAAACCGACACCGCCATCAGTGCAACGGCAAAACGGCGCACCCCTTTTATGGAAAGAAATGAAACGGCGACCATGGCGAGAAGGCCAAACGTCAGATAGACCATTTGCCGCCGCGCAAAGTGGAATGTATCAAGACCAATCCGCTCGGCGACTGCAGGCGATGCCGCCAGAGTCAACAAAGCCCCCAGCAACGCCAGCAATCCAACGGCACCCAGGTTCCAGCGGTCAACGGTCCACCACCAGTGGCCGACAAGGCTTGTATCCGTGCGCGCCAGTGTCACCATCAGGCCGCCTCCCCATTCGTCGGAAGCGGTTTTTTAACCGGGAACAGGCCGGGCTCCTCAAAGGGGTCCTGATGCGTTCCCGGAAGAGACTCGACCAAATCCTTGAAAGCATCGCCGCGCATTTCAAAATTTGCAAACTGATCAAAAGACGCACAGGCTGGTGACAACAGAACCACGGGATTGTCATACCCTTCCTGCTTTGCTGCCGCAAAGGCGCTGGCGACGGCCTGGTCCAAATCACCGGACATTGTTAGGGGTATTTTGCCATCCAGCGCTTGCGCAAACTCAAGCGCCGATTCACCAATCAGAAACGCATGGCGGACCTCAGCCAAATGATCGACGAGGCTGTTCGCCCCGCCCTCCTTTGGCCGCCCCCCGGCGATCCAGTAAATGTTTTCGTAGCAAACAAGAGCGCGTGCGGCGGCTTCCGCATTGGTCGCTTTGCTGTCATTGACAAAGGCCACACCATCAACAATTTCAACCGCTTCCTGTCGGTGCACCAGCCCCGGATAACTTTGCAGACAGGCCATGATCACATGAGCCGGGACACCAATCGCTTTACAGGTGGCATAGGCGGCGGCGGCGTTTTGCCAGTTGTGCACACCCGGCAGACTGGCAATCTCACCCAGATCACAGACCGGGGTTTCCTTGCCTTCCGTATCATCGATCAGCATACCGTCGATCACATAAACACCGCCATGCACGCGCTTCGATCCGGAAATCGGAACAACGGCCTGATCGCCAACCTCTTTCAGGTCTTCATAAATGGTTTGGCAGAATGTGTCATCAACACCAATGATTGCCGAACGGGGATAGGTCTGGCGATGGAAAATCTGTTTTTTCGCAGCAATATATCCGTCCATGCCGCCATGGCGTTCCAGATGATCGGCACTGATATTCAGCAAGACGGCAAAATCGAAAGTGAGAGAAACCGTCCGTTCCAGTTGATAGGAGGACATCTCCAGCACATAGAGTTCGCCTTCCCCCAATGGTTCCAGATCAAGCGCCGGGGTGCCCAGATTGCCCCCCATTTCCGCTGACTTACCTGAAATCTGCAGAATATGGCCGATCAGGGCTGTTGTCGTCGACTTACCGTTGGTTCCGGTAATTCCGACATAGCTGGACAGCCGCTGGGAACGGGCCAACAGCTCAACATCACAGATAATCTCGACATTGGCGGCGCGGGCCGCTGCTGCGATGGGATGTGGCGCCGGGAACGTATGCGGGATGCCCGGGCTTAATACCAGCGTCGTGCATTCGCGCCAGTCACAGGTATTGAGATCCATCAACGGAACGCCCAGCTCTGCGGCCTGTTCACGCGATGACGCATTATCATCCCAGGCCCAGACTTCCGCGCCGCTTTCCTGCAGGGCACGTGCCGCCGACAGACCGGACCTGCCAAGCCCGAGAACGGCTACCGGAAACCCATTGAATGCGAAGACTTCAATCATGCCTGGCTCACCTCAACTTCAAGGTTGAAAGGCCGATCAGGGCCAGGATGGAGGCGATAATCCAGAAACGGATAACGATGGTGCTTTCCGCCCATCCCTTCTTTTCGAAATGATGATGGAGCGGTGCCATGGCGAACACCCGCTTACCCGTCAGCTTGAAAGAGACCACCTGAACGATGACGGAAACCGTTTCAAGCACAAACAATCCGCCGACAATCGCCAGCACCAGCTCATGTTTTGTGATGACACTGACGGCACCCAGCGCTCCACCCAAAGCCAGTGAGCCAGTATCACCCATAAAGACTTTCGCCGGTGGGGCGTTGTACCAGAGAAACCCGAGCCCGGCGCCGACAACGGAGCCGCAAAAAACAGCAAGCTCGCCACTGCCTGGCACATAGTGGATTTGCAGATATCCGGAAAAAACCGAATTGCCAACAAGGTAGGCAATCAGGACAAAAACCCCGGCCGCAATCATCACCGGCACAATTGCCAGACCATCAAGGCCATCTGTCAGATTGACCGCATTCGAGGCGCCGACCATGACCAGAATGGCGACCCCGATAAAGGCCCAGCCAAAATTGATCAGCGTCGATTTCATAAATGGAATAGCTACGGTTGTCGCCAGGGCATCCGGCATCTGGCTCATGATCCAGAACCCGGCAACGCCACTGATCGCAACCTGCAAAAGGAGCTTCAGTTTACCCGGCAACCCCTTGCTGTTGCGCTGGGCAACCTTCATATAATCATCGAGGAAGCCGATAGTTCCGAAAGCCAGGGTTACGCCAAGTGCCGCCCAGACATACCCGTTTGTCAGGTCCGTCCACAGCAACGTGGCAATAGTTACGGCCAGCAAAATCAGGAAGCCGCCCATCGTTGGCGTTCCCTTTTTCGTGAGCAAATGGCTTTCCGGTCCGTCCTCACGGATCGGTTGGCCGCCCTGCTGGCGGTTCTTCAGCATGCTGATCACAACCGGGCCAAACAAAAAACTGATGATCAACGCCGTGATCACAGCGCCACCGGTTCTGAAGGTCAGATAACGAAAAACATTCAGAACCGAGAACTGATCCGCCAGCGGGAAAAGGATATTGTAAAGCATGGTCTTTGATCCTAGCTCCCGTTAACCGCTTGCGGCGGCGGCCCGTCACAGGGCGCATGATTTTCCATTTCCAGCAGATCCTGAACGACCACCCCTGTGCGACTGCCAAACGAGCCCTTTACTGTGATGACATCACCTGAACGAATAATGTCGCAGACGAGAGGCGAAAGCTCTTCAACCGGACTGGCATGCCCAGCCCGCATATGATCGGGCAGGGCTGACGCCAGCGCCGTCATGCAGTCTCCTGTTGTGAAAACCAGATCGATGGCATTTGCGATCAGTGCTTCGGCCAACCCCGCGTGCAAGGCTTTTGCGTCATCTCCAAGCTCAAGCATGTCACCCAGAACGGCGATTTTTCGACCACCGGGACCAACATCCGAATGCCCCAAAACATCAATTGCGGCTTTCATGGATACGGGGCTTGCGTTGTAGCTTTCATCAATCAGCACAAAACGGCCATCGGGTAAGGAGACATCATACCTGCAGCCACGCCCCTTCAGGCCTTCCATATCCTTCAGACAGTTCGCAGCCCTTTCTGCATCGGCTCCGGCCGCATCGACAGCACACAGAACACCCAGCGCATTCTGGACCCAGTGGCGGCCCGGTATGTTCAACTCAAACTGGAACTGTTTGCCACGCAGTTCGACAGAGACAACGCTGCCCGTCGCGCCCAGGGAGGCGTTGACAAGTCGGCAATCGGCATCAACGTCGGAACCGAAAATTCGAATATCGGAGACTCCGGCTTCAACAGCGGCTTTCGACAAATGCGAAATCATCGCATTGTCGCCGTTCAAAACCGCGCACCCCAATGGCTCAACACCCGCAAATATTTCGGCCTTGGCATCCGCAATATCTTCAATAGAGGCAAAAAACTCACTATGTACGGGCTCGACTGTTGAAACTATCGCCACATGAGGTTGCGCCATCTGAGTCAGCGGCAGGATTTCCCCTTTGTGGTTCATACCCATTTCGAGAACACCGAACTCGGAACTTTCCGGCATGCGCGCCAAGCTCAATGGCAACCCCCAATGATTGTTCAGATTGCCCTTTGTTGCATAGGTTTGACCCTGCTCGCTCAATACCAGGCGAAGCATCTCTTTAATGCTGGTCTTGCCAACGCTGCCTGTCACCGCAATGATTTTTGCTGTTGTCCGGGCCCGCGCTTTTCGCGCCAGATCCTCAAGCGCCCCTGCCGTATCGGCAACATGCAACAGGTTGGACGGTTCTTCCAATGTACCGGAATAGGTTGCATCCAGCTGGCTGACAACCGCCGCAGCCGCGCCCGCTTCGAGTGCCTTAGTGACGAATTGATGTCCATCCTGATTAGGTCCGACAAGGGCAATGAACAAATCACCGGGCTGGGTTGAACGGCTGTCGATCGATACCCCGCTGGCTTCCCAAACGGTATTGGTTTTGCCGCCGGTCGCGCTTTTTGCATCTTCGGAAGTCCAGAGCGGCATGATATGATCAGTCATCAGACATCTCCGCGACCAACGCCCGAATGACCTTGCGGTCATCAAAAGGCAGCACCTGATCACCAACAATCTGGCCCGCTTCGTGGCCCTTACCTGCAACCACCAGAACATCCCCAGCCTGCAGATTCGCCAGCGCTTTGGCTATCGCTGTCCGGCGGTCGCCGATTTCCACTGCACCGGGGCAGGCGGCAAGAATTTGTTTGCGGATCGTCTCGGGGGTTTCATTTCGCGGGTTGTCATCCGTAACCACTACCCGGTCAGCCAGACGGACCGCAACGGCACCCATTTCCGGACGTTTACCCGGGTCTCGGTCGCCGCCGCATCCAAACACCACGTGCAGGCGGTTTTCCGTATGGGCGCGCAAGGCTGTGATGACGGTTTCCAGCGCATCGGGCGTATGGGCGAAGTCCACATAGACCGTTGCGCCATTCGGTGTTTGCGTTACCCGTTCCAGACGCCCCGGAATGCCCTTAAGCTGTTTCAGCTGCGCAATGGCACCATCCACGTTTCCGCTCATTCCGACAACCAGAGCCAGCGCACAAAGCGCATTTGATGCCTGAAAAGCGCCGGCCAACGGCACCGTGATTTCATGCTCCGCGCCAAAAACCTCAATCAGTAACTTCTGGCCGTCGCTCTCGGGTTCGAGATGGAGCAGACGAATGTCGTCACCCTTCCTGCCGTAGGAGAGCAACCGCAACCCACGCCGCTGCCCAGCGCTGCGAAATGCCTCGGCATAAGCATCGTCGGCATTGTAAACGGCAACGCCACCATCGGTCACAAGTTCTGAAAACAGGCGTAATTTGGCCTCCAAATAGGCTTCGACCGAAACATGATAATCAAGATGGTCGCGCGACAGGTTGGTGAACCCGGCGGTCGATATTTTGATCCCGTCAAGCCGGTACTGAGCAAGGCCATGGCTTGACGCTTCAAGCGCCAGATGATCAACGCCCACATTCGCCATTTCCGCCAGACTCCGGTGCAGATCAACGCTATCCGGTGTTGTCAGGCCATATTTTGACTTAAGTTCAGGCACCCGGTCCGGTTCGAAACCACTTAATTCGACTCCCAATGTTCCCGCACTGGCCGCCTTGTAACCAAGCCCAGCCCAAATCTGGCGGGTAAAACCGGCGACAGATGTTTTACCATTGGTGCCGGTGATGGCCGCAATGGATTTCGGTTGCTTGGCAAAAAACTTAGCGGCGGCTAGCGAATATCGGCGACGTGGGTTCGGGTCCGTCAACAAAGGCACATTCGGGCCTGTCAGCGCCGGGTCTGTTCCTTCGGAAGCGAGCACACAAACGGCACCGCGCGCCATGGCATCACCAATAAACCGGCGGCCGTCCACATGGGTTCCCGGCAGGGCCGCAAAAAGAAAGCCGGGCTCTACCTGCCTTGAGTCGCAGGTGAGCCCAACAATATCTTTGTCGCCAATTTCAGCCATATTACTCACGAGGCCTTTGTCTCCATTCCAAACATCAGTTAGGCGCACTGTCCTGCCCCAGTGCTACACGCATTTTTTTCATAAAAGAATCTTGTTCCGATTTGTTTCGCCAACTCGCCTGCTTTAAAAGCCTGGGCGGCTGCGGCGCCGACCGGGCCCGTTTGACATTGGGCTTGTTCGACTCAATCGGTGGCGTCTCGAACACCAGATTCATGGCGGGCGCAATTCCAACAACCGGCCCCATACGGCGGACAATGCGACCAACAGCCGGAGCTGCAACCCAGCCTCCTGTCGCATAGTTAAATGTCTTTTTTGTGCCGTGCGGCTCATCAATCAAAACCAGGACTGCATAGCGCGGGTCGTTCATTGGAAAGGCCCCGGCGAAGGATGCTATCCGTGCCGACTTGGCATATCCGTTGCCACGCTGCTTGTCGGCGGTTCCTGTCTTTCCTCCCAGAAGATATCCGGGAGACTCCGCCTTGCGGCCTGTCCCGCTCGTCACCACAAGACGCATCAATCGCCGCATCTGCATAGAAGTTTCTTCGGACATGACGCGTCGACCCAGCGGCGCGGCACCTTTTGTTTTCATAAGCGTAGCAGGTCGCCGGATACCGCCATTGACCAGACTGGCGATACCATTGATCAGCTGTACCGGACTGACGGCGATGCCATGCCCGTATGAAATGGTCATGGTGTTGATTGGTCGCCATGGCGACGGCAACAAAGGCCCGCCAATTTCCGGAAGCTCGAGCTTTGGTGCGTCCAGCAAACCAAGCCGCCGCAAGTAATCCTGCTGGCCATCCGAGCCCACATCAATCGCCATTTTAGCCGCGCCAATATTGGAGGAATGCAAAATGATTTCCGGGACGGAAAGCCAGCGGTTTTCCGGGTGGTAATCGGAAATATTGAAGCGTGCGATGCGGATGGGCTTGGTCGCATCATAACCACTTTTCATGGTCACAGTGCCCATATCCAAAGCCATCGCCGCCGTAAATAGTTTGAAGGTCGAGCCCATTTCATAAACGCCTTTTGTGGCGCGGTTGAACCCGGCTTCACCGACAATTTCATTCGGCATGTTGGGATCAAAATCAGGAAGCGACGCCATGGCAATCAACTCACCCGTCTGCACGTCCATAATCGCTCCGGCGCCACCGATGGCACTGAACTCATCAATCGTACTGGCCAGTTCTTCCTGCAAAATGGCCTGAATCCGCAAATCCAGCGACAGTTCAATCGCTCCGGAACCGGATCGCAACTCGCGATCATATTGTTTTTCAATCCCGGCAACGCCAAGGCCATCAACATTGGTCAATCCCAAAACATGCGCCGCCATTCGACCATGTGGATAAACGCGCCGTTCTCCCTCCTGAAAGGCCAGACCGGGAATACCCAGGCGGTTGATCTGGAAATGCTGCTGGGGTGTGAGGTTACGGGCGAGCCAAACAAAACGGCCCTTTGAACGCATTTTTACAGCAAGATCACCAGGGTCCAGTTCGGTCAGCACACTGGCGATCTTGTGGGCTGCTTCATCAGCGTCCAGCACACCTTTCGGGTCCGCGTATAAAGAGGCGGTCGGCAGGCTTGTCGCCAGCAAAATGCCGTTGCGATCCATGATATCGCCGCGCCCGAGCATGCCCTCCGACGTGGTTTCCGTCTGTGCGACCCGAGGCTCGTTGCCCGCATTCAAAACCGTCAGATCAACCAGGCGCGATGCGATAACGCCAAACGCCAATGTGATGACCACCCCGGCCACCAGCAACCGATTGCGCCCGGTTTCCAGAGCCTGTTTACGGACACCGTCTATCTGGCGTCGATCTTCTGTCGACGAATTCAGAGGGGTCATTGCGAGATATCCTTTTTCAAACCATTGCCGATCTTCTGATCGCGCATTGCGAGGCTGTCTTCATCGATACGCAGCGCCAGCTCATCCGATAAATCCGAGGGTTTCAAAAACTGGGCATTATCCAGCGGCCCCAAATCCAGATGTCGGGCGACCAGAGATCGCAGCCGGTTTGGTTCGTTGAGATGGCTCCACTCCGCCTTCAAAACGTGAACCGCCTGGCGATTTTCAGCAATCTCCCGGTTGATTTGGGTCAGCGTGTCTTCCAGGTCCTGCACCTGATATTTGACAACAAACAGAGCGAGGCCCGTGGAAGCGGCAAGAAGCGTCGTCAGGAGTGTGGAGCGTCGGATCATGATCTTTCCTCCCTCATGCCGCTTGCCGCACGGGAGCGGATGTCCGCTCGGCGACCCGCAGGCGTGCCGAACGGGCACGCGGATTATGGGCGATTTCACTCGCCGAGGGCTTCTGGCCTGAGCGTTTCATCAGCTTGAAGGTCGGGTCTGGCGACATTCCCGTATCCGGCAGATGGCGCGATGGGCGCGGCGCATCGCCGCTGCGCTCACGCAGAAACGTTTTCACGCAGCGATCTTCAAGCGAATGGAAAGACACAACAGCCAGACGCCCTCCCGGGACCAGCAGGCGTTCTGCGGCCGAGAGCCCCCGCTCCAGCTCGCCCAGTTCATCGTTTACATAAATCCGTAAGGCCTGGAAGGTTCGGGTCGCGGGATCAATGCCATCTTTCGATTTGGCAACAACACTCCTGATCAGCGAGGCCAACTGCCCAGTCCGGGTAATCGCTTTGGTTTGCCGCAGTTCCACAATGGCATGGGCAATCCGTCTGGACGCCCGCTCTTCACCGTATTTGTAAATAATGTCGGCCAGTTCCTGCTCGGCCATTTCATTGACCACATCGGCAGCCGTCTGGCCGGTTACACCCATGCGCATATCCAAAGGCCCGTCGCCGCGAAATGAAAAACCGCGGGCCGGGTCATCAATCTGCATAGAGGAAACCCCCAGATCGAGGGCGATCCCGTCAATCTGTTCAACGCCCACTTCGGCCAGTAGATTTTCCATATCGCCGTAGCATCCGCTGAGCACGGTGATCTGTCCGGGATAGGTCTGTTTCAATGCGGCCCCGAAAGTTGCCGCTAGCGGGTCACGATCAATGCCCCAAACCGTGCATTTGGCGGCTTTCAGCAAGGCGGCGCTATACCCCCCAGCGCCAAACGTACCATCGACATAAGCACCACCGTCTTTCGGCGCCAATCCACGAACGACTTCATCTGCCATCACAGAAATATGTGTGTCGGGGCCGCTCACTCGCTTCCCTCCTCCGACGCCTGTGATGGCGTCAGCTTCAAGGTTGCGTTGCGGGATTTGGCCCGCTCAAAGGCCATGGTGCTGAAGGTCTCAAACGCCGCGGGTTGCCAAATCTGAAAGCGCGGTCCCTGTCCGACAAAAATCGCTTCGTCTTTTATTTCCGCATATTCCGCCAGTTCCGTCGGCAAAACGATTCGCCCCTCAGGGTCAAAAGACAGTTCCTGAGCATTGGCCAAAATGACGGAAGCCAGATCATCCTGATCATCGGAAAACAGATCAAGATCATCCAGACTGCGGCTGAGGCGGGTCATGAAGGCCAGATCACACGCCTCAAGGGCCTGCTGCTTGAATCTTGGATAGACATAGAGGCTGGACAGCCCCTGCCCCTGTAAAACGGCGCGGAAAGGCTTAGGCACGGAAATCCGGCCTTTTTTGTCGATCTTGTTGACGTGCTTGCCAACAAACAATGCCATTTCGGCCCCCGAAGTCATAACGCGTTACTACTGGATTTCTCCAGCATCCGGAAAACAGCTTCTGCTGTTTCCCTATATCGCCAGCCTTGGCTGACGTTCGCCCTGAACCATCGCTGCAAGATGCATTAACGGTATCATTCCCAAAATCACATTTATGGGAGTAAATGGGATATCATGGGAAACTATGGGCGTCAATGGGTGAAGTATGGGTCAGAGGGTGTTAACAAAGGGTTTCCAAAGACCGGCCAGGCTCATCCACATTGCCCATATAAGATTCAGATTTCGTTAAAGGTGTGGCGTTAATATGCCGCTTTTGAGGCAATACCGTATGTTCAACGAAACCGATCTCTATCCGCCGGTGAAAGCGCTGCTGGAAGCGCGTGGATATACCGTTAAGGCTGAGGTCAACGGATGCGATGTGGTCGCCCAGAAACCCGGCACACCAATGGTCGTGGTCGAGCTCAAGAAAGGGTTTAATCTGGATTTGCTCATTCAAGGCGTTGAGCGCCTGAGCCTGACTGACGATGTTTATATTGCCGCTGGCTTCTATGGCCCTATTGCCAAAGGATCCGTCTGGCACAAACGGCGGCGCGGCATCCAAAAGCTCTGCAAACGCCTTGGGCTAGGGCTGATGACCGTTCGCCTGTCCGCCAAGGCCGAACCCAAGGTCGATATCCTGCTTGATCCGGCTCCCTATACGCCGCGCAAGAACAGCCGCCACCGGGCTCGTCTGAAGAACGAGTTTGAGACACGGGTTGGCGATCCCAATGCGGGTGGCAGCACACGCACCAAAATCATCACGGCTTACCGTCAGGATGCCCTGCGCTGCGCCCTTCTGATGGAAAAAGCGGGTCCCATGCGCATCAAGGACATACGGGAGGCCACAGGTGCGGCGAAAACCGCATCGATTTTGCGCATGAACCATTACGGTTGGTTCGAGAAAATTGAACGCGGGGTTTACCAGCTGACCGAATTGGGCAAAAGTGATCTGAAAACGCATCAAAGTGTCATCGACGAAATGAACGCATAATCAACGGTTCCTCAACCGTCCGGATGCAGACATTTCGGAACCATGAGGAGATTAAATGGCCCGCGTCCCCCCTTTGGAAGCCGAAGACGTTGCCGAAGTCCATCGCGCCGACTTCATAAAATTCCGCGAATTATTTGCCGATTTTGGCAATCAGGTGCCGGTCTATGCCCATGCCCCCATCGCCATGAAGCATGTGTTTGGCCTGTCGCTGGAAAGCCGACTGGCCGAAACCCTGCCGCGGCGGCTGGTCGAGATTGCCGTCGTTGCCGCCAGTTATGCCAACCGGTGCAGCTATTGCGTTGCCCACCATTCAACCATCCTCGCCGATTTGGGTCTCGACCCCGATGCCATTTCCAGCCTTGGCAAGGAAGACGTACCCGGCCTTACCGAGGTTGAGTTGCTGGTCCGCGATTACGCCATTGCCATGACTGAACGCGCCTGGGGCATTCGCGATGAAATGTTCGCGCGCCTGCAGACACATTTCACCGATAGCGAAATCGTAGAACTGACCATGCGCATCGCCCTGACCGGACTGTTCAACAAGGTCAATCAGGCGCTGGGCATCGAGATGGAAGAAGGCCTGATGGCCGAATTCATGGATAAAGGATTGTCGCCGGACGCCTTGGCCAACGCCGACTAGAACGGCAGTCCGTCTTTTCTTTTATTCAGGTGATAAGTCAGCGCACGCTTGATGCAGCCCTTCACCACATCGCGCGGCGGATCAGCATCCACATCAAAACGGAGGCAGCGATTGCAGTCATAAGCCAGTATATCTCCATACAAGTCCCGAAACGTCGCCAACAGCGAGGTCTGACAATGGACAAACAGCCCATAGTGCCCTGGCGTTGACTTGATCCGGTCAATGCGGATTGTCGTGCCGCTTTTGCTTTGTGATGTCAGATAGCTGGGCTGCCCCCATTTCAGTGTCTCCTCGATGGGGCCGACGTCTTTTATTTCTGCAGCGGTATCGAAAATGAGCTGGCGCAGATCGCACAGCTTCTTCCGAACATCAACAGGATAAGCCGTAAAAACCGCCTCAACTTCCGATTTCTGAAAAGGCGCCATGTTCCCCGTCCTTTCAAATAAAAGGTGCCAGACGGTCTGTAAGCCGGGTTCTGTCCCCGCAGGACTGAGACTTTCACCTCAGGCCCGCGATAGATGGCTATTCATCTGGGACGCTCGTTACCGAACGCCTCGCGCAACCGACCCGGGCGACGACTCGAAAACGTGCCTGCGGCCCGAAGCCGCCGGTCGCCCCTATTTGGTTTTGCTCCCGGTGGGGTTTACCATGCCGTCCTCATTGCTGAGGTCGCGGTGCGCTCTTACCGCACCCTTTCACCCTTACTCGGTTGCTAACATTGTTAGCGACAAAGCGGTTTGCTTTCTGTGGCACTTTCCCTAGGGTCGCCCCCGCCGGGCGTTACCCGGCACCGTGTTTCCGTGGAGCCCGGACTTTCCTCCCTTGGACAACATGCAACGCATCCGCCCAAGAGCAGCCATCCGACCGTCTGGCCGGGATGTCATAGCACAGTCAGAAGAAACCGCTCCAGCCCTTTCTCATTTGTATTTGCCGCGATATGGTAGCGGTTCAATCAAGATAAAATAACGAACAGGCAGGACAAACAACACATGACGAAAGACTCTTTTCGAACCCGGATGCTGCGCGGCGATATTCTTGCCGGAACGTTCCTCAAAACCCCAGCGCATGAACTGGTTGAGATTCTGGCCATGTCGGGGCTCGATTTTATCGCTCTCGACGCCGAGCACGCGCCATTTGACCGGGCCCGCGCCGACGCCTGCATGGCCATTGCCCGCGCCCTGGATTTTCCGGTATTGGTCCGCATCCCCGACGGCACCCAGGCTGAAATCCTGAAAGTTCTCGATTGCGGCGCCACGGGCATTATCGTGCCGCACGTCATGACTGTCGAGAAGGCACAGAATATTGCCAAATGGGCACGCTTTGGTTACGGCGGGCGCGGTTATGCGGGGTCGACCCGCTGGGCCGGTTTCGCTACACAAAGCATGCCGGACGTGTTGGCGGCCAGTGCGGACACAGTTGTCATCGCCCAGATCGAGGAGCCGGAAGGGGTCGCGGCAAGCTCCGCCATTTCCGCCATTGATGGCATCGACGGGCTGTTTGTCGGGCCTGCGGATCTGGCCGTTTGTTATGGCCTCGCAGATATGGCGGCGCCCAAAGTCCGTGACGCCATGCGCGAGACGGGGGAAGCGGCAAAAAGCAACAGCAAGGCCTTCATGACCTTTGCTGGCAACACACAAAGCGGAGGCGATCTGAAGGCGCTCGGCGTCACTACTTTTTTTATTGGCTCCGAACAGTCATTTATGATGAATGCCGCCCGTCAGGTGGCAGCCGACCTGCACAAGCTTGCCGATTAAGTCAGGTTCGTGACCAACTGTTGCAGGCCGATAATGCGGCGGGCCGTTTCGGCGTCGATCCGGCCCGTCACCCGCTTGGGCCGGAAATGGCGCTGAAAAGCCTTGAGCGCAGCCGCATAGTCTGAAGTGTCATAACCAATGGCGGTTAGGGCCTGACCGAGAACGCTGGCGTCCTGTTCCAGATGATCCGCCTCCTCCGGCCACAAGCCAATGCCTTGCGCTGCCAGTCCCGGCCAGTCGAAAAACTCGCCGGGATCGGATTTGCGGGTCGGCGCTACATCGGAATGTCCAACCACGTTGCGGGCCGGAATGGTATGGCGCGACAGAATTTCTTTCGCCAATTCGATGACCGCCCGGATTTGCGCATCGGGAAAGACGCAATAGCCGAACTCATGACCGGGATTGACGATCTCGATACCGATGGAGCGGGCATTGATGTTGGTCTCACCCCGCCAGTAGGCCACACCCGCGTGCCATGCGCGTTGATCTTCATCGACCAGTGCCCAGAGAGCGCCATCTTCTTCCACCATATAATGGGCGCTGACTTCCGCCTCTGGATCGCACATCCGCTCCAGCGCCACTTGCGCCGAAGCCATGCCGGTATAATGGAAAACCAGCATATCAACCGGAACATCCGCCGGTCTTGCATCAAAGTTGGGAGAGGGTCGTTTGTTCACGTTGGCCCCCGATTTGGTTATTTGAGGCCGCGCATTTTTGCGATCTGGTCATAGGCGGCGTTGATGGTCGCCATTTTTTCCGTTGCCAGATCGATAAACTCCTGCGGCACCCCTTGCGCCATCAGGGTGTCGGGGTGATTCTCGAGAGTGAGTTTACGGTAAGTGGATTTGACCTCTTTGTCCGAGGCGCTCTTGTCCAGACCCAGAATTTCATAGGGGTCGGCATCACCGCCACCGCCGCCGAGATGGATGGTTTTCAGGCGTTCAAACTGATGCGGGCTGAAACCGAAAATGGCCGCAACCCGTTCGACAAAAGCCAGCTCGTTCGGATGAATGGTACCGTCGGCCTTGGCGATAATGAAAAGCGCCGCGATCAGTTCTTCCAGGACCGCCGGTTCATGCGCAAACAGGCGACCGACCTGATCCGCATAGGGCTCAAACCCCGTCGCTTCCTGCTTTGCTTCATTGAACAAGGCACCAACGGTTTTCACTTCCTCCGGCGGGATCTGGAACATTTTCTTGAAAGCGGAAATTTCATCAGGCGTGACCTGGCCATCGGCCTTGGCCATTTTGGCACAAAGAACGATTACCGCCGTGGTGAAAGCGACCTGACGGGTATCGGAATCAAATGTCCCGCCGCCAGCGGATTGAATTTTTGCACGATCTATCGCATGCCCGGCCGCCGCGCCCAATATAGCGCCCAGCGGCCCGCCAATTGCGAAGCCAGCAACACCGCCGATGACTTTTCCCCAGATGCTCATGAAATGTCAGTTACCAGAGTGTGTTGTCAATGACCAGCGCAAGTTCAGGGTGATGCCGTGCCGACGCGCCCGGCAATCGGTAATTTCAGGGCCGGGTCCTTGAAATCCACACCGAAGGTCAAACCCAGAAGATTAATTTCAAACCCTTCTTCCTTGGCCGCCATTAACCCGGCCAAACCAAACAGCGAGACCTGATAACCCGTGCCGCTTGGCGTTTCGGCAAACGGCCCGCCGCCGGGTATGTAATCCTTACCGATGGCGGTTGGTGGCAAATCAAGCTTCAGTTCCGGAATTTCCCGCGCCACGAAGGCCGTGAAGGTATTAGAGTTCGGTCCTGGCCAGACCGTATAGCTGTCGCGATAAGGGTAAGCCTTGGCCACAGTGTCAATTTTCTCGATCAGTTTATCGACACCCTCACCGCGGATATCAGCAAGGATTTCAGGCGCATTGCCAAACCAACGGCCATCGGCCGGACGGTTTGATATGGCCAGCGCATCACCGCCACGGCGCACCCGCCAGCCCATAACCTCGTAAACTGTAAAACGGTCTGCGTTCGCCGGTTTGGTCGCAATCCAGGTATGAACGCCAAAGGCCCCCCGCCAACTGAAGGCGCGTGCCGCATAAACCTGGGCTATGGCTTCCTTGTGGATTTTCGGGTCCGGCGCGATACCCGCGCTTTCCCGGCTGGCCGTCCGCCAATCCGCCATGGAACCTCTCCCGACAACCCCGCCAACCAGAACGGTAAAAAGAATTAAAATGCCAATGCCCAAAAGAAATCGTTTTAATTTACGCAAATCACATATCCTTTAACTCGGTTCCACCCCTCTGTAAAACTGGCAGAAGACCTGATTTGTCGATTTAATATGTTAAGTAATCCTAAATCGATCGAATACAACAAGATGAACACAATAAATGGCAAAAGTATGGCCTGTGCATCATCTGAAAAAGATAGCATTCTTTTTTCTGGATTTTCCCGCCCGGCTGGGACATCCATTGCAGCATCATGAGTGAACACATACAAACAGTTGTCATCGGCGCAGGCGTCGTCGGACTGGCGATTGCCCGCAGGCTGGCGATGAGCGGCCGCGAGGTGATCCTTCTTGAATCGGAAGATGCAATCGGCACGGCGACCAGTGCGCGCAATTCGGAAGTCATCCATGCTGGCATCTATTATACTAAAGGTAGCCTTAAGGCGCGGTTCTGTGTCGCCGGCAACAAAGCCCTTTACGCCTATTGTAACGAGCGTGCCATTCCCTACAAACGCATGGGGAAACTACTTGTTGCAACATCCGAGGATGAAGTGCCAGCACTTGCCGACATCCAACAAAAAGCTGCTGACAACGGGGCTGAGGCCCTACGGCTATTAAGCCCCTCTGAAATTGCCGAGATGGAACCCAATCTCGATATAGCAGGCGCTCTGTTCTCACCCTCCACCGGCATTATCGACAGTCATTCATTGATGCTCTCCTATCAGGGTGAAGCGGAAGACCACGGGGCGATGATCGCTTTCATGAGCCCGGTTGAGCGTGGGAAGGTCGAAGAAGGCTTAATAACTTTATCCGTTGGCGGCGAGGCTCCTATGGAGCTTGCCTGTCGCGAGGTAGTCAATACCGCCGGGCTGGGCGCACAGGCCATCGCCCGAAGCTTCAAGGGGCTCGACCCTGAAACCGTACCGCCGCTCTATTATGCCAAGGGCAATTATTTTGTACTAACCGGTAAAACGCCGTTTAATCATCTGATTTATCCGGTTCCCGTACCAGGCGGACTGGGCACCCATTCGTCTCTAGATCTTGGCGGACAAACCAAGTTTGGCCCCGATGTCGAATGGTCCGAGACTCTCGACTATACGGTTGACCCCGAACGTGGGCACGGCTTTTACGAAGCCATCCGCCGCTACTGGCCGGGGCTTCCCGATAACAGCCTGCAGCCGGGCTATGTGGGTATTCGTCCAAAGCTGGCCGGACCGGAAGGCGGCAAGTACGGCAGTGATTTCATGATCCAGGGCAAGGCCGACCACGGCATCGCCGGTCTGGTCAATCTCTATGGCATTGAATCGCCGGGGTTGACCTCATCGCTCCCCATCGCCGATTATGTTCTGGAACTCCTCGAACAGGGATAACGATAATGCATCATCAAACCCATCGCGAAGACCTGGCAGCAGCCTTGCGCTGGGCTGTACGCATGGGCTGGCAATCGGGCATCTGCAACCATTTCAGTCTTGCTGTCGATGCCGATGGCGACGCGCCCGCTGGCATTTTGATTAACCCACAGGGATATCACTGGACGGAAGTGACCGCCTCAACCCTGTTGCTCATGGATTACGATGGCACCGTTATTGAAGGTGACGGCGTCGTCGAGCCGACGGCGTTTTTCATTCACATGGCAATCCATAAACGGGTTCCGACGGCAAAATGCGTGCTGCACGCCCATCCGCCTTATTCGACCGCCATCATGTGCACGGAAGGCGGACGCATCCTCAACTGCAATCAGGACAGCCTGCGCTTTCACCGGCGCATCGCCTATGATGATGACTACGGCGGCGCCGCCGATGACCCCGAAGAAGGCGACCGGATCGCTGGTGCGCTCGGCAACAAACAGATCATGCTGATGGCCCACCACGGGGTGACGGTCACCGCGCCGACAACCGCCAAGGCGCTGGATGATTTCTATTATCTGGAAATCGCCGCCCGCTCACAGATTCTGGCGCAATCGACCGGCATGCCCCTAAAGGTTATGGACAATGACGTCGCCGACCTTCATGCACCCGCCATTCAGCAAGAGGAAGCGCAGATGATCGGCCACTTCGCCTCCATCCGCCGCATTCTCGACAAGGAAGAGCCGGACTACCGCACTTAGCCAGTAACGGGTTTTCCCATAATCCCCTCAAATCGTGCGGCATATTTCGGCCAGGCATCGGGGTTGATCAGGCGCGGCGGGCGCTTTCCGGCAAAGATATCGACCCACTGGCTTGCCGCGAAAACCCCCATATTATTGAGGCAGTCTGTGGTGATGCCCGCGTTATGGGGAGAGGCGATGACGTTATCAAAACGCAGCAGCGGATGGTCATGGGCGGGTGGCTCGGCTTCAAACACATCCAGGCCAGCCGCTGAAACTTTCCTGCTTTCCAACGCCTTTTCCAGTGCCACTTCGTTATGAATACCCCCACGTGCCGTCGAGACAAAAATCACATCCGGTTTCATGGCATTAAACTGCGGCTCGCCGATCATGCCCGCGGACTGATCCGTCAGCGGGCAGTTGACCGAAACAAAATCAGCGGTCCTGACGAGTTCTTCCAGCGTAACGGACTTCGCTTCGCGTTCGACAAAATCCGCAGGCGTCAACAAAGGGTCGTAGGAAATCACGTTCATGGAGAACACCTTGGCGATCTGCGCCAGACGCCGACCGACATTGCCAAGCCCGATGATGCCGAGTGTGCGGCCCGTCAGTTCATTGCCCGTATAATCCCAGCGTGTCCAGTTGCGCTCGGCGCGGCGGATGGCGCGGTCCGACTGGACGATTTGTTTTGATAAGGCCAGCATCAAACCAAGCGCATGCTGGGCCACGGATTCGGCATTGGCACCCGACTGGTTGACGACAAGCACTCCGGCTTCCGTGCAGGCCGCCACATCAAACATGTCATACCCTGCCCCCGCAGCTGATACCGCCAGCAGGTTCGGGCATCGGGAAATCATGTTGGCGTTCGGGTAGAATTCCGCATCGGTTTCCGTCGACGGCAGCGCCTGATATCCGTGCGACGCTTCAAGCGCCCGCCAGCAGGCCTCAGAACCATCCTCGAATTTCATGATTGTTGTTTCAATAGAACTTTCTGCTTCAATGATTTTTGTTTCAATCGGTTCCACGGAATTTTCAAAATAAACCAGATTTGCCATCTTTTACGCGACGCCTTTCCTGTGTGGGACAATCGAATCGGACGTTCAATTGCTTGTTCTTTCAAAAAAGGAAGCCGCCTCCACGGGACAATGCAAGAAAAATTGGGGATTAAGACTCAGCACACCTGGAAAACCGCTACATATAGGCCTATATTCTCAGCATCTACTAAATGCTGTTTACTCCACGCCTGTCTCCCGGGTAAGCTACGAATCGTTCTAACAGCCGATGGAGCCTCAAAATGGCCCTGATCAGAAGTTGCTTTATGTCCTGCGCCCGGCTGTTCGGGTATCGCCGTCGGATGCGACCCGTGCGGATGATCCAGTTCGCCCCTTATGCCCTTAAAAACAGATAACCGGACAGGCCGCACATTCCCAACTGTTGAGAAATGATTTTCTTTTCCTGTCTATCGGTTAAAAACGAAGGCAACCTAAGCTGCTTGTACAACAGGATTTAGAGCCATGCCTTCAACAGATGCCCCTCAACCCTGGCAAATCTGGATCGACCGAGGCGGCACCTTTACCGATCTGGTTGCCCGCACGCCCGAAGGCCAATTGGTCTCGCACAAGCTGCTATCAGAAAACCCCGAGCAATATGAAGATGCGGCTTTGCAGGGCATTCGCGACCTGATTGGTATCGGCAAGACCGACCCCATTCCCGCCGGTCTGGTCGATGTTGTCAAAATGGGAACCACAGTCGCCACCAACGCACTGCTGGAACGCAAGGGCGACCGCGTCGTCCTGATCACCACCCGTGGATTCGCAGACGCTCTGCGCATTGGTTACCAAAACCGCCCGGATATTTTTGCGCGCCAGATCATCCTGCCGGAAATGCTCTATGAACGCGTTATTGAAGTGGACGAACGCATAACAGCCGACGGTGAAGTTCTGAAAGCCCCAGAGCCCGAACAGCTCCGCAAAGATCTGCAGGCCGCGTTTGAGAGCGGTATCCGGTCGGCGGCCATCGTACTCATGCACGGCTACAGGTTCACCGACCACGAACAGTTCATCGCCAAAATCGCCAAAGAAATCGGTTTCACCCAAATCTCCGTCTCCCACGAAGTCAGCCCACTCATGAAATTCGTTTCGCGTGGAGATACCACCGTGGTTGATGCGTACCTGTCACCGATTCTCCGGCGCTATGTCGACCGGGTCGCCAACGATCTGACAGCCGATGACCAGGCCCATACGCGCCTGCAATTCATGCAGTCAAACGGTGGCCTCACCGACGCCAAACTGTTTCAGGGCAAGGACAGCATTCTGTCCGGCCCGGCAGGCGGTGTTGTCGGCATGGTCCAGACGGCGGCAATGGCTGGCATTGAAAAAGTCATTGGTTTTGATATGGGTGGCACCTCGACGGATGTCTCACATTATAACGGTGCCTATGAACGGGCCTTCGAGACGGTTGTCGCCGGGGTTCGCATGCGTGCGCCGATGATGCATATCCACACGGTTGCCGCCGGTGGCGGATCGATCCTGCATTTTGACGGCGCCCGCTTCCGGGTTGGTCCGGATTCCGCTGGCGCCGATCCGGGCCCGGCCTGCTACCGGCGCGGCGGGCCACTGGCTGTAACCGACTGCAATGTCATGCTGGGGGCCATTCAGCCTGCCTATTTCCCGAGTGTTTTTGGCCCCAATGCCGATCAGCCGTTGGATGCCGATGTGGTGCGCAAGAAATTCACCGCCTTGGCGCAGGACATCAAAGCCGCCACCGGCGAGGATAAATCGCCGGAGGACGTGGCGGCGGGGTTCCGGCTGATTGCGGTCGAAAACATGGCCAACGCGATCAAGAAAATATCGGTGCAGCGCGGCTATGACATCACCGAATATACATTGAACTGTTTTGGCGGCGCAGGCGGCCAGCACGCCTGTGCGGTCGCCGACTCGCTCGCCATGAACCGGGTCTATGTGCATCCCTTTGCCGGGGTTCTTTCCGCCTATGGAATGGGCCTTGCAGATGTTCGGGCGTTGCGTGAAAAGTCCATCGAAGCGCCTTTGGACGCGGCTGTCCTGCCAAGCCTCAAAGAAGCCCTTGAAACGCTCAGTGAGGACGGAATGCAGGAAATCCTGAGCCAGGGCGTACAGGCCGGGAACATTCAGGTCCTGACGAAAGTCCATTTGCGCTACACCGGCTCGGATACCGCCCTGATTGTCGATTACGGAACCCTGCAAGGTATGAAAGACGCTTTTGAAGCCGCGCATCGCCAGCGTTATGCCTTCAACACACCAGAGCGTGGTTATGTGGTCGAAGCTGTATCTATTGAAGGCATTGGCAAGAGCAAAGCTGCCACCGAGCTTCCCAGAGAGGATACCGCCACTGGTGCGCCCAACCCCATGGATACGGTTTCCGTCTATGTTGCCAATCAATGGCAGGATACACCCATCCATAACCGCGATGACCTGTCACCAGGACACCGGGTCTCGGGCCCGGCCGTGATCATTGAGGCAACTGGAACGACTGTTATCGAGCCCGGCTGGCAGGCTGAGATCAGTCCGCTGGGCCATCTTATCCTGAACCGGGTCATTGCCCGCGAAGACCGCAAAGCCATCGGCACTGATGCGGACCCGGTAATGCTCGAGATTTTCAACAACCTGTTTATGTCCATTGCCGAACAAATGGGCGCAACGCTGGAAAACACGGCTTATTCCGTAAACATTAAAGAGCGCCTCGATTTCTCCTGTGCGATTTTTGACGCAAAAGGCGACCTGATTGCTAATGCCCCGCACATGCCGGTTCATCTGGGCTCCATGGGCGAGAGCATTCGCGCCGTTATTAATGGCAACAATGGTCATATCAAACCCGGCAACGTCTATGTGCTGAATGCTCCTTATAACGGCGGCACCCACCTGCCAGACGTAACCGTGGTGACGCCGGTTTTTGATGAAGCAGGCAACCACATCCTGTTTTATGTGGGCTCGCGTGGTCACCATGCGGACATCGGCGGCATTTCTCCCGGATCCATGCCCCCGAACAGCTGCACGGTCGAAGAAGAAGGTGTGCTGATTGATAATTTCCTGATGATTGATCAGGGCCGGTTGCGTGAAAAAGAATTAAAAGAACTGCTGACCAGCGGCCCCTACCCGACCCGGAATGTACACCAGAACTTCGCCGATCTGTCGGCTCAGGTGGCAGCCAATGAAAAAGGAGCCCAGGAGCTGATGAAGATGATCGATCACTTCAGTCTTGAAGTGGTTCAGGCCTATATGGGACACGTTCAGGATAACGCAGAGGAATCGGTGCGCCGGGTTTTGGATGTCCTGAAGCCGGGCTCCTTTGAATATCCTATGGATTGCGGCACGACCATCCGGGTCAATATCTCCATTGACCGTGAGCAACGGCAGGCGACCATCGATTTCACCGGCACCTCACCGCAGATGAAAACCAATTTCAACGCGCCCTCTGCCGTCTGCCGGGCGGCCGTGCTTTATGTGTTCCGCACATTGGTTGATGACGATATCCCCATGAACGAGGGATGCCTGAAACCTCTCAACCTGATTATACCCGACGGCTGCATGCTGAAGCCGGAATATCCGGCGGCCGTGGTCGCAGGCAATGTGGAAACCTCACAATGCATCACCGGCGCTCTCTATGGCGCGCTGGGCGTTCTGGCATCGTCGCAGGGCACCATGAACAATTTCACCTTCGGTAATTCAAAATACCAGTATTACGAAACCATCTGTGGCGGCTCCGGCGCTGGCCCCGATTTTGATGGCACCGACGCTGTACATGTGCATATGACCAACTCGCGCCTGACTGATCCGGAAATACTCGAATGGCGTTTTCCGGTGCTGCTGGAAGCTTTTGAAATCCGGCGCGGCTCTGGCGGAAAAGGCAAACACAGAGGCGGCGATGGCACCATCCGTCGCATGCGCTTTCTGGAGCCCATGACCGCCTCCATTCTTTCCGGACACCGGACAATTCCCCCCTTTGGTCTCGACGGCGGCGCACCCGGCGCCGTCGGACGAACTTCGGTCGAGCGAACAGACGGCTCGATTAACGCCATGTCGGCAACCGATACGACCGAAATGCAGGTGGGGGACGTGATTGTGATTGAGGCCCCCGGCGGCGGTGGCTTCGGCTCAGACCCGTCATAACCGCTACTAAATATGGTTTAAAGGATACATTCATTTATCTGTATGTAGCCGTCCAAACGGGAACATTTTTTACCCTTTCGCCTCAACCCATTGAATTTATTTGATTAATTAAAAAGACTTGGGTTTGACCTGATTCGCCACTCGGACTACTATACGCGGATCGCTTCCGGCTTCGCGATTATACCGCTTTAAGGGCTATCAACCGTGGGCATGATCAGGGTTTTTATTTATGCGTCGTGCGCTGTTTTTTTCGGCCTGACGGCGCATGCGTCAACGCTGGAACAAGAGCTGGCCGGGCTCATTCTGGATCATCCACAAGTCCGCGCTGCCACCAAAACGCTGGAAGCCCAGCGTAAAGGTATTGATATTGCCAATGCAGGCTATCTGCCCACAATATCGACCACAACGGAAAGCGGTCACGAACTGATCGACAGTCCCGGCTCGCGCGATCAGAATGACGGCCAAGGCGGCAAAGCGTCAAGCCGCACAAATTATTCCCAGAATATTACGGTTACGCAAAACCTGTTTAACGGATTTCAGACCCGTGCCCAGGCGCGAACTGCCCGGCTGAATAAGGAAATCGCCCGTATTGATGTGGAGAACACGCGTCAGAGCACAGCCTTTGAAGGGATTACTGGCTACGTCAATGTGTTGCGGCAAAAACGCCTTATTGAACTGGCCCGTGAAAATGAAGCGACAATCCAGCGGCAACTCAATCTGGAAGACGAACGGGTGCAACGCGGCTCCGGTGTAGCTGTTGATGTCCTGCAGGCCAAATCCCGCCTGCAAATCGCCAAGGAACGCCGGGTCACTTTCGAAGGTGCGATGATTGATGCGATCTCCCGCTACACCTCATTGTTCGGACATCCCCCCGATGTGGAAAACATGCTCGATCCCGTCCCGCCGGTTGATCTGATTCCCAGCACGCTGGAACATGCCATTGAAATCGGGCTCAACGAAAACCCTTCTCTGGAAAGCGCTGGCACAACTGTTGAAATCGCCCGCGAACGACAAAAATCCATCCGGGGTCAGTATTTCCCGTCGCTTGATCTCGAAGGTCAGGCAAACTACGAAAAACATGCCAATACGGTGATCGGCACCCGGCGTGATTATTCAGTTACAATGCGCGCCAGTTGGGATTTATTCAGCGGTTTGTCGACGCCGGCCTCGTTATCTCAAGCTAAATTCCAATATCGCGCCAGCCAGGATGAGCAGGAGCGTATCCGTCGTCAGGTGATCCAACAGACAAAATTGTCATGGCAGGCTCTCTTAACGGCGAAAGCGCGTCTCGATTTGCTGGAGAATGCAGTCAACATCGCATCCGAGGTTTTCGCGTCACGCAAACGCTTGCGGGAAGCAGGAAAAGAGAATGTTATCAACGTTCTGGATGCTGAAAATGAAGTGAATTCGGCGCAAATCAACTTCACGTCGGCGTCCTATGACGAACGGACTTCCGTATACCAATTACTTCTGGCCATCGGTCGATTAACACCGGCCTATCTCCGTCTAACGCCGCCCTGACCCTCTCAGAAACGCTCTCTTTTCAGGAAAGTGCCGGGTTAGGGGCGTCTATCACTTCACTGTAGTTGCGGGTTTGCTCGTTCTGGCGACGTTTTTTAGGATGCTGTCTCCATCGGCACAACCGGGTCGCGCTGGACTTTATCGATTTCAAGCAGTGCGGATACGGCGCGCGGGGAAAGTTTGACAAAGGCCGCCGCCAGTTCACCCATCATCAATTCTCCATCGTCACTGACGATTGAGGGATAGATGGTCTGACTGAAAAAATCACGAACAAAGGCACGCGCCCCGGATTTGTCTCCAATTACCAAATCGTCCTTCATCCGCTGGAAATTTGCTCCTTCAAAGCGCACGGAAGCAGGGAGAATCACCGTTTTTACGCGGGCGCTAAGTATATGATCACTAACAATTAGGCGCTTTGACATATAAAATTCCTTAACCAGTTCCTGCATCATTAATCACTGCAGGACATTATTTTCGTCGCAAAGACAGCTGTTTAGCTAATTATCTTCAGACCTTAACAGGCGATCCTTACATGAGGTTGACAGCAATTTAAGGTTGCGTATCATCCAAAAAACCTATTTTTTAATTCATAACAGTTTTAAGGATACCGACGCCTCGTTACAGCCCGATAAACGGCAAGTGAATTGTCTGTAAATACCTATTAATTTATTTATCTATTTGAATATGTTTCCCGGTCCGTTACAGTATTAAATCAAAATAAATGGCGTAATTAAGCGCAAGGGATAAACAGGAATGAAACAGCGGCTGCTGATCGTTGAAGACGATGAAATGGTACAATCGCTCCTCGCGGCCTATTTAATTCGCGAGGGATTTGCTATCAGCCTGGCGGCGACAGGCAAGGAAATGCTCGCATGCGTTGATAGCGAGAAAATAGACCTGATTCTGCTTGACCTGGGCTTGCCCGATGAAGACGGCCTGACCTTGGCCCGTCAGGTTCGTGCCCGTTCCCATTTGCCCATTATCGTCCTGACAGCCCGGCAGGGGAAAAGCGATCGTCTTGCCGCACTGGAAGTCGGCGCTGACGATTATATGACCAAGCCTTTTGATCCAGAGGAATTGATTTTACGAATCCGAAATCTGCTGGGACGCACAGTTCAGTCTGAACAAGGGGAGCCTGCAGATACCCGCTTTGAGGTCTACCGTTTCAACAACTGGCAAATGGATTTGACCGCGCATACGGTTACCAATCCCGATCATGATCATATCCCTTTCACACGGGCTGAATTTAATCTGCTGGCGGCTTTGATAAAGGCCCCAAACCGGGTCCTGAGCCGCGCCTACCTGCTCGACGCGGTAAGCCAGGACGCGGATTCACCAACGGATCGTCTGATTGATGTTCTGATCAGCCGTATTCGTAAAAAAATTGAAGAAAATCCGCGCAAACCGGAAATCATCACCACCGTATTGGGCTGCGGATACAAATTCAGTGCTGATTTAAGATAAAAAAAAGGGCTTGAGTAAACTCAAGCCCTCAGTTGGGAGGCACACACCGGGACTGCTACCGGTGTGCACGGAACGAACCTTAAAACTTTAACAAATCCGAACGTGCTAAAATCATTTTCTGACGGGTAAAAAACACCCCTTAAACATCTAATATTTTATATTCATAGCAAACCCGTGTTTGCAAAAAATGAACACAATGTTATTACCATGTGAACGGGTATTTCAAAAACCCGCCAAAACAAGGGGGAGAAACAAGACGTGATAGAGATTCTGGGCCGCCCAAATTCCGTCAATGTGCAAAAAGTTATGTGGTGCGCTGCAGAGCTTGGCGTTGCCGTTAACCGCAGCGATATCGGCGGCGCTTTTGGCGGCAACACAACAGATGAATATCTCGCAAAAAACCCGAATGGACGGGTCCCCACCTTGATTGAGGGCGATTATGTTCTCTGGGAGTCCAATGCCATTGTCCGTTATCTGTCAGAAGCCTTTGGCGCCGCGCCCTGGTTTCCTGAAACGGCGCAGGACAGGGGACTTTGCAGCCAATGGATGGACTGGTACCTGACCACTCTGCATGCGCCGATGACCGTCATCTTCTGGCAGCTGATCCGCACCATTCCCGAACATCGCGACCCCGAAGCCATTGAAGCCGCCGTTGTCGAGGCGAATGCCGCCTGGGCAATTCTCGATGCGCATCTGGAACACAACGCCTTCGTCCTCGGCGATACCCTGACCATGGGCGATGTGCCGCTGGGCTGTGCCGCTTACCGTTGGCATGCCATGGATATTAAGCGTGCAGATTTACCGCACCTCAAACGCTGGTGGGAAAGCCTCACCAAACGTGATGCCTACAAAACCCACGTCATGTTGCCTCTCACCTAGGTCCTGCGCCGGGTAACGACGGCACCTGAAGCCACAAACGCATCAATGTCGGCACGGCTATACCCTGCTTCCAGGAGGACTTCCTGGGTGCTTTCGGCAAAAGCCTGCGGTGATGTGCGATAGGTCGCTGGTGTCCGGCTTAATTTCACCGGCGCCGCCAGCCCCTGATATCCGTCATCTTCGACCACCATTTTGCGATGTTGGGTATGCGGATGCACAACCACCTCATCAACGGAATTCGCCAGTCCCGCCGGAACCCCCGCATTCAGGAATTTTTCATTGAGCTCTGCGCCATCCCATTCAGCGAGCAGCCCGGTCAATTCCGCCGTCAGGGCGTCTCGGTTTTCATTGCGCGCACCGTTGTTCGCAAACCGGGGGTCGTCCGCCAATGCCGGGCGACCTAAAATTTCCACAGCTTTACGGAACTGCCCATTATTGCCGATGGCGATGAACATGGGCTGCGTCCGTGTCGGGAACAGATCATAGGGTGAGATGTTGGTATGGGCATTGCCGACCCGCCCCGGGCGCTTGCCGCCCATGAACCAGTTCGAGCCATGTGGGAACTGAAGTGCGACGCCCGTGTCATAAAGCGTGATATCGATAAACTGGCCCCGACCGGACTTGTGACGCTCCAGCAAGGCCATGCAAATGCCAATCACGGCGTTCATGCCCGTACCCAGATCGACAATCGGGATACCGATACGGGTGGGACCTGAATCCGGGCTGCCATTGATACTGAACAGCCCGGTCATGGCTTGCACAGCGGCATCATAACCCGGATAACCGCCCAAGGGGCCGTCCGCGCCAAACCCGGTAATACGGCAATGGACGAGCTTCGGGTATTTGTCTTTGAGCACCGCCTCATAACCCAGACCCCACTTTTCCATGGCGCCCGTCTTGAAGTTTTCAACCAGCACATCCGCCGTCTCCAACAGGCGCAGGAGAACCGCTTTTCCTTCCTCGGTCCGCAAATCCAGGGCAATACAACGCTTGTTGCGGTTGACGCCAATAAAATAGGAACTGGCGATCATCTCGCCATCGTCTCCGGTTTTGAAAGGCGGCCCCCATTCGCGGGTTTCGTCACCACCGGGCGGTTCAACCTTGATTACATCGGCACCATGATCGGCCAGTGTTTGTGTGCAGGATGGCCCGCCCAGCACCCGGGTTAAATCAATCACCCGCACGCCCTTAAGCGCCCCTGCCGGTTCCCTCACATGTTCCATAAATTCCCTGCCTCCCGTTCAAGCTGCGCATTTTACGCGTGCCGGATAGTAATCTGCGAAAACCGAATTGACCATGTGTCCATCGTCTCCTTTGTAAAGGTTTCTTGGAAATGTTTGATGTTGAGTTATGATCTTTTCCGGTCGGGTGAAGCGGCCAGAAACGAAATACGTTGAAAACCGGAGAGCCCCCATGAAGCGGTACGAATATCTGATTTTCATATCGGGCGCGGTCACCCTGTCGCTTGAAGTCCTCGCATCCAGAATCATGACCCCCTATTTCGGTGTCAGCCTGTATATCTGGTCCGGCATCCTGTCGATCACTCTGGCCTTCCTCGCCATCGGCTATCGGCTCGGCGGCATTCTTTCGGCGAAGCTCTCGCACAAAGCCACGGAGGACGCCTTTCTGGCAACGCCTATTGTCTCGGCGCTGGCGATGCTGTTTTCGGCCCTCACATATCCGTTTCTGTTTCCTTTATTGTCGCAGGTCAATCTGGTGATCGGCAGTTTTATCGGCGCGACCCTGCTCCTCGCCCTGCCCCTGATCGTCCTTTCAGCCATGAACCCGCTGCTGATCAGCCTGCAGCACCGGCGCCAGAAAACCGGGGACGGCGGCGCCGGGCGGGTGTTTTTCATCAGCACCATGGGATCCGTTGCCGGGGTTCTGATTACGGCCTTTCTGTTTATCCCGAACATCACGAATTTTCGCGGCGTTTTGCTGCTTTGCCTGATCATCAGCGGCGTCGCGCTGATTCTGATCGCTTTCTCGAAAACCCTATCAACCCGCCACAAACGCTTTTTACTGGCCGCAGCACTGGCCAGTGCCGCGTTGTCGGGGCTGCTGTCCGCCAAAAAAACCGCTTATCTGAACTTTGTCGGCATGGCCTACGCCAGCGACAAGTCCTACGAGATTCAGGCCGAATACACGTCCATGTTCGGTAACATCAAGGTTGTTAATGTCGCACAAAAAGACGGCAATAACCCCGTACAGAAGTATTTTATCCAGGATGGTTTGGTGCAAAACCGGACCACACCCGACAACACCTCCATTTCCATGTACACCCATGTTCTTGAAGCCCTTGTCCGGGCGTATGTACCGGAAACGAAAGAGGTTCTGGTGCTCGGCCTTGGAGCAGGCATTCTGCCGCGTAACTTTCAGGCCGAGGGCAAACGGGTGTCCGTTGTCGAGATCAACCCCACCGCGCTAGAAGCCGCCACCGAGAATTTCGGTTTCGATGGCAGCCGCATGCAGATGCACATTGAGGATGCCCGGACCTTCGTGCGCAAATGCGAGCAGACCTATGATGCTGCGGTTGTTGATCTGTTCCTCGGCGATAACACGCCGGACTATCTGATGACCCGGGAATTTTTCACGGCCCTCCGGCGCTGCATCAAACCCCAGGGCGCCATGGTCATGAACGCCTTTCTGGATTCCCGCAATGACGTCCCCAACAAACGCTTGATGTCCACCGTCGCATCGGCTTTCACCAATGTCTATATGGCCGGGGTACGCGAAGGCAATGCCTTCATTGTCGGAACATCCGTCGCCGCCCCCGCGACCATTCCGACCGATGACGAAAAGCTGCCCATAGAGGTCAAATCACTGGTCAAGTTCGCCCTGTCCAAAAACCAGCTCGTGCCGCCGTCCTACATTCAGTACGTGAAACCCGTCACCGATGAACAGAACATCTTCAGTATCCTGTTCGCCGATGCCAATATGGAAGAGCGGCAATATCTGGCGGGCAATCTGCCGCCGCATATTCTGGTCAACTAACGGCGGGTTATCCGCGCGCCGGACGCGGCCGCCGCTTGCCGGAACGGCCTTTGCCCTGTCCACCGCCCGCGGGTTTCGCGCCTTGCGGTTTCGACACATTGGCGGACCGGTTGGGGCGACCACCCCCTGAATTGCCACGGCCTCTGCCGCCGCCAGACCGCCCCTGCGGCTTTGGCTTGCTGATCACTTTGCCGTCGTCGTCATAGCGGATCTGGATGCCTTCCAAATGATAGGGGTGGTCTTCCATCATTGGCACCTGCTGGCGGATAATCTTTTCGATATCGCGCAAATAACCGCGCTCTTCATGATCGCAGAAGGAGAGAGAGACCCCCGTCGCCCCGGCCCGCGCCGTGCGGCCAATACGGTGCACATAACTTTCGGGCTCGTTCGGCAGCTCGAAATTGATGACGTGGGTGACGTCATCCACATCAATACCGCGCGCCGCCACGTCGGTGGCGACAAGGGCGCGGATTTGGCCGGAGCGGAAATCATTCAGCGCCTTTTGGCGGGCGTTCTGAGATTTGTTGCCGTGAATGGCGCCGGACGTAATGCCCAGTTCATCGAGATATTTCGCCGCCTTGTTGGCGCCGTGTTTGGTACGGGTGAAGATCAGCACACGGCTAATGCTCTCGTCTTTCATGACGTGGGCCAGCAAGTCGCGTTTGCGTTCCTTGGGCACCATCAACACATACTGATCAACCTTTTCCGCCGTCGTCGATGCGGGCGCAACCTCGACCCGGACCGGAGAGCGTAAAATGCTGTTGGCCAGCGCTTCAACGCTTTGCGGCATGGTCGCCGAAAACAACACAGTCTGGCGATCGGTCGGCAGGCGTTCAATAATTTTCCGGATATCGCGGATAAAACCCATATCAAGCATCCGGTCCGCCTCGTCGAGCACCAGAAACTCCACCGTCTTCAAATTGATATGCCCCTGCCCGATCAAATCGAGCAAGCGCCCCGGCGTCGCGATCAATACATCGACGCCGCCCGCCAGCGCCTTGATTTGCGGTTTTTCCGACACCCCGCCATAGACCAGCGCCGTGCGCAGATGCAGGTATTTCGAATAGGCCTGGATGTTTTCGCCAATCTGCACCGCCAGTTCACGGGTCGGCGCCAGAATTAACGAGCGCGCCGTCTTTGGTGCGCGCTGGCCTTCGCCTTTCAGCAATTTCTGGATAATCGGCAGGGAGAAAGCCGCCGTTTTCCCGGTTCCGGTCTGGGCGACGCCAATCAGGTCTTTACCCTCCAAAACGCTGGGAATGGCCTGGGTCTGGATTGGCGTCATGGTTTCGTAGCCGCTTTCTTCGACAGCGCGAAGAATCTGTTTGTTCAGGCCAAGTTCCGCAAATTTGTTCATGAAGTCCGCATTTCAGTAAGAGGTGGCGGATACCTATCCCCCCTCGCCAACCGTGTCAATCGACTGTTCGCGCGCGCGACATGAATAAAAACCCTCCTGTGCCGACCAAAACACCCGCACGGGCGCTGGAAATGTGCCGAAATTTCACAACTCTGCGTCCCCGGAGCGTCATTGATCGATACACCGTGCCCTTGTTAGAGTGCGGCCCCGTCTTACGACCATTCAGGATTCACACCATGCGGCTTGCCTCCTCCTCGAACTTCACCAGCCCTGACTTCCCGCTTTCCAGCGGCGCTGTTCTGCCAGAACTTGAAGTCGCCTATGAAACCTATGGCACGCTGGCCGCCGACGGGAACAATGCCATCCTGCTCAACCATGGTTACACCAGTTCGGCCCACGCCGGCGGGGATGACGGCTGGTTTGCCAAACTGCTGGGCCCCGGCAAGGCGATTGATACGGACCGCTATTTTGTTGTCTGCTCCAATATGCTGGGCTCTTGCTTCGGCACGTCGGGCCCGGCCAGCATTAACCCGGCCATCGGCCAGCCCTATGGCCCGGATTTCCCGGCCTATACGCCGGTTGATATGGTCGCCGCCCAGCACCGCCTGATCGATCATCTGGGCATCAACCAGTTGAAAGCCGTTATCGGTTATTCCTACGGCGGTCATCTGGCCTTTCTCTGGGGCGCAATGCATCCTGAGCGCATGCGCGCCCTCGTGCCCTTCGCCGGGCTGCTGCAACGCCTTCCCACGCAAGCCAACATCGACGCCCTACGGCAGCGCTTTGCCGCCTGCCCCGGCTGGAACGGCGGGCACTATTACGGACGGGAAAAAGAAAGTGGTGTCTGGGATATGCTGGTCACGCTGCGCATTGAATCCCTGCAGCAGCGCGGCCATGGAAAGTATCTGGAAGACAGCATTTCCGATCCCGAGGCGTTCAAAAGAATGCTAACGGAGCGGGCGCAAGCCTGGGCCGACCAGTTTGACGCCAATTCCCTGATCGAGCTCTTGCAGGCAGGGCTTGGCTCCGACGCAACGCCCGACATCGCCCGCATCAAGGCCCCGGTCCTGCATGTGCTCGGCAGCACCGATCACGTCGCCCCCGCCTCCTGGGGACCAACCACCCGCGACCTGCTTATAAGCCACGGCATCGACGCCACCTATTTCGAAATCGAAAGCCCCTACGGCCACGCCGCCCCGGTCATTGATGCGGATTTATGGGCGGGCGCGTTGCGGGGGTTTCTCGAGAGAACGCCTTAAGACGGGTTTGACCATACCGTTAAGCCCGGGTTTCTAAATACCGAGTGATAAATCAGACGTGAGATCTGCATATATTGCAGAGCACTGAGCAACGCTAAATCAGCATTCAGTTGATCGTTTAGTGGCGTGGTCATCGAGAAGCACCTCTAATTTGGACTCACAAAATTGGCTTAAATATTTCAGAGGGATTTGGGGACGAAAATTCGGGCGAGTTCACGTCAGGGCATGAAATCCCGGTATAATTACCCGAACTGAAATTTCTGGTAGAATTTAGAGGAACGTAATTAAACAAATGATTTTCAGCATAAATTTTCCTGCCGTCAATACTGGAGAAAATATCATGCATTTGTGACAGGTCTCCTGGTCCACGCCGTGCCTCCCACTTTCCTTTTCTAGCGCGGAAATATCTATACTTAGCCGTCGCCTTCTCAATGGGCCACATTGCAACACATTTTCCGCCAAATTTTTCAGGCACCCCGTGTCCTGCTTTAATGCTTGTTTCAAACAGTTTGTAGAAATTATGGCAATTTGGGTGATTAGCATTTTCCAACGTATAGCGGTATAGGCCGGGGGAAGTAACATAGGTGTATTTCAAATTACGTTGAGGGACATCCGCACTAACTTCATATTCAACAAATTTGTATCCGTATTTTAAAAGTCCACTATTTGGTCCAATACCATAAACCCCTTCGACATTGTCCACCGTCTCGTAAATATGCGTCCCGGCTTTCGTCCGGCACAGTTCTTCAAACTTGATGTAATTGGGATCGGATTTATCAACGACGACCGTCCCGCAAGCCGATAGCAATAGGGCGAGCAGGATCAGTACAGGCTGAAGCGGCTTGATCCTGTGACCCTTGAAAACCATCTCTTTCCGTTCCTTCATACCCGCTTTCCGGCCGCCGCAGCGCTGTCAGGCAGTAAAAAGGTCATGACCGTCGCCGCCAGGCCGAAACCGGCGAGGATATAAAACACCACGGCGAGGCCCCACTGGTCGGCGATCAGGCCGCCAGCGACCGGCACGGCCATGGACAGGCCGGCCTGGGTGCCGAACAGCAGGCTGGTGGCGCTGCCGCCCAGCTCGCGCGGCGTCAAATCCATCATCCAGCTGTGGATGACCGGGCGCACGGCAAACAGCACGAACCCGAGCAGGCCGGTCAGAATGATAAACGCGTAGGCTCCGCTCACCGACGGCATGACGAAGGCGACCAGCGTCGTGCCGCCAAGGCCCAGCAGGACAATAATCCGCCGCCCCATGCGGTCCGACAGGACGCCGGCGATGGGCGCCGCGACGAGGCCC
This sequence comes from Rhodospirillales bacterium, assembly GCA_048262255.1. Classification (GTDB taxonomy): domain Bacteria; phylum Pseudomonadota; class Alphaproteobacteria; order Rhodospirillales; family Casp-alpha2; genus JABMNT01. The sequence goes on along the minus strand of JBLXFH010000001.1, from coordinate 1,906,550 downwards.
GAGACCTGCATGGCCATCATGCCCATGCCCAGCAGAAACGGCCCGACGCCGATGACATTGACCAGATAGAGCGGCAGGAAAACCAGCAGGCCGTTTTGCGTCATGGAACGCAGGCCCGCCATGACCGCGACGCCGACAACTGCCTTGTTGCGGATCATGTTGATCAGGCCGCTCCAGTAATCCTCACGGCTGATGTTGGGCTGGGCGTGGTCGTTGCCGGGTTTTTCGCCGGGGCCAAGCAGCACCAGAATGGCCGCCGCAATGCCGAACACCGGTAACGCGTTGACTGAAGCGACGCTCGACCAGCTCATGGAAACCAGCAGCACCCCGGCGGCGATGGGGGCCACGGAATCGCCAAAGCTGGCACCCAAAGCATGCACAGACAGCGCATAACCCCGGTTTTTCGGAAAGCGGCCCGACAGATAGGAAATGGCCGCCGGATGCCAGAGGTTGTTGGTAATGCCAACGATGACGATCACGCCATATAACCAGAACAGATTGGCGTAGAGGCTGGTTCCGGCCAAAGCCGCACCGCCGACCACCAGCGCCAGAAACTGCAACAATATGCGGCGGCCGGTGATATCGACCGCCAGACCGCTGCCCACATTGGCAACGAAGGACGAGGCATGGAACAGCGAGATCAGGCCACCGGTTTCCGCATAGCTCAGGTTCAGCTCTTTTTGAATGAACGGCAGCAACACATAAAAAGTACCGATGATCCAGTGCGTCGCCGAATGACCCAAAGCAACCAGAAACGCCGGTCCCTGGTCCCGGCGCGGCATTCCCGTCCATCGTTCGATTACAGCAAGCATGATCGGGAAACTGTATCCGCCCGACAACCTGCTCACAAGAGAAGAACATGCTCGAAAAACCGCATTGTTTGTTGCAGCGACCCGGCTGAGCCGCCAAGATGTGCACAAATGAACACAGACAGGGTATTCGAGTAGAATGAAAACAGTTACAGATCAGCTCATCGTCGCCAAGGAAAACGGCGTTGGTTCCATAAAATTTGACAATCAGGCCCGGCGTAACGCTATGACCTTCGAAATGTGGGAAGGCCTCGGCATCGTTATCGAAGACTTCAATGCCGACCCGGATGTGCGGGTTATTGTGCTCGCCGGTGAGGGCGGCAAAGCCTTTTGCGCCGGTGCCGACATTTCGCAGTTCGCCGAAAAACGCTCAACCGAAGACGCGGTTGCGCTTTATAACCAGACGACCGATAAGTCCTCTCAAATACTGGCAACCGCCACCAAACCGACAATTGCCAAAATTGAGGGTTTCTGCATTGGTGGCGGGCTGGGCATCGCCATGTGTTGCGATATGCGCCTTGCCAACGAACAGGCGACCTTCGCCGTTCCGGCAGCTAAACTGGGGCTGGGTTACCGGGGCGATGGCCTGAAACGTCTGGTTGATGTTGTCGGCCCATCCTTTGCCAAAGAGATATTTTACACGGCGCGTCAGTTCACCGCTCAGGAAGCCCTGACCATGGGGCTGGTCAACCGGGTGATGCCGCGCAACGTGCTGGCCAGTTATGTGGATGATTACACAAAAACCATTGCCGGCAACGCGCCATTGACCATTTCAGCCGCCCGCGTCGTCATTAACGAGCTGATGAAAGACGAATCCATTCGTGATCAGGTGCTGGCCGACAAGGTGGTCGATGACTGCTTTGCCAGTGAGGACTACAAGGAAGGCCGCACCGCCTTCATGGAAAAGCGCAAACCCCAGTTCAAGGGCCGCTAAAACCCCTTACGACGCCTTCGCCAGACTGTCGACGGCGGCCTGAACGCCGCCTTTGCAATGCGGAAATTTGAGCATTTCAAAGGCGGCTTCAACGCATCCCAGGGCACCCAGCACCATGGGCTCATTGGTATGGCCCATATGGCCGATGCGGAAGCTGGACTCTTTTATATCCCCGAGCCCAAAACCCAGCGAGACGTTAAAGCGGTCCCGGCAAAAATGGTGCAAGTCATTGATTTTGACGCCGCTGTTGACGCGGATGGCGGTAACGCCATTGGCCCGCTGTTTTACGTCCAGCGCATTAAACTCAAACGCGCCCTCCGCTCCCCAGACTTCAACGGCGGCACGCACCGCATCGGCCAGCCGTTGATGGCGAGCAAAAACACCGGGGAGGGTTTCCTCGAAAATCATATCCAGGGCTTCGCGCAGGCCGAGGATGGCATTGATCGGCCCGGTTCCGCTGTACCAGGTGTAATGGATATCGCCGCGCCGGGTCTGCCAGTTCCAGTAGCTGCGCGGCATGGTCGAGGTTTTGCCCACCTCTTTGGCTTTTTCACTGGTCGCCGTAAAGCTCAGGCCGGGCGCCATCATCAACCCTTTCTGACTGGCCGCTATGGTGACATCGACACCCCATTCATCCATGCGGTAATCGGTCGTCATCAGGGATGCAATGGTATCGACCATAAACAGGGCCGGATGAGCCGCCGCATCTATGGCTTTGCGCACGGCGTGCACGTCGCTGGTGATGGTCGTTCCTGTATCGGTATGAACCATCAGGACCGCCTTGATCTGATGGCCTTTATCCTCTGCAAGCGCCTGTTCGATGTCTGTCGCATTGACGCCGTGACGGCCGTCACCCGGCAGATAACGGACCTCGATCCCCAATGACTCAGCCATTAACGACCAGGAAGTGGAGAACCGCCCGGTATGGGGGATCAACACCAGATCGCCCGGAGACAGGGTATTCGATAGGGCGGCTTCCCAGGCACCGTGCCCATTGGCGGCGTAGATAAAGACCTCGCCCGTGGTCTGAAACACCTTTTTCAGGTCGTTATGCACACCAAGCGACAATTCGAGAAAGTCCGGTCCGGCATATTCCAGGGCTGGTTGGGCCATGGCCCGCAATACGCGGTCCGGGATATTGGTTGGCCCCGGCGTCATTAAAAAGTTCCAGCCTGCGCGTACCGTCATGACCGTGTCTCCTAACCTTCAATTTCTGCGACAATGGCGTCGCCAAAGGATTGTGTTGTGTTGGTTCCGCCCAAATCCGGTGTATGGCGGGCCGGGTCGGCCAGCGCCCCGTCAACCGAGCGGATCAGCAATTCGGACGCTTCGGCCAGGGCGTTGCTGCCGTTTTTCTGGGCCAGCCATCCGATCAGCATGGCCGTCGACATCATCAGGGCGGATGGATTGGCGATGCCTTTTCCGGCAATATCCGGAGCGGAGCCGTGTGCGGCCTGAGCAATAGCCCGGTCCGTGCTGGCATTGAGCGATCCACCAAGCCCCAACCCGCCCGACAGTTCCGCCGCTTCGTCCGACAAGATATCGCCAAACATGTTTGTCGCAACAATCACGTCATAAGCTTCCGGTTTGCGGATCAAAAGCGCTGCCATGGCGTCAACAATCACGTCTTCCACTTCCACATCCGGGTAGTCTTTTGCCACCTGCTGAGCCACCGAAAGGAACAAACCATCGGTCACTTTTAAGACGTTGGCCTTATGGACAATGGTCACTTTCTTGCGGCGGGTTCGGGCCAGGTCAAAGGCGGCAACGGCAATGCGGCGCGAGCCCTCGCGAGTGATCTTACGTAGGCTCATGGCGAGGTCTTCCGTCGGCATGAACTCCCCACTGCCCATGAACATGGTCCGGTCCGCATAAAACCCTTCGGTATTTTCACGCACAATCACCAGATCCATATTCTTGGCAACAGATGGCACACCCGGCCGGGTGCGGCTTGGGCGAATGTTTGCAAACAAATCCATGGACATCCGCAGCGCCGCCGAAATGTTAATGCCACCCTCTTCCTTGGAGGGATATTTGAAGGTGCCAACAGGCCCCAAAACCACCCCATCGGCGGCTTGTGCACTGGCTAACACATGGTCCGGCAAGGTCGATCCCTCCGCAGCCAAAGCATCCATACCAATGGTTTTCTCCTCAATCTCGAAATTCAGGTTGAATTTTTTATTGAGGGATTCCAGCGCCTTTCGGGTCGGCGCCATAATTTCCGGGCCAATATCGTCTCCCGGTAAAATCAAAATTTTCATGGGGCCTCCAGGCGGCGTCAATTCCAGATTTGAGTTAATCAAAGATTTTAAATTCGGTTGTACCATCGCGCTCAATCTGCTCGACAAGGTCCACTTCCCAGGTCAGATATTGCTGCATGGCTTGCTCGATGTTTTTATCGTCGTCATCAAATTCGTAGGGTTTGTACCAAAGGTCAATAGGTGGATCGATCATATGGGTAAAACCGTTTTCCAGCGCTCTGCCTTCGTCCCGCCAGGCCTCGGTACCGCCCTGCAGGACCTTCACCTTACGCCCCGTCGCCGCAACCTCGTCAAACACCCGTTTGGCGTATTGACCGTCCGGTGAGGTCAATACGAGAAGCGGGGTGTCGGGCAGCGTCGCAAGGTTTTCCGGCAAACGGGATCGGATAACAAAGGCCGCACCCGGAATATGTCCGTCGTCGCGATATTGAATGCTGGTCGCCAGATCAAGAACGGTGGCGGTCCCGGCTTCCAGTTGGCGGGCCAGATCGGCAGCCTCGATAAACGCATCAACAGGCAGGCTCAAAGCCGGGAGCGATTGGGGTTGTGGCGGCGCGAAGGACGCTACCGCATCCATCAATACGTAAACCTCCCGCCAGCCCATCTGGATCAGCCACGACGCCGACAGGGAGGCGCGCACGCCGTCATTATCGATGAGCACCAGCCGGGCCCGGCGCACGCCCACATAATGGTCCGTTGCCTGCACCAGTTGCCCGCCGGGTGCCGATTTCGCCCCTGGCCAATGGGAGATCGCAAACTCACTCGGATCGCGCACATCCAGATAAAAGGTCGAACGTGTTTTGTCTTTTTTCCAGTCCAGCGCCGTCGCTTCGTCGATTGTCCGCACCCCAAACCGCTGCCGCACGGCTTTCGCCCTCTCAAGGGCTATATTCTGGGCTTCATCAGACACCTCACCGAAAGTGCGGGTCTGGCCGCGCTCCAGTTTGAAGCCGGCCAGATGCCAGCCCATGGTGCCATTCTCGAACGCCACCACCGGATTGGGAATGCCGGCATTGATCAGGGACTGCGCACCGATGATACTGCGTGTCCGCCCGGCGCAGTTGACCACAACTTTGGTTTTGGGATCGGGCGCCAGATCATGAATGCGGTAGGCCAGTTCGGCGCCCGGCACGTCAATGCCGCCCGGCAGGTTCATGGCGTGATATTCCTTGTAGGGACGGCTGTCGAGAACGACAAAGTCTTCCCCCGCCTCCTGCATCTGGCGCAATGTCTGGGCTTTCACATGCGGCGTGCCATAGGTGGTCTCGACAAATTCGCCAAACGCCTTGCTCGGCACATGCACGCCGGAAAACAGCTCATAGCCAGCGGCCTGCCAGCCTTCTATTCCACCCTCCAGAACCGAAATATCCGAATACCCCAAGGCTGCCAGACGCGCAGCTCCAAAGCGCGTCAGTTTTTCATCGTCATGATCGGCACAGAGCACCAACCGCACGTTCTTGCGGGGAACCAGTCCTTCAATAAAAAGTTCCAGCCGACTCAGCGGGCAATTGATGGCGAACAGCAGATGGCTTTCGGCGAACGTGCCACCTTCGCGCAGATCAACCAGCGCCAGTTCTTCCGAACCAACAATCAAAGCCCTGAGTTCGGTGGGCGAAACCGTTTTTGCACTCACCTAAAGCGCCTTGATGTTTTGCGATGCCGGGAAGGTCTTGTAGGTACCGGCCTGCTGGTCATACATGACCCGTTCGTGCAATTGCTCCAGCGCCAGCCCGTACATATGCAAATGCACCGTCTGTTCCTCGCCTTCCACATGAATGGAGTGAATGTCATCGGGCAGAAAGGCCACACCGGTGCCATGGCGGACAACCACCTCCCTGTTCTGGCGGAGTGTACCTTCACCAGGCACCGACATGTCATCAGAGCGCTCGTAAATCCGGTTCAGTTCATCCCCGGCAATGCCGGCGATCACCGCCCAGGTCGTGTGGTTATGTGGGCGCACGCCCTTGCCCGGCATACCGATGGAAGCATAAAGCGCAAACCGATGATCGTCATCTTCCGACAATCGATAGATGACCCCGTTGCCATCGGTCTCAGGATCAATGGGAAAATCTGTGACGGGAAACAGTTCGTCTTTGGTTGCCAGATCGATCAGCAAATCCTTAATCTCCTCAACCGCCTCGCGGGTCACGCCCCTGGCGCTCTCGACGGCGCGCACCTGCGCCACGGTTTTTTTAATTTCCCGATCACGGTTTTCACGTATCGTCATGGATTGGCAACTCCTTTATGCATCCCGGTTTTTATACGGTTCTTACGCCCGTCCCTCATAATACCCCCGTTCGAACCGAAGGTCATCCCGAATGCGCCTGTTGATCAGTTAAAAAGCAGTTGTTTATACTTGGCTTCTCGCTCCCTATGTTAAAGGGGCATTGAAAAAGGACGCATTCATGACGATACGGCCCTTCGCATTTCTTCCCGTTCTCCTCGTTATCCTCATCAGCGTGAGTGCCCCGGCACGCGCCCAGTCGCTTGACCCCGTCGATCTGGAACTGGCCTTTGTCGTCGATGCATCCGGCAGTATCGATGAAGAGGAATACCAGTTGCAGCTTCAGGGCTATGCCGACGCGCTGGTCAACCCGAAAATCCTGAGCGCAATCAGCAGCGGTTTCTTGCGCGCGATCGCCGTCTCCTATATCGAGTTTTCGGCCAGTGGCTGTACCCAGATCAGCGTCCCCTGGACCCGCATTGATGGTCAGCAAACGGCCGAAGCCTTCGGTCGGATGTTGCTGGGCGTCGTGCGTACGTCCTGCCCCGGCGGCAACGCCATTGGCGAAGGCATTGCATTGGCCGCCACCTCCATGGAAAACAATACCTTTGAAGGTACGCGCCGGGTCATTGATGTCTCCGGCGACGGCCCCAATACGCTGGGAATTCCGGTGCAGATGGCCCGCGAGGTCGCCATCGCCAACCGCATCACCATCAACGGACTGGTCATCGAACGGCCTGAAATGCCGGATCTGGATCAATATTACCGGGACTTCGTCACCGGCGGGCACCGGTCCTTTGTCATCAAGGCGGAAAACCGCCAGACCTTCGCCGCCGCCATTCTGAAGAAAATGCTTCTGGAAATCGCCGATATCTCTGTACCCGATGAAACAACAAAAACCCGATAATCAAACACAAGCAGGCCCCCAGTGAATTTCTTTACCGACTTCGATATCAAAACCCTTGAAACCCGACGCGGCACGATGCGCTTGCGTATGGCTGGCGACGGCCCGCCCCTGCTGTTGTTGCACGGCAACCCGCAGACCCATGCCATGTGGCACAAGGTTGCGCCGGAACTGGCCAAAACCCATACCGTCGTTTGCCCCGATCTGTGCGGATACGGTCAGTCCTTCAAACCCGATTGCGTGCCCGGCCATGCGCCCTATGCGAAGCGCGAGATGGCCGCCGACATGGTCGATCTGATGGATCGCCTTGGTTTTCTGACCTTTGATCTGGCGGGCCACGACCGCGGCGCACGGGTTTCGCACCGCCTCGCCATCGACCATGCAGCGCGGGTCAAGAAGCTGGCTCTGCTCGATATCGTGCCGACCCTTGAGCATTTCGAGCGCGCCGACATGGCCTTCGCCATGGGCTATTATCACTGGTTCTGGTTCGCCCAGCCCCACCCCAACCCGGAAACCCTAATCAACGCCGCCCCGGAAGCCTGGTTCAAATCCCACACGTCGCGCGAACCGAAGGGGGACGACTTCTTCCATCCCGACGCTATGGCCGATTATCTGGAAGCCGTACGCAATCCGGAAATGGTGCGCGGCATGTGCGAGGACTACCGGGCCGCAGCAACCATCGACCTGGACCACGACCGGGCCAGCCGCGAAGCCGGAAACAAGATTGAATGCCCTTTGTTGGCACTATGGGGCGCCAAGGGCAAGATCGGCAAATGGTATGAACCCATGGAAATCTGGCGGGCTTATTGCGCCAATGACGTGACCGGCACCGACATCCCCTCCGGCCATTATCTTGCTGAAGAAGCGCCGGATGCGGTGCTGGCACAGTTCAAAGCCTACTTTGGTGCATAGGCGGGGACAATACCTGCCAAGGCTAGGGCAAGACGTTGCAAATATCACCAAACGGGTCTTGCATTTGTAAAAGCCTGTCCTATAAATGTTATGTTATAACATAACATTTATAGGACATTTTGATGATCAAAATCGCCAAATATACGCCGGTGCTGGATAAATTCGCCGTATCAACTTCAGCAATTTGCGCCGTTCATTGTTTATGTCTCCCGTTACTTCTAGGTTTCTTTCCGGCATTGGGGGCTTCTCTTTTCGGGCAAGAAACCTTTCACGTAATACTGCTGTGGCTTGTGATTCCTCTCAGCTGCGTCGCGCTCACCCTGGGCTGTCGGAAACACAGGAGCCTCTCTGTTGCGTTGATAGGGCTGGTCGGCTTGACCTTACTAATTATTGCCGCAAGCCTTGGTCATGGCATTCTTGGAGAAGTCGGTGAGCGCATTTTCACCCTCATGGGGGCACTGCTAATTGCCGTCGGGCATGTGCGTAACTATACACTCTGTCGACGTGTAGAATGTGACCATTGATCCGACTACAAACCTCACTCCGCCGCGTATTTCTTTTCATCCTCGTAGTAGGTCGGGAAGCCGACGACATCCTGCAGTTCCTGGAAGGTGGCGTTGGCGGTGGTGTCGTGGCCCTCGTTCAGGGTCGCCAGCACGCGTTCCGTTGCTCTGATCTGGGCGAGCATGAGCGAGACCGGGTAAATGGCGATCTTGTAGCCGATCTCTTCCAGCTTCGGCGGGGCGAGGAAGGGTGAATTGCCCTGCTCGACCATGTTGGCCATTTTCGGGCCCGGCACTTCGTTGCAGTAGCGCTCCATTTCCGCTTCATCACGCGGAGCCTCGAGAAAGGTGATATCAACCCCGATATCCATAAAGGCCCGGCAGCGCTCGAGCGCTTCATCCAGACCATCGGTACCATTGGCGTCGGTGCGCGCCATAATCAGGATATCGGCGCCTTCTTCACGGGCATCAACGGCGGCGCGCAGACGCACGTAGGCGTCTTCGCGGCTGACCACCTGTTTACCGATGGTATGGCCACAGCGTTTCGGCGCCAGTTGATCCTCAATCATTACGCAAGCGAGGCCCGCCTGCGCATAACCGTTGACCGTGCGTTTGACGTTAAGCGCATTGCCGTAACCCGTATCGCCATCACCAATCACCGGGATGGAGACGGCGGCGGCGATGTTGCGGCCCTGATCGAGCATTTCATTGTACGAAATGAGGCCCGTATCGGGCATACCGATGCGCGCTGCGGAAACGGCAAAGCCGCCCATGAAAGCCCCCTTGAAACCGGCCCGCTCGATAAGCCGAGCCGACAGAGCATCATAACAGCCGGGCATGGCGATGATGCCGGGATTGTTTAACAGGGTTTTCAGTTTGCTTGCGGCACTCATCTTAGGCGTCTCCGTTCAATATGCGTATGGGGGCTCCGTCCAGCCACGACTGGATGTTTTCAACCGACTGGCTATAGACCAGTTCATGCAGTTCCTTGATCACATAGCCCGTGTGGCCAGTCAGCACGGTATTATCCAGTTTGCGGATGGGATGATCAGCGGGAAGCGGTTCGGTTTCATAAACGTCGATCCCGGCTCCGGCAATGCGTTTGTTCTGCAACGTCTCAAGCAAGGCGGTTTCATCGACGATGGGGCCGCGTGAGGTATTGATCAGATAGGCGGAGGGTTTCATCAAGGCCAGTTCATCCCGGCCGACCAGCCCGCGCGAGCGCTCGCTCAGGATCAAATGAATACTGATCACATCGGCGCGCCGGAAAAACTCCTCCTTATCGACCCGGGTCACCCCATGTTCCGCCGCCTGCTCGTCCGTCAGGTTCTGGCTCCAGGCGATCACGTCCATCTCAAAGGCCTTGCCGACCCGTGCCGCCTGTTGACCCAGTTTGCCAAGCCCCAGAATACCCAGACATTTGCCGTTCAGGCCAACGCCGTAGCCTTGTTGCCAGCCGCCGGACTTCATGGTCCGGTCCTCAAAGGGAATTTGTTTGGTGACCGCCAGGATAAGCGCCCAGGCATGCTCAAAGGCCGGATAGGGCAGCATTTGCGTGCCGCTGATGACAACGCCATTCGCCCGCGCCGCCTCCATATCAATGGCCAGATTGCGCATCCCCGTGGTCACCAGATATTTGAGATTTGGCAGTTTATCGAACAGGGATTTCGGAAACGGCGTGCGTTCACGCATACAAACGATAATTTCGAAATCCTTCAACAGGCCGGCGATATGGGCTTCATCCGCGCCCAGATGTTCGCTGAAGACGGTTGTTGAAAATCCCTTGAGGGACGGCCAGTCGGCGGCGGCCAGAGCCGCGTTTTGATAATCATCCAGGATGGCGATACGTGTCATAATGTCTGTCTTTTCCCTGTTTTCTTAATGCTTTGCCAATTTGTGACATTTATTTCAGTTTTCCCAACACATTCCGGCCCATTCCGTGTAAAAGAAGGTCTGATTTACGCATGGGAGGCGCAGGAATGACTTGGCTCGACGGAAGTTCACAAAACACTCTAACATCAGGAAACCGGCTTGCAACCCGCCTCAAACAACCGGGCATTCTGCGCACCCCCGGCGCTCATAACGGAGTCGCCGGTCTTGCGGCCAAGGAGGCAGGGTTCGAGGCGCTTTATATCTCGGGTGCCGGATTATCGGCTTCCATGGGATTGCCGGATCTCGGCGTGATGACCATTGAGGAAGTCTGCTTTTTTGTCCGCATGATCTACCGCGCCACCGACCTGCCGCTGATCGTCGATGCCGATACGGGTTACGGCGAAGCGCTCAACGTCATGCGCACGGTGCGCGAGTTGGAGAACGCCGGTGCGGCGGCCATGCAGATCGAGGACCAGAAACTGCCCAAGAAATGCGGGCATCTGAACGACAAGCAACTGGTCAGCACGGAAGACATGGCCCTGAAGGTGGCGGCGGCCGTCAAGGCGCGTACCCATTTACAGATTATCGCACGCACCGATGCGCTGGCGTCGGAAGGCATGGATGCCGCCATCGCCCGCGCCAACGCCTACATCGAAGCGGGTGCCGACGTGGTTTTTGCCGACGGGCTGGCATCTGAGGATGATTTCAGAACATTTGCTAGAGAAGTCAACGCACCGGCGCTGGCCAATATGACGGAATTTGGCCGCACCCCTTATTTCACCGGGGCGCAGTTTGAAGAAATGGGCTATAAAATCGTCATCTGGCCGGTGTCGCAATTGCGGGTCGCGGTGCGCGCCATGGAAAATCTCTATGCGACCATTCAGGAAACGGACGGGACCAAACCCCGCGAAAACGAAATGCAAAGCCGGGCCGAGTTGTATGAATTGATCCGTTATTTCGATTACGAAGCGCTCGATAGTTCCATTGTCAAAACCATCGTGCCGGAGGCCGCTGAATAGGCGCAGATCACGTTTTCGCCAGATCAATGCCTTATGACGTATTTTTGGTGACAAAAGTGTGGGATTCGGGCGACAATACCGCAGGGCCGAACGTCTTTTGACCAGAGGAGCTGCACATGAAGTACCCCGATTTCATTAAGCTTAGCGTCGCATCCGCCTTTTTATCCCTTGTTTCTGTCTCACCCGCGCAGGCCGCGCCGCAAATTCTGGCCGTGCTCGAATCCGATGTGGGCATTCCTTTCGTCTGTGACGGAGGTGTCTGCAAGGCTGATCTCAGCACCTACTGCCTGCAGCGCGAACGTCCGGCGCCAAATATGGGCACCGTTTATCACCCGGCGGCGGCCGAAGATTTTACCCTGACCGTAACCGCAGATGGCAAACCCGCCGTTGACCATCCGGCGAACAGGCATGTCACCTTCATTGAATCCCGCGGTTTCATGGCCGTTTCTGCAGTGATTCTCGAAAAAGACCTGCAGGCGTTGGGCAGCACCAAGGCCGTCATCAAGGTGGCCACCAACGCCTCCATGCTACCGCAAGCGGAACCCAATGACCCTGATCCATTAACGGAACAGGAAATCGCCTATGCCACCCAGTCCTTGCGCAAACACGGCACGGCTGTCGCCGACCGGACTCCGCAAGCTGCCGCAGCACAGTTGTTGGCACGCCTCATGCAGTCCCTGCCGGTGCGCGGCACTGTTCCAGCCGGTGCATCCCGACAGATCTGGCAAAACGAAATTGGTGATGACCTGCCCGCAGACGATATCAAGCGTGGCGGATTTACCCGGGCGCGTGGCGCCTATGAAGACTGTTTTGCCGGCAACCGCCCGCAGGCCTATGACAGTGCGCGGCGCTGCCTGGAGTTCAAACACGATGATCTGATCCGGGATATCAATATTGATTTCTGGGATTCAAAAGTCGGAAGTTGATCGCCTGGCGGCAAGCATGATAAGGGTGTAGTCAATCTTGAATTGCTGAGATAATCACACTCGGAGTTCCCATGCCTGCCGCCATAACATCGCCGAATGAAACGCTGCTTGTCGACGTGCAGGATGCGGTATGCCGCATCTCCTTTAACCGCCCTGAGTCGCTGAATGCCATCAATCCAGAGCTTGTGAGCGCGCTCAATCATGTGCTGGATGCTGTGCGAGATCATACCAACATTCGTTGCGTGGTCCTACAGGGCAATGGCGATCATTTTATGGCCGGCGGTGATGTCAAAAGCTTCAAGACGATGCTGGATACGGAACCGGACGTCACTGCGCGGCGCCACAATTTTGAACAGCGGTTGCATAATGTTCACAATGCGGTTTTGAAAATGCGCAACCTGCCCGTACCTATTGTCGCCGTCGTCCAGGGTGCTGTGGCCGGGGCTGGAGTCAGCCTGATGCTGGCCTGCGATCTGGTCATTGCTGCTGATACAGCCTTTTTTACATTGGCCTATTGCCATTTGGGCGTCAGCCCGGACGGCGGTTCAACCTATCATCTGCCACGTAGCGTTGGTATGAAACGGGCCTCGGAAATTGCCCTGCTTGGTAACCGCTTTGATGCACCAACAGCAGAAAAATGGGGCCTGATCAACTGGGTCATCCCGGCGGATCAACTGGAACAGGAAGCTGAGAAGATCGTTTTGCGTCTGGCAGCAGGCCCGACCCATGCCCATGGCCATGCCAAGGCGCTGCTTAACGCCTCAACAAATGCCACAATTGAAGCCCAGCTTGATAACGAGATTGCCGGTTTTGTCGATTGCACCGGCACGGATGACTTTACGGAAGGCGTTAACGCCTTTGTTGACAAACGCAAACCCAAATTCGAAGGCCGGTAAGCAACGGCGCGTATCACAGGAGAGACATATGAACGATCAAAACCGACCTTTAGCCGGGCACGTTGCCATTGTAACCGGTGCAGCGCGCAATATTGGCCGCACCATCGCCCTTCAGCTTGCCAATGACGGCGCCGCCATCGTTGTCAACGCGGTTCAGGACAGTGCCGCCGCCGATGCCGTCGCCCACGAAATTTCCGAGGCCGGTGGACAGGCCATGGCGCATATTGGCGACATTACGGACGAGGCGGTTGTCAATAAAATGGTCGAAATGGCAGCAGCGGCCTTTGGCAAGGTCGATATCCTGATCAGCAATGCCTCCATTCGTGGACAAAAACCCATTGAGCAAATGAGCCTGGAAGAATGGCACCGGGTCCTGTCGGTACCGCTCGACGGGGCATTTTTGCTATCAAAAGCCTGTCTGCCCTATATGAAAAAAGGCAAGTGGGGGCGGGTTGTAACGCTGGGCGGCGTCTCCGCCTATATCGGCACCAAGAACCGCGTTCATTTGCTCACCGCTAAAGCCGGTCTGGTCGGGTTTACCCGTGGCCTTGCGGCCGAAGTCGCAGACCACGGAATCACCTGCAATGTGGTCTCCCCCGGCCACATCGATACCGAAAGACCGGCATCGGCCGGGGTCCGCCCGCCGCTCGACGTTCCGCCCATGGTCAACCGCCTCGGCGCGCCGGACGAAATCGCCAGTATGGTCCGTTATCTGTGCCTTCCCGAGGCGGCCTACATCACCGGCCAAACCCTGCATGTCAACGGTGGCCTGTATTTGGGTGTATAGGCTTGCCTGACAATCACTTGCATCTATGCCCCAGTGGGTTACAACTAAAGCAACATTTGATTTCAATGAGGTTCTGATGGCACAAGCTCTGGCTTTCGGTATTCACAAAAACCTTCTCTCCACTATGATGGTGGTCTTTATGGCGCTCGGCCTGTCCGGCTGTGGTGTCAACGCCATCCCCACGCTTGATGAGGAAACCAACGCGACCTGGAGCCAGGTGCTCAATCAGTACCAACGCCGTGCCGATTTGATCCCCAATCTGGTCGAAGTGGTCAAAGGGTATGCCAGTCACGAGCGTGAAACGCTGACGGCCGTTGTCGAAGCGCGGGCGAAAGCCACCCAGATGGCCGTCCCCAAGGACATTCTGACCAATCCGCAGGCCTTCCAGATGTTCCAACAAAATCAGGGTGCTCTTTCCTCTGCATTGGCCCGGCTGATGGTGGTTGTTGAACGCTATCCCGATCTGAAAGCCAACCAGAATTTTGCAACCTTGCAGGCTCAACTGGAAGGCACAGAAAACCGCATTGCGGTAGCCCGGCGCGACTACATTGAATCAGTGAAAAACTATAATACGGAAATCCGCACCTTCCCGGGTCGGATCTGGGCAGCCGTTTTGTACAGCGATGCGGAGATCAAACAGAACTTCACCGTTGAAAACGTCCAAAGCATAGAGACCGCACCAACAATCAAAATGACCCAGTAGGACCAATTGTCTGGCCTTTTCCGGGCATTACAGTGCGAGGGAGGGCTGAACTTGCCAGAATGGATACGCGCATGGACCCGCTCGTCACGTCTTTTGGCGCAACTGTTACTTGCGACCATGCTGCTGTTTATCTGCACTGCGGCCTTGGCGGCGGAGATCAGCTTTCCCAGGCTGGACGGCCGGGTTGTCGATAACGCCAACCTCATACCGGGCCAGATGAAGCGTGAGCTAACTGCCCTGCTGAAAGAAGAGGAAGCCGAAAACAGCCACCAACTTGTAATCATCACAGTCCCTACGCTACAGGGGCTTCCCATTGAGGATTATGGATATCAGTTGGGGCGACATTGGGGGATTGGTCAGGAAAAACGCAACAATGGCGTTTTGTTGATCGTCGCCCCCAACGAACGTAAGGTGCGCATTGAGGTGGGTTACGGGCTTGAAGGTGTCCTTCCCGACGCCACGGCCAAGCGGATCATTGACAAAGACATCCTGCCGCTGTTCCGTTCCCAGAAAATGAGCGACGGCATATACAAAGGGGCGTTAGCCATTCTGGCCGTCATCAACGGTGAAAAACTTCCGCCCTTAGAGTTAGTCCCTGAAACCGATTGGGGGTTTGTTTTAGCTCTTTTGTTCTTTGGTTTGATATTTGTTTACCGTGTTTATCGATCCTATACGGAACCACCCTACCCCCATGGTGATATAGACGGCACCTATTATGGCGGTGGTGGCGGTTATAGCGGCGGATTTGGTGGTGGTGGATTTAGCGGCGGCGGCGGTGGATTTGGCGGCGGCGGCGCGTCAGGAGGGTGGTAGCCATGAGGTTCATTACACAATCGGATCAGGACAAAATCAAAGAGGCCATACGCCGCGTTGAACAAAAAACGTCGGGCGAACTGGTCACGGTGATCACGCGGGAAAGCGACAGTTACGAATTTATCCCTTATATGTGGGCGGCCATCATTGCCCTGTTTGGCGCCGCATTGGTTGTTGTTGCAGCCCCTGCTGTTCCCCTTACCTTTTTTGTCTCGGGACAAATTGTTGTTTTTGTATTACTGACCTATCTGCTGCGCCTTCCCCCCCTCAAGCACCTCTTTATCCCCAAATCAGTGGGAAGGAAAAGAGCCCGACGGTTTGCCCGCGAACAATTTTTTGCGCACAACATCCATCACACGAAAAACCGCTCTGGTATTTTGATCTACGTTTCCGTAGCCGAGCATTATGTGGAAATTCTGGCTGATCAGGGCATCAATGAAAAAATTGATGCGGCGCAGTGGGAGGCCATTGTTGAGCAGTTTGTCTCGGATGTGAAGGCGAAAAAAACGGCGGATGGATTTTTAAGAGCGATCAACGCCTGCGGGGCACTTCTTGGCGCGCATTTTCCGGCAGATCCCGACGACAAGAACGAGTTGCCCAACCATCTGATTATTTTGTAGCTGAAACGAAAACAGGCTGACGCTTTTCGGCGCCAGCCTGTTTCAAAAAACTGTAAGGCTTATTGCGAGCGCAGCTTCGGATCGAGCGTATCGCGCACGGCATCTCCAAACAGATTAAATCCGAACACCGCCAGACTGATAGCAACACCAGGCCAGATCGCAACCCAGGGAGCACTTTCCGCATATTCCTCAGCGCCACCCTGCAGCATCAGGCCCCAAGCCGCTGTCGGTTCCTGAACACCCATGCCCAGATAAGACAATGAGGCTTCCAGAAGAATGGCCTGGCCCAGAAAAGAGGTCAGCATGATCAGGAAAGGTGCCATGACGTTCGGAACCATATGGCGAAGAATGATCCGCATATGGCTGAAACCAAGAGCCCGCGCTGCATCCACATAGGGAATTTCACGGATCGCCAGAGCGTTGGAGCGGACCACCCGCGCACACTGCGGCACGAACGGAATAGTGATCGCAATAATCACGTTCTCGACCCCCGGCCCTAATGTCGCAACAACGGCCAGCGCCAGAATGATCAGCGGAAACGCCATGATCACATCAACAACCCGCTGAATGATCAGATCAAACATCCCGCCAAAATAAGCACTGGCAACGCCAAGAACGAGGCCAAGTGTGGAGCCGACAATTGCGCAGACGAAACCAACGAACAGAGCCGTACGCGCCCCATAAATAATCCGCGTCAACAAATCGCGGCCAAATTGATCCGTGCCAAGAAAGAACATACTTCCAGGTGCTTCGAGCATAAACTCAAGGTTATTTTCTTCAGGATCAATCGTTGTAATAACATCCGCAAAGATGGCCATAACAATCATGGCGATCACGATCAGAGCCCCACACGAGCCAAGCGGCTGTTTGCGGATCATCGTTACGATCGTATCTTTAAAGGTTTTCTTTTCCGCCAGATCCTCGAATTCCGCTTCGACCTGAACTTCAGATACCGTTGCCATATCAGTAATTCCTCAACTGTAACGAATACGTGGGTCAAGCCACGCATAGAGAATATCAACGAAAAAGTTCGTCAGAACAAAAATCAAAACCACCAGCATCACCAACTGCTGTGTCAGGTTAAAGTCCTGGGCACCGACAGATTCGACAAACAAACGACCCAAGCCGTTCAAGTTAAAGACCTGTTCAGTGACAACCAGTCCGCCCATCAGAAAGGCAAATTCGATACTGATGATCGTGACCACCGGCAGGAGTGCGTTCTTGAGGGCATGTCGGTTGATAATTACTTTTTCAAGCAAGCCCTTGGCTCTGGCTGTCCGCACGTAATCTTCGCGCAAAACTTCCAGCAGCGCCGAACGGGTCATCCGGGTCGCCACGGCTGAATAACGATAGCCTGTGGCCACCGCAGGCCATATCAATTGCGAGATATTCCAGACGGGGTCTTCCCATATGGGTTTGAACTGAATTGGCGGCATCCAGGGTTCACCGAGAATTTCCTGCGTTCCAATAAGCAATCCCAAGATAATGAGAATACCTAACCAGAACGATGGCATGGCAATGCCCGCAATTGAAAACAATCGGACGAAATAATCGATCCAGGTGTTCTGTTTGACTGCTGAAATAATGCCGAAAGGTATAGCGATAAGAATTGCAACTGCGGTTGCCATAATTGCCACCTGAAGCGACAGATGGAAACGCAAGCCGATCTCATGTGTGACGTCATTTCCTGTCCACAGAGATTTACCCAGATCAAACGTGACATAGCCCCAGATAAAATCAAAGAACTGTATAATAAGTGGTTGGTCCAGCCCTAAATCCTTGCGACACAAGGCAATTTCTTCAGGGTCTGCATAGAGACCGGTTCCAGCGAGTCTGATCTCACAGACATCTCCCGGCACCAACCGTAAAAGGAAAAATACTAAAACTGCGGCCCCAAGCAGCGTGGGCAACAATAAAAACAGGCGCTTAATTAAATATTTGATCATGGAGACGTACCCGAAGCAGCCCTTAATTTGAATGAATGACGCCCCGCCCGCCGCACATGCGACGAGCGGGTTTCATTTTGGAACATTTACTGACTACTTATCGAGCCAGACATTATCCAAGTGTTGGTTCAAGTAGTGACTTGGAGCAATCTTCCAGCCCTTCATATAAGAACGGTGAGGATTGATCTTGTACCACCACAGCGAAATCATGATGTGAGCCTGATCGGAAAGAGCCCGTGTTTCATAGTCACGGATCAGTCTCCGTTGCTCGGCAACATCACCAGAACGAAGAATGTTGTTATAGATGTCTTCGAGAGGCTGATCTTCATAGGATCCATAGTTGTTACCTGCGGAACCCAGGAATTTAGTGATGTCTGCAATCGGGTTAATGACGGACTGACAGTTGAAGTCCAGTGAGACATCAAAAGTCTTTTGCTTGCGCAGAACGTCATAGAATACAGGCGTTGGGTTGACCTGCTGGTCAACATTCATGCCTGTTTTCTTCCATTGGTCGATCATCCAGGTACCAACAACCTTGTATGGCTGATCAACGCCCCGGTTATGCAGGGTAAACTTCAGATTTTCAGCGCCGGCTTCCTTAAGCAGCTTCTGTGCTTCTGCGCGGGCGGCATTGATATCGGTGCCATAGCCCTTGAGCTTCGTCAGTTCTTCCTTGGTTGCGGCCAGCTTATGGCTTGGGAAAACAACACCCCCAACCGTTTTCACGATCGCGATCTTGGACAGATATTTGGAACCGGACCAACGATCCAGACCCAAAGTCAGAGCCTGACGAACCCGTGCGTCATCAAACGGCTTCGTCTTGTGATTCGGCGTACCCAAAAGCACGCAGTTCCAATCACTTTCCTGAACCGTGATTTTATCGCCCAGCGCCTTGACCAGATCATCACGCGCCTTTGGTGGGAAACCGCGGAATTCCGCAGCGGCCCGGTCACCACGGATAGCCTGAATACTCAGAGCCATTTTGGCCGAAGTAATCGCTTTGAAACCATCCAGATATGGCTGACCGGGAAGATAGTAATCCGGGTTTTTCACACCTTCCAAGAAGGCGCCCTGCTGGTGCTGGACGAACTTGTAAGCACCGGATCCGTTAATGTTTTTCTTATGCCATGAGTGTCCATGGGCATCAATGTCAGCTTTCGAGTAGACAAAGTTAAACGGTGTTGCCAACGCAGGGATAAAACTTCCCGTCGGGAACGCCAATTTGAACACAACGGTGTTTGCGTCCGGCGTCGTGACCGATTCAACAGCTTTGAAGAACGATTTCCGTGCACTTGCAACGCCTTCTGGCGGGAAGATGATTTTATCGTATGTGGCTTTGATGTCTGCTGATGTCAAAGGCGTGCCATCATGAAACTTGACGCCATCGCGGATTTTAAACGTATAGGTTTTTCCGCCATCCGTCGGTGTGGGCACATCGCCAACACACAGATCGCAGACGAAGTCACTTGGGTCGGACGGATTGTCCGGATTGACACGAATTAGCAGGCTGTAGAATGGACGAACACGATGAACCATCGCATAAGTCGTTTCAATGTGACCGTCGTAGCTCGGAGCTTTGCCCGGTACAACAAAATTAAGAACACCGCCTGATTTCGGTGTTTGAGCGGTTGCGGCCCCTGCGCCAAAGGCAAGTCCTGCCCCCACCGCAAGAGATACCGCCAATTTGGTATAGGCGTTACTCATTTCTCTCTCCTTACCCAGTTTCAATGGAACCTCCCGAGTTCCTTCGTTTATGCGTCACCACTTGTTTCGGTGATCACACTTCAGTGCAGGCCACCCAATGGCCCGGCTTTACTTCCCTAAATTCTGGCACATTCTGGCTGCAACTCGCGACTGCTTTTTCGCAGCGTGGGTGAAACACACATCCACTCGGCGGATTCATCGGGCTCGGAATCTCGCCCTTAACGACCTTGTGGGCCCGACCATTCTCGAGATCCGGGTCCGGGATCGGAACCGCTTCCAGCAGCGCCTGCGTATAGGGATGCAACGGATGATCATACAGCTCATCGCAATCGGCCAGTTCAACCATGTTCCCCAGATACATCACGGCCACCCGATGGCAGATATGCCGGACGACGCTCAAATCATGGGAAATAAACAGATATGTCAGACCAAATTCGTCGCGCAGGTCTTCCAGCAGGTTAATAACCTGCGCCTGAATGGACACATCCAGCGCGGAGACCGCTTCATCGCAAATAATAAATTCCGGATTCATGGCCAAAGCGCGGGCAATCCCGACACGCTGACGCTGACCGCCCGACATTTCATGAGGATAACGTTCGGCAAAATTGGTTTTCAGACCGCATTTTGTCAGCAGTTCCAGCACCCGTTGGCGGCGCTCGGTCGGGTCTGTAATGATGCCGTGGACCTGCATGGGCTCGGCAATAATCTCGCCGATTGTCATGCGCGGGTTCAGGGAACTGAACGGATCCTGGAAAATGATCTGGATTTTCTTGCGAAATTCGATCATCTCATTGGAATCGAGCTTTGTCAGGTCGGCCCCTTCATAGAGGATTTCACCGTCTGTCGCCTGTTCCAATTGCAGAATGCAGCGCCCTGTTGTTGTTTTACCGCAACCGGATTCGCCAACAAGCCCCAGGGTTTCGCCTTTTTTAATCTGGAAGCTGACCCCGTTGACCGCCTTAACGTTAGCAACCACCCGATGGATAAAAACACCTTCTGTAACCGGGAAAAACATTTTCAGATCTTTGACGTCGACAAGAATCTCTTCCGTCGGTTTTCCGCGAAATTGTGTGTCGTCGCGTACAGGTGCATCAAGGGCGCTCATGATGCCATCTCCTCAAGTTTATCTTTTTCCCAACAAGCCGCAAACTGGCTGTCTGTGACCTTCTCCAGAGGCGGGTAAGCCTGAGCGCATTGTTCCGTCGCAAACCGGCAGCGCGGGCGGAAGGCACAGCCACCATCCAGTTGCGACAAATCCGGGGGCTGTCCATCAACAGGATCCAGCTTTGCCTGGCGTGCCTGATCCATACGCGGTACGGATTTCAAAAGCGCCAGCGTGTAGGGGTGTTTCGGATTGTAATAAATATCCTGCGCCGTCCCCGACTCGATGATCCGCCCGGCATACATCACATTGACCTTGTCTGCGTAGCGCGCAACGACACCCAGATTGTGGGTGATAACAATCATCGCCACGCCCATGCGCTTTGTCAGGTCTTTCATCAATTCCAGAATCTGCGCCTGAATGGTAACATCCAGCGCCGTCGTCGGTTCATCGGCGATGATCAGCTTCGGCTCGCATGAAAGGGCCATAGCAATGACGACGCGTTGACGCATGCCGCCTGACAGATGGTGCGGATACTGATCCAGTCGGCGTTCCGGTTCAGAAATCCCAACCATGCCCAGAAGCTCTATCGCCCGTTCCCGAGCTTTTTCTTCTGTAATATCGCGATGCGCCAACAAGGTTTCTGTCAATTGCAGACCAATCGTCAGGACCGGATTGAGCGATGTCATCGGTTCCTGAAAAATCATGCCGATGTCACGACCGCGGATATTGCGAATTTCCTCTTCGCTTAAGTCCAGCAGGTTAACGCCGTCAAAATTAATAGCACCGCCAACAATCTTGCCCGGAGGCCAGGGAATGAGACGCAAAATTGACATGGCGGTAACGGATTTCCCGCAGCCGGATTCACCAACAACAGCAACCGTTTCGCCTTCGTCAACCGTATAAGAAACGCCGTCCACTGCCTTTACGACACCCGCCGACGTGAAGAAATGCGTTTGCAATTCCTCTATTTCAAGAAGCTTGGCCAAAGATATCCTCCCAGATAAGGCTTTTGCCTATGTAATTAACGCAAACGGTAGAGGCCCAAATTCATCCTGTCAATCAGGAACCGATCATCAAATTGGTCGCACCACGAATATCTTTACCGTACAACTGGTTTATTTATATAGGAATTCTACGTGCCGGATAAGATTTATGGCCTCTGTGATTTTTATTCCAGTGCACAAATGTATACTTTTTCTTTGACCTGCCTCATTCCTGAGGTTTTTATAGCAAAAATCATTCATCAATTTTTTCAGGAGAGTTTTTATGTCGTCGGACCAGTTTGAAATCGGATTAAAAATGCGAAAAGAAGTCTTAGGCGAGGCCTATGTGGACGCTTCTTTGGCCAAAGCGGACGATTTTAATCGCGATTTTCAGAAAATGGTCACCGAACATTGCTGGGGTGGCACTTGGGGACGCGGTGTTTTGACCAAACAGCAACGTAGCATATTGAATCTCGGTATGCTGGCCGGTCTCAACCGCCCTCACGAGTTCAAACTTCACTTCAAAGGCGCGATCACCAACGGTCTCAGCCTGGAGGAGCTGCGTGAAATTCTGATCCAGATTGCCATTTACTGCGGTATTCCGGCAGGCATCGAAGCCTTCCGTCTGGCCCGCGAAGTTTGCGAAGCCGAAGGCCTTGATGTGGCGACCATGGATTCGCCGAAATGAGCGCGCCTGAAAAGTTAGGGTTTCTGGGACTCGGACAAATGGGTGGCCCGATGGCCGAAAACATCGCGGCGGGGGGATTTTCGCTTCGCGTCTTTGATCCGGCAGGCACCAAAGAGCGCGCACCAAAGGGTTCACTTATCGGCGAATCACTGAGCGATGTTGTCTCGAATGTCGAGACGGTCTTTTTATCGCTGCCTGATGGCAAAGCCTCCTGCGCCGTCGTCACAGAAATTGCTGATTGCCCCACGAAAACGGTTTCTGTCGTGATTGATCTGTCGACCATAGGACCAAAGGCGGCACAAGACGCCAAGGCGATCTGCGAAAAAGCCGGCATCACCTATATTGATGCGCCCGTCAGCGGCGGTGCCGCCGGAGCACGGGCCCGCAGTATCACGGTCATGTGGGCCGGCCCTGAAAGCGAAATGCAGCGCCATCAGGCCATTTTGGATGCTTTTTCAAAAAACCAGTTCCATGTGGGCAATGAGGCCGGACACGGCCAAACGGTTAAAATCCTGAATAACTTTTTGTCCGCGACCTCCATGGCCGCCACATCTGAAGCCATGCTGTTTGGGCTTTCGCAGGGCCTCGATATGAAAATCATGCTCGATGTGGTCAACGTCTCGTCCGGTCAGAACACCGCTAGCCGCGACAAATTCCCGCAGCAGATCCTGACCGAAGCCTATGCGGCCGGCTTCAAATCCGCCTTGCTGGCCAAGGATGTGAAGCTCTATCTCGACAACGTGCAGGCCGCCGGAACGCCCAGCGATGTCGGTGAAATGATCAGCAAAATCTGGTCCGAATGCGACGCCGCCCTGCCGGGCTCTGACTTCACTCGGGTGTTCGAGTTCATCCGGGACCGGAAGGCGGATTAATATCCCTCATCCAGTAATGGGAACGAGCTGAGGACGTGCGGCGGACTGACTTCCGGTGCGCTATGCAGGTAGCTGGCGTCCAGCTGGTTCCAGTGGGTGACGCCCAGCATGCCAAGGCTGGCAATCGTTTCCTCTTCGAGGATTTCCAGCATGCGGACAAGGCCATCTTCACCGGCGGCCGCTGCTGCCAGGCCCTGCAGACGGCCAATGCCAACACAATCTGCGCCCAGAATCATCGCCTTGACCAGATCAGCGCCGCGCATGATGCCGCCATCAAAAATCACCTTGGCCCGACCATTCACCGCTTGGGCGATTTCCGAAAGGACGTCCGCGCCGCCACGGCCATGATCGAGTTGCCGTCCCCCATGATTGGAGACGTAAACGGCATCCACGCCGTAATCGACACATTTGGCGGCGTCTTCACCGGTGGCGATGCCCTTGATGATGAACGGGATGTCATACTTGTCCCTAACCCGCTTGATGTCGTCCCAGTTAAAGCGCTTTTGCCATTCTTCACCCTGGGCCTGCGTACGGCGCGAGGTTGAGAGATAGCGTTTCGCCACATCGCGCTCACGGCGGCTGTAGTAATCGAGATCGACCGTGAAGCAGAACGCCACATACCCCGCAGCAATGGCGCGCTCAATATGTTCATCAACCCAGGCGGCATCACCGCGCACATAGAGCTGATAAATTTTTGGGTAATCGACGCATTCGGCGACGCCTTCCAGATACGGTTTGCAGACCGAGCTCAGCATATGATAACAGCCAAACCGCGCCGCAGCCTTGGTCGGCACGGCCCCGCCGCCTTCAACAAAATCCTGCACAGAACCGATGGGCGCCATAATCACCGGCAGGCGCAATTTGTTTCCAAACAGCTCAATGCTTGGATCAACGCCTTCCACATCATTGAGGACACGCGGGCGAAAGGCCAGATTGTCGAGGCTCTGGCGGTTGCGTTTTAGCGTCGTTTCCGTATAGGCCCCACCGATCAGATAGTCCCAGGTCTCAAGGGGAAGTTTTTCTTTCGCCGCCTTGGCGAATTCCTGCATAGTCAAAAAATCAGATGCGTTACTCACGTTATTCCCTCACCCATGATCCGGTTTATCTAATACAATTACACAATCCTGATCGGCATAGACGTAATCGCCTTCGCTGATCCGGATACCGCCAAAACTGACAAAAGGCGCGCGTTTCATCGGCGTTGAATGAACCGGCGGCATGGCCGTCGTGCCCAGCGTCTTCACACCAAAATCCAAAACCTCAAATTCGTGGCTATCGCGGATCGCACCGTTGAAGATCAGCCCTTCCCAGCCCAGGTCAAAGGCTTCCTTGGCGATGTTTCCGCCACACAGGGCACGGCGCAAAGAACCACGACCGTCGACAACCAGCACCTTGCCGGCCCCGCCTTCCGCCAGAACGGCCTTCAGGCCCGTATTGTCTTCATAGGTGGAAAGCGTGACGGCGGTTCCGTGAAAATGATCACGCCCGCCTACATCCTTGAACTGGATTTCGCAGATGCGCGCATCGTCACGGTGATTATCGCAGATGTCAGCTGTTCGTATAATGACATTTTCACGTGCCATGAATGACTCCCTGTCTTTATTTATTTAGGCGCGAGGTTAAGCAGTCTTTATGGGAAGTTCAATTGCTCTGTTTAGGCTCTCCCTCACGAAACCGAAAAACAAGCAGGGCTGTACCTAGCAAAACGACAACAGCCGTAACCAGCCAGCCGCCTGCATAACCGCCCGTCCAATCAACAACCGCACCAAAAATCGGCGGACCGATCATACCGCCGATGTGGATACCTGTCAGGTTATAGCCTAAGGCCGAGCCTGCCAGTTCCGGCTTGACCATCTCCGCAGCAATGGCCTGGGCAACGGGCGCGAAGGAGGCGACGGTGATCCCAAGCAGACCGACCAATCCGAGACCATACCAAAGCCCCCAGCCCGGACCGACCCAGACCATCATCACCAGAAACACTCCAGCAGCACCACAAATCCACGCCATCAAAACCTTGCGGCGGCCAAGATACCATTTGTCGGCAACGACGCCCCAGCCCAGCCGGGCTGCAGCGCTGGTCGTTTGAGCAAGCCCCATGGCAAAGCCGGCGAGCGGTTGGCTGGCCCCGGCCACGTCCCGCAAAAACAGCGTGAGGAAGGCGAAAAAATTGGCCTGGCCCAAATTCATCATTCCGCTAACCAGCGTGTACAAGTTGACATTTGAGTCTCGCATAACGGCCCGGATACTGGTGAGCAAGCTCGGGCGATTAGCGGCGCGCGGCCGAAAAAACTGAAGCAGGTAAATGCAAAGCACTCCGTTCAACAATATCGCCCCGCCGATCCATGCCATCAATGACTGCCAATGGATCATGGTTGCAAGAACCCCGTTTCCCGCTGCAAAGATGCCCCCCACCGGCACGCCAAACTGTTTGATGCCCATGGCAGTCCCTCGACGATCAGAAGGATACCAGGCCAACACGCCGCGCCCGGTGGCCGGATTAAGCATGGCATAGCCAATACCCATCAAAAAAAGAGCGGCCAGGCCCAAGACATAGGTTTCGACAGTGGCCAGGAGAAATGCTCCCCCCGCCATGATCAGATGGCTGACTATCAGCGTACGCCCGACACCAAACCGATCAACAATACCGCCTGACGGAATCGACCAAAGCGCCTGCGCCGTATAATAAGCGGTGACAAAAAACCCAAACTGGGTTGCAGACAGGGAGAGGTCGCGCGTGATCAACGGCGCAATAGCCAGAACCGTCACCACGTTGACAGTGCCAACCACATGGCTGGAAACCATCAGGAACAGCCGGTAGACCAGCGGATGTTCCTGTGCACTCATGACCCGGACAAAGCCAGTGGCGCACCATCCATACCCGGACCGTCAACACCCAGGTGACGAAGGACCGTCGGAGCGATATCAATGGCTGAGGTCTCGCTCTGACAGACGGCCCCTGCTTCAAACCCACCCCCATTAGCGATCAGGAAAGGATGTTGTTCATAGGTTCCAAGCCCACCGTGCTGCCCGCAGCCGATGTTTGTGTCCTTGCTCAGCGAATCTTCAATGGCGATGCTCATGCCTGCGATACCGTAGGGGTTTTTCTCATCAGATCGTTTAGTGGTTACGGCGATGGCAAGGGCCGTATCCGTCCGATGCCCAAGCCGCCCCAGGTTTTCACCAGCAAACACCTGATCGATCTCATTGAGGCTCCAAAGAAAAGGAATAAGTTGTGGAATTCGGGGACGAGCCTCTTGCGAAAGATAGATGTTGGCGCTCAAACCATTGGAGCAGACAACCACATCCGACGACTGGGCATTTTGCTTGAAGCCTGCCTCCACCAGAAGTTCGTTGAGCTTCAACACACCACTGACCGTCTCATGGCCGTGGTCGGAGCCGGCAAGAAACAGTATATCATCGCCCTGTGCATTCCGTTCACAGATACGATCAAAAACCCGCCCCGCACAGGCATCGGCATCGCGAACCGATTGCAGATGCGCGGGCGCCCCCATGGTCGTCGCATGTTGCGTATGGTCCGGATCGCACAGCCAGAGAACGCCATAAGCAGGCCGCCTGTCACCCAGAACATGTTTGCAAAAGCGTTCGGTCATGACCGCATCGCCTGCACTGTCATGGCTGACGTCAAGGTGCCCGTCGCCATGGATCGGCTCCAAGCCTGGACCAAAAGACCCGGCCCGATGATAAACATAACCGTGCCCGTCAGGGTCATGAAAATAGGCCGCACCCGGCGAGACATTGGAATAGACAATGCCTCCGCCATGCTCCGCCAGTCGTTCAGAAAGTGTCGGCACCTGAAGCGTTTTACCGGTTACGGCCCGCAGTTTATCTCGAAATTCCGGTGGCCCGACGGAATAAGCGCGGAGGCCATCGCCATCATCCAAGGCCACGCAATTGCCTTCAAGGCCATGTGTTTTCGGCAGACAACCTGTCGCAATGGAGGCCGCGGTGGTCCGTGTGGTCGATGGGAAAACGCCCTTGTGGTTCAAAAGCCGGCATGAGGCTTCACCAATTCTCCACAGGTTGGGCGTCCAGTCGGGACGCACCATATCGGCCCTTAACCCATCACAGATGACCAGAACAACCTGTTTCATCGACAACGCACCAGCCCATCCAATGCCATCACGCCCAACCCTTCGCCCTTAATCAGAAGCGGGTTGATTTCTGCTTCTTGGATTTGGGCCCCTTCCGTGACAGCCAGCTTTGAGATATCGACAATGGCCTGAGCCAAAGCCGCTACGTCACCTTTTGGTGCCCCCCGGTAGCCCGTTATGAGCGCCAATCCCTTAACTTTGGAGATTAAATCATAGGCTTGCTTCAGGTCCAAAGGGGCGATGCCAATGGCGACATCATCAAGCAATTCCGCCAACACACCGCCGCTCCCTAGGATGACAATGGGCCCGACTTCCGGATCATGGCGGTAGCCCAACAGAACTTCGGCCAGTCCCGTTTCCATGGATTGCACCAGAAACCGATCAGCAGCCACGTCCGGTCGCGCGGTCATTACCGACGCCCGAATGTCGTTAAGGGCCGTTTCCAGTTCCTGTCTGTCGGCAAGCCCCACACGCACACCCCCCAGATCGGATTTATGGGCGATCTCGTCCGACAGGATTTTTGCGACAACGGGATACGCAACGATTTCATCCAAACCGGCATTGAGGGTGACCTCGACAGATTTGGCAACGGGAATGCCAAGCCTTTCAAAAAGTCTTAGGGCATCGTGTTCGTTATAGGGCCCATTGTTTGTTGTAAGGATAGAGTCCGACAGAGCAACCTGTGCAGGGGCTTTCCATGCCAGGGCTGCAGCCACAGCATCGGCGCAGGCTTCCGGCGTACGGAATGCGGCAACCCCGGCATCACACAACTGGGCGAGGGATTGGTCGGCTTGCGGTGCAATAAAAGCGGCTACAAATTTCTCCGACGTTGCCGCTTTGACAATGGGTGCGACCGCCAGTTCGGGATGAAACTGGCCGGATGACCCGACCACACAAACCACCGCATCGCACCCGTCATCCTGTAAAAGCTCTTCCAGTGCCGCGTCGTAAACGCCCTTGCGGGTTCCGGCCATGGTCAGATCGACCAACGGCCCGGCTCCGATTTCCAAACCAAGGCCGGACAACCGTGCGCGCAATTGATCCGATGCGCCAACGAGTTCCAAACCCTGCTGACCCAGACGATCGGCGACCATAGCCGCACCGCCACCGGTGGTCGTGACAACGCTGACCCGGTTTCCCGGACGAGGACGTCTGCCGGTCACCATGGGTGGCATTTCGAATAACGCTTCCAGCATCTCAACACCAATAATGCCGTGGCGTGCGAAAAACGCATTGGTTGTTCGGCCCGAACTGGCCAGAGCTCCAGAATGCGAGACGGCCAGTTGCCGCCCGGCTTCGGATTTTCCCAATTTATAAGCAATGATCGGTTTTTGTTTGGCATGCGCCCGCGCGGCGGCAGCGGCCAACCTATCAGCATCGCGAATGCCTTCCAGAAACATCAGCACCGCATCCGTTTCTGCATCATCGACCAACAGATCGACAATCTCACCAACGCCCAGGTCACTCTCGTTGCCAACCGAAACCAATTTGGAAAACCCGATCCCCCGCGCCGCGCCACGCGAAATAAGCGTGCCCAGAACCGTTCCGCTTTGCGATACCACACCAATACGCCCGGCGATCAGGTTCGGCATTTCCAAAACCGCATTCACCGATAACGTCATCCCGTTATGAGCATTGATGACCCCCATGCTGTTAGGGCCAAGAATGCGAATGCAATTTTCTTTGGCAATACCTACAATCTGGTCCTGAAGGGCCTGCCCTTTTGTTCCCTTTTCGGCAAAGCCATCGGCGTAAATGGTCGCAACGGTGACACCTGCCGTTGCACAGTCACGAAGGATATCGGGGATTTGAGCTGCCGGCGTCATGATGAACGCCTGTTCAACCGGACGCGGAACATCCAGAATGCTTTTGTAGGCGGCGAGCCCCTGGACGTCATCGCGAAACGGATTGACCGGATAGATATTGCCGCTGAAGCCATGATGAACCATATAGCGCTGCGGACGACCGGCATTTTTTGTGCCGTCGCTGGAGGCTCCGATCAGCGCGATCGACTTTGGGCGAAACAGGGCGTTGGCGATATCCATGGGGTTAGGGCCGTTGCGAAAAGCGGCGCTCGAATACGCTTTCGGCAATGCGGTTTTTCATCATTTCTATGGAACCGCCGGCAATCATCCAGCCCCGCGTGCGGCGGAAACAATATTCAACCAGACTATCCTGACTGTAACCCGCCGCCCCCATCACCTGCATGGCTTCATTGGCCGCGTTGAAGCCGGCCCGGTTGCAAGCCAATTTCGCCATGGCGGTTTCTTCCGCCGATGGAAACCCGTTATCGGCATTGATGGCCGCCCGGTACAACAGCAGGCGCGCGGCTTCCAGTTCAACCTTCATGTCGGCAAATTTCCATTGCAAGCCCTGAAACTCGCAAATGGGGCGGCCAAACTGTTTGCGTTCCAGCGCATGATTGCGGGCGATATCGAAGGCAAAGCGGCCGAGCGCCAGTGCCCGCGCCGAATTGCCAAGGCGCTCGACATTAAAACCGGCAATCTGTTTTTTAAATCCGCCTTCACCCAGAACCACATTTTCAGTCGGTACAAAAACATCGTTGAAATAGAGTTGCGCCCATTTTTCACCGCCCAGGCTCAACACCGTTTCGCCCAGAGACACCCCTTCCGCCTGACGGTCAATCAGCACCGAACCGATGCCGCCTGTTCCCGGGCCGAAGCGCACGTAGGCCAAAATCATATCTGCGTCCGTGGCGTGAGAGGTGAAAACCTTGCTGCCGTTTATGCGATATCCGTCACCGTCTTTGGTGGCCGTGGTAGCCAGTTCCGTTACGGCCGATCCGGCTTCCGGCTCGGTCATGCCCAAGGCAACAACCGCATCTCCAGACAACAGGCGTGACAGGTATTTTTCCTTGTGATAATCGCTGCCAAATTCGGCGAGCACACGTATGGCGCCAAAATTCCCGGCTTGAATAACATCGGCGCTGCGTGGGCAAACAGCGGCAATCTGTTCAATGGCCAGAACCGCATCAAACAGGCGCCCGCCCTGACCACCATCCACTTCCGGGATGGAAATCCCGAGCAAGCCTTGCTCCGCCATCAATTTGGCAACATCGCGTGGGTAGCTGTCGGCGTGAGCCCGCCGAAGGGCCCCTTCTGCAAGATGCCTGGTCGCAAAGCCGCCCACGGCATCTGAGAATTGCCGGTCCTGTTCTGAAAGAGAAAAATGCATGACTGTCCTTATAAAGAGAAAAATGCGTCATCTCGATTTAATCGGAGATGGACAGCGTGAGCTAGAGAAACTCGACTTTCGCAGCAAAAATATATCCGGCATTGCGGACGGTTTTGATGAAAATTGGGTTTTGTGGGTCCGGTTCTATCTTTTTGCGCAGCCGGGCGATCTGAACATCAACACTACGGTCAAAGGCAGGGGTATCAAGATCATGGGTATAATCCAGCAACTGATCCCGGCTGAGAACCCGGTTCGGATGTTCGACAAAAGCCTTGAGCAGGCTAAACTCCCCACTCGACATACTGACCGTTTCTCCTGTTGGAGAAACCAGGGTCCGAACCACCACATCCAGCTGCCAGCCTTCAAAACTCATGATGGATCGATCTTTTGAAACCGGATCCTGGGCGCTGTTTCGGCGTCGAAGCACACTACGGATGCGCGCAAGCAATTCACGGGGCTCGAAGGGCTTTCCCATATAATCATCAGCGCCCACCTCCAAACCGATGATTTTTTCCGTGGTATCTCCGCGTCCGCTGACAATCACAATACTGGCATTCGAGCGTTCTTTGAGATTTCGCGTCAGGGTAAGACCGTCAACATCGGGAAGGCCTAAATCGAGAACAACCAGATCAATTTCGTTTTTTAAGACGGTATCAAGAACCCCGGCTCCCTTGGAAGAAACGGTGACCTCGTAACCTGCACCCAATAATAACATTCTGACGATTTCACAAATATCGGGCTCATCATCGACCACTATGATTTTGGTTTTCTTATTCATAAAATCCTAGGTTTTCAACGTTTTAAAACAGAAATACGTAGACTTAAATACGTTACAAACAATACTAGCAACATTGATGTTTTAATAAAACAAACATTAAATCCGTCATCTCCCTAAGGTATTGAACAACCGCATTTTCGAAAAAGAAAGCGCGGATTTGACAAGGATTCCAAAACAATCGAAGCTATTGTCTCCAGAAACGATACAGCTAAAGACAGTCCTGTGAAATCACTCACGCATGTTACGCACCCCTTTACGGCAGGCTCTGTTATGGGCCGGAAATTGATATTGCGAATTTTTCTTTTTAGTTGTTTTATTTACATACTTACCATTTTAGCAACATGTTTGTATCGTTACCAGATTGAAAGAAACTCAATTTATCTAGAGCTGAGTAAAACTGAGCTTAATTACACTCAGAAAATCAAAGCTTCGCTTCAAAAGTCAGATGAGAAGTTACTGAATAAAACCCTGGAAGACGTCTTAAGAATACGTGGTATCGACTACGTGGCTCTCGTTAAAGGCGAGGCCACCTTATCTGAAGCAGGTTCCAAGGATAATAGGGGCCACATCATCAAAGAGCAGGATTTTTCTCTATCTTTTTCAGACCAATCCGCTGAATTGATCACATTACGGATCTTCGAATCGTATAAGGGCCTCTTTGAAAGAATATTTTCTGGGTTGATCTTTATATTTATACTCCAGTTTATTTCTATTTTATCTCTGTGTGCATTTGTCTGGTATCTGTTTGAAAGCTGTATCACCCGACATTTAAAAAAAGTTGCCGATTATGCACAAAACATAAACCGGGTTCCGGCATTGCAGCCATTAATTCTCGATGGAAACCCTTTAATCCGGTCAGTTCCGAACGAACTTCAAGATCTGGTTTTCTCTATCAATGAGATGCGGAATATTTTCCAACTGGGGTACAAGGCCTATAGAGAAAGCGAAATCCGGTTAAAAAACTTCACCGAAGTGGCTTCAGACTGGCTTTGGGAAATGGACATGGCATTGTCCTATACTTACTTTTCAG
The DNA here is from genome assembly GCA_048262255.1 of Rhodospirillales bacterium. Classification (GTDB taxonomy): domain Bacteria; phylum Pseudomonadota; class Alphaproteobacteria; order Rhodospirillales; family Casp-alpha2; genus JABMNT01. The sequence continues at coordinate 1,873,954 of JBLXFH010000001.1, read as the reverse complement.
ATCGTTTTTATGAGATTACCGGATATAACTCGTCAGCGGTCATTGGCTACACCCAAAGCAGGTTCTATGAAGGCCCGGCCAACGCCCCTGAATGGGAATCCCATTTACACCAGCTTTCGTCGCATCAACCGTTCAGAGATATTGTACTCCGTTTCACCGTAGCAAATGGTGACGTCCGTTGGGTACGGTTGAGCGGAACGCCTGTTTTTGATGGAACCGGTAATTTCACCGGCTATAGGGGAATCGGGACAGATATCACAAATGAAATCCAGGCCCGCGAAGAAGCCATGGAAATCACACTCCGCTTCCTCAATTCCATTGAAAACGTTTCCGATGGTATCGCCTTTTGGGATTCGTCCGACCGGTTTGTTCTTTGCAACCGAATCTTTCGGACACAAGCAGCCGATGCCGGGCATTTGTTGGTGTTGGGAACACCCTACGAACAATATATCCGTGGTCTTCTTGAAACAGGAGCGATCAACAAACCCAAAGGCACACATGAGACCTGGCTCAACAAGCATTTACGGCAGCGGCAAAACCAGCCTTCGCAGGTCGAGGTTAACCGCAATGGGCGCTGGCTACTCATTCACGAAGGCCGCTCGGAAGACGGCAGCACGGTCAGTGTAACAACAGATATTACGGCGCTTAAACAAAATGAGCAGCAATTACAAATGGTCACGGATGCCGTTCCGATTTTACTAGCCTATGTGAATGATCAACTCTGCTTTGAACTCATCAATAAAGAATTTGAGGAATGGTTCGGTGTTTCCAGAGAGAGTTTTCTAGGGTCGCGATTGGAAAAAGCTTTTGCCCCGGAAACCTTCAACAGAATCAAAACTTATTCTGAAATCGCCCTGGCAGGCAATTTCACGCGTTTCCAGATTTCTTTCCCCATAAAAGGCAAAGCCAAAAAGCAAAAACCTGCCATACGCCATATTGATGCCAGTTTCACCCCAAACGTCGATCGCAATCTGAATGTCTCGGGTTTTTTCATTGCTGCAATTGATATCACGAATCTCATCAATGCAGAAGAAGGTGCCCGCAAAGGAGAACTGGCGCTCAGTGAGCAAACTCAAATCTTGCGCGCCTCTTTTGACGCCATTGCCCAGGGCATATGTGTGTGGGATGAAAACCTGACCCTGATGGCCTGGAATGATGCCTATAAGACCTTCCTTGGTTTTCCAGATGACTATCTGAAACGCGGCATGACGATCAAGGATATCATGCGTAAGTCGGCTGAAACCGGGTTGCTTATAGATAGTCATGCCGTTGAGAACTCCAGGGAATGGTTCACGAACGTTGATGCAGGAGTTTTACCGCACACATCGGAACTGGAATCAGCAGACGGCCGACAGATTACTATTAAACGATACAGGGTGCCTGGTGGGGGTTACGTATCGATCTTTACCGATGTCACTGAACAGGTCCGTATCCAGGAACAACTACAACATGCGCAAAAACTGGAAGCGATTGGCCAATTGACCGGTGGAATCGCACACGATTTCAATAATCTTCTGACCATTATCCTGGGAAACCTGGAAATGCTGGAGGATCAGTTAACAAGTCAGGAGCAAAAGAATCTGGTGAATACGGCCTTCCGTGCGTCCCGCCGCGGCGCCGAACTGACACAACGGCTTTTAGCCTTCGGTCGCCGACAATCATTGATAACGGAATTATCCGATGCCAATGCACTTATCGAAGGTATATTTGAGCTTCTGATCCGGACACTGGGTGTAACAATCAACATTGAAACAATTTTGGCGACCCCTCTCTGGACCATAGATATCGACAGGGGACAACTTGAAAATGCGCTCTTAAATCTGGTCATCAATGCGCGCGACGCCATGCCGAATGGTGGACAGCTAACCATAGAAACCGCCAACACCACATTCACCAAGGACGATGCCTTAATTTATCCAAATATGAAACCGGGACGCTACATTGAGATATCCGTATCCGATACCGGATTCGGGATGACACAACATGTTGCCGAACGCGCTATAGAACCCTTCTTCACCACAAAAAAAGCCGATGCTGGCAGTGGGCTAGGGCTGAGTATGGTTCATGGTTTTGTCAACCAGTCTGGCGGTCACATGAATATCTATAGCCAGCCAGACCGCGGCACCGTTGTTCGTATTTTTCTTCCGTGCACAGATGGCACTCCAGCTCAGTCTCCTGCTCACTCTCAGCTCACAGAGCAAATCAGTGCCGGTGAGCATATTCTACTCATCGAAGACGATCCCGATGTCCGACAGACAAGCGTTAATATTCTGCGTCAGTTGGGATATCAAGTCACAGAAACCTGTAATGACGCAGAAGCCATGTCAGTTGTCGAAAGTGGCGCGTCAATAGACCTCATATTTTCGGATGTCTTTTTGTATAATTCAAAAAGCGGGCCGGCTATTGTCGAGGATATTCGTATCCTCCATCCGGATATCAAAATTCTGTTCACATCCGGTTTTGCCGAAGATCATTTCAGTAAATCTGAATTTCAAGGTGTACATACAAACTTCATTTCAAAACCCTACAAGAAAGCCACCCTCTCAAACAAGCTCCGCAGTATTTTCAACGAACAGAAACCGCTTCCCCATTAATCCAGCACCGACGCACCTGCTACCGACCTTTGTCTTGGCTCATCCGCGATGAAAGGATAAAAATCATCCCAACGTTCTATTGACTTAATTTTTGCGGAGGCAAGCGGCATGGCTTCATATGAGCATATTCTCACAGACATTAATGGCCGTGTTGGCGTGGTTACCCTGAACCGGCCGGAAGCGCTTAATGCCCTGTGCCAGCAATTGGTAGATGAACTGCAAAGCGCACTGGATGATTTTGAAAACAACCCGAACATCGGCTGCATACTACTAACAGGCTCCGAAAAAGCATTTGCTGCGGGAGCAGACATAAAAGAAATGCAGGCCAAGTCCTATATGGATGCATATAAACAGGATTTTATTACAGGTACCTGGGACCGGCTGGCCAATTGCCGAAAACCGGTCATTGCCGCCGTTGCCGGGTTTGCCTTGGGCGGCGGATGTGAAATCGCTATGATGTGCGACTTCATCATTGCTGCTGATACGGCGAAATTTGGACAACCTGAAATCACATTGGGTATTCTGCCCGGCGCCGGTGGCACACAGCGCCTGACACGTCTGGTCGGCAAATCCAAAGCCATGGAGCTGTGCCTAACCGGCCGGATGATGGGCGCCGAAGAGGCGGAACGCGCTGGACTGGTGGCCCGCATAGTCCCCGCAGATCAACTGATGGACGAAGCTCTGAAAACCGCCTCAAAAGTTGCAGGCATGTCGCTGCCCGCAGCAATGATGGTCAAGGAAGCCGTCAATCAGTCGCAGGAGATGACTTTGGCGCAAGGAGTCCGTTTTGAACGCAGAACCTTCCATGCATCATTTGCTACGGAAGACCAAAAAGAAGGGATGGCGGCATTTGTCGAGAAACGAAAGCCGGACTGGAAGCACCGCTGAGCCGTCAAGAGATAGCAAGGTCAAGTCGTCAAGTGCCGCCCAGACGCCCCGGCTCTTCAGTTGAACGAAACTTGTACTGCATCGCCACAGCAAGGCCTTTTAACCGGGGCAGGGTCAAGCCTGTCAACAGGGCGATTACCGGTGGCCAGATGACAACATGCATCCATAACGGCGGCTCATACGCGAACTCGAAGTAAAGAGCCAAGCCAACGACAAGCGACCCCAGTACCAGGATTGCCGGAACAACCGGCCCGTCGCCGACGTCATGCCCGTGCAGTCCCAAATGACATTCCGAACATTCATCAGCGATTTTCAGGTATTTAGAGAAAAGGCCTCCGCGGCCGCAGCGTGGGCAGCGACAGCGAAGGCCTAATAGTAATGTTTGCCCCGTCGTAAACTTGGGGAAGGTTTCATCGGACATTAATAGCCCGTCCTAATCATTCGAAAGCGTAACCAGCACCACTCCACACATATATAGCGAAGAACAAGAACAGCCAGACGACATCAACGAAGTGCCAGTACCAGGCCGCTGCTTCAAACCCGACATGCTGCTCCGGCGTGAAGTGTCCTTTCAGCGTCCGTAGATAGCAGATAATCAAAAAGATGGTGCCAACGATCACATGAAAACCATGAAAACCGGTCGCCAGATAAAAGGTCGAAGCATAGATATCCTGGTCAAAGGCGAAAGTTGCATGGCTGTATTCAACAGCCTGCGTCGTGGTGAAGATAACACCAAGAATTACGGTCAATAGAAGGCCACGTGCGCATTTTTTATGGTCGCCCTTCTGAATGGCATGGTGGGCATAGGTTACAGTTGCACCAGACGTCAGAAGAATAAGTGTGTTCAATAACGGTAGGTCCCATGGGTTTAGGGGCACAACACCTGCTGGAGGCCAAACGTCTGAGGCTGTCCGGCTGAGAAATGGTATAAACGCATCAAAATAAGCCCAGAAGAAAGCAAAGAAAAACATCACCTCGGAAACGATAAAAAGAACCATTCCGATGCGCAAGCCATGGCGAACAGTTGCCGTATGGTCGACACCATTGTTGGCCTCTATAACCACGTCTCTCCACCATCCGTACATGGTATAAAGAACGATTGCCGTTCCGACGTAAAATCCAATAAGGGATCCTTCGGTCATATAATAAATAGCACCAATAGCCATAACCAAAGCTCCAACGGCTCCGACAAAGGGCCACTTGCTCGGCTGCACCATATGGAACGGATGGGTTTTTTCACTTGCTGATGACATCAATAGTCTCCAATTGGTCTTCTAAATCCAGATTAACTTTTGTTTGGCGCAACGGCGCGCGCTGAAATTTTAACTTTTTTGGTGCTCACACTGTCATCAGATTCCAGAGGGTAGAACGTATAGGACAACGTGATGGTCGAAATATCTTTGGTATTGGGGTCGTCGAAGATTTCCGGATCGACATAAAACTGAACCGGCATGGGAACCGTCTGCCCGGCGGCCAATGTTTGTTCCGTAAAGCAGAAGCAGTCTATTTTTGAAAAATACGGAGCGGCGCTGAAAGGCGTTACATTAAAAATAGCCCGGCCCGTGCTTTCGCTACCCAAGTTTTCTGCCTCATAAAAGGCCAGCTTCTGCTCGCCCAATTGAACCGTAACCTGCCGCTGCAAGGGCTTGAAACGCCAGGCCAGATTGGGACTGATGTTGGAATCAAAGCGAACATCGATGGTTTGTTCCGAAATCGTTTCAGAGGCAGCAACCTCTTGCGTATTCAGTGTTCCACCATATCCCGTTACCTGACAAAACAACTTGTACAGAGGAACCGACGCGAACGAGAGGCCCACCATGCCAGCCACAACCGTGACCAGCATGAATGCAAACCTCCCATTCTTTTTATCGCGTCGCGACATCCGTCATGGTTCCTATGCGTACCGGTTATTCGGCCGGAGCTTTGCCGGTCATGTCCGGCAATTCCTCGTGCGTGTGGAACGGTGCTGGACTGGGAACCGTCCATTCAAGCGTCGTTGCCCCTTCACCCCATTGGTTGGCAGCGACCGTTTCTTTCGAACGCAGCGTCATATAGAGCACGACGAAGAACAGCAGGGTTCCAACAGCAGTGATGGCAGCGCCAACAGAACTGACATAGTTCCAGCCCGCATAGGCATCCGGATAATCCGGAATCCGGCGTGGCATCCCGGCAAGTCCCGCGAAATGCTGCGGGAAGAACAGAATGTTGACGCCAATGAAGAAGGTCCAGAACTGAAGTTTGGCAAGCCCCTTCGGATATTGTTTGCCCGACATTTTGCCGATCCAGTAGAAGAATCCGCAGAACATCCCCAAAATAGCGGCAATCGCCATCACGTAGTGGAAGTGGGCAACCACAAAGTATGTGTCATGGAAAACCAGATCCGCACTGGCGTTGGCCAGCGTAATCCCGGTAACACCCCCGACAACAAACAGGAAGATGAAAGCCAGCGCATAAAGCATCGGCACTTCCATCTTAATGGAACCACCCCACATGGTCGCCAGCCAACTGAAGATTTTCACACCGGTCGGAACCGCAATCACCATCGTGGCGACCGTGAAATACGCCCGGGTATCGACGTCAAAGCCGATGGTGAACATATGGTGCGCCCAGACAACAAAGCCGACAACACCAATAGCCGCCATGGCATAAGCCATGCCCAGATAACCGAACACCGGCTTACGGGAGAAGGTGGAAATCACCTGCGAGATCACACCAAAGGCCGGAATGATAATGATGTAGACTTCCGGATGGCCGAAGAACCAGAACAGGTGCTGCCACAAGACAGGATCGCCACCGGCGCCAGCATCAAAGAAGTGGGTACCGAAATTGCGGTCCGTCAGCAGCATGGTCAAACCACCCGCCAGAACCGGCAATGCCAGGACCAGCAGGAAGGCCGTGATCAGGATTGCCCAGACAAACAAAGGCATGCGGTGAATGGTCATCCCCGGTGCGCGCATATTAAAAATCGTCACAATCAGGTTGATCGCGCCCAGAATGGAGGACGCGCCGGCAACGTGCAGTGCCAGAATACCGAAATCAACAGACGGGCCCGGATGGAAATCCGCTGAAGCCAGCGGCGGATAAACGGTCCAGCCCGTACCCACACCGTCGCCAACAACAGCTGACATCAGCAGCAGGATAAAGCCCGCCACCAACAGCCAGAAGCTGATGTTGTTCATACGCGGAAACGCCATATCCGGCGCACCGATCATCAACGGCACAAACCAGTTGCCAAAGCCGCCAATCAGAGCCGGCATAACGACAAAAAAGATCATGATAAAGCCATGCGCCGTGACCAGCACATTATAGAACTGAAAATCGTCGATGTACTGAATGCCCGGATCCGTCAACTCAAGCCGGATGTACCAGGACATCAAACCACCGATGATGGCCGCAATCATGGAAATGGCAAGATAGAGCGTGCCAATATCTTTGTGGTTGGTTGAACAGAACCAGCGCTGAAAAAACGGTGGTTTATGATCGTGATGATCGTGGGCTGCCGCTTCGTTGGACATGGTAGGACCCTCTTTAATATTAGTCTGACTAGCCCCCCGCACTTAGCGGGTGGCAGTTACCGCCTCAGCAAGGCGGATGGTTTTCTCTACGTTCGGCTGGCTGTTATCGGCAAATTCTTCTTTTGCCTCTTCAACCCACTTGGCGAAATCTGCTTTCGACACCGCTTTGATATGAATAGGCATGTAGCCGTGGTTCACACCACACAGTTCTGAGCACATTGCATAGTAGTTGCCGACCTCGGAAATTTCAGTCCACACCTGGTTCACCCGCCCGGGCGTCGCATCGACCTTGATGGCGAGTGAAGGCATGGCAAAATTGTGGATCACATCATTGGACGCGATCAAAAACTGGATTTTGGTGTTTGCTGGCAGGACAAGCGGATTGTCAACGCTGAGCAACCGCGGCTGACCTTCTTCAAGATCCTCTTCCGGGATGATAATACTATCAAATTCAATATCCCCATTATCCGGATAGGCATAGGACCAATACCATTGGTTTCCGCTGACCTTGACGGTCATTTCCACATCGGGATTTGAATCGGTGAAATAAAGCGCTTTCAGCGATGGAATGGCGACAACCACAAGGATCAGGATCGGCACTGCCGTCCAAACGACTTCCAGCATCGTATTGTGCGTGGTTTTCGAAGGCTCCGGGTTATTCTTCTCATTGAAGCGGATCAGGATGTAAACCATCAGACCCAGCACAAAGAGGACAATCGCAGCTTCAAGGATCATCAATCCCAGATTCAGGTCATGGACCAATACCGCAGACTCTGACATTGGTTCTTGCAGCCACATTTGCCATGGCTTCGAACGCATTTCTACGTCCGCCAGTGCTTGTCCCGCAAAAAGAGCTGTTAATCCTGCAGGGATCAAAGCGAATAATCGTTTCAGCATTATTTCCATCCGAATATTTGCCGTAAATAAAATCATATATAACACATATTTGGCGAGCACGAAGCTCACTCAATTGTGATCTTTCTAATCGCCCTTACACATTGTGGCAAGCCAAGGTTTTGATAATCTCACGTCTTTAAATGCGATTAATTATTACTTGCGTTTATAGACCCTTATTTCCATATGAATTATATATTCATATTTGATATAATAACACATTGCTGACAGAGTTGCATCTTCCGTGATCTGGGGTTATTTAGCCCCTGAACCTGTACTTTTTCAGGTGAAACCAACAAGGACAACAATTCATGAGCAAAAATTCCTTATTGGGTGGAATACTGGCCGTGACGGCGGTGTTTATGTATCTCGCCATCATGATTAAAGTCTCCTGACCGGGCGTTCTGCAAGTCCTTCCAGCTAACGGATAACCATGTTTGAAATTCAAGACATTACGCATGTGAATGCCGCGCTGAATGCGCTTTCTGTCGTTTTCTTGTTGCTGGGATATCGATATATCCGGGCTGGTAAGCGCGAAAAGCATAAAACCTGCATGCTGATTGCCGTCGCCATTTCCGGCCTGTTCCTCATTGGATATGTCATTTACAAGCTGAATTCCGGATTCGCCAAGTTTGGTGGCGAAGGCTGGATTCGCCCCGCCTACTTTATATTCCTTGCCATCCATGTGGTCGGCGCAATTGCCATTGTGCCGCTGGTCCCCTTAACCCTCTACAGGGCCTTGAAGGGCCGCTATGAGCAACATAAACGTCTTGCCCGCTGGACCTGGCCGATCTGGGTCTATGTCGGGGTCTCCGGCGTTGTGGTCTATATCCTGGCGGTACATATTTACCCCTATGCCCCGGCCTGACCCACAGTCAACAAGCGGTTTTCAACCGGCCCAACGCCAGCGCTGGAGCGTTATCGGCGGCTTTCAGGTGGTTATGGAGTCTCCCGCCGCCCGGCGCGAATTAAAGGGCTGGTGTACGCTCGCCCTCTTGTCATTGGCACTCGCCGGCGTTTTTGCGCTGATGCTCGCTATGTCGCGGGTGCCACGCGTTGAGGACATTTTCCCCTGGCCGTTGCAGTTTTTCCAGAAAGGCCTGGTGATTCATGTCGTTTTCTCCTTTGTCGTCTGGTTTCTGAGCCTACTTGGCGCCCTTATGGCCATCGCCACCTATCGCCTGTCCAACGGCGCGCCACGATTGCGCATCCTAGGACAACTGGCGGTCTGGCTGGGTCTTGTCGCTTTTCTCCTGCTGTTTGTTCCGGGGCTCATGGACCGCGGTGAACCATCGTTGAACAACTATGTGCCCGTCATCATTGATCCGCTTTATTACGCAGGCCTTTGTGTATTCGCCTTGTCCCTCACCCTGCAATTTCTCCGGTTGCTGATCAACATCCCGGCCCATTCAGGTGCGTTTGATCCCGTCTCACAGGGCATCGTGGTGGCCGGTCTCCTGTATGTGACAGCGCTTGTCTGTTTTGCCATTTCCCTGTCGATCAGATGGGACACCCCGCTCGATGCGGCGTTCAATGAAGATGTATTCTGGGCCGGCGGCCATGTTCTGCAATATCTCAATACTTTGTTGATGCTGATTGCCTGGTACATTCTGGGCGGCGCTGTTATTTCGCGTCCAATCATTGACCCCCGGCTCTTCAAAGCCATTCTTGGCCTGTTTGTCCTGGCTGCGGTCGGGTTGTTGTCTCTCGCTATCCTCTTCGACCCGACTACCGTCGAGGGTCGCGACGCCTTTACCCTGGCGCAATACGGCATGGCCCCGCCAAGCCTGATTTTTGTCGGTGGCGCGATCATCAGTCTTGCCCTGCACCGCTCCGTTGAAGGTGGATTTAACTGGCGTGACCCGGCTTTTCTGGCACTGGTCCTGTCTGTAGCGGTTTTCGGTCTCGGCGGGTATCTGGGCCTGTTCGTCGATGGCGCCGACACCCGCACCCCGGCCCATTACCATGGTGTCATCGGCGGCGTGAACCTGGCCTTCATCGGCTTGTTTTTCTGTTTTCTGTTGCCCGTTCTGGCAGCCAAAATCAAACCGTCACGTGCCATGCTTGGGCTTATCTGGGCCTATGCTGTCGGCCAGACCTTCCATTCGCTTGGTCTGTTCATGGCTGGCGGCTACGGCGCGCCACGCAAAGTCGCCGGAGATGCCCAGGGCATGGAAGCCTTGGGTGCACAGATCGGGCTCTACATGATGGGCATTGGAGCACTGGTCGCCGTAATCGGTGGCATTATATTTATCTGGATGGCCGGACGCATGCTCTGGCGCATCAAACCAACCGTGTAACTGTATGCTGGATTCTTGGGTACGCTTTCCCTATAAGAGCGCGCAGCCCCTGAAGATTGGAGTGTCCCGTGCGACCAGGCATTAACGAACAAGCTCAAAACACCGTTGAGATCGAAACCGCCGAAGCCCCGCAACCGCGGTTTCGCATTCAAGACTATGCGCTGATCCTCAAACCCCGGGTCATGTCGCTGGTCGTGTTTACGGCTTTTGTCGGTCTGCTTCTGGCACCCGGCTCTATTGATCCGAAAACGGCGCTAATCGCCGTCGTCTGTATCGCTGTCGGCGCGGGCGCATCCGGGGCCATTAACATGTGGTACGACCAGGACATCGATCACATCATGACACGGACCATGAAACGGCCCATTCCGGCCGGTCGCATGAATCCGCTGGAAGCCCTGTTTTTTGGTATGGCCCTGTCGATTCTGGCTGTCGGTTTTATGGCTTGGCTGGTCAATATACCGGCCGCCGCCTTACTCGCGATGACCATTCTCTATTACGTTTTGATCTACACCATGTGGCTGAAACGCAAGACCCCGCAAAACATCGTTATCGGTGGTGCCGCCGGTGCGTTTCCGCCGATGATCGGCTGGACAGCGGTAACCGGTGATATCGGACTGGGTTCCATTGCGCTATTCGCCATTATTTTCCTGTGGACGCCGCCCCATTCCTGGGCCCTCGCCCTGTTCCGGCGTGGCGATTACGAAGCAGCAGGCGTGCCGATGATGCCGGTTGTTGTGGGTGAAAAAGAAACCAAACGGCAAATGCTGATCTATACAGCGCTGCTGATCCCGGCCACGCTGGCCCCGGTTTTTCTGCAATCATCGGGCCTGATCTACGGCCTTGCGGCGCTTGCTCTGGGCGCCGAATTTTGGCGGCGCTGCTGGCGTCTGTGGAAAGCCGATGATCTGGACACAGCACGGCCTTTGTTCTTCTTTTCGATCTTCTATCTGTTTTTGATTTTCGCCGCGCTGATCATCGACAAAGGGTTTTTCATCCCCGTCTTTTAAGGTCTAACCGTCCAGATGGGCTGGACGGCGGAAGCGCTGGACAATGCCGTTCTGGCGACCAAACAGAACTGAAATCACGAACAGGATACCGGCAATCAGGATAATCGCCGGGCCATGCGGTACGTGCAGATGATGCCCCGCCAGCAGGCCCGTAACGCTGGAAAACATCGCCATGCCAATGGCGCCCCCGATAATCGCACCCAAATCCTGCGTCCACATGCGCGCCGCAGCGCCCGGCACCGTCATAAGACCGATGACCATCATCGTGCCGATGGTGGTCGCGCCGGCAATCAGATTAAGAATGACCAGAGTCATAAACACCAGATGAACAAACGCACCGCCGCCACCAACGGATCGCAAAAACACCGGATCGAAGCTTTCCAGAACCAGCAGGCGATAGATAAAGGCAAAAACCACCAGCGAACCCGTCGATATAATGGCAATGGTCAACAGGGTCAGCCGGTCAATTTCCAGCGCATTACCAAACAGGATATGCAATAGCTCTTCCGCCATGTCACCATGGCCATGCGGGGCGCTCTGGTTTGCCGCCAGCAGACTTTGTTCGGCTGTCCGCGCGCCCTCGGCAAAGCTTGGGCCATGCGCCTCATGGGCGCCATAGGCCAAAAGCAGCACGCCGACCGATAGGGAAATCATATAGAAGGCGGCCAGACTGGTGTCTTCGCGCAGGATCGTTGAACGCGACACGAGCATGGTCAGATAAACCGCAATCAGGCCACTGACCGTGCCACCGGCAATCATCACGATGGGCTGTTGCCCGGCCAGCAGAAAGGCCACGGCGATGCCCGGCAGCAGGGTGTGGGTCAGAACGTCACCAGCCAGCGCCATGCGACGGATAATCAGCATCACACCCAATGGCGCACCGGCTATGGAGACGGCCAGCGATGCCGCCAGCGCCCGCTTCAACTCATGGGATTGGAGAAACGGATCAAAGAAAATCTCGGTTAAGGTCATGCCGCGTCCACCCGCACACAGACCGGTGCATCTTCGGCCCAGGCCTGCGACATCAGGTGCGCACGTGCGATGTTTTCGGGGCTAAGGACCACCTGCGTCTCTCCCCAGGCCAGACATTCGCGCGCCAACAGCAGGGTTTCGGGAAAATGCGCCCGGATCAGACCGTAATCATGCAACACAGCAATCACCGTTCGCCCTTCCGCGTGCCAGCCATGAATGATCTTCAGCAAATCGGCCGAGGTCTTGTCATCAACGGCAGTAAAAGGCTCGTCCAACAATATGACCGGCGCTTCCTGTACCATCAGGCGGGCAAACAGAACCCGCTGGAACTGGCCTCGCGACAGGGCCCCGACCGGGCGCTCTTCGAAACCCTGCAGGCCGGTTTCCACCAGGGCCTTGCGGGCCTGCTCAACTTGCGCTTTTTTGATGCGGCCAAACAGTCCGGTTGTCCGCCAGAACCCCAGACAGACCGTATCGAGAACGGAAATCGGAAAGCTGGTGTCCAGCTGCGCCTGTTGCGGCAGAAAAGCGATCTCAGCGGGCGCGCAGCCTTCAATATGGATATGCCCCTCCATAGGCTGTACCAGCCCCATCAGCCCCTTCAGCAACGTTGATTTACCTGCCCCATTTGGCCCGACGATGGCGGTCAGACTCCCCATGACGAAAGCACCCTGCAGGTGATGTACGGCCGGATGCCGGTCATAACCCAGCGTCAGGTTGTCAATGGAGATGGCGTTTTTCATCATCGACTCACGCCAACGCCCAAAGAACGACAATCCAGAGCCCCAAGCTCAACGCGCCGACTGATGCCAGCCGGAGAGCCAAACCGGACCGCAGCAGTGAAAAAGGCTGCGCCACCCTGTTCAGATTGACGGGTTGTAAATGACTGTTTCCATCGTGTGGCATCTGCGTTCCAAACGGATCAATTTTTCTTTTTATGTTATGTTATAACATTGTAGTCAAGAGACTCCATGCACACAGGGGTATTAGTTCCGGCATTCCTCCTTCTGCGCAAAATTTTCTAACCACAAACCCACCAATTTTTGATGTTTTACAGAGACTTGACAGGTAGAAAAATTTTCTTAATTCATCAGGACAAAGACGGTTAAAGCGCTTCGTTTCAGATCTCTTACGGGCGAAACGGCGAAGCCAAGATGTGATTATTCTTCATGGAGGAAGGAACAAACCATGTCTGACTACGATTTTAATACATGGCTACAGCAACAAGCCGGGCGTGACCCATCTGACATCATCGATAAGGAATTCAAAACGGTTGCCGACGCAGAATTGCGCGCAAAGGGATTACGGCCCCCGATTGAAGGCGTGACTACAGAGCAGTTCAATCATTTTGCCACGCGGATCAAAAATTTCCTGACCCTGTTAAAATGGCATCAGAGGTCCCCGGGCATTCCCGAACCCGACTGGCAGGTTTTCAAACCCTATTGCGAGGACTATGTGAAAAAAGGGCAGTTGGATGAAAAGGTGTTGAAGCTTTTTTGAAAATAATACCGGATTGGATGAAAGCGCATCCCCTCGGAAGACAATTGCCAGCTCCCCCGCCGTTCCCTATATCAGGCACTGGTATAATTTTTTCCTGAGGGTTCCATGCCAGCGTCCGCCTATACACAACTTGAAAGCCGTTATAACCGCCTGGGCCTGTTAGGCGAGGCGTCTGAAATCCTGCATTGGGACTCGGCTGCCATCATGCCGTCTGGCGCAGCGGCGGCACGCGGTGAACAGGTGGCGGAACTGAAAGCCCTGTACCATGGTCTGCTGACCGACCCGGCGGTCGGCGACTTGATTGAAGCGGCCACTGAACAGACGGAGCTGGATCACTGGCAATCATCGAACCTCAACCTGATCCGCCGCCACTGGACCCGCGCCACGGCGATACCCGAAAATCTGGTGGTTGCCCTCTCAAAAGCCTCCAGCGAATGCGAAACCGTGTGGCGCGAGGCCCGCGCAAAGGGCGACTTTCAGATGGTCCGTCCCTATATGGAAACGGTGCTGGAACTGGTCAAGGAATCTGGCACTGCAGTGGCTGAAAAGCTCAACTTGCCGCTCTATGACGCCCTGCTGGATGAGTTCGAGCCGGGCGCCCGCTCGGCCGATATCGACCCGGTTTTTGACGATCTGACCGACTGGCTGCCGGGCTTTCTCGATGACGTGCTGGCGGCACAGGATAAGCGCCCGGCTATCCAGATGCCGGAAGGCCCGTTCCCGACAGCTGTCCAAAAGGAGCTTGGCGTCCAGTTCATGGCGGCGCTGGGTTTTGATTTCGACTATGGACGGCTCGACATCAGCCATCACCCCTTTTGCGGTGGCACACCCGACGACGTACGCATCACCACCCGCTACGACGAAGCCGATTTCACCTCCGCCCTGATGGGTGTTCTGCACGAAACCGGCCACGCCATGTACGAGCGCGGCCTGCCTTTGGCCTACCGCCGCCAGCCCGTGGGTTCAGCACTGGGGATGAGCGTGCATGAAAGCCAGTCCCTGTTGGTGGAAATGCAGGTCTGCCGGTCGCGGGAGTTTCTCGACTATGCGGCCCCTCTGGCGCGCCAGGCCTTTGATGGCGATGGCCCGGCCTGGGAAGTGGAAAACCTCTACCGGCTTTACACAAAAGTCGATCGCGGGTTTATCCGCGTTGATGCCGATGAAGTCACCTACCCGGCGCACGTTATTCTGCGATACCAGTTGGAAAAAGCGTTGATCAATGGCGATATGCAACTGGCCGATCTGCCGGAAGCCTGGAACCAGAAAATGCAGGATTTGCTAGGCATTACGCCGCCTTCCGACCGCGAGGGCTGCCTGCAGGATATCCACTGGTATGATGGTGCCTGGGGTTATTTCCCGACCTATACCCTGGGTGCCATGACGGCGGCGCAAATTTTCCAGGCGGCGAAAACCGCCGACCCCGCCATTGAGGCCGGAATCCCGGAAGGTAACTTCGCGCCGCTGATGACATGGCTGCGCGAAAACATCCACGCCAGCGGCTCTCTCATGCCCGCTTCCGAGCTTCTGACCCAAACCACCGGGCAACCGCTTAACCCGCAAATATTCAAGGATCATCTTAGCCGTCGCTATCTGTCGGATTAAGGGGCCGGGTAAAGCCGAAATGGCGCGGCGTCTCTTGCCTCTACCGGGGACCAAGACTAGTCTACGCCAGCTTTTGAACTGCTGAGCCAAATGAGGATTGCGTGAAATATATATCGACCCGCGGCGCTGCGCCGGTTCTGGATTTTGATGAGGTTTTACTGGCTGGTCTGGCCCGCGATGGCGGCCTGTATGTGCCACAATCCTGGCCCCAGTTTGATGCCGACAAAATCCGCTCGCTGAAGGGCCTGTCCTATAAAGACCTGGCGTTTCAGGTGATCCAGCCGTTTGTCGGCAATACGATCACGGACCAGGACCTGAAGCGTATCCTCGATGACGCCTATTCGCATTTCGATACCGATGAAGTGGCGCCCTTAACAAAAATTGGCGACAATGCCTGGCTGCTGGAACTGTTTCACGGTCCGACATTGGCCTTCAAGGATATGGCCATGCAGTTTCTCGGGCCGCTGTTTGACCATGTACTGAAACAAAAAGGTCAACGTGTCACCATCGTTGGCGCGACATCGGGCGATACCGGCTCTGCCGCTATTGAGGCCTGCCGAGATCGCGATGCCATCGATATTTTCATTCTCTACCCCCATGGCCGGGTTTCCGACGTGCAGCGCCGCCAGATGACCACGGTCAAGGCTGACAACGTCCATTGCATCGCCGTCAAGGGCACCTTCGATGACTGTCAGGACATGGTGAAAGCCCTGTTCAACGACACCGCCTTTCGCGACAAATGGAACCTGAGCGCCGTCAACTCCATCAACTGGGCCCGTATTGTTGCCCAAATCGTCTATTATTTCTGGGCAGCTTTGAAAGTCGGTGCGCCGGAGCAGAGCGTTGCTTTTGCCGTGCCGACTGGCAATTTCGGCAATGTGTTCGCCGGTTACGCAGCACAGCAGATGGGCCTGCCCATTGAGCGGCTGGTGGTTGGCGCCAACAGCAATGACATTCTGGATCGCTTTTTCAAGAGCGGCACCATGGATATGCAAGGCGTGCATCCGACCATCAGCCCGAGCATGGATATTCAGGTGTCGAGCAATTTCGAGCGCCTGCTGTTTGACCTTTATGATCGCGACGGGGCCGCCGTCAAAAAAGCCATTGATGGCTTCCGTGAATCCGGAAAATTCAGCGTTTCCGACGCGCAAATCGCACAGGCCCGCACCCTGTTCGAAAGTGCGCGCTTTGATGATGATGAGACCAAGGCCATGATCGCAACGCTTCTCAAAGAAACCGGCGAGCTGATCGACCCGCACAGTGCTGTCGCTGTGGCTGCCGCACGTCAGGCCACCGTACCGGACGGCGTACCGATGATTTCCCTGGCGACGGCGCATCCGGCCAAATTTCCGGATGCCGTTGAAGCCGCCTCGGGACGCCACCCCGATTTGCCGGACCATATGAGTGACCTGTTCGAGCGCGATGAACGGATGGATGTTATCGACAACGATCTCGATCTGGTGCGCGGGCATATTGTCGCAAGCCTTGAAGGCCCATCCACATGAGTATTGAAACAACGACCCTCGCCAATGGGTTGCGCGTTGTCACCGACCGCATGACAACGGTTGAAACGGCGACCGTCGGCGCCTGGGTCGATGTGGGAGCGCGCGATGAAGCACCCGGCATCAACGGCATCTCGCATCTGCTGGAACATATGGCCTTCAAAGGCACGAAGCGCCGATCGGCCTATGACATTGCCGTGGAAATTGAAGCGGTGGGCGGTCATCTGAACGCCTATACGTCGCGCGAAAATACTGCCTATTACGCAAAAATCCTGAAAGACGACATTCCGCTGGCCGTTGATATGATTGCCGACATCCTGCAAAACTCGACCATGGACCCGGAAGAGCTGGAACGCGA
The DNA here is from genome assembly GCA_048262255.1 of Rhodospirillales bacterium. Lineage (GTDB taxonomy): Bacteria > Pseudomonadota > Alphaproteobacteria > Rhodospirillales > Casp-alpha2 > JABMNT01. The sequence continues at coordinate 1,856,822 of JBLXFH010000001.1, read as the reverse complement.
GCGGGCCGTCATCATTCAGGAAATCCATCAGGCCCATGATACACCTGATGATATTGTTTTCGACTATTTTCAGGAATCCGCCTATCCCGATCAGGCCATGGGCCGTCCGGTGTTGGGCTCCGCCAAACTGGTTCAGTCCATGCAGCGCGATACGGTTCTTGATTATATGAAAGGGCATTATTCCGGCTCCCGCATGATTTTTGCGGCTGCCGGAAATCTGGAACATGAGCAGATCGTCCGGCTTGCCGAACAGGCTTTTTCCAATTTGCCGGAAGCCACGGAAATGACCCGTAACCGCCCCGGTTATTCCGGCGGCGAATTCCGTGATGACCGCGATCTCGAGCAGGTGCATCTGGTGCTGGGCGTTGACGGGGTTTCCTATCTGGACGAAGATTTTTATACAGCATCCGTCCTGACGGCTCTGTTTGGCGGCGGTATGTCTTCGCGACTGTTTCAGGAAATCCGCGAAAAGCGCGGCCTCGTCTATTCCATCTATTCCTTTCTTTCGAGCTATTCCGACGGTGGCCTGTTTGGCGTTTACGCCGGAACTGGTGCCGGTCAGGTGGCTGAACTGCTGCCGCTGATCACTGATGAAATGATGAAACTGACGGACGGCATCAGCGAGGACGAAATCGCCCGTGCCCGCTCACAGTTGAAAGCCAGCATACTGATGTCGCTGGAAAGCACCTCATCGCGCTGCGAACAACTGGCCCGGCAAATCCATATTTATGGCCGCCCGGTCAGTGTTGAGGAAACTGTGGAACAGATTGATGCCGTCAACGAAGCAGCATTGAAGCGGATTGCCCAGCGCTTTTTGGGCGGGGCAACGACCCTGAGCGCCGTCGGCCCCTGCAAGAACTTGGGCGCCCGGCCGGTGTTCAGCTAGGCGTCGGCTTCCGCCGTGTTATCCAGATATTCTTCAATGAGGCTGTAAATCACCGGCGCGTCGGCTTCGTTGGTGATCGCCACATTGCTCTTTTCGCCATAGATGTTGAGCACATAACCGCGCGCCACACACACGGTTTCCAGCGCCGCGATAAATGGGATAAGCACGTTATCATTCAATGCTTCTACCGTATCGCATTGCTCCATGGTTTTTACCAGAGAGCGCATAAACTGGTCTGGCGACGGCTGACCGTCACCTTTTTTTCGATTTGGTTTTTTTGTCATTTAATTGCCTAGAACCTTCAAGCGTGTCCCGCTTCGTCAGATAACATCCGGGGGTCGATGCCAATTTTCTGCATCGCCTTTTCCCACTTATCGTCCAGATCATCCCCAAACACCAACGTATCGTCGGCTTCCACATGCAACCAGCCGTTCTCGCGGATTTCGGTGTCCAGCTGCCCGGGGCCCCAGCCGGCATAACCCAACGCCAGTATTTTTTCCTTCGGGCCGTTGCCTTTGGCGATGTCGCGCAAAATATCAATGGTCGCGGTCAGTCCAACCTTGTCGTTGACCCGCATGGTCTCTTCCTGATGATACTCCGCCGAATGCAAAACAAACCCGCGGGCCTGCTCGACCGGGCCACCAAACAAGACATGAAGTGGCTCATTTGTCGGGTTTTGTTCAATTTTCAACTGGTGCAACAATTCCTCAAACGTCAGTTCATCAATCTGCTTGTTGAGAACCAGCCCCATGGCGCCCTCGGAATTGTGCGCGCACATATAGATAACCGCCTTCGCAAACCGCGGGTCCGTCATGCCGGGCATGGCGATCAAAAGCTGGCCTGATAAATATTCCGGATCGTGTGACTTGTCTTGCATGGTCATAATATATGGACCTCCGGCACAAGGAGCAATGGTCTACAATTATACCGCAGGCATCAAAAATGCGATAAACAAATCTCTTTATCATCCGGATAAATCCATGTTCTCACGCCCCGTCAATCTTGCGTGATCAACGACTTGGCGCGTGAAATTACCGCCCCCCGGCGCTATATAAGAAGAAATCCAGCAGTTAAAAAGGTTCCCTTCAGGAATGACCGGTGTGAAAAAAATCTGCGCTCTTTTATGGCTTTTCGCCGCTTTGTGTATCACCACAAATGGGGTGCAGGCTGATGCCGGGGCTTCCGATTGGCAGATAACCGATCAGACGGAAGTTCGCCTGATTGCCGCCTCGCAAACCACAGGAGAGACAGAGACTATCCAGCTTGGTGTGCAGTTTCGCCTGAAACCGGAGTGGAAAATTTACTGGCGCTCGCCGGGTGATGCCGGATTTCCGCCACAAATGGACTGGTCCGGCTCACACAACCTTGATACCGCAATCACCCAATGGCCGGTGCCCAAACGCTTTTCCGTGCTCGGATTGGAAACGCTGGGTTACAAGGATGAAGTGGTATTGCCGGTTCTGGCCACCCGCCGGGACACAGATCAGCCGCTCGATTTGCGCGTCCATCTGCGTTATTTGACCTGCAACGACATCTGCATTCCCTATGACGCGCAACTGGCCCTCAATCTGCCAGCGGGACAACAAGTGCCCAGCGACCAGGCGCATCTGATCAGCCGCTACCTGTCGGCGGTGCCGGGAGACGGGCAGGCTCTGGGACTGACTGTCGCAGCCAGTCGGGCGACGGAAACCGATGACAGGGCGGTGATCCGGTTTGCCGTCAACAGCACGACCCCCCTATCCCGACCGGATGCCTATTTCGAAGGCCCCATGGAACTGGCTTTCAGCAAACCCGATGTCACTTTGTCCGATGACCGGCGCTCAGCGATCCTGGAAGTCAAAGCCGACGGCCTGACGTTTCTGGAAGACACAAAGGGACCTACGGTTGAAGGTCGGGAATTTATTGTCACCCTCGTTGACAGCAATCGCAGCATTGAACAAAAGCTGACCATTGGTGATCCGCTGCTCAATCCGGACCAGAATATCCCCCCCGTTGGCGAAGTGCCGGAAATTTCACTGTTTTATATCCTGGCGATTGCGGTCCTCGGCGGTCTGATTCTCAATCTGATGCCTTGTGTGCTGCCCGTTCTTTCCATCAAGGTCCTGGGCGTTGTCGGCCATGGGGGTGGAGAAAACCGTATGGTTCGCTTGAGCTTTCTGGCTTCCGCTGTCGGTATTATCAGCTCTTTTCTAGTGTTGGCGGCGGCCCTTGCCAGCCTGAAAGCCAGTGGCATGGCCATCGGCTGGGGTATCCAGTTCCAGCAGCCCTGGTTTTTAATCGCCATGACCCTGCTGGTCATCCTCTTCGCCTGTAATCTCTGGGGTTTTTTCGAGATTCGCCTGCCCGGCCCGCTGGCCCGTCTGGGCAGCCCGGCTCAGGATAACCATCACCTTTCCAGCCATTTCATGCAGGGCGCGCTGGCGACCCTGTTGGCGACACCCTGCTCGGCACCCTTCCTTGGTACGGCTGTCGGTTTTGCTCTGGCCCGCGGAACCCTAGAAATACTCGTAATCTTTTTGGCCCTTGGCCTGGGCCTCGCACTGCCCTATTTGATTTTCGCCCTTGCCCCTTCGATGATCACCCGTCTGCCCCGGCCAGGCGTCTGGATGGTTCGCTTGCGCATTGTGCTGGGCTTTGCGTTGGCCGCCACTGCTGTCTGGCTGATCAGTGTCCTTACCTCATCTTTGGGCCAGAGCGGCACTATTGTCATTGCCGGTGCAATGGTGCTGATTGTTATCGTTCTCTTCGTCAGCCATCACTTTCACAAGCCCGACAGAAACGCCACCTGGCTCGCTGTATCGGGCCTTGCTGTCCTTGCCTTGGTGTTGCCGGTGCAGATGGCGGGCGGACCAAACCTCACGCCAAATGCCATTTCATCGCCATCCGACGCTGTCCAGTGGCAGCGTTTCGATCTGACGGCGATTCCCGGACTGGTCGCTGATGGAAACACCGTATTGGTCGATGTGACAGCGGATTGGTGCATCACCTGCAAAGTGAACAAGGCTCTGGTCTTTGGTGAAGGCCCGGTTGCCGAGACGATGAGCCGCAGCAAAATTATTGCCATGCAGGCCGACTGGACACGCCCCGACCCAATGATCAGCGCCTATCTGGCGCGCTTCGGTCGCTACGGAATCCCGTTCAATGCCGTCTATGGCCCAAACGCCCCCCAAGGGCAGGCACTGCCGGAACTCTTGACGACGCAAACCGTATTGCAGGCACTGGATAACGCCGCAAGTGACAAGGCCTTCGCCAAACAATCCGACTAATTCGGAATTTCGGACTGGCATATTTGCAGGAATTGCTTATCTCTGTTGCTGAAGATTTATTCGAACCAATCCTTTTAAGGGGGAATTCACATGACGATCAAAGCTGGAGACAAAATTCCATCAGTTGAACTCAAAACCATGACAAATGACGGCCCGGACGGCATTTCGACGGACTCGATTTTTAGCGGCAAGAAAGTCGTTATCTTCGGTCTTCCCGGCGCCTTCACACCCACCTGCTCAGCCAAACACCTGCCGGGTTATGTCGAACACGCCGACGCCATCAAGGCGAAGGGCGTCGATACCATTGCCTGCCTTTCCGTTAATGACGCCTTTGTCATGGGCGCCTGGGGCAAAGACCAGAACGTCGGCGATAAGGTGATGATGCTGGCCGACGGCAGCGCCGACTTCGCCAAGGCGACAGGCCTTGAACTGGACCTGATTTCCCGTGGAATGGGTGTCCGTTGCCAGCGCTTCTCCATGCTGGTTGATGACGGTGTTGTTAAATCCGTCAACATCGACGAAGGCACCTACGAAAAAACCAGCGCCGAGCAGATGCTCAGCGATCTGGGATAAAATCCAAAACCATTTGCGGTTTTTAAAAGGGCAGGCTTCAGGCTTGCCCTTTTTTTATTTTTGCTCAGGTCGGTTCCGCCGCATCAAATTCGGCTTGCGAGATGCGCGATATCTCCAACAACCAGTCCCGGAAAGCCACAAATGCTGGATGACCGGCCCGTTCCTTGGGACAGACCAGACATATCCGGTCATTGAAGGGGTGGCGAATATTGAATAACCGCACCAGCCGTCCCGATACCAGGTCATCCCATACCGGCGCACTGCGGGCGAGCGCGATGCCCTGCCCCTCAAAAGCGGCCTGCAAGGTCATGTTGATATCCGGAAAACGGGTGCCGCCGCGAATGGCCGGGCCATAATCGGCTTCCGCAACTCCCGCATTATTAAACCAGTCTTTCCACTTCGGCGCCCCCACAATACCTGTACGAAGTAACAAAGGGTAATTGCACAGATCTGCCGGCGATTTCGGTGTGCCGTGCTCTTCAAGAAAACGCGGACGGGCGACCGGAAATTCGTACTCCTGCATGAGTTGCCACGACAGCACATCGTCGCTCGTCGCACCGCCAAAATGAATAGCCGCATCCAGCCGTCCTGACCGAAATCCAATGTCCTCATCCTCACGGGTCGATATCCAGACATCGATATCCGGATGCAAGTCGCGAAATCCCTGCAGGCGCGGCACCAGCCATTTAACGGCAACGGACGGCAGCATCTGAACACGCAGAACCTGATGCCCCTGATCCTGTTTCAGGGCATCCAGCGTATTCGTCAGGTTCTTGAAAAAACCCTGCGCCACAGGAGCCAGAGCACGGCCTTCCGGCGTCAGTTCCAGCTTGCGCGTCAAACGGATAAAAAGCTTCAAGCCCCAAAGCGCTTCAAGGTGCTTGATCTGATGACTGACAGCACTTTGTGATATGCTCAGCTCTTCCGCAGCTTTCGTGAAGCTCAAGTGCCGGGCCGCCGCATCCAGAGCCCGCAACTGCGCAATAGGTGGAAAATGAACCATCGGCATTTCTCGGATATACATGAATAATTATTCATGCATACCATGAGAAACTATCCTTTGTCACGCACCTGAAGCGCAAGTACATTGGGCTCATCAAAGTCGTCTCTCTCCTCCCAGAGATCCAACCATGAGGTTATCACATGTTTAAATTCTTCGCAAAGACGGCCCGTACCAGTTGGTTCCCGGAACAACCCCTGATCCGTGACCGATGGGGCGACCCTCAGAACCGGTCCCTAACCAGTCCTGAGTTCTCGCCACGCCTTGGCAATCCCGATGAGGTAATTCGCCATATGCGTTGGGGCCTTGGATTAATGTGATAGCCTGGTCGGCTTGCTAGCGCGTGGTGGTTACCTGCAAAACGCCATCACGCGCTAGTTGATCGGCTCTTTCATTCTCCGGGTGTCCGGCATGCCCCTTGACCCAGTGCCATTCGACCTGATGGCGTTCGACCGCACCTTCCAGACGCTTCCATAAATCTTCATTTTTCACCGGCTTTTTATTCGACGTTTTCCAGCCGTTTCGTTTCCAGCCATGAATCCATTTGGTGATGCCGTCGCGCACATAGGTGCTGTCCGTGTAAAGCGCGACACGGCCATCCCGCTTCAGATTTTCCAGCCCCTGAATAGCCGCCATCAGTTCCATGCGGTTGTTTGTTGTCTCCGGCTCGCCACCAAATAGCTCCTTCTCGTGGCCGTTCCAGCGCAGCAGAACACCCCAGCCGCCCGGCCCCGGGTTTCCGGAACAGGCACCATCGGTATAAATCTCAATCAGGTTCTCGTCGTTACTCACTCAATTTACCCACTTTTTCTAGAAGCCCAGTCCGTATTCGGCCGGTCCGGAAACCGCCTTGTGAAATTGCAGCTTGTTCCAATACTCCATTGGGTCTTTGACAACAACCAACGCGTCTTTTGGCGTATGTATCCAGTCATACAGGCGGGTCAGCAAAAACCGCATGGCCGCGCCACGGGCCAGAATCGGCAGTGCCCGCATTTCATTTTCCGAAAATTCACGGACTCGATTATATTCCGCCAGAAGTTGCTGGGCTTTGGTAATGTTAAAACTGCCATCCGGTTCAAAACACCAGGCGTTCAGACAAATGGCCAAATCATAGGCAAAACTGTCATTGCAGGCGAAATAGAAATCGATCAGTCCGGACAGATAGGGGCCCCGAAAAAACACATTGTCCGGAAACAGGTCGGCATGAATGATCCCATCCGGCAAATCGGACGGCCAGACCTGCTCAAGAAACAGGACTTCTTTTTCCAGATCGTCGAAGAAACCGGGTCGCAAATCATTGGCCCGCTCCCCACAATTCCCAAGCAATTCCCGCCAGGAACCGACAGATAGGCTGTTCGGGCGTGCCATTGAAAAATCGCCCCCCGCCAAATGCAGTTCAGCCAGGGCCCGGCCGATTTCGCCGCAATGAACCGCTTTGGGACGTCTCGGCGACATGCCCGCCAGAAACGTCACCAAAACACAGGGACGCCCGGCCAGGTTTCGCAGTGCCAAGCCGTCACGCGCAGCAACGGGGCGCGGGCACGGGATGCCAATTCGCGCCAGATGCTCCATCAGTCCGAGAAAGAATGGCAGATCTGCCGGGTCCACACGCTTTTCGTAAAGCGTCAGAATGTAGGGGCCAGAGGAAAGCGTCAGTAAAAAATTGGAATTTTCAACCCCTTCAGCAATCCCTTTACACGACAGAACGTCACCGAGGTCGTAAGCAGCGCAAAACGCATCAAGCTCAACATCATCAATTTCCGTATAAACGGCCATTTTTTCGCCCTAATATGCGTTCAAAGTCTGTAAACGAGGACAGTTAGCGAGTCCGCCTCATTAACGTCAAGGGATTAACCGCAAACGAACATTGCCTTGAAAGGTATTCGTCATCGGCGCAGACTCTTTTTCAATGACTCTTCTTAGCCCCACACGCCGATTTACCAAGCCACATTATCGGGCCGGTCTGTTGCTGGCCTGCGCCTTGATGCTACCTCATGCACAATCCGCCGAAGCGGCGCGCCTCAATGGTCTGGAGGAAAGCACACCTTTTGAAACCGACAAGGAAAACTACCGGAAATCCGGCACCACCGTCCTCAAGGTTCAGGAAGCCCTCGCCGCAATGGGCTTCTATCTGGGCCCGATTGACGGCCATTTGAACGAAGAAACCGAAGCGGCAATCCGTATTTACCAGAAAACCACCGGGCAAACCGTCGATGGTCAGATTACCCGAGGGTTATGGGACTTGCTTAACAACGCCGTTCAGGTTCGGGGTCTTTTAAAACGCCTCGATGAGGCCCGAAAATCCGGAAAAGAGGAAGCCCGCGCCGCCCTGCTGGCCAATTCCGCAACCCGCGATTTGATACAGGACAGCAAGGAAGAGCGCGCCAATCCGATCCGAAATGCCGAGCAGTGTTTTGCCGAACCGACCGTGCGCTGCCTGCTCGTGGAGGCCCGTGAAAGCGGTAAGGCGATTTTCAAACCGGAATTGCGCGACTGGGCGCTCGGGGAAATTCTGGTGGCCCAGGCACGGGCCGGACTGGGCGAACAGGCCATGCAGTCGGCAGGACAAATCGGCGATCCACGTCTGATCATGGTTGCCTTGCGCGATATTGCCGAAGCACAGGCTGCCGCCGGTCAGCCGGAGCAAGCTCTGGAAGCTGTCAAAATCATTCCCGATGCGGAAAAACGTGCCGAAGCGCTGACCAATATCGCGAAAATCCACGCCCGACAGGGAGACGCCACCAGCACCAGCCGGGCTGCCGATGCCCTGATCGCAATGATCGACAACGTTCAGCCCCAAGAAAACCAGATTACCTATAAAACCCAAATCGCCATAGCCCTGAGCCAGACAGGTGATTCGGACCGAACCCAAAAAATACTGGGGGAAATCGAAAAACAAAGCCGCGCCCTAAAAAGTGCTACACAACGCAACCTGGGCCTTCGGCACGTCGCCACCGCGTTTGCCAAGCTCAAAAAGCTTGATGCGGCAAATCACCTTCTCGGGGAAATCACCACACCATCTGATCGCGAGCCGATCCTGGTGTCCGTGGCCACTGCACAGGCAGATAATCAGCAGATTGACGAGGCCCTGCGCACCGCCGAAACCATCGATTCCCGTTATCGAACTGCCGTATTGTGCCATATCGCTCTCCAGCAACAGCACCAACCTGCCGCCATGGAGCAAACCCTGGAATTGGCCGAAACCAGCATTGAGACGATCAAGCACCCCTATGCCCGTTCCTATGCGCAAAGCCGATTGGCTCTGACACTGGCCCGCATTGCCGGTCAGATTGCCCCGGATCGTGCATCCACCAAAGAGACAGCGAGTTCGTTTTCTAAACCAGCGTATTTTCAAAAAGCCACCACGCTCGCAGCGCAAATCAGCGACGACCGCCTGCGCGCGCACACCTTGTGGTCCATTGCTTTCGAGCAACGTCGCCACGGTGAAGAAAGCCGCGCAGTTAAAACGGAAACCTTGGCGCATGAGGCAACGGAAGCCATTAAAAGCCGCCTGTCACAAGCCTGGATGCATTCCGAGCTGGCCTCGGACCACGCCCGTCATGGTGCAAATGATCTTGCCTGGACCGCCCTGAAGCGCGGCCTGAGCATTGGCCAAACCATCGACAACCCCTGGGGCCGGGCACGGGCGCTGGCCAAGCTGGCGCAAACGCTTATTGAACTGGTATCGCCCGGGGTTGGTCAGGAAGACAAATCTTTTGCCAATTAGCGTCAGGCCAAGGCTTGCCGCATCCCCGACCATATCCTAGACTCCTCAGGCAATCAGGATATTCATTCAAAGAGTTTTACACATGACCGTTGGAAAGACATCATTGGGCCTCAACAAAACCCTGCGCCTGCTGGTTTGCGCAATCACGGCAGGCGGTTTTCTGGCGGGTTGCGGCGCGACGGATCAAGTGAAAGAACTGTTTGCCGACCCAATTGTATTCCCGTGCCCGGATGACCGCGTATTGGCTGATGCAGCCGAACTTGTCCGTTACGCAGAAGGCCAGGGGCGCGATTTGACCGACGTCGATTCCGAAGCCCAGATCGCCCGTATGGAATTGGCATGTCTGACCCGCATCGACAAAAAAACCCGCGTCGGCGAGATGGAGATTGAGATCGCTTTTAATTTCATCGCCACCCGCGGACCAGCCAACCGCAGCCGCAAAGCGACCTTTCCCTATTTCATCAGCGTCACCGATCTGGACAAAAAAATCCTGTACCGGGAAGAGTTTGAAGTCGGCGTTGATTTTTCCGGTAACCGGACCCGCCTTGCCTTCAAAAACGAGCCCATTACAATTACCCTGCCGCTACGACCGGAACTGACGAGCAAAAACTACCTCATCTATGGCGGGTTTCTGCCAAACCGGGAGCAACTGGAACAAAACCGCCAGCGCCGCCAGCAAATCGGTAGCTGAGGTCCTTGCGTGACCGGGGCCGTCCGCACTTTCAGCGCCTGGACCCCGCGTCTTCTTGCGATGACAGTCCTCATATGTAGCTGTACGTCAAGCTTTGCCCAACCCCTTGAGACGGCCCCTGAAACCTCCGAGCTCAGTGCCTTCGCCAGCGCCGTCTGCCGGATTGGCCTTGCCGAAACGGCCCCACTTAACGCTCGCTACGCAAACGCCCTGACCATTACAGACACCGGTACGCTGGACACGGCCTTTCGCCGAACTTTCATGCTGCGACAGGATAACCGCCTGCTGACCGTCCAGCTTACCGCCTTTGCCGGCCAGCTCCGACGCCTCCGCAGTTATTCAGAAGCTTTGCAGAAGGATAAAAAGCGCCCTCTCCTGCTCATCGATTATACGCCCGACTGCCAAATTCAGCAGGGTCGCCGCATCGCTTATAACACTGAGGGCCAAGCCCTTCATCTGGTGCATCTCAATCACCACCTTGAGCCAACAGGCCCTACCGAGCCGCTTAATCCTCCGGTGCCGCCGGGCGACAATGTCGCGGGTATCTCCGTAGCCCAAATCGACAGTGGTGTTAACTACCAGCTTGAAACCGTAGCCAAGCGCCTCGCCCGGGATATGGAAGGCAAACTACTTGGGTATGATTTCTGGGACAATGACCCCCAACCCTATGATGCCGATACAAGCCGATCACCGTTTTTTCCTCTCCACCACGGCACAGCTGTCGCCAGCATTCTGCTGAGGGAGGCCCCCGCCGTACAGCTGATGCCGTTTCGTTATCCACGCCCCGACATGTCGCGCATGACGGCCTTGATCGAACAGGCGGCTGCACAGGGAGCCCGTATCGTGATGATGCCGCTCGGAAGCACCACCCGTTCGGAATGGCAGGCCTTTCATGCCGCCGCCACCCGGCATCCGGAAATGCTGTTTATCATCTCGGCAGGCAACGACGGACGCGACATTGACCAGGTGCCGCTCTATCCCGGTGTTTTTGAGTTGGTGAACATGTTGGTGGTCACCTCTTCCGATGACTTCGGCCGTCTGGCGACCGGCTCCAACTGGGGCGTGACCTCCGTCGACGTGATGGTGCCAGGAGAAAAGGTCGAGGTGACAGACCACCGCGGCGCCAAGGGCGAAGCCTCGGGGTCAAGCTTTGCCGTTCCACGCATTGCAGCACTGGCTGCACGTCTGCTGGCTGCTCACCCCGACTGGACAACGACCGACTTGATGACCGCCATCCGCAACCGCGCCGTCCGTTCCCGCGAACGGGGCCTTGAGAGAGTCAAATGGGGTTGGATACCCAACCCGGCGGAAGACAGCTAGCGGGATTTCGGGCGCGGTGGTGGATTATTGAAAAACCGCTCTGCCGGCACCGCGATATTCGGGTTTACCCGTTTCAGGCTTTCGAGCGCCGCCCGCGCCATTTCGCGGTCTCCGCCCCATACCCCCGCCTGCAGAGCGAACCGCAAAACCTGCAAATCGTCCGGCAGATGTGTCAGCAAAAACCGCAGATGTGGTAGTTCATCTTCATAGCGCTGGGCCAGATGATAGGTGATGACCAGCCCCAGCCTTCCGTTCAGGGTGTGCGGGTCCTGTGCCAGCGACTCTTCAAACAAGGCGATTGCCCGCTGGTGATCGCCGCGCTGTCCAAAGGCCTGCGCGGCCAGATCATAATACTGGCGGTTTCGGGTCCGCAGACAGGATGTTTCCAGAGCTTTGGCATCCTGTTCGCCAAGGGGGCCGCGCTGCCCTCTGAGTTCTTCCAGTTTCAGGGTACAGATGCGTACTGCCGCGCCCATTTCGGCGCTGGCCTCTGCATAGGTTGGGCCGCTCCGTAACTTCAGGGCCTCTATCGCCGATGCCGGAACCGCCTCATAGCGCCCTTCCCCCCCCGACGTGACAATCCCGATCCAGCCGCCGTCCTGGCGTACCAATGCGCCGCCACTGTTGCCAGGCTGGTTATAGGCCGTGTGATGTATGCGGGCGAGAGTCTTATCTTGTGTGGGTAGCATCGTGACCTGGCCCGGATCATAGGCCCGAACGTTTCCCGAGCCGACATCAATACCAACTGTATAAACACGGTCCGCAGACCCGGCTGCGCTCGGTGACAAAAACGGGCCGGCAGGCAAATCATCCGCCTTTAGCAGGATGATGTCCGCTGCATAATCACTCGGCACCACCTCCGCAGTCACCCGGGAACCATCCGCTAGAAACACCTCCACCGCTTCCTGATCGGCGACAATATGGCGCGACGTGACCAGCACATCCTCGCCGATACGAATAGCGCTGCCGACAGGATCAAAGGCTGCGACCCGAAATATCGCATCGCGTGTTTTACAGACGGGGGCTGGTTGTTCGCAGCCTTGGGCCAAGGCCGACGGGGCTGCGAGCAGGGCGGAAAACAAAACCAACCAGACAGCAAGCAGTGGCGCGATCAGGAATCCAACGGGTGACAGTTTCATTCTTAAAATCATTTCTGTTTTCTGGTCTGACTGAATAGTGGGCCACTCAGGTGTTTCCCGCAAACGTCTTTTTTCCGGATGCGTCCGACTTCGGTTGACCGCAAACTTTAATCATGGAATAGTTGGATGGTTAATGAGTGAAATCTCAATTGACCATTGTGGGAGAGTTCGACGCCCCGTTTGTGTCGACGCCGAAGGAGCAACCGCCCCGGAAACTCTCAGGCTTCAGGACCGCAATGGGATGAGACTCTGGAAAGCGGGTGAGCGTGATGAAAACGCCTTACTCCACCGAAGATGTAAGCCGCAAGTCAAGACGCGGTGAATCTTTCAGGTTCCTAGACAGAGGGGGTGCCTTTCGACCAACTGTACGGTGTTGTGCCGTGCGTGATGGGCGGAGAAGGCCCGCCAAATTTGTTGAAGGGGAACCTAATGTCTGACGCCACATTGCTCAAAACACCACTGGATGCTTTGCATCGCAAGCTGGGCGCCAAAATGGTCGGTTTCGCCGGATACGACATGCCGGTCAGCTATCCAATGGGCGTTCTGAAAGAGCACGAGCAGACACGCGCCGCCGCTTCACTGTTCGACGTTTCCCATATGGGACAAGCCATGCTGCGCGGAAAAGACGTGCTCAGCGCTATTGAAACTCTTGTCCCCGGCGACATTCAGGGGCTGGCCCATCATGGCACTCGCTACACCCTGCTCACAAATGACCAGGGCGGCATCCGCGACGACTTGATGGTTTCGAGGCTGGGTAATGTGATCTATGCCGTGGTCAATGCGTCCTGTAAGCAACAGGATTTTGCCTATATGCGCGAGCGCATTGGTGACCAGGTCGAGATTGAAGAACTGACAGATAGAGCCTTGCTGGCGCTGCAGGGACCGCAGGCGGCTCAGGTACTGGCGCGCTTCGCACCGGCTGTTCGTCACATGACCTTCATGAGCATTGCCGAATTGCATATCAACGAGATTCCCTGCCTGATTACCCGCTCCGGATATACCGGTGAAGACGGCTATGAAATTTCCTTGCCAGCCGAAGACGTTGAAGATTTTGCACACCTGCTGATCGGCGAAAACGAGGTGACCTTCGCCGGCCTGGGCGCACGTGATTCGCTGCGTCTGGAAGCCGGGCTGTGTCTCTATGGCAACGACATCGACGAGACCACGACGCCCGTGGAAGCCGGGCTGACTTGGGTCATCGGCAAAAGTCGTCGCGAGCAAGGTGGGTTCCCTGGCGACTCTATTATCCTTGACCAGATCAAAAACAAACCCGCACGCAAGCGTGTTGGCATCCTGCCCGATGGCCGCGCCCCGGCCCGCGCCGGCACCGAAATAATGGACGTCGCAGGGAACCCCATCGGCCAGATCACCAGCGGTGGCTTTGGCCCAACGGCTGGCGGGCCGGTTGCCATGGGTTATGTCAAATCCGAATTTTCCACACCCGAAACAGCCGTACAGTTGCTGGTTCGCGGCAAGGCATTACCGGCGCAGATCATCAAACTGCCCTTTGTCCCCCATCAGTATTTCACAGGATAAAATAACCAGGAGAAGAGAATGGCCATGAAGTATAGCGAAGACCACGAGTGGGTGACCGTCGAAGGTGATGTGGCGACGGTTGGTATCACTGATTACGCGCAAAATCAGTTGGGCGATATTGTTTATGTGGAAACACCCGAGATCGGCAGCGTGGTCACACAGGGTGATGATGCGGGCGTTGTTGAATCCGTAAAAGCCGCCAGCGATATCGTGACACCCGTATCCGGTGAAGTGGTTGAAGTGAACGAAGATCTGGAATCTGCGCCCGGCAGCGTTAACACCGACCCGACAGGCGAAGGCTGGATGTACAAAATTAAACTGTCGGAGCCGGACGAGATTGATGGCCTGATGGACGCCAACGAGTATAAAGCCCATTGTGAAAGTCTGGATGGATGACAAAACCGACGTTGAATGATCTGGAGCGCTCCGACGAGTTTGTCGGCCGCCACATTGGCCCCAGCAAAAGCGACATTGCCGACATGCTGAAGTTCATCGGCATGAAATCTCTGGACGATTTGATCGACAAAGGTGTCCCGGATGCGATCCGCAGTGACGAGGCCCTAATGGCGCCGTCACAAACGGAAGCGGACGTGCTGACCGAGATTGCTGATCTGGCGGCAAAAAACAGCGTTTTCAAATCATTCATCGGCATGGGTTATTACGACACCCATACCCCTTCCGTCATCCTGCGCAACGTGCTGGAAAACCCGGGCTGGTATACCGCCTATACGCCTTATCAGGCGGAAATTTCACAAGGTCGCATGGAAGCCCTATTGAACTTCCAGCAGATGATTGTCGACCTCACGGGTATGGCGCTATCCAACGCCTCTATGCTCGACGAGGCAACGGCCGCCGCCGAAGCCATGACGCTGATGAAGCGTATGAGCAAGGCGAAAAGCGATACGATCTTTGTCGCCGCCGATTGCCATCCGCAAACCATCGCCCTGATCCAGACCCGCGCCGAACCCATGGGGTATACGGTGCAGGTCGGCAACCCCACAACCGACCTCAACCCCGAAGACGTGTTTGGTGTCATCCTGCAATATCCGGCAACCGACGGCACCATTACGGACTATCGGGCACTGGTCGAAAAAATTCATGAGAGCCCGGCACTGGTCACCGTCTGCGCAGACCTACTTGCTCTCGTCCTGCTGACACCGCCCGGTGAATGGGCTGCCGACGTTGCTGTTGGCTCGGCCCAGCGGTTTGGCGTTCCCATGGGATATGGCGGCCCGCATGCCGGCTATATGGCGACACGCGAAGAGTTTAAACGCGCTATTCCCGGACGCCTGATCGGGGTCAGTATTGACGCCCAGGGCAACCCGGCCATGCGTCTCGCCCTGCAAACCCGCGAGCAGCATATTCGCCGCGAAAAGGCGACCTCCAACATCTGCACGGCTCAGGTCTTGCTTGCCAATATGGCGGGGTTCTATGCGACCTATCATGGGCCGGAGGGGCTCAAAACCATCGCCGGGCGCACCCATCGCTTAACTGCGATTTTGGCGGCCGGGCTTAATAAGCTCGGGATTGATGTGGAGACCGAACAGTTTTTCGATACAATCACCCTGAACGTCGGCACCGACTTTGATGCCGTTCGCGGGCGCGCCCGAAACGCCGGGATGAACTTGCGGCTGATGACAGAAGGCCGTATCGGTATTTCCTGCGACGAGACGACAACGCGAGACGATATTGATGGTCTTTGGCGGGTCATTTCAGGGCAGACTGACATTGATCTCGATATCAACACGATGGATGCCGAAATCAGCGATGCCATCCCGAGCGAACTTGCCCGGACAAGTGATTTTCTGACCCATGAAGTTTTCAACAGCCACCATTCCGAAACCGGCATGATGCGTTATCTGCGCATGCTGGAAGACCGGGATCTGGCACTCAACCGGGCGATGATCCCGCTGGGGTCCTGCACCATGAAGCTCAACGCCGCTTCGGAAATGATCCCCATCACCTGGAAGGAATTTGGCGGCCTGCACCCGTTCGCGCCGCTTGATCAGGCAGAAGGCACGCTGGAACTGATCAAACAGCTGGAAGACATGCTTGTCGAAATTACCGGCTATGATGCGGTCTCGCTACAACCCAATGCCGGTAGCCAGGGCGAGTTTGCCGGGCTGCTGTGTATCCGTAAATATCATCATTCCCGCGGTGATCATCACCGCGATGTCTGCCTGATCCCGTCGTCCGCCCATGGCACCAACCCGGCCAGCGCCTCGATGGCGGGTATGAAAGTTGTTGTTGTCAATTGTGATGATGACGGCAATGTAGATATGGATGACCTGACGGCAAAAGCCGAACAGCATTCGGAAAATCTGGCCGCCCTGATGGTCACCTATCCCTCGACCCATGGCGTGTTCGAACTGACCATCCGTAAAATCTGCGATATCATTCATGCCAACGGCGGCCAGGTTTATATGGATGGTGCCAACCTGCAGGCCATGGTCGGCATCTGCAAGCCGGGCAAATTCGGCTGCGACGTGTCGCACCTGAATCTCCATAAAACCTTCTGTATTCCGCACGGCGGCGGCGGCCCCGGCGTCGGGCCGATTGGTGTTGGCGCACATCTGGCGCCGTTCCTGCCCAATCACCCCGTGGTTCCGGCCGCAGGCCCGGTTGACGGCATTGGCGCTATTTCAGCCGCTCCCTGGGGCTCGGCCAGCATCCTGCCAATCTCGTGGAGCTACATCCGCATGATGGGTGGTGATGGCCTCAAACAGGCGACACAGGTCGCCATTCTCAACGCCAACTATCTGGCGAAACGCTTGGCCGGTCATTATGAGGTTCTGTACACGGGGCGCAACGGTCTGGTCGCCCATGAGTGCATTCTCGACACCCGGCCCATGAAGGATGAAGCAGGGATTACTGTTGACGACATCGCCAAGCGCTTGGTCGATTATGGCTTTCATGCGCCAACCATGTCATGGCCGGTATCGGGCACGCTGATGGTCGAACCAACGGAGTCCGAGACCAAGGAAGAACTGGACCGGTTCTGCGATGCGATGATTTCAATTGCCGAGGAAGCGGAGCGCGTCAAAGCCGGTGAATGGCCTGCCGACGACAACCCGCTCCATAACGCGCCACACACAGCGAGTGTGATTGCCGCCGACGAATGGACGCACCCCTATAACCGCGAGACGGCGGCCTATCCGGTCGAAAGCCTGCGTAAGGCCAAGTACTGGGCACCGGTCGGCCGGGTCGACAACGTTTATGGCGATCGCCATCTGGTTTGCACCTGCCCGTCCATAGACGACTACCGCGAAGCCGCCGAATAGGTTTTGTATCCAGCTGTTGACCATACCTCTTGCCATATTACGGGAGAGTTGGTTGACAGTGTGGATGCGTAATTCCTGATTAGCACCAAAATGGAAACAATAAATTCGTAAAGCAGCCATTTACCTACGCCAAAGAAACCCCCATATAGGGACTCAACACAGCAGTGATTGGAGTCTTCCTCATGGCAACGCCCAGAACCGTGAAAAACATCATCAACGCCCAACGCACCCAGGAAGGGGCGGGCGTCTTTATCTGGCGCTCCATCGGCAAGCCGGAACTGCCAGAGCTCGACCCGTTTCTGTTGCTCGATTCCTTTGGAACCGACAACCCTGATGATTATATCGCGGGATTTCCCGATCATCCGCACCGCGGATTTGAGACCGTCACTTACATGATCCACGGCCAAATGCGCCATAAGGACTCCACCGGCGGCGAAGGCCTCTTGGGACCCGGCTCCGTGCAGTGGATGACCGCCGGACGTGGCATTGTGCATTCGGAAATGCCGGAACAAAAAGAAGGCAAGATGCAGGGCTTTCAATTGTGGGTGAATCTGCCCGCCAAGGACAAGATGTGCCCACCCCGCTATCAGGATATCGACCCGGAAGATGTTCCGGAAACAACAACAGAGACCGGCGCTGTCATTCGCGTTCTGACCGGATCCGCAAACGGCGTGACCGGCCCGGTCACCAATATTTCCGTCGATCCGCTTTATATCGACGTCGCCCTGAATGCTGGTGGCAGCCATACCCAGCCCATCAAACCGGGCCACACGGCGATGGTCTATGCGTTTGACGGAGCGGTTGAAGTGGGCGGCACCCATGTCGGGCTTAACCAGCTCGCCCTGTTGAGCGATGGCGATGAGGTCACCCTCACCTCAGAAACCGGTGGCCGCGCCATCGTCGTCGCCGGACGCCCCATCGGCGAGCCCATCGCCCGCTACGGCCCGTTTGTCATGAACACCGAAGGCGAAATCCGCAAGGCGATCCATGATTTTCAGACGGGGAATTTTCTTTAAGGTTCGCTGCCAACCGGCGTCAGGGCGTTGATCTGACCGCGGTAATAAGTGAGCGGCGCGTGTTCTATATCTGAAACCTTTATATCCAGCACCCGGCCGACAATAATCATGTGGTCGCCGCCTTCCAGCTGGTTTTCCAGCTGGCATTCAAGCGCCACCAGATAATCATCGAGAACCGGGATTCCGCGTTCGCTGGTCGTCCAGCCGATGCCCTTGGCTTTATCGGGGCCGCGCTGGGCAAATGCCAGGGCGACCTCCTCCTGGTGCTCGGCCAGCACGTGGATGGTAAAGTGGCGTTCGGCCTCAATATATTCACGAGCCTTTGACAGCTGATCGATACAAACAAGGACTAATGGCGGGTCCAGAGACAGCGAAGAGAAGGCATTGGCCGTCAGTCCACCCACATCATTATTACCATCGGAGACCGTAACCACGGTGATACCCGATGCAAACCGGCCCAAAGCGTCGCGAAAATGAACTTGATCAGACATGATCTCTGTCTACCCCATTGCACAGGTGAGAACCATAGTCAGTTGCAAAGGATAGCGATAATTTTCAATATCTGGGTGGATCAAAAGAATCAGACAGGTTTTGCGTATTGGCGTACTCTTGCATTAACCTATTCCTGCAAGCCGCTCGCTACTCATACTGCTGAGCCTTTTCGATTATGCCAGTTTGTAACGATTTCGTCACAAAGGATCGAAATGCCTTCATTTACGGAAATCTTAAGAAACATCATGCACAGTCAACGCTCGAATCAGTTTAGGAGACGTTTTCCGAATGTATAGCTGGGAAACCATTGCTGCTTGGGCTTTGCTTGCCGTATCCGGCGTGTTGTTGGCGGCAGTTTTGATCTTTTACCGCAGGCATCGCAAATCACTTGCCGCCTTGCATGACCTGCAAACTGAGGCCCATGAACGCGACACCCTGATCGCCTCCTATCGCGTCAGCGAGGCGCAGAATGCAACGGTTGCGGATATGCAGACCGAACTGGTAACCCGGTTTACGGCGGATGCCAATCTCACCTACGTCAATCGCGCTTATTGCGAATTCGTTGATGATACGAAGGAGAACCTGATCGGCACGTCTCTCTATGCGGAGGTTCCCGAAGAGGAAGCCCAGAGAATGCGGGGCTATTTCGCCTCCTTTACGCCGGACAAGCCAGCGCAGAAAAACGAAAACCGCCTGCGCCGCCATGACGGAGAACTGCGGGATTTTGAGTGGTCCAATTTCGCCCTGTTCGATGCGACGGATAAGATCGTCCTGTTTCAGTCCGTCGGTCGTGATGTGACCGAGCGCAACCTGACGGAAGCCGCCCTGAAAGCCAGCGAGGCCCGCTATTATGCGGTTGTCGACGGACAATCCGAACTGATCACGCGCTTCATGCCAGATGGCCGATTCACTTTCGTAAATGGCGCTTATTGCCGGTTCTCCGGACGCGACGAAAACGATATTCTGAACGGCAGCATCTATGAAGACGTGCCGGAAGACGATATCGATCGACTGAAGACTTATCTGGCTTCCTTCACACCGGAAAACCCTATTCAGGAAATCGAGAACAAACTGCAGCGCCATGACGGAGAGTTGCGCGATATTGAGTGGCATGACACGGCCTATTTCGATGAAGCGGGCCGGGTTTGCGAATTCCAGTCCGTTGCCCGGGATATCACAGAGCAGAAAAAAGCGCGCCTCGAACTGGAACTCGCCAAAGAAAAGGCGCAGGTCGCCAATGTCGCCAAATCCAATTTTCTGTCAACCATGAGCCATGAAATCCGAACCCCGCTGAATGGCGTCCTCGGCCTGGCCCAGCTTTTAATGGATACGGATCTTAACCCGGATCAACGTAAAAAAGTCGAAACGATTTTATCCTCTGGGCAAACCTTGCTGGCAATTATCAATGATGTTCTGGACATGAGTAAAATTGAGGCGGGCGGACTTGAGCTGGAGGAAACGGCCTTCAGCCTGTGCGATCTTGTCGCAACCATTACCACGCCGTTCCAAAGCCTTGCTGATGAAAAGGGTCTTAAGTTACGCATTACTCATTCGGTCACATCCGATCTTATTCTAAAAGGAGACCCGGTTCGGCTCAGACAAATACTCTGGAATCTTTTAAGTAACGCCATCAAGTTTACGGAAAGCGGAAATGTCACCTTATCCATAAGAGCCGCTACCAATACGGATCACCCGACAGCCGCCCAAAAAGATGGTGCTTTTGTTTTTTCTGTTACGGATACCGGTACCGGAATTGCCCCCGACCGGATTGATTCCATTTTTGATGCCTTTACGCAGGAAGATAATACAATTACCCGGAAGTTTGGCGGAACCGGATTGGGTTTATCGATTGTCCGGCAGCTAACGGAAATGATGGGGGGGTCAATTAACGTCGAAAGCGAGCTCAACACGGGCACGTCTTTCATCGTCACGCTGCCGTTTTTCAAGGCGTCACATGAAGAAACCGGCAAGTTGATACAGTCGCACCGGCAGAAAGAAACCCAACCCATAGCCCCCCTCAAGGTACTGGTTGCTGAAGACAATGCCGTTAATGCGATGATCGCCAAGGCGTTTCTGGAGAAATTCGGTCATCAGGTCCGGCATGCCGAAAATGGCCTGGAAGCGGTTTCAATTGCCTTTGAGAATTGGGCAGATTTAATTTTGATGGACATCCATATGCCGGAAATGGACGGCATTGAAGCCACAGAAACAATCCGCACGGAACAGGGCAACTCAAAATTGCCGATCATCGGCCTGACCGCTGAGGCCTTTTCCGACCGCCACAATCAGTTCAGAAATGCAGGCATGGACGATGTTTTGACAAAACCGTTCACCGAGCAACAGTTGGCCGATATCTTGCGCCGCTACGGAACCGGAAACACGCCAGAGGATACACCCCAGATAACATCCCCTTCCGACCGACCCGAATCAGAGCTTACGTCACTGGAAGCAAACCTGGTCTTTGGTCCGGAAACGGATTCCCAACTGGCGTCGCTGCCGGTTGGCGATGATGGAAAGCTGTCCTGGTTTCGTGATGAAATGCCGCTAAGCGTCGTATCAACGATACTCGATCAGGCTGAAGCCTCCATGAAGGTTCGGTTGGCCGAAATTCACCAGCATCTTCAGTCATCCAGCGCAGACGGAATACGGGACGTCGCCCATTCCATACGGGGCGCCAGCGGCTCGCTTTATGCCATCCGGATTACTGCTCTGGCCTCCCTCATAGAGCAAAATGCCGAAGATTTTGACGTGATCGCAAAGCTCTTTCCAAAACTGGAACAGACCGCATCGGAAACCATAAACTGGTGGCACACCATAGCTGATTGAAATCCACTCCATAAGCGGCAACAAACCGGACTTGTCAGCTGTGCCCTGTGCCCCTATTACATCAGGGAGCCCGGTGCCGGTCATGACCAGATACGGCGCTTCGCAACAATAAATTCTCGGAGGTTTTAGAGACATGGACGTTTCAGGTAAAAAAGCAATTATTTTTGGCGGAACTTCAGGCATAGGCCTTGCCGCCGCAAAACAGCTGGCCGCGTTGGGTGCCGAAGTCATCGCCATCAGCCGCAACCCGGAAAAAGCCGGCGACGTTCCGGCGGGGATCACTTTGAAAAAATGCGACGTCCTTGACCGCGACGCCATGACCAAACTGTTTCAGGAATGCGCCCCCTATGACATCCTGATCAGTGCCGCAACTGGCGGATCGCGCGCCATTGGCCCTTTCCTTGAAATGGATATGGATGGATATAAAGCCTCTTTCGACAAGCTTTGGGGTTACGCCAATGTGGTCCGTTTCGGAACCGAACACCTGAGCGCCAAGGGCTCCATCGTTCTGGTCAGTGGCGCACCGGCACGGAAAACCAAACCAGGGCAAATCTCACTGGCTTCGGTAGGAGGCGCTGTCGAGGCGCTGGTTCGCGGTGTGGCTCCTGAAATCGCACCGCGCCGCATCAACGTTGTCTCGCCCGGCACCATCGACACGCCGATGGTTTCCATGCAGGGTGACGAGCGCAAAGCCTTTTATGAAAAGGTTACCGCACCCAATCTGATCAAACGCGCAGGAACGCCGGAAGAAGTGGCCGAAGGCATTGTCTTCCTGGTTCAGAACGACTTCGTCACAGGCACCACCGTTGATGTGGATGGTGGCTGGTTGCTGTCCTAAACGCCTTTCCGGGTTAAATCCCGAAAATTGAGGCCATACCGACTTTTGCGTCCAGTTGCGCCATAACGGCGTCGCTGGGCGCAGTGTCTCTTTCACTGGCCGCCCTGAAAATCGCCGGCAACAGATCCACATCGCCCGCTGAATTCAAAAAGATATCCGGGTGCCCGAGCACCCATTGCACCGACTGGCGGATCGCCTCTTCGTCTTCCATGGGTTGATACCAGGTCGTCCGATTGGGTTCGACGCCGGCCGCCCAAGGCCCCCGCGCAATCCCCTTGATGGTCTGGACCGCAACATTGCGCTCCTTGCAGAGCGCCAGTGTTCGCTCATAGTCCGGGCGGTAGAGCTCATGGTTGGCGGCAAACCAGTTCCACGGCATGAGAACCGAATCAAAATCGAACTTGCCGAGACTTTGCTCATGCATGGCGGCGACGGTCCAGCCGTGGCCGGTAATCCCCAGATATTTCACCAGCCCCTGCTCGCGCGCTTCGGTCAAGGCCTCCAACGCCCCGCCTTCGGCAAAGACCTGCGTACATTCATCTGGATAGACCAGCGCATGCATCTGGATCAGATCGATATGATCCGTGCGCAACCGGTCCAGCGAGCGGTGAATTTGGGCTTTCGCCCCTTCGTAATCGCGCGCGTCGGTTTTCGTCGCTAGAAAAAAATCTTTGCGGTGTTTGTCCATCCACGGCCCAATGCGCAATTCCGCATCGCCATAACGCGGTGCCGTGTCAATATGGTTAACGCCGTACTCAAACAACAGATCCAGCACCCGGTCCGCTGTTCCCTGGTCCACGGCTTTAAGCGCCGCCGCCCCGAAAATAACTTCGGAACTCATGTGCCCACTACGCCCGAACGGTCTTTTTTGGATCATCATTCCCTGCTCCCGATTTTTTATTTCATTGCTGTCTGATCGTAGAATATTTTACCCCCCTTCGACAAACCTGGTCTTACTTTTTCCAGAAGCCGGGTTGCCAGCGGATTTAATTATCGTCGTAGTCCAGTCGACGCATTTCCCCGGCATCACACCGGGGAGATGATCGCATAGCGACGGTCTGGATGGTAGAGCTCTCATCCTGCAAACTGGGTTGCCGGCCTGCAATCTCCAATATCAACTTACGCCTGATAGCCCGGGCAAAATCGAGAAATCCGTTGGCGACAATTAGAAAGGCTCTTGGTCCACCGATCACGCAATCGCGATAATAACCGTCAAGATTGGCAATCTGCCGCCGCCCGAAGCGGCTCGGCCTGTCATTTACAATCGGCAATCCGTTGATCGTTATTCCGCGATTGACCGCCCTGTCCCGGGCCTGCGGCAGCATTTCGCCGGAATTATTGGCGCCGTCGCCGGAGACATCGATGGCTTGGCGGCTACTTGCGTGGGGATTCTCCACCAACCTCAGCAGGCCGTAATCAATGGCCCCGGAAATCGAGGTGTACATCTCAATTTTTCGTGGCGAAGCCGCAATGCCCTTGGCGAATGCATCGGCGCTGCGGGCATCATGGATCACCTGCCAGTCGACCAGAGTATTCTGGTAATGGCTGCCCGCCCATTCAAAATAGGTGACCGCTATGCGCCCGAGTTTTCCTCTTTGTATGGTTTCAATCACCCGTGGATCGGTCAGGGCCCGCACATATCCTTCACGCTGCAAAAGCGCTTCTTCATCATCAACGCTGCCGGAAATATCAACGGCAAACACGAGGGCCAGATCAACGGTCTCGGCGCGGGCCATGGTCGTGGCGAAAAGCCAGAACAAAAGCAACGAAAGCCCCGGAATACCCCAACAGATGTGTTTAATGGAAGCCTCCTTATCTAGAACATGCCCTCATTATCGCCATCATCAAAACCGTTTTCATCATCGCCGAACAAGTTCTCGACATAGGAAAACTCTTTTCGCAATCCACGACGTTCCATCAGTTTTTGCTGAGCGCCATCGGGCAGGTCCGTAAACATAATCAGGTTCTTTTCAATCAGTACATCGACCAAATCCTCGACAACCCGCGACAGGGCCAAATCGGATTGAACCCATTCATCCTGAATGAGGGCAGACGGAATATTTTTTGTGATAAACTCGACAAGCGCCGGGTCATCGGAAGCCACTTCCTCCGTTCCATCCAGAAGCTCCTCATATACGGCAAGGATTTTCCCCTCGGCGTCTTTATGGACAAAAGGCATTATTAAAATTCCACTGCTGTTAGCTCATTTCGAACCCAAGTCTATAGAATCATACGCGTTCCCATAAGGGAAATCGACCCTCAAACACTCACAACGAAAACGCGTTCCCATAACAGTTTGATCTTTTGTATTCTTCTCTGAAACCGCTGAATACTATTAGAAAAATGATTTTAAAGATTCGAAAGCACGAGACAGCTTATACATGGGTGGATTTTTCAACGGGTTGCAATACGCCTTTTTCTTCTATGTAATATTACGTGGGAATGCGCAAAGCCCGTTTCTTAGGAATTATTATAATTAGTGCTATGGGCAGGCTGTTTACATTTTCACTTCTAGCAGGACTTCTTATTTTCTCGAAACCCGCAACAGCCGATGAATTGCTCAATGCCCCCGGCCCCAGCGGGGCATTGGAAGGACAGGCACTTATCGTCCCAGACGCAAAAGCGGGCATTATCATCATCCCGGGTTCGGGGCCAACGGATCGCAATGGGAATGGCCCGGCTGGCCTGAAGAGCAACAGCTACAAGCTACTTGCCGAAGGCTTATCAGACCGTGGATACAGCACACTCAGGATAGACAAGCGTGGATTTTTCGGTAGTGCGGCGGCTATTTCGAACCCTGAGGATGCCACAATTGAGGATTATGCTGAGGATGTCGGGCTTTGGCTTGATCGATTCGCCAAACGAATTAACACGAACTGTATCTGGATAGCCGGCCATAGCGAAGGGGGCCTTGTCGCGCTGGTTGCTGCGGCCCGGGGTTTTCAGCCCTGTGGCATAATTCTGCTTTCCACCCCTGGCCGGAAAATTGCTGAATTGATGCGGGTACAATTTCGAAACAATCCAGCGAATGCCCCCTATCTGGTTGAACTGGAACGACTTGTTACCGGCCTAGAGAATGGGCGCTACCAAGACATAAACGCCATCACCCCGATTTTACGCCCGCTTTTCAGGCGTGGGCTGCAACGCTATATGATGCAACTCTTCACTTATAACCCTACGGAAATAGCCCGGAGCGTATCTTTGCCGACTCTTGTCCTGCAAGGCGGGAAAGACCTTCAAGTCACGCCGGACGATGCCCGTCGATTGTTTGGCGCGCTGGCAAATGCAGAGCTGGTTTTGTTACCAGAAGTAACACATATGCTGAAATCAAACATCCCCGACAGCCCATTGGCCACTTACCAAAACCCGGGTCTCCCTTTAGAGCCAAAAGTGATCACTGCAATCTCGAGATTTATAGAATCCAGCCAGGGAAAATAAGCTGGACATCAGGCTTTTAGGATTACGACAGGCCTAGGGCTTTCAACAGAAATTACACTAAGAAAATTCAACAAAGCCGCAAATGTTTAACCATCCTGTGTTTCTAACCGCTTGTTTTAAAAACATTTTAAAATTTACGAATTAACCATCAATGTTAAATCCGGATTCATAATTGCCCCGTATTCTGATTCTTCCGCCGACCTGCGCCTGGCTGCTATCGGCCTTTGGAATTAAGGGGCTATATGATGAAAAGTGCATTTTTGGGTGTTGTTGCAGGGTTACTGCTGGCCGTTTCTGCGATTGCCGGTGAGGTGCCCCGTGAAAACTGGTTCAAAGCGCTTGATTACAATGGTGATGGCGGGATTTCCCTGGGCGAATTGCAGGCGACCCGCTATGAGCGGTTCGCCATTTTTGACATCAATCGGGATAACCAAATATCCGCCAGCGAAGTGGTTGGCAGTTCCAACTGGAGCCAGCACGTCCACCGCATGGACGACAATGCCGACGGGTACGTGACTTTGGCCGAGTTTGAGGAGAAAGGCCGAAGCCGTTTCGGCATTATCGATATTGATGGCGATGGCCGGATAACACCGCGCGAGGCCCTCAATTTCCAGCGGAAAGTTCGCAAATACAGTAATGTTCAGCAAATTGCGAAATCAGCCCGTGACCAGTAAGATCAAAAAAACCTCCTTGCTTGGATTGGCTATTGCCGGACTGACCGTTCTGCCTGCCGGTGCCGCAGAAGAAAACCGGGCTAGCCGCTGGTTCCAAAAGGTCGACGCCGACGCCAATGGCGCGATCACACTTCGTGAATTTTTGAAAAAGCGCGGGCAGCAGTTTACCCGGCTCGACCTCAACCGGGACGGTTCTCTTTCGCCGACTGAATACACAATTACGGAAAGTTCAGCACGCTGGTTCTCGAAGCTAGACCTCAACCATGATGGCGGGATCCGGTTTGATGAATACCTCAGCCCGTCGCGCCTACGTTTCCAGCAACTGGACGACAATCGGGACGGTCGGATTTCAGAAAATGATCTTGATCGGTTTCGTAAAAAAATGCGGGATCAATATGCCCAGCGCAAGCGCCATGCCGCCTATAGCGCGCCCTCATCCTTCCGCCTTACCAAACTTGCGCGCCTGGATGACAAAAAATAATCCGGCCAGCGGCACCAGGGCAAATAGCGCAAAGGACAGGGTATAGGATCCGGCAAAACCATAGATTAAAGCAATTGTCGCCGGCCCGAGCATCACCCCTACATAGGTCACCACCAAAGACGATCCTGTTGCCGTGCCGATCAACCCTGTTGGTGCCAGACGGGCGATTTCCGCCAGATAAACACCGTTCCAGCCAATCGCCGTTAACCCCAGCATCGCCAGCAGCCCGTAGATCAACAGCGGTGGTGTGTCTTGATCAAAGAAAGCCAGCAGCACCACCCCGAGTATGGTGGCCAGCGTAATAAATACCAAAACGCCACTCGGCTTTCCGGTGCGGTCCGCCAGCCAGCCCCATAAAACACGCCCACTAACCCCCGCCACCTGCAAAACCGCCAGCACGGCACCCGCTTCAATCAGGCTGAAACTCAGGTCACCGACCAGCATGGTCACCGTAAAAGTGGATAACCCCACCTGCATGGCCGAAAAGGCAAAAGCCGCCAAAGATATCCAGCGCAAGCCACCGTGTTTCCAGACCAACCCGGCATCGCGAAATGGATTGCCGCGCAGCGTTGCCGTCAGATCCCGGTCCTGATCCCAATGGGACCGAAACAGGGAAATGAAAATCATGAACCCAAAAGCAATGGCGGCGCCGGTAACCAGCGCCAGCTGCCATCCGAAATGCAAGGCCAGCGGCGGTGCCATCAAGCCGGCGATGACGCCGCCCAGCGGCACACCCGTCTGTTTAATGGAAAACACCAGATTACGGTTTTTTTCGTTCGTCACCTTCATCAGCATATGCGACGAAGGCGGATTGGTCAGACCATACCCCAAACCGACAAAAAACGCTCCAATGGCAACCGCAGCCAACCAGGGAACGGCCGTTAACAACCCGCCCGTTGCAGCCAGAGAAAGTGCGATCTGCGAGCACCGCAAAGCGCCGTAGCGGCGGACAACCGCACCGCCAATGGCCGATGTCAGCATGGCGCCAATGTAGATGCAGCTGACCTGAAGCCCGATCAAAGAGCCCGGCACACCATGCGCGGCAGCCAGTTCCGGGGCAATAGCCGAGGGAATAATCGCGCTCATGCTGGCCAGCGCCTGAACGGAAAGCGTAACAGCAACGACAGTTGGCAAGGCGGTATATTTCGAATGCGATGACATAAGACGATGAGTAGGAGGGCAAGAGAGCAACAATTGCAACATTGGACTTTTCCTGCTTGTTCCCTGTTTCAAGTTTCGTTCAAATGGTGTTCCTTGTTCAGACACTGTGTCCTATGGAGATTTCCCCATGAAATTTGTCAGCTATAACATCCAGTACGGTACCGGCAAGGATGAGTGTATAGATCTGCAAAGGATTGCCGACGAGATTGGCGATGCTGATGTTATCGCTTTGCAGGAAGTGGAGCGCTTTAATTCGAAAACCGGCATGACCGACCAGGTGGCGGAACTTGCCGATTTGTTTCCCGAACATTATTACGCCTATGGCCCCGGCGTCGATCTTGATGCCAGTATCCGCAACGATCAGGGCAAACTGATCAACCGCCGTCGCCAGTTCGGCAACATGCTGCTCAGCAAAACCCCCATTCTTTCCAGCCGCAACCACTTGCTGCCGAAATACGGCATGGTCACACCGCTGGCCCTGCAACGCTCTGCCCTGGAAGGCGTGATAGACGGAGCTCTGGGCCCCATGCGGGTCTACAGCATTCATCTCGGCCATGCCGCCGCGCCTGAGCGCCTCCGGCAAGTTCGCTATCTTCTGAAGGTGTTGCGCACAGCACCGCGCGAAGGCGGCGCCTGGAGCGGTAAGGGAGCCAGCAGCCATTGGACGGCGGATGGGCCGGAACCCGCAATGCCGACGAGCGCTTTATTGATGGGGGACTTTAATCTGGAGCCGGATTCAAAGGAGTACGAGCTTTTGGTCGGAGCCTATGACACCAAATACGGGCGCCTGACCAAGCTTGATGGACTGGTTGATCTCTGGACCCATCTGGGTCATTCCCTAAACGGCTCTGAATCGAAAACCTGCCCTGATGATGAAGGTGACACGCGCATCGATTACGCGCTGGCGACGGTCGATCTGGCGGCGAAAGCCGTATCCATGCGCGTCGATCAAAGCGCCATGGGATCCGATCACCACCCGATTTACATGGAATTCAAAAGCTGAAAGCGGAACGAAGGAGAGAGATCAAAACCCTTCATTCCGCTTTCGCTTTTATTCAGCCCTCTTAAGCACCAATCGGGGCCATCATTTTGTCAGCTGTCGCCATGACTTTGGAGTTCATGTCGTAGGCACGCTGCGCCTTGATCAGGTTGCTGATTTCTTCAATGGGATTGACATTGGAAGCTTCAACAAATCCCTGCAGCAACGATCCGGCATCCGTTTGTCCCGGATTGCTCGTCGCAGGCGCTCCGGACTGCTCGGTTGCGGCAAACAGGCTGTTGCCCAAAGGCTGCATCCCACCCTCATTAGGAAATAGAGCAACCTGAATAATGCCCGCACTGACCGGGTCTGCCTGACCAGGTATTTTCACCACAACTTCGCCCGTTGCATTTATGGTGACCTTCTGTGCATCTGTCGGAACCGTAATCCCCGGCTGCACAGGAAAACCATCTTGGGTCACAATTTCACCTGCCGGGCTAATCTGGAAATTGCCATTGCGGGTATAGGCAATTTCACCATTGGGCAATTGTATCTGAAAATACCCACTGCCCTGAATGGCCACATCAAAAGGGTTTGCCGTTGATTTCATATGGCCCTGCTCGGTGACCCGGTAGGTGGCCGCCGCCTTGACGCCCAGCCCCGAATGAACCCCGCCCGGGACAGACTCGCTGGGTGAGGATTCCCGCATTGCCGGCCGCGATGCATTTTTGTAAATCAGTGCACTGAACTCAAGTCGGCGACGTTGATATCCCGTCGAGTTCATATTTGCCAAATTGTTGGCAACAACCTCGGTTCTGCGCTCTTGGGCGAGCATCCCCGTAGCTGAAATTTGTAAGGCGTCCATTTTCCCGTCCTTTAGGTTTTTTCATTTTTGATCCATCCGCATCTTCCACAACCCGGATGGGTTCGCCTAAAGCAATGCATACCTCGTGCCAAAAATTATTTTGTTGTTTTACAGATACTTAAAAACCATTACAGCCCGCCGGGAGCAGAAAACGGATCATCTGTTCCCGCTCCCGGCAAGACTTGCCCATCTATCTATGCGCCTATCAGGCCGCCTTTTTCGGCGCTGTTTCTAAAACCCGCTCTGAAACCTTGTTTCGAGCCGCCACAAGCCCGTCTTCACCCATGGCGACGCCTTCCGCATTGATAAAAGTCACATCCGTCAGGCCGATAAAACCAAGAACGGTTTTCAGATACGGCGTGATCTGGTCCATCGGGTGGGCGGGGCTGTTTTCTGAATAATCGCCGCCGCGCGCCGCCAAAATGAAGACTTTTTTATCTTTCAACAGCCCAACAGGACCGTTGTCGCCATATTTGAACGTCTTGCCAACCCGCGCGACATGGTCAATCCAGGCCTTCAGGCTCGACGGAATACCGAAGTTATGCATGGGTGCGCCAATCAAAATAACGTCAGCCTCCTGCAGTTCGGCAATGACAGTATCGGAATATGCGAGCTGTGTTTTTTGCGTATCACTGAGATCCTCCGCTGGCGTGTAAAAGGCGCCAATCGTCTGGCCGTCGAGATGCGGCGGCGGGTTGGTGCCTAAATCCCGGGTGGTGACTTCAGCTTTCGGGTCTTTGGCCGACCAGTCCTGAATAAACTGGTCAATCAACGCCTTGGTTTTGGATCCGGCAGGGTTGGGGCTTGAAGATATGGCGAGTAACCGGCTCATCGTGAATTCCTTTCATCACATGAAAACGTAAAATTGCTGTTGAAAGGAACGTATGTCCGTGTCTTAAATTAAACAATTGGGCAATTTAGAAAATTATTGTTTCTTTAATTACACAATAAGGTGTCAATATGGACAGTCTTTCCGGGATGAGCGTCTTTGCAAGGGTTGCCGAACGCGGCAGTTTCACGGCCGCAGCAGAGGACCTGAAACTATCGAAATCGGCGGTCAGCAAACAGCTCGCCCGCCTTGAAGATCGCCTTGGCGTCCAGTTGATCCACAGGACCACAAGGCGGTTGCACTTGACGGAAGTCGGGCAGGCCTATTTCGAGCGCGCCAAACGGATTGTTGAAGACGCCGAAGCCGCCGAACAAACAATCAGCAATCTGCATGGGGGACTGCACGGCACACTTCGCATCAATGCCCCCCAATCCTTCGGGGTGCGCCGCATATCGCCCTTACTGCCGGAATTCATGGACCGCCACCCCAACCTGAACATTGATATATCCTTCAATGACCGCCTGATCGACATGATTGAGGAAGGTTTTGATGTCGGTATACGCATTACCCGGATGACCGATTCTTCCCTGATGGCGCGCAAACTGGGATCAACCGGGTCTACCGTCGTTGCCAGCCCGACCTATTGGCGCGCCCATGGCAAACCGGACCATCCAAATGAGCTCATAGATCACCGATGCCTGATCTATGATTACAGCAGAACCCCGAGAGAGTGGCCGTTTCTGGGTCCTGACGGCCCTTTTTCCGTTTCCATCAAGGGCCGGTTTCGTTCGAACAATGGCGATGCCTTGCTCAAGGCAACGGTTGCCGGTATTGGCGTTAATTACATTCCAACTTTTCTGGCTGACGAACTGCTGGAAGCGGGGCTATTGGAAAGCGCGCTTGAATCCTTCATTTTGCCGAGCATCGATATTCATGCCGTCTGGCCGCAGAACCGGCACCTCTCGGCAAAGGTCCGGGTCTTTCTCGACTATCTGGTTGAAAAACTGTGAGCGAATCCAGCCGATAATTTAACGGCCCTCGCGCCACCAGGCGACGAACAGTGCCGTCAGGGCCAACAGCAATAAAGCCAGTGGCGGAATTAATGACAGTTGACGCACGCCGGAAATGACATAGGCCCTGTTTTCCAAAAGACCCGCCCAGCCTTTGCCCGTCCGGTCGCGGCCCGTTCGCACCGGGCGAATATCGGGCAACCCGTCCTTCAGCCAGAAAACGCCGCCGCCTGTTGCCACAACAATGGGTTTCATGAGCTCTTCCGTGGTCCGCAGGTCCGAAAACTCTAGCGGATTGAGGGCTCCCGATGCCACCCGCACTTCGTTCACGTCATCACGGATCACATAAAGGCCCGTCTCGTCCGCCGGTAACATGGCATGAACCGCACCATCCGCTTCCCGGCTGGCGTCAACAGGAATTGATTCGCCGGACGGTGTGGTCACGGTGATTTTCGGAATGTCATCAGACAGGCTTGTCCGCCGGATATTCAGTTTGCGACCGCTGATTTCGGCACGCAGGCTTTCTTCCTCCAGGTCCGGCTCCTTCATCAGCCAATGCGATAGCCGGCGCAACAGTTCGGCCTGTGGGCCGCCCCCTTCAAAACCTCTCGCCCACAGCCAGGCGTGATCACTCAACATCAAGGCAACCCGGCCCTGATCCCGACGCGCCAGCATCAACAGGGGGTTTCCATCAATCCCGTTCATGACCACTTCACCAAACTGCGGTGTCGCGTCGATCTGCCGGAACCATCGTCCCCAGCCTGGCATTCCCGGCTGTTCGCGATTAATCGGCGACAGAGAGGGCAAGCCGTTGGTGACGGGATGACGGTTTCCGATTTCCGACAAGGTCGGCCGGAAAGCCTCTTCACTGACCGAGCCTGTCGGGATGGCCGGCAGAATTTTATTCAACGGCGTTTGCGCAAGACTGCGTGGACTGGCGAACTCCGGCCCCACCGACAGCAACAACGCTCCTCCCTCGCTCACATAATCGGCAATATTGCGAATATAGGAAGGTGGCAGAATATCGCGCACCACATAGCGGTCAAACAGGATGAGATCAAACTCGCTGAGTTTCACCTCAAACAGTTCGCGCACCGGAAAGGCGATCAGGGCCAGTTCGTTAAGTGGTGTAAAATCGTCCTTCTCCGGTGGCCTGAGAATGGTGAAATGCACCAGATCAACAGACGGGTCCGATTTCAGCAAATTACGCCATGTGCGCTCACCGGCATGGGGCTGACCGGAAACCAGAAGAACTTTCAAACGGTCCCGGATACCGTTGACGACGGCCAGCGTTTTATTGTTGACGGTGGAGAGCTCACCGGCAACGGGAGCCACTTCAAGCTCGAAGACATTGGGCCCGGCGCGATCAAGCGGGAAGGTCAGACGGTCCTGCTTGCCGACAGGCACTTGCGCCTGGGCGATGATCTCACTGCCGCGGCGCAGCGTGACTTGCGCCAGAGAACCACCCCAACCGGCACTGTCCGAACTGCGTTTGTTTTCCACATGATAAACAATTTCGATGTCCTTGCCGACCAGGCCATAGGACGATGACTGATCGATCACCAACCGCCGGTCGCTTTCACCCTTGTCGCCGCTCAGCAGAACATGGACCGGCGCATCAAATCCGTTCCCCGGGTTTTCATCCGGCATGTCATGAACCTGTCCGTCCGTCAAAACCAGTGCTCCGGCAAACCGGCCACGCGGAATTTGCCCAACGGTACGGCGCAAAGCCTCAATCAGGTTCGAACCGGGCTCCGCCTTTTCCCCGTCACCTGTCCCGGAGGGTAAATCGTGCACTTCCACTTCCCGCAGTTCCACCTGCCCCAGGGCCTTGATCCGCTCACTCAGTTGTTGACGGGCCGCTTCCGAACGCCCGGCCCGATCACCGACATTTTGACTGGCCGTTTTGTCTACCAGCAAAACAGCAACATCCGTCTCCGGCGTCCGCTCTTCCTGCACATAGCGCGGATCCAGAAGTGCGAGAACAAGAAGCGCAAGCCCGGCCATCCGCCACCAGGCCCCACGCGCCCGCCGGAACACGCCGATCAGGGCAAACACCAAACCCGTCAGGCCTATAGCCGCAATAACAACAAGCGGCATCAATGGTGTAAAGACGACCAAATCAGCGTTCATTGGCCAATCCTCTGCAGGATCGCCGGCAGATGGACCTGATCGGACTTGTAGTTCCCGGTCAGCGTATACATCACCAGATTGACGCCAAACCGATAGGCCAGCTCACGTTGGCGTTCGCCGCCCGGCACGACGGGATATAGGGGCCGCTCGGCCTCATCAACCGCCCATGCAGCGGCCCAGTCATGGCCGCCGGAGATAACCGAAGCCACACCATCATTCACCCGCTCTCCGGCTTTCTCGATCCATACCCGCCCGCCCGTCCAGCGACCGGGGAAATTGTCCAGCAGATAAAAGGCCCGTGTCAAAACATGATCTCTGGGCACCGGCACCAAAGGCGGCAATTTCAGACCGTAGGCCAATTCGCGCAAGGCGAGGGAGTCAGCGCGTCCGGACTGGTCACGCGTATCAAACAGGATTGTGCCGCCGCCGCGCAAATAGGCGATCACCCGTTCAGAGGTCAGATCGTTTGGTAACCGGTAGCCGGGGACAACGGGCCAATATATAAAGGGGAAAAAGCTCAGTTCATCGACGCCCGGATTGATCGCTTGCGGCGCTCCCAGCTCGGCGGCGGTCCGACGCTTGAGCACCTGGCTCAAACCGCCCAACCCAAGCCGGCTTGTTTCATCAACCTGTTCGTCACCGGTAATCACATAAGCGAGCCGCGTTTGTAAGCTGTTGGCACGGGCAAAGTCATCATCCGCTTCGGCGGCTTTCATGTCGCCAATTGACACCGCAGCCAAAACCACCCCGGCAGCGATGGCTTTGCGCATCGTCAACAACCCGCGCAGGGCGAGACTGGCGATCATATCGATAATAAACAGCACCAGTGCCCCCAGCAGCAACAAAGGGCGCAAATCCTGTTCAGTCTGTGCCTCATAACTCAACTGAACGATGCTGTTTGGCAGTGCCGTGATCAGTCGCGGTTGGTCAAGAGCCGTCGACAAATTCAGCACCCGCCGCGCTGTTGCTGTGCCATAAACACCGGGAGGGTGATCGGCTGAAACAGTCGTTTCATTGAAATCCGTAGGCGCAATAGCCTGCACATCGGCGCCGGCTTCCCTGGCAACGCCAAAACCGTCCAGCACCTCGACAGCCGCCAGGGGTGGGCCATCACCGCTCCCGGCAACGCCCTGGCTCAAGTCAACAATCCGGCGCAACATCTCGACAAAAAGACCGGACAGCGCCAGGTCTGACCATTCAGCGTTTGCCGTTGTATGGAAAAGCACCAGCCAGCCGTCTTTCTGTTTTTCGGCAGTAACCAGCGGTGTGCCGTCGCTGAGCCGGGCCCAGGTTTTTTCAGCCAGGTCCAGAGACGGGCTGGCCAGAACCTGTCGGCGAACCGTCACATCCTCGGATACCGAAAGGCCGAAAAACGGGCTCGTTTCCTCAAAGGGCGACAGGACCGCCGGGTTTCCCCAGGACATGGCGCCGCCAATCTCACGGTCTCCACTGCGCAGCCTGACCGGCAACAGCCCATTGTTTTCACTGAGGCCGGATTGCGCCAGATTGGGGCCGGCAAAGCGCAACAGGACGCCCCCGTCTGCCACCCAGGTCTTGAGCGCGCTCTTGTCATTGGCCGACAGGGTCGCCGGGTCTGTTAAGACGATAATCGCCAGTTCCCGCTTCATGATATCCTCAAGCGGCCCCTCTCTCACTTCCGTGAAAGGTTCGAGCGCTCGCGACACATAATGATGCTCACTGAGAAGCGGCTGGACCGCGTTGCCGCTTGCCGGAATGGCGATGCCAACAGGACGCCGCCGCCAGCGTTCATCGAACAGCATGACGGCACCAACGTGGTTCGCCCCTTCAATTTCAACACGGGTGAGGCGGTTAAATTGCTCTGTCGGCAATCGTAGCTCAATCGTCGTTTCCATGTCCCCGGCTTCAAACACAGCGGCTTCTCTAACGAGGCCGCGGCCTTCTTCTCCGAAGGCCCGGACATACAGTGGATAGGTCCCTTCATCATCGCTGCGTTTGAGAACCAGCGACAAAATACCCGCTTCATAGTCAGGCTCGCCAATGATCACCGGCAGGCTGCTCGTGCTGGCAAGAACGACGGTCACCTTGCCAAAGCCACTGAGCTGTTCAACCACATCGGCAGCTGTGAAGGCCGCGCCCCCTTCCGGTGCCTTTTCTTCCAGCCCATTGGAAAGCCAGAACACGGTTCCCGGGGTCGCCTCCGTTTTATCGGACAACACCTGCAGGCGATCCAATGCCCATCGCCGGTCCGTCGCCCAGGGCTTGGGCTGAATGGCTTCAAACTGACGCCGGGCTTCTTCAGGCGACAATACGGACAATGGCCTTGCCCGTGCACTCGTCGGCAAGGGAACCGTCGGCACCAGAATCATGGAACGCTGTTCACGTTCCGCCTGGTCGGCCAGACGCATAAGCGTCGTTTTCCGCTTTTCCCAGTTTTTCGCCGATGCCCAATCATCATCCAGCACGACATATACGGGGCCTGAATTTTCCAGCGGGGCGCGCGCGTCAATAAGCGGGTGGGCAACGCTGAGAATAATGACCGAAGCCAGCGCCAGCCGCAGCAACAAGAGCCATAACGGGGTCCGGGCCGGACTTTCTTCCTGCTGAACCAGTTTCGCCAGCAATCGCACCGGTGGAAAATCAATACGGGCAGGCGCCGGCGGTTTCAGGCGAAGGAACCACCAGATAATCGCCAACACGGCAAACCCCAAGAGGGCCAGCGGATAGGCAAAGGTCAAGGTGCCAAATGTCAGCATCCTCAGGCTCCCACCGTTTCCGACAACAGAAGATATAACGACATCAGCATGCGTTCCGGCGCAAAATCGGTGCGGTGGGTGCTGATCGTCCAGCCATAGCGTCGCACGACCGCCCGCAGGGCCTCGTTATGGAGCGCCAATTCCCGGCGATAGGCTTCACGCAGTTCACCAACACGACGGACAAGCACATCACCTTCACCACTTTCCATACCCGCAAACAGAACCCGTCCTTCATAGGGCAGCATTTCTTCTGCTGGATCGAGAATCTGTACAAGATGGCCTTTCACGCCCCGGTTGGCGAAAGCGCTGATGGTTTTGTCGAGATCTTCCGGACGCGACAGAAAATCGCCAAACCAGGCCATGCGCGCATATCGGGGTAATGTTTCCGCCTGCGGCAGACTGTTTGTTTTTGTCGTGCTGCTTTCCAGCATTGACCAGATGCGCATTAACACGGCGCGTCCCGTCGCCGGCGGCATCCCTGTTCCCAGCAAGGCTGTGCGTTCACCGCCCCGAATCAACAGAGACGCCAGCGCCAGAAGCAGTAGCTCCGCCCGCTCGGATTTGCGCATGACGTTCTTTGATGATTGAAAGGCCATGGATTCTGATCCATCCCGCCATAGCCAGACGCTTTGCGCCGCCTCCCATTCCGTCTCCCGCACATAAACAGGAACCGATTTTGCCGATTGCCGCCAGTCGATCTGCTGGGTTGAGTCGCCAAATTCATAGCGACGGAACTGCCAGAAGGTTTCTCCCTGACCGACCCGGCGGCGGCCATGCACCCCTTGAGATACCGTCGACGCCACCCGTTCCGCCGCCACCAGCAACGCCGGAAACCCGGACGCCAACGCTTCAGCCCGATGATGGCTGTCCGATTGAGCCGGTGGGGGTTGGTGAGGTTCACGCATCAGGCATTATCCGCTTCTCGGGCCGTTCAGGAAATATGCTCGCAAATCTGGTCAATAACCGATTCAAGGGTGACGCCTTCCGCGCGGGCGGCAAACGTCAGAGCCATGCGGTGACGCAAGATCGGGTGGGCCAGGGCCAACACATCATCGACGCTGGGCGAAAGCCGCCCTTCGATGACCGCCCGCGCCCGGGCGCCGAGCATCAGGGCCTGACTGGCCCGCGGCCCCGGCCCCCAGGACACATGATCCTTCACCGCATCAACCGTACTGCTGTCGGGCCGCCCGGCCCGCACCAGATTGATAATCGCTTCGGCAACACTTTCGCCAACAGGAATTTGCCGCACCAGTTTCTGGGCCGCCAACAATGTGTCCGTACTCATGACCTGATCAACTTCACCGGTTTGCAATCCCGTCGTGTTGATCAGAATTTCGCGTTCCGCGTCGGCATCGGGATAATGGACATCCACCTGCATGAAAAACCGGTCCAGTTGGGCTTCTGGCAGCGGATAGGTGCCTTCCTGTTCCAGGGGGTTCTGGGTCGCCAGCACGTGAAAAGGTGACGGCAGATCATGGTATTCACCGGCAACCGAAACCCGATGCTCTTGCATGGCCTGCAACAAGGCCGACTGGGTGCGTGGGCTGGCCCGGTTGATTTCATCGGCCATCAGCAACTGACTGAACACAGGCCCCTGAATGAACCGGAAGGTGCGGCGCCCGGCCTCGGATTCTTCGAGAACCTCAGAGCCCAGAATATCCGCAGGCATTAAATCGGGGGTGAACTGGACACGCCGCGTTTCCAGGCCAAAGACCTGGGAAATCACTTCAACCAGACGGGTCTTGCCCAACCCCGGAACACCAATCAGCAACAGATGACCACCTGCCAGCAGGGTGATCATAGATTCTTCAATGACCTGTTCCTGGCCAAAAATAAACCGGCCGATCGCATCTCTGGCCCGCGCCATATCCCGGCCCAGGCGGTCTGCCGCATTGATCAGTTCGTCGGAATCGAGAGCTTTATTTAGATCATTGGCTTCTGCAGTCCCACTCACGGTATAATCTCCACTAATTGTCGATACCTGCGTTTAATCTATATGGTAATGATTATGACGAAAAACGAGCCGAACCTAAGCAATTTATCGCGAGGAGCCGAAAATAATGGCCCCGGACCCGTTGGCATGACGCCCAGACCCGGGCAGATTGTCTGTGGCGATATTGATATGCGCATTGATTCACAAGGGCTCTGGCACTATCTCGGCTCGCCCATAGGGCGGATTGAGCTGGTCAAACTTTTTTCGACGGTCTTGCGGCGCGACGAAATTGGCGATCACTGGCTCATCACACCGGTCGAAATGTGCCGAATCGCTGTTGAAGATGCCGCCTTTATGGCCGTTGAACTAACCAAAACAGGAAGCGGGCGGGATCAGGAGATCACATTCCGGACGAATATCGATAAGCACTATACCCTGTCCGAAGACCACCCGTTACGTATCCAGATCAATGCGGAAACCGGTGAGCCCGCGCCTTATATTGCATTGGATTATGGACTTGAGGCAAAATTGGTTCGTTCTGTTTTTTACGAATTGGTTGATCTGGGCATTGCGGAAGCCATCGAACAGGATCACATATATGGGGTCTGGTCGAAGCAGCATTTTTTCCCTATCGGCGCGGCAGAAAACGAGGCGGCAGAATAAACAAACATGGATTATTCATTTATTCGAACCCAGATTGAAGCCTATCAGCCGGATACGGCCGAAACCCGTGGCGATCACAATCTGAACCCCGGTATGGACCCGGTAAGGCCACTGACCCCGGCCGCCGTTCTGGTACCGCTCGTGCTCCGCGACGCAGAAATTACGGCACTGTTTACCCAGCGCACCCAGCATCTGGAAAAACACGCTGGCCAGATCAGTTTCCCTGGCGGTCATGTCGATGCAACGGATGAAAATGCGGAAGCCACGGCACTCCGTGAAACGGAAGAGGAAGTGGGCCTGTCGCGCCAGCATATCGAAATTGTCGGGCGTCTCGATTCTTATGTGATCCGAACCGGCTTTCTGGTTACACCCGTTGTCGGGTTTGTCCGCCCGCCTTTTGAAATTGTCCCG
The DNA here is from genome assembly GCA_048262255.1 of Rhodospirillales bacterium. Taxonomy (GTDB): domain Bacteria; phylum Pseudomonadota; class Alphaproteobacteria; order Rhodospirillales; family Casp-alpha2; genus JABMNT01. The sequence goes on along the minus strand of JBLXFH010000001.1, from coordinate 1,816,919 downwards.
GATTCTTATGAAGTGGAAGAGGTGTTTGAAGTGCCTTTAAGTTTTCTCATGAACCCGGACAACCATGAACGTCACAGTCGAAAGCTCAAGGGGCAGCAACGGGATTTTTACGCCATGCCCTATGAAGGACGTTTCATCTGGGGCGCTACGGCGGGTATGATCGTTAATCTGTATAACATTCTTACTGTATCGTTTGAGGCTGCCTGATGACCCGTATGTTGCTGAACTTCATTCTCCCTCTCGCATTGCCAACCCTGATTTATTTGGGCTGGATGTGGTTTCTCCGGCATCGTTCGCATTCGCGCGGCGATGAAATCCCGCAAATCAAAAGCAACAGCGTGTTTATTGCGATTCTGCTGGGCGTGCTTTTGATGTTCGCCGGTCTGGCCTATGTTGCGGTCATTGGGGGAGCCCCCCCGGGAGAAGGCTCTTATGTGACGCCGCGTCTTGAAGGCGGCGAAATCACCGAACCGCAGTTCAAATAATTCTGGCGCTCATGTCCAATCCACAAATCAGTCTTGGGGAAATCCCCCTTATCGGCCTTGAAATTCGAACCAATAACACGGCAGCAACCGAGATTGCGGAACTCTGGCAGCGGTTTTATGCCAACGGGGTTCAGGACCGGATTGCCAATTGCATCGATAGCCGTCTGTTCGGTCTCTATAGCCATTATGACAGCGACCATACAGGCGACTACAGCTTCATGATCGGCTGCCCGGTCAGCGATCTGGAACGCATCCCGCAGGGCATGGTTGGTCGCACAATTCCGGCACAAACCTATGAAGTTTCCAGAGCTGAAGGCCCCCTGCCCGATGCCCTGATCGAAGCCTGGCAAACCATCTGGCAAGGCGATATCAAACGCGCCTTCAGTTATGACTTCGAGATCTATGATGATCGGGCCATTGACCCGGAACATGCCGAGGTCGACATCTTCGTCGCCCTGGCCTGAGACATACAAGCGGACCGAAAGACAGTGGCTTTAAGCGATACCCCCCTTGAGCCGATTGGGGCCCTGCCCCCCGTAGCCTGGCTGCATGCGCCCGAGACCGTTGCTGTGATCGATGCCCTGAGCGCTGAAGGAACCGAAGTCCGCTTTGTTGGCGGCTGCGTCCGCGATGCCCTCAATCATGGCGTAACAGACGCTGCCGATATTGATATCGCGACGCCGGACAAACCGGAAAAGGTCATGGACCTGTTGCGGCAGGCTGGCATTCAGGCCATTCCAACCGGCATAGATCATGGCACCATTACCGCCATCGTGGATTCCAAAGCGTTTGAAATCACGACGCTGCGCATGGACCTGCAAACCGACGGACGGCGCGCTATTGTCGGTTTTACGGACGATTGGATCGAAGATGCAAAGCGCCGCGATTTCACCTTTAATGCGCTGTCCGCAACCCCAGACGGTAGCGTCTATGATCCATTTAATGGCCTATGGGATCTGGCCCATGGGCAGGTTCGTTTTATCGGTTCGGCCCATGAGCGCATCGAAGAAGACTATTTGCGTATTCTCCGCTACTTCCGGTTTTTCGGTGCTTTTGGCCGCCCCCCTATGGACAGCGATGCCATCGCCGCCTGCCGGGCCCATGCGAAAAACCTGAAGCAGTTATCGAGCGAACGCATCCGCAATGAACTGTTCAAAATACTGTGCGTCCCCGACCCGGCAGAAATCATCATCAAGATGCGCGGCGCCGAAGTGCTGGGCGAAATCCTGCCCGAAGCTGGCGACCCCGGTGTTTTGCGCATGATCAACTGGTTTGAGACCCGCGCCGTCAATATTGAAGGCATTGTCCCCGACCCGTTGCGCCATCTGGCAGCACTGCTCAAAGGCCATGTGCAGGATGTGCCCGCGCTGGCGGATCGCCTGCGCCTCTCGAACAAGGAGCGGGACCGCCTGCGGGACCTTTGCAATCCACCGGTCCGGATACATCCGGACATGAGCGATCTGGCCGAAAACCGGGCTTTACGAAAAGTCGGGCCAGCGCTTTTTCGCGACCTTGTCCTGCTCAACTGGGGTCAGGAAATGTTCGACAATCCGCGCCTGCCGTCAGAACGCAAACAGAGCTGGATTGCCCAACTGGAGCGAACAACCCTCTGGAAGTCTCCAGTTTTTCCTCTGACCGGCAAGGACGCCCTGACCCTTGGCATTGCCGCAGGCCCGGAAGTCGGCCGCCTGTTGTCCTATGTGGAAGACTGGTGGGAAGCCGGCAACTATAAGGCCAGCCGCCAGCAATGCCTGGACCGTCTGCTTGACGAAGCCAAACGCCCATGACGATATTGGAACTCCTGAACCCGTAACCCCGCGAAAGTCCTTTGCATGACCGTTTTACGCTTTTGTTTTGTTGGCGACAGCCTCGTCAATGGCACCAATGACCCGGAGTTTCTCGGCTGGCCGGGGCGACTGGCGCAGCGTGAGGTTGCGGCGGGGCATGATGTCACGGTCTATAATCTGGGCATACGCGCCGACACGTCAGAAATGATCGCAGGCCGCTGGCAGGCCGAATGCGAGGCCCGGTTGCCTGCCGTGCAACCCTGTGCGCTGGTGTTCAGCTTTGGCGTCAACGATACGGCGCTTGAGAACGGCGTACGCCGGGTGCCCTTTGAGCGCTCTCTCGAAATTGCCCGCGACATGATGACCGCGGCCAGGGACTGGTTGCCGACGCTGTGGGTCGGGCCGCCGCCGGTTGAACTGGATGAGGCCACCTTCGACCCAACACCGGACATTCACTATCAGTTCACCCGCCAACGCATCGGCGAACTCAGCGCCGCTTACAAGAGTCTGGCTGCCGAACTGGACGTGCCCTATTTCGATCTTTATGGCGCACTCAATGGCAGCCCGGACTGGCTGAACAGTTTTGACGGCACCGATGGCGTGCACCCGCAAAGCCGGGGCTACGCACTGGTCAGCCGGCATATAAGCCAGTGGGCGGCATGGCGGACGTTATTTGACGGTCACTGACCCGTTATTGAATTTTAATTCATAGACTGTGCAGAACGGAACACAGTCACTATCAATCAAAAGTTGATTTTTATTGATAAAAATATAATATAAATTGGTTTTTGAAAATGTATGGTTACCTGAAATATGTACAGAATGCTGCTCTTAACTTTAATTCTGGTCGGGGTCTGCAACACACCATCTAACTTTGCTGTTGCACAGACATCCGATTGTGTCTCGATGACAACATCAAAGAGTTCCGAACATAGCTGTAAGAATGAAACCTCAATTTTTTCTGCCTTGGATAAGCTTCCCGCTTATTTTTCAACGGTCGACAACCAATGTGAACAAGCGGTTCGTGTGATGCTGACAATGCAACAGGGCTCAAAAACATTTGTTGGTTACTCGGAAGTTTCCCCAAAACAGCAAACTCAGCTAATCGGTTGTGGTGATCCAAGACCGGTCCTGGGATGGTGCTTTGTCAGCGAAGCACAAAAAGGCAATTGCCCGGATCATTTACTTCGAAAAATGCAGCAATAGATCGTCCTTTCAGCATCCCCTAATGTCCCCAGCCCACTTTACATCCGTATATCAATATAGTGCTGTTTTAAATTAAACCGTCCTTTCGCTTATCTGACGAATCAATGCCCCTTCTGATTTGAATCATATTTTCAAACGGGTTGCGTGTGATTGGAACCCGATAGCTTCTTGCCAACCCCTCTGTTTTTATGGCCTATCAGAAGTGCCGAATAAAAATGAGCCTATGAAGAGAAGATTGCCCGCATGACCCCAAATATCAAAGGCGCCATTCTTGGCCTTGCCGCCTTCGCCGTCTACGCGACACATGATGTGGTGGTGAAATATCTGGGGGCCAGTTACAGCCCGGTGCAGATCGTGTTTTTCAGTGTGCTATTCGGCTTTCCGCTGGTTTCGTTCATGCTGGTCCGTGATACCCGCAGCGCCAACCTCAGGCCCCGCCATCCCTGGTGGACGGCGCTTCGGACCTGTTCCGTGGTGGTCAACGTGGTCTGTGTGTTTTACGCCTTTTCGGTGCTGCCTCTGGCCCAGACCTATGCCATTTTCTTTTCCATGCCGATACTGGTCACCCTGCTCTCGGTACCCATTCTGGGGGAGCGGGTTGGTCTGCACCGCGGCGGCGCGATCATCGTCGGGTTGATCGGGGTGTTGATCGTCTTGCGCCCCGGCGGCGCAGAGCTATCGCTTGGTCATCTCGCCGCTCTGGTGGGGGCGACCACCTCTTCGCTATCATCGGTTATTGTCCGCCGTGTCGGCCGGGACGAGCGCGATGTGGTTTTGCTGCTGTATCCCATGCTCGCCAGTTTTCTGATCATGGGTGCTCTGATGCCACTTCATTATACGCCCATGTCACTGATCGACCTGGGTGCTGTCGCCCTGCTGGCGGTGCTGGCCTTCGCCGCCATGACCTTAATGATCGGCGCCTATAAATCCGGCGAAGCGGCCATGGTCGCGCCCATGCAATATTCGCAGATCATCTGGGCGACCATTTTCGGGGCGCTGTTTTTTGGCGAACAGCCAGATTTGCAAACCCTGCAGGGCGCGGCGGTGATCATCACCAGCGGCATTTACATCCTGTGGCGGGAAAGCCGCCTGAACACATCCAAAACAACCCCGGTCACAGGCTCAGTCGGGCGCGCCGTCACCGGCATCAATTTCCGTATCGGCCCCATGCTCAAAGCGGCCCGCAAGCGCAAAGACCCGGAATCATAGGCCTCCAACAGACACCGCTGTTTTGTGCCGCACACGTAAGCATTGAAAAACCGCCGGATTATCGTGTAGGTTAGGCGTTTGGAGCGTTATTAATCAGGAGCCAAACTGGTCCCCAACCCGCCATGGTCAATCCCATTCAACCCCATCTGGCGAACGCCTCACTGTCGCGGCGTGAACGCAGCCCACGCTTCCCCGTTGATCTGAACGCCTACGTGGAAGCCAATGGCAAGGAGATGCCGGCGCACCTTCAGGATATTTCCAGTACGGGCGCGGCCCTGTTTGGTGACGTTCCCGATATGAGCAACGAGCAGTTTCTTGATTTACATGTAGAAGGCTATCAGCGCCTGCAGGGCCGTGTGGTCCGTGAATTTGCCGGCGGTTACGCCCTGCAGTTCGACGATGAAAACGCCCCTACCATTTCCGACGCAGAATTGGAAAAATTCCGGAAACTCGCAGAAGTTCGGGGCTGACGAATTCAGGTGGCAGTCCTGCCGTTTATGAATGGCCGAAGCACCGCATAAAGCGCATCATTGACCGGTGTCGCCACGCCCTCTTCGCGCCCCATTCGGCAAACCGCGCCGGTCAGCCAGGGGGCTTCCAAAGGGTTGCCCGCTTCCAGATCGGCCAGTTGCGAGGCTTTCATGTCAGCGGGCAGGGATTTAACGAAATCCATCAGCCTGTCGACCGTCCTGTCGGATAAATCAACACCCAATTCCTGTCCGACAATAACGGTTTCCGACATGTTTTCGCGAAATGCGCTCAGGCCTTCATCGCAATCAATGATTTTGCCGACCGGGCTCCGCGCTGCGGTGGTCATGCCGCTCAAAGCCACCAGAAAAATGAACTTCAGCCAAAGGGATTTGACAATATCTGTGGAAATTTCCGCCTGAAACCCCGCTTGCGTACAGGCGTCCAGGAATTTTTGGGTCCGCTCCGAAGGCTCACTGTCAGCCTCTGCAAACTCGATGGAGGCAAATGAACTGACATGTTTGATCAGGCCCGGCTTGGCAATCACCGCCGAAATCTTGGCGATGCCCCCGCCGGTATGGGATGCGCCCAAAACCCCGGAAATGGTATCAATGGCATCGACGCCATTTTGCAGGGGAATAACCAGTGTATCGGGTCCGATCAGCGGACGGCACAGTTCGGCAGCCTCTTGGGTCGCCCATAGCTTGACCGCAAACAGCACGATATCAACGGGTCCAACAGTTGCGGGTTCGTCGGTCACCTTCGCATCTTCAACGACAAAGTCTCCCAGAACGCTCTCCACCCGCAAGCCCTTTTCACGGATGGCCGCTGCGTGATCACCGCGCGCGATGAAGGTCACGTCATGTCCGGCCAGGGCCAGCTTGCCGCCGAAGTATCCACCAACGGCACCCGTCGCCATGACTGCAATTTTCATCGTCTTCTCCCAACTTGGTTTTGGTTACGGCCAGTGCACTTCGGGCGGCATAGACATCAGGATGGCATCTGTATTGCCGCCGGTCTTGATCCCGAACAGGGTGCCGCGGTCATGCAGCAGATTGAATTCCACATATCGGCCACGCTTGATCAGTTGCGCCTGTTTTTGCGCTTTCGTCCAGGGCAGGTCCATGGCCCGGCGCACCAGGCTCGGGTAAATGCCCAAAAAGGCCCGGCCCACATCCTGGGTAAAGGCGAAATCGGTTTCCCAATCGCCACTGTTCAGGTTGTCGTAAAAAATTCCGCCCACGCCGCGCGGTTCGTTCCGATGTGGCAGATAAAAATATTCATCACAGGCCTTTTTGTATTTCGGATAATAGTCCGCATCGTAGCGATCACAGGCCTCTTTGTAGGCGCGGTGAAACAGGGCGGTTTCTTCGTCGTCCTCAACCACCGGCGTCAAATCGCCGCCGCCGCCAAACCAGGCTTTTTGGGTGACGATCATGCGCGTATTCATGTGTGCTGCGGGGACCAACGGCGAACGCGGGTGAATAACCACGGAAATGCCCGCGGCCCAAAAGCGGGGGTCTTGGTCGGCACCTGGTATGTTCTTGCGAAATTCCGGGGAAAAGACGCCCTCAACTTCCGAAATGTTAACGCCAGCCTTCTCCAGCACGCGCCCGCGCATCACCGACATCGTGCCGCCGCCGCCGGGTGCGCCCTCTTCACCGGGGCGCTCCCAGGATTTCCGCTCAAAAATACCCGGCTCCAACTCGCTTGATGCGTTGGGACCTTCCAGATCGGTTTCAATCAGTTCAAGAGTCTTGCACAGATCATCGCGTAATTTGCCAAACCATTGAACGGCGCGCGATTTGTGGTCTTCTGTCCCATATGCGTTGTCAGAGTTCATTCTGTGCCTTTCGGAAATGCATCTAACTGCCGAAGCGCTTCGCCCAAAACCATAGCCGCTGCCGTGGCCAGATTGAGGGAACGCTGGCCCTGGCGCATGGGTACCGTAACCCGCGCCTCAACCTGTTTATGAACATAATCAGGGACGCCCGCGCTTTCACGCCCTAAAAGCAGAACATCACCCGTTTTAAAGGCAAAATCCGTAAAGGGTGCCGCCGATTTTGTGGTCAGCAACACCCGGCGCATCTCCGGCGCCGATTCGCAGAACGTCTGCCAGTTCAGATGACGGACCAAATCCACATGCTCCAGATAATCCATACCGGCGCGGCGCATGTGTTTTCCGCCCCAGACAAAACCGCAGGGCTCGATGACATCTACTCCAACGTCCAGACAGGCCGCCAAACGCAGCAAAGTCCCGGTATTTTGCGGGATATCGGGCTCATACAAGGCCAGTCGGACAGTTTTTCTGTGCATCGTACCCAGTGGTTTACCTTCCGCCAACGGTGGAGGAAAGCCCCTAATTTTTAAGTGTTTATTTCTTGAATCACGGCAAATTATCGCTATACCTACGGCACAGTTTATTGAATGGTGGCGCTTGCAAATAAGTCTCAGTAATTATTGCTTTTTAGTGACATTAACGAGAGCGCTTGTCGCTATACGCGGTTATGCGTAAAGTGATCACCGTATGCAGAAACGATGCCCTCCCAAAAGAAGGCATTTTGGGCTCAAAACAAGGGGACCCCTATGAGTGATACCGCAACCGCCGCAAAAGGCGCTGAAATCGACGATCAGTCAAAGCGCGACTTTCTATTCGTTTCCACAGCTGCAGTTGGTGCCGTTGGCGCTGCAATCGCTGCCTGGCCCTTCATCGATCAAATGAACCCGGCAGCCGATACGCTGGCTTTGTCGACCACGGAAGTGAGTTTGGAGCCGATTGAAGAAGGCCAGAGCATTACGGTCGTCTGGCGCGGCAAACCGGTTTTTATCCGTCACCGCACGGCGGCTGAAATCAGCGACGCTGAAGAGGTGAAACCGACGGATTTGATCGACCCGGAAATTGATGCGGATCGTGTGCAAAAGCCGGAATGGCTGATCATGGTCGGCGTTTGCACCCATCTGGGCTGCATTCCGCTGGGCCAAAAGGCTGGTGAAAGCAAAGGCGACTTCGGCGGCTGGTTCTGCCCTTGTCACGGCTCTCACTACGACACATCAGGACGTATTCGCAAAGGACCGGCACCGACAAACCTGCCCGTTCCCGAATACATTTTTCTGAATGATTCAACAGTTAAAATCGGTTAAGGGGAGCGAAACTCATGGATACAAATAAAATGCACCCCATTATGAAATGGGTCGAGTACCGCCTGCCGGTATTCAGCTTTCTCGACCATTCACTGGGCTCTCAATATCCGACGCCCAAGAATTTGAACTACTGGTGGAATTTCGGCTCTTTGGCCGGGCTGGTTCTGGTGGTTATGTTGGTCAGCGGCATTGTTCTGGCCATGCACTATACGGCCCATGTCGACCACGCTTTTAATTCCGTCGAACGGATCATGCGCGACGTCAACTATGGCTGGCTCATCCGTTATATCCACATGAACGGCGCTTCCATGTTCTTCATTGCGGTCTATATCCACATGTTCCGCGGCCTTTATTATGGCTCGTATCATGCCCCACGCGAGTTGCTGTGGATGATTGGTGTCTTTATTCTATTGGCCATGATGGCGACCGCTTTCATGGGTTATGTTCTGCCTTGGGGACAGATGAGCTTCTGGGGCGCGACGGTTATCACCAACCTGTTCTCAGCCATTCCACTGGTTGGCGACAGCATTGTAACCCTGCTTTGGGGCGGTTTCTCGGTCGATAACCCGACGCTCAACCGCTTCTTCTCGCTGCATTATCTGTTGCCGTTTGTGATTGTTGGCCTTGTCGTCATTCATATCTGGGCGTTGCATGTTCATGGCTCCAACAACCCAACAGGCGTTGACGTCAAAGGTGAGCAGGACACCATCGGTTTCCACCCCTACTTCACGATCAAGGATCTGTTCGGGATGGGCGTGTTCATGCTGTTCTTCCTGTTCTTCGTGTTCTATGCACCGAACTTCTTTGGCGAGCCGGACAACTATATTCCAGCGGATCCGTTGGTAACCCCAGCGCATATCGTCCCGGAATGGTACTTCCTGCCTTACTACGCGATCCTGCGGGCCTTTACAGATGACTTCCTGGTTTATCAGGTCATCTCACTGGGCGGCTTCCTGATGTCGGCTAAACTGGCAGGTGTTCTGGCAATGTTTGCCTCCATCCTGTTGCTGCTGTTCATGCCTTGGCTCGATGGCTCGAAAGTCCGCAGTTGCCGGTTCCGGCCGATTATGGCCATGGCCTTCTGGTTGTTCTTCCTCGATTGCCTCGTTTTGGGCTACATCGGCGGCAAACCAGCTGAAGGGATTTATATCACCATCGGACAGTTTTCGACGTTCTACTACTTCTTCCACCTGCTCATTCTTGTGCCGTTGGTCAGTCGTCTGGAACGCCCAAAACAATTACCGGAAAGTATCAACGCTTCTGTTCTCAAAGCGGCGGAGTAAGGGACATGAAAATGAACATGATAAAAACCTCTTTCGCGGCCCTCGCTCTTGTTGGCTCTGTGCTCGTCTCCGGGACAACTCTGGCGGCTGGCGACGCGCCAAAACCGCCCGCCCAGAACTGGTCGTTTAGTGGCCTGTTCGGAACTTTTGACCGGGGTGCCGCGCAACGTGGCTTTCAGGTCTACAAGGAAGTCTGTTCCGGCTGCCATGCCATGAACTTGCTGAGCTATCGTCATTTGGCGGCGCTTGGCTTCAATGAAGCCGAAATCAAGGCCATTGCAGCCTCTGTTGATGTTGTGGACGGCCCCAATGACGACGGTGATATGTTTGACCGTCCGGGCACCCCGGCGGACCGGTTCGTCTCCCCGTTCCCCAACGACAAAGCCGCAGCCGCTGGTAATGGTGGTAAAGTCCCGCCGGATTTGAGCCTGATGGTGAAAGCCCGCATTGGCGGCGCAGACTATGTCTATGCCCTGCTTACCGGCTACGAAGATGCGCCCGACGGAGTTGAGGTGCCCGATAGCGGAAATTACAACAAGTATTTCCCGGGTCACGTCATCGCCATGGCAGCGCCTTTGAGTGATGAGTCTGTTGAATATACGGACGGCACCAAACCGACCCTTGCCCAGCATGCCCACGACGTGACCACGTTCATGGCCTGGGCGGCAGAGCCGGAAATGGAAGAGCGCAAACAAATGGGTATCAAGGTCTTGCTGTTTTTGCTGGTTCTGACCGGCATGCTCTATGCGGCGAAACGCAAGGTCTGGGAAAAACTCCATTAAGGGTTTTTCAATCTGAGAATAAAGAACGGCTCCAATTCACTTGGGGCCGTTTTTTTTTGCTTCGGCCTGAAAGGTCACAGGGATGTGACTTCTATTGTTCCTGTTCCTTTTGTAGGTTTCTATGCCTTGTACAAGCCTGTATTTTCACATTTTAACTGCATTTTTTATCTGGAACCGATATGACCGAAATCCTGATAGGCGCCTTGGGCGTTCTCCTTCTCGCCAGTTTTCTGTTTTCGCCACGGGTCCGCTCGACGGAAGGGTTTTTTCGGGGGTTCGATGATCAGGGTCATGCACCCCAATTGATCACGCTGGTCCTGTCGCAAGTCACAACATGGGTATTTGCCCGATCACTGATGAATGCCGCCATCCTCGGGTTCTATTACGGGATTGCCGGAACCATCGCCTATGCTGCCTATTATTTATCTTTTTTGACTGGCGCCTGGATCGTCGATGGCATCCGATTCAAACACGGCTATTCGAGTGTACAGGACTTTCTGCGCGCCCGCTTTGGCGCTCAGGGATCCGGCGCTTACAATATGGTCGTTGCGGTGCGCCTGCTCAGTGAGGTGTTCGCCAATCTTTTGGTCGTCGGCATCATCTTCGGCGTCGCTGGCACCGTTCCCTATACAATTGCAATCGTCATTATCTCCCTTTTGACGCTCGGCTACTCAGCAATGGGTGGGCTCAGCGCTTCGCTCCGCACGGATGTTCTGCAAACCGTGGTTCTGGTTGGCGTTCTTGGTGTGTTACTGGTTCAGGTGATTGGTGCCGAGAGCTTCGATTTTCCGGCCCTGCTGGCAACCAGCCCAGATATCGCATCTCCCGGATGGATTTTGCTGGCTGTCGCCTTTCTGCAAATCTGGAGCTACCCGCTGCATGATCCGGTGATGATGGACCGGGGTTTTCTCGCCGACCGTCAGACTACCCGCAAGAGCTTTCTGCATGCCTGCTGGCTCAGCATCACCTGTATTCTGGCCTTTGGCATTCTCGGCGTTTATGCCGGAGAACTGAAAGCTGAAGGCGAGGACATGGTCCGCACCCTGACCCGCCTGGTTGGCGACACAACTATGATCTTTTTCAATCTGGCGCTCATCATCTCGGCCATATCGACCCTCGATTCAACCTTTTCCAGCGCCTCGAAACTGACCATCATCGACATGAAAATGGCCCCGGCGACGGTGCGCAATGGCCGCATCAGTATGGTCCTGTTTCTGCTGGGTGGGTTGGTCTTTCTGTTTCTAGGCTCGAAAGACCTGTTTTCGGCAGTCGCAGTCAGCGGCACCGCTTCGATGTTTCTGGCGCCTGTGGTCTTTTTCACCATCTGGCTGGACCGCGATGTCGCCCCCTGGGCTTTCAAGGTGGCCTTCTGTACGGCTATGACCGGCGCGGTATTCTATTTTCTGGAAGCCGGCGGGTATATGAACCTGATTGAACCGGCCTTCGGCATCGCCCACAAATACGCCAAGCTGCTGCTGATTTCTGCAAGCGTCATGGGGATCGGTTGCGCTGCCTTTATGGCCGGTTTGAAACCCCGGGTATTGGTCGCCCGGGCGGGAAACTGATGCTTTCTGTCCCCCGTTCCCGGGATAAGGTAAACTCTGCCCAAATCCATAACAACAGGACGGGGCGTTTAAAATGAGATTACAGAATAAAATCGCAATCGTTGTTGGCGCAGGCCAGCAGCCCGGCGAGACCATAGGGAATGGTCGCGCCACGGCAATCCGTTTTGCCGAGGAAGGGGCGACGGTCCTGCTTGTCGACAAAAGCGAGGAGACTGCCGCCGAGACCTGCAAGATGATTGAGGGAAAGGGCGGCACTGCCTCCGTCTTCACAGCCGACATCACCAACGAGAACGACTGCAAGGCCATCGCCGATATCTGTATCGAGCGTTATGGGCGGATCGATATTCTGCACAACAACGTCGGGCGCTCGGAAGGCGATCGGGAGACAACACAACTTGATGAAGGCATGTGGGATGCGCTAATGGACATGAACCTGAAAGGTATGTTCATGACCTGTAAGCACGTCCTGCCGGTCATGCGCAAACAGGGCCACGGCGCCATTATCAATATCTCATCGACCGCCTCGACCGGCACCTGCGAGACCATCGCCTATAAAACCGGCAAAGGCGCCGTCAACACCATGTCCCAGCATATGGCGCTGGAGAATGGCCCCTATGGTGTGCGCGTAAATGCCATCCTGCCGGGGCTTATGGACACGCCGATGGCCATAGAGCGCCGGGCGCGGGAAAAAGGCGTTGACCAGCAGGTCATCCGCGACCAGCGCAATGCGCAAATCCCGCTGGGCGGTAAAATGGGAACCGCCTGGGATGTCGCCAACGCTGCCGTGTTTCTGGCCTCCGATGAGGCGGGATTTATCTCCGGCATTCTGCTCACCGTAGACGGCGCACGCAGCTGCAAGGTTGGTTGATTCCGGGCTTAGGATGACACCGTTCAAATATTAACTGGCGTATTTCAGCAGTATCTCTGCCAGACCTTCGGGGTCGGAGATCATGCAATCATGGCCGGTCGCCATTTCATAGACGTCCCACCCGTCGTGCTGCTCGGCCGTTTCCTGGAACTGCGCCATAAAGGGCAGCGGTGGCGTTGTGCAGCGGATATAGGCGGTTTGCGGCACCGAGAGGTAAGCACCGGTGATCGTGCTTTTCTCTGAGAAACATTTGAGCGGCTGTGGTACGCAGTTGTCGATGCCCAACTGCTGATGCGCTGGCTCAAGCAGGCCGAAAAACGTGATCGGTGGCACGGGAATTTGCCAACCATTGTGGTTTTTCGCTTCGTTCAGCAAATGTGCCGAACGCTCCGCCGACTGCTTGTCGAGCATGCTCAGGCCATCTTCCGGAATGAGGGAGTCGAGAAACACCAGAGTTGAAACCTTCTCCGGGATGGCATCGGCAACACCGCCGACGATCAACCCACCATAACTATGACCGACCAGCACCGTATCGCTCAGGCCCCGTTCTTCATAGAGCGCCAGAACATCAGCAATATGGGTGCTGGTGCCGACCTCGCGGGTCGCTTCCGCAAAGCGGTCGCCAAGCCCGGTCAATGTTGGGGTCAGAACCCGATGGCCCCGGGCTTCGAGGAGCGGCACAAAATCCTGCCAGCACCAGCTACCGTGATAGGCACCGTGAACAAGCACATATGTTGTCATGACAACTCCTAACGCAAAGCGGCGGCAATGTTGCCGCCGTCGACGGTGATAACGGCGGCGGTGGTTTTTTCGGCTTTCGCCAGATCGACAAAGGCTTGCGCCACATCGGATGCCAGAACTTCGCGCCCAAGCAAATTTCCACCCATATAGTCGGCTTCGCTCAAGCCTCTGGCGCTGGAACGGCTTTTGATCATGGCGTCCGATAGCAGGCCGGAACGGATGCGGTCCGCATTGACCGCATTGGAACGGATGCCATCCGGACCGTAATCGAGTGCATATTGGCGCATCAGAAACAGCGTCGCCGCTTTCGGCAGGCCGTAGGGGCCAAAGTCCTTGCCCGGATTAACCGCCTGCTTGGAGGTATTGAACAGCAGACAGCCGCCGTAACCCTGCGCCGTCATTACCCGCACCGCATTTTGCGCAACGCTCTGGTGGGCCCAGAAGTTGAGCTCGAAACTGTCGCGCAGGGTTTTCTCATCAACCTCGCCGATGCGCCCCTGCCAGGCCGCACCTGCATTGGAGATGACAATATCCACCCCGCCATAGCTCGCTGCTATCGTGTCAAAAGCGGCTTTGATCCTGGCCGGTTTGGTGACATCACAGGCGATTGCCAATCCGCCCAAAGGTCCGGCAACGGCTTGGGCCGCTTTCAAATCCCGGTCGAGAACGCAGACTTCAGCGCCTTCCGCGGCAAAGGCTTTTGCCGTCGCCGCGCCAATGCCCGATGCGCCACCGGTGATTACGCAAATCCGCCGGGCCAACGGCTTTTCCGTTCCTTTTGCCAGCTTGGCCTGCTCCAGTGACCAGTATTCGATATCGAAGCGGTCTTTCTCACTAATCACCTGGAATGTCCCAATCCCTTCCGCTGCGGAAATCACTTCCACATTGGCGACCGCCATATCGGCGGTGACTGAAGCCTTTTTCCGGGATGCACCCAACCCGAACAGGCCAACTCCAGGCACCAAAAACACCCGGGGTGTCGGGTCCAGCTTGGTCTTTTTCGGTTTGGCCTTGGCGTTATGGCGTTTGAAATAGGCGTCATAATCCTTGATGAACTTTTCGACTTCCTTTTTCGTTTCCGCGCGGAACTGATCCAGCTTGCCGAGCTCCGGCACAGTTGTCACCACAGGCAGCGCCTTGGCGTGGATCACATGCTCCGGCGTTGCCGTACCCTGCTGGCTGTAGCGTTTGATGTCCTTACCGTTGACATAGGCCAGAATGGCTTTGGAGGTCCGGAAATCAAAAACCAAAGGCTTGCCGTCGCGGGTCGTCAGGCCGCGCAGAATGGGGGCAATATCCGCAGCACTGGCGATTTTTTTGGGCAATTTAATAGCCGGAAAAACGGTCTTTTTTCCCTGAGCCAGTCGTTTTTCGGCCTTAGTCACGCAACTCAGCATCCGGTCATAGGCCTGTTTGGCCGTCTCGCCAAAGGTGAAGATGCCGTGCTTGAGCAGGATCAGGCCTTCCACAGTCGGGTCCTGATTGAACACTTCCATGGCTTTTTTCGACAGATCAAAACCCGGCATAATGTAGGGCACATAACCCATCTTATCGCCAAAAATCTCACGGCAGACCTCAAGCCCTTTCGTTGTATCGGTAAGGGCAACAACTGCGTTGGAATGGGTGTGATCGATAAACTTGGCTGGCAAAAACGCATGCAGTAGCGTTTCTACTGACGGGTTGGGTGAGCGGGAATCAAGCAGATTGACGCGCTGGGCGTTGACCATTTCCTCATCGCTCAATTTCTTGAATTTACTCATACGGCGCAACGGATCCATGCGCACAGCGGGCAGGCCAGCCGGTTCAATATCGCCCATGTCCCAACCGGATCCCTTGACGCACAAAACATCGGTCAAATCGCCCATGATGTCTTTGACCTGGGTTTTTACGGACGTGTTGCCGCCGCCGTGCAGGACCAGACGCGGTTCTCCGCCGAGCAGACGCGTCGTGTAAACCCGCAGTGCAAGATCTTCGTTAACGCCCTGTTTGGCATAGCGCTTGATATAAGACTGCGCTTCTTTATCCGACCACAGGTTTTTCATTGACCATTTCTCCTCAGACTATTCCCGCCCTCTGATATAACGGACGATTAGCACCATTACCACCCGGTTTGATTTCTCTTTATACGAGCAAAACATGCACCACCTATGCCATAGCTATTTAAATCTTTTTGCTTCCAATGATTCCCCAGACGAGTCAAACTGCGCATCTTCGGAGAATTTACAGACGTTTGGAGGGATAGATGAGCAGTAGCTTCACCCTGGGTCGTTGGATTCGGTTTACGCCTATCGTCGCGCTGGCCTTTTGCGTATTGGCGGCTTCACCTGCAACGGCATCTGAGAAGAAGATGCCCGCAGACGAAATGGAAATGAAAAAGGCCACCATGACGCATGGCAGTGGGCACTGGGCCTACCATGGTGATACGGGCCCTGAGCATTGGGGGGATCTATCGCCCAGCTATGCCGCCTGTGGCATCGGCACAAGCCAGTCACCAGTCGATTTTCACAACCCGGACATGGCCCGCATGCTGCCAATTTCTTTTCATTACCGGGTCACACCAACCCTGCTGGTCCACAACGGACATACCATTCAGGCCAGTTACCGACCGGGCAGCTCCATTACTATTGGTGAAGACAGCTTCGATCTGCTGCAGTTCCATTTCCATACGCCCAGCGAACACAAGGTCAATGGACAGGCCTATCCGATGGAGATTCATTTTGTCCATCAGCACAAGGCCTCCGGTAAGCTGGCCGTGGTCGGCGTTCTGGTCGCACCCGGCAACCACAACCTGGCTGCGCAGGAAATCTGGGACAACCTCCCCGAACAGGCCAACGCCACATCCGACAAGCCCCGGGTCCTGGTCAATGGTCGCGATCTGCTGCCCGATAATAAAGACTATTTCCGTTACATGGGCTCTCTAACCACACCGCCCTGCTCAGAAGGTGTAAGCTGGTATGTATTGCAGCACCCGGTTCAGTTTTCCGCTGCCCAGATTGACCGCATCGGCAAGTTGATGGGCTATAATGCACGGCCGGTTCAACCACAAAACCATCGTATGTTCCTTAAAGCCACTGGCATGTAAGGCTTGATGTTTCGAACCATAACCCGCCGAATGTGTTGCGTAACCTCGGTCGCGCTGCTGTCCGGGTGCGCGATCCTTGGGCAACCGGTCAAGAAAGTGGTGGAGCCACCAGCGCCACCGCCACCGACGATCGAGGAAATATACGCCCGGGTCGCCTGCCAGCCTGACCCCGTGCGCGCCTTGAGCATGGCCGGTGCCCTGCTGGCCAATGATCCCGATAATGTGGCGACCCAGTTGCTTCATGCTTATACCATTGAGCAATCAGGCCGACCTGTTCAGGCGTGGGAGATCTATATCAGTCTGGCGGAAGGCGATTACTTCAAAACCACGTCCCTGACCTGCAACAACACCTTGGTTTATGACGGCAGCGTATCTGATATCGCGCGCTTTCGCAGCCAATGGCTGGCGGAACGGCTGGAAGCCGAGGGTGTGGTCCTGACCCCGGCACCCGAAATGACGGAAATCGCACCGCCACCAGCGGAAACCGGACCCATGGAAATCGTCCTGCCGCCACCGTTTCATGAAGCCAATTCAAAGAAAGTTTCAGACGCTCCCGATGCTGCCCCCGTCACGCCTGTTGAAGAAAAACAGATGATGACGACAAAACCGGAAAATCGCGTTTTTGTCCATCTGGCCTCCTACAAAGGACCGCAAGCATTAGAGCGCGGCTGGCGGGAAATCAGCAGCCGATACAAGGCGTTGCTGTCCTCTTATGAAAAAACGACTCGTCGCGTCTCCCTGAAAGACAACAAGGGCACCATGCTCCGGCTGGGAGTCGAGGCCAATGACCACATCGCCGCCAGCACCTTGTGCAAGGCCCTGAAAGCCAAACGCCAATACTGTCTGGTTATGAAATAGAGGCTCAGGCTTTTTCCGGAAACAGCGCCGATAAACCGGCTAGTGAGGCTTCCGAAACACCGCGCTCGGTAATCAGACCGGTGACCAGGTGGCGCGGTGTCACATCAAAGGCGAAATTGGCCGCCTTGGCGCCGTCCGGGCTGATCTGCACATCCGTTACTTTTCCGTCAGCCGCCCGTCCTGTCATCACAGTGACTTCCGCTGGATCGCGCTCTTCAATGGGGATCTCCTTCACCCCATCCGAGAGCGTCCAATCGATGGTTGGGCTTGGCAGGCCGACATAAAACGGAACGCCGTTGTCTTGCGCCGCCAGGGCTTTCAGGTAGGTGCCGATCTTGTTGCAGACATCGCCCGTCGCCGTTGTCCGGTCGGTACCGACAATCACCAGATCAACCCTGCCATGCTGCATCAAATGACCGCCTGCATTATCAACAATAAGCGTATTCGGCACCCCATGCTGTCCCAGTTCCCAGGCCGAGAGACTGGCCCCCTGATTTCGCGGGCGGGTTTCGTCAACCCAGACATGAACCGGAATGCCCGCATCATGGGCTTTGTATATGGGAGCCAGCGCCGTGCCCCAATCGACCGTCGCCAGCCAGCCCGCATTGCAATGGGTCAGCACATTGACCCCCCCATCGGCAAGCGACGGACGCCCCTTCTTGATCCAGGCGGCTTCGATCAGTTCTTTGCCATGGTCGCCAATGGAAGAGCAAATCTGTACATCCTCATCGGCAATCTCAAAGGCCCGCCGATAGGCGGCATCGCGCCGCTGTGCTGCCGGCAAAGGAGATAACAAGGCTTTCAGATCATCAAGCGCCCAGCGCAGGTTGACCGCCGTCGGGCGTGTTTCATATAGCCGGTCATAGGCGACCTGCACATTCGCGTCTGATGCGTCGGAATGCATCGCCAGCGCCATGCCATAGGCTGCCGTGGCACCGATTAGCGGCGCTCCGCGCACCCACATATCGCGGATCGCCGTACAGGCGGCGGACAGGTCCTCCAGCCGCACAACCACGAAGTCATGCGGCAGTTTACGTTGGTCGATGATTTCAACCGCCCATTGGTCATCACTCAACCATATGGTCCGATAAGGGGTTCCGTTGACCTTCATTTTACAACCTTTTTTCTAGATAAATTCGATTGAATCCCAGCTCACACCGCCGTTCCATCTCAACAAAACCAAGCGACAGGTAAAAATCCCGGCTTTCCGTCATTTTTTCATTGGTATACAGCCTGACAATAGATTTTTTATTCTCATGTGCCATTTCTTCAGCGTACGCCATCAGACTTGCCCCGATTCCCATCCCCTGCGCACTTTTCCCGACGGCAATATTTTCGACAAACTGACAATCGTCTTTTACATAGGTCACGATAAAACCCACAACCTGTCCCTTGACAAGATACACATACAATTCCTGTTTGAGCCTGTGCGCATTAAAATCCGCATCCATCGGAGCCGGGCGTTTTCCAATCCGCTTAATATAGGGCGCATATGCCTCCTCGGCGATGACCTGTACAGCGCTCTCATACTCAGGCAATGCCCGCCGGACCTGTCCTGGGTCAGACATGGCCATCAACGGGGGGCCGCTGAGGGAAGGAACGTCTCATTGGCTCACGCATGGCTTAAACCGTCCGGCGTTAACCCAGCACCCGCCCGGCAACGGCATCGAGCTTTTTAACCATGGCCGGGTCGCGCGCATCGGGCGCCGTAATCAACGCCATTTCCAGCGCCGTCTGACAGCCGGCATGGCAAGTCTCATGGCGTCCTGCGAGCTTTGGTGCTGTCGCTTTGACAAGGGCACGGCCCTTGTCGGCATTGCCAAGCAAGACGGCGATAATCGCTTCAACCGTCACATGATCATGGTCCGGGTGCCAGCAATCGTAGTCGGTGACCATGGCGACGGTCGCGTAACACATCTCGGCTTCACGGGCCAGTTTGGCCTCCGGCATGTTGGTCATTCCGATAACGTCACAATTCCAACTACGATAGAGGTTGGACTCGGCCAATGTGGAAAATTGCGGGCCTTCCATGGCAAGATAGGTACCTGCCCGTTGATAGGGGATATCCAGTTCCTTGACCGCTTCTTCAATGGCGTCGCCCAGGCGCGAGCAGACGGGATGGCCGAGCGCCACATGGGCAACTAGGCCGGTACCGAAAAAGCTTTTTTGCCGGGCGAAGGTCCGGTCGATAAACTGATCGCAGATGACAAAAGTACCGGGCGGCAGTTCGTCTTTAAGCGAACCGCAAGCCGAAACGGAAATGATTTCCGTGACGCCCGCCCGTTTCAGGCAATCAATATTGGCCTGATAATTCAACTCCGACGGCGGAATCCGGTGACCCCGGCCATGACGTGGCAGGAAAACCATCTGCTGGCCCTCCAGTTCGCCAAAAAACAATTCGTCCGACGGTTCGCCGAAGGGAGAGCTGACTTTTTCCCAACGGGTGTTTTCAAGACCGTCGATTTCGTAAACGCCACTGCCGCCAATCACGCCAATGACCGGCGGTGTCCCCGGTTCGCTCATTTTGAATTCCTTTAGACTTGCTTACATCTGGTCAAACAAACGGATCGTCCGCATGCCTGCAATATTGGCCGCCCGCGGATCAAACTGGCCGCGCATGTCGCAATGAAAGCCGTGCCCCGCCTGATAGACATGAACGCCCACGTCCGGGTGGGCTTTTGCAATAACGTCCACATCACTCAATGGAATGGACTCATCTTTCTCGCCAAAATGAAGGATGGTCGGGCATTTCGGGCTCTCGTTATTGAAATCGATTATGCCGCCGCCGTAATAACCGGCCGCCGCCTGAATGTTCATTCGACAGGCCGCCAACCAGACCACAAATCCACCCCAGCAAAAACCGGTAACGCCGACCTTGCCCGTATCGGAAACGGCTGCATAGGCGGCTTCCATATCGGCCATGACGCCATCCAGATTTTCATTGGCCGCGGCCTTGTAGTCTCGGCCCCTGGCAATGTCGTCGGGCTCGTAGCCAACCTCGAAGCCGCGCTCAAGGCGGTCATAAAGCGCCGGTGCGATGGTTTTGTAGCCGACTGCCGCATAGCGTTCCGCCACATCACGAATATGCACGTTCACGCCAAAAATTTCCTGAACAACTATAACACTGCCCCGGCATTCACCTTCCGCTTCGCACAGATAAGCGCTTAACTTATGGCCATCCGCCGCGGTTAAAGTTATGTCCTGTCCCATTAAAATACCCTCCCGGTTTGATTGATCCGCGATAGATTAGGACGGATGAAAGGTTGATAAAAGAGGGAACGGACACGCAGCGTAGACAGGAGCAGATATATAGCGAATGCTTTTTCTAAGCCGCCCCCTGCAAACATAAAAGTTCGATCACCGGAATCATTGGAAACGGGCTGCCTCAGACGTTGAACCGGAACAACATGATATCGCCATCCTTGACCCGGTAGGTCTTGCCTTCCTGACGCATTTTTCCAGCGTCCTTGACTGCCTGCTCGCCGCCCAATGTGATGAAATCCTCATAAGCGATGGTTTCCGCCTTGATGTAACCGCGCTCGAAATCCGTATGGATAACACCCGCGGCCTGCGGCCCGAGGGCTCCGTCGTAAACGGTCCAGGCCCGGGTTTCTTTTGGACCGGATGTGAAAAAAGTGATCAGTTTCAAAAGCTGGTAGCCCGCACGAATGACCCGGTCGAGTCCGGCTTCATGCAGCCCCAGTGCTTCCAGAAATTCTGCTTTTTCCGCCTTGTCGGTCAGTTGCGAGACTTCTTCTTCAATCTTGGCCGAAACAACAACCGTTTCAGCCCCCTGCGCCTTCGCCATTTCGGCGACCTGTTCGGACAGGCTGTTGCCGGTCGCGGCCGACTCCTCTTCCACGTTGCAGGCATAGAGAACCGGCTTTGAGGTTAATAGCTGCAACATCCGGAAAGCTTTTTGATCATCATCAGAAACCTCAAGTTTCCGGGCTGGTACACCTTCGCGCAGCAGATCCAGCGTGCGCTTGACCAATGCCAGTTGCTGCGCCGCTTCCTTGTCGTTGCCCCGCATGCGCTTTTCCAGTGGGACGATGCGCTTTTCAAGGCTTTCCATATCGGCCAGCATCAATTCCGTCTCAACCGTTTCCGCATCGCGGATGGGCGCTATATCGCCTTCCACATGCGTCACGTTCTCATCTTCAAAACAGCGCAAAACATGGATGATCGCATCGACTTCGCGGATGTTGGCCAGGAACTGGTTGCCCAGCCCTTCGCCCTTACTCGCACCCTTAACCAATCCCGCAATATCAACGAACTCCAGGTGGGTTGGAACAACTTTAGCCGATTTGGTGATTGTCGATATTTTCTCAAGCCGTTCATCGGGCACGGAAACCCGACCCACGTTAGGCTCAATCGTGCAAAACGGGAAGTTGGCGGCCTCAGCCCCGGCTGTCGCTGTCAGTGCATTAAACAACGTGGATTTACCGACGTTCGGCAATCCGACAATTCCACAATTAAAACCCATTAGTCTTCGTCCTTCTTGTTCTGATCTTCTTTTTGAGGGTTGCGGAGAGGTTTCGGGCGCGGCGGTGTTATCGCTAGAGAGATTTTACTCATAAAGCCGCTGTCATCGCCTTTGACCAGAAGTTCTGCATGATCGCCGATGGCCGGAATTAGTTTATCCAGCCACTGCTGGTCAGTTTTTGAAAAATCCTTGAGCACATGGCCAACCACCTTCTCTTTCTCACCCGGATGCCCAACGCCAAGACGGACCCGCTTGAAGCCGGCGCCGATATGGCTTTGGATGGAGCGGATGCCGTTATGCCCGGCATGGCCGCCCCCCACCTTGATGCGGACTTTCGCTGCCGCCAGGTCCATCTCGTCGTGAAAAACGATAATACTTTCAAGGGCAATTTTATAAAACGCCATCACCGCCTGAACGGACCGACCGGACTCGTTCATATAGGTTGTCGGTTTGAGGATCAGAACCCGCTCTCCGGCCAACTGGCCTTCCGTGAGTTCACCCTGAAATTTTGACTTGCGAAAGGGCGCAAAGGAATGGCGGCGGACAATTTCGTCCACCGCCATAAAACCGATGTTGTGCCGGTTCCTTGCATAGTCGGTTCCGGGATTTCCGAGGCCCACTAAAAGACGCACGGTTGTGCCCTCCGGCTACACGAAAGACTAGTCTTCCGAATCGCTTTCTTCTGATGCCTCTTCTGCGCCCTCGGCAGCTTCAGCTTCTTCACCGTCTTCATCCTCGACTTCTTCAACAACCGTCGGAGCGGCAATCGTCGCAACGGTGAAGTCACGGTCGGTAATCGTCAGTTCGATATCATCAGGCAGTTTAACCGTGCTGATATGCACACTGTCGCCAATCTCGAAACCGGCCAGATTGACTTCGATGAATTCCGGAATGCTGTCCGGTGAGGCGCGCATTTCGATTTCGTGACGCACAACGTTCAACACACCACCCTGACGCAAACCGGGGCATTCTTCTTCGCCAATGAAATGCACAGGCACTTCAACAACCAGACGGGTTGTTTTGCTAAAGCGCATGAAATCAACGTGAATCGGCTGGTCCGTTACCGGATGCACCTGCAAATCACGCGGCAGAACGCGGTGTTTTGCGCCTTCTGCTTCAATTTCATAAACGCTGGAGAAAAATCCGCCGCCACGAAGTTGATGCATAAGATCAATCGGGTCGATGGAAATCATAACGGGGGTTTCTTTGTTGCCGTAAATCACGGCTGGTACACGACCAGCGCGGCGCGTTGCTCGGGCTGCCCCCTTACCTGCCCGTTCCCGCGGTTCCGCGGCTAAAGAGATGATATCTGCCATTTGAATAACTCCTGATTAACGATATCAGCCGACCTCCAGGGGTGCCGGCACAAATCCCACCCTTGCGGGCGCGGCATAGATAGCCTCGTTAAGAGGCTACGTCAATCAATCAAACAGGCTGGAAACCGAGCTTTCTTCGCTGATCCGGCTGATGGCTTCCGCCATCAAGGGGGCGACCGTCAGTTGCTCAATATTATGAGATACCCGAACCGCTTCTGTTGCCATGATGCTATCGGTGATAACAAGACGTTCCAGCGGTGATGCGCTGACCCGCGCCACGGCGCCACCTGAAAGAACACCGTGCGTGACATAAGCCGAAACGCTGGTCGCACCCTGCTCTTTCAAAGCCACAGCCGCATTGCAAAGCGTGCCAGCAGAATCAACAATGTCATCGACCAGAATACAGGCCCGACCGGCAACATTACCGATAATGTTCATCACTTCCGATGATCCGGCCCGCTCGCGGCGTTTGTCGATAATCGCCAGATCCGCCCCCAAACGCTTGGCCAGGCTACGGGCGCGCACAACGCCTCCTACATCCGGAGACACAATCACCAGGTCTTCGCTATCATAGCGATCTTCGATATCGCGGCTCATCACCGGCGCGCCGTAAAGATTATCGGTCGGGATATCAAAAAAGCCCTGAATTTGGCCGGCATGTAAATCCATGGTCAAAACCCGGTCTGCACCCGCCTCTGTAATCAGATTTGCAACCAACTTGGCCGAAATCGGTGTCCGGGGGCCGGATTTGCGATCCTGACGGGCGTATCCAAAATAGGGAATTACCGCCGTCATCCGCTGTGCGGACCCGCGCCGCAAGGCATCCAGCGTCACCAGCAATTCCATCAGATTATCGTTTGCCGGAAACGAGGTGGACTGGATAACAAAGACATCCTCACCACGGACGTTTTCTTCTATCTCGACAAAAACCTCCATGTCTGAAAACCGGCGGACGCTGGCTTTTGTAAGAGGTAAATTAACATATGCTGAAATGGCTTCAGCCAGCGGGCGATTGCTGTTGCAGGAAATAATTTTCATTAAATTTCGGTCCTGGTGAGATCGTTACGAAAAAGCCGTGTTCGAATGGTTGAACCTTCCGGCCCCTGCCCTTCAGTCCCCAGAAACCGATGCAACAGGCCATTTGTCTTATTAAAACGTCGCGAAATTAGCAGCGTCCCCCGTATGTGTAAATGCCATCCTTGGGACTTATTGAAAATTCGGCGGCGGCGGTGCCCGGCCCGGCACCTGTTTGAGGCTCGGGTTGCGTGAAAAATCCGGGGCTTCTGTTGCTTTGGCACCGAGAAGCGGGGCATTCTCAAACAACTCCTGAATGCCCTGAACCGCTGCCTGGGAGACAATGTCACCCACCCGGCCCCATTCGCCATCCAGGCTGCCCGCAATGACGGCGTTTTCCTGCATTGCCTTACCGACCTCGACCCCGTCCAGTGTGGTGACGCGCCATTCAACCCGGGCCTGCTGGCGTCCGTTGACGGGTGGCCCGACAACAACCCGTCCGGCAATCTCGTAACCAGCCTGCCGCGGGTCCTCTGTAACTGTCAGGTCCTGCTCGCGCATGGCTTTTTTGATGCCACTGGTCAGCACTTCATTGCCATCCCCCGGTGCGCCGGACACAGCGCGGATCAAAAACGCCGGGCGCCCCCATGAAATGGGCTTGAGCTGTGTGTTATCCGGAACATCCGATACCATTGCCGGTTCAGCAGTCGCGGCATTCGGCAAGGCGGCTTCATCCAGAGACGTCCCTGCCGCCGCGTCCGGCGTATTTTCAAGACTCTCCATTTCCGCGTTCGGCATCAACCGCATAGGCTTGGCCTGGGCAATGGGCGGAGGCGCTGCCGCCAGGTCTTCCTCGGTCAGGGTATTGACCGGAGCTTCTGTCAGCTCTTCCAGCACTTGTAGCGGCGGCATCTCGTCGCGGATCAACTCAGGCAGTCTCGTCTCTTCCTGACGCACCATGCCCTCATTGGGTTGCATCATTGGTGCCGCCGGAGTCTGTTGCTCAATGACCTGAGATGTTCCTGTTCGAATGGCGAACCGTTCTTCAGGGGGCATTGCGATTTCTTCCGACACACCCAAGGGCCCCACGTGATCCGCAACCATACCGATGATATGCGGCTCTGCCTCGGCAACAATCAGATTAACTGCTTCAACCCCGCCTTCATCCCAAAGCAGGCTGTCGACCACGATCTCGTGGTTAACACTGGCGACAGTCGTTCCGTATGGAGCACGCAAATCCCAGGTTGCGGTGACCCAGGCAATGGAGCCGCGCTTGCGAACCTCCGATATGCGCCCAACAACGGTCGGGCCCTGATCATTGGCTTTCCCGGAAATAACAGATGGCCGCGCCGCATCCCTGAGCGAAGCGGCAATGGCGTCAGCCAGAACAAGGCGCCCGGGGTCGCGCATGCCTTCAACAGGCATAACGAACACGATATTTGAGGTTTGCGCGAGGGGTGCATGGATTTTATAGCCACTGGAATTATTCTGAGACGGACTCGTCGTTGCGCCGCAGCCAGTCAAAACCAAACTGGCAGGGAAAAGCACCCGTGCGGCAACCCGCAACCATCGTCTCGTTTGTTTTCCCGACACCCTCATTTCCATACTCAAGACGGCACACAACAAACCCGAAAGACGCTTTTGCCTCTTAAGGTCCTGATAATGTGTCGTAACATACGCGCACTAACTTTAACCTTAAGTCCGGACAAGATCACGGAAAAGGCAATTTCCGCCATCATCCATTCCAAAAATCCGACGTATAAAAACCGATCAAGAGACTAATTGGCAGGCCCGGGATCCGGCGTCAATGTCGGCGGCGGCAAGGTCGGGGTTTCATCGATTACTGCAGGATTCAAACGCGGCAAAAGGCCCTGGTTTTCCGGCTCTAAGCGGCGGTTCTGCTCACGATTCACAATCTCGCGAATTGATCCGGCTGCGGCCGTTGCAATCATCACAGCCGTCTGCCCCCAACGCCCGTCAAAAGTTCCTGCCGGCACCGTATTCTCCTGCGTAGCGCGACCGATTTCCGCATTCTCCCGGCCCGAGACAATCCAGTCGATTTTAACCGCCTGTTTGTCCGAATCATGCGAATCGACACGCACTTCCGCTTTCAACAGAAACGCCGCCTCTGACGGCTCCTTGACGATTTCAAGTCCGGCGTCCGCCAATGCGTAATTGATTGCCCGGACCAATGAGAAATTACCATCGCCCGGTGCGTCAATGACCGGACGGATCCAGATGCCCGATTTCATGTTCAGGCTCTGTTCAGCGATCTCCTGTGGACCAACCAGATGCTCAGCGATGACCACCGCTGTTCCCTCACCAATTTCGCGAATGATTTGCGACGAGCCAAAGTCCCAGTCCAGTGGCGTCGCCTTAAACTCATACTTGAATGTGTGAACCAGTTCTCCGGCCCGTGTCGTCAAAGCCCACAGAATATGGCTTGGAGGTTCATTATCTCCCCGTTCCGCCGGGCTTTCGATCCAGCCATCCAGGACATGCGTGCTCGACCCCTTGTCACCGGGATAGGCAATCAGTTCGCGGCGAGACAGTTCATCCGCAACGGAGCGGGCGAGCAGCTTCTCCATGGGAATCGATGCCCCATTAACGGCGTTGACGGCAATCACCGGGGGCAACGGTTTGTGAATAAGGTCGGTGCGGCTGGTCGCAGACGCTTTTTCAAAGGGGCGGGGCAGCGGTCCGCATGCGCAAACAGAAACCACCGCCAGCAAGACAAAAAATTGAGTTAGATATCGTCCCATGCGCAATTCTTACACAAAGACACAGGTTGCCAAGAGTCCTAAAATCAACAGGGCAAAAAAGACAAACAAATGCGGCATTTTTAAGGACTAAATCCTGACAAGTTCAAGTGGCGCGCTGGACAGCCGTGTATGGCCCGCTTCCGTCACCAAGACGGTTTCTCCCAAGGTCATTGCCAAGCCTTTCGGCTCGTCAAACAAGATCATATGACAAAAAACAACCATGCCAGATGCAAATTCAACCGGATTATCCGCATACAACATGGGCCAATCCATCCAATTCGGCGCGAATGTCGTTCCCAAGCTGTAGCCACAGGCATTCAAACAATGATCTTTCATCCCGGTTTTCTCAAACACCCGCACATGGGCGGCATAGGCATCGCCAAATCGGTTGCCCGGTTTGATGGCAGCTTTAACGGCATCCAGAGCTTCACTCGCTGCCTCATACATGGCCTGTTGTGCCGGGTCCAAGCGGCCCAGCACGAATGTCCGCATCATCGCCGCATGATAATGCCGCTCGACGCCAGCCCATTCCAATGTCAATTGATCATTAGCATCCAAATGGCGACGACCGGAATAATAACGGCATAACAAGGCGTCCGCGCCCGAGCCGATAATAAACTCGTTCCCAGGATAATCGCCACCGCCCTTGAAAACGGCGCCCTGCATGGCGGCCAGAATATCACCCTCAAAAGCGCCGGCGGCCGTAGTCGCCAAAGCTGCGTCATAGGCGTCATCGGCCAGTTTCGCGGCCTTTTGCACATACTTTATTTCCGCCGGGCTTTTGATGACACGCAGTTTGCTGATCAGATCGGAGGCTTCCTCAAGCTGACAGAACCCGTCCAGCGCCGCACTCAGGCGCTTACCATTGCGGGCCGTCAGTCCGTAGGCTTCCCACTCAACGCCCAGCCGCTTTCCAGCCAGCCCGAACCCGGACAGAATATCTTTCAGGACGTCCGCCGGACGCGCCTCGGGGCCATCCACCCAGATACACACATCTTCAATATCTGAGGTATGGCGGGCCTGCAGGCGATCTGCAGAGCGCGTCAGCAACATCGTCCGGCCATCCTGCCCCAGATAAAGGCATTGAAAGAACACATAACCGAAGGTGTCGTAACCGGTCAGATAGAACATCGACTCCTGTCTGAAGATCAACAGCCCATCCAGCCCCTGCTCGGCCATGGCGGCTTGCGTGCGATGCCGGCGCCCGGCCAGTTCCTGCTCGGTAAAATGCAGCATGCCGATCAGTCTCCGCTCAGCACGATGGCCGAAAGCCCGCGCCCGTAATCCGCTTCCTCGAGATGCGTCGCACGCCGATAGCTGAAAAACCGCTCTTCGTCCGTATAGGTATCAACAGAGACGTTCTGCAGGGTTTTCAGACCAAGCATCGACAACGCCGTCATAACAAAACCCGGCAGGTCGAAAAGATGGTGATTGGCCTTTTCCGATGGGATGAAAAACCGCTCATAGAGGGTATCGGATTCCAAAAATGTCGCCCGAAACTCCGGCCCCACTTCATAGGATTCCTGATGGATACACGGGCCAACGGCAGCGACAATCTGCGCCCGGTCTGCGCCCAGGCTTTCCATGGCCTGCACCGTGGTTTCCAAAACACCGCCAATCGCACCGCGCCATCCGGCATGTGCCGCACCAATAACCCCGGCCTGCTCATCGGCGAACAGGACCGGCGTGCAATCGGCTGTCATAATACCGATGGCAAGCCCGGGCTGACACGTGACGATGGCATCGGCTTTCGGGCGCTCGTCCAGCGACCATGGCTTTTCGGCAACCACAGCGTGGGCAGAATGGATTTGGTAAAGCGTATTCAGGTCTTCCCGGCAGACCCCTAGCTGGGCCATGGCACGGGTGCGGTTTTCATCAACAAGTGCTGCCTCATCGCCCGATCCGTAACCGCAATTGAGGCCGTGGTACAGGCCATCGCTGACGCCGCCCTGGCGGGTGAAAAAACCATGTTTAATAAAGGAATTAGAGGCAAGTTCGGATGCTGTTATCATCATGCCTTTTACCAGAATCCTAGAGGTTTTGAAAGCCGGATGGTGGCGGCATTTTCGGTCCGGCAATCGCCAGCACCTTGAACAGCCGTCCCATCTGATCCTCATTGACCAGCCGGTCCCGTCCGGCAATCAATTGTTTGCGTTGCTCTGGCGTTGCGTTCTTTTGCAAAGTTTCCGTCCGCTCGTTTATGCCCAGAGATTTCAGAAAGGCCCCCTGCTCGACCGCACCGTAAGCAACGGCTCCGGCTTGCGTCGCCGCTTTGGCCATGGCGGCAAAATCCACATGTGCCGTCAGGTCCGCATCGCCCGGCGTTTCCAGCAGATCCGCAAAGCTGTGCGCCTTCACGGCCTGCAGGGTGTCACCGTATCCACTATGGCTGTGCCCATAGTCGATGATCAGGGCACAACCCGGCTGCGTTTTACAGCGCCCAGCCAATGCTGAAATGATTTTCTTAGACAAGGGTGAAACTTCAAACAGGTCGCCCGTTTTTGGCGCCGCCAATTGCGCGATATCGGCCTCAATGGAAAATGAGGGTGGCCAAGGCGTAAACGCCAGTTTTTCACCGTCGACAACAACCCGCCGTTCCAACCAGCCATGTTCGGTATATTCAAACTGATGAATGGGCAGGGCGTCGAGAAATTCATTGGCGATGACAATGAACGGCCCCTCCGGCAGGGTGGAAATATCGTCATGCCAGGTCGGGCGAAATGCGGCGAGGGCGTTTTTCTGAACCGCACGCAAGCGCTGGCTGGTCTCAACCAGATGCAGGTTCATGCCTTCCATAAAGGCAGGCAGGCCGGAAGCCGCCCGCAAGGCGTCGGCCATCAAGGTTCCGCGGCCCGGGCCCAGTTCAATCAAATGAAATTTTGCGGGTTTATCCAGCGCATGCCACTGGTGCACAGCCCACAAGCCGATCAGTTCGCCAAACATCTGCGAAATTTCAGGCGCTGTTATGAAATCGCCGCTGACCCCGAACGGTTCGTTGTGCATGTAATAACCCTGGATCGGGTTGCTTAGGCATTCGCCCATATAGTCGGCGATGGAAAGGGCACCTTCTTTGGCAATCCGCTGTTTGATATGGGTAAGAAGCCCGCTCATCACGTTGAACGTTTTGGCCGGAAGATAAGCCACACCCCGGCCAGAACCATAGGTGCCGACAGCCATTGCCCCATGGTGCTGCCCAGCAACAAAAACCCGATGTGGGCATCGGGCTGGCGAAACAGCTCGACAAAACTGCGCGCTGCGGCATAACCGAGAATGAAAATGCCGGTAGCAACACCCGGCCGGTTCCGCACATAGTCTGTGCGCCATAGCGTATTGACCAGAATGAACAGCACCAGACCTTCCAGCAGGGCTTCATAAATCTGGCTGGGATGGCGTGGTTCCGGCCCGCCATTGGGGAAAACCATAGCCCAAGGCACATCCGCAACACGGCCATAAAGCTCGCCATTTATAAAATTGGCCAGACGCCCGAAAAACAACCCAATGGGCGCTGCACAAGCAAGAAAGTCGGCGAATTTCAGAACCGGGATTTTGCGTTTACGGGTAAACAGCAGGCCTGCGATCACCACGCCCAGAAAACCGCCATGAAATGACATGCCGCCCTGCCAGACGTAGAGCATCTGAATGGGGTTCTCCAGATAGTAAGGCAGTTTGTAAAACAGGATATAACCGAAGCGCCCGCCCAGAATGACCCCGACCGTCGCCCAGGTAATAAAATCCATGGCGTCATCTGGCGTTAATATACCGGAATGACGGCGCGCCAGATGGCGCACATACAGACACCCAAAAACCAGCCCGGCGATATAGGCCAGCGAATACCAGCGAATGGCGATGGGTCCGATCTGAAAAAGCACTGGATCGATATTCAGGAAGGGAAGCGTCAGAAGCATGGGATGTTCAACCGATCAGCCGTTAGCGGTAAGGGTCATCGGTGCTCAAGTACTCCTGCACATATTTCCGCACGCCCTCTTCCAGAGATGTCATGGGCTTACCATATCCGGCAGCTATCAATCGCTCCATCCGCGCTTCGGTGAAATACTGATATTTGTCGCGGATGTCTTCCGGGGTGTCGATATATTCGACCTTTGCGTCTTTGCCGAGGGCCGCGTAAACCGCTGTCGCCAGATCGAGAAAGCTCCGGGCCTTGCCTGTCCCGCAATTGTACAGGCCACTGACGTCCGGATGATCCAGAAGCCACAAAACGATATCAACACAATCGCCAACCCAGATAAAATCGCGCAGTTGGCCACCGTCGCCATAATCCGGGTGATGCGACCTGAACAAACGACAGGCTTCGCCCTTGGCGGCAACCGGGTAAATCTGGGAAACCACGCTGGACATGCGGTCCTTGTGGTATTCATTGGGGCCATAAACATTAAAAAACTTGAGCCCAACCCATTGTGGGGGCCGAGGTGCCCCATCGTCCATCATCCGCGCCACTTTGCGATCAAACAGATGTTTGCTCCAGCCGTAGGCGTTCAGGGGCTTGAGCCCGGCCAACCCCTCAATAGACCCGTCGTCGTCAAAGCCCTGGCTGCCGTCACCATAGGTCGCGGCGGAAGACGCATAAATAAGACGTGCATCGTGGCTGGCGCACCAGCGCCACAAGGCTAGGGGATACTGGAAATTATTCTCGATAATGAGGTCCGCGTCGCGTTCGGTTGTTGCAGAAATGGCCCCCATATGAATGACGGCCTGAACTTCTCCCGCGTGGGCCGTCAGAAAAGGTAACAGCGCCTCGGGCTGAATCACATCAGCCAGTTCATGTTTGGCAATATTCCGCCAGCGCTCGTCGTCCTTCAAACGATCGACAACAACAATGGGGCCCAACCCGCGCGCCGCCAATCCACTGACGATATTTGATCCGATAAATCCGGCACCACCGGTTACAACGTACATAAAAAACCTTTCCATCCGGGGACGTTCTTATAGGCATTGCCGCTCAGCCCTGCAAGCCATCACGCACTTGCGAAAGATGCTCTCGGCTTCCATAATAAACATCTGTCAGGAAAATTCAGGAAGCCACATGCAAACCAACAACCGCATTCTCGACGATCTTGCCAAAGTAGCCAACGGCGCTGTCTCGACTCTGGCCGGCGTGAAAAGCGAAATTGAGGCGACAGTGCGACAGCAGCTTGAACGCTTGTTGGCCGATATGGATCTGGTTCCGCGTGAGGAATTCGAGGCCATCAAGGCGGTGGCGATTGCGGCACGTACAGAGCAGGAAAAACTTGAGAAGCGTCTCGCCGATCTGGAAGCGAAGCTTGCGAATCCGTCGACACCAAAACCGACCCCTTCGGCCAGGAAACCCCGCCCGAAGAAAGCCGCAAGCAAGCCCACGAAGACATAAATCTTAGGAGCGAGTCCTAGATTCCTGTCTCAGAGTCTTATAATCCTGCCTGTTTTCAGATTGACGATCTTATCCACATAAAAATGGAGACGGACGGCAGTTCCCCCTTGCACCTGAGTTTTCCATTGGGCAGACTACAATTAGTAGCGACCGGGTAAGGTTCCACAATATTTAGCAATCCGGCCAGATATTGTGTTCTCTCCCCAACCGGCCCGTACTTCGAGCGCCAAACAAGGCTTGTAAGGGGAGCGGCTCATGACAACCATCACCACATCTCAAGACCATTTTGCCGACAATCCGTTGGACATTATTGAACAAATCGTTGAAATCAACGACTGGATTTTTGATCGGCGGAGCGATCAGGAAATGGCCGTTCAGGTCCCTGGCACCTGGTGCGACTACAGCCTTTATTTCGCATGGAATGATGAAATGGAAGCGTTGCATTTTACATGCGCCTTCGACATGCGGGTCGCCGACGATCAGCGGGCGCGGGTTTACGAATTGCTGGCTCTGGTCAATGACCGCATGTGGCTGGGGCATTTCGGCATGTGGAGCGACGAAGGTTTGCCCATGTATCGCCATGCCCTGCCCCTGCGCGGAGCCAAAGGCCCGGTGATTGAACAGATGGAAGATCTTGTTGAAACGGCCGTCATGGAATGCGAACGCTTCTACCCGGCCTTTCAGTATGTCATCTGGGGCGGCAAACAGGCCCATGAAGCCATCAAGTCGGCGATGATCGATACCGTCGGCGAAGCCTAGTCGCCCTATGGAACACACTTTGTTACTGGCCGGTTGCGGCAAGATGGGCGAAGCCATGCTTTCGGGCTGGTTGGAAAGGGGCGTAACTGCCGCAGATGTATTTATTGTTGAACCCAACGATCAAACGGCATCAAACTTACGTAATCAGTATGGCGTAAATACATTCTCCAGCCCTGATGAAATTCCCGACACACTGACACCCGGCTTTGTCGTATTCGCCGTCAAACCGCAAATGATGGATAAAGTCGCTCCCGCCTATGGCCGCTTTGCCGGACCCGACACAGCGTTTTTATCGATCGCTGCGGGAAAAACCATCAGTTATTTTGAACACATACTGGGTGCCAAGGCTGTCATTATCCGCGCCATGCCGAACACCCCGGCCGCTGTGCGCCGCGGCATTACCGTCGCCTGCCCCAATGCCCACACCAGCCAGGCCCAGCGTGCGACATGTGACGAACTTCTGCAAGCCGTGGGTAGTGTTGAATGGGTCAGCGACGAAAACCTGATCGATGCCGTGACTGCGCTCTCGGGTGGCGGCCCCGCCTATGTGTTTTTACTGGTCGAATGTATGGCCGAGGCCGGCAAACAGGCAGGCCTGCCGGATGCACTAGCCGAACGCCTTGCCCGGGAAACCGTTTCCGGTGCCGGTGAACTGCTCCGTCAGTCCAGCGAAACGCCGTCAACATTGCGGGTCAATGTCACCAGCCCCGGCGGCACAACAGCGGAAGCATTGGCCGTTTTGATGTCTGATGATGGCTGGCAACCGCTTGTCACAAAAGCCATTCAGGCCGCAACCAACCGGTCGCGGGAACTGGCCGGTTAACATTTCCCATTTGGAATCTGTAGCGTTTTACCTCATTATTGTAACCCGGATACGAACGAATCGGATTCTGGTTTTGATATGGTAAAAAAACCTACCCAGAAAAAAGACGCCGAGCAACGGGTTATCGAGAGCGCCCTGCAGCTGGCCACAACCCATGGCTGGCGTTACGTCACTTTGCACGAAATTGCCGAAACAGCCGAGATGCCGGAGCCTGAATTGCTGAGCCACTTGCCGACAAAAGGTGCCTTGTTTGGCATTCTTACACGCCGGACAGACCGTCTGATGCTTGACCATATGGCCCCGGAAGAACCTGATGAGACCGTCCGCGAGCGCCTGTTCGACATTCTCATGACCCGGTTTGATTTGCTCGCGCCTTATCGCGGGGGCATCGCCGCCGTCCTGCAAGGCAGCATAGGCGATCCCTGCGTATTACTGATGCAAATCTGCAACATCCGGAGTTCCATGAAACTCACACTGGAAGCCGCCGGGGTTTCAACGGCGGGCCCCTTTGGTAGCCTCCGGCTGAAAGGTCTCTGCGGCATTTATCTGACCGCGTTCAGGGTTTGGCTGAAAGACGATAGTCCGGACAAATCAAAAACCATGGCTACTTTGGACCGGGCCCTTAACCAGGCTGAGCGGTTCGCCCGGCAATTTTCACGCGCCTGATTTTATTGGAGTTTTAACCAAAAATATTTTTTGTGCAGTGCAGCATTTTTTATTGACAACGGTACGAAGCAGGCGCATATAAGGGTCATGTTGCACTGCAATATAATTATTTAACCCAACGACACCCAGTGTCGGGACAAATGGAGACCACCAATGACCAAAGCATCTAATCCGTTTCAAGCGTTTGATATGAGCAAGTTCTTTGCGGACTTCGACCCTTCCAAGTTCACAGCTGATTTTTCAAAAATGACGAGCAGCATGAACATCCCTACGGTCGATGTTGAAGCTGTTGTCAAAACACAGCAAAAGAACATTGAAGCACTGACGGCCGCCAACCAGGCTGCGACCGAAAGCGTTAAAGCGCTGGCCAAACGTCAAGCCGAAATTCTGCAAACGACTATGGAAGAAACCCAGTCGGCAATTACGGCCCTGTCGAAAAGCAAAACACCTCAAGACGCTGCAACCAAACAGGTTGATTACGTTAAAGGCGCTTTTGAAACCGCATTCGGTAACATGCGCGAACTGGCTGACATGATGGCCACTTCGAACAAAGAGAGCATGGACAAATTGAATGCCCGGCTTGCAGAAAGCATTGACGAAATGCAGGCGCTGGCGACCAAATTCAAAAATTAATCGCTGCGTTTACCAAATAAAAAAACCGCTTCCGGCACTGTTCGGGAGCGGTTTTTTTACGTTTAAATGCCTTCACCCTCTTGCATTTTTTGCGCATTACCGACACCGTTCCCGACATGAAGGAGGTGTATAATGGATATTACATTTGATGATTTTCTGAAAGTCGACATTCGTGTCGGCACTGTCCTGCGTGCTGAAGTTT
This sequence comes from Rhodospirillales bacterium, assembly GCA_048262255.1. Lineage (GTDB taxonomy): Bacteria > Pseudomonadota > Alphaproteobacteria > Rhodospirillales > Casp-alpha2 > JABMNT01. Next base: position 1,781,418 of record JBLXFH010000001.1, on the reverse strand, counting down.
TTGAAGGAGCCCGCCGACCGGCATTAAAATTGTGGGTCGATTTCGGTCCCGAGATCGGCGAGAGAAAAACATCCGCCCAGATCACCAAACATTATACGCCAGAGCAGATGGTCGGCAGACAGGTCGCTGCCGTTATCAATTTTCCAGCCAAACAAATCGGTAAGTTCATGTCGGAAATACTGGTTCTTGGGTTTCCCGACGATGAGGGCGAAGTTGTTTTGCTGACCCCCTCCCTGCCAGTGCCCAATGGTGGGCGTCTATACTGAGCCGTTCAGCCGACCCGGGATGTCAGGCCAAGGGAATTGGCCTTTACCACCGCCTGCGTCCGGTTGCTTGCATCAAGCCCCCGAAGCAAGGCTGTGACATGCAGCTTGACGGTGCCTTCCGCCAAATTCAGTTCGTTTGCAATTTCCCGATTGGAATAACCCCGCGCAACCAATGCCAGAACATCAAGCTGTCGTGGGGTCAATGGCCCGGAGGAGGCTTGCTTTTTTGGGTCATACAAATGATCCGGAACGTCATTCTGGCTATCGACAAGAATTGTCGGTGGAAGATAAACCCCACCCGCGAAAACCAGCGCCAAGGCGCTTAAAACAATCGAACTATCAAGGGTTTTGGGAATGTAACCGGATATACCACATGCCATGGCCTTGCGAATTTCAGGCTCCCGGTCGAGAGCAGAAACAACAACAACCGGAACCAATTTCATGATTTCGCAGAGACGACGCAACCCGTTGAAATCATCCAGACCGGGCATCGAGATATCAACCAGAGCAATATCCAGATCCTTTTCGCGTTCCGCTATTTGCAAGGCCTCCGTGTAACTGTCACCTTCAATAATCTCAATTTCGCCGGCCAGGTCCGCCAACACATATTTCATGCCGCTGCGGAACAAGGCATGATCATCAGCGAGTAAAATTTTTATTTTTTTGATATCCGCCACCATACTCTCACTATTTTAAACCTATAAGCGTAGGCTCTAATCATTGACCCAATCTAGGATAGCGGATTTTATATAAGAATCGATACCTTTTCACAGCTTGAAAATAAAATTTTTAATTTGGTAAACCGGGTTAGACAGGAAGTCGTATTCTGACCCTTAGGCCGCCATTAGGGGAGCTGGATAGTTCGATCTCTCCCCCATGGCTGCGGATCACATCGCGCGTAATTGTCAAACCCAGTCCGATCCCTCCGGTTCCCTGATTGCGTGACCCTTCAACACGATAAAAGGGCTTGAAGACATCTTCCCTGTGCTCTTCTGCAATTCCAGGCCCGTCATCATCAATGATCACCTCAACAGCATCTTCACGCTGGCCGATCCGAACGGAGACATGTGCAGCAAACCGTGATGCGTTATCGATCAAATTGGTTATGGACCGCTTAAAGGCGTTCGGCCGCAACGGCAACACAAGCTCGCTTTCGGCATGAAAGTCGATTTCGCCGCCTTTACGTCGTGCCTGATGAACCACCTCTTCCACCAATGTCGTCAGGTTGGTTGATCTTGGTTGTTCCGTTCCCTCGCCTCGGGCAAATGCCAGATACCCTTCCAGCATATGCTCCATTTCCGTAACATCGGACTTCAAATTCGATGCCGCATCCGTATCTCCAAGCATTTCCAGTTCCAGGCGCATACGGGTCAGCGGCGTGCGTAAATCATGTGACACCCCGGCAAGCATATCGGTGCGCTGGCGAATCTGCCTGACGATCCTGTCCCGCATGGCCAAAAAGGCCGAAGCCGCCTGTCGGACTTCAATGGCTCCTTCCGGCTTGAAACTGGAAACGTCTCGACCCTTGCCAAAATTGTCCGACGCAGCCGCCAAACGCCGGATAGGGCGGACCTGATTGCGCATAAAAATCATGGCGATGGAAAACAGAATGAGCGATGTCCCGATCATCCACAGAACAAAGACCAGCGCCGTTGAACTGAACAGTCGCTTTTTCGGGGCGATGGTCCTCAGCACCCCATCGGGGAGTTGCACATCAATGATAACATATCGATCGATGCTTATGGTATCGATGGCGAAGGGCTTGTTCACATAATCCGTCATGGCGTGGATCAGCATTTCTTCCATCAGCCCGTCTTCCCCCTTGTTGCCAAGCTTCAGAATCCCATCTTCCTCAAATTGCATCTCAAGGTCAAAGTTCTGAGCCGCAACGGCAAATAGCTCTCCCCGGTAAACAGGGTCCGGGTTGCGCCGAAGCAAATCAATAATTCCCCCAATATCCCCGGTGACGCTTCGAGCCAGCCGCAGGGTCATTTTGTCCCAATGGGTTTCATAAAAAATACTTCCTGCAACCAGTTGCAGCAGTATCAATGGCGTCACGATAATCAATAATGATCGCCCGAGCAGGCTTTTCGGCATAAATCGTTTCAGCACCGATAATCTCATCTCTCGCCGTTTAATCCGGTCTCAACAAATAGCCACGCCCACGCACCGTCTGCAAATAGCGGGGAAGCTTGGGGTCGCGTTCAATTTTTCTTCGCAGCCGCGTGACCTGCACATCCACCGCACGACCGCCGCCGGTCGTTCCGGTCATTTCGATCAGTTCTTCCCGGCTCAGTATTTCACCGGGCCGGGCCGACAGCACCCGAAGTAAAGCGGTTTCAATATCCGTCAGACGGACCAGTTGTCCATGGACTTGCAGTTCGCCGCGATGGCTTGAAAATGCCGCATCTCCCAATCGGACATGAACGTCATCCATGGCCTGTTTTGGCATCCGTTTCAGGATATTATGTAAGCGTAACAATAACTCTCTTGGCTCAAAGGGTTTCGTCAGATAATCATCGGCACCACATTCCAGCCCGGAGATCCGGTCATCGGCTTCCCCCATAGCGGTCAGCATTAAAATCGGCACCGCGCTTGACCGGCGAAAATCTAACGCGAAATCAAGCCCGGATTCGCCCGGCATCATCAAATCCAGAATAATCAGATCAAACTCCAGGGTTTTCAGCTTGCTGCGGGCATCCGATGCATCTCTCGCCGGGATGACGACAAAGCCGTTTTCGCTGAGGTATTTGACCAGCAAGCTGCGCAGACGGTCATCATCATCGACGACCAGTATGTGAGGCTGTTCCGTTGTGATGGACATCGTCAATAAGGCCTAGGTTTTTATGTTCGACTCGGGCGGAGTGTCAAAAAACCGGGAAACATGTTCGCGGTCATCCTCGTTAATCATACCATATAAAATACGTCGAAACCCGTTGATTTCATCAGACCCAACGGAACCGAAGGCCTTTGCTATCCTGTGGCTTTGGCGTTCCGTTAAACGGTTTTCCAGATCAATGCCTTTTTGCGTCAACGCCAGCAGGCGTCGTCGACCATCTTTGGCGTCGGCTCTTTGCTCGACAAACCCCTCATCGATCAACTGGCCCAATACCCGTGACAGGCTCTGTTTCGTGATTTTGAGAACGCCGAGTAAATGCGTGACCGTGATTTCCGGGTTGCGGCCAATAAAATAGACGACACGATGGTGGGCTCTTCCAAAATCATAATCAGCCAAAATCGCGTCTGCTTCGCCAGTGAAATCGCGATAAGCGAAAAACAGGAGCTCGATGGCCTGACGCATTTGTTCTTCCTGCAATTCCGATAATCCTGTGCCTAAAGGCCTGTTTGTGGTTCGCGGAAACATTTTAACCGATGATATGCAAACATTCTTATGAATAAAAAGTATAATGCAAAAGCACGGAAACAAAAAATTTAAGTCAGCATTGTTGACATATTTCAATGGGAGTGCTACTAAACGCAACAACACACATAATTAACTCATTTTCACGAAAGATTATTACAATGTCTGGACCAGCTTTTGATGATCGCGACGGCCTGATTTGGTTTAACGGGAACCTGATTCCATGGCGCGATGCGAATGTCCATGTACTCACCCATGGTCTGCATTATGCGTCTTCAGTGTTTGAAGGTGTACGCGCCTATGGCGGCAAAATTTTCAAACTGCAGGAACATACGGAACGGTTGTTTTATTCGGCAGACCAACTGGGATTTGAAATTCCCTTTTCAATCGATGAACTCAACAAAGCTCAGGTCGAGACCCTGGAAGCCAACAACATCGTTGACGGCTACCTGCGCCCGGTAGCATGGCGGGGCAGCGAAATGATGGGCGTTTCCGCACAAGCCAACCGCATTAATGTGGCGATTGCCGCCTGGCCATGGCCGTCATACTTCTCGCCGGAAGCCCGGATGAAAGGCATCAAGCTGCAAACCTCCAAATGGCAGCGGCCTTCACCAAAAACCGAGCCCGTGCATGCCAAAGCCGCAGGTCTTTATATGATTTGCACACTATCCAAACATTCGGCGGAAAAAAACGGTTTTGACGATGCATTGATGCATGACTACCGCGGGCAGATTGCGGAATCAACCGGCGCCAACATCTTTATGGTCATGGGTGATGGCAAACTACACACACCGACACCCGACTGCTTCCTCAACGGCATCACCCGGCAAACCGTTATCCAGCTGGCAAAAGCACGCGGCATCGAGGTCATAGAACGCGCCATCATGCCGGAAGAACTGGCCAATGCGACGGAGGTTTTTCTCACCGGTACGGCAGCGGAAGTCACGCCCGTCGGCAAGATCGATGATTACACCTTCTCTGTTGGCCAGATCAGCCAATGGATGATGGAAGATTACGACAAGGCCGTTGGCAAAGCACCTGCCGGCAGTGCCAACGCGGCCGAATAATCGCGCAAAACAGATATAAAAAAAGGCCGGGTGAAAACCCGGCCTTTTTTATATGCCGTGGGCGACGCCCTAAAAATATCCGCCCGGTTCGGTGAGGGCACTACCGCTCAGTTTGCCGACCAGATACTCAAACGCCTCATCGACCGAGTCCGTCACATGGAACAGCTTTAAATCTTCGGCTGAAATGGTTCCGTATTTGACCAGCGCATCCAGATTGAGAACGTCATTCCAGAATTCCCGTCCGTATAAAAGGATCGGCAGCTTTTTCTTGGATTTCCCGGTCTGCATGAGCGTCATCGTTTCAAACAATTCATCCATGGTCCCGAAACCGCCGGGGAAAACCACCATCGCCTTGGCGAGATACAAAAACCAGAACTTACGCATAAAAAAGTAGTGGAACTCAAAATTCAGCTCGCGCGTGATATACGGGTTGAAATGCTGTTCGAAGGGCAGGGAAATATTGAAGCCGATATTGATCCCTCCCGCCTCCGATGCTCCCCGGTTGGCAGCCTCCATGATCCCTGGGCCACCGCCCGTACAGATCAGAAACCGGCGTTTTTTATCTTCGAGTTTTTTCGACCATTCGGTCATCCGGCTGGCCAGTCCGCGCGCATCTTCATAATAGCGTGACATCATCAGCCCGCGTTCCGCCACCTCAATGCCGGTGTTTTCCTCTCGCGCCGTTTCGAGTTGTTTCTCGGCGACATCGCGCGGCAAAATCCGCGCCGAACCAAAAAACACAATGGTATCGCTGACCTCATACTGATCAAGGCGGGATGCCGGTTCCAGGTATTCGGCAAGAATGCGCAGTTCCCGGGCATTCGGACTGTTCATGAAGGTTTCATTTTTGTAGGCCTTGAGCGATGGCTTTTCGTCCGTCATTCCTGCCTCCCATGTTGAAATATTCCGGCGATGTCGCCTAGGCCGGTGAGATCGGATACGGTTTTCGTTGCTTTTGGAAAAGGGCTTTTCTCACCCGCAACGACACGTCCGAGAAATGGCATTCGGCAAGCTTTCGCGGCATCATGGTCAGTCATGGCATCACCTATGAATAGACAGTCTGCCGCGGTGAACCCCTTTGTCGTCAGGACTTCGCTGACGATATCCTCTTTCTTTCTGGGCGAGCCGTAAATGGCGCTAAAATACCGGCTGATGCCGCGTCGATCGGTTATCCGTTTCAGTTCCTCTTCCGGCGTCCCCGATACGATAAAGAGATCCAGTTGCCCTGCCGCTTGCGCCAAAAACTCAAGAGCCCCCTCAACGCTTTCACAATCAACGACTTTTTGCTCGACGATCTCCGTATACCGCTCACACAAAGCGTTATGCATGCTATCGGAAAGGTCAACTTTCAGGATATGCTCGTAGGCATAACGGATTTTGACAACCCGTGAAATCCCTTCATGGGCCTTGTGGTAGGTCACAACTTGGTCAACAATTTCGGAGGGATGCTCTTTAAAGAGTTCCCGAAAGGCATCTACCTTTAGGGCGGCGGATTCAACGATGACCCCGTCAAAATCAAAAAAAATGGCTCGTAAGGTAATCTGTATTACTCCGCTGCGTCGTCTGGCCGTGCTTTGCCGTCAACTGTACCCCAACGCGCCGCAGCTGTATCGTCACTAATGCGCGCATCAACCCATTTTCCACCTTCGGGTCCATCTTCAAGTTTCCAGAACGGGGCTTTTGTTTTCAGCCAGTCGATCAGAAAATGGCAGGCTTCAAAGGCCGCTTCCCGGTGCGCCGAAGCAGCCGCCACCAGCACGATTTGCTCTCCCGGTTGCAGCGGCCCATAGCGGTGGATGATCAATGTGCCTGCAAGCGGCCATCGCTCCTGCGCCTGGCGGTCAATTTCCATCAGGGCCTTTTCCGTCATGCCGGGATAATGTTCCAGAGTCATGGTCGAAATAGTTTGTTCTCCAGCCATATCCCGAACCAGCCCGACAAAGCTGCAAAGGCCGCCAATGCCGTGGTTGCCGTCTGTCATTTGTTTCAGCTCGGCGCCCACATCAAAATCTTCGGCCTGGACACGGATCATCGGTTCAGCCTCCTGTTACCGGCGGAAAAAAGGCGATCTCATCACCATCCGAAACCGCATGATCAAGGCCCACATATTCCTGATTGACGGCAACCCGGACAACCGCTTCATCCGCGAAAGCCGACTGATAGCTATCCCCCTGTTTTTTCAGGCAATCGACCAGCTCGCGTACTGTACGGACATCCTCCGGCAACGGGAAATCCTCTCCTGACTTGCCGGTCATCTCGCGAACCCACGCAAAATACAATATCTTCATCGCATGACCTCACTGAAGGGTAAAAAATCGACCGCTTCACCAGTCTGGATGGTCTCCACATCCTCTCCCAGCTCAACCAGCCCGTCGGCATCAACCAGAGACGTCAGGATGCCAGACCCCCCGCTATGGATTTTATGAGCGCCCAACTGCCCCTTTTCATCCGTCCTTAAGCGGACGCGCACCCATTCCGTCCGCCCCTGTTTTTTCTTGTGGTCGAACCCGGCGGTCACCTGATACCGGTGTGCCGTGGTATCGGTCGCCCCAGACAGGGTCAAAATCATCCCCCGAGCGATGGTCATGAAGGTCACCATGGCTGCAACCGGATTGCCGGGCAAACCAACAAACGCCGCATTGCCCACCTGTCCCAAAGCAATCGGTCGCCCCGGTTTGATCGCCAGCCGCCAGAGGTGAACGCCGCCATGCGCCGCCACAGCGGCCTTGACGTGATCTTCCTCGCCAGCGGAAACGCCACCGGAAGTGATTAAAAGATCATGATCGTTGGCAGCCTTGGCCAAAGCGTCGGCAATTGTCGGTTCGTCATCCGGTAAAATGCCAATATCGGTGACCTGACAGCCAAGTGTCGTTAACTGCGCAATGGTTGAATATCGGTTGGAATCGTAAATGCTGCCCGCAGGAGCGTCACCGGAAGGATCGCAGATTTCATCTCCCGTAGAAAAGACGGCCACTCGAAGTCGCTTGAACACCTTTAATTGAGCCTGACCAATGGACGCCGCCATGCCAATTTCCTGTGGTCGCAAGCGGCTTCCCGTTTTCAGGACAACGTCACCGGTCCTGACGTCTTCCCCCTGTTTTCGCCGGTTTGATCCCGCTTTTAGCCCGCTCGGCAAGATAACCTGATCGCCATCCTGTTCGCAGTCTTCTTCCATATAAACGGTATCCGGCCCGCCCGCTTCCCCGCCGGGCATCGGCGCGCCCGTAAATATCCGATAGGCTTCTCCACGTCTGGCAGGCCGCGGCAACGGATGTCCGGCAGCAATCCGCGCAGCAACAGGCAAACGCGCTTCCCCTCCGGATGGCAAATCCGAAAAATAAACGGCGTACCCGTCGACAGCGGAATTATCGTGGGGCGGGACATCGCGTGTCGAGCAGATATCTTCCGCGAGAATGCGCCCCTGCGCCTCTTTTAAAGGGACCGTTTCCATTCCGACCACCGGCTCCAGGCGGCTTTTCAGATCGGCCAGCGCCACAGCAAGCGGCAAAAGCTCGCCACCGAAAGCAAAACAATCGTCCTTAAGCTGCGCCATTGAGCTTACCCTTTGGCAATTCGCAAAAGTCGATAACAAACTGGGCAACGGCGGTTACGTCATTCAAATCCAGTATGGGCAAGTCTGTATCCACCCCGGCTTCATCCGTGGCAATGGCGACCACGGACTTATCGTCGCTTGCGATCATCCCTTTCCCCACCGACGGCCTGAAAACTTCCATTTTCGGATGCGTATGCCGCTTGAAACCCTCAATCAGTACAATATCCACATCGTCCATTCGCGCCAGAAGCTCTTCAATAGAGGGTTCCGGCTGGCCCCGGCTTTCATTCAGCAAGGCCCAGCGCTTGGCGCCGGCAATCAAAACCTGACTGGCACCGGCAATGCGGTGTTCGTACGAATCCTTACCCGGCTGATCAATATCAAAATTATGGTGGGTATGTTTCATGGTTGAAACCTGATACCCCATGGAAATCAACTCCGGTATCAGTTTCCTGATCAACGTCGTTTTGCCGCTGCCACTCCAGCCAATCAAGCCAAATATCTTCATACGCACCCGCTTTTATATGCCCTGTCAGACACCCAATATTGGCTTCCACACCCGGAAAATCAACTGCTCTCCGTCGTCGCTTCCGCATCCGGTTTGGGAACGGCTTTGCGTTTTGGTGCCGGAGCGTTATCCGTCTCAATAATATGGCGTAACCCGTGGGTCAGATAGTCGTAACCCGTAATAAGGGTTAAGACCGCAGCCGCCCATATTCCCCAAAAACCGATCTCCGAAGTGGACAATGGCCCGAAATCCGGTCCGTTCGGCCCGACCAGCAAAAAACCCAACGCCAGCATCTGAATACCTGTTTTCCATTTCGCCAGCTTGCTGACCGGAACGCTGACATCAACCTCGGCCAAAAACTCGCGCAGTCCCGACACCAAAATCTCGCGACACAGGATCACCGCTGCTGGCAGGACGGTCAATCCTGATACCCTGTCTATGCCAACGAGGGCAAGCAGCACAGCCGCCACAAGCAGCTTGTCTGCGATCGGGTCGAGAAACCGGCCAAAAGCCGATTGCTGATGCCAGGCGCGGGCCAGATACCCATCAAAGAAATCCGTGATACAGGCATAGGTATAGGCCGCAAATGCCAGCCAGCTTCCTGCCGGATCCTCAATAAACAACAGCAGGCAAATCAAAATCGGGATCGATAAAATGCGTGATACGGTTAAAAGGTTTGGGAGACTACGTAACATAAAAAGGCGCCTGGAGATTTTAGGTAGAAAATGTCGTTTATATTTACCCTACTATCCCTCGGGATGAAACCAATCATAAATTTTATTGGCCAGCGCCGTGTTAATGCCCTCGACCCCTTCCAGATCGCTGCGGCCGGCTTGAGCAACGGCTTCCGGCCCTCCAAAATGATGCAGCAAGGCTTTTTTGCGTTTCGCTCCGACGTTTGGAATTTCATCCAGAATCGATCGTGTGATCGCCTTAGATCGCTTTTGGCGGTGACTGCCAATGGCAAAGCGATGCGCCTCGTCGCGCAGGCGTTGCAAAAAATAGAGGACAGGGTTTTTCGGTTCCAGCTCAATGGCCGGGCTGCCATCGGACAGAAAAATTTTCTCCCGTCCGGCATTCCTTTCCGGCCCTTTGGCGATAGCGGCAATGCCAATGTCATCAATGCCTAATTCCTCAAACACCTGAAGGCCCATGCTCAATTGCCCCTTACCGCCATCCAGCAGCACCAGATCCGGCCATTGCCCCAGGGTCCTGTCGGGATCCTCCCGCAAGGCCCGCGAAAACCGCCGGTTCAAAACCTCTTTCATCATGGCGTAATCATCACCAGCAGCATATCCGTCAATCCCGACGCGCCCCGAAACCGGGGCCGCACCCTTGATTGTAAATTTGCGATAGGCGCTTTTCAGCAGACCTTCCGGTCCGGCGACAATCATGCCGCCCACGGCCTTAGTCCCAGAAACATGACTGTTATCATACACTTCTATGCGGTCTGGAACGCCATCCAGCTTGAAAACCTCCTGTACACGTTCCAACATCCGGCGTTGCGATGCGCTTTCCGCCATGCGGCGACCGTGTGCCTCTTTGGCGTTGGCCAGGGCATGTTCAACAATTTTCCGCTTGTCACCGCGCTTCGGGCATAACAGTTTGACCGCCGTCTCCGCCCGCACTGACAGGGCCTCACTTAGAAGTTCCCCATTCGGCACCGCATGACTGACGAAAATCGTCTTCGGCGGTACCGTTTTCGCATAAAACTGGCCTATGAAAGCTTCCAGAACTTCCGGTAATTCAACGTCACGGGCCTGACTTGGAAAGTAGGAGCGGTTGCCAAAGTTCGCCCCGGTCCGGAAGAAAAAAACCTGAACGCACGTGACGCCGCCATCCTGATGAGCGGCAATCACATCCGCCTCGCCCACACCATGCAGATTGATATCCTGACGCGCCTGAACGCGGGTCAAGGCGCGAATGCGATCCCGGTACTGCCCGGCCAGTTCAAACTCAAGAGCATCGCTGGCGGCTTGCATTTTGGCTGCAAAGTCTTTCTGGATGGCCTTCGAGCCACCCGACAAAAAGTTCCGGGCCTGAGCCACCAGCGCGCCGTAATCATCCGTACTGACCTTATCCACACAAGGCGCTGCACAGCGTTTGATCTGATACAGCAAACAAGGGCGCGTGCGGTTGGCAAAAACAGAATCCGTACAGGTTCTTAGTAAAAATGCCCGTTGCAAAACGGCCAATGTTTCATTGACCGCCCAGACGGATGCGAAAGGACCAAAATAATCTCCTTTTTTACTCTGGGCGCCCCGGTGCTTTAAGACCTGGGGAAAGTCATGTCCGGCCGTAACCAGAATAAACGGGAAGGATTTATCATCACGCAGCAGGATGTTGTATTTGGGGGCATATCTTTTGATGAGATTGGATTCGAGAAGTAAAGCTTCGGCTTCGGTGTGGGTGGTGACGAACTCCATGGAGGCCGTTTCCGAAATCATACGCCGTGTCCTGAGCGCCTGCCGCTCTGGTGCCGTATAGGCGACCACCCGTTTTTTCAGGTTTTTCGCCTTCCCCACATAGATAACGTCCCCCTTAACATTAACCATTCTGTAAACGCCGGGGCTGCTTGGCAGGGTTTTAAGGTGCCGTTCAATAACCGCCACCCCAACAGGTGCGGAATCTCCAGACTGATTTCCGTTTTCTATCTTGGGTGGATTATTGTCGTTACTCACCTATCAATCTCGACTTTTAATCAAAGTTCACAGTTGCATACTATTGAATTCATGCCCAAAGCCCTGTTTATCTATCCACGAAAGCTGTGGATAAGTTTGTTGAAAACCCGAATAGTCTTCCTTAGACTCATAAAATAACAAGGGTTTACCCGGTTTGCTCAAAAATTAGGCAAATTCGTAACCTATTGAATATAAACAATTTTTTATATATTGTATTCATTCTGTAATTGCAGTGAAACGTTCGGAAATATTTACTTCACAGAAACGTAACGCCTAACGGCCTGTGCACAACTGTTAGCGGAGTATTCCGGCTAAGCTCTTTAAATATAACATTTTCTATCTTTGAAGCGCCATCCGGTTACTTAGAATTAAAGCGCTCTATTTCAACGCCAACACTTTCTGCGCTAGAAATTATATCAAGCTTTTCGACACGGACCCGAGCAGTAATTACCCGTAAATCCTGTAAACACATTTCGGCAATCTTCTCTGCCAATGTTTCAACAAGATTGATGTGCCCCTCAGCGATAATGGCCTCAATCCCTTTGGCCATGTCCTCATAACTAATTACATTTCGGATATCATCGTTGATCCGATGGTCCCCCTCGCCGACCGCCAGATCGAGATTGATCCGCACACGCTGCTCGTGTTCTTTTTCATGCGTGTAGATACCGATGGAACAATCGACAATCATATCGCGGATAAACACATGCCTGATTTTATTGCTGCCGTCTGCAATCCGCATTGGCGTCTGGGAACGCGTCTCATTGATCGTCATGTTACTTCCTGTTCAGGCAGCCATCCAAGATGTTGGCCGGAATCCAAGGCAATCATTTGCCCCGTCATGGTCGGCGAGTCGAGGATAAACTGGACCCCCCGACAAATATCTTCTGGCGTCACGCTTCGCTGTAGTGGCACCATAGCAACTTCCGCCGCGAATTCTTCTTCGGATTGATGAATGCTTTGCAAGGTCGGTCCTGGTCCTATGCCGTTGACCCGAACTTGTGGAGCCAGTGATTTCGCCAAAACCTGCGTCACCGCCCAAAGCCCCATTTTGCTTAGCGTATAAGACGTGAATTGCGGCGTTGGGTTCCAAACCCGCTGGTCGATAATATTGACAATTACGCCCGGCAATCCGGCAGGCAGATGTTGCGCCAGACACTGGCTCAGGACAAATGGGGCGCGGAGATTAACCTCCATATGGAGATCCCAGGACTCGCGGGTCACATCCAGGGCCGTATCCTGTTCAAACACCGATGCATTGTTGATCAGGCACGATATCGGGCCCAAAGCCTGTGCCGCCGCGTCAAAAAGCGCACTGGCTTCGGCATCGACCGCTAGGTCGGCCGACAGGGCAACAGCTTCCACTCCCAAACCCTTGAGTTCATTCTGTAAGGCATTGGCGTTCTCAACCGAATGGTGGGCGTGGATGGCAACATTCCATCCCTGTTGCGCCATTTGAATAGCAATGGAGCGGCCAATTCGTTTTGCCGCACCGGTAATCAGCACATTGCCCTTCATCTTATCAGCCATGACCGGGAGAATGGGCGAACCATCATCAGCTTTCAACCCTTTAACCCACAAGCGCCTTCAGGTTTTCAATGCCGTAAGCCTGGGCCCATATATAACCGACATAAGCGACCAACAAGGCAGTCCCTGTGACCCGGGGAATTCGCCAGTCCAGAACAAGCACTGGGAACAGGACCAACGTCGACAGGAACATAACCCAGACATCAAATTCCAGAATCTGTAAGGGAACGGGAATAGTGCCAACCAGACCGAGAATGCCAGCAATCCCCAGAATATTGAACAGGTTGGAACCGATCACATTGCCAATGGCAACAGCCGGATGGCCGCGCATAGCAGCGACCAGGGATGCCGCCAGCTCCGGCAGAGACGTGCCCAGAGCAAACAACGTCAGACCGATCACTTCTTCACTGACACCAAAATTACGGGCGACGTCCACACCGCCCGTAACCAGCAAATCCGCCCCAAGCCCAAGCCCGACAAGACCCGCGAGCGCCATCATAAATGCGATGTAAACAGGCTTTCTCTTGCCCTGCAGTTCTTCAATTTCAAGGGCCGCTTCTTTTTTGGCCTTTGGGCTCTGGCTGTTGCGCCAATAGGACGCGGCAAGAAAACCGAAAAAGGCAAGCATTAGCAGAACACCTGCAACCAAACCAATGACCCCATAGAGACACAACCCCATAAACAAGGCGGAGCCACCAATCAAAATCCATCCATCCAGAGGCGATGATCCTGGGTGATCGACAATCGGCTTCAAAAGACAGGTTGCCCCCAGTATCAGCAACACATTGGCAATATTGGAACCAACAATATTGCCAATGGCCAACCCTGGCGCCCCCTCAAAAACAGCGTTCAATGAAACAACCAGCTCCGGTGCAGAAGTTCCTATGGCAACAACGGTCATGCCAATTATCAAAGGAGAGACCCCAAACCGGTCAGCCATAGAAACCGCCCCACGCACAAGGATTTCTGCGGCTCCGACCAAAATAATAAATCCGGCCAAAACCTGCATATACATAATCATTCGTTGGCAATCCTTTCGGGAAGGTCTTCAAATTCGGCGACTACGCTTTTATATACGTCGCGCTTAAAGGGCACAATCAACTCGGGAACGGCCTCTAACCGGGTCCAGCGCCATTCGGAAAATTCTGGTTTTTCATGGAAATTGAGATTGAACTCGCTATCCGTACCATTGTAACGCAGGGCGAACCATTTTTGGGTCTGGCCCCTGAACTGACCTTTTCGTGTTGATTTTGTATATTGTTCGGGCAGGTCATAACGGAGCCAATCTACAGATTCCCGAACAATTTCAGCCCTGTCTGTCCCTGTTTCCTCAAGCAACTCCCGAAACACAGCAAGCCGCGGGTCTTCCCCCACATCAATGCCGCCTTGCGGCATCTGCCAGGCATAATCCAAAGTATTTCCCGGTTCTGAAATCCGCTTGCCAACCCAGACAAGGCCCTGCGGATTAAACAGTACAGCCCCAACACAAGGCCGATAATACGGCGGCTCGCCCCCCCGTTTCCGGTTATTTGAAGATGAAGAAGGCATTAATCGACAAATTGCTTATTGGCCAGTTCTGAGACAGGGACGAGTGTGAGTTTACGGTCCTCCAATGTTCTGATCCATATCAGTAATCGCTCTATTGTATTTGGATAGGCATGAACAACGGCAATCCCAGATGCCTGCTGGCGCAACAATTGGTCCAACCCCTGCAACTTTTGATCCATCGCACTGCGCGTCGGAGGATCGTCCAGATAAACGTTGCTAAACGCTTTTGGCAAATCAATTTCAGCGGCAACCCGTCGCGCCCGCGATTTGCCACCACCGCCGTCAACAAACATCAAACCCCGCCTTTTGATCTCGGTCAGAATGGGCTTGAGTTGTCCTTCGGCTTCATTGAACTTTGACCCCATAACGGACAGCAAACCGACATAGCCGGTCATTTTCCCCATCACCTGATTGAGCAGCTTAATGTTGTCTTCCACCTGCAACCCCGTGTTCAGGGCCAGCGGTCCGGCGTCCTCGACAGGAAACGCCTTGCTTTCCATAGGAAGCTCCAAAAACACTTCATGACCGGACAGCCTCCCCCGGATCATCCAGTCGTTGAGGTCTGTCGCATAGGGTGAAAAAGCCAGACTGACTTCACCCGGAAGTTTTTTAATGGCCGCCATGCTCGCCGCACGACTAAACCCAAGTCCTTTGACAATAATGGCGACTTTTGGGTTCTCCGTATTTTCGACAAAGGGCCGCGCATACACCTGCCAGGGCTGACGTCCATCGGGGCCAATGACCGGCAGGGGGTTTGGACTATTCGCCACTTGCTGAACCAGTGTTTCATCAGGTGCAGAAGCCAGCGGGATAACCTTATCCTGATCCGGCAGCGCCCCGTAGGAGACTGCTGTGACGGAAGGAATGACCAAACCCTGCCCAGTGGTCGGCAGATTGAGACCGGCTGCAGCATTCAGTGACGTTCCTTCAACGGCCCCGGTGATGGTGGCCAATGCCGGAGGTTGTGGTGCCGCCGATGCCGGGCTCGCGGTCTGTGCATCGGTATTGCCAGCCGTTTGTGGCCTGGCGTTCGTCGTACCAGTGCCTGCGCCCTGTTCAGGCGGCGTCAAACCGCCTCTGCCAATGGCATTCAATCCTCCATTCTTTTGTGGGTTTTTGGGAGGAATCGCCAGGGCGACGCTTGTGCCTTGCGACTGTCGCTGCACAGGACCTTGCGCGCCCTGATCTTCACTGCCGCCAAGGAACCAGAACCCGGCCCCCCCAATCACGCCCACAAGCAAAACAACAACGCCGGCAAAAATAAACAGAAGGGGGTTGCGCCCTCGCTCTTCCTCTTCGTGGTCGGCATCATCATGTTCGATGTCATCATCATCGCCAAAATCGGGGATCTCTTCGTCGTCGAAATCCTCTTCGGTTTCCGAAAACTCTTCTTCGATTTCGCCATCCATCCCTGACAGGCTATCGCTTTCGTCTTCAAACGAGTCTTCGATATCGGATTCCGCAATAATGTCGGGCTCGTAAGCCAGTTCCGTATCGTCGTCAATGACCTCCGTATGCGGAAATTCATCCCCAACGGCATCACTGTCTTCGTCTTCCTCTTTTTTGCGTTTCAAAAAATCGAAAAGCTTCACAATACCCTCTTGACTAAGATTCCCTGCATAAAGCTGTTAGTCACCTTTTACAGCCTGATTTGCCGAGAACAGGGAAACGCCCTGTAACAAATCAAGAGCGCGCAACAGTTGATAGTCAACTGCCTCTTCTGCGGGCTCGCCATCTGCCGGCACGTCTTCGTCCGCATCATTTGCAATGTTCGGGGCTTCTGCCTCACCATTTTCGTTTTTAAGAGCGCCTCTCAGATCAGCTTCACGGCGCTGGCTTGCCGCTGCAATGGTCTCGATTTTGGCTGGCTCAACAAGAATATCGGGCTCCACGCCTTCACCCTGAATGGACCGTCCGGAGGGCGTATAATAGCGCGCCGTCGTCAGCCGCATAGCACCATGCCCGGGAAGCGGCATGATGGTCTGAACCGAGCCTTTTCCAAAAGAACGCGTGCCCAGAATGACCGCGCGTTTATGATCCTGAAGAGCACCTGCGACAATTTCCGAGGCCGAAGCCGAACCGCCATTGATCAGAACAACCACAGGCTTGCCTTTCGCCATATCGCCAGGTCGGGCGCTATAGCGCGAGGTATCCTCAGCGACGCGGGAACGGGTTGAAACAATTTCACCCCGCTCTAGGAAGGCATCGGATACGGCGACGGCCTGGTCCAGAAGGCCGCCGGGGTTGTTGCGTAAATCCAAAACCACACCGATCATTTCATCGCCCAGTTCCTGATCGAATTTATCCATTGCCTTTTTCAAACCCGATTCGGATTGCTCGGTAAATGAGGTTATACGCACATAACCAACCTTGCCTTCAATCCGGGACCGGACCGACGTGATTTTGATGACGGCACGTGTGACGGTCACGTCAAAGGGGTCTGGTGTTCCCTTTCGCCGAATGGTCAGTTTGATATCCGCCCCGACTTTACCCCGCATTTTCTCGACCGCCTGCTGCAAGGTTAAACCCTGCACTGATTCTCCATCAAGATGAGTCACAAAATCCCCGGCCTCGATCCCCGCCCGATATGCTGGCGTATCGTCAATAGGCGAAATGACTTTCACAAAACCGTTTTCCATGGAGACCTGAATACCAAGACCGCCAAACTCACCGCGCGTATTAACCTTCATTTCCGAGAAGCTCTTGGCATTCATATAACTGGAATGCGGATCAAGCGACGTCAACATACCGGTGATGGCAGATTCAATCAGTTCCTCATCGGTTGGAGTTTCCACATAATCGTTACGGACCCGCTCGAAAACATCGCCAAACAGATTTAAAAGACGATAGGTTTCGGCACTGTTTTTCGCCCTGTCCAATTCCTGAGCGTAAACGGCATTCGGAACCGCGAACAGTCCCCAAACAAAACCTGTAATGGCTAGTGCACCTAAAATTCGTTTTTTCATCCGCTTACCTTACTTTTTTCAATTTGATTATCGCGCGCAGCAAGCCACGGCAATGGATTAATAGGCTGTCCTTCATGCCGCAACTCCAAATACAGGGAGGGTTTGCGCCTTTTTTGGTTGGTGCTGACCCGGTCCATGATGCCGACAGGCTCTCCTCCCAACACCCATTGACCAACGGCGACATCAATCCGCCCCATTCCAGCAAGAAGCGTATGATATCCCGCACCGTGTTCGATGATCAAGAGCCTGCCGTAACCGCGAAACGGCCCGGTAAAGGCAACACGCCCCTCATAAGGCACGATCACCTGGGCTTCGGAAACTGTATCTATGGTAATGCCCTTGTGGGTCAGACCACTGGGTGCCGCTTCTCCAAATACGTCCTGAACCTGTCCGATAACTGGGAAAGGCAGCTTTCCCTTGGCAATATCGATCGGTTTGCCTGAATAATCCGGGGGCGGACCGGAAGCGGCAACGGCTGGCTTTTCCCCGCCTTTCTTGGCCATTTGCTGGGCTTTTGCCTGCTCTTCACGCTCCTGCCTCAGCACTTCCAGGCGCTGCATCAAGTCCCGCAAGGATCGTGCTTCCACGGCCAGCGCTTTGGCTTTCCGGTCGGCTTCATCGGTTTGCACAACCGTCCGGCGCCGCAATCGCGACTTTCGACCCAGCAGGGTCCGGAGCATTTTACGCTGCCCTTCGAGCTCAGTTGCGGCTTCGTTCAATTCTTCGCGACGACGCTGCGCTTCCGACTTGGTCAATTGCAAGGCGCTCAGATCATCGCGCAGCAACAAGGCACGACGCGCCAGTTCCGGCATGGACGAACGCAACAAAATCGCCGTTCGAACAGTGTCTCCCGGTGAAATGGGTTGCGCTATCAGAGCCTCGGGCGGATATTGCGCAATCCGCTGCAGGGCCTGCAGGACCCCTCCCATTTGCTTGCGGCGCTTGCGCAAAACTGACTCTTTTACGGCGAGTTCCTGATCGACTTGTGCCAGTTGTTTTGTCAGTTCGTCGACGCGTTTTTCGTGATCCTGTATCAATCGTGCAGCGCCAACCATGCCCTGGCGCAGTTTCTTGATATCACCATCCAGCCCTTCCGCCCGTTCCCTCAGCTGCCGACGGGTGTCCTCGGCTTTTTTCAGGGCTTTGTCGATGTCCTCAAGCCGTTCGTCCGGGGCTTTTTCAGCGCTCAGGATACGCCTGACCTCCGCCGGACGCTCTGCAGATTGCTCCAGAAAATCTCGTGGGACGACGGGTTTTTGAACAGATGAACCGTCCCGGCGCTGCAATTGCTGCGGCCCCGAATTTTGCCCCTGCACCGGGCATACAATCAACAACGACAGCCCGCCGCCAACCAAACATCCAATCAGGGCTGGCCTGGCGATCGCACCCATATTATTGGGCGGCCGCTGTTCGCAAATCACGATCGTCCAACAAGGATTGGCCCGACATTTCATCGGGCGGCTCAATCCCCATCAATTGCAGCAGAGTTGGCGCGACATCGCTCAGTCGTCCTGCGTTCAGCCGCGTTATCTCGCGCGGTCCATTAATCAGCAGAACAGGGACCACGTTCAGAGTATGCTGGGTATGCGGCTCATGGGCTTCGTTGTCGTACATCGATTCGCAGTTTCCATGGTCCGCCGTTACCAACATGGCGCCACCGGCTTCGATGACGGCCTGCTCCAGGCGCCCCAGTGAAACATCAATGGTTTCAGCCGCTTTCATTGCTGCGGGAAGAATTCCAGTATGACCCACCATATCCCCATTGGCGTAATTAACGACAATCAGGTCATAGGAGCCGCCTTGAATGGCGGCAACCAGCTTATCGGTGAGTTCAGGTGCCGACATTTCAGGCTTCAGGTCATAGGTCGCGACATCCGGAGACGGGATGAGTATACGTTCCTCACCGTCAAATACCGCCTCACGTCCGCCGTTAAAGAAAAATGTGACGTGCGCGTATTTTTCGGTTTCGGCAATCCGCAGTTGCTTCAGTCCGGCATCGGCAACAACTTCACCCAGTATCCCCGTCAATGAAGAAGACGGGAACATGCATGCCATCAGTTTGTTGAGGTCTGATGAATACTCCACCAACCCAAGGCGCGCCGGAAAATCAACCGGCTTGCCTCGCTCAAACCCCTTGAAGTCGGGGTCAATCAGGCTATTCAGCAGTTCCCGGGCCCGGTCGGCGCGGAAGTTCGCCATCAGAATGCCGTCACCATTCTCCATGCCGCCATAAGAACCGACAACACAGGGCAGAATGAACTCGTCCGTCTGGTCGGCATCATAGGCCTCGGAAACCGCCTGCAGGGGCGTTTCGACAGGTTTTCCTTGGCCCGTCACCATGGCCCTGTAGGCCTGCTCGACACGGTCCCATCTGTTATCGCGGTCCATGGCATAATAACGACCGATCACCGTCACCACATGACAATTGGGGATATCCCGGACGGCCTCAAGAAGCTGGCTCATGTAGCGATGGCCATTTTTCGGCGGCGTATCCCGACCATCCATAAAGGCATGGATGGCGACCGGAATACTGGCATTTCCCAAGACCCGCGCCAGCGCGACGAAATGGTCCTGATGGGAGTGAACGCCACCGGGAGATAACAACCCCATGAGGTGGCAGGTTCCCCCCGATACTTTCAGTTTGTCCATGTAAGCCAAAAGCCCCGGGTTTGTGACTAAGGAGCCGTCCGCTATAGCTTTATCAATGCGCGGCAAGTCCTGCATGACAATGCGGCCCGCGCCTAAATTCATATGACCGACCTCCGAATTCCCCATCTGGCCCGACGGCAAGCCGACCTCCTCTGCCGAGGCGTCAAGCGTGGCTTTTGGAACCGAGGCAACAAGTCGGTCCCAGTTTGGCGTATTGGCGAGGGCTATTGCATTGTTTTCAGGCGCGCTGCGCTCCCCCCATCCATCAAGGATGCAAAGAACAACGGGCCGGTGACGGGTACTCTGTGAAGATGGTTTTTGCATAACTTAAATATAGCGCTAATGACCGCAAGAAAACAGTCTTCATAAGCGCCAAATCATGTTTTTACAAACCGCCATGGCCGGGATTTAGAGCACGCTCAGCTCTGTCTGCTGCCGCATTGGGTGTTGGCTATTTCTTCAATCAGGGCATGCAGCGCCAGACGCAATTCCTTGTCTGCAATGGATGTCATGGAGACGGCCGTCTGCAAAGCGGCTTCATCCAACTGCATGACATCCTGGCCCCGAAGCCTCGATTCGGGCAAAAAATCGGAATCCTTAAGCCCCCAATAAAAAAAATCAACGGGCACCGCAAGGGCCTGCGCGAACTGAAATAGACGCCCAGCGCCGATTCGATTCGATCCCGCCTCATATTTTTGCAACTGCTGAAAAGAAATGCCGACATACTCGGCAAGTTGTTTCTGGCTCAAGCACAAGGATTTCCGCCTGGCTTTAAGTCGATTGCCCAACTGAATATCAATTAATTGAGGTTGTCTTGCTTTAGGATTAACAGCCATACCGATATCAAACAATTTGTTTGATTCATAGTCAAACACTTTGTTGGTGGTTAGTTATGCATAACCATTAGAATATTCCTTGATGCATAATCGAATTAAAGAATTTCGCAGGGTTCGTCGCTGGTCGCAAAATGACCTGGCACAAAGGGCGGGAACATCCAATCAAATGATAAGCATGCTGGAACGCGGCAAGCGCCATTTGACTCTGCAATGGATGGAACGAATTGCCAAGGCTCTTGAGTGTTCGATATCCGATTTGTTTAATGATCATTCAGCGGATCGGGAGCTTCCTGCAACTTTGAGTTCCGTTCCTCTATTCGAAACGACGGAGGGAAAAGTTCCGGGCACTTTCAAGTTGCATACCGATACGCCCCTTGGAACCCTCATACGCCCACCCGGCGTCCCTGTGGGATCAGACGTTTATGCCTTTTATGTGGCTGGCGAAAGCATGAGTCCGGAGCATCGGAACGGCGATTTACGGTTTGCCGACACGACGGCAAAAGTTTGCATCGGCGATACTGTACTTTTTCAAACGCAACACCACCCTTCAGACACTGTTCTAGCCTACATCAAACACGTCAAAGCCATGGATGCCGAGAGCTACCTTTTAAGCCAGATCAACCCACCTCTGGACCAGATCGTATTAGCAAAAGGAGTGATTGCCGCGCACCCTATCCTGAGCGTCAACAAGTTGTTTGGTGTTTAAAAGCGGCCTGGATACAGATGGGTCAGACAAAAGGCTGGGGGCCTTACCTGCGTTCAGAGCGCCTTGCCTTCATTGGAAACCGCTTTAATCAACAAAAGGATCTGATCTTTTATCATACCGTCGGGAAGCTCGTCCAATATCCGGGCCGCACGGATGATGCGATCCGGAAAAGCTTCGCCTTCGGTTTTGTGCAATCCCTCGAAAAAGTAACCAACCGGCAGGTTCAGGGCCTCAGACACAGCAAGCAACCGGCTGGAACTGATCCGGTTTGTTCCGTTTTCATATTTCTGTACTTGCTGAAAACTGATTTCGATTTTTTTGGCGAGGCGTTCCTGCGTCAGATTTGCAGATAACCGAGCCTGACGTAACCGGCGACCAAGCTCAGCATCGATTTCATTTGTTACTCTCATTACCAACCTTCATACGCTAACTGGCCCCGAATAATCCAAGGCGATATGTAAATACTGCATGATGTGAATTGGCTTAAGGAATGCACCTTTTTCGAGTGTCAGACAAATAAATTACTATTATGAAGTGTTATCTTTTCATCACAGTTACGAATACCCGCTTTTTGTCACTCCGGCAGTATTCACAGCCTTTAAGGTGGGTGCCAGAACCACCAGTCCTCCGCAGATTCCTGCGGTCAACCAAAAAACCATCGCCAGCCCCACCCCTTCCGCCAGGGCGCCAGCGAGTACCGGGCCGATCAACTGCCCGACCGAAATCAGAAAAAAAGTCACACCAAAGCCTGCTGACGGACGATCTTCGAAGACCTGCATGCTCCAAATACCAAAGACCGCAGTAACAAGGATAAAGGTGGCACCAAAAATGCCTCCAGACAGCATAATCAGGGGAAAATACGTCACCAGAGGCAAACTGATGATGGCGAAGGCGCATCCGGAAACCCCGTAAAGAAATGTATTTCGCAAGCCAAACCGCATGACGGAATCACCAGCCGCACTGCCCAGCAACCCGGCAATGCCAATACAAACCCAAAACAGAGATTCATATCCTGCCGTTATCACCCCAGACGTTACCAGCAAATCAACCGCGAACGTCCAATAAACGGATGTTCCTATCCCGAACAGCACTGCGGCAACAAAAAGGCTTTTCGAATGGCGTTTCCACAACCAGCCTCTGCTCAGTTGTGGAAGCAGAGAGGCGTGACCACCAAACCGGCCCTGCGGCATGACACGGCTGTTCCACAAGGTAACCACAGCCGCAAACAGGGCGAACAAAAGCCAGGCCAGACGCCAGTCTTCCTCCACCCAGAGGACAAATGGTGCCGCAATAATCACCCCGACACCGGTTCCAGAATTGATCCATGCGTAAACCCGGTTACGCCGTTCGCAGATAACCGCCACCATCACCGCATCAGAGATCGGCGGATAGGCAAGGCCAGGGCTCGCCCCGGCCAGCACCACGCCGAGAGCAAGGGTGACGTATGATTCTGCGACCCCGATAAGCGCCATTCCCAATGTGGCGGCAATACCACCAAGGACAATCGGAAACCGGGGACCTGTCAGGGCCGAGATATAGGACCCGACAAGGGTGGCCAGCAAGTAGCCGGCGTAGGAGCCTCCCGCGATGATGCCGATGGCCTGGACCGAAAGCCCCAGATCATCCTTGATCTGAGGCAGGAAAAGCCCAAACGCATAGCGGGCAATTCCATATGTCGCAGCGACAATCAATACCCCGGCTGGTATCAGCTGTCTGTTTGTCCTTTCAGCTTTATTGTCGTTGGGCAATTTGGAACAGGACAGTTGCATCATCAGTCAGAGATTCATTGATAACTTCAAAGTGGTCGTCAACTTCACGATAATGGCGCAACTGGGCCCGCGAATATTTCAAACAATAGTTTGAAACAAAAAGCTTCAGTTTGTCCTGATTATCGAAATACTCATGGCACATGATTGCCGCTTCAATCTTTTCTCCATCCACCATGGTCAAAGGCAGGATGAACGTTCTGCCAACAGATGCCTGATTGCCAAAAACCCGCTGGAAAGCAATATTTGAAAACCGTTTCATCAGTGGATTCTGATAGAAGTTAACAATTGGCTCACTTCCATATATGGGCATTAACTGCATTTCCGACAGCATGACGTCATTGGGGCTGGCAATCTGACTCAACCAATTCAACATTGTTTGCGGGCTCTCGTTCCCTTCCTGAAACCCGAGCATGGTGATCAGGCAGGGTGTGTCCTCCGACCGAATGGAATCTGCCTGAAACCGGTTAAATGGTAGAATTTTGTTTCGTATTTTCTGCACCGGAAGCAGCCGCGACAATTCTTCCTTCATAACAGATGATGATGCCGGATTAATGTCGACCCCCACATAGGATTCAATCATCACCCCGTTCGCCAACAGTTTGTTTAAAATGAAAGAGGTTTTGATCGGCTCCGGTCCCAGTTCCACATAGTGGATTGTACGGCCTCGAAATTTATCAATAATTGTATGAACCGCCGCGTTTAACGCATCTACAAAACTGGCACCCTCGTCATTAACACGGCACAAATTCTGGTTTGACAGAGCGGTTTCATTCAGGCCGCGCATCAATTGGAAAACTTCCTTCAGTTCCATATCCGCCGATAATGGATTCTCGGCATTGTAGTATTTTTCAACGTTTTCCTGGATAAAGATGTCATCCGGATTGATACCGAAATGGTGTGTCAACGCCCGGCTGACACTTTCGCCAAGGGGCCTATTTTCAGTTGGGGAAGACCGCAACGCCAACAAATCCGGAGCCGGCACATAGACGTTGGGAGTTGCAGAGGAGAGCCTTTCTTGCAGTTCGCTCATAACGTTCCTTTCGTGTTTTTAGCTTATATCCCAGCCTTCACGGTATCGGTCGGAACGCCATCAGGGTAATCGAATGTTGTGATGTCACATAAATTACCGTTATAGTAATGCAACCGTGGCTTTTAGCGGAAAAAGGGTATCGATCATGATGGTAGGACGGTTAGATATTGAACTGCTGGAGGCTTTTGTCGCGATTGCTGACACGGGCAGCTTTACGAGAGCAAGTGAGCAATTGCACAGAACTCAACCATCAGTAAGCATGCAGATCAAAAGGCTTGAAGATCGCGTCGGCAAAGCCCTGATGCGCCGTATAAACCGGCAGATTGAATTTACGGCGGACGGAGAGGCATTGCTCTCCTACGCCCGTCGCATCGTTGATTTAAGCAGCGAAGCCCGGCGGTCTCTGGTCATGCCGCATTTGCAGGGTGCCGTTCGTGTCGGCATTCCCGAATGGTTCGCCACCGACGAACTGCAGGTCGTGCTCTGTCAATTTGGCCGGACACACCCTCTGGTCAAACTCGAAATGCATGTGGGCGACAGTGCGCATCTACGCACCATGCTTGATACGGGTGAGCTTGACCTGGCCTTGGCGATCCGCAGTGGCGAGCAGGACCAACCCGCACGGGTTTGGTGCGAACCGCTGTATTGGACGGCGTCGAAAGATTATGAGCAGGAAAAAACAGTAAGTCTGGCCCTGTTTGTTCCCCCCTGCCCCTATCGCACGATTGCCGCAGAAGCCCTTGATGGCATCGGCCGGAAATGGCGTGAGTCCTTCACCTCGACCAGTGTCGCCGCAGTTCGTGTGGCACTGCTGTCGGGTTTGGGAGTCTCGGTATTGCCGGCAGGCGCCGTCAGCCCGGGCCTGCGCGTCTTGCGACCGGAAGAAGGGTTTCCGGATTTGCCGCCCACCGAACTATCGGTTTATGTCGCCGATGAGTCACCATCCCGTACCATCAGCTTTTTGGCAAAATACCTGTCAGATCACGTCGGACAGGCCATTCTGAAAAACACCCGGCTACCGACGGCGCTTGTGAATGAGCGCACAGCAGCGCGTTAATCCCGGGTTTGAGCGAGCCTCTTTGATTTAGAAAAACGCCTGAAAAGAGACGGATACGGAGCCATATCGGCTGTATTTGTTCTGCCCTTCAAACTCCTGGCTTCGAAAGGCGTTGGTATAGGCTATTTTAAAACGCCCAACCAACAGCGCCGCACCAAGACTGGCATCGCCGACCCAGTTTTTCTTATCGACGCTATGACTGTCGCGAAAGGTGTTGCCATCGAGAAAAATGTTGTGCGCCACATAGCGCCCCTGTGCCGTCAAAAAGGTATAAAAACTTATGGAATCCTGGGGTGTCCGGTCGAGAGGTGAAACGCCCTGAATAAGACTGGGAGGGCCAAAGTTTTTCGGCAGCTTCCACCCCCATCGCAGAGCCCCACCGGCATTTGCCTGTGTCAAAACATTGCCGATGCTCGCCCCGGCATGGGGGATGGCATCAAATTCCGTTACCCCAACCTTGATGGGATCAAAAAACCGCCATTTGCGCTCATACTGAACCATCAGACCGGGCTCATTATCCAGTTGATTGTCCCAGCCCCGGAAGGTATCGATGTTTCGAACTTCGTGGACAAAGTCCTGTGCTTCTTCCGCCAGCGACCATGGCCCGACCACCCCCAAATTCATTTCAACTGATTCCTGATCCATGCGTCCTTGTCCGTGGTCTGTAACCGTATGGATCGACATCCCGCCATACAGCCAGCCCGCGTAAGGGCGGTCATTGACAATCAGTTCCGCCGGATAGCGGTCTTCTGGCGTGTACATGTTCTGGCCCGCCGACAGGCCAAAGCGGGTCGTTTTGTTATTATCCTGTGCGATCGAATCCAGGAGATCGCGAACCACCTGCAAAGGGCGTATGGTATCACCTTCCGGTGATAGCCAGGAGATCCGAATACCGTTGGTATAATAGCGGTCCGACCCGGCAAACAAATCGTTTTCATATTGTAGTGCGAACGTTCCCAGTTCCTTTACCGGCTTTTCTTTGCTGGGGTCTTTGTCCTTTTCTTCCGCAGACAAAGGGCCGATGGAGAACATCGACAGGCAGGCCGCGAGCAGAACGGCTCGTCTGGGTGCAAAAAGCATAGATCGGTTCACAATTGTCATTGGCATTATCTTAAATTCTATATCTCAAATATCTTTATTTATCGTAAGCATTCCTCATGATGTAAACAGGATTACAGTAGAAGTTGAGAGGATACATTATGATATTTAGCTTAGACGGCAAAACGGTTCAAACAGAAGCAGATGACTTCTATGTTGCTCCGACAGCCGCAGTGATTGGCGATGTCGTCTTGAAAAAAGACGCCAGCGTCTGGTTTGGCACCACAATAAGAGGTGATAATGACCAAATTGTGATCGGCGAGGGATGTAATGTCCAGGATGGCTCTATGTTGCATACGGATAAGGGTTTCCCCATGGTGCTCGGCACCAACGTCAGCATCGGTCATATGGTTATGTTGCATGGCTGCACCATTGGCGACGGCACTCTGGTCGGAATCGGCAGCATTATCCTGAACGGCGCAAAAATCGGGAAAAACTGCCTGATTGGCGCCAATTCGATGATTACCGAAGGCAAGGTTATTCCCGATAACTCCGTGGTCCTTGGATCACCCGGAAAAATTGTCCGCGAGGCAACCGAACGCGATCTGAAAATCATCGCATCCCCTGCCCCCCATTACATTGCGCGCTATAAGGCTTATAAGCTCGGCCTGAAAGAACAGAGCTAAATAAGACTGGCGCATTTGTTCCAAGAGCCCATATAAACGGCACCCCTAAACGCGATAACGAGGTAAATATCAGATGTTTTTCTTTACCAAAAAGAGTTCTGAGATCCCTTCCGCTGCCGATTGTCTGCCGGGCCGCAGCACGCCGATGCCCGTTCCCGACAGCCATTCCGTAAACGGCAATCCTCTTAAAGGTCCGTTTCCCGAAAACCTGGAACAGGTGATTTTCGGAATCGGCTGTTTTTGGGGAGCGGAACGGATGTTTTGGAAACTGCCGGGTGTTTATGTGACAGCCGTCGGCTATGCGGCGGGACATACGCCGAACCCGACCTATGAAGAGGTCTGCTCCGGGCGCACAGGTCACAACGAAGTGGTCCTGGTGGTTTACGATCCGAACGAAATTTCCTTTGAATCTCTGTTAAAAACCTTCTGGGAAGGCCACAACCCGACCCAGGGCATGCGTCAGGGCAATGATGTCGGCACGCAATACCGTTCCGGTATCTACTGTGCCACCGCCAATCAGAAGAAAGCCGCTGAAACCTCCCGCAAGGCCTATCAGAAGAACCTGAGCGCCAAAGGCATGGGCGAAATAACCACAGAAATTCTCGAGGCGTCTGATTTCTATTATGCGGAAGATTATCACCAGCAATATCTGGCAAAAAACCCCAATGGCTATTGTGGCCTGGGCGGCACCGGTGTTCTTCTGGAAGCCTGACGACAGGCTTCAGTCGCGGTGGTAGGGGTGACCAGAAAGGATACATTGGGCTCGGTAGATTTGTTCTGCGATCATCCCACGGACCAGCATATGCGGCCAGGTTTGCCGGCCCAGGCATAACCGCAGATCACAGCGGGCGACAAATTGTGCATCCAGACCATCGGCGCCACCAATCAAAAAAGCTGCATCGCGTATGCCGCTGTCCTGCCAGGCTTGCAGTTTTTCCGCAAAAACCCGGCTGGTTAGGTCCTTGCCTTTTTCATCCAATGCGATACGGACAGCGCCGTCTGGAATAGCGGCCTCGAGAAGGTTGGCCTCACGGCGTTTCAACTCATCACCGGAAAGCCGCTTTTTCTCTTCGACTTCTTTCAATTCAAAGGGGGCGTTGATGCGCTCAACAAAGTGCTCGAACAAATTGCGTTCGGGCCCTGCCTTGGCACGGCCGACGGCAATTAGGGTATATCGCATAGCGGCTCCTTGTCGCGACAGCTGCCTGTCGCAACGGCTGACTGGCTAGACCGGAGCCGCACTCAACGGTTCTGTGGCACTGTCCAGACCCGTCCAGATTTTCTCAAGGTTGTAAAAATCACGAACCTCCGGCCGAAACAGATGAATGATCACATCACCAGAATCGATCAGAACCCAGTCGCATTGAGGCGTGCCTTCTACGGCAATCCCTTTAACACCGGCGGTTTTCAGATTTCGTTGAATATGATCGGTCATCGCACCAACATGCCGTTGCGATGTTCCGGTGGCAATAACCAGGTAATCTGCGATTTCGGTTTTGCCGTCCAGGTCGATAACAACAACATCTTCAGCTTTGTCATCATCGAGAAATGCTTCCACCAACTTGAGAACGTCATCTCCAGTTGGGATCGCCTTTTGACTTTGTGGTATGGGTTTATTCCTTTCCTTAAACACGTTGTATCAAACTTATCACGTCCGCTCACTGGAGCGGGAACGGATTTCTGTTGCAGAAATTGAGTTAAGCGGGGTTTTTAAAAAAGCCCAGGCTGGCGGTTTCATGTTCACAAGCTGCCGGGCCTTTTTTCGGTCAACCCGATATCGGGCAAACCGACGTACCGCTTTTGCACTTTCCGCCCTTATAGAATACGTGGGTCTGGCAAAAATCGCAACGGGTAGCGTCATAAAGATGGATGTCCATTTATGCCATTGATCAATCTGCACAAGATTATCCGCCCCCATCAACCAGACAAACCGCCCGCCCGGGAACTTTTTCTTAAGCGCCACAAGGGTATCCGTCGTATATTGAGTGCCGAGTGTGCGCTCTATATCTGTAACAATAATGCGTGACTTTCTTGTGACATCTCGCGCACTTTCCATACGATCCGCCAGCGAAGCCATGCCTGCAACCGGCTTCAACGGATTCTGCGGCGATACCAACCACCAAACCTGATCCAACTGCAAATATTTAAGCGCCAGCTGCGAGATGTGCAGATGCCCTTCATGTGCCGGATTAAAGGATCCACCCAGCAATCCGATGCGCAAACCGTTGGAGACGACAAGGCGGTTCTGGAGAATTGCTTTCATCCGTCAGGGACGACACTGTCCGACGCCGCGCACCACATATTTGGAACTGGTCAGTTGTTCGACGCCCACCGGCCCTCGCGCATGCAGTTTACCCGTGGAAATCCCGATTTCGGCGCCCATGCCAAACTCGCCACCATCGGCAAACTGGGTCGAGGCATTGACCATGACAATGGCTGAATCGACGCGGTTCAGAAACTCTTCCGCAACCGCCGCATTCCCCGTAATAATCGCGTCGGTATGATTGGACCCGTGGGTTTCTATATGGTCTATGGCATCATCAATACCGTCGACGGTGCGCACCGAAATGATTGAATCCAGATATTCGGTGTCCCAGTCCTCTTCGGTGGCCCGGATGACCCGCCCATCGATGGCCTGTGTTTCCGCATCGCCACGCACCTCACAACCCAAATCAATAAGCCCGCTGATGATCGGTGGTAAAACCTTGCCCGCAACATCACGATCAACCAGCAGGGTCTCGGTTGAACCGCAAATTCCGGTGCGGCGCATTTTTGCATTGAGCACGATGTTTTTCGCCATTTCCGGATCCGCATCGGCATTCACATAAGAATGGCAAATCCCCTCCAGATGCTTGAACAGGGGAATTTTGCTTTCATTGGTGACCCGCTCGATCAGCGACTTACCGCCGCGCGGCACGATCACATCGATATAGTCACTCAGTTTCAGCATTTCGCCAACGGCCGCCCGGTCACGTGTGGGAATACGCTGGATCGCCGTTTCGGGCAACCCGGCCGCCCGCAGCCCTTCGTGCAGGCATTCGAGGATGGCGCCGGACGAATGGAAACTTTCCGAACCGCCCCGCAAAATCGCTGCATTACCGGCTTTCAGGCACAGCCCCCCCGCATCTGCCGTGACGTTCGGGCGTGATTCATAAATAATACCAATCACCCCCAAAGGGACCCGCTTGCGTTGAATGATGAGACCGTTCGGGCGGTCCCACTCGGCGGTAATGGTGCCGACCGGATCATCCAAAGCGGCAATATCTTCAAGCCCTCTGGCCATGCTTTCGACGCGCTCGTCGTTAAGCGAGAGCCGGTCCAACATGGCCCCACTCAGGCCTTTTTCCTCAGCTGCTGCCATGTCTTTGGCGTTTTCCGAAAGGATATGGTTTTGCCTATTGCGCAAGGCTTCCGCGCTCTTTTTCAAAGCCAGGTTTTTTGTATCGGCCGACGCCACGGCAAGAACGCGCGTTGCCGCCATGGCTTTTTTGCCCAGATCCTCGAGCATTTCAGCAAAATTCAGAGTGGTTTCCATCATCGCATATCTCAATTCAGTACCAAATCGTCCCGGTGGACCATCTCGCCGCGGCCCCGGTAACCCAGGATATTCTCTATCTGACTTGTTTTATAGCCTATTATTTTGCGCGCATCATCTGCCGAATAGGCAACAAGACCGCGCCCGATTTCATCCCCCGCACGGGTACGCACAATCACCGCATCGCCCCGGTCAAATTTTCCCTCGATGGCCGTAATCCCTGCCGGCAGCAAACTCTTTCCGGAACGCAATGCCCCCAAGGCCCCGTCGTCGACCACAATCGCGCCGTTGGGTTTGAGCGAACCGGCAATCCATTTTTTGCGTTCGGTCTTGGGATTGCCCGTGGGTACGAACCAGGTACAACGTTCACCGTCCATAATCCGGCGGACCGGATGGTCTTCCGTACCGTTGGCTATGGCCATGCAGGTCCCCGCCCCGAGTGCGATTTTCGCCGCTGCCAGTTTTGTGATCATACCGCCGGAACCTTCGGCGCTTTTACCAAGTCCGGCCATAGCTTCGATCTCCGCCGTCAACTCGCCTTCAACCACGGGCACATGGATGGCGTCGGCATAAAGGGTCGGGTCGCGATCATAGAGGCCGTCCATATGAGAGAGAATAATCAACATATCGGCGCTAACCATGGCTGCGACCCGTGCCGCCAGCCGGTCATTGTCGCCAAACCGGATTTCATCGGTAGCGACCGTGTCGTTTTCATTAATCAAGGGCACCGCCCCCAGACGCAACAGCGTCTCCAGCGTGGTTCGGGCGTTGATATAACGTCGCCGGTTTTCACTGTCATCAAGCGTGATCAGCACCTGCCCGAGGGTGAGGTTGTGTTTCGCCAGAACGTCCTGATAGGCATGGGCCAAGCGCATCATGCCCGTTGCCGCTGCCGCCTGGCTTTCTTCAAGGCGAAGCCGTCCACCGGGAAGTTTCAAATGACGCCGGCCAACGGCAATGGCCCCGGAAGAGACGATGATTACTTCCTGACCCTGCGCCCGCAGCGCAGCGACATCCTGGCCCAGCGTTTCGAGCCAGTGGCGGCGGACATTGCCACTGTTTTTTTCAACCAGCAGAGCCGAACCAATTTTGATCACAACACGTTTGGCTTTTGAGAGGACAGGCATATGTGTCATGGCTGATAGGCTCTGTCTTCTTCCGCGTCCTCCGCGTCCTCGATATTTTGTGTTTCAATAGCCTTGAACAGATCATTGACCAAGCCGGAAACACCGGTTCCAGCCACGCCGGAAATCACATAAACAGACTTGCCCGTTTCCGCCTGCAGAGCGGCCTTCTTTTCGGCAATCTCGTCTTCACCCAGGGAATCGCACTTGTTCAGCGCCAGAAGTTCAATCTTGCCGGACAGGTCCGCCCCGTAGGCTTCCAGTTCGTTGCGGACGGTCCTGTAGGACAGGGCAACGTCCTCTTCCGTGCCATCGATCAAATGCAGCAGCACCGGGCAGCGCTCGACATGCCCCAAAAACCGGGTGCCCAATCCGGCACCTTCACTGGCACCTTCAATAAGCCCGGGGATATCGGCCAGAACAAGCTCATCGTGACCACGCACGACCACGCCCAGATTGGGATGCAGTGTGGTAAAGGGATAGGCACCGATTTTCGGATGTGCCTGGGTGGTTGTCGTCAAAAACGTCGATTTTCCGGCGTTCGGCAAGCCAATCAAACCGGCATCGGCAATCAGCTTCATGCGCAGCCAGACCCACCGTTCCTCTCCCGGAAAACCAGGACCTGCCTTGCGCGGCGCCTGATTGGTCGAGGTCTTGAAGCGGGTGTTACCCTTACCGCCATCGCCACCCTGACAAAGCACGTAGCGCTGACCTTCTTCGGTCATATCGACAAGCAGAGTCTCACGGTCTTCATCCAGAACCTGGGTGCCCACCGGAACCCGGATGATCAGATCATCACCGCGCGCACCGGTCCGGTTCTTGCCCATGCCGTGATTGCCTTTACCGGCTTTGAGATGCTGTCGATATCTGAAATCGATAAGCGTATTCAGATTGGTGCCGCATTCCAGAACCACATCACCGCCGCGTCCGCCGTCGCCGCCGTCCGGACCGCCAAATTCAATGTACTTCTCGCGCCGGAAAGCGATGGCACCGGCGCCGCCGTCACCACTTTTGACAAAGATTTTTGCCTCATCGAGAAATTTCATGGATCCTCTCCGCGCTATTGTTAACGCGAAATGATTACGGGGTTAATGGAACGAAAATAAATCACGTTTGCTCACGAAAAAAGGGGAATGGTAAGCCATTCCCCTTCGTAATCGAAGCGATTGGCTGCTATTTCAGCTGGTCGGCTCAACACCCACATAAACGCGCCCGTTGGTTTTCTTCTGGAAAGCAACCGTGCCTTCAACCGTCGCGAAAATGGTGTGATCCTTGCCAATGCCGACATTGGCACCAGGATGATACTTGGTGCCACGCTGACGAATGATGATGTTGCCCGGAATAACGACTTCGCCGCCAAATTTCTTGACGCCCAAGCGACGGCCCGCTGAATCGCGACCGTTTCTGGAACTACCACCTGCTTTTTTATGTGCCATAAGGGATTACTCCTCAGTTTTTTTCTTTGCCGGCGCTTTCTTAGCTGCTGGCTTCTTTGCTGCCGGCTTCTTGGCCGCAGCTTCTTTCTTCGGTGCGTCTTCCGACTTGGCTGCGGCTTTCGCCTTTGGTGCAGCTTTTGCCTTTGGTGCGGCATCCGCTTTGTCGACAGCTTTTGCCTTCGGCTCCGCTTTCGCGGCAACGCCTTTCGGCTTGGTGCCGGTCGGGCTGACTTCAACGATCTTCAGGGTCGTCTGCTCCTGACGATGGCCCTTCGTCCGACGATAGTTTTGCCGGCGCTTTTTCTTGAAGACCAAAACCTTATCGGATTTGCCCTGCTCAATGACTTCTGCAAATACGGCAGCTTTTTCAACAACCGGAGCGCCAATCGTGGGCTCTTTGCCATCTTCACTGATCATCAACACGTTGCCGAGTTCAACAACACTGCCAGCTTCACCGGCAATCTTCTCGACAACAATCTTATCGTCTTTTGCGACCCGGTATTGTTTACCGCCGGTCTGAATGACTGCGAACATCTTCGCCTCGAATTCCTAGTGTAATCACGCCAAACGGAGCCTAACGCACTTCAAGCGCGACCCCTCGAAAGAGGCGGCAATATAACTCGTTTGTTCCTGTAGTCAACGCTTTTCCAAGACTCATTTCAAACAGGAAAAACAGCGTCTTTTCAAGGGGTTCTTGTTGCAGCGAAAAGGATAATCGAGTTTATTAGGGAAAACCCGACTTGGAGATGAAGCCAGAATGCACAATCCACAGACCCGTTTTCAGAATCTCCTCTTTCCGATTACCCCTGAAGACTTCTTCAAAACGCATCTGGGCCGCAAGCCCCTGCACATTACGGGCGCGCCTGAAAAGCTCGCCGGGCTGTTCGACTGGGTCGATTTAAACCGGATCATCAATACCGCAAACATCTGGAACGCCAACACCTTCAAACTGGTGCTCGACAATGAACAGGTTCCCGCCAACACCTATATGGCGCAAGGGTTTCTCGATGTAAAAACGGTTTCCGACTATATCGCCAAGGGCGCTTCCGTTGTGCTGAGCGGCATGGAGACCTATTGCGAGGGCAGCGCCGCCCTGGCGGCCAGCCTGCAGGCCGCAATCGGTGGTTACTCGCAATGCAATCTTTATTGTTCATTCAAGCAGCATCCGGGATTTCTGCCGCATTTTGATCTGATGGACGTTTTTGTCTTTCAGATTGATGGCGAGAAAGACTGGACCATTTACGAGACCCAGTTTGAGAACCCCATGCTGAAGCCCGGCTGTCATCAGATGAGCTTCACGCGCGAACAACATGCCGAAAACAAGGGCGCCATCGAAAAACAAGTGACAATGAAACCCGGCGATGTGCTCTATATTCCGAAAGGCAAATATCACGCTGCCGTCGCTTCATCCGACTTCAGCCTGCACCTGACCTATGGCATCGAGCCGCCCCGCGCCCTGCATTTCATCGAATCCATTGTCGATGCGTTATATCTGGATGCCGATTTCCGTCAGGAGATGCCGCATTATGACAACGCCGAGGCCTATGACCGCCTGATTGACCAGCTTGCCGACAAACTGCATGAGCGGATGACCAGTGAGGCGGCAAAACATCAGATCCGCGACGATCACCGTAAACTCTCTCTACAAAATGTCGCCCGTTTCCATCTGCCGCACGAAGGCATTGGTCGCAATTTCCGGGTCCGCTTACTGGGTAGCCACCTGAAACGCCGGGGCAAGAACTGGCAGTTGCTTGTCGGCAACAAGACCATGGAGATCGCGAGCGAAAACGCACCTCTTGTCGAATGGGTGCTGGAAAGCGACCTTTTCAAGTACTCAGAGCTGTTAGCTGCTTTCCCGGAACAGCCCCCGAACCACTGCGAAACCCTGCTTAAACTGTTGCAGGAAATCGGGCTAATCACGGAATTTTAAGGCCGGGCGCTCAAGAGTGTGGACAAACCCCCGAAGAGTAAGCTAGTAAACCCGCCGATGCGCGTTCAAACGCATCACATCCGGAACCCCGACTGCGGGGGGGATGGCCAGACCGCGGAGAGATGCCAGAGTGGTCGATTGGGGCGGTCTCGAAAACCGTTGTGCGTGCGAACGTACCCAGGGTTCGAATCCCTGTCTCTCCGCCATTTTCCAGTGTCATTATCACTTTTATGCTGTCCGATGCGTTCCTGTTCATCCCCACCTGGGCTATACAGCGAAGATCGTGCGCGTTAAGGGGAAAGCGAGACGGACTTTCGTACCCTTTTTCAGTTCGCTGCTGATCGATAATTGCCCCCCGTGCAGCTCCATCAGCATTTTGACCAGCGACAACCCAAGCCCCGTGCCTTCCTGCGCAACATCTGCGGCGTCAGTCGCCTGGTTGAACGGCTCAAGAACTTTTACCAAATCTTCTTCGGAAATGCCGATCCCCGTATCTTCAAGGGTCAACTGAATTCCCTGCCCAATGAGGTATTTCGCTTCCAGAGTCATCGCACCTCCCACAGGGGTGAACTTATTGGCGTTGGATAAAATGTTGAGGAGAATTTGTTTCACAAGGCGCCGGTCCGCATAAAGTTGCAAGCCGGTTTCAACATTCAGAATGATTTGCTGATCTTTTTTGCTTATTTGGGTCTCCACCAAACCAACGGCTTCATTGATGACTTGGCCAACGTCTATTTCCTGTTCTTTCAGTCGCATTTCGCCGGATTCAATTTTTGATATATCCAGAATATCATTGATCAGGTCCAACAGGTGGAATGCCGATGCACATATATCTTTTGCATATTCATGATACTTTGGGCTGCCCTGTTTTCCATAAACCTCATTGATCATCATTTGCGAAAATCCGATTACGGCATTCAAAGGAGTCCGGAGTTCATGGCTCATATTGGCCAGAAATTCAGATTTGATGGCATTCGCCTTCTCGGCCTCTTCCTTTGCCTCCAACAGCTTTTGCTCAATTTGAATGCGACCTGTAATGTCTGCGCCGACACCGCGATAGCCGACAAACCGCCCGTTAACAAAGACCGGATTGCCGCTGATTGACAACCAGACCACATCTCCATTTGGCAGAGTTCTCGGGTGCTCAAAATTCTTAAACGGTTTATGCTCGCGCAAATCAGACAGCTGCTTTTCCCAGGCTTCATCCGGCGCACCGGGATTGCCGTTTTCTTCGCGCGTTACGCCAAGCAGTTTTTGTTGAGGTACCCCCGTCACCTCCGTAAAGCGGTCTGAAAAATAGGAAAACCGCAACGCTTCATCCATTTCCCAGAACCAGTCGGATGAGGCTTCGGCAAAGTCACTAAACCGGGCCCGTTCAAACAGGACCTCATTATAACGGCTGCGCACAAACCGATAAGTCACCAAAGAAATCAGCAAAGACAGAACGATCGCCGCAAGCAAGTAAGGCCATAGTTTATTAAAAACAAAATCGAGTTTGTAACGGCCCGCTTCCACTTCGGTTAAGATCAGGAATTTGCCCTGCGGCTGGATGCTGAAATTGACGGTTTCGACAAGCCGCTCTTCCCCTTGGTCGCGGCCAAACATCTGTTGAAAGTCCCCGCCCTTTAAAGAACGCGTCAACTCCGCTGCTTTACTTTTGCCGTACCCTTTATAATAAACGCGCGTTTGTCCCTTGTAATAGACAACGATAACCGTCTTTTCCTGGTTCAGAATCAAAGGGTTGATAATTTCAGAAGCGAGCGTTCCAGTCGCTTCATCCAGCGACATAAAACCGTCTCCTGTTTCCCGCCAGGCAAAGAGCTCTTCATGCGTTTTGTTGAAAACAGTGGTCAGGCCTGAGACAATATTTATGAACCGGATTTGTTCGTTATGCTTTTCGTATTCTGCTGACACATATACGGCAAAAGCAAAGCCGATGAGAAAAACACCAAACACAACGCAAAAAATCGGAACGAATATACTAAATATGTATCCAGTTTTACGCGAAATATCTGTTTTCAAATCACATCCTAAGATCAATCAATAGGAAAAGCGAACTTGCCAAACATCGGCTAAAACACAGAAAACTTACTCATACAGAACCCAACGCTTAGGTGCGCCCTTAAAGCCCAAACTTCTGGCCGATGCCCATCAAAATCGAACGCTTTCCTTCAATCGAAGACAAAACCACATATTGGCCGTTGCTTTCTTGAAGAAAATAATCAATCAGCACTTCTTCCTTGTCCTCTTTTACAAAATCCGCACAGAGAACAAACGTTCCATCGGGACGCTCAAAAACAACAGGGTGCATGGCCACAAACTCCAGTTTAAACAGATCTGTGCTGTCGCTGGCGACGTGGTAATAACGCCCATCGAAGGTATGCTCTTTAATATAGCTGACTACCGTGGCTTTTAGCTTCAGTTTCTCCGAATTGCTCGGCTCCGACTGGGCGGAACCAAACGGCAAAACAAGTACAAAGAACAAAAAAACAAGGGCCTGGAATAAAGGCCTTTTTAATAAATCCATTTTCACTTCCAATGTCTTTAATTGAGCCCAATCGACAAATCATCACACAAACTGGCGCAAGCTGCAATCGGCAGTGTTTGCAACTCGAAACTCTCCCCGCCGTTTTGGACGATAACACCAATCGTCAACCCGATCGTTACCGCCACTGAGGCAGCCATCTTACTCCTGCGTTTATTGGCGACTTTACGGGAAAACCTTTGCGGAGCTGCCGAACCGCTTTTCAAAAGTCAGTTATGTATGCTGCAATATCATCTTCCAAAAACCGGCCTTGTGAATACCCCTTTTAGGGGTAGTCAAGATGGCACAGAAATCGTTCTATTGTTATTGATCCAGCACAGGCGGCACGATTGAGGCTCGTTATGGACATGACTTAACTTCATTGTCTGGATTCTCTGTTAAATCCATTTTACAGAAAATTACTGTTTATAAATGATCCACAAACAGATATAGTGTTCTATCTTAGGTTATCCTTGTTGGGGGCATGCGAAGGGGAACGTTGCGGATTTAGCCTGATGTTATTCACGAAAATGCTGAAACATGTGATCCACACCGGATCACTATCTGCCATTGACGCCAACGGCGCTATTCATCGGTTTGGTGAGGCCTCCTCAGAACATCCGGGCCTGATCGTTCGGTTGCATGACCGAAAGCTTCACCATAGCCTGTTCCTGAACACGCAAATGGCGGCCGGTGAAGCCTATATGAACGGGACGCTGACTGTCGAAAACGGCGATATTTATGACTTGCTGGCGCTGATCGGACAAAATGTCAACGTCGCTGACTGGCACCCCTTCAACAAATGGACCAGAGCCTGCTCACGCCTCCTCCGCCGGTTCAATCAATACAATCCTCTCGGCAAATCACGTGAGAATGTCGCTCATCACTATGATTTGTCGGGGCAGCTCTATAATCTGTTTCTCGATTCCGACCTCCAGTATTCCTGCGCCTATTTCAAAAACCCGACAGATGATCTGGAAGCCGCCCAGCAAAACAAAAAACGGCTGATTGAGCGCAAACTGCTGCTGGAGCCGGGGATGCGCATTCTGGATATCGGTTCCGGTTGGGGCGGCCTGTCACTGCATCTTGCGCAGGCGGCGGAAGACATCCGGGTTGATGGCCTGACACTCTCAGAAGAGCAGTTGAAAGTCAGCCGTGCAAAAGCCCGTCGCGCCGGCCTTGATGACCGGGTCCAGTTCCACCTTCGCGATTATCGTGAACATATTGGCCAATATGACCGCATCGTTTCCGTCGGGATGTTCGAACATGTGGGGGTCACTCACTACCCTGCCTATTTCTCAAAGGTAAACGATCTGCTGGACAAAGACGGCGTTGCCTTGTTGCACACCATTGGCCGGTCCGATGGCCCTGGCCATACCGACCCGTGGATTCGCAAATATATCTTTCCCGGCGGGTATTGCCCGGCCTTGTCCGAAATCGTCCGTGTAACGGAAAAATCGGGCCTGATCGCCACAGATATCGAAGTTCTGCGTCTCCATTATGCCCACACCCTGCGCCACTGGCGGCAGCGGTTTATGAGCAACCGACAGAAACTTCTCGAACTCTTCGACGAGCCTTTCTGCCGAATGTGGGAATTTTATCTTGCCGCCAGCGAAATGTCGTTTCGCCATCTGAATAGCGTTGTCTTTCAGATTCAGCTCGCGAAACGACAGGAAGCCGTACCGCAGACTCGCGATTATCTGTTTAGCAATCCGCCAAAAAATTCTAGAAACTTGCGCGCCGCCTGAAGTTTTATCAACTCCGTTCACAGACCCTGACTGCGACCACCGACGGCTGAAAATGGAATGCCCGGTTGGCTCCTATACCCGCAACGTTACCGGTTCCAGATGCGCGCTTTCCGGCAATACCCTGCCGATCACCGTAGAAATGCTATACTCCAGAGTTTTCAACTCTACCACGCAGGCTTCCGCCCGTTCTGCCGGAACGCTGGCAAGCAGGCCACCCGAGGTTTGCGGATCGAAAATCAACGGATAGATTTCGCTGGTAACGGCTTCCTGTTGATTGCGGATGGCGCGGCGCAGCCGCACGTTGGCCGGTTGCAGCGTGCTTAACAGGCCAAGCCGGCTCGTCTCAAGCGCTCCGTCCATAATGGGCAACGCGTTCAGATCGATTTCCACATCGACACCCGATGGCCGGATCATCTCGACCAGATGACCCAGCAGACCAAACCCGGTAATGTCCGTGCAGGCCGTTGCACCATGTCGGTACAGGCAATCGGCGGACAGACGATTGGAAAGAATCATCGAAGCGAGGGCAGCATCAATCCAGCGGCCCTTGGCTTTTTGTTTCATATCAGCAGCAAACAGCGTGCCCGTGCCCAATGCCTTGGTCAGGATCAAAACATTCCCCGCCTGCATACCGCCCTTACGGATAATTTTATCCTTGTCGATCAGACCGCTGACGGAAAAGCCCAGCGCCAGTTCAGCGCCTTCACTGGTATGGCCGCCCACCAGCGCCGCATTGGCCTCGTCCAGTATTTCCATGGCGCCCGCCATCATCTGCTTGAGGGTCGCCTCAACCTCCGCTTCGACACCATAAGGAACCGTTGCAATTGCCAGCGCCGATTGCGCTTCGCCGCCCATGGCGAAAATATCGCTGAGGCTGTGATTCGCAGCTATTTTGCCAAACAGATAGGGATCATCCATGAATGATCGGAAATAATCCACCGTATGAACAATGGCCTTACCCGCTGGCACGTCGAGGACCGCCGCATCATCCGGATCGTTGAGGCCGATCAGGACATCATCCCTCTGCACGGGTTTCAGTTCCGACAGGGCACGGCTGAGCACTCCCGCCCCGACTTTCGCGCCGCAACCACCACAGCGCATGGCAATGGCGGAAATCTGCTTCAGGGTCTCGGGACTGGTCAGCGCCGCATCAATCTTTGGCGTTGCGTCTTCCGGCATCTCAGGAAGGTTCGAGAATTTTTCCATGAACCGGCGGTCAATCCAGTCCTTCCAGGTCCACAAGGCTTTTCCCGAAGCATAGAACGGCCCCTTTGTCGCCACGGCGTATCTGTCGCCGGAACTGATCAGCGCCAGAAGAGATGATTGCGGTGAGAAGGCACGGGGTGGTTTGTGCAACAATACACGGCGCAGGTTATCGGCTAGGGGTTTGCCCTGACGGACCGCAAATACACCGGCCTTCGGGCGGGGATGATTGACAACCGCCGCCACATCGCCAGCGGCGAAGATATCCGGGTGCGACAAGACCTGCAGCGTATCCGCGACTTTGATAAAACCGAACTCATCGACCTCAAACCCGGAGGCCTTTAACCAGGGCGCCGCTCCGGCTGCCGTCACGCACAGGATTTCATCAAGCTCAAGCCGGGTTCCGCTCGACAGCGCCAGAACGCCTTGTTCAACCTGCGTTGCTTCAACACCCCGATGGACGACAACCGCGCGTTCATCAAGGATCCGATTGAAACGTCGGGCCACTCCGGACGGGAACTGCGGCATGATCTCGTCCGATTTGCTGATCAGGTGAAAAACCAGTTCTTCCGAACTGCGGCCCAGTTCCATTAAAACGTTTTGAAGTCGATACTGCACCGCCAACAATAATTCCACGCCCGCTGCACCGGCGCCAATCACGCCCACACGATGCGGCCCCGGTTGATCGATGATCCGCGACAGCATGTGCTCCCAGTGATCGACAAACCGGTTGATGGGTTTGACCGGCACCGCAAAATCACCCGCGCCCGGAATTTCACCGATGCGCGGGGTCGAGCCGATATTGATCGACAAAACATCATAAGGAACGGGCGGGCGGCCCTGACAAATGACGGTTTTGTTTTCTGTGTCGATGCGGGTCGCTTCGTTATGGTAAAGCCGGGCCCCGGCGAATTGGCTCAAAGGCCTCAGATCAATATGGATATCATCATAACCATAATGACCGGCGACAAACCCCGGCAGCATGCCCGAATAGGGCGTGTGGATGTCACGGGAAATGACTGTCAGCCGCACGCCCGGAACGGGGTTCATGCCGAAATGCTTAATCACTGCCACATGCGAATGACCGCCGCCAATAAGCACGAGATTCTTTACGATGGGAGATTGCGTCGATTTCATAGCGCCCGGCTCCATTAGCCTGAGTGGTATTGAACCGTACGGCTGAGCCGCAGGCGTCTGCGGATATGCCGCGACAAGCTGTCTATCGCAACATTCAGCAATCCGGTTATGGCAATCAGCAATACTGCCCGATCGAGCCGGATATCCGCCATGGCACTATCCACATAAAACCCAAGCGTCGCAATGCCGAGGATGCCCAATATGGCGGTTTCGCGCATGATCACCTCCCAGCGATAAAACAGAAAAGCCAGAAACTGCCCATACAGGCGCGGCACAATCTCATAGCCGTACAGGTTCAATCCCCGGGCGTGGTCAGGCCTAAGAGAGATCGCATTGCTGTAGCGCCCGACCAGATGGCCGATAATCGCGCCATTGTGCAACGCCAGGGCGATAATGGCTGGCAGCATGGAGGGACCCCAGAGCTGGAGGAAGATATAGGCCAGAATAAACTCGGGTGTGGAGCGGATAACGACCAGAAACAGATGGCCCACCATACGCCCGTACCGGCCGAAAAGCTTCTCCGAGACAAGTGGGAAAAACGCCAGACTCAAAAAGGCGGTGCCGACCAGCGCGATCTGCGTCAGGACCAGAGTCGCGACCATGCCCGGCAAGGCCTGGTCCCTGAGCAGCATCTCCACCCAGTCGGCGAATGCCGACCAACGGGCTGGATCGGCAACATCTCCATTACGCAACGGGGCGGGCACAATATCAACGGTAAAAAAGCGGACCATGTTATCAAGTTTGATGGTCATACCGCCGCCCAGTAAAAACGGCGCAGCGAACAGATAAATAATCAGCAGACGGCGACGCAGCCAATAACGAATGGAGCCGATTAGAATATAAAACAGGATCAGGAGCGCCGAAACTTCCGAGTAATTACCCTCCTTGAAGGCTGATTCCAGATAAAACCCCAGTGTCGGCAACCCAACGAATCCAAGGACGGCGCTTGACCTCAGGCCGCACTCGAAACGGTAACTGGTATAATTGACAATATGGACCCAAACCTCCGGTAGCTTCGTGTAAAAGAACGCCGATATGCGGCCACTGCCCGCTGACAAGACCCGCAACGCCGGCGTTTCAGCTTCTTCAAGGATTTCCGCATAAACCTTGGCGCAGATTCCGGCATAAGGAAGTGCGATCGCCAACAAGCCGGTTATCGGCGTCAGACCCAGCATCTGCAGGAAGATCAACGCCCAGAACAGTTCATGAATGGAGCGAACGAAGGAACAGAGCCATCGCACGCAGCGGAAGTGAAAAACTTGGGCCAGCAAAAACCCGACACCCGCGCCCAGAGCGACACCAATAAGCGCAAAAGCGACGGTCTTGACGAGAGCTGAGCCGATGGCCTCCAGCGCAAAAAAATCTGGCGTAACGGCACCTGCCAGCATCCTCTGTATTTCCTGCCACGGGTCATAGGTGGTAATCGAAATATCGGCAAAACACAGGGCAACAAGGGCGACCCCGACAAAAGCCATACTGGTCCGCACCATAGATGCGCTGCGCTGCCGGGATGCCAGAGCTGCCGAAAATTGCCGCGGGCTTTTCACGACCTGCGCTCATACAGAAAGTCGAGATCACGAGGCGATAACTTTTCAGCCGGCTGATCGAAGGCAATGGCTCCATCCTTAAGGCCGACAATCCGGCTCGAATAGGAAAGCGCCAACTCCACATCGTGCAGGGCGAGGACAACTGTTTCAAACTCAGCGCAGAGCGCCGTCATCACCCGCTTGGCCATCGGATGATCCAGAGCCGAAACCGGCTCGTCACCAATGACCGCTGGCCCGCCCTGAAACAACGCCCGGCACACTGCCGTGCGCTGTTGTTGCCCACCGGATAGTTCGCCAGTACTTTTGAACAGGGAGTCACCCAGATCCAATTGCTCGACCAAGGGCCGAATTTTGTCAATCTCGCGATTTTGCGGCCAGGCCAGATTGAGCAGATTATAGGCGGTGGAATGGGCGTTGAGCCGCCCCATATAGATGTTGTGGAAGACGCTTAGATTGTGGACCAGCCCGGCATTCTGAGGGATCAGCGCCGCCTTGTCTTTAAACTGTGACTGCAGCGCCGATAACAATGTCGATTTACCGACGCCGCTTTCGCCCACCAAAGCCACCCGCTCGCCCCGCGCAATCGTGAGCGATATATTGCGCAGGACAACGCCCTGGTCATACCCCAGCGACGCTTCGGTTAATTGAAACAAGGGGCCTGTCGATCCATCAATCAATCAACTTGATGGCTTTCGCCACATCGACAATAGGCTGGTAATCGGCGTTTGATGCGGGAATAAAGCTTTGGCGCGGGAAAGAGGCGAGCAGATCGGCATCGTTCATCCCCAGCAAGGCCTCTGTCACCTTGTCCTTGAAACCATCTCCCCAGCGGGCGTCCACATCACCCCGGATGGACCACTGGTAATCCGGATAGGGTGGGGTTTTCCAGATGATCGACACCTTGGCCGGGTCAATCTTGCCAGCTTTCAGTTCGTTGTC
Source organism: Rhodospirillales bacterium (assembly GCA_048262255.1). GTDB lineage: Bacteria > Pseudomonadota > Alphaproteobacteria > Rhodospirillales > Casp-alpha2 > JABMNT01. Next base: position 1,737,047 of record JBLXFH010000001.1, on the reverse strand, counting down.
CCAAACCGCAAAATTGACGGCACCCACCTGGTAAGCGCCCGACTGCACAAGCTGTATGGTGCGCGAATGGTTACCGCTGAAACCGACCTTTTCAAAAGCCTCATCCGGAGATTTACCAAGACGTTCGCGAACATGAAACTCCGGCATCAATCGTCCCGAGGTCGAGCCCTTGGAGCCAAAGGTGAATGTCTTGCCATCGATACCCATAGGAAACGCTTCTGATGCATTCAGACCTGTACTGGCGTGAGCGATAAAGTAGGTAACAAAAGCCTGATCCTCAAAACCCTGGGCAATGGCCTGTGAGCCGGGAACGAGGGCACGGGCGCGCACTCCGGACAAGCCGCCAAACCAGGCCAATTGCACCTGGTCATTGCGAAACGCGGTAACCGCTGCCGCATAGGACTTGACCGGGATATAGCTCACATCAACGCCGAGTTTCTGGCTTAAATAACTTGCAACTTTGTCGAACCGCTCGCGCAGGCGGGTTTCGTCTTCATCGGGGATAGCTGTAAAAATGAATTTATCGGATGCCCGCGCGTCATAAATCGGCGCAAACATTGACAAGGCAACCAGCCCCCACAGCAACAAGGCCGCGATATATTTCAACGATGCGAAGCGGAAATTGAGGCCTACAGGGCGTTTTTTGATCATTTGAATATCTTGCCTTTATTGGGAGTTATTTGAAAAATCGGCGACCACATGCATTGTCGAATACGGCAAGGCGTCAAAATATTCTAAATTTCAGGCACATCAAGCCAAAGAAAACAGCGGTCACTGGTCTCAAGCTTTCGTGACCAGAAACCGGCCAGCCCAGTCGGCAACGCGAACTCCTGTGAGAACGCTCAGCCCCCAACGGAACCTTCACCGGGGAAAAAGAGGGATACCCTGAAGAGCACCCCCTACACTAACGCGCTAGGTCCAGTTTTGAGCAATTTTGCGGTTACGCCGGAAGCTCGCCTATAATCTTAAGTGATGCAGTTTGGGGTAATTCCAATGGCCAAAACTGGGCACCCCCCGTTCCTGCCCGCATCTAAGCGGTAAAGCAATTTACCCATCCAAGTTGTAGATGCGCCAAATTTTTTATAGACTTCTTCCCGCCCTTCCGTCCCATCCTCCTTCAGAACCTTCCCAAGGCCCCGAAAGAATGCGTTATTCAAAGACGACCCGCGCGTTAAAATTATACCAAGGTCAATCGCGCCAGCGTCATAAAAGGCAGAAAACGCATATAGGTCGCGGTCATATGTCTGGTCTTTGCTGTTCCACTCAAGATCTAAAGCGACACGACCATTTAAAAAATCAATCCGATGTCCATCCAGAAATCCTTGCCGGACGTATTGGGATAAGATGGTGCTTTTGCGCTTGGCATGGAGTAGTTTCACATGAAGGTCAGCCGTTATCCGGCTTTCTTGCCACCCCCGCTCTTCGGTGAATAAAGTATCGGTATACTTGGCGATAGGTCCTTTATTGCCTCCGGGCATTCGGATCATATTACGCGAGATTTTAAACGCTCTCAGTCCTTCGACTATGTCCTCAAACTGTTCATTAAAACTATTTGCTAAAATAGGTGCTGCGTTTCGATAGCTAAATATTTCAAACTTATTTCTAATTTCAGCATCAAAGACTTTGGTTACAGTTTCCGCATTATCAGCAATTTTCCCGTTCGAAACATCGTCGAGTGAATCCTCATTATCCAACCTAAGATCATCGCTCATTCTGCGGCTTCAACAACGGAATTATATTTGTACGTATCCCACGTTGGGCGATAGTCTTCATTGGCTTGGTTCCCCCAAACGGTCCACCCTTTCCGGACACCTCGACCAAATAATTCTAAAAAAGGTCCTGGGCTACAACTTTCGATAATATCAAATTGCTCATCTGGTTTTCGAGAGTGTTCCCGCTTCCGTGTCCCAAATAAATTAACCTGACTCCGGGCCGGCGGCAGAGTTCTGGCATTCTTCCCTTTTACCCCGAACAGTATAATTTCCGTCACATTTCGGAAATAGAACCCAACGCCGCGCCCGTCCGATCCACCATCTTTCCGGATTTTATGCCAGATGATATTAGATTTGTATTGAAAGCCCCAAGAATCCAAGACACGTAAACCGTCCGGGAGCAGGGCATTAGGGACCCAAAGATAACAATGCGCTGTATCTTTCAAATGATTTTGAACTGGAAGATCGCATATTTCCTGTAGCGACAACGTGGAATATCGTGCAAGTCGCGCATGTTCAGGCGCAATTTTTCCAGTCCGGTTTTGAAACCGCCAAGGAGGGTCGGCCATAATTGTTGCGAATTTCTGATCACCAAGAAACTTTTGCAACTCTTCTGACGGCGTCTTATCCATTTAATTAATCCTGATCTATTTAGGCGTGCACAGAAAGCGTAGTTACTAAAGTTTAGACTCTGCGAATCGAAACAGCCCCTTGTAGATACCACAGTTGTGACATTGTTCAAATACCCTCAACCTAAACTGATATGGCGGAACGTGCTGAAATCACTCGCTTACTGGAGAAACGGATACTCTAGAGTCGACCCTTGAGCTTATGCATTAGAATAGATAATATCGAGAATTATAATTTTTGCAGTTGATCAAATGTCGTCGAGTGACGCACAATATGTTTTCTCAAGTTATATCCGCAAAATCCTCTCGCCCTTAGCATTTATAGCGTTCTGAGCTGTCGGCATTTGATTCTGGAGTAAACATAAATGGCTGCCAGCAAGATAACGGATCCCCGCACGTCGCCGCTTTTTTCGCCAATTCTGATTTCCGGCTGCATTATCCTGCTCACCGGGTTTTCGATCCGTGCCAGTTTCGGGGTGTTTCAGATTCCCATTGCCGACCAGTTTGGCTGGCTGCGCTCCGAATTTTCCATGGCCATTGCCATCCAGAACCTGGCCTGGGGCATCGGTCAGCCGATTTTTGGTGCCATCGCCGAGAAAATCGGTGATCGGAAAGCAATCATCATTGGCGCCCTTGTTTACGCTTTGGGTTTGGTCTTGAGCAGTTTTGCCGTCACTCCGCAAGCGCATCAGTTTTATGAAATTCTGGTCGGCTTTGGCGTCGCCGGGACCGGTTTTGGCGTCATCCTGGCCGCCGTTGGCCGTAGCTCCAGTGACGACAACCGCTCTCTGGCGCTGGGCATCGCCACGGCGGCCGGTTCCGCCGGACAGATCGTCGGCCCACCGCTCGCCGATTATCTGCTGCAATCCATGAACTGGGCTTCTGTGTTTGTCGTCTTTGCGGGGCTGATTATTGCCGTGCTGGTAGTGCTGCCGTTTATGCGCGAGACACAGGCGCCAAACCCGACCCAGTTGAATGAAACGCTTGGTGAGGTTCTGGGCAAGGCCTTTCGCGACCCGACGTTCAGCATGATTTTCGTTGGCTTTTTCTCCTGCGGCTTCCAGTTGGCCTTTGTCACGGCGCATTTTCCGGCCTTCGTCACGGAAGCCTGCGCCGCCATTCCGACCGAAAGCATCATAAGAAGCCTGGGCATTGACAGCACCTCTTCGCTCGGCGCCTTTTCCATCGCGATTATTGGCGCCGCCAATATTGTCGGCTCGATTACCGCCGGGGCGTTAGGGAAAAAATATTCCAAAAAGTATCTGCTGGCTGGCATCTACACGGGCCGCACAGTCGCTGCCGCGGCTTTCATCCTGACCCCCATGACGCCCGTTACGGTCATCCTGTTCTCAACCGTTATGGGTGCTCTGTGGCTGGCGACGGTGCCGCTCACATCCGGTCTGGTCGCACAGATTTACGGGCTTCGTTATATGGGTACGCTGTATGGGATTGTTTTCTTCTCCCACCAGTTGGGTTCCTTCCTCGGCGTCTGGCTGGGCGGCGTCATGTATGATGCCTACCATTCTTACACAGTCGTCTGGTGGGTCGGTGTGGGCGTCTCAGCCTTTTCAGCGCTGGTTCACCTGCCGGTGCGCGAAAGCCCAGTGCCTAGCGCTGCGGCGGCAGAATAAGCCCCGACAGAGGCGGGTTCAGATAAACGACAAGACCCGCCATAGGGCAAGTCCCGCCAGAGCGAGGAATATCACGCCCGCCAACCGGTTCAGCCAAAGCACCGGTAAATGACAAATCACGGTCTTGCCCGCAAAAACACCCGCCATCGTGGTGCAGGCAAGAGCGGTCATGGCCCCCGCCCAGACGGCGGTAGCGGCATAGGTTCCAGCCAGCCCGGCCACGGCAATTTGTGTCTTGTCGCCCATTTCGGCGAACAAAATCATCAAAAAAGCGGTTACAAACAGCCCGTGGCTGCTCATGCTTTGCCGCTCGTTCTGTTTATCCTGGCCCTTATCCAAAAGCGACTGCACGCCAAACACCGCAAACAAGACGGCGACAACGGATAAGACCCAGACCTTTGGCAACCAGGCAGCGACAGCTGCGCCGAACAGTACGGCCGCGGTATTGAGCAAGCTGAAGGCAAGCATAGCGCCAAACAGCACCGGCCGCCCCCGGCCATGGCGGGCCGCCAGGGTCATGCAAACCAGTTGACTCTTGTCTCCGATTTCGGCCAGGGCAATCAAAATCAGAGAGGCACCGGCAGACTGCCACCACATGGTCATTGTAATATCTTTGTTCTAAAAGCGATAAACAAACACGCTTTGGCTTGCTGGTTTGGGGATGAAAGCAATTTGGCTAGCTAATTTAGAAGCGGATCTTATTACTACGGCTTTTCAGTTAATTGCAAACCTTTGCCAATGCATGAGACCGTCATGCTGACATGGCACAATGACTTCGCCCCCACCTATCCCCTTCCTGATGGGATTCAAGCCGTTTGAGGCAGCGAATGCGGATTGATTTGCCGGACCCGGACCAAAAACAAGTCATTGGAATCTATGTATAAATTTTAGTCCTGTAATAAAATCGCGTCACACATTCATAATATTATACAAATTAAATTTTATACTTAAATTGTACGCGTGCTCAAAAGGCTTGTCGTCAGCCGTCCTCAAACCCTTTGCACTGAAAATTATGGCACAGGAACAGGACACAAATCTGATTGTTATTTTCTGACTTCACAAGGTGGCCTTGGTCCGTCATATCGGTATATAAATTCAAAGATTCTAGACAACTGGCACTTTGGCAGCAGCACCGCTGCTCATGCACGGCCTGATCACTCAAACATCAATAGACGAGCTTAAAACAAGGAACGAGCGATGACGAAGACACGCGGCAATACGATCAACGGAGCGGAAGCTATGGTCCGTTTATTAGCCGCCCACGGGGTGCGCCATATCTTTGGCCTGTGCGGGGACACCACCCTACCCTTTTATGATGCGCTTTACCGCCTCGATCATGGCATGCAGCATATCCTGACGCGCGACGAACGCTCGGCTGCCTACATGGCCGATGCCTATGCCCGGGTCACCGGACAGGTCGGGGTTTGCGAAGGGCCGAGCGGCGGCGGCGCCACCTATATTCTGCCCGGCGTAATTGAAGCCAATGATTCGTCCGTCCCGGTTCTTTCCATTACATCCGACGTATCCGTCTCCTCCATCGGCCGCTATCCCCTGACCGAACTGCGCCAGGACGAACTGTTTCGCCCTCTGACCAAATGGAACGGCGTTATCAACAGCGCCCAGCGCCTGCCCAATATGGTGCGCACGGCGTTTCGCGCCATGACCACGGGCCGCCCGGGCGCTGCTCATCTCGGCCTGCCCTTTGACATCCAGAAAGCTGACGTGGACCCGGAGGACCTGTGGGCGCAACCGGAGTTCGGAAGTTTCCCGGCCTGGCCGACAGCCCCCAATGCAGACTCAATCGAAGCCGCACTTGAGGCTATTTTGGCAGCCAAAAACCCGGTCATAATTTGTGGCGGCGGAGCCGTACTTGCCGGTGGCGAAGCGGCCCTTCAGGCCTTTGCCGAAAGCCTCAACATCACCGTCGCCACCACAGTGAGCGGCCAGGGCACACTGTCTGACGACCACCCGAACCATCTTGGTGTCGTCGGCTCCAACGGCGGGGTTCCCGCCACCCGCGCCGTGGTCGACGCCGCCGATCTGGTGATCTTTGTCGGATGCCGGGCCGGTTCCGTGACCACGGAACGCTGGCGCTCACCCAAACCAACAACAAAAATCGTCCATATCGATTCCGACCCAATGGTCATCTCGGCCAATTACCAGACCGACGTCGGCGTTGTCGCCGACATCAAACTGGCCTTTGAGGCGCTTAATCTGACGCTCGCCCAATCCGGTAGCCATACAGTTGGTTTTGGCGGAGACAAGAACGTCGCCGTGGCCAAGGGCATCAAGTTCAAGGCCTTTGATGAACTGGCCCGGAGCGACGCGCGACCGATCCGCCCGGAGCGCGTGGTCGCCGATCTGAACGCCGTATTACCATCCGATGCCATCATCGTCGCCGATCCGGGTACGCCCTGCCCGTATTTCTCGGCCTTCTACAAAGTCCCCCATGCGGGTCGGCATTTCATCACCAACCGGGCGCATGGGGCGCTCGGTTATTCCCTGGGAGCTTCCATCGGTGCGCAGTTCGGGCGGCCATCATCAAAGGTCGTCTCGGTCATGGGTGATGGCAGTTTTGGGTTTACCGTCGGTGAATTGGAGACGGTGACCCGCTACAAGTTACCGATCATGTTTGTGGTCTTTTCCAACAGCGTCTTCGGCTGGATCAAGGCCGGGCAGAAATCGGGATTCGATGAGCGCTATTATTCCGTCGACTTCAACCGCACAGACCATGCTGCTGTCGCGAAAGCCTTTGGCGTTAAAAGCTGGAAGGTCGAGGACCCCAAAGATTTACGACGCGTCTTTACGGAAGCGGTCAATCATGACGGGCCAACGCTGGTCGACATCATCGCGCAGCCCCTGCAGGATGCCAAAGCCCCGGTCAGCGAATGGGTCGCGTAATCCCGCATGCCTGATTTACTTCTGCCGGACGTCAGCCTCAGCCTCTATGTTCTGGCGGCTCTGGTCATTTTCATTGCCGCCGTTGTTCAGAGCGCCTTCGGCATGGGCTTTGGCCAGGTTGCCGCGCCCTTTCTGTTGCTCATCGATCCGACGCTGGTTCCCATCCCGATCCTGTTCATGGGCATGACCGTCTCCTGTCTGAGTGCCTATCGGGGGCGGCGCGATATTGCCTTTCGGGAGCTTGGCATCGCCTTGAGCGGACGTATCTTCGGGATTTTTCTGGCCGCTGAAGTGATGGTGCTGATTGTGGCGTCTCCCTATTTTGCAATGGTCTTTGCCGGATTGATCCTGCTCGCCGTCGCCATCAGCCTGATCAGCAAGACCCTGAACCCGACCCCTGTCAGTCTGGTCATTGCCGGGGCGCTTTCCGGTTTTCTGGGAACCATCACCTCGGTTGGCGCACCACCTATGGGGCTGGTCTATCAGAACCGTTCCGGCGCCAACGTGCGGGCGACGCTGAATGGGTTTTTCGGGGTTGGCACGATCATGGCGCTGACCGTACTCGCGGGATATGGCCTTGTTGAACAAAAGCATATTATTCTGGCCGCAGCGTTGTTTCCTTCCCTGTTGCTCGGTACCTGGGCAGCACGCTTTCTGTTTCGCCATATCGATCAGCAGTTCCGGCCACTGGTTCTGGGCATTTGCGCAACGTCGGCGCTGGTCATCATGTATAAAGCCGTTTTTTAATCGTCTCACGCCAAATCAATCCGTTTGAAAGTTCCTTTGAAATGAAATCTCCGAAACTGACCGCACCGGAAAAAACCTGCGACACGCATCTGCATATTATTTATCCGGAACAGCAATTTCCCTTTCAGCCGAAAAGTAAGGGCACGTTCCCGCCCTATCCGTTTGAAGACTATCAAAACGTTGCCACAACGCTTGGAATTGAGCGCGGGATTGTCGTTATCTGCCCGGCCTATGGTCCGGACAACCGCGTTGTCTTTCAGGCCATGGATGATCTTGACCTGGAAACCCGAGCCGTTATCGCCCTGACACCGGAGATGCCCGATTCCACATTCCTTGAAGCCAAAGCAAAAGGTGTCGTCGGGCTGGCGACTTTCATGATTGGCGGGCGCGGTGTGATCGACTGGCCACAATTGCCCGCTCTGGCGGCAAAGGCGGCCGACTTCGGCCTGCATATCGATTTGCAGATGAACGGCCGCGAACTGCCTGACCATGTGGATGTTTTGAAAAACCTGCCCTGCGATCTGGTGATCGACCACATCGGCAAGTTTTCCGACCCGCCGACGCCCGTAGACCACCCCTCCGTGCAATGCCTGTTTGATCTGATCGATGGTGGGCGCGTTTACGTCAAGCTGTCAGCCGCCGGAGAAACCTCAAACGATACGCCGCCCTATATGAAAGATTCCGGACGGATTGCGCAGGAACTGGCAAGCCGCTTCCCGGACTGCCTGTTCTGGGCCGCCAACTGGCCCCATCTCGGCAACCCCGACCCGGCTGACAAACCGGACAACGCAGACCTGCTCGATTGTCTGCTGACCTGGGCCCCCGATGAGACAACACAGCGCAAAATCCTCGCTGAAAATCCGGGCCGGTTTTATTTTGGGGAAGTGTAACCGACCCTCCTATTTCAAACTAAAGATTGGATACCGGAAATAACCCGCGTACTATTTAACGCATAAATTGGTTTTCCTGGAAAATTGGGCCTTATCTCGTGTCTGTAGAAGAAGCCCGCATGCATTTTACCGTGATCGACCTTGCCGTCAATCCGGTCAAAGGATTCGATGACGTCCTCGCTTATTGGCAAAGCCTCTGCGGCGATGCCCTTGCGCCGCCCTGGACGTCAGTCAACCTTCTCAATATCCCAACAACTTATCTGCCCTACTGCATTGTGGTAGACATCCATCCAACCACTGACATTTTCAGCTATCGATACTACGGTAGCGGTATTGCAAATCTACACGGGTTCGAGTTGACCAACCGGACCCTGAACGATCTCGAACCTCCGGCGTTACGCGACCATGTCCTCCGTCAATACAGGATGGTCATTGAGGCCCGCAAACCAATGATTTTTGCGACCGAGATTTCCGTCAAGAACGGGCTCAGGCTTTACCATCTGGTCCTTCGCTTACCGCTCTCTGATGACGGAAAAACAATTACCAACATATTGACCGTTGAAGACCTTGGGGATCATCGCCTTGAACTTCACAAATATTATTCAACCATCGCCTTGGCGGACAGGGATTAAACACCGCTCAATAAAGGATATCATTGAAACCCATCCAGATTCGCGCAGCCATATGCCTCAGAATTGATCGAGCGCCGCCCAGTCCAGTTCAACCCCATGGCCGGGGCGGTCCGGCGCGGTGGCGAGGCCATCGATGATTTTCAGCGGCTCGGCGATATAGCGCTCAAGGCCAAAGCCATGGACTTCCAGATAGGACTTGTTGGGAACGGCGGCCAGAAGGTGAACGTGGATATCGTGCACCCCATGTGAAGTAACTTTCAGATTCGATGCTTCGGCCAGCGTCGCCACCTTCATCCAGACGGTAATGCCGCCGCAGTTGGAGACGTCGGGTTCCGGGAAGCTCACGCCGCCGGCGCGGATCATCCGCTCGAACTCATAAATCGTGTGGAAGTTCTCGCCGGTGGCGATGGGGATATGGCAGGCTTCCAGCAGTTTCGCATGGCCGATTTCATCATCCGGAATCAACGGTTCTTCAATCCAGTGCAGCCCCGTATGAGCCAGCGCCTTGCAGGCCTTGAGCGCTTCATCGCGCGACCAACGCATATTGGCATCGGCCATCAGCGTGAAATCATCGCCCAGATGTTTGCGCATGGCCTCAACCCGCGCCACGTCTTCCGACAACCGATCGCGCCCAACCTTCATCTTGATGGCGCGAAACCCGTTGGCCAGATTGCGGTCGGTCTGGGCCAGCAGATCATCCAGCGTGAACAACAAATCAATGCCGCCCGCATAGGCCTTCACCTGGGCATCATGCCCGCCCAGCAGTTTCCAGAGCGGCAAGTTCTGGCGCTTGGCGGCCAGATCCCAGAGCGCGATATCGATGGCAGAAATAGCGAACGACGCAATGCCGCCGCGCCCGGTGTAATGGACCGCCCACCACATTTTCTCCCATATGGCCGCGATGCGGGCCGGATCGTCACCGATCAGCAGCGGAGCCAAATCATTTTCAATAACGCAGTGAACGGCGCGGCCGCCATGGTTGACCGTGTAGGAATAACCCACCCCTTCGGCCCCATCGCTGTCTTTGATGCGCACCGTAATCAGCTCGAAATGCGTCATATCGCCATGCGTCGAATCGGTCAGCGTGACCGGCAGCGGTATGCGGTAACAGCGCGACTCTATGGTTTCAATGGTGGTTGCCATAAAATGTTTCCTCCGAGCTAATTTCTATATTTATTGAACGATGCAACTCCTTACACCCTGCGCCCGTAGGCGGATCAGGGTGTCGATCAGTATTGCCTTTAAGCCGGTGGGCTGCAAATCCGGTTCGCCGAAAATTTTAGTCAAGGCTAGAAAACTGTCCACCAGCGCCTCGACATCACCGCCCGCCTCCTTATGGAGCGCCGCCAGTTCATCGGCATAGGGGTCCGAGACGTCGATCGGCTCCCCCTGCTCATCCGTGCCGCCTACATATTGCATCCAGCCGGCCACGGCCAAAGCAATGCCCCCCGTTTCGCCGCCCGCTTTCAGGTTTTCATAAAGCGTTTCGAGCAGGCGCTGCGGCAGTTTTTGCGAACCGTCCATGGCAATCTGCCAGGTCTTGTGGGCCAGCGTCGGGTTGGAGAAGCGGTCCATCAGGTCCTGCTTGTAGGTGGCAACATCGAAGCCCGCAGGGATATGGAGAGTCGGTGTCGCTTCCGCATCCATCAGGCGATGGATGAAGGACTTGAATTCAGGAACGGCGACCGTATCGGAAACCGTCTTGTAACCGCTCAGATAACCGAGATAGGCAATGGCCGAATGGCTGGCGTTGAGCAGACGCAACTTCATGGCCTCGAAGGCGGCCACATCGGCGACGATCTCCGCCCCCGCCGCTTCCCAGGCCGGGCGGGGGGCGGTGAATTTATCTTCAATGACCCATTGCTTGAAGGGTTCGGTCAGCAGCGCCATCTGGTCATCAACACCCAGAACATCCGCCGCCAAGGCCAGAACCTCATCGGTTGCCGCCGGGACAATACGGTCGATCATCGTGCACGGAAAAGCGACATGAGCTTCAACCCAGCCGACGATTTCCGGTGCGGCGATTTTGCAGAAATCGAGAACCAGCCGCTCCAGAATACGCCCATTGTTGGGCAGGTTGTCGCAACTGATAACGTTGAGTGGTCCGGCCCCGGTCTCGACACGCTGCTTGAGGGCGCGGGCCAAATAACCCAAGGCCGTTTTTGGTAGATTGGCAAGATTCAGATCATTTTGAATGTCGGGCAAATCAGTCATAAGGCCACCGGTCGCCGGATCTTGGCTGTAGCCTTTTTCGGTGATCGTCAGGCTGACCACATGGGTTTCAGGTCGGGCCATGGCATCAATGACGGCGGCCGGATTTTCCGGCGCGAATAACACATCGCCTACCGAACCGATAATCCGCGCCTGATTTCCAGCTTCCGAGCGTTCGATAACTGAATAGAGGCCATCCTGCGCCTGCATGCCATCGCGCACGCCTGAGCCGCGCAGGCTGACACCGCAAATCCGCCAGTCGCCACCCGCCGCGTTCATGGCATCTTCCGTATAGACGGCCTGATGGGCACGATGAAACGCGCCCAGGCCCAGATGGACAATGCCGACACCGGCACCCAGAACCGCGGCACTGGGTGTGGTGACGGACGGATTTAATTGACCGAGCGAGGCCCGGCTGAGCATTGGCTTAGTCAAACTGGAACCCGCCGTTCATATCGATGATTTCACCGGTGATGAAGGCCGACATGGGCGAGACCAAAAACCGCACGCAGTTGGCGATTTCTTCCGGTTGCGAGAAGCGCTGCACAGGAATTTCCGCCATCATTTTCTGACGCTGCTCTTCGGTCAGCTGCTCAGTCACCATCGGCGACATAACATAAGCCGGAGCGATGCCGTTGACGGTCACACCAAAAGGTGCCGCTTCTTTCGCCACAGTGAAAGTCAGGCCGACGAGGCCGCCTTTTGATGCGGAATAGGCTGTGCCAGAGGTCTTGCCGCCGGATTTCCAGGCATAGGAAATGATGTTGACGATACGGCCCCACCCGGCCTGTTCCATATGCGGCAGGACTTCCTTCGACAGATAAAACGGGCCATCCAGGTTAACCGCATGGATTTTGCGCCATTCCTCAGCCGAGGTCGCCATCAGTTTGTTGTTGGACAGAATGCCCGCCACATTGACCAGAATGTCAATCTCACCCACATCCTTGCGCACTTCAGCCATCACCGATGCAACAGCCGCATCATCGGAAACGTCGAGAACATAGGGGTAAATATCCCCTTCAAAGCCGGAAATAACCGCTTTGAGTTTTTCCAGATCCATATCCAAAGCAACAACGCGCACCCCGTCTTCAGCCAGAAACTGCGTGATGGCCGCGCCAATGCTGCCCGCGGCTCCGGTGACCAGTGCGGTTTTTCCCTGAATATTATCGAGTGTATTACGTTGCGTGCCCACGAACAGGACTCCTTGATTTTGAGGTTGGTTTTGAATTGCGCCTAATAATGCATGTATCCGGTCTTTTTCCAAGAGATCATGCGTTGAAAGATCGCTGGGGAAAAATGGCCTGCATTCATCAATGGAATCTGAATACTCTAACAAAAAGGAATTGAAAGTGGCATTGACCAATCGCCTGTGATCGGCCAAACAGAAATGCTACAAAATTGTGACCCGACTGCCTTGGTGGAATCATGCTCGAAAAAGTAATATCGTCAAATCCGGATCTCGGTTCGGAAATCATGCGCCGTTTGGATATGCTGTCGCTGTTCAGCGAGGACGGTGCTGGCGTAACCCGGCGCTTCGCCACCAAGGAACACCGACAGGCCGCTGAAATGATCCAGTCGTGGATGCGCGATGCCGGCATGACGACCGAGGTCGACGCCGTTGGCAATGTGGTTGGGCGCTATGAAGCCACCACCCCGAATGCCCCGGCGCTGATCATCGGCTCGCATCAGGACACCGTCCGCCACGGCGGCAAATACGACGGCGCTTTAGGTGTTGTCGCCCCCATTTCCTGCATCGCGGCGCTCAATGCCGCCGGGGAAAGCTTTCCCTTCGCCATTGAAGTGATTGCTTTTTGTGACGAGGAAGGCGTGCGTTACAACACGACGCTTCTGGGTAGCCGCGCCATTGCCGGAACCTTCGACATGTCGCTTCTCGACAATACCGATAGCGCAGATATCCCCATGCGCGATGCCTTACGCGAATTCAAGGTGAACCCGGAACAGATCCCAACACTTGCCCGCTCCCCCGAAGACGTTCTCGCCTTTGTCGAGTTGCACATCGAACAGGGTCCGGTTCTGGAGGATGAAAATCTGGCGCTTGGCGTGGTCACCGCCATTGCCGGTGGCACCCGCCTGTCGGTTACCGTGACCGGCGTTGCGGGTCATGCCGGGACCGTTCCCATGGACCGCCGTCACGACGCGATCACCGCAGCCGCCGAATCCATACTGGCGATCGAGCGCTATTGTTCATCCTCGCCCGGACTGGTCGGCACGGTTGGCAAGATTTCCGCCTCACCCGGCACCATCAATGTGATTCCCGGCGAAGCCGTCTTCACCATCGATATCCGGGCCGCGGAAGACGCTGTGCGGCGCAAAGCGGTTGAAGAGGTCAGACAGGAAATCTCCGCCATTTGCGACCGCCGCGACGTCCAACTGGATATCGCCGTGGTTCACGAATCCGATGGCTGCCAGTGCACGCCTTGGCTCATGGACCAGCTGGAAGCCGCCGTTGTCAAAACAGGCCACCCGCCAAAGCGTCTTATGAGTGGTGCCGGACATGATGGTATGGCGATGGCTCATATCGCCGATATCGGCATGTTGTTTGTACGCTGTGAAGGCGGCATCTCGCACCACCCGGCAGAAGCCATGACCGAAGACGATGCATCCGCAAGCGCCAGCGCCCTGCTGCAGTTTATCCGTGATTTTAACCCGCTGAATGGGACCTGACATGATCAAACCCGAAATTTTCGATGCCCTTTCCCCCGCACCCCGCCTTCTGATGGGGCCTGGCCCGGTGAATGTTTATCCCAGCGCCCTGCAAGCCATGGCAACCCCCATGCTGGGCCAGTTCGATCCGCAATTCACCGCCTATATGAACGAGGTTATGGTGCTGTATCGCCAACTGTTCCAGACGGAAAACCGCTGGACAATGCTGGTCGACGGCACCGCGCGGGCCGGTATAGAAGCCTGCCTGACCTCCATCATCACGCCGGGCGACAAGGTGCTGGTTGCCAATTTTGGCCGCTTCGGGCATCTGCTCAATGAGATTGCCGAGCGCTGCGGCGGCGAAGTTGTTTCCATTGAAACGCCTTGGGGAACCGTGTTTGAACCGGACGCCGTACGCGACGCCATCAAACAGCACCGCCCGCGCATCGTCGCCATGGTGCATGGCGACACCTCGACCACAATGGCCCAGCCGCTGGCCGATATCGGCGCCATCTGCCGCGAGTTCGATGCACTTTTGCAGATCGACGCCACAGCAACGCTGGGCGGCATGCCGGTCGAAGTCGATGCCTGGCAGCTGGATGCGGTCACCGCCGGGTTGCAGAAATGCATGTCGGGCCCGCCGGGCTCGTCACCCATCACCTTCAACGACCGCATCGCCGATGTGGTTTCGGCGCGCCGTCATATCGAAGAAGGCATTCGCCCCGAAGGCTATACGGCGGGCAACGGGCGGCGCATCCAGTCCAACTATTTTGATCTGCCCATGCTCATGGATTACTGGGGGCCGGACCGGCTCAACCATCATACCGAAGCCACCTCCATGCTATATGCGGCCCGCGAATGCGCCCGTGTCATTCTTGGTGAAGGCATGGAGAACACCTTCGCCCGTCATAAAATGGCGAGCCGCGCCCTGCGCGCCGGTCTGCAGGCCATGGGCCTGAAACTCTATGGCGACGAAAATCATCGCATGGACAACGTCACCGGTGTTTATATTCCGGATGGGGTTGGCGATGATAAGGTGCGCTCCGAGATGCTGCAGGATTTCGGTATCGAAATCGGCACGTCGTTTGGCCCCCTGAAGGGTGAAATCTGGCGGATCGGCACCATGGGGTATGTCTGTAACAAGGCCAACGTGCTCCGCTGTATCGCCTCTCTGGATGCGGTTTTGCGCCGTAATGGTTTTAAGGCTCCATCGGGAGCCGGTGTTGATGGGGTCTATGGGGTTTACAATGAACAAGTCTAAGATATCGGAGTTACTGTCCAAACCGCTGAGTGTCGTGAATGTCGGCCTGGAAGGGTTCACACAGGAACTTAAACAGCAAAATGTCGAGGTTGTGCAGGTGGACTGGTCGCCGCCGGCCGGGGGTGATCCAAAAGTCGCCGACCTCCTGTCAAAACTGGGCACCTGAGGAAACCACACCACATGGAACTTATCGAACAAGCCAATCAGGAAGCCCTCGGCCGGATGCTGAGCGCCGACCCCGTATTGATTGATGTGATCCCGGCATCGGAAGCCATCCCGACGCTAAAAGAAAAAATGATCCTGCATGCTGGCCCGCCTGTGGACTGGGCCGACATGTGCGGCCCCATGCAGGGCGCCATTGCCGGCATTGCCGTATTCGAAGGCTGGGCAACCGATCTGGAAGACGCTTTTGCAAAGGCTGCTGGGGGGGAGTTCGAGTTTCACCCCAACCACCATTTCGATGCCGTTGGCCCGATGACCGGCATGACGACGGTCAGTCAGCCAATGATGGTGGTCGAGAACCGGACTTTCAAGAACCGCGCCTATTGCGCCATCAATGAAGGCTTGGGTAAAGTCATGCGGTTTGGCGGCAACGATGCGGAAGTCCTGAACCGTCTGGCCTGGCTGCGCGATGAATTCGGCCCGACCATGGGTGCCGCCCTGCGCGCTGGCGACGGCATTCCGCTCAAACATCTGGTCGCCCGCGGCCTGACCATGGGCGACGAGATGCATCAGCGCAATGTCGCCTGCTCCGGCCTGCTGCTGCGCGAACTGGCCCCGGCATTGGCCCGCACAAGCACCGACAACGAAGTGCTGGCCAAAGCGTTGGCCTTTATCGGTAGCAACGACCAGTTTTTTCTAAACGTCGCCATGGCCATGGGCAAATCGATCATGGACCCGGTTCGAAATATCAAGGGCTCCAGCATTGTCACCGCCATGTGCCGCAACGGCACCGACTTCGGCATCCGCGTCAGCGGCACCGGTGACCAGTGGTTCACGGCACCCGTTGAAATGCCGGAAGGGCTCTATTTCCCCGGATTCACGGAAGACGACGCCAACCCGGATATGGGCGATTCCACCATCGTCGAGACCATTGGCCTTGGCGGGTTTGCCATGGGCGCGTCACCGGCCGTCGCCGGATTTGTTGGCGCGGGAGCGGCTTCGGACGCCGGCATCTTCACCCGCACCATGTCGGAGATTGCTACCGGGGAAAACCCGGAATGGACGATCCCGGCCATGGACTATCTGGGTGTCCCTACAGGCATTGACATCCGTCTGGTCATGGATACCGGCCTGGCACCAACCATCAATACCGGCATCGCCCACAAGGAACCGGGCGTCGGGCAAGTGGGCGCTGGTGTGGTGCGCGCCCCTATCAAATGTTTCGAGCAGGCGCTCTATGCCTTTGCTGAAAGCGTCGGAGTGAAATGAGTACGACCACAATCAATGAAGTCCGTCGCGGCTTTTATCTGGATTCCGTCGCCCTTATGCGGTTTTCCAAAACCCTCGCCAGCCTGGAAGGCATCGAAGAAGCGGCTTTGATGATGGCCTCTCCTTCCAACCGCCAGATCATGACCGATGCAGGTTTGCTCAATGCCGACAGCGACGGCGCCGAAGGTGGCGACCTGATCATCGGCATTCGTGCCATCTCCAAGGCTGTCGCCGAAGAGGCCCTCATGGAAGCCAACCAGCTCCTGGATACGCCGACATCTTCGGGGGGTCCGGGCGCGGAATGGCGACCGAAAAGCCTGCGCGCTGCCGTCAAACAAAATCCCAATGCCAACCTCGCGCTGATTTCCGTGGCCGGCGATTTCGCTGCCGCCGAGGCCCGCAAGGCATTGCGCCGCGGCCTGCATGTGATGATGTTCAGCGACAACGTCTCCATTGAAGCGGAACTGTCCTTGAAAACCGAAGCCCGCGATCTGGGCCTGCTGGTCATGGGGCCGGATTGCGGCACCGCCATCCTCAACGGCACGCCGCTGGCCTTCGCCAACGTGGTCCCGGCGGGCGATATCGGCATTATTGGGGCGTCCGGCACCGGAACCCAGGAGATCAGTTGCCTGATCGCACAAGGCGGCGGCGGCATCTCACAGGCCATCGGCGTCGGCGGCCGCGATCTGAAAGAAGAGATCGGCGGCATCACCACCCTGATGGCGCTGGAAGCTCTCGATCAGAACCCGAACACCCGTCATATCGTCATTATTTCCAAGCCCCCTGCGCCAACTGTCGCAAACCGGGTTGTTGCACGCATTGCAAACAGCAAAAAGACCTTCACCGTCTGCTTTATCGGCGCCGAAAGCTGGGACCTACCCGCCAATGCGACTTTTGCGGCTTCGTTAAAATCTGCCGCTGAGCACGCCTTGGGCAACAAGCCTCTGTTCACGGATTTTAAGGCAGAAACGGTTGCCAAACCGGCAAGCGCACAACAGGTCTGCGGTTTGTTTTCCGGCGGCACGCTCTGCGCTGAAGCCCAGTCACTGTTTTTGGCCGCAGGGGAAGCTGTCATGTCGAATGCAGCGGTTCCGGGTGTTGGTCCACTGACGGACGGGGCCGATGCCCATGCCCTGATTGATCTGGGTAGTGACGAATACACGCAGGGCCGACCGCATCCGATGATCGACCCATCGGTACGCGATCAGGCGCTTACCAAAGCCATGGCCGACCCGAAGGTTGGAATTATACTGGTTGATGTAGTGATCGGATACGGAGCTTTTGATGATCCCGCCGGGCATCTGGTGGATAGCCTTGGTGCGCTTGACGGGAATACTCTGGTGATCGCTTCGGTCACCGGAACCGACGGCGACCCGCAGGGCCGCGCCGGGCAAATCGCAAAACTGCAATCAAAGGGCATTATGGTAGCCCCTTCAAATGCCGATGCCGCTGCCCTGGCTTTGGCCTGTCTTAAACTCGGGCGCTAGGCACCTGTGATGCAAACACCAACCGAGATTCCCAACCGTATTTTGGTTGCCATTGGCGGCAACGCCACCCACCCGGAAGACATCGAGGGCACCTCACAAGAGCAGAAGGTGATTGCCGCCAAAACCGCCGAGGCTCTGCTGCCCCTGACCATGCTTGATAACGAGCTGATCATCACCCACGGCAACGGTCCGGTGGTTGGTAAAATCCTGATGCGGCAAACCCTGACCCGCGACAAGATTGCGCCCATGCCGCTGGATATCTGTGTAGCCCACAGCCAGGGTGGCATTGCTTATCTGCTAATGCAGGCCATGGAAAACAAGCTGCGCGAAATCGGAAACCCGCGCCATGTCACCTGCCTGCTGACGCAAGTTGAAGTTGATCCGGATGATCCCGCATTCCTTAACCCCAGCAAACCCATCGGCCCGTTCTTCGATGAAGCAGAAGCCAAAAAGATCGCTGCTGATCTGGGTTGGTTGATGAAAGAAGATTCCGGTCGCGGCTGGCGCCATGTCGTACCATCTCCCAAACCCAAACACATCTGTGATATTTCACTGGTGCAAATGCTGGCGCGACGCGGCACAGTGGTTATTGCCGGCGGCGGCGGCGGCATTCCGGTGGTACGCGGCCCAAAAGGCGTACGCAATGGCGTTGAGGCGGTCATCGACAAGGACCTGACGTCGGCCCATATGGCGAACGTGCTTGGCATCGACACCCTGATGATCCTGACCGCTGTACCGCAAGTCGCCATCCATTTTGGCACACCCAACGTCAAGTATCTGGACCGCGTCACATTGCGCGAAATCCGCACCTATCAGGCCGAAGGGCATTTTCCGGCTGGCAGCATGGGGCCGAAAATCGAGGCCGCAATCCGTTTTCTGGAAGGCGGCGGCGAGCGCGTGATCATCGGAAGTCTGGATCAGGCCATGCAGGCCCTGCACGGCGAAAGTGGCACGCGCATTGTTCCCAATGATAAATAATACGAACCCTTACCAACTCCATATCGAGCGCGCCGGGTCCATCGCCTGGCGGACGCTTCAACAAAATGCCCAGGGCTATGTCGCTGCCGTTTTCGATAAATGTTTTTATATAAATCTCGACGGTCGTTTCATCTGCATCGGCACCTCGGCATTTGCAGATGGCCCCCTGAACGTGGTTTCAACAGCCCCTGCATTGACCCTTTGGTCGGTCAGCGGCGTGAAAAAGGACGACCCCGTCTTGCTGGCTGGCGGCAAGATTCGGGTGGGTGCACAGCTGACATTTAAAACGGCCTCAGCCCGCAAATGGAGCCCTCCAGCTCTTCCCGAAAAACGTTTTACCCGTCAGTATTTAGAGGCCGCTCGCCTGTTTTACCTGTCGCAACGCCCCCGTGAGGGCCTGGCCGCTCTGGTTTTCGAACCCGCACCAAGCGGTCGGCATTTTCTCGCTGGCGCCGCCGAACCTTTAGAAGAGCTGTCAGGCTGGTTGCGAACACACCTCCATTCGGATGCGCCCCCTCCGGCACCTGTCAAAAACCTGCTTGGCCTTGGCCCGGGGTTAACCCCATCTGGTGATGATTTCATTGGTGCCATGCTAATCTGCCTTGCCGCACTCGGGTGGCAGCACCAGCAGGAACACCTCGCCCGGTCTGTCATCTCAAATGCTGCCGCTTGCACCAATCCGATCAGTCAACAGCATCTGTTGGCCGCGACGGAAGGATTTGGCAGTTCGGCCTTACACCATCTTCTCCATACCCTGCAGTCAGGAACGCCCGCCAACATTTCTTCCGCCCTTACCGATTTGACGGCCATTGGTCACACATCGGGCTGGGATGCCCTGGCGGGGCTTTATGTCACCCTCATGATTTGCCACGATAGCGAACGTCAGCAACAAGTCGCCGCTTAACCCAGGAAAAGTTCAATGCTACAAACCGTTCGATCCTACCGGGGCATGGTTACCGCCCCCCACCATCTCGCTTCGCAAGCCGGCCTCCGTGTTTTGCAAGAAGGCGGCAACGCCGTCGAGGCGATGATCGCCGCCGCCAGCACCATCGCCGTGGTTTACCCGCACATGAACGGCATTGGTGGCGATAACTTCTGGCTGGTGCACACGCCGGATAACAAGGTGGTCGGCATTGATGCCTGTGGCGGTGCCGCGGCTATGGCAACCATTGATTTTTATAAAGCACAAGGACTGGATGCAATCCCGTCGCGCGGCCCCCTGGCGGCCCTGACCGTTGGTGGAACGATTTCCGGCTGGCAGGCAGCGCATCAATACAGCGTCGATGCGTTGGGTGGCAAAATGCCCCTGTCGCGACTGCTCGAAGATGCCATTTATTACGCCCGAGACGGCATTTCAGTGACCGCGACGCAAGCAGGCAACACGGCTGCAAAAATGTCCGAAATGGTCAATTCTCCCGGCTTTGCAGAAACCTTCCTGAAAGACGGAAAACCGCTTCAAGAAGGTGATCGCTTCGTCAACCAGCGTCTATCCGCCACGCTTGAGCATTTAACACAAGCCGGCCTTGATGATTTTTACCGGGGTGATCTGGCGCGCGCCATGGCCGCCGATCTGGAGCAGGCTGGAACGCCGCTTCGCCTTTCTGATCTCGAGGCCCACCGGGCATTGACCATCAAGCCGCTGGAAGTCGATGTTGCCGGACACCGGGTATTCAACATGCCGCCGCCAACACAGGGCCTCGCCTCACTGATCCTGCTCGCTGTTTATGGAAGGTTGAATGTTAAAGAAGCGGAAGGCTTCGACTTTGCCCACAATCTGGTGGAGGCGACCAAGCGGGCCTTTCGGGTGCGCGACCGTTATGTCACGGACCCGGCCTATATGGATGTCGACCCGGCTTCGTTTCTCACCGTTTCCGCCCTTGATGCCATGGCCGCCGATATCAACCCGGTAAAGGCCTTACCCTGGCCCGATGTTCCGCAGCAGGGAGATACGGTCTGGCTGGGCGCCGCTGACAGTGAAGGTCGCGCCGTCAGCTTTATCCAGAGCCTGTATTGGGAATTTGGCTCCGGCACGGTTCTTAAAGACTCCGGCATCGTCTGGCAAAATCGCGGCACCAGTTTCAGTCTTGATGACAATCATCACAACGCCCTGCGCCCGCACCGCCGCCCGTTTCACACCATTCAACCGGCATTGGCGCACCTGTCTGATGGCCGGGTCATGCCCTACGGCACCATGGGCGGCGAAGGCCAGCCGCAAACCCAGGCGATGGTCTTCACCCGTCATGTGCTGCACGGGCAAAGCCTGCAACAGGCCGTCAGCGCACCACGCTGGCTGCTGGGCAGAACCTGGGGCAGCGAAACAACAAACCTGCGCATTGAAAACCGCTTTGATGAAAGCGTCATCAGTGCGCTCAAAAAAGCCGGGCACGATGTCGAGGTGGTTGGCCCCTATGAAGAGACCATGGGCCATGCCGGAGCTATTGTTTGCCATCCTGACGGTCTGCTGGAAGGGGCGAACGACCCCCGCAGCGATGGTCAGGCCAATGGATTTTAAGGGGCACTTATATGGAACAACTTATTGAACTGATCCTTGGTGACACAGGCATGGCCCTATGGGATTTTGGTATATTGTGCGCTGTTTCCTTGCTAGGCAGTTTTCTGACCGCTGGTCTTGGATTGGGTGGCGGCGCGCTGGTCCTGGCGACCATGGCCCTGATCCTGCCGCCGACGGTTCTGATCCCCATCCACGCCGTGGTCCAACTGGGCTCAAACGCCGGGCGTGCTGCTTTGATGTTCCGCGATGTGGTCAAACCAATCCTGCTGCCCTTCTTGATCGGCACGCTAATCGGAGCCGCTATTGGTGCACAGGTTGTGGTCTCCCTACCTACCGCCGTCCTCCAGACTGTTCTTGGTTTATTTATTCTCTATGCCACCTGGGCACCAAAGTTCCGCACCAACAAGCCAACAAAAAAAACCTTTTTTGGTGTGGGCCTGTTCGCCACCTTTGCGACCATGTTCGTCGGTGCAACAGGACCTTTGGTCGCGCCATTTGTCGCAGCGTATTGCGATAAACGGCAAAATACCGTGGCCACCCACGGCGCTTTGATGATTATCCAGCACGGCTTTAAAATCATTGCATTCGGCCTCTTGGGGTTTTCCTTCGGTCCTTACATTCCGTTACTTATTGGTCTGATCGCGTTTGGATTTGTCGGAACCTGTTTAGGTCGCCTGGTTCTGAACAAAATGCCTGAGCGGTACTTTAAGATCGGTTTGAAAATAATATTGACCATCTTTTCGCTGCGTTTGTTGTATAGTGCAGCTTCAACGTAAACGATTTGCATCACGCGGTTTTGTTGTGACAGGACTTGCACAGCCGCCAAGTTCACGGTAAACCCCGATAATTCGACCAGCAAAGGTAGGGTTATGGAAGAACTTTCAATTGAGGACCCAAAAAAAGCGAGCAAGTTTTTAAAGTCGCTCGCCAATGACAACCGTCTGGTGATTGTCTGCGCGTTGGCCAATGGCGAGCGCAATGTTAGTGAACTGGAAGAGTTGCTGGGCATCCGTCAGCCGACCCTGTCGCAACAGCTGGCGCGTCTTCGCGCTGACGGCATTGTTTCCACCCGCCGCGAATCGAAACAGATTTTTTACAGTCTTGCCAGCAAGGAAGCGGAACGTGTGATCAGCCTGCTCTGTCTGCCGCGCAAGGCGAAAGTCGTGCAAAAAGATACGGAAGACGCCTAGCGCAAGGCTTTCTATTTCGCCGTTGGTGATCCAAAAACACCGCCCTTATCAGCAAACCACGTCAAGCGATCCCGGAGCGTGACAACCGAGCCGACGATGACCATGGCTGGCCCTTCAAGTTTTGCCGTTTCCGCTTTCTCTGCAATGTCCTGCATAACGCCCGTAATCACCTGCTGATCGATGCGGGTACCATTGTCGATAACCGCAACCGGGGTTTCCGGCGCGGCGCCATTTTGGATAAAGGACGCCATGACATCCTTAAGACTGACCAAGCCCATATAGACGACAACCGTCTGGTTGGGCTGGATCAGCGCCTGCCAGTTCAAATCCAGTTGGCCGTCTTTCATATGCCCGGTGACAAACACACAAGCCTGGGCATGATCGCGGTGGGTGAGCGGGATGCCCGCATAGGCGGCGCAGCCGTTGGCAGCGCTGATCCCCGGCACCACCTGAAAGGCAATGCCCTCCGCCGCCAGCATCTCAATCTCTTCGCCGCCCCGGCCAAAGACAAACGGATCGCCGCCCTTGAGACGGAGGACGCGCTTTCCCTGTTTTGCCAGATCGACCAGAAGCTGGCTGATATCGGTTTGCTGCATGGCGTGATCGCCGCGCTTTTTACCGACAAAAATCCGGTCCGCATCGCGGCGCACCAGTTCCAGAATGCCGTCCGGGACCAGCCGGTCATGCAGCACCACATCTGCCTGCTGCATCAACCGTAAGGCGCGAAAGGTCAGCAAATCAGGGTCGCCCGGGCCACTTCCCACCAGATAGACTTCACCCAAAGGCACGGCGTCCTGCTCTTGTTGAGCAGCGCTCAAAAGCGCTTCCATGCGCTCTGCGGCCTGTTTCGGGTTGCGGTTCAGCATGCTCTCGGCCACCGAACCATCGGCCACACGCTCCCAGAAGCGGCGGCGGCGAACCATGTCCGGTATGGCCTCCTTGACGCGATCCCGATAACCGCCCGCAAAGGCCGCCAGTTGCCCCAATGCCGCAGGAACAAGAGATTCAAGTTTGGCGCGCAGCATACGGGCCAGAATAGGCGCTTCCCCACCGCTGGAAATGGCGACAACCAACGGCGAACGATCGACAATGGACGGCATCACGAAGCTTGAAATTTCCAGACGGTCTGCAACGTTGACCAGAACGCCCCTTTCGCGCGCCGTTTTGGCGACCTCCGTCTCGTAGTCCGGATCATCCTCGCTGGCTACATAAACCAGCATAACCCCTTCCAGATCAGCCAATTCAAAGCGCCGGGAGATATGCTCGAAAGGTTGGCAATCCTTGAAGGCTTCCGACAAGGTTGGCGCAACCACCCGGACTTTGGCGCCGGCTCGTTGCGCTGCCGTCGTCCGCCGCGACGCCATGGCTTCGCCCCCCACGACAAGAACAGGGCGGTCTTTCACATCGATAAAAGCAGGGAGATGTTTCATATGATTCCGGTTCGAGCCCAATTAGTAAAACTTTAGTCCTGTTTCACATATAGAGGTTTCAGGCAGGGTCAAGAACCGTTTTGTTGCTATATCATATCTGTAATCCTGTCCTTCGGGGCGGCAGTCTAGATATCTGCTCGTCGTTTATTAAAATCAGAATCACAGTTACAAACCGGCTGCAACCCTTTCACTTCAAGAAAAGCAGCCGGTTTGCGGGTAAAGGGTATAATCTCACTTACAATCGATACGACCCAGCGCACTCCCATGTTCCTGCAGCGCCTTGCACGCATTCGGCCAAGCGAGATCGCTGGTGTAGAGCGCGGAGCGTAGATAAGCCCAGGTTAACCGCTGCACTGCAGCAAGGCGATCAGGATCCTCGTCATCCGTCTCTTTCGCATCATAACCGGCAATCCCGCCAAGCCCGTGTTTCGCACCAAATAGGGTTAGCAGGGCATCGCTCCCCGGGCCATGGTGATACGGATCTGCATGCCAATCAGCTCCTCGAACGGTCAGGTGCGGGTTCACGTCATTATCCCCTGCAACCACCAGTGTCTGAGTTACCATATGAGAGAAATCGGGGTTCAAAACCGAATAATTTTCTGCCGCAAATTCGCTGAGATCGCTACCCCCGTTGCCCGGTGCGGCCAATAACACACCCGCCTTAATGCGTGGCTCAATCAAGTTTACGTTTATTGCCCTCTTGTCCTTCGGGTCTGTCAACCATGCACCCAGCAACATGCCTACTGTCTGCCCGCCCAGTGAATGACCGACGCCGGCAATTCGGTTCCAATCGAGGCGTCCTGAGATTGCCGGAACCAAAGCTTCGATATTTTCCTGTTGGTCCAGAATATGCCTCATATCCTCAACACGTGACCGCCAGAACATTGGCCCTCCCGGTGCTTCAGGGCTAAGACCCGCAACCTTTGAATTCGCGTGTGTGGGTTGAATGACGACGAAGCCGTGCTCCGCGTAAAAGTTCACCAGTGGCCCATAGCCGTCCTTTGACGGGATATAGAACGATGGGCCATGCCCATGTGAAAGGAGAATGATAGGTAAATCATGGCCTGTCACCGGTGCTGTGATGCGCAATTCGAGCGGCAATCCCCGATTTGAAATAGGGAGCGTCACCGGGCTGACAGAAATGGTCATATTTGCTTCATTAACAGGAATATGGCGCGCCAGATTAATCAAGTTGTTCATAATTTGTTACCCCTCTTTTAGATGGCAAAGCCAAAATGGTTCGCCTATAATTTGATAATCGGATCATCGATCCGCTTAATATATCCATATATGGAACATTGTTCCATATATCAAGAAAAGGATGCCGGATACTTTGTGTCTGGTCTGCAATTGAGGTGCGTTTGTCCGAAAACCCAAAAAAGACACAGGATGAAGACACGCCACCAAAGCGACGTATGCGCGCAGATGCTGTACGTAACGAAGATGCCGTGCTCGAAGCAGCAAAGCAGGTCTTCACAAGTACGGGCGTCGATGCCCCCGTCAGGGAGATCGCGACTAGGGCAGGCGTTGGCATTGGGACGCTTTACCGCCGCTTCCCAAAGCGATCTGATCTGGTCGCCGCCGTCTTCCGACGTGAAGTCGATGCCTGTACCGCCGAAGCAGCATCATTGGCGAAGAACCATCCGCCCGGCGAGGCGCTTTCACTCTGGTTGAAGCGCTACACTGATTTTATCATGACAAAGAAAGGTCTCGCCGCAGCCTTGCATTCCGGGGACTCCACCTTTGACACCTTGCCCGCCTATTTTCGAGCCAATTTTGAACCCGCTCTTGCATCGCTTCTCAAAGCGGCTGCGGCAGATGGTGAAGTCCGTGGCGATGTTGCCCCCTATGACCTGCTGCGTGCGATTGGTAACCTCTCGGTCGCCACCGGTGAGGATGGAATTGCACACACAAAACGCATGCTTGATCTTCTGATCAGTGGGTTGCGGTTTGGGGTGGTGAATACCGTAAAAACACCTGACAGCTGAAAGATTTTGGTCCACGTTGAGCATTCTGAGCATGTGGAAAGGCTCAGATGGAAGTGCAAAACCGATTGGTGTGCAAATCGATGGCAGATGACCCGCAATTCATGTGATAATTTAGCTATAAATCAACTCAGGATGTCTGAAAAACCCATGCAGGAACACCCCTTCGCCCCCTATGTCCGTATTCTGGCCCGTGGCAAAAGCAATTCGCGCCCGCTGACCATGGAAGAAGCCGATCAGGCCATGACCATGATCCTGAAAGGCGAGGCTCTGCCGGAGCAAATTGGAGCCTTTCTCATGCTGCTGCGCTTCAAGGAAGAAACGCCGGAAGAACTGGCCGGTTTTGTCGCCGCCGCCCAACGCCAGATCGAGCGCCCAGCATCTGCACCTATCGTCGATCTCGACTGGTCTTGCTATGCTGGCAAGTTGCGGCAACTGCCGTGGTTTGCCCTGGCCGTCCTCGCGCTGGCTGGCACTGGCGTCAAAATATTTATCCACGGCTCACAAGGCCATACGCCAGGACGCATTTACGCCGAACAAACCATGCGTGCGCTCGGACTCCCTGTTGCCGAAAGCCTGACGGAGGCGGCGCATGTCCTGCAGTCCTCCAATTTGTGTTTTGTCGCGCTCCGCCATATCCAACCGGTTCTGGCAGACCTGATCGATCTGAAGGCCGTACTTGGCCTGCGCTCGCCTGTTCACAGCCAGTCGCGCATGCTCAACCCGTTCAACGCGCCGCACGTGATGCAGGGAATTTTCCACCCTGGATTCAATGCCGTGCATCAGCAAGCCGCTGCCCTGATCGGCCAGCCACATTACGCGGTGTTCCGCGGTGAAGGCGGCGAGATCGAGCGCCGTCCACAAAAGTCACTGGATGTCTTCACCGTTCATAAAGGAACGCTGGAAACAGAAAACTGGCCCGCACTTCTTGATGAACCCCGGCAAACGTCAGATGAAACCATGGATTTGGGCCGACTGGTTCGCGTCTGGCGGGGTGTGGAGACGGATGCCTATGGTGAAGCGGCCGTTATCGGCACTTTGGCCATTGCCCTGAAGCTGATGGGCCGCGCCCCCACCAAGGAAGCCGCTCAAGCACAGGCAATCGATATCTGGGAAAACCGCAACAGGAATCAATTAGAGCAGGCCGCCTGACACGGACTTGTGAGTCGAATTTTTACATTCCCTTCGCTGTTTGATGTAAAATCATAAAAACCTTGGCGAAAGCCGGGAAGTTGAAAGGGAGAATATTATGAAACGTCTTTTATCGATTTTTGTTGCCGTCGGCTTCGTTGGATGGCTAACGTCGATGTCATCCTTTGCCGACGAAATCCGACTGCCGGCAGCAGTGCTGAACGACGACGGGGTCTATACCCAGCCCTGGTTTCTCAATTCCTTTCTCGATTTGCGCGAAGATATGGCCGATTCGGCTGATGAGGGTAAACAACTGGCCATCCTGTGGGAGCAGCGCGGCTGTCCCTATTGCAAGGAAACCCACATGGTCAACCTGCGCATCCCGGAAGTGGTCGATTACATCAAGGCGAACTTCAATGTGGTGCAGTTGAATTTATGGGGGGACCGGGAAGTCACCGATGTGGATGGCGAAGTGACCACCGAGAAAAAGCTGGCCCGCAAATACCGGGTTCAGTTCACCCCGACCCTGCAATTCTTCCCGAAAACCCTTGCCGAGGACAATGCTAAGCCGGGCCACGAGATTGAGGTTTGGCGGTTACTGGGTTATTGGAAGCCGTTCCATTTCATGAATTCATTCGTCTATGTGCACTCGGGTGGCTACGCCGACGAGCCTAATTTCCAGCGCTGGCTGCAGGTCCGCGCCGATTACCTGCGCGCCCAGGGCAAGGAAGTTGAGCTTTGGTGAAACCGGTCAGCCGCGCTTGAACAACGCTGCGCAGGCCGCATCAAAGCTGCCCTCTTCCAGGTATTTCATGCCGAACAGACCGCCGCCGATAATCGATATCAAGGCGATCAGCGAACCCAGCGCCAGGGTCGACATACCGCTGACGCCTTGACCGATGGTACAACCCAACGCCAAGACACCTCCCACGCCCATTAAGGCGCCGCCAGCCAGATGACGGCCCATGTCTTCCGCATTAACGAAAGCTTCAATGCGGAACTCGCCGCTCAGTTTAGCCGCAACAAATGAGCCGCAAATGATGCCACCCACTCCGGCAATGCCGAAATTGATTTTCGCTCCCGTGAAAGTCATCAAGTATTGCAAACCTTCTGCGACAGGTGTGACGAAACTGAAAGAAGTCACAGGTGTCGGTTCAAAATCATCGTAACCAATGTTGCCCGTGACGAACCAGGCGGCAACAATCAGCAAGCCAATCATTAGCCCGGCGATGACATCAATTTTTGAATCCCGGAAAGAGGCACTTTTGAAGCAAAAGACAAACAATCCACCGGACAGGGCGACAACTGTCAGCATCCGGGCCAGATCGGCTTCCAGACCGAGCAAGACCAGAAAATCAGGAATGCCTTGCGCCTCCATTTCCAATGCGTCGAGATCAATCATCGTCGCCGCTTCCAGTTCAACCCGCCCCAAGCCAATCAAGCCGCGTAGCGTCATATAGGCAAAAATCCCGAGCACCAGTGCGACAACCAGGGATTTGAGGTTGCCCGCACCCAAGCGCACCAGCGTTTTGTTGCCGCAGCCACCACCCAGCGTCATACCAAAACCAAACATCAAACCACCGATGATTGCCCCGGCCCAGCCCAGATCTGTCGTCAGATAAATCGATTCACTGAGATCAACCAGTTCGGTCATATACAGGATTTGCGTTCCCAGGATGGCCGTCGCGATGGCCAGCATCCAGGCCCGAAAGCGGTTCCAGTCGCCAATGAAGAAAATATCGGAGATCGCGCCCATGGTGCAAAACTGTGTACGCTGGGCTACGGCACCCAATAGTCCGCCAAGGCCAAAGCCCAACAGAGGCACCAGAACTGTGATGTCGATGTCTTCCATTTCCCTGTCTTCCCTTATCGCTGGCGCCGATGGATAGAGCGTATCCCTTTTGCTGGCGCATTCTATGCATTTTTGCGCCGGCTGCAATCCTCAGCATTTTTTCGATATTTTGTCTTTTCTTTGGTATATATTTTTATATATTACGGAAATCGAATGTAATATTTTATAAACTACAAAAAATTCATCGAGGATGTCTATGACCACGCAGACCATTGATGCACGCGGCTTGAATTGCCCATTACCGATTATGAAAACCAAAAAAGGTATTCAGGAAATGCAAACCGGCCAGCAGTTGGAAGTCTTCTCTTCCGACCCCGGTTCTGTCCGCGATATGGATGCGCTTTGCCGTTCCACCGGCAACCGGCTTGTTTCCAGTGAAAACCAGAATGATGGCAGCTACCGGTTTCTTATTGAAATTC
Source organism: Rhodospirillales bacterium (assembly GCA_048262255.1). Taxonomy (GTDB): domain Bacteria; phylum Pseudomonadota; class Alphaproteobacteria; order Rhodospirillales; family Casp-alpha2; genus JABMNT01. The sequence goes on along the minus strand of JBLXFH010000001.1, from coordinate 1,707,354 downwards.
TTTAAGGGTTAGCCGGTTTTCGCCTGCGGATAGAAGCTCGGGATCACATAAGGCCCTTCCGGGATGACCGCGATATGCGGATCACCCGTTGCCGCAACACTGTCTGCCACGGCCTGCTCTACGGAAGAGGCGATATTGACGCCGGTGATCGCCAGATCGGCCTCAGACAGACCATCCGTATAAAGATGAATATTGCCGATGCGCATGGGCTTGATTTGCATCTCCGTTTGCCACTCATCGATATCGGCCCGTGATTTTTTCTGGATTTCACTCAGGAACCCGTCTGGCCCCAGCGCCACGAGGCGGCTTTGAGCATCGGCAAATTCTGGTGAGCCGATCCCTTCGCTGCAGGCGGACGCAATAATCAGATTGCCGCCAGGCTCGAGAATATCCATGGCCCCGACCATACCCTTGACCGTCTGGTAATAGGTTTTATCCAGTGGGTAACCGGCAGCACTGGTCACCACCGTCTTGAACAAGCGCGGCACGGTCACTTCCGTATAGCCTTTGACGTAATTCACGGCCTGCGCATGGCTCTCGATAATCTCGCCAAAGGTGACCCGCGACAGGCGGCGTTCTTCATCAATGACCGTATTGAGGGCGAGCGCGCCACCAACCATCTTGACGATCTGCAACTGCTCTTCGTGTAGCGGATTGCCGACCAGATTGCAGTTGATAGCGTTGGGGTTTTCCATGAATTCGGCGTTGTGGAAAGTGGTGATGGTATCGGCATGGGCGACACCCGGAGCGATTACCTTGCGGCCGCCGGAATAACCCGCCATGAAATGTGGCTCGACCAGACCTGTGGCGATACGGATATCGGCGTTGACAAAACGCCCATCAATGCGCACCGAGGTGCCGCGTGTTTCGGTTTTTCCCAGATCCACATGCGCCGCATCGTCGCGGGCGAAATGGTTGACGACCTTGACCGTCTGCATGACCCAAGGGCTACCCACCAGTTCCTCCAGTTCAGCGCCTTCATTGGGGCGGTGCAGGCCGGTGGCGACCAGAACCGTAATGTCATCGGCGGCGACGCCTTTATCCATAAGGCGGCGGATCAGGATCGGCAGGAACAGGCCATTGGGGACAGGGCGGGTGATATCGCAGATCAGGATGCAGGCTGTCTTGCCGGGGCCTGCCAGCGCATCCAGCGAACCGCCACCAACCGGGTTATCCAGCGCCTCAACAATTGCCGCTTCCGGGTTGTCGAGCACCGGCATGGGTTTCTTGCCAATGACGGTGACGTTGTATTGATCATCCAGATCAAGGCTCAGGCAGCCCTTCGCGTAGTTGATATCGACCTGCATTTTATATTCCTGCCTTTGGGTGTTACATGCTTTACTTGAAATAGCATGCGGAGGCCCAGAATTAAATGCCGGTTTCGCATGTTGTAATGCCTAACTCCTGTTGAGGATGCCTGAATGCAATCGCCGACGTTTCCCGATGTCCATTTATCCATGTTAAAATCTGTCCAGTTGCCGCCTGTGATGCGGGTGAAACTGACCCACCCGACAGCCCCGGCGATTGAAAACATGGAAAAGGCGGTCGCAGATGAAATGGCCAAGGCCAGGCGGCTGAAGGCCTTGCCCGCCGGCGCCAAAATCGCCGTCGCCGTCGGTAGCCGCGGCATTTCAGGCATCGCCCAGATCGCCCGCGCCACCGTTGACCAGTTGAAAACCATGGGTTTTGTTCCCTTCATCATCCCCGGTATGGGCAGCCATGGCGGCGGCACAGTCGAGGGCCAGATCTCCGTTCTGGCTGGGCTTGGGGTGAGTGAAGAAACCATGGACGTGCCGATCAAAGCGACTATGGAGGTCGTTAAATACGGCACGTCGAGTCAGGGCGTTGATTGCATGTTTGACCGCATTGCCTCAGAAGCAGATGGCGTTGTCATCATCAACCGGATCAAATCCCATACCACCTTTGACCGGCCCATCGAGAGCGGTCTGACCAAAATGGTCGCGGTCGGGCTGGGTAAGGGCGAAGGCGCGCGGCGCGTCCACGTTCTGGGGCCTGCGGGCTTGCGTGATGTGTTGCCGGAACTGGCCGAAATCTCCATTGCCAACAGCCCGCTCTGTTTTGGTATTGCGTTGGTCGAGAACCCCGACAAGCAACTGGTGGTCATTGAAGGGGTGGAACCGGAAAACTTCTACAGCGCTGACGCGCGATTGCTGATCAAGGCGAAATCTCTACTGGCGCGCCTGCCGTTCGAGCAGATTGACGCGCTGATCTGCGAACAGTTGGGCAAGAACATCGCCGGGACCGGAATGGATTTCGCGGTCACCGGTCGCACCGATATCCGCGGCATCGACAATCCGCCAAATCCCTTTATTCATCGCATCGGCATTCTGGGTGTGACCAAGGAATCAAAGGGTAATGCCAACGGCATTGGCATGGCCGACTTTGCACCCAAAGCGTTTATTGAAAGTATCGATCTGCACGCCATCTATTTTAATGGCGTTACCGCAGCGCTCACGGAAAAGGCCCGCATCCCCCTTGTCCTGCCGCACGACTTGGATGTGTTCAAGGCCTGCGTCTCGACCTGCTGGGTCGCCAACCCCGCCGAGGCACGGCTCTGCATCATCCGCTCCACGGCGCAGATGAACGAAATTCTGGTCTCCCCCACCCTCTATGCCGATATCGAAGGGCGCGATGGGATCGAGTTGCTGGATCCGGCAAAGCCCATTGCCTTTTCCGATGAGGGTGCCCTGCTCACCCGCTGCACCGGATAGAAACCCATGGCAGATAAAAAACACCCGCCCTGGATAAGCCAACTGGCCGATATCGGGATGGTGTTTTTTGGCCTGATCATGATGGTCACGCCGCTCGCACTCTGGGTCGCGCCGACAAAACCCTGGTTCTATTTCGTCCTCAAGGCCTTTGTTATTTCCGCCATAGCGGTCTGCCTGCTGGCCGGATATGAAACGTCTGCAGCCGATGCTCAAAACCTCCATCCTCTTCAACGCAAACGCCTACAGACTTTTTGGCGGTTTATCCTAAAGCAGATCAGTGAATGGAATCGGCCGAGCGGTAAATAATTCTCGCTATGATGGTGGTTATTATTAATGGTATTGGGGAGGAAATATTATGAATGAAGAAACCAGTATCATCTTTCAAGGTGCAGGACCATTTTGTTTACCTATCGTACAACACGCCAGTGCCGACGGAAATAAGAACAACGGGGTAGCAATAATACTTTCAGCAATACTTCCAAATCGAGGGCCCCACTCAAAATTGGGGCTGTCCTGTTCATTGTTGCCATTAGCTACACAACCATAAAACTTGATCAACTCTCCACCTTCCCTTTCCCATCAACACCTTTTTTCGTCAACTGGTTATACCCCCACATCAAGGCTCCGGCATTTCGGTGGTTTGACCACAGTATTGGGATCGCCCTTGTTGTGCTCAGCGAAGAATATGTGTATCGGAATCTATTCCAGCGCGTCTGGAACTGGAAAGGATATGGAAGAACTTCGCTCTATATCTGCTCATCTGTTGCATTTGGCCTACTCCACGCCCCACGGGGGTTGGTCTCGGTCATCACAGCCATTCTGTTTGGCCTCATGGCCATGTGGCTTTATCGCAAATACAACAACCTCTGGTCGCCGATCCTTTGCCACTTCTTTATTGATTTGGCTTTGTTTTCCGAAGTCGGCTGCTATCTGGAACTGAGATACTGCCCGACCTAGCCCTTAATGTTCGGCTTCAGACGCACAGTCGATACAATTTGCTGCAAATGGCAGGGCCTTTAAGCGCTGTTCATCGATTTCTTCTCCACATGATGTGCAGGTGCCATAGGTGCCGACATCAATGCGTAGCAGGGCAGCCTTGATCTGGCTGATTTCATCAAGGGCCGCATTCCCCATATCTTCAAGGACCTCATCATCCTCGTTTTCGACCGCGCGCTCTTCTGAATCCGCACTATCGGGCTCACGTAACGTATCCTCAATCTCATGTGCTTTTTCCGTGAGTTCAAACAACCGCGCATCCAACTGTCGTCTAACGCTGTCGAGTTCAATCATTCCAACACCTCATCCTGTTTGTTTTGCTCAGTAAAGCATAATACGAACGGGCGCTCTCTGGCCTTGATATACATCAAACATGGTCATCTGTTTCTCAACATTCAACGGTCCCATGCGTTTATTCTTCTGAACCCTCACGCTGAATGGCCTCTATGATGATATTACGTAATATCTTTTCTGCCGGATCCTTGTCCGTTGTCGCACTCCAAGCCATGGACAGATCAAACTGAGGTGAGTCGAAGGGCAAATGAACCATGCCCATTCCATGTGTTTTCGCCAAAACCCGTGCAACATATTCGGGTACGGTCGCAAGGTTATCGGAACCCGCCAATAGAAACGGCAGGACACCAAACATCGGAACAGATAGGTTTATGGACCGTCTTGCCTTGATTTCTGCCAGTTTCTCATCGATATATCCAATTAGGTCGCCGCTGAAGGTGACAAGCACATGAGGGCGGGCACAATAGGTTTCCAGATCAATTTCGCCTGCCGCTTTGTCATTCATCAGCACCCGATAGCCCACCCGCTTGATCTTGCGGACCTTTGCCGCTGCCGGCAGCTTATCCAGATAACCGACCACTAGTGACGCTTGCTTGTGCTCCAGAGCCGCCGCCGCCCGCAGATAGTCGGCCTGCTGAACAATCAGCTTCACGTGCGGCATTTGCAACTGTAGATCCTTGATGATTTTCGGCAGAAAGGAAATTTGCACATCATCCGACATGGAAATACGTAAGCTACGTTTTTCCGTCATCGGATCAAACGGGGCATTGCTGCGCAAAGCACTCTCAATAGATGCCAGCGCAGGCCCAATGGCTTCGCTTAAGGCAAGGGCACGAGGTGTCGGTTCCATAAGCCGCCCGCTGCGGACAAACAAAGGATCACCCAGCACAATTCTCAACCGCGCCAGCGAATGTGAGATAGCCGGTTGACCGAGAGACAAACGCCGCGCAACCGCTGTTACGCTACGTTCCTGCATCAACAGATGAAAAACGGTCAGCAGATTGAGATCAATATTCTCATAATCAATATTCTTCATATTTATTATCAATATCATTAATTTGATACATCATATGCCGTATGGCAGTTTCTTGCCAGATACTCTCTTATCTTCAAGGAGCCCTGATGCCAGAACATGCCCACCCTTCCCGCCGTTTTTCCCAATTCATGGAGCGAGCCCGAAATCAGGACCTCATGGTTCGACACGGGCTTTCGACGGATCAACGATTTGCCGTGCTTCTTGCCGGTATTACAGCTCTGCCGCTGGATGCATCCAATATCGAACGTGAATTCACCCTTCTGCTTGAGGAAGGATGTGATCCTGTTTTAGCAGAAGATACCCTTACTCAGATGGCAGCGTATCTGGGCTACCCGAAAGTCCGGGCCGCCCTTGAAGGGTTTGCCCGCGCGGCCAAACAGCATGATGTATTTGTACGCGAAGCGCCTCCTGAGATCACAAACTCAGACCGCTATCAACAAGGTATTACTGACTACAGCCGTTTAAATCCCGATGCCCTGAATACCATTAAAGCCGCATTTGGAGAAATATCGGGGAACATCATCGATCTGACGTTCCAATCCTTCGGTGATGTTTACGCCAGTTCCAGCCAACCTTTGACAACCCGCCAGTTGGCAACCGTATCGGCTCTTGCCGTTCTGGGCGGTGTCGCCCCGCAGTTACGGTTTCATATGGGGGCCGCTTTGCGCGTCGGCGTTAGCCACCAACAGATTATCGAAGTGCTTGCCTGGGTGCAGTTTCTTGCCGGAATGCCCGCTGCATATAATGCCTTGATCGAGCTCAAAGCAGCGCTCGCCGAAGGCATCGACGCGCCTCCCGCTTACCGGTAGAAACTCATGACGCTGGCTTCCGGCGGACCTCCCTCGCCCAGGCCAGCACATCATCATAAGAGCCGCGAAAAGCGATCTGGCCGGTTTGCTTATCCAGTTGATATTCGCACATAGGATCGTAATAATCGCTCAGCAACATGGCGATCCAGCTTTCATGGGCGCGCACGCTGCCGTTTGAAAACTGTGTGTTCAGGGCGTATTCCATGACTTTCGAGAGTTTTGTGTAACGTTCAAGGCCCAGCCGCTTTTGCACGCGCGCCAGACTTTGCGTCAGATAGTCGGCAAACCGTTCGCGACCGTCCTGCGGATAGGCTTCCAGAAATTCCGCCGTCATATCGATCACATATTCCTGCAAGATCCGCTGAATTCGAAAATCAACCGGCATTTCCACCACCGCAACAGGGCTTGTATGCATGGTCTCGAAAAACTCCTGAGGAATGGAAACCGCGCCGATCCGGCGGCTTTCATCCTCGACAATCAGGGTCCCGGGACCGGTCACTTGGCGCTTACGCAACAGATCAATCCCCAGCGCATTTTCAAACAGAACTTGCGTAGGTGACCCGGAAACCCGCCGCCCAAAACTCGACCCCCGATGGTTGGCATGGCCTTCCAGATCAATGCTGAAATCGATCTCATTAACCAGCAACGTCTTGCCGGTGCCGGTTTTTCCGCCAATCCGCAGCATCGGCGTTTGAGCTGCCGCCGCGCTGATTTCGTCGATCAGAACCCGCCGCAGGGCCTTATAACCACCTTCGACAACGGGAATTTCAACGCCCGCATCACGCATCCACTGGCGCGCGTAGTTGGAGCGCATGCCGCCTCGCCAGCAATAGACGTGCGTATTGGCGTGCTGTTTCGCATAGTCGCACCAAGCTTCAATACGCGCCTCTTTCGTCGCGCCGGCAACCAGTTGGTGCCCCAATTCAACCGCCGCCTGCTTCCCCTTTTGTTTGTAACAAGTGCCAACGGACTGTCGCTCGGAATCGTTGAGAATGGGAATGTTTTGAGAGGTTGGGAAATGCCCTTTGGCAAACTCGACTTCCGCCCGCACGTCCAGAAACGGCGTATTGCTAAGGAACAATTCGCGAAAACAGTCTGCCGTTGCCACATTATCAGTCATCCGATGGACCCGCTTCCTGCCATTAATTTCCGCGTATCCATGACATATAGGAAACGCCCGGAAAATTAAATGAAAACCGGGGGCCCCATCTCACATTCCCGTGGTCGCCGGTTTTTTCACAAGCGGTGATGAACCGCTTTGTCTAAGATCAAAAAACACCCGTTCCAGCATCATATAAACCAAAAAGAACCCCGAGAAACGTTGCACTTTACCGGTAAATTTCCTATTGGTACGGGTCAATATCAAACAGGGGAAAACCGATGACGAAGCCAAAACAAAAATTGCGCTCACAAGCTTGGTACAACAACCCGGACAATCCGGGAATGACAGCACTTTATCTGGAACGCCAATTGAACTTTGGCATTACTCTGGAAGAATTGCAGTCCGGCAAACCGATCATCGGCATCGCCCAAACAGGCTCTGACTTGTCCCCCTGCAACCGCCACCACATCGAGCTCGCCAAACGCGTCCGCGAGGGTATTGTCTCTGCAGGCGGCGTCTGTTTTGAGTTCCCGACCCACCCCATTCAGGAAACTGGCAAACGCCCGACCGCCAACCTGGACCGTAACCTGATGTATCTGGGTCTGGTTGAGCTTTTATACGGCTATCCCATTGACGGCGTTGTCCTGACCACCGGCTGCGACAAAACCACCCCGGCCCTGCTGATGGCCGCTGCGACCGTCGATATCCCGGCCATCGCCCTTTCCGTCGGCCCCATGCTTAACGGCTGGCATAATGGCGAGCGCACCGGCTCAGGCACCATTGTCTGGAAAGCCCGCGAAATGCTGGCAGCGGAAGAAATCGACTATAACGGATTCTTGGAACTGGTTGCCTCTTCCGCCCCGTCCGTTGGTTATTGCAACACCATGGGCACGGCATCCACCATGAACTCCCTGACCGAAGCGCTTGGCATGTCCCTGCCCGGTTGCGCCGCCATCCCGGCGCCGTATCGCGAACGCGGCCAGATTTCTTACGAAACGGGAAAACGCATTGTCGATATGGTCTGGGAAGACTTGAAACCGTCTGACATTTTGACCCGCGAAGCCTTTGAAAACGCCGTTGTCGTCAATTCCGCCATTGGCGGCTCGACCAACGCACCGATCCACCTGAACGCCATTGCGCGGCATATCGGCGTTGAACTGGATGTCTCGGACTGGCAAGCCGTCGGCCATGACGTTTCCCTGCTGGTCAACCTGCAGCCCGCCGGAGAATATCTGGGTGAAGATTACCACCGGGCTGGTGGCGTGCCCGCCGTGGTTGGTGAGTTGCTGAAAGCAGGCCGTCTGCCGCATCCCGGCGCGATTACTGTCAACGGCAAATCAATGGGTGACAACTGCACAGGTAAAAGCAGCCTGAACCCCGACGTGATTATGTCCTATGACAAACCGATGCTTGAAAACGCGGGCTTTCTGGAATTGAAAGGCAATCTTTTCAATTCCGCCATCATGAAAACCAGCGTGATTTCCGCAGATTTCCGCAAACGTTATCTGTCCAACCCGGATGACCCGGACGCCTTTGAAGGGCGCGCCATCGTGTTTGAAGGGCCGGAAGACTATCACGATCGCCTTGATGATCCGGCGCTCAACATCGACGTCAACTGCATGCTGTTCATTCGAGGCGCTGGCCCTATCGGCTATCCGGGTGGTGCGGAAGTGGTCAATATGCAGCCTCCTGCAGCGCTGATCAAAGCCGGCATCATGTCCCTGCCATGCATTGGCGATGGCCGTCAGTCAGGCACCAGCGGCTCACCATCGATCCTCAACGCCTCACCGGAAGCCGCCGCCAATGGCGGCCTGGCCATTCTTAAAACCGGAGATCAGGTACGCATTGATTTGCGCAAAGGCACTGCCAATATCCTGATTTCCGAAGAAGAAGTGGCGGAACGCTTCAAGGCACTGGAAGCTGCTGGCGGCTTCCCGATTCCGGAAGACCAGACCCCTTGGCAGGAAATTTTCCGTGAGCGGGTCGCCCAGTTCGATCAGGGCATGATCATGAAGGGCGCTGAGAAATTCCAGAAAATTGCCACAAGCAAGGGCGTTCCACGCGACAACCACTAAATCGCTGTGTGGATGAAACAAGGATTGGCGATATCGACCCGGCCGAGCCCCAACTCCTGAACATTCCGGAAGCCACCGAAAAAGCCATACGCCACCATACGTCCGGCAACATCGATGGCGCAAAAGCCCTATACCAACAGATTCTGCAAGCGCAGCCGGAGCATCCGGTTGCGCTTCATCTGTTGGGGCTGATCGCCCACCAGCGCGGCGACCACGCCCATGCCGTTGAATTGATCGAACAGGCCCTCATCCTGCAACCGGACTATGCGGAAGCTCTGAACAATCTGGGCAGCGCCCTGCACGGTCTTAAACGGTTTGATGAGGCCGCTGCCAGCTACGCCAAAGCCATTACCCTTCTGCCCGGATTTTCAAAGGCCCATTTCAACCTCGGCAATTTGCACAAAGACCGGAACGATCTGGATGCCGCCCTCGCCTGCTACCGCAAAGCCCTCGAAATCACACCTGATTACGCCAAGGCCCTCAACAACCTGGGCAATTGCCTGAAAGAGATGAACCGGCTGGGCGAAGCCGCCGCCTGTTATCACAAGGTCCTTGAGCTGATGCCCGATGACGCCAATGCGCATTTCAATCTGGCTGCGACATGTCAGCAACAGGGCGATGTCGATGCGGCGCGGCATCATTTTGATCGGGCGATTTCCCTGAAGCCGGAACAGATCAGCTACCAGATCCGCAAGGCCCTACTGTTACCCATCATTCCGGCCTCCAGCGAAGATATAGAGACCCATAGATTGGCCCTCGGCAGAGCCATCCATACCCTTCGCATGCAGCGCCCGCAGATAGCCGACCCGCTTGCCGATGTCGGCATCACCAATTTTCATCTGGCCTATCATCATCAGGACAACCGCCCCCTGATGGAAGCTATTGCGGCGTTTTACCGGGCAGCCTGCCCAAGCCTCTCCTATGAAGCGGCCCATTGCCACGCCCCCACCCCTCAGAAAAGCCAGCGGTTGCGGATCGGCTTTCTCTCTTCCTATTTTCACGCACATACCATCGGCAAGTTGACCCGCGGTCTGATCGAACATCTATCGCGGGATCGGTTCGAGATTGTGGTCTTTCAGGTCCCCGGCAAAAGCGACGACGTGACGCAAGCCATTGAAAACAATGCCGAGCGGATTGTGCCGCTGCGCAAAAACCTCGATGAAGACCGGCCCGTGATCGCCGATCAGGAACTGGATATTCTATTCTATCCGGATATCGGTATGGACCCCTATTCCTATTTCATGGCGTTCGCCCGCCTTGCACCGCTACAGGTCGTCAGTTGGGGCCATCCCGACACCACCGGCATAACCAATATCGACTACTTTCTGTCTTCGGCACTCATCGAAGCACCGGGTTCGGCTGATCAATATTCGGAAAAAAGGGTATCGCTCTCTCTGTTGCCAACCTGTTATGAGCGACCCGCCAGGCCCGGCCAAACCTATGGACGCGCCGATTACGGTCTGCCGAAAACGGGCGCACTCTACGTCTGTCCGCAGACTCTGTTTAAGTTCCATCCCGATTTCGATGCAACCCTTAGCGAGTTGTTGCGACGTGACCCTGATGGCTGGCTGGTGCTTATCGATGACGGGAATGGCGGTCACTGGGACCGCTTGCTAAGCGAACGGCTGCAACGTACAGATCCGGCAATCGCAGACCGCATCCGCTTTGTCGACCGCATGTCCACAGAGAAATTTCTGGGGTTACTCGGATTGGCCGATGCACTGCTTGATATTCCGACCTTCTCCGGCGGCAACTCATCGCTGGAAGCATTTGCCATGGCGGCACCCGTCGTCACCTGGCCCGGCGACTTCATGCGCAGCCGGGTCACGGCGGGCTGTTACCGACAGATGGGTCTTGAGGCGCTGATTGCGTCAGATGCAGAAAGCTATATCTCGCTCGCCCTGAAACTGGCGCACGACGAGGCCTTCAAACAACGGATGCAGAGGGATATAGAGGCGAATGCCCACAGGCTGTTTGGGCGCAGTGATGTGGTGCGCGAGATGGAAGCGTTTTTCATCGAGGCTTTCGAGGCAACGCAAAAGCTCTCCACCTGATCCCGATTACCGGGCCTTTAAAGAACCGCCCCCGGATTGCAGATGCCTTCCGGATCGAGTGCATTTTTGAGGGCCCTGAACAACGCCATCTCTTCCGCCGACTTGACCCGGGCCACCGCTTTTTTCTTGATCCGGCCAACCCCGTGTTCGGCGCAGACGGAGCCGCCCAGCTCAACGGATATATTCTCAACCGCGTCTTTCAGGGCGTCCCAGTGACCGATAAAGGTCTCTTTGTCCATATCGAGCGGACGCTGGCCGTTGAAGTGGATGTTGCCGTCACCGATATGGCCCAACGGCGAGGGGCGGATGCCCGGCACCAGGCGCTCGAACTCGGCGGTGGTTTTGGCGATGAATTCCGCAATGGCGTTGACCGGCACCGAAGTATCACTTTTCAGGCAACTCTGATCCTCGACCATGGCCACGGCCATGCCTTCGCGAATCGCCCAAAAGTCCTTGCGGTGCTGGTCGGCTTCGGCGATCACCGCGTCACCCACCTTGCCTTCCTCAAAAGCGTCAGCCAGCGCTGCCTCGAATGCGCCGCGCAAATCGAAAAAGCGGCTCGGGCTTTCTGCTTCCATGAGGCAGAGGTAGGGGTGACTTTCACTGAATGGTACCCGCGCTTGTGGTTTGAAAGCGATGAAGGTGTCGATGGTGTGCTTTGACATCAGCTCGAAGCTAGACACCGTTTCGCCCACATATTCCTGCAATTTTCGGAGCAACCACAGGCCGTCGGCCGGGTCATTGATGGCAACCATGGCCGTTTCACGCGACACCGGTTGTGGGCGCATTTTCAATACGGCGGCAGTAATAATCCCAAGCGTGCCTTCTGCCCCGATGAACAGCTGCTTGAGGTCAATGCCGGCCGTATCCTTGTGTAAGGCGCGCAGGCCGTTCCAGATGCGGCCATCAGGCAGCACCACTTCCAGCCCCAGCACCTGGGCCCGGGTGGTGCCGTATTTCAGCACATTGTTGCCACCGGAATTGGTCGACAGGTTACCGCCGATCTGGGCCGAACCCTGACCGCCGTGCGAAACCGGAAACAACCGGTTGGCGTCGAGCGCCATACGCTGCACATCGGCCAGCACGCAACCCGCCTCAACGGTGATGGTATTGCCCAGCACATCCAGATCACGCACCGCGTTCATGCGGTCCAGCGACAGGATGACCGCGCCTTCCAAACCTTTTGGTATGCAACCGCCGCAAAGCCCCGTATTGCCGCCCTGCGGAATCACCGGCACCTTGTTGGCATGGCACCAGGCCATGATTTTGGAAACCTCTTGCGTGGTCCGCGGCCGCGCCACGCCCTCCGGGTTGCTGGTGAAATCACCGACGATGTCGGTCCGGTATTTCGCCGTGTCCACCGCATCCGTTAGATAAACGCCGTCATCCAGAAGGTTCACCAAATCCAAAGGCATAATAAAAATCTCTCTTTCCCTGTTTTTTGTGTTTTTTTATGGCCGCCGACCAAGCAGCGGGTCGCGTATTATTGCCGAATGCCGACAGATGGCAAGGAGGAAGACAACAGCCTCATCACCGATGTCCCCAATCATTCTCGTCCTCGGAATTGTTGGGTGACAGGCCCAGAATATCCCCTTGCGTCGAACAACCAAGGCCAAGGACGGTACGGTTGGCGTAAGAAAAATAGGCAGTCACCTGATTGATCTCGAGGATTTGCCCGTCGTCGAAACCGGATTTGCGCAGCGTCTCGATGTGGCTTTCGCTAATCTGGCTTGGCGATTCCGTTAAAAGTTGCGCGTAAGCTAGCGCGGCTTTTTCTGCTGCCGTGAACGGGCCGACCTCGATGTCTTTTGTATCCAGCGCTTTGCGGATATCAGCAGCGCGGGCGTCATCGTTGAGCAGGCGCATAAGCCCCGCATAATGATGATCAACACAATAGGAACAGGTATTGAGTAGACTGACCCAAACGCCGATGGTCTCGAGAAACCATTTCGGCAGGATGTTGTTGCTGTGATGCAAAACATACTTATAGATCGCCATATGGCCTTCCATGGAGTGCGGGCGCAGGCTGTGGGCCATCATAATATTGTCGACGTTGTTGTCCGGCCCCTTGACCCGGTCATAGAGTTTTTTCAGTTTTCCGGTGGCTTGCGCGTAGGGAACGGTTTTGATCCAGGCCATGACGGGCTCCTTGATGTCTGTTAACCGAGCAGCAGCGAATCGTCGGCGAGTTCCTCACCCTGCTCGCGCCTGAACAGTTGCAGCAGGTCTTCGACGGCAAGCGCGTCACGTTCCGCCCCGGCCACATCAAAAACAATCTTGCCACGGTGAAACATGATCGTGCGGTCGCCGGTGTGTAAAGCCTGGGCCATGGAATGGGTGACCATGACGGCGGTCAGTTGCAGTTCGCGGACGATGTTGTTGGTGATCTCGAGAACAAAATCGGCGGTTTTTGGATCAAGCGCTGCCGTATGTTCATCGAGCAGCAAGACCTGCGTGTCTCCGGTGGTCGCCATGAGCAGGCTGACGGCCTGACGCTGACCGCCCGATAGCAGGCCCACCTTGTCGCCCAAGCGGTCTTCGAGGCCCAGCTTGAGCACCGACAGGCGCTCGGCGACGCTGGAGCGAATGGCCGGGTCGACGGCATAGCGAAAACCGCGCGGCCGGGTCCGGCCATAGGCCAGGGCGAAATTCTCAAGAATGGTCAAATCTTCGCAGGTGCCCATTTTCGGGTCCTGAAACACCCGCGAAATATAGCGCGCGCGTTTGTGCACGGGCCAGTCGGTCATGTCGTCATCGCCAACCCGAAGGCGCCCCTGCCCGACCGGCGCAATACCCGCCATAACGTTGAGTGCCGTCGACTTGCCGGCCCCGTTGGAACCGATGACGGTCAGAAACTGCCCCTTCGGCACCGTCAGATCAATGCCGCGGAGCGCTTGGGTTTCCAGCGGCGTGCCGGGATTGAAGGTGACATGAATGTCGTTCAGTTCGATCATTTTTTACGGCCCCGCTTAAAACCCTTGAACAGGCCGGAGCCGGACTGCTGGCCGATCAGGGCGAGCGCCACCAGCCCCGCCGTCACCAGTTGCACATCCGACGCCTGCAGGCCCAGAAAATCCGCATTGAGGGCCAATGCCACAGCCAGACGATAGAGAATGGCGCCGACAATGCAGGCGATCGTTGCCAGAAAGATGGTGCGCGACGGCAGGATCGACATGCCGACAATCACCGAAGCCAGACCGACGATAATCACGCCAATCCCCATATAGGCATCCGCCGCGCCGAAAATCTGTGCGAACAAAGCACCGGCCAGGGCCGTCAGGCCGTTGGCGATGCCGACGCCGTAGAGTTTCATGTTGCCGACATTAATGCCGTTGGCTTCGGCCATGGCCGGATTCGCGCCGGCGGCACGCATGGACATCCCCCATCCGGTCGCCATAAAGGCATCAAGAAGGAACTTGATGGCAATCACGACAATTCCGAGAAACACCGGATTGACCATATAACCGGGATAACCAAAGCTTTCAAAAGCGCTGAACACCGTAGTTACATTAAGCAGGGGCTCGTTGGGGCCGTCCATGATGCGAAGATTGATGGAATAGAGTGAGATCGCGACCAGAATGCCAGCCAGAATATGCAGGATGTTGAAGCGCACATTCAGGTACGCCGTGACATAACCGGCGCAAAAGCCGATCAGGCTGGCGAAACCGGTCGCCGCCCAGGGATTCCAACCGCCCTTGACGATCAGCGCCGCCGCCACCGCAGCCCCCAGCGGAAAACTGCCCTCCACCGTCAAATCCGGAAAATCCAGAACCTTGAAGGTCAGAAAAGCGCCCAAGGCGACAAGGCCAAAGACAAAACCCGTTTCCAGGGTGCCGAGGATTTCATAAAGCGACATGGATCAGACCTTCCGGGCAATCAGCAGCGCAGGGGAAACGGTCGCCTGCCGGTCCGGCAACCCACCGCTTCACACATGTCCTGCCTATTGGATGGTTTCCGTCACCCGGTCGAGAACGGACTTGGGAAAGGTGATACCCATTTTTTCGGCCGAGCCGGGGTTGATGGAAACCTTGAATTTAGCGACCGCCTGATAGGCGATGACCGTATTCATTTCGCCAGGGTTCTTGCCGTTAAGAACATCCGCCGCCATACGCCCGGTTACCCGCCCCACTTCCAGATAATCCAGACCGACAGACGCCGCAGCGCCCCGCTCGACGCCGCCCGTCTCCCCGGTGAACACCGGCATGTCCACATCCTGAGCAATTTTGATGATCGCTTCCAGGGCCGAGACCACCGTGGTGTCGTTGGGGATATAGATCGCGTCCACCTTGCCGATCAGCTTTTTGGTCGCCAGAATCACTTCGTTGGTGGTCGGGGCCGGGCTTTCGACAACGCTGATACCGCGCGATGCGCCTTCTTTTTTCACGTTGTCCAGCGCCGACAAGGCGTTGTCCAGACCCGGGTTATAAACAAACCCGATGGTCTTCAGGCCGGGAATAATTTCCTTGAACATATCGAGCTGCACACCAATGGGTGCCGCATCGGAGACGCCCGTCACATTGCCGCCCGGCATTTCATACTTGCTGATCAGCGATGCCTTGATGGGATCCGTGACGGCGGTGAAGACAATGGGAATATCCTTGGTTCCGGCGACCATGGCCTGCGCCGTGGGCGTTGTGATGGGGATAATCACATCCGGGTTGGAGCCAATGAATTTTTTCGCGATCTGTTGCTGGGTCGGCATATTGCCGTTGGCGTTCTGGTAATCCAGCGTGAAATTCTTGCCCTCGATAAACCCCTTTTCAGCAAGGCCTTCAAGAATACCGTTTTTGGTGGCGACCAGCGCCGGCACCTCGACAATGGTCGAGATCGCGACTTTTTTCATGTCCGCCGCCTGGGCGGAGGTGATGGCGATGCTGGTCAGAGCACCGATAACTGCGAGCTTCATTAACTGTTTCATGGATGCGCCTCCCCTTGGCATTAAAAATAATAACCTGACTCTACTCGAAACTGCAGGGAATGGAAGGGGGAGGTTGTCCCCCATATTTGACGATCTCCCTCCACAACTGACTGTGCAAGTTCCATCGGTGCAGAATATTGATCTGACAGACCTGCCATGGGGCAAGCCTTTTCGGTGAAGGTCCACGACGTGTTGTTCAGCACCATGCCGCAGCAAGCAATACGCGGTCCGACAGGGGTCGTAATGCAGGCACAACTCTTCAACGCAAATGACTCACCGGCAAACCGGCAGGTGCATTCCGGACCCGCCAAAACAGGCCCAGCCCAAATAGACAGACAACCGACCAGCAGCAGCATAACGCTTCTTGGGGAAACCGAACGGCGCATGGCACCACCCTAATGTTTCTGAAAGGGTGAGGAGTTTAACCTATTTTGTTGAAAAAATCACTCCGGCGGTGCCACCGCCCCCACCTGATCGCCCGTTGCACGGATACCGGCCCAGGCGTTTTCGCTCAAGGGCAGCCCCGTCTGCGAACGCTCGACCATGGTTTTCAACTCTTTCTCGCCGGGCACCAGCACTTCGCCATCAGGCTCCGTCGGTCGAGAACTTTTAACAAATTCGATGTAATTGCGCACATCGGCAGCAAAATCATCCGATGAGCGGAAGACGTCCACCGACATGTAAATCGACAGCATGCCATTGCCCACATTGCGCACCTGTATATCCTCAACGGCTTTATTCGCACCCGTGCCAGTCAGGGCACCGGCCAGAATTTCCATGAGGAAATTGAGACCCGAGCCCTTGTGCTCGCCAAAAGTCCGAAGCGCGCCGGGCCCTAAATTGGGATTTGGCAGTTTTCCCGGCTCTTGCGGCCCATAGAGTTCGAGTGGATCATTGCTGAGGCGGCCATCACTGGCGACCAGCGCACCTTCCGGCAACGGCTTGCCGCCGCTGAGCGCGACCATAGCCTTGCCTTCGGCGGCCGATGAGGTGGCGAAATCGAGAACCACCGGCGGCGCATCCGGCATGGGAATGCCGGCACAAAAAGGCGAGGTGCTCATGCGTCGGTCCCGCCCGCCAAAGGGCGCGACCAGCAGCGAATTCTTGACGTTGACCATATGGATCGAGACCAGATCGTGTTCAGCAGCACGCTCGGCCCAGTCGCCAATGCGCCCCAGATGGCCGGAATTGCGCAGGCCGATAATAGAAATGCCCTGATTTTTGGCTTTCTCAACGCCCACATCCACCGCCTGTTCGCCCATGGATTGACCAAAGCCAAACTTTCCGTCGAGGACCGCCATGACGTCATTTTCGGTAATCACGTCGACCGTCTGATCGGCGAATACCAGCCCTTGCTGCAAGGCGTCCACATAGCGTGGGACCCGGATTACACCATGGCTGTCGTGGCCGCGTAAATTGGCGCCAGTCAGGCGACTGGCGATGGTATTGGCTTCTTTTTCAGAGCAGCCCGCCTGATTGAAGATATCAGCCACATAGGAGAGGAGTGTTTCGGATGAAAGGTAAACTGAGCCTTCGTGTCTGCGTATACGGTCCATTACTTTTTATTCTTCTCTTTGTATTGTTGAACAAGCGCCGCGCAACCCGTGCGCAGCAGTGTGATATCTGTGGCCGCTGTCGCCAGATGATATCCCTTATCAAACAGGTCCTGCCAGGAATAGGCGCCATAAGGGATGGTCGCCAGATATTTGCCGGAATCAAAAACAACCTGCTCAATCTTGAGCATCATGGCGACAAAGTCCGGATCCTCGAAATTCCCGATTTTGCCGTTGCTGGCGGAAAGATCGTTGGGGCCGACAAAAAACATGTCAATGCCCTCAACCGCGACAATCTCTTCCAGATTATCCACCGCCTCAACGGTTTCGATCTGACAGATAATCATCAGGTTCTCATTGGCTGTGGCCAGATATTCCCCTGCATTGTAACCATAATTCGAGGCCCGGATAATGCCCGGCGCGAGGCCACGCTTGCCGTCCGGCGCATAAAGGCAGCTTTTGACAAGAGCCTGCGCCTCTTCTGCCGTATCCACTTTTGGGAACATAATCGCCTCAGCACCGGCATCGAGAATACGCTTGGTATAATCGGGGTCCTGGGACGGCACTCGAACGATGGATGTGGTCTCCGTGGCCGACATGGCTTGCAGTTGATGGGCCAGCTGTTTCGGGTCGCCAAACCCGTGTTCCTGATCGATCAGCAGAAAGTCGAAGCCGGCCATGGCGACCACTTCCGTAGACAAAGCGCTGTCCAGGTTGGTCCAGATGCCAAAGGCCTTATGGCCTGCAGCCAGTGATTTTTTCAGTTTGTTTTCCCGGTACATTTATTTCCATCCCTGTTTGAGTAATCAAGTAAGCGCTTACCCCTCCGCAATAATACGTCACTGCTCTGACATCAAGGGGCCATTGTCTTCTGCTCGCGATAAAGCACGAACAAGCCGCTGGCGACAATCAGGCCCGCCCCGGCAAGAGCCTGCGGGAGTGGGAAATCCCCCCAAATCAGATAACCCAGCAATATGGCCCAAACGATGGAGGTGTACTGAAAGGGTGCGACAACCGCTGACGGCGCAATGCTGACCGCAGAATTCATCAGAAAATGCGCCGATGTGGCAACGAACCCCAACAGACACAACAGGCTGAAATCAATCAGATTTGGCGTGACCCAGGCGAACGGAATGGTCAGTGACCCGGCCAGCGCAACGCCAAATGTCTGCAACGTAATCAGGGTCAGGCCACCGGTGGTGCTCAGTGATCGGGTCAGTGTCAGCATCAAGGCCAGTGCCAGACTGCCCGCCAGAGCAATCAACGCTGGCAAGGAAAGAACAGCTTCACTGGGTGGGAAGATCAAAACCACGCCGACAAATCCAACGGAGACCGCAAGCCAACGCCGTACGCCAACTTTCTCGCCCAGTAGCGGCACCGAAAGCGCCGTCAAAAACAAAGGTGAGGCCAGATAAAACATAAACACATCTGCCAGCGGCAAAAACTGCACAGACCAGTAGAAACAGGAGACCTCGGCGATCACCAACAAAATACGGATGAATTGCAGCCCCGGTTGTTTCAGGGAAAACAGTCGTTTCAAATCGCCGTTGCGCCAGGCTAGCGGCAGCAACACAGCCAACGCCGCCAGACTGCGCAGAGCCAGCAGTTGCCCGACCGGATAGCTGGCGACCAGCCATTTGCCGATGGCGTCGTTGAGCGTGAACATCAGCATGGCAAGCAGCATCAGTAGAATGCCGCGGTTGTGGTCGGCGGTTGGCAGGGTCATGGAAGTTTCACTTATCGGTTAGGAATAGGCACGGCCTGGCGTTATCCCATATAAACGCCGGAACGCAGTAATGAAAGGCCCGGAACCAGCATAACCCAATTCATAGGCGACGGTCTTCACCAGTGCGCCTGCGGCCAGCCGTCGCGCCGCTTCCGCCATGAGAAGCCGTTGCCGCCATTGCCGCCAATCCACCCCGGTTTCCGCCTTGATAAGACGCAACAAGGTCCGCCGCCCAACCCCGACGTCTCTTGCCCACAAATCAAGCGTCCGCCCTTCAGACGGATTTTCGAGCAAGGCATTGGCAACCTGCTGTAACCGTTGATCCTGAAAAACAATTTGGACCGCTGGCTGGGCGTCCAGACCACCGATTATTCCATTTTGAATTTCATCGACAATCACCTCAATCATGCGCTGGCGCTGCCCTGTAGGTCTGTCGCGCCCCTCACAAAGTTCCGCAATCGCATTTTTCAGAAAAATCCCGACACGAACCCCACAAGGGTTATCGGGAAGCCGTCGGGCGAGCTCAGGTGCCAGATAGACATTGTTCATCTGCCGCTCGTTTGCCGCATTGACCTGATGTGTCAATTGCGGCGGCAGCCAAACCGCCAACTCCGGTGACGAAAGCCAGACGTTCTGACCCGCAACAACCGTGACCAGATGGCTCGGCGAATAAACCAGCTGGCCATGGATGTGTGCGTGTTCACTTGGTGCGTCCCCGGACGTAAACAAAAAATGCAGTCCGCCAGATTCATGGCGTGACAGTGGTATCAACGGGGCTGCATCCGGATTCCGGGCTGTCGGGTGGGTCATCATGTCTCAATCTATCCATAAACTGGCGCACGAACGCAACGCCTAAGCCTGTCGGAAGATGGTTCCATACGGGATAATGACCCCATCGTATGGGCATATCTGGACCTATAAGGTGATGATGGAATTAACAGTTGCTCAAATTGCCTTGCTGTTTGGGGCAGGCCTGCTGGCTGGTGGGGCGAACGCCATTGCCGGTGGTGGAACTTTTTTCACCTTTCCCGCCCTGCTCTCGGTCGGACTTCCTCCCGTTGTCGCCATCGCCTCCAATGCGCTGGCGGTCTGGCCGGGTCATGCGGCGGCCGTTCCGGCCTTTCTGCCCCAACTCAAAAGGCCCGCCCAGAATTTAACCCGCCGCTCCCTCATCGCGTTATCGGGCGGCGTGATTGGCGCTCTGCTCCTGTTGGCAACCGAAGAGCGGGTGTTCACACCTTTAATTCCCTGGTTGCTGCTCTTGGCGACCGGAATATTTGCTTTCGGTGGGCAGTTGCGAATGCTGCTGCTCCGCCTTCCGGCCCGACTACACACGCCTAGCGTCTATCTGGGCATCGAGTTCCTGTTCGCCATCTATGGCGGATATTTCGGGGCAGGGCTTGGAGTTCTCCTGATCGCCTGTCTGGTCATCACCGGGCATGGCGATCTTCATGAAATCAACGGTCTGAAAAACTGGCTGGCGTCGCTCATTTCAACGGTGGCGATTGCTGTCTTCGCGTGGAGCGGGCTTATCGCCTGGGCACCGGCGCTGGTCGTTATGGCCGGCGCTGTCGTTGGCGGTTATGGCGGCGCCCGCCTGTCGCAACAGATCCCCCACAGGCTTTTGCGCCTGACCATCATCGGGATCGGGCTGGCGTTGAGTCTGTATTATTTTAGTTAACCCAAATGGAACCTGCCAGGAATCAGGCCCGTTGCTTCAGGTTCAAGGCCCGGATCGCGGCGCAAGCAGCGCCATAGCCGTTATCAATATTGACCGCGACCAACCCCTGCGCACATGACGCCAGGGCCGAATGCAAAGCCGTTTCACCACCCCGGCAAATGCCGTAACCGCGCGATGTAGGCACGGCGACGATCAGGCTCGGGATCAAGCCGCCAAGCACAGAGAACAGCGCCCCTTCCATACCGGCGACGGCAATCACCACCGGGAAGCTTGCCAGCTCGTCGCGCACTTTCAACAACCGCCACAACCCGGCAACCCCCACATCAACAAACTGCCGGGTCGATTGTCCGTAAAAATGCAAGGTGCGGGCCGCTTCGCTGACGATGGGCAAGTCGGACGTACCGGCGCTGACGATGGCAATTTGCGGCGCGCCCTCGGGCGGCGTCCAGGGCCCGGCAATGGCCGTGCGCGAGGTCGCGTCATAATCCAGCCGTTTCGAGGTCAAGGCCTCAAAGGCCTCCACATCCAGATGGGTCATCAGAATGCTTTTGTCGGCGGCAAGGGCCTGGCCGATGGCCCGGTCAATCTGTTCAGGTGTTTTGCCGGCGCACAAAATGGCTTCCGGCAGGCCAATGCGGGTTTCGCGCTCAAGATCGAGAATAACGTCGTTTTCCATCATCGGCTCAACTTTCCGCATGAACGAAGGCGCTGCCTTGTTTGTAGGCGGCAAACTTGACGGGAAGCGTTTGTCCTTCTTTCGCAAAGGCGATGATCTGGTCGCGATACTGTTCGGCGCCATCGAGCTTCTCGAAGCTCGCCGGGTCCAGCTGGATTTCCACCTGTTTCGCCAGTATCCGGCAGCGTACAGTTTTGGGCGCCAGCAACGTACTGATGTAGCCTTCCATTTTATCGACAAACTGCAAGCGCTCGGCGGTGACGGTGACACCCGTTTGCAGGCGGCTCGACAGGCAGGGCGCTGCCGGCAATTCCGACAGGTCCTCAAGCTCCAGATGGCGGGCGATGGCGCGAATGGTCTCTTTATCGATACCCGCGGTGACGAACGGGTGCTGCACCTGATGGTCTTTCGCAGCTTCCAACCCGGGCCGGTAATCCGACAGATCGTCCGTGTTGGTGCCGGAAACGATGGGCAGAGCAGTGACGCCGGAAATGCAGTCATAGAGATTGAACTTGCAGTAAAAACAGCGGTTGACCGGATTGGCGAGATAACGTTCGTCCTTGAACTCTTCCGCATCGACGATCTTCAAGTTCCAGCCGTGGCGGGTGGCATGGGCCTCGACCCGCGCCGTCGCTTTCGGCGGCACGGCCGGCGAGACCGCATGCACGATCAGCGCCTGATCGCCAAACAGCTGATGCGCAACAACGGCCAGCGTCATGCTGTCAACGCCGCCACTGGCCGCCACGGCAACGGGGCCGAGCGCGGTAAGCGCGTCTTGCAAACGGTTGAGGGCGTCAGGAGCGGTCATCGGGGTCCTTTGATAAAATGTCGGCTTGTGCCTTTTGGCGAAGCTGATCCCGTTCATAATGCCCGTGGGCCGCCTTTGCAATATGATCCGCCTCGGCCTTGGCGCTTTGCGTGCCGTCCGGGCGAAGGGTGGTTTTCACGGCGATGCCGGTTTCGCTCATCGCCAGTTGCCGCGCCAGAACCAGCCGGTTTTCCAGCCGCCAGCGCAGGCCAAGGGTTGTCGTTTCCAGAAAACAGGCCTCCGCCACAGCATCCTTGGCGTTAATGGGCGCGATCACCTGCACCACATGCCCCATGCGGCCCTTCTTCGCCATGGCTGGCATTTGCAGAACCTCCAGCACATCGTCGCGGGCGCGCAAGTGATCAAGACCAATCGCCAGATCTTCCGGCGTCTGGTCATCAATCACAAATTCCAGAACACACACCTGCTCATCCGACTGGGTTGCGGTGCTGTCCTGCTCATAAAAGCGGACCCGCAGCATATTGGCCATATTATCCAGTTGCCGGGTGCCGAAGCCCTGACCGGTACCGATGGATGTCAACGTGCCCGCGGGCAGGCGGCTTTCAGGGGTGAGATACTTAAGAATGGCCGCCCCCGTCGGCGTGATCCGCTCGCCGGAAACGCCATCATCGACAAAACGAAACCCGTCGAGCAGCAATTGCGTTGCCGGGGCCGGAACCGGCATGCGGCCATGCGCCGCCTGAATAAAGCCGCCGCCCACCGGCAAAGCACTGACCGACCATGTTGAGGGCGCCAGCGCTTCGATCAAAAACGCCGCGCCGACCATATCGGCCAAGGAATCCAGATCGCC
This sequence comes from Rhodospirillales bacterium, assembly GCA_048262255.1. Classification (GTDB taxonomy): domain Bacteria; phylum Pseudomonadota; class Alphaproteobacteria; order Rhodospirillales; family Casp-alpha2; genus JABMNT01. The sequence continues at coordinate 1,684,083 of JBLXFH010000001.1, read as the reverse complement.
CACTTCGTGCAGGGCAACCGCACTGATATCGACGCCATGAACCCGGGCTTCCGCTTCCGCGATCAAACCAACCAGATCGAGTGCGCGCGCCAGAACCGGGGCCTCAAGCGACGAGGCTTCGAGCGTCCGCTGAATATCGGCATAATGATGATGGCTGTGGCCCCGACCTTGCCGCAAAGGAACATCCGGCTCAATGCGCATGCGGTGCCCGGTCATGCCCTTGTCGGTCGCCGCCGTCGCCTCAACAACCCACGCATCCGGCAGGCCCGCCGAACGGATGGCGGCGATGGTGGGGGCAACCAGATCAGGCCGCGCATCGAGCATCGCCGCAATAAACATATCGCCCGCAATCCCGCCCAAGACATCAAGATGGATATGCCGCGCCGAAACCGGATTTTGTGAAGCCATGAAGTACACTGTCTGTTTGAGATTATGAAGTGAGCGGACTTTATCTTTAATAAGTGAGGATTGCCATAGCGGGGATGGGAATTGGGAGGGCTTCTGCTGGTGTCGGGACTGCATTTATACAGTTTTAATCAGCAAGCTGCCTACAAATCTAAGGGGTATTCATATGTTGATTAAATCTTAAGCATTGAAATTTAATCAAATACATGCCTATAATTGCGACAACTAAGAGTGCGCAGGGAAAATTCCAATGTTGCGTATAAATTGTTTGCTAGCTATACTTTTCGTGGGAGTATTTTTAGGGCTAGCTCTGTCTTTTTCTAATTCATCAGAAGCTGGTCATTGCTCCCCTCCAAAGCAACACTGTGGGATTGGTGGTAAATTTTGTTGCCCGCCATGAATAACATTCTCATACAGTCGCATAAGAATGCATGTCCCTTAAAATCTGTTTTTCTCTGCCTTAATCTAATGATGGTTGTTTCTGGATGCTCATTATTCTATCAACCGCCAGTTCCTGAGGGTTTTCTTCTTAAAGATATACCGTCTGTATTAAACATTCCAGGCACCCTGAATAAGGTTGATAGACGTGGCAATGATAGCATTGTTAAGTTAACGGAGCTATGCAATTACGAAAGTGAAAAACTAAAAGAGGCATTTACTACTCCAACTCCCCTTGAATCCAAATACATGAAAGCAATTCTAGATTCTAAATTCGACTTTGGAACTAACATGCTGGAATTATTCAAATCTGATATCGATATTTCATCAGTGCAAACTATCGAATATAGAGCTTCAAATGTGTATATTGATACGATGTCGATACAAACTCTAAATAAAATACGAGATTCTTTTTTAAGTGGAAATTGTTCAAGTAGTGCTGAAGAGGAAATTTTAATCCTTGGCAATGAAGTTTGCCAAGTTGAACAGGGAATTCGTGCAGATATTGAATATTCACTAGTATTTAGAAATGACGTCACATTTGATGCAAATTTTCAAGAAACAGTCACTTCTAAGTTTGTAAATTTGTTGGTAGAGGAAGGACACGGTAGGTACGAGTTAACTAACGAAACTACCTTTAAGGGGGAAAAACTGTACTACGCGGTAATTCTGAGGCCAAAACCGCGGTCAGAGATTGAATGCAAAATTTCTCTTAATTAAATCAAGGTTGTCTGAATCTCCTCTAATTTCTTAGACAGCCAATACCTTCCAATTATTCGGCATCTCAAACTCAATTAGTGAAATTAAATGGCAGCTGTATAAATGTTCGGTACATTTTGACGATGTCTGCTTTGGGTTCATAATCCTAGAGGATTTCCACATTTTCCTTGAGAATATAGTCGCAATTCTAGTCTTTATTGATAATTAACTTGGTAAACAACATTTGGCGCCTTTTTCATGTAAGATCATCTCTCCCAACGCTCCGAACAGGCACATCCCATGAAAAAACTGGTTCTCAATTCCATTGAAACACCCGAAGGTGATCGCTGCGTTGATCTGTTCCGGCGGGCCGATCAGACATACGGCTTTGAAATCTATCGGCGCGATACCGAAACCCTGACCGGCTGGTTTCCCATTGGCGGGTATGTGGAGCAGATTTTCCCGACGGAGGCCGAAGCGCATGCGGCGGCGGCCCGCGTCGCACCTTGGCTTTCCAATGCCTGAACCCGCACGGAGTTTTGACTTGATGCGGCATCGGCTCCGCGCCTATGTTTTGGCACTGTCTACATTCGAAAAACACACAGGAAAACCGATGCTCCTCTCCCGATTTTTTACCGCCTTCGCCGTACTTGCCGGACTGGCGTTCTCCGCCCCTCCCGCCGAAGCCGCCAGAAACGCCATCGAGATTGAAATTCTGAAACAGGGCGACGGCGCCGAGGCTGTGCGCAACAGCGTGGTTTCCGTGCATTATACGGGCTGGCTGATGGACGGCACAAAGTTCGATTCCAGCCTTGATCGCGGCCAGCCGTTCGAGTTCAAGCTGGGCGCCGGGCAGGTCATCCGCGGCTGGGACCGGGGCATCGAGGGCATGAAGGTGGGGGGCAAACGCATTTTGATCATCCCGCCCCATCTCGGTTACGGGCCACGCGGCGCCGGCGGCGTCATTCCGCCCAATGCAACGCTCAAATTCGAGGTTGAACTGCTTTCCGTCACGCCGCCAAAATATGGCAATCTGGACAATGGAGACCTCATGGCCAGGCTCGAGCGCGGCGTCAAAGTCATCGATATCCGCCGCCCCGATGAATGGGCAAAGACCGGGCTGATCGATGGCAGCGTGCGCCTGACGGCGTTTAACAGCCGGGGGGATTTCATCCCGAAATTCGAAACCGAGTTCGACAGGCTGGCCACGCCCGACGAAGAGGTGATTCTCATCTGCCGGGCTGGCAATCGGTCCGCCGTTATCGCCAACTTTTTGGCCGAACGCCGGGGATATACAAACGTCCATCACGTCACCGAGGGCATTGAGAAATGGATCAAGGATGGCCTTCCCGTCGTTCAATGAGTGACGCCCTCTCCATCCTTCAGAACACCTTTGGTTATCAGGCGTTCCGCCCCGGTCAGGAAGGCGTTGTCAATTCCCTGCTGGCCGGGCGCAATGTGCTGGCCGTCATGCCGACGGGGGCCGGAAAATCCTTATGCTTTCAGGTTCCGGCGCTGGTGCAAGGCGGCCTGACGCTGGTCGTCTCGCCGCTGGTCGCCCTTATGGAGGATCAGGTCGCGGCGCTCAAGCTGGCGGGCGTCGAGGCGGAAACGCTTAACTCGTCGCGCTCTTATGAGGACAATGTGGTCACCTGGAAAAAAGCCGCCAGCGGCCAAACCAATCTGCTTTATATTTCGCCTGAACGCCTGATGACCGAGCGCATGTTGAGCGCCTTGTCGAAGCTTCCCGTGCGCATGATCGCCATTGACGAAGCGCACTGCATTTCGCGCTGGGGGCCGTCGTTCCGGCCGGATTATGAAGAGCTGGCCCGCCTGCGCGATTATTTTCCGGGCGTCACCATCGCCGCCATGACCGCCACCGCCGACGAAGCCACCCGTCAGGATATTTCAACGCGCCTGTTTGGTGGCGACGGCGAGATTTATGTCTCCGGCTTTGATCGACCGAATATCCGTTTGGGTGTGGAACTCCGGGGCTCCTGGAAACAGCAATTGCTGGGTTTTGTCGAAGAACGCCGCGAACAAAGCGGCATTGTCTATTGCCTGTCGCGTAAAAAAACAGAAGAAACGGCGCTTTTCCTCAATGCCAATGGCATCCGCGCCCTGCCCTATCATGCCGGCATGGACGCCAACGACCGGGCCGCCCATCAGGATATTTTCATGACCGAACCGGCGGTGGTTATCGTCGCCACCATCGCTTTTGGCATGGGCATCGACAAGCCGGACGTGCGCTATGTGTTTCATGCCAACCTGCCCGCCAGCATGGAGGCCTATTATCAGGAGATTGGCCGGGCCGGACGCGACGGCCTGGAATCGGAAACCCTGATGCTCTATGGCCTCGATGATATCCGCATGCGCCGCATGTTCATTGATCAGGAAGACACGGCGGAAGACCACAAACGCCGCGAGCACAAACGCCTTGATCAGCTCATTGCCTTTTGTGAAGCCGCCTCATGCCGCCGTCAGGCTCTGTTGCGTTACTTTGATGAAACCATCGCGCCCTGCGGCAATTGCGACATCTGCCTTGATCCGCCGACGTTGGTCGAGGGTAATGCCATTGCCGGGCAGGTTTTGTCGCTCATTCAGGGCACCGGACAGGTTTTTGGCGCGGCCCATATCGTTGATCTGCTGAGCGGTGCCAATACGGAAAAAATCCGAAAATTCAGCCACAATGAACTGCCCGGTTATGGCGCGGGCAAAAGCCATGGCAAGGATCAACTGCGTTCCATTATCCGGCAACTGGTGGCGTCCGGCTTTCTCGATCTGGACACGGCGGGGCATGGCGGACTGAGCCTGTCGGAAGCGGGGTTCAAACTGCTCCGGGGCGCGGCACAATTCAGCTACCGGGAAGAAAAGGCTGGCAAACACGCCCCGCCTGAAAAACGCCCGCGCACGCCACTCTCCACCGGCCTCTCCAGCGCCGATGAAGACCTGTATGCCATGCTCAAGATCAAACGCCTGGCTCTGGCCCAGGAACGCGGCGTGCCCGCCTATGTGGTATTTCCCGATAAAACCCTGGTCGATATGGCCTACCAGAAACCCACCAACGAAGCGGCCTTTCTGGAAGTTTATGGCGTCGGAAAATCGAAAACCGAAAAATTCGGGAACGCCTTTATAGAAGTGATTTCTGATTTTTTGGGGGCGTAAAACCATGCAAACAGAGAAATACGAAGCCTTTTTAAAGCTCCATCAAAACCCGGAAACCTTTGTTGTGCCCAACCCCTGGAACGCAGGAACCGCGCGTATCCTGAGTACGATGGGTTTCAAGGCTTTGGCGACTACAAGTGCCGGATATGCCTTTTCCGTCGGGCGGCGCGATTCTGCTGGCGCCATCAGCCGCGATGACATTCTTGAAAATGCAAAAGAGATTGTCGACGCCACGGATTTACCGGTCTCAGCTGATCTTGAAGGCGGTTTTGGAGACGCCCCGGAAGCCTGCGCCAAAACCATTCAAATGGCGAGCGGGACCGGCCTGGTGGGTGGATCGATTGAGGATGCAACCGGCAATCCTGATCACCCCATATACGACTTTAATCTGTCCGTAGAACGCATTACGGCAGCCAGCGAAGCCGCGCAGGGCCTGCCCTTTCTCCTGACCGCACGCGCTGAAAATTTTCTGTATGGTCGCCCCGATCTCGACGATACGATCAAGCGGTTACAGGCTTTTTCCGCCGCCGGAGCCGATGTCCTTTATGCGCCCGGCTTGCCGGACCTTGACGCGATCCGTACTGTTTGTCAGGCGGTCGACAAACCGGTGAACGTTGTCATGGGATTGAGCGGCCCCTCTTTCTCCGTTGCTGAACTGCAGGCAGCGGGCGTGAAGAGGATTAGCGTTGGTGGCTCATTGGCACGATCCGCTTTGGGCGCATTCATGCGCGCTGCTGAAGAAATCCGCGATAAAGGGACGTTTGATTATGCCAAAGAGGCGGTACCGGACGCCATCGCCAGCAGCTATATGGCGGACGATAGAAAGCCCTGAGCAAACAGTAAGCGCTTTGGCGTTGCCAAGTGAGAAGACTTGGTGATAATCGGTTTCCATTAATGACCCACCCCCTCTGATCCCCAAAGGTACCGATTTTATGGATTTAAACGGCGAATATCGTATTCCCGCGTCGCGCGAAGCGGTCTGGCAGGCCCTCAATGATGCGGACATTCTCAAGCAATGCATTGATGGCTGCGAGGAACTGATCAAGACCTCAGACACCGGCTTCACGGCAAAGGTGACCGCCAAGGTCGGCCCGGTGAAAGCCAAGTTTTCAGGCGAAATCGAGCTTTCGGATATTGATGAGCCGAACGGTTACCGCATATCCGGCAGCGGCACAGGCGGCATTGCCGGGTTTGCTAAGGGTGGCGCGGATGTGGCCCTGGCCGAAGACAACGGCGATACCGTACTAACCTACGCCGCACAGGCGGAAGTGGGTGGCAAGCTGGCCAGCGTCGGCAACCGACTGATCCAGGGCGTCGCCAAAAAGACCGCCGACAGCTTTTTCGGCAAGTTCACAGAACTTCTAGGTGGAAAAGCCCCGGAAGAACTGAACCCATAAAAGTTTGCCGGTTGGGCCTAGTCCCGAAAACGTGTAAAAAGTAGAAAGATAGCCTGACAGACCGAATAGGATTCGAACCATGACCGATGCCGCCCCTGTAGTTGCCAACTCGAATGACTCTCCCGCCCAGATCATCGCTGGATTGGTGGCGCGTGGACGCGCCGCCATGGCCGAATTTGAAAGTGCCGATCAGGCGCGGGTTGATGAAGCGGTGACGGCATTGGCCTGGTCCATCTACGAGCCCGGACGGGCCCGCGAGTTGGCGGAAATGGCTGTTGAGGACACCGGCCTCGGCACGGTCGACAGCAAAATCATCAAAAACACCCGCAAGACCTTTGGCACCCTGCGCGATCTGATGCGGGCCAAGACCGTTGGCATAATCGAGGAAGATACGACCAAGGGCATTGTTAAATACGCCAAACCGGTTGGCGTTGTCGCCGCCATCGCGCCATCGACCAACCCGGCGGCAACACCGGTCAACAAGGCCATGATGTCGGTCAAAGGACGCAATGCGGTGATTGTCGCCCCGTCGCCCGCCGGCGCCACAACCACCGCCAAAACAGTCGATTACATGCGGGCCGAATTGAAAAAAATCGGCCTGCCGGAAGATCTGGTGCAGGTCCTCCCCTCGCCGGTCAACAAGGAACTGACCCAGCAACTCATGAACCAATCCGATCTGGTTGTCTGCACGGGCTCACAAAATAACGTGCGCCGCGCCTATTCATCGGGCACCCCGGCGATTGGTGTGGGGGCGGGCAACGTGCCGGTGATTATTGATTCAACGGCTGATCTGACGGATGCCGCCCAGAAAATCCAGATGTCGAAATGTTTTGATAATTCCACATCCTGCAGTTCCGAGAACTCAGTCACCATCCTCGATGATGTTTATGACGAGGCCATCAAGGCCCTGAAAGCGGCAGGTGCATATGTCTGTACGGCGGATGAAAAAGCCAAAATCCAGAATACGCTTTGGGTGGATGGTCATCTGAACCGCCACGTCATCGCCAAGGACCCGGACATTCTGGCAAAAACCTGCGGACTGGCACCGGAAGCGGCAAACGCGAAGTTCTTTATCGTTGAGGACGAAAAGGCCGTCGGCAAAGATCATCCCTTCTCCGATGAAAAGCTCTCTCTGGTGCTCACCGTCTATCGGGCTAAAGACTTTAAAGAGGCCAAGGCGCATGTTCAGAACATTCTCGACTTTGTCGGCATGGGGCATTCGGTTGGCATTCACACAAAAAACGATGATCATGTGCGCGAACTTGCCGAAGATTTGAAAGTCGTCCGGGTGCTGGTCAATCAGGCCCACACGTTCGGCAACGGTGGCAGCTTCACCAACGGTCTCAACTTCACCTTGTCCATGGGCTGTGGCACCTGGGCGGGTAATTCCATTTCAGAAAACCTCAACTACAAACATTTCATCAATATCACCCATCTGGTCCGGGAAATTCCGGAAGACAAACCGTCCGACGAAGAGCTGTTTGGCGCACACTGGCAGAAATACGGGAAATAAATCATGAATTTTGAAGAGTATGCGGCAAAGCCGGTTCTGGCAGCGGCTGGCATTGCCGTTCCCCGCTCGCAACTGGCACACACAGCGGACGAAGCAGCAGCGGCAGCAAAGACTATTGGCGGCGTTGTCGTCAAGGCGCAGGTGCCCGTGGGCAAACGCGGCAAAGCGGGCGGCATTCAACTGGCCGACACCCCTGAAGAAGCGCGTCAGCATGCCACCAACATCATCGGTATGGAAATTGGCGGCCTGACGGTCGAGAAGGTTCTGGTTGAAGCGAAATCGGATATCGCCTTTGAATATTACGCTGCCATCCTCAATGACCCGGCGAGCAAAGGCCCGATGCTGATGTTCTCCACCGAAGGCGGCATGGACATTGAAGAGATTGCCGAGAACACCCCTGAAAAACTACGCAAGCATGCCATCGATATTCGTGTCGGGTTGCAGCTTGCGGACGCCAAGTCTTTGCTCGACGGCCTTGATCTGCAGGGCGCCAACGACAAGGTGGCCGATGTCCTGATGAAACTTTATGACGCATACCGCACAAACGATGCGGAGTTGCTGGAAATCAATCCGCTTATCCAGACCTCGGCGGGCGATATTGTCGCCCTCGACTGTAAGTTCGCTATGGATGATTCCGCCATCAAACGCCAAACTGAGCTGGCGAAACACGGCACACCTGAAAAACTCACCGAGATCGAGAAAAAGGGCGAGGCCAATACGATCAAATATATCGAACTCGACGGCAATGTGGCGGTTCTCGCCAATGGCGCCGGTCTGACCATGACGACCATGGATGTGGTCCGCCACCATGGCGGCGCACCGGCCAACTTTTGCGAGATTGGCGGCGAAGCCTATACCAAGGGCAAGGTTGCCCTCGAAATGGTTTTGGACAAACCCGGCGTCAAAAGTCTGGTCGTCAATTTTTGCGGCGCATTTGCGCGCTGCGATGTGATGATGGACGGCCTGCTTAATGCCTGGGACGAACTGAAGCCCACCCTGCCCGTGTTTTTCTCCATTGCCGGAACCGGTGATGAAGAAGCCATTCGGATGCTGAAAGACCGCCTCAATATGGACCCGTACCCCAATATGGATGCGGCCAGCAAAGCCGCCGTGCAAGCGGCCAAAGCAGGAGGCGCATCATGAGAATTGTCCGCAAACACCACAAGGTTCTGGTGCAAGGCATCACCGGCAAGCAGGGCACCTTCTGGACCGAGCGCATGCAGGAATACGGCACGACCATCATGGGTGGCGTCAACCCGAAAAAAGCCGGGACCACGCACTGCAATGTTCCGGTTTATGCATCAGCCGTTGAAGCCATGCAGGACGGCGATGGCTTCGATTGTTCCATTTTGTTCATCCCGCCATTGGGCGTGAAGGAGGCAGCGCTTGACGCGATTGAGGCTGGCGCCAAAAATATCTGTATCCTGACCGAACATATCCCGGTTCAGGATGTGATGTATTTCATGGCGGCCGCCAAGGAACGCGGAACCATGATCACCGGACCCAACACGGCGGGATCGGTGACCATCGATGAATGTTTTCTGGGCTTCATGCCGGCCTTCAATGAGCGCATTTTCAAAAAAGGCACGGTGGGTGTGATGTCGCGCTCAGGAAGTCTCGGCACACTGATGTGTCAGAACATCGTTTCCGCCGGTTTCGGGCAGTCGGCCTTTTTAGGTATTGGCGGCGACCCGATCATCGGCACAACAACCCGCGATGCTCTTGAGGCGCTCGATCAATTCGAGGGCACAGAAGCTGTGGTTATGGTTGGTGAGATTGGCGGCGCCATGGAAGAGGATGCGGCGGAATATGCGGCGACCATGAAAAAACCGACCTTTGCCTTTATTGCCGGCGGCGCAGCACCCGCCGGTAAAAAGATGGGCCATGCCGGCGCCATCGTCATGGGTGACAAGGGAACCTATGCTTCCAAGAAAAAAGCCCTCGAAGGGGCTGGTGTGGTCGTTCTGGATACCCCGTCACATGTCGGGGCTGCCCTCAAACAGGCGATCGGGTAGTAAATTTCAGGCTTGCCGTCATACAGCAAACTGCAGCCGCCCCCAACTTAATGGAGGCGGCGCAAAATGTCGTTAGCTAACGACGGAAAGGTTCTCAGCAGAAGACTTTCCATTCTGTCCGGGCTGAACCTCATAAGAGACTTTTTGCCCTTCGTTAAGCGTGCTCAAACCAGCGCGCTCAACGGCAGAAATGTGGACAAAAGCGTCTTGTCCGCCATCTTCCGGCTCGATGAAACCATAACCCTTTGTCGGGTTGAACCATTTTACAGTACCAGTTGCCATAGTTATATCCTCTAACAGCAATAATTTCGCACCATACGTCGTGTAAGTGCGTTTTTAACGATCACATTGTCAGGGAGAACTAAGCGAATCGGCGTACCGGTTGTTTAGGCATGCCAAACGATGCAACACGTAACGCCTTTTTAGACCCTTTTTCGTAATTGTCAATGACTTAGCACGTTTGTCAAAAAGTGTGCGTGGGTGCTTTTTGCCCGCAAGACCTGCCTTGCTTCCCCAATAGACCATGATATAGACAGCAGGAAAGCGGCTCTGCCCGCCGAAACCGACACAGCTGCCCATCCCCTAACCAGGTTGCATTTCTTTATGTCAGACACCTTTTTACATAGCCCGGATGCGTTGAGCCCCGTCGATATAACGCCTTATCAATCCGGCAATACCGGCGTTGACTATGTCACCACCTTCGACAGTGGCGAACCCGGCTATCACGTTGTGATTTCGGCTTTAATCCATGGCAATGAGCTTTGTGGGGCGCGGGTATTGGATCACCTGTTGCAAAACGATCTGCGGCCCGTTTCAGGGAAGCTGACCTTTATTTTTGCCAACCCGGAAGCCTATTCCCGCTTTGATCCGAGTGCGCCCTTCGATTCCCGGTTTGTCGATGAAGACCTGAACCGGGTCTGGGGTTTGGATGTGTTGGAAAGCGCGTACGAAAGCTTGGAAATCAACCGGGCGCGCGATCTCCGGCCATTTCTCGATCAGGCCGATGCTCTTTTGGATATTCATTCCATGCACGATCCGGCCCCGCCGTTACTTCTTGCAGGGCCCCATGCCAAGGGACTGCAACTGGCCAAAGATCTGGCCACGCCGGAAATCGTCATTTGCGATCATGGGCATGCGGCAGGAACACGCATGCGGGACTATGGCGGGTTTGGCGATCCTATGAGCGCCCAGAACGCCCTGCTCCTTGAAGCCGGCCAGCATTGGGAAACCACCAGTGAACAGGTTGCCCGCGATATCACCCTGCGCTTCCTGAAACTGTTTGGCATCATCGATATTGAAACCCTGATGGATGATCACTTGCCGCTAGCTCTTGATCAGGCGCTCATTGAAGTCACCGGGCAGATCACGGCGCAAACCAATGGTTTTCAATTTGCCGATACCTTTTCCGGATTAGTCTGCATTGAAAAGGCCGGAACGGTTTTTGCCCAAGATGGCGAAATAACCATAAGTACTCCCTATGACGACTGCCTCCTGATCATGCCGGATATGTCTCCAGCCAAAGGCCAAACGGCGGTGCGGCTCGGCAGACAATTCAATTAATTGTTAATTGATCTTTCGGAAATGATGACCATTGTATGGCTACCGTTTTCCTGCTGGAGCCGACTATGAGCAACGCCGAAATAATCCTTCACCATTACCCGCAATCGCCTGTAACCGAAAAGGCCCGGATTGTGCTGGGCATGAAAAAACTGAACTGGAGGTCTGTGATCATCCCGCGGCTTCCACCAAAACCGAACCTGATGCCACTGACCGGCGGTTACCGGTTGACACCCGTTATGCAAATCGGCGCCGACATCTATTGCGATACCCAGTGCATTATCCGCGAACTCGAACGCCGGTTCCCGGAGCCGACTCTGTTCCCGGGCGGCGCCGAAGGCATGGCCTGGGGCATTGGGCAGTGGACTGACGGGCCTTTATTCAAGGATGTAGTCACCGTGGCACTGGTCGAGATGAGCCCTAAAATGCCGCCTGAATTTCTTGCGGACCGCGGCCCTTTGTATTTTGGAGACGATTTCTCACTGGACGGTATTAAGGCGAAATATCAGGAATGTCTGGCCAACGTTCGCACCCAGTTTGGCTGGATGGATGAACGGCTGAAAGCCCGCAAGTTCATGCTTGGCGATACACCCGGCCTGCCCGACGCTTTTGCCTATTATCTGGTCTGGTTTCTGATGGACCGCATGGCCGAGGGAAATGCTTTTTTCGCGCAATTCGAAAATCTTGTGAAATGGGCGGACCGCGTCAAGGCCATCGGCCATGGCAACCCTCAGGAGATGAGCGATCTGGACGCCCTCGAGATTGCCAGAAAGGCCTCTGCCACGACCCCCAAACAGGATGACCCCGGCGACCCGTTGGGCCTCAGCACAGGAGATCAAATCGGTATTGAGCCGACAACGGGAGGGCCACAGGTTAAGGGGACCCTGCAAAGCTTATCGGCTAATCATGCGGCACTTCTGCGCGATGATGATCAGGTTGGGCAGGTTTGTGTTCACTTCCCCCGGATCGGGTACCGGATTATCAAAGTCTAAAACGGAAATCCGCCTGAGGTATTGGCAAATGAGCATATATAAAGTCGGCTCGTCCATCGTTGTTAATGATCGCATGCAAGAGGGTTACAGCTATACTCTTGAGGCTCCCATGGGGGCTGACTTTGACCCCGGATTCGCGCCGCACCTGACGCCAAAAGAAATGCTGGAAATGGGTGTGTTTGAGGGGAAATACTGTAACGACTGCACGGATGAACTACCTGAAGACTGGTTTGCTGAAGCCAAAACCAGCACCGTTGCCGACCCGTCTCTCAATTATTTCCAGATCAAAAGCCGCCAGCCGCTCAATGTCTGGCAGGACAAGGGCTGGATTGTCGGCCCCGACCCGCGTGGTTGGTTCCAATGGTACTGCCGTTATTTTTTGGGGCGCCGACTGCCCGGTGTCGACGCGCATCAGATCAAACGCTGGCGGGCGTTCAAACGCCACGCGGCCCAGGTGCGCGCGAATTGCGATACAGGCGACTGGACGTGCCGCCCCAGACAACGCCAGGCTTTGCTGCAATGGGCCCATGACCCACTCATTTAAATTTACGCCGACTTGACGGTTGTAACACATCACCCCTTGACCTTCCCCTTGCTGTAAACCCCATAACGGCAATCTGATTCTAACGAATTTTGAGGGTCAACAGAATGAAGAACAAAAACAGGATGAGGCGATCAGCGGTTATTTTTAGCCTGGTCTTTTTGAGTATCGTGAAGACAGGTTTTGCCGCAGGCCTGCCAGATCCCGAATCCGCAAACCTCCCGCAAATGACCCCTGCACTGAATGTGGGGAAAATGCTCTATGACGCCAAATGCTCAAGCTGCCACGGCATCAATACCGTCGGAACGGAAAAGGGCCCTACATTTCTGCACCGCGTTTATCATCCAGGGCATCATGGCGATAATGCTTTTTATCTGGCCCCATTACGCGGCGTCCGGGCACACCACTGGCGATTTGGCGACATGCCACCGGTTGCCGACATTACCGAAGTTCAAGTTGGAAACATAATCGCCTATATCCGGGCCATACAAAAAGCAAACGGCATTTTTTGATATTCCCGGATAGCAAACTCATTTCAACAAGCTGGAGCGCTTAAAATGGCAACACAACAGGCTGCGATGATAGCCTTTCTAGCTCTCGTCCTTGCTGGCATCGGGCAAAACGCCCTTGCCCATGAGGCGGCAGAAGGCATCGTGAAAACGCGCATGGAAGCGATGGAAAAGCTTGGTAAATCCATGAAAGATTTGGCCGCAATGATACGCGGCAAAACGACCTATGATGCGGAACTGGCCCGGCAGCACGCCCGCACAATCCAGTCCCATAGCGGCAATGACCTTTTGCAGCTATTTCCGGAAGGAAGCATGGACAAACCAACGGAAGCCATTCCGGTGATCTGGGAGAAATGGGATAGATTCGCTCTACTTGCCAATCAACTTGGCGACTATGCCGAAGCACTGGAAATGGCCGCCGAAAACCCGCCTATGACCAAGGGTGGCACAATGATGACGCGTCCCTCCGGGCAAATGCCTGACCCAGTCGCTTTGGCGGACATGCCTCCGGATGCGGCTTTCATGCACGTGGCACAAACCTGTTCCGCCTGCCACAAGAGTTTCCGGCAAAAGAAATAACAGGCAGCTCTCTCTTCTTCGCGTCCTCCGGCCGCGCCTTATTGGTGACCCGAATGCAAGTGCCCGGGTTCAACCGCGCCGTATCCGCGCAAACGTTTATAAGAAGTGATTTGATCCGGCGTTAGCAATTTCGGTGTTTGCAAATGAGCCGACAAATGCACAAATCGAAGCTGGCTTTGAACGTTACTTATAGCCTTTAGGTGTTGTTTCAAAATTTCAGCATTCACCTGCCCGCTTGCAAAAGCTTCATCTAACTGCCGTTCAAGCGCCACAAGTTCAATGCCAAGCGGAATCGCCTGCTTTTTCATCTGATCAAACATTTCCCCGATCAGCAAAATCTGCCTGCCTGACAAACCAATCTGTTCTTTCAGCTCAAGCAGATGGGTTGGCCCAGGCATGCCATTCAATTCCGCGGCTTTTGCCAACCCCCAACCGCCACCGCTTTCAAGTTCCAAAATATCCTGCTCGGAAAGCGCCTTAATCGCCCGCTGATGTTGCCCGGCATAGGGCATTGTATGGTTATTTTGGGCTGCGGCCTGAAGCGGGACGGCAACTTGCACCGTGGCCAATATCAGCAGATACAGGCATAAAATACGTAAATTCATTTTCATTATTTGAGATCTTTCCAAAAAGAATCCGCTTCTAATGTTGGCATAGCCCCCTCTCAAGAGATATGATTGAAATCATATTTATGTAATCGGACCAAATCATGGCCCATTTTATCTTGCCGGGACTGTCTCCCCTACGAACCCAGTTCCTCTCAAAGGGAGAAAGCCTTTTCCGGGCGGGAGACAAGGTCACTCATCTGTATTTCATAACAAGCGGCGCTGTTAAAATGATTCGGCACCTTGAGGATGGGACGGCAGTCTGTCTTTTTACGGCGGGATCTGGACAAGTCTTTGCAGAAGCCTCTTTATTTTCGGAAAAGTATCATTGTGATGCCATTTCGGAAACGGACGTTTCCCTCGATCTTTATCTGAAGAAGGATATCCTGAACAGCTTTCAGACAAACACCGAAACGGCTTTCAAGTTTATGGCTTTTCAAGCCCGCCAAATTCAGCATTTGCGGGCACATATTGAAATTATCAACATCAAATCAGCCCCGGCCCGCGTTCTGGCTTTTATTCATAGCCTATTGGAACCTGGCCAACATGAAATCCTTTTAAACCGCACCTGGAAATCAGTGGCGAGTGAAATCGGGTTGTCCCATGAGGCCATGTATCGCGCATTGGCAAAACTTCAAAAGGACAAAATCATTTTCCGAAATGGACGCTCAATTGCCATTCAAAAGAATACGACCTCACAGAACCTTAGACCTCCCTGCTAAGGTTCCCTACAATAGCATCCAGGTTGGCATTGGAGGAATGAGTGGCGGAGCAGCATATCGACGAAATAGCACCTGGGGCGGGAACCGCCGGCTATTTTGCGACGATTGACCTTGGCACCAACAATTGCCGGATGATGATTGCCAAACCCGCTGCCACCGGCTTTGAGGTGGTTGACGGCTATTCTCGGATTGTTCGGCTTGGCGAAGGTGTTGTCACAAGCAACCGGCTAAATGACGACGCTATGGGCCGCACTCTGAATGCGCTCAGAACCTGCGCCACCAAAATGAAAGCATGGGGCGTCGCAAACATCCGCTGCATTGCGACGGAAGCGTGCCGGCGGGCCGAAAATGGCGAGGCTTTTCTCAAACGCGTTGAGCAGGAAACCGGGCTTCTGTTTGAAATCGTCACACCGGAACTGGAAGCCCATTTGACTCTGCACGGCTGCATGCCGCTGTTTGTTGCCGACAAACCCAAAACCCTGCTATTCGATATTGGTGGTGGTAGTACAGAAATTGTCTGGGCTGAAATGTTAACACCGCAAAGCCCGAAGCTTTTAGGTGTTCTGTCGTTTCCCAAAGGCGTGGTGACGCTGGCCGAGACTTACCGGAATGACGAAGCCGATACTGAAACATTCGCCCGGATTTGCGCAGATGTTTCGGAAATTCTGAAACCTTTCGGGCGTCAGCATGGCATTGCCGACGCCATTGCGGCAGACCAGATACAAATGATTGGCACCTCTGGCACGCTCACCACGCTTGGTGCCCTTGCCCTCAATCTGGAACGCTATGACCGCCGACAGGTTGACGGACTCGAAATCTCTTTCCAGACGATTGAGGCGCTGGTCAATCAGATTGTCGGCATGACAATGGAGGCACGTCAGGCCGTTCCCTGTATCGGACGGGACCGGGCCGATTTGATGCTCATGGGCTGTGCAATTCTGACCGCCATCTGCCAGCTATGGCCCGTCGGCCAGTTGCGCGCGGCAGACCGCGGCATCCGCGAGGGGCTGCTCATGGAGATGATCGAAAAGGACCGCCAAAAAAATGTCTTTGCGGATACCTTGAATAATGACACACCCTCCCCGACATACGCCCGGTAATCACCAAAGCTAACGAAAGACCGATATGGCCAGATCCACACGAAAAGGCGCAACAACAGGCAAAGGCCGCGGCGCACAGGTCGCCAGCCGTAATCTGTCAACCAAGGTCAAGTCCGCTAAGGGGCGTAAAGGCTCGTCCACCCGATGGTTGCAGCGGCAATTGAACGACCCTTATGTGGCGGAAGCCCAGCGTCTCGGTTATCGCTCGCGCGCCGCATTTAAAATCGCCGAGTTGGATGACCGTTATGATTTTCTCAAACCGGGCGGGCGCATTGTTGATTTAGGCGCGGCGCCGGGCGGCTGGACGCAGGTTGCCGTCGAACGCACCAACGCGCTGGGCGAAGGCAAACACAAAAAGGGATTTGTCGTCGGCATGGATTTGCAGGAAATGGAAGCCATCGCCGGAGCCACCCTGATTACCCATGATTTCATGGAGAACGATGCGCCGGATATTCTGAAAAAAGCGCTCGGTGGCCCGGCTGATGTTGTCTTGTCCGACATGGCGTCACCTGCGACGGGTCATATGGCGACCGACCACATGCGCATTATCGCGCTGCTGGAAGTCGCCCTTGATTTCGCCCAGAGTGTTCTTGCACCAAACGGCGTTTTTCTCGGTAAAGTTCTACGGGGTGGCACAGAAAATGACCTGTTGGCCTTAATGAAACGGGATTTTAAAGTCATCAAACACGCCAAACCCCCGGCCAGCCGCGCAGATTCGCGTGAATCCTATGTCATCGCCACCGGATTTCGCGGTAAAAACAGCCAATAATCAGGGCATTTGCGGGCTTCGGCTGTTCCCGCTTGGCAAGCCCCCACCTATGTGTATGATGCGGCGTCAATCTAGACCCTGTATCCAGGAGGTTGGCATGGTGGAAATCCTTGAAGCGCTTACATTTGATGACGTTCTTTTGGTGCCCGCCGCATCCGACGTTCTTCCCGCCCAAACAGACACCCGCACCCGCCTGACCCGATCCATTCAACTGGGTATTCCCCTGCTGTCGTCAGCCATGGATACGGTAACCGAAGCGCCCCTCGCCATCGCCATGGCGCAGGCGGGCGGCATTGGCGTTATTCATAAAAACCTGACACCAACAGAGCAGGCCAACGAAGTCCGTACCGTCAAGAAATTTGAAAGTGGCATGGTCATCAACCCGATCACCATCAGCCCTCATGCAACCCTGGGCGACGCCCTGCATTTAAAGGAAACCAACGGATTTTCCGGCATTCCCGTGGTCGAGCCCGACAGCGGCCTTCTGGTCGGTATTCTGACCAACCGTGATATCCGCTTTGCTGAAAATCTGGCGACGCCGGTGCGCGAACTGATGACCGCTCATACACCCGACAAACCCCTGATCACTGTTGGCGAAGGCATGAATCAAGCTGAAGCCAAACGCCTTCTCCACAAACACCGGATCGAACGATTATTGGTTGTCGATAACGATTTCCGTTGCGTCGGTCTGATCACCGTCAAGGATATCGACAAAGAGCAACAGCACCCCAACGCCTGCAAGGACGACAAGGGCCGCCTGCGCGTTGCTGCGGCGACCGGCGTCAATGACGACGGCATCGCACGGGCCGAGACTCTGCTCGATGCTGGTGTCGATGTGATTGTTGTTGATACGGCGCACGGCCACTCGAAAGGTGTGCTCGAAGCGATCACCCGGATCAAGGGGCTTTCCAACTACGCCCAGGTCATCGGCGGCAACATTGCAACGCCGGACGCGGCGAAAGCCTTGATCGATGCGGGCGCTGACTGTGTGAAAGTGGGCATTGGCCCCGGCACCATCTGCACCACCCGCATGGTCGCCGGTGTTGGTATGCCGCAACTCTCGGCCATCATGGAAGTCGCCGAGATTTGCCGCAAAGAGGATATCCCGATGATCGCCGACGGCGGCATCAAATATTCCGGCGATGTGGCGAAGGCCATTGCTGCCGGTGCGGAAAGCGTGATGATCGGCTCTCTGTTCGCCGGAACCGACGAAAGCCCGGGCGAGGTCTTTCTCTATCAGGGCCGCTCGTACAAATCCTACCGCGGCATGGGTTCGCTGGGCGCCATGGCCCGGGGTTCCGCTGATCGTTATTTTCAGGCCGAAGTTTCGGACAACCTGAAACTGGTACCCGAAGGCGTTGAAGGACGCGTCCCCTATAAAGGTCCGGTGGGCACGATCATTCACCAGTTGGTCGGCGGGTTACGCGCCTCCATGGGCTATACGGGCTGCGCCACGATCAAAGCCATGCAGGAAAACACACAGTTCCGTCGCATCACATCGAGCGGACTGCGCGAAAGCCATGTTCATGATATCACCATCACCCGCGAAGCCCCCAACTACGGCGGGCGGGATTAACCCGTTTCAAGGTGTAAACCATGACGCCCGGCGCTCGACTTCAAGCCGTTATTGAGTTGCTGGAACAGGTCTGGTCGGGCAATCAGCCAGCCGACCAGTTGGCTGATGTCTACTTCAAAAAACGCCGTTATGCCGGATCTTCGGACCGCCGATCTATTCAGGAAACGCTGTATCACATCATCAGGCGGCAGGCCCGCCTCGACTGGTGGATTGAGCGCTCCGGATTGCCCCTGCCCCCATCACCGCGATCACGGATCATTGCCAATCTGGCTCTCGTCGACAAGTTATCTCCCGATGAAACCGGCGCCTTGTTCAATGGCGCAAACCATTGCCCGCCCCCCCTCGCGGAGACAGAACAAGAGCTGGCCGATGCTTTGTATGGCCGACCGCTGAACCACACCGACATGCCACGCCCTGTCGCCCTAGAATATCCAGAGTGGATGGATGCCTCCATGTCGGCGCTTTGGGGGGACCGGCTGGAGACGGAAATTTCTGCCCTGAATCAGGCGGCGCCCGTCGATTTACGGGTCAATACTCTGAAAACCACAGCCGAACAGGCAAAGGCAGAACTGGATAAGCAGTTCATCGAAACGGAATATACGGCGCTGTCACCCATCGGGTTGCGGCTAACCGGCAAAACCCGGCTTGGCGGAACGCAGGCCTTTCGTGACGGACTGGTTGAAGTTCAGGATGAAGGGTCGCAAATCCTGGCCCTGCTGTGTGGCGCGGAGCCGGGCATGATGGTCGTTGACTATTGCGCCGGCGCTGGGGGTAAGACTCTGGCGCTGGCGGCATCCATGGCCGTTGAGGGGCGAATTACCGGCAAGATTTACGCCTGTGATATTTCACAGGCCCGCATCTCACGTATGGAACCCCGCCTGAAGCGGGCCGGTGCAACGGCCGTCCGCCGCCATGTGTTAAGCGGCAAAACCGATGAGTGGATGAAGAAGGCGGCGAAGGCGGCGGATCGGGTGCTGGTCGACGCACCCTGCACCGGGACAGGTGCCTGGCGGCGCGACCCACAAGCCCGTTGGCGGTTTACGCCGGCGGAACTGGAAAGTCTGTGTGAGCTACAGCAATCCATCCTGTCCGACGCGGCTGCACTCGTCAAACCGGGAGGACGGCTGATCTACGCCACCTGCTCGATTCTCCGGGAAGAAAATGAGCAGCAATTGTTGAATTTCATGAAGGATCATCAGGACTTCACTCCTCTTTCCATTGATCAGGTCTGGTCTGAAACTGTTGGCGGCCCACCGCCCCCGACCGGCCCATGCCTGCGATTAAGTCCAGCAAGCACGGGCACTGACGGGTTTTTCTGCGCCGTTATGGAGCGAATGCCCTAACGGGTTGAGGCCTTATGCGGCTTTCGTTTGAGTCCACGACTTCAGGAAGGCCAACATGGTATCGGCATCGGAGACTTCAAATGGATCGGTCGGGCAATTGTCGATGTGCCCGTCCTCGGTGAACAACTTCACGATTTCGCCGTCTTCAACCAGCATCGAATAGCGCCAGCTGCGCATGCCAAAACCGAGGTTGGATTTATCAACCAGCATACCCATCTTGCGCGTGAACTCGGCATTGCCGTCAGGTAGCAGGAAGACGTTTTTGGCTTTCTGGCTCAGGCCCCACTGGTACATGACAAAAGCGTCATTGACCGACACACAGACGACCGCATCAACACCAAGGCCTTGAAACTGCTCATAAAGTTCTTCGTAACGGGGCAGATGGCTGGTCGAGCACGTCGGCGTGAAAGCACCGGGAAGCGAGAAGACAACAACGCGTTTGCCTTTGAAAACGTCGTCACTGTTTAAGTCTTTCCATTCGAAGGGATTATCGCCCTCGATGGCATCGTTGCGAACGCGGGTTTTGAAAGTCGCAAATGGGACCTTAGTCATTAAATTCTCCTATGTTTTACTGTCGGCGTTATCGCCAGACAGGATCAATATAGGCCTTAAATAATATTGGTAAAATTAGTTAAATCTCTTATATTAATTCATACAGTCAATTAAAAGGAGACCCTTATGGCAACCTTCAGGCATCTACCAACCATAGCCCAGCTTCGCCATTTGATCGCGCTTAGCGAACATGAGCACTTTGGCCGAGCTGCTGACGCCTGCTTCATCACCCAGTCCAGCATCAGCACCAGCATCAAGGAACTGGAGTTGACGTTGGGTCAGCGCCTGGTCGAGCGCACCAAACGGAAAGTCATGATCTCGCCGCTTGGCAAAGAGGTTGTTAACCGGGCCCGCCAGGTCATCCGCGACGTCGAAGATATCTGTGATCTGGTCAATTCTGCGCAAACGCCTCTGACCGGCGCTATCCGCCTGGGTGTTATCCCGTCCATTGCACCTTTTTTACTGCCGCGGGTGTTGCCCGCCTTGCGCCACACCTATCCCAACCTGAAACTCTATCTGCGTGAAGCCCAGACCGCACCGCTGATTCGCCAGCTTGGGGACGGCCAGCTTGATCTGTTGCTGATCGCCTTTCCGTATCCAGTAGCCGATTTTGAATCCCATATTTTCGCCGATGATCCATTCTGGGTCGCCTTTCCGAAAGGCCACTCCTGCGAAAAGAAAGAACATCTGAGTTTTCGCGATTTGAAAAATGAAGAACTCATGCTTCTGGAAGAGGGTCATTGCCTGCGCCAGCATGCCCTGGAAGCCGTTGGCGCAACCGGTCAGATCGCCAGCAGTGATTTTCAGGCTTCCAGCCTTCACACCCTTGTGCAAATGGTTGATAACGGGCTTGGCCTGACTTTACTGCCAAAAATGGCGGTAGATACTGGCATCACCAATCTGACCGGTGTTGAGGTGCGGCCGCTGGAAGGGAAACATACCTCCCGACAAATTGGACTGGTATGGCGCAAAACATCGGCCAGGAAACCCGAATACGAACGTCTGGCTGAGTTTTTCAGAGATGAACTGGCGACCCCCCTTAGCCCAAAGTCCGAAAAGCGTTGAAAAAGCAGCTAATCAGCGTTGCTGTAAACGGCCCGGAGACTCCTATGATGGTATGCTAAGTTAGCAAATATACAACTCTCCATCCTTTTTATCTGTTAAATTTCGACTAAGTAGCTGATATATATGAATTATATTTGTTCATATTTGTAATAACTCTTGCATCCCGATAAATTCTTTGCTAACTTTCAAGCTGCCTACAGATAGCAATCATATAAATGCTGCGGCCAACAGCCTTCAACAGGGGGAATAGCAATCGTGTCTTCCGACAAATCCATGACGAGCAAACCAGAACCCGAACGCCCGCCGGTCATCAAAGACCGGAAGTGTCTCATGTGTTCCAAAGACTTTACATCGCAACATATTGGCGAGCGTGTGTGCACCAACTGCAAAGGCACGTCTGCCTGGAGGGAAAGCGGCTATTACGCAGCCTGAACGCCCGCTCATCAGCAAACGGAGTTCCTTTCGTCTGCTTCCAGAAAAGTGATTCAAATCACTGTGTGACGCAATAGAATCTTCTATCTGTTGAACTGCCAGAATGGCATGACAATGGGAGAAGCCTATGAGACACACTATAATGATGGACAGTTTTGAACACCCCATAAACGGCCCACACCCCACCGACTAACGGGCAATGAGCTCCGTTTATGGACGATAAGGTCGCGCCTGTTGTGACTTGACCAACCCCGCCCGACCATTTGGGCGGGGTTGGGTTTGACAGAACCCAATCTTTCGGCAAACTCAGCTTATGACAACAGACATTCTAAAACCGGAAATCAAGATTGCCCGTCTGCAAGACAAGGCAGAGCGTATCGAAACCTCATTTGCCGACGGCAATATGATCTGGCACCGATGGCCCCTGCACGGCGCAACAGGTGCGCCCATCGTTCTGCTCCATGGCGGCTTTGGCTCATGGACCCATTGGGCAAACGCGATCCCGCTGCTTCAGGAAGCGGCCCCAGTGCTTGCCGCCGATTTACCTGGATTGGGCGATTCGGATGATGTTTCCCTGCCCCATACGCCTGAAAAACTGGCCGGTATCATCACCCAGGGCCTCAACCAGATTCTTGCCGCCGATGCCCCATTTCACCTGGTTGGCTTCTCGTTTGGAGGAATGTTGGGCAGCCTGATCGCCGCAGAAGCTGGTGAAAGATGCCTATCCTTTACCGCTGTTGGCGCCAGCGGCTTTGGTGATTTACACTACGTTGTTGAAGGCATTCAAATGCCATCGCCCGATATGACGGAAAGCGAAATCAATGGTATTCACCGCCGGAATCTGCATCTTCTGATGTTTGCGAACCCACAGTCTTCTGATGATCTAAGCCTTCATATTCATCGCCATAATGTCGCAAGAGGCCGCATCAAGAGCCGGCGCCTGTCAGTATCCGATGCCTTGCTGCAGGCCCTTCCGCACATCAAGGCTAAAATTGGCGGGATTTGGGGGGAACTGGATGCAACAGGCGGCGGTATCGCGCAAATAAAACAACGCGCTGAAATATTCCGGCAGTTTCAGGCTGATGCACCTTTTGACATCATTGAAGGGGCTGGCCACTGGGTCATGCAAGAGGCCCCCGAAGCCTTCTCTCAGGCCCTGCTCCGCCAACTTGGTTTTTCACACACACAGGTTTGACCTATGCATACCCGCTATCTTGACGACTTCAGTGTCGGTGAAATTTTTGAGAGCCGGTCCGCCAGCCTGACCGAAGCGCAGATTATGGATTTCGCCCTAACCTGGGACCCACAACCGTTTCATATCGACAAGAAAGCCGCGACAAGCGGTCAGTTCGGCGGCATTATTGCCAGTGGTTTCCAGACACAGGCGCTGGCCTTTCGCCTGTTTTACGATCTTGGCCTCATCGCCAAATCCAATATCATCGGACTAGGCGTTGATGACGCCCGTTGGCCAGCCCCCGTGCGACCCGATGACGCACTGCGCAACCGGGTTGAAGTGCTGGAGATCAAACCCTCATCCTCAAAACCGGATCGCGGCGTCTTGAAGCTGGGTCACACGGTGCTCAATCAGGATGACGTGGTTGTCATGACCTTCACAACCCTTAAAATCCTAAGGCGGCACCCGGCCTAGGCCGCTGACTTCCAGCCCCCCGCACCATCAGTCTCCGGTCTCCGGTGGTCTGCCAACCGCTTCGCTCTCGGCATCGGCTGATAAAGACATCGTCGTGATCGCCAGCGGCGCATCAAACGACAAGCCAATATTGGCTTCTTTGAGCGCCCGCAAGGCCAATTCATTCACCCGGTAACGCATATGGAAGTATCGCTTCGACGGGACCCAGAAGCGCAGCCCGATAATCACCCCGCCATAGGTGAAGTCATGCACACCCACCTGCGGCTTTGGGCCGTTTTGCAATTCTTCCATCCCATCGAGAGCCAGGCGCAAAACATCAATGGCTTTTTCCCAGTCTGCCGTTTGCGACAGGCATAAGCGCGACTGCACAATGCGGCTGGCATCGGAATTGACCAGAACGCGGCCGACGATTTGCTTGTTGGGAATGGTAATCCGCTCACCGTCCTCTCCCAGCAATATCGTATGGGCCAGAGTAATTTCCTCAACCACCCCGGAAACGTCCCGGTCGATTGTGATGGTATCGCCAATGGCAAAGGTCCGGGCCAGGATAATCGACAGGCCTGCCCCATAGTTCGACAACGGTCCCTGAATGGCCATAGTCGCGCCAAAAGCCGAAGCCCCGGCCAGGGCAATCAACGGCGCTATGGAAATGCCGAAATTACCCAGCGTGATGATGACCAAGAAGACGACCATGACCACTTTGACAATGTTGCCCAAAAACCGCGCCAGCGTTTGGTCAATTTCCTTGGCCCCCAAAGCCTTGCCAACGCGCGCACCCGACCAACTCGCAACTTTCAGGCCGATAAACAAAAAGACCAAAGCGCCAAAGATCTGGAAGCCGTAGGTCACTGCGAACTCGATCAGGGTCTCAATCCAGTGCGATACTGTTTCAACCTGCTGATCCACCGCCTGGCCCAGTTCTGGGGCGATGTCCGTAATCGGATTTGAATTGCCTTCAGCCATAAATGCCGATCCTAGTTCTTCGTAACAAGACAGGCCGTCCCGGTGGTCACCAGAAACAACATAGACTTGCCGTCGCCGGAAATTTCACTGTAATCCATATCAACGGCTATAATCGCATTGGCCCCGACAATCAGAGCCTCACGCCGAAGTTCGGTCAGGCAGGTATGGCGGGCGTCGCGCAGAACTTTCTGGGACGATTTGGAACGACCGCCAAAAACATCGCGTATCCCGGCGAAAAAGTCCTTGAAAATATTCATCCCGAACACACATTCCGCCGAAATCACTTCAATGCGCTCATCAACGGTATAACCCGAAAGCGTTGACTCCGTTGTCACGATCAAATCCTTCGCCAATTCATCAATGACTTCTGTCGGCAGTTCATCAAACTGTTTGTTGGCGATCAGTTCCTGTATTTCTTTGTCATTTTTTCCAAACAGTCCAAACATTTTCGGGCTCCGCTCTCTCTAAGTGATAATAATCGATGTGTCTTATGGCCTTTATGCGCATGCAACAGGGTCAAGAACCGGGAGGCATTCTGCATTGCGGAATTAAATCACACCCCACGGCCATAAAAAATATCCATTTTCCGCTTTCTTCCTGATGTCAGAGTGCTATTATTGCTGCACTGCAACATCGCGTTCTCGAAACTTTGAATTTTACCCGAGGGAACAACCTAGATGCTTTACCACGCCTATGAATTGACACATGCCGCGCTGACCCCTTACCGGGCATTGTGCCATGTCGCCCAATATTTCAACACCAGCATCTACAATCCGTTTGCCTACACCCCTCTCGGCAAATCCATTTCAGCCGCCTGCAACGTTTTCAATACGATCACACGACGCTACGGCAAGCCGGAATGGGGCATTGAAAAAACCAAACGGAACGGCAAGTCGGTCGCCGTCAATATTGAAACGGTGCTGTGCACACCCTTTTGCGACCTGATCCATTTCCAAAAGGCGCAAACGGTCAAGCAATCCGCCTCAGACCCGAAAGTCCTGATCATCGCTCCTCTTTCGGGCCATTACGCGACCTTGCTGCGCGGAACCGTTGAGGCCATGTTGCCTGAGCACGATGTTTATATCACCGACTGGCGCGACGCCCGAATGGTGCCTCTATCCATTGGTGAGTTTGATCTTGACGACCATATCGATACGGTTACCGATTTTATCCGGTTTTTGGGGCCGGACTCAAACGTCATTGCGGTTTGTCAGCCTGCCGTTTCGGTATTGGCCGCCGTATCCACAATGGCTGCGGAGAAAGACCCCTGCCAGCCGAAAACCATGACTCTCATGGGGGGGCCAATCGATACCCGTGAAAACCCGACCGCCGTCAACCGTCATGCGGAAACCCGTGATATCTCATGGTTCCGGCAAAACGTCATTTCCAGCGTTCCCTTTCCGCATTTAGGGATCATGCGCTCTGTCTATCCGGGGTTCATCCAGCTTTCCGGTTTCATGACCATGAACCTGGATAAGCATATGGATGCACATATGGATCTGTATAACCATCTGGTTGACGGAGACGGGGATTCAGAAGCCCAACACCGCGCCTTCTATGATGAATACCTGGCCGTCATGGATTTGCCGGCGGAGTTTTTCCTGCAAACCATCGAAACGGTTTTCAAAAAACATTCCCTGCCGAAAGGTGAGATGATGCACCGCGACCAACTGGTCAAACCGGGCCTGATCAAACGCACCGCCCTGATGACCGTTGAAGGCGAGAAAGACGATATTTGCGGGATAGGCCAAACCAGTGCTGCACACAAGCTGTGCACGGGGCTCAAGGAGAGCCAGAAGGTCGCCTATATTCAACCGGGCGTCGGCCATTACGGGGTCTTCAACGGTCGCCGCTGGCGCAGTGAAATTCAGCCCAAAATCACCGCCTTTATCAAAGCGCACGCAAAAGACTGAAGCCCCTTACGGAATCAGCGGCTTCCCCGATATGGCAAACCAATGGTGGAGAGCGGTCGCCTGAACGGAGCAAACGGCTGCCCATAGACAGGCCGCCATGCATGACTTACGGTGCCTGTTTTCCAATGAGGAGCCGTCCATGAAAATTCGCGCCGCTGTTCTGGTTGATTCCAGCCGACCTAAACCTTACGCCCAATCAAGACCTATTGAGGTTATTGATGTTGATCTTGCGGCTCCACAGGATGGCGAAGTTCTGGTCCAAATCAAAGCTGCAGGTGTCTGTCACTCCGATCTCTCCGTCGTGAATGGCACGCGGATAAAACCGGTTCCGTTGGTTTTGGGTCACGAAGCATCGGGTGTCGTTCAGGAAGTCGGGCGTGGTGTTAAACAGTTCAAGCCCGGCGACCGGGTCGTTTTTGCTTTCCTTCCGTCCTGTGGAAGCTGTGAGCCATGCCTTACGGGTCGACCGTCGAGTTGTGCGCCGGGCCACGCTGCCAATGCGGCAGGCACTTTGCTCGGGGGCGCCAGACGGCTTTCCCTCAATGGCAATCTGATTGGCCATAATGCCGGTGTTTCCTGCTTTGCAGAGTACAGCGTTGCTTCAGCGCGCTCCTTGATAAAAATTGAAGACAGCATGTCTCTCGATGAGGCGGCACAGTTCAGCTGCGCCGTGATGACCGGCGTTGGTGCTGTCCTCAATACGGTGCAGGTCCGCCCAAGCGCAACCGTCGGCGTCGTTGGATTAGGCGGGGTTGGCCTGAACGCTCTGCTGGCCGCTAAAATGCTGGGGGCTGAAAAAATTGTCGCCATTGACAGGCTCGACAGCAAACTGGCATTAGCCCGGGAACTGGGGGCCACGCATACATTTAATGCTGACGATCCTGATTGTGTGGAAGCGGCGCGCGATGCGACAAATGGCGGTGTTGAATATGCCTTCGAGATGGCGGGCTCCGTTAACGCCATGGATATCACCTATCGCATTACCCGGCGAGGCGGCACGTCATGTTCATCCGGGCTCAGCCACCCCGACCACAAATTCTCCCTTTCCCATCTCAGCATGGTTGCCGAGGAACGCACCATCAAAGGCAGTTATATGGGCTCCTGTGTTCCGGCCCGCGACATTCCACGATACATCAGTATGTATCAGCGCGGGTTGCTCCCGGTCGACAAACTGATCAGTTCAAAAATCAAACTGGACGATATCAATAGGGCCTTTGACGTTCTGGATGCGGGCGATACCATCCGCCAGATCATAACCTTTTAACGGGTAAGAATTCCGTTAATGCAGACCCCCATTGCGATTTTTTCCATTTTCGCTTAACATTTTGGTTTGGGGCCACAGGATTGACGGCATTTTCTTCTTAAAGGAGTGGTTCGTCTAATTATATGTGACACCACAAAAAAGCACACGACAGGCGTGTGCTCGACACCAGAGAGAGAGAAAGACTATGCCGACCGGTACTGTTAAATGGTTTAATGCAACGAAAGGGTTCGGGTTTATTGAACCTTCTGATGGCGGAAGCGATGCTTTTGTTCATATCACAGCCGTACAACGTGCGGGCCTTGACGGCCTTCGCGAAGGCCAGAAAATTCAATATGAACTGATCCCAGGGAACAACGGAAAAGAAGCTGCCGACAATCTTGTTGCACTTGATTAAGCCGCTTTTGATTGTCTGAATTCCTTCTAAAAAGAGAGCCTCTGGCTCTCTTTTTTTATAGCCTACGGCAGCAGAGCGACAGATCGCGGATCAGCGAAAATCTCGTTGCGACTGTTAAAGGCCCAAGGGCGTCCGCGGGCATCCGTGGCAATCCCAGACATCTCCCCCGCGTAGAGCACCCAGTTGCGCCCGCTCCAAGCCCGCACGGCTGCCGGTTTGGTAGCGCCTTCAGTCCCGTCAATGATCCAGGCGACCCCATTTGCAGCAATCGTGATCTCTTGCGCTGCCCCTGGCGCTTTGCCCCATTCCATTCGGGTCAGCCGGAAAATTTCGTGGTCCTCATTGATGATCCAGGGATTGCCTTTCGGCCCCACCGCAATCCGCACAGCCGCCCCCTCAACCGGCACCCAGTCCGTCACACCCCATTTATATATGCCATAACCGCCGGGTTTCGGATCGGTACCAATCATCCAGATGGGCTCGCTGGCGCCAACGGAAATATCCGTCGCCTTGCCGGGCATAGCGACCCAGTCCGTTTTACCCCAACGAAAAATCCGGTTTTGCGGATCAACGATCCACGTATTGCCGCGCGGTCCAGCGGCAATACGCATGGCCTTGCCGGGATAACGGTCCCAGCCCTGCCCATTCCATTTTTTAATTTCGCCTTTTGTCGTCACAATCCAGACCACGCCCTCCATGGATATGTCCATGTCAATGGCGTCACCGGGAATGGCTTTCCAATCCATAGGCAGCGTCGTTTCTTTTTCTGCAGCAGAGGTGGAAGGAGGGAGTCCAAGCCCCACGATCAGGGCCATGACCGTCAACAAAAGGCGCATATTCTTCCGACCTTTCTCTAGTTCCCCAACCCCTGCGCCCGTGCTTCGTCCAGCGTTTGCACGGGTGTCAGGGCCTGCGGATCGACAATCAGTTCGATAAGCGCCGATTTGCCGGATGCCACCGCCCGCTCGAAAGCATCAGCGAAGTCTTCCGTGCGCTCTACCCGCTCACCGGTCGCCCCATAGGCTTCAGCCAGTTTGACAAAATCAGGATTAACCAGATCCGTCGACATGATATTGTCGGGATAATGGCGTTCCTGATGCATACGGATCGTGCCCAGCATGCCGTTATTGACGACAATAAAAATCACGGGCGTATTGAACTGATGGGCCGTAATCATTTCCTGGCCCAACATCATAAAACAGCCATCACCGTTAAAACTGACAACCATCCGGTCTGGGTAGACAGCCTTGGCGGCAATAGCCGCTGGCACCGAATACCCCATAGCGCCATTGGTTGGCGCCAATTGGGTCGGGAACGCTTTGTGCTGGAAAAAGCGATGTGCCCAGACGGTGTAGTTACCAGCCCCGTTTGTGATGATCGCATCTTCGGGAAGGCGTTTGTTGAGCCAACTGACGATTTCCCCCACATTGACATCACCCGGGACTTCCGTTGGCACAATCCGCGCCAGATAATCCGCATGCCCGGTTGCGGCTTCCGTGGCCCATGCCGAACTGTCAACCGGCGCAAGTGCCTTTGCCGCCTTACAAAACTGCGGCAGGCTTGCGTTGATGGCCAAATCCGGCCGGTATACACGGCCCAATTCTTCAGCGCCGGGCATGATATGAACCAGCGTCTGATGGGTTTCGGGAATGTTCAGCAGGTCATACCCCTGTGTCGTCATCTCCCCCATGCGCGGTCCTGCAAGGATCAGCAGATCGGCTTCTTTGACCCGGGCCGCCAGTTTAGGATTAATGGCAATCCCCACGTCCCCAACATAATTGGGGTGGCGGTTATCAAAGCGATCCTGATAACGGAAAGCGGCACCCACCGGCAGGGCATTGGCTTCGACGAATTCGGTCATATCCTTGATGGCGGCTTGTGTCCATGTGGGACCACCGACAATCACCATCGGTTTTTTTGCCTTGGCCAAAAGCTCACGCAGTTCGGACATGGCCTCGGGCGACGGGGCGGCTTGTGCGGGCCGCGCCTTTTTGGCGTCCTCAACGGTCGCCATGCTCGACAGCATGTCTTCCGGCAAGGCCAAAACCACAGGCCCCGGACGTCCCGACTGGGCAACATGAAAGGCCCGGCTGATATATTCCGGGATACGCTCTGTCTGGTCGATCTGGGCCACCCATTTCGCCATTTCGCCAAACATCCGACGATAATCGATCTCCTGGAAGGCTTCCCTGTCGGCCATGGAGCGGCCAATCTGGCCGATCAGCAAAATCATCGGTGTCGAGTCCTGAAACGCCGTATGTACGCCGATGGAGGCATTTGTCGCGCCCGGGCCGCGGGTCACCATGCAAATGCCCGGTTTTCCGGTCAGTTTGCCATAGGCGTCAGCCATATTGGCGGCGGCACCTTCGTGCCGGGTATTGATTACACGAATCGCATTCTGGTGATGATAGAGCCCATCCAATAGCGTCAGATAACTCTCGCCCGGCACGCAAAACGCCGTATCAACGCCTTGAATCGCCAATTGATCCGCCAGAATATGCCCACCAAGCCGGGGCTCCAGATTTGCCGCCATTGTTATCATCCTATTTCGATTTTGAGTGTTATCCTGCGAACGCAGTAAATCGTCAGTTCCCGCTATTTATAAATATTGAGACCGGGGGCGCAACCCAATGTGTTAATTGCCGGAAACGCTATCTATATCACCAAACAGCTCCCGCAACCGACCGAGAGCACTGTCTGGCAGCGGCACATTGCAAATCGACGCCACATTTTGACGTAAATGATCGATGCTACCGGTCCCTGTCAGAATCACTTCTGCACCGGGTTCATGGCGGCAAAACCGGTAGGCGGCATCCATGATCGAGTTCGAAACCCCGTCATCGGTCAAAAACTTCAGGGGTACCGGCTCACTGGCAATGGCCTGATCGATCAGGTTTGCATCGGCCAACTGCTGCAGAAGCTCTTTCAGGACGCTTACCTTGCTGAGCGCTGTCCGCACGGCAAACATGATCAGCGTCGCAACACCCTTTTCCTGGGTTAACGGAAACAGGGTTTTCCGGGCTGACGGATTGATCATGTTGAAACCGATCATCACAACGTCCCAGAAAGAATCGGCAAGGGCCTTTTGCAGCATGGCGTGATCGGTATCAATGATGAAGCGTTCCGTAATGCCAAAGTGACGGATTTTCCCCTGCTCGCGCATCCGTACCATTTCCGGCACCAGATGTTCGACGCAATAGGCATATTGGTCGGGAGTCACACCGTGCAGATGAAAGACATCGACATAATCCGTCTGCAGGTTTTTCAGGCTTTGCTCGAGGCTCTCGCGGATTTGCCGGGGCGAAGCCATGTCGGTTCCGGTTGCCGGTTTCCCAGGCGCATGAACCAGCGCCTTGGTCGAAATGACAACCTGATCCCGAACCCCTTTCAAACCCGCGCCAACAATGTCTTCCGTTCCATAGACCGCGGCCGTATCAAAAAAGGTAATGCCCATATCAAGAGCCGCTTTGACGACGCTAACGGATGCTTCTTTTTGTAGTCCATAGCCTTGCCCAAGACGGCTGCTGCCGCCACTCCCCAATCCGGCTACGCTGACGTCCAGTCCAGTTTTTCCAAGCTTAACTTTATGCATCTTTCCGCCTATTTCCCCTCTCTACATTGACAATCATATAGACGCACGCAATATCCAATATGGCAACTGTTGAATGGAATCTGGGAGATACCGCCATGAAAATTATGATTGCATCGCTGCTTTTTGCTTTTTTCACTCTGCCGGCAACGGCCAAAGACCTGCCGCTCATCGACTCCCATGTTCATTACAGCCACGACGCCTGGGACATGCTGCCGCCAAAAGAGGCGATCAAAGTGCTGCGGGAAGCGGGCCTGAAAAAGGTTTTTGTCTCCAGTTCCAGCGACGACGGCACACAAATGCTTTATAAAGAGGCGCCGGATTTGATCGTTCCGGTCCTGCGCCCCTATCGCAAGCGCGGCGAGCTTTCCACCTGGTTTCGCGATGCAACGGTGGATGACATGATTGCCGACCGCCTGTCGAAGAACACCTACGCGGGGATTGGCGAGTTTCACATTTTTGGTGCGGACGCAGATCTCGAAGTACCCCGCAATATCGTTAAACTGGCGCATCAACATAAAATCTTCCTGCATGCCCATTCCGATGCGGAAGCCGTTGACCGTATATTTGCGCAAAACCCTGAAGCCCGTGTGTTGTGGGCCCATTCCGGCTTTGTCAGCCCTCAGGCCATTCGCGCCATGCTGGAAAAACACAAAAACCTTTGGAGTGATCTGGCATTCAGAAGCGACCAGTCGGACAACGGCAAGGTCCCGGACGCGTGGCGTCAGTTGTTTACGGATTTTCCCGACCGCTTCACCATCGGTACCGATACCTACACGCCCGAGCGTTGGTATTATGTTGTCGATCATGCTGCCTGGAGTCGCCAGTGGCTGGGCGATCTGCCGCCCGCCCTTTCGGAAAAAATCGCCTATAAAAATGCCGAAACCCTGATGAACTGGGCCTTGGGCGAATGAGGGTCCGGTTCTGCCTGTTGGTTCTGCTCGGCTTCCTGCTCAACCCGCAAACGGGACAAGCGGCCTGTGACGATCCTGCCGCCCACAAAGCGACCACCCCCGCTTATATCCTATCGTTCAAATCGGACCCGGCGATTTCCGTCGGTCGCGCATTTTCCCTGCTGGTCGATGTCTGCAATGCTGACGGTACCGCCTTTGCCGGAACGCTGGAAGCCGACGCCCATATGCCGCAGCATCGGCACGGCATGAATTATGCGCCAGAAATAAAAGTCTTGGGTGATGGCCGGTTCCGGGTGGACGGGTTTCTGTTTCATATGCCCGGCCAATGGCAATTTATGTTTGACCTGCACCAGGACAAGACGCGCGAACGGCTGCTTTCGGATTTTACGGTAAAATGAACCACCAGCGATTCGGCATGAATGCGTTCCTTGTCGTTCTTCTTGCGATCCTTCAAGAACCTGGTTCAGCCTATAGCGCCGATATCATCGCGTTCAGTGAAAATGAGCGTGCCTTTATTGAAAGCCACGGACCCTGGCCACCTGAACCCCAGCGCGACCCAAGCAATCGCGTGTCCGGCAACACAGCCGCGATTGAGTTCGGTCGCCACCTGTTTTTTGATACGGCCGTTTCCGGCGATGGCGCCATGTCCTGCGCCACCTGCCATGACCCGGACACGGGATTTTCTGATGCCCGGGATACCGGCTTTGGCCGTCACTTGCTCCCCCGCAACACACTTGGCCTTTATAATTTACGCGGGAACCGCTGGTTTGGCTGGGACGGCGGAGCAGATTCGCTTTGGGCGCAAAGCCTGCGCCCGATCCTCGCAGCAAATGAAATGAACGCTTCCGCCGAAACACTGCGTGCGGCAATCGCTCAAGATACCGATCTCGACTGCCTGTACCGCAAAACCTTTGGCACAGCGCCATTGGAGACAGACCCCCAAGATGTCCTGGTGGATGCCGCCAAAGCGCTTGCCGCCTTTCAGGAAACCCTGACCAGCGCCCGCACACCCTTTGATACCTTTCGTGATGCCATGCTATCGGGGGACCATCAACAAGCCGAACGTTATCCGGCTTCCGCCCAACGCGGCCTGAAAATCTTTGTCGGCAAGGGCCAATGCAGTCTGTGTCATTTTGGGCCACTCTTCTCAAATGGCGAGTTTGCCGATGTGGGCATCCCATTTTTCATGGGAAAAGGTAAAGTGGACAAAGGGCGCTACGGCGGCATTCAGAAACTGAAAAGCAGCCCATATACGCTGGCCGGGGCCTATAACGATGATGAGCAGAGGAACCATATGGCTCAAACGGCACGTGTGGTTTTGCTGCATCGGAACTGGGGCGAGTTCAAGGTGCCGTCGCTGCGCAATGTCGCCCTGACAGCGCCCTACATGCATAACGGCACACTGGCGACGCTGGCGGATGTAATCAACCATTATTCGGAAATTGATGAGGAGCGGCTGCATATTGACGGCATGAGGATTCTCAAGCCTTTGAAATTGACCCCCCGGGAGTCTGATGATCTGGAAGCCTTTTTGCGTTCACTGAGCGCGCCACTTCATACACCTCAGACCGGGCGCCCCACACCACCTGCCTGCGCCGGTTAGCCAATATGCTCGAGTGACAGGTTAACCATACCGCGCAGAATGGTGTCTTCCTGCCATGGCAGAACTTCAATTTTTGTTCCGGCCCGTAACTCGTCGACAAGAGCCGCCTTCAGCGTTGCATCCATGGCTGGCTGGAGCAGATGGATGGCGCGGGTTCCCTCACCGGTCAAAATCAGTTTTTCAGGACTGAACAGCGCCAGCAGATTGCAGATACCAAACCCCAGAATACGCCCGGCGTTTTCAAAGATTTCCCGATTTGCCGGATTGGAGCGCGCATGTTCGGTCAAGGCCCGCATCTCCGCTTCTTCGGGCGCGGCAACCTCTACCCCCGTCATCTGACGATACAGCGCATAGTCGCTGATATAGGCTTCAAGGCATCCCTGCTTACCGCAACTGCAACGTGGCCCGTCCAGCGTATATTTTGTGTGACCAAACTCCGATGCTGTACCGAAATGCCCCCGGTGTAATTCCCCGTTAACGATCAATCCCAGTCCGACGCCGTAGCCGATAAAGACCACACCAAAGTTTCGGACGTTCTGATAGGCCGGGTTATACTTGAGAGCAAGAGCCACACAATTGGCATCATTGATCACATCAACCGGAACACCCAGAGCATCGCTAAGGGCGCGGCCAAGATTGAACCCGCTCAAAGCCGCCGCCGGGCTCCAGATGATCGAACTGTTGTCCGGTGCGGAAACCCCCTGAAAAGCCACGCCAACCGATAACATCCGCCCGTAGATTTCCTTGTGCGGGGCGACGAATGAGCGGACGCCGCCAACAATCAGCGCAACGAGCTGTTCGGGCGTAGCTCTCAGGGTGTCGATCAGAAGCTCGTCCTGATCAACCATATGGCCCTTGAAATCAGCCAGAACGAACTGAATGTGATTCAAAGAAAGCTTTACGCCAACCACACAGGCTGAGGTTGGGTTCAGGTCCATCAGCACCTTTGGTCGGCCACGCTTTTGCGGCGCGTTTGTGTCTGCCAGCTCGACAATCAGATTGGCCTCAGCGAGTTCACTTGTTACAGCGGTAATGGACGCCGGGCTCAAATCGTTCATGACCCCCAGGTCAATGCGGGCTGTCGGGCCAGATACGCGTAAAGAACGCAATATCCGCTGCCAGTTCAATCCAGGTGTATGACCGTCCATAAATATTTCCGTGCCCTGACCGGTCCCCCGGCTTTGCGTTTAAACCCAGCCGCCGTCCGCGACAAAATTCTGATTGGTACAAATTCCACTATCATCCGCCGAAAAGAATAGCACAATTTTGGCAATTTCCACCGGTGCCAGCTTACGCTTCAGGCATTGGCGTGTCATGAGCTCTTCTTCACCTTCCGGTGTCAGCCAGTTTTCAATTTGCCGTTCGGTCATGATCCAGCCCGGCAAAATGGAATTGACCCGGATATTCTGTGGCCCCAGGTCACGGGCCATGGAGCGGGTCAGCCCGGTAATTGCCGATTTACTGGCCAGATAGACCGGCATCCCTCCCTGACCGATCATCCAGCTCACGGATCCCATATTGACGATGGTACCACCACCGGCGGCCGCCATGTCCTTATGCACCGACTGAATGGCAAAAAACTGGTGCTTCAGGTTGACGGCAATCCGGTCGTCAAAATACTCGCTGGTCACATCATCAATGGCATGGCGCTGATCATGGGCAGCATTATTAACCAGCGACCGGATCGGCCCGTCGGTATCAATAACCTGACGGATTGAGGCTTGCAGCTTATCGATATCCTTCAGATCACATTCGATAAAGCGGGGTGCCGGCAGCCCTGTCGCGACCACATCAGCAACCACCTTTTCACTGGCTTCCCGGTTGATATCGACAAACGACACGTGGGCCCCCTGTTCACAAAATTTTTCGACGATTGAAGCACCGATTCCCGATCCGCCGCCGGTAATAAAAACGACTCTATCCTTGAGGCTAGGGTAAACGGCGAGACTGGTATCCATTATATGAGCTCCTGAAAATTGCGAAATAAGCCGCTCCTGCCTGTAGCAGATCGGAATTTATTTTAGTTGATAAATTTATTAAACTTGATGAAGCCTGTCAAACGGGGGGAGTGTAATTTATTAGCACCGCCAATATCGTGCAAACCCTGAATTGTACTGAGCAACGGTAATTGACGTGCAAAACACCTATCTAAAATATAATATTTTGCAAACGCTTAAGCCTGTCAGACAAAAGGGACGCTCGGCATTTTGTAAAAGCCCCGCAGGATGCTTGCAAAAGAGTGGGGTGCAAACAGACTACTGCAGATCAATGTGAAAGCCCTAGTATATGTGGCTGTCGCGCTTAGGGAAGAAAGCATGGACGAAGAAAAACCGTTTATGACTGCACACAGAAAAGTTCTTTCTCACAACGACTTATGCGGTCTTGATGTCTTACACTTTCCCGTCTGGATCTTTGATATCGAGCTCCAGACCATGTGGTGGGCCAACGTTGAAGCCATTCGGCTCTGGAACAGCTCTTCCCTGGACGCATTGCTGGCCCGGGACTGGTCCGAAGGAATGTCGGACACCACCCAGACCCGGCTAAACGGCTACCTGGAACGATTTCGCCGAAATGAAGTCATCGACGAACAGTGGACCTTCTACCCCAAAGAAGGTGAGCCGGTTACGGTTCAATGTATGTGCTCTGGGGTTCAAATCGACGGCGGACGAATGGCCATGTTAATTGCCGGGCGCCCTGCCAAAACCGAGGAAATACAACCGGAGGGCCTGCGCGGGATAGAAGCATTGCGTCATACCTCGGTGATCATTTCGCTTTATGATATGCAAGGGGATCTGCTGTTCCAAAACCCTTCAGCGACCCGGACATTTGGCGGCGCATCCAGCTTTCAATCCCACTTTGTTGCTCCCGAAGAAGCCGAGAGTGTCTGGAAAGTCGTGCTTGAAGAAGGCTACCACACAGGAAAACACCGTTTTCATACCAAAGACGGCATTGTCTGGCACGGCATTGATTGCACAAGAACGGTCGATCCGGTTACGGCGTCAACGGCCATTCTGGTCAACCAGAGAAACATCCAAAATGAATGGTGGTCGGAGTCCATCCTCGACTGGAATGCCAAGGTGCTTGACCAGATCGCAACCGACAAACCCCTGAAGGCTCTGCTACAAACCATCGTTGAAATGACGGAAGCAACCGAGCCGGAAATGCTTTGCTCCATCCTCCTGCTCGATGAAACGGGTAAGCATCTTTATTGTGTTGCCGCACCCAGCTTGCCGGACTTCTTCTGTGACGCCATTGACGGTGCCGAAATCGGCCCGACTATAGGCTCATGTGGGGCCTCAGCTTACCTTGGCGAAATGGTCATCGTTGAAGATATACAAACCCACCCCAACTGGGCGGCGTATAAAGACTTGGCGGAAAGGGCCGGTGTTCAGGCCTGTTGGTCTGTTCCTATCAAGGATATCAAGGGAAAGGTTCTTGGGACTTTCGCTGCCTACTACAGCACCCCCCGTTCTCCCACGAAGGAACATCTGAATCTGCTTGAAATGGCCGGCAATCTGGTTGAATTGGCCATCAAGCGACACGATGAAAAACAGGAACTGGTGATGGCCCGCCAACGTGCCGAAAATGCGAACATGGCAAAATCGGAATTCCTGTCAACCATGAGCCACGAATTGCGTACACCTTTAACCTCATCATTAGGAAGCCTCGGCCTTTTGAGCTCTCTCGAAGGTGATGCCTTGGGTGAAGAACGCAATGAGCTTGTCGAAATCGCCCTGCGCAACAACAAGACATTGCTACGACTGGTGAATGAACTTCTGGATTATGAAAAAATCCTGTCTGGGACATTGATCATTGAAACCAGCACGCATGATATCTGCGCTCTCGTATCGGATATCATCAAAGACCTTCAGGGTTATGCACAGGCGCAATCGGTCAACTTTATTCTCAAGGAACACCCATCGCCGATTTTTGTCGACCTTCAGGAATACCGGTTTGGTCAAATCCTGAACAATCTGCTCTCGAATGCCGCCAAATTTTCAAAGCCGGGTACAGACGTCCTGATTTCCATTCAGCGCCGAGAGGGATATGTCTGCGTTAACGTGAAAGACAGCGGACCGGGCATTCCCGAAAAATTCAGGGAAAAAATATATGAGCAATTCACCCAGCTAGATTCTTCGTCAACCCGTAAACATAGCGGAACCGGCCTCGGCCTCGCCATCAGCAAGGCCCTGACAGAAGGTATGGCTGGCAATCTGGATTTTGAAACGGAACTGGGGCAAGGATCGACGTTTTCCGTCTGCTTTCCAGAAAGCATCAAGGGCCAGAAATGACCAAATATATGAGCGAAATCCTGTCCCGCAAACAGGCGTCACGTGAGGGTGGAAACGGCTAAGCGCATCCCGCCTGAAATTGACTGCCCGGGCAGAACTTCTGCATTCTTGCCCTCTATCTGGCCAGGCACATGGCTGACCGGCTCCAGACAAAAGCGGTCCATGGCGCCCGCCACATACACATGCATATGGGTTAGATCTCCCGCAGCATCCATCTGGATGGCAATATCCTTGGCATTCAGATGGATATCCAGATGGCCGCCCCAGTTGGTAAAACAGGAATCAATGCCCACATGATCCTGCGGGACAAATTCGGGCGGCAAATCCACGGCCATGTTGTCGGGAAATAGTGCCCAGGGTGAATTTGGCACTGGCGTCAGGCTTGCATCAAAATGCACCTGTGCATGACGGACATCGGAAAACCAGGGATGAAATCCCATTCCCATGGGTAAAGGTTGTGCGCTTCGGTTGGTCAGTTTCAGTTCAAAGTCGATGGCATTGCCTTCGATGGATACGGAAAAATCCGCTTCATAATGATAGGGACCCGTGTCGCTTGACCACTGGCAATTGAGCGTTGCCGAGGTCTCGGACTGTGCCGCTACAGCCCAGGTTTCCGACCACCCGGTGCCATGGATTGCCACCCCTTCATCCGGCCAGTTGATGGGAAATACATGCCCCTGCGCTCCGTCCTGCAGAACGCCATCGACCATGCGGTTGGCAAAGGGCACCATCTGGAAACAGCCATACAACGGCACGTTCTGGTGATAACTGGGGGCCTCCCTCTCGGCAACAAAGAGGTCAAGCCAGCCACGATCCGGATGGTTGTACTGCAAAGTACCGATATGCCCGCCCATTCCCGGCAGCAAAACGGCCCGTAGAAGGGAATTTGAAATTTCAATGTTTTTCAATGGCTTAGACTAGCTTCCGTTCACGTATACTTTTTCGGCATCATCGGCAAACCAGACCTCATCCAGATTGTGGCCCTCGCCTCCGCGATCAATAACCAGAAAATCACTGTCGGTATCCAGCACGAGCAAAGGGTGGTGCCAGACGCCACGATGATAATTCACGCCCTGGTCGCCGCGCGCCTGAAAGGCCACAAGATCAGCCGGAGTTACGGTTTCACCGGGGATGGCGACCACCACCAGATAGTCGCGCCGCTGCATCGGGATAAAGGCCTGCGAGGCCAGTGGGTGGCGCTCCATCAATTGCAGGACAATTGGGCGGGGGCGGGGCTGGCCGCGAAAAATACTAAGAAGCGGTGCACCGCCCTCTTCCAGAACATCCACATGAGCCAGATTGTGGTAGCGCTCCGTTGTGCCCTGATTGATCGAGAAATGATCCGCGCCGTCGGTTTCAATCACGTCGCCAAAAGGAGAAAAGGCATCCCTAGTCAGAGGCTGAGGTTTGAGTTCGATCACGGTTCTAATCCTTGAGCAACCGACCAAACACCCGAAAACGGCTGACGCCGCCATCGGTGTGGATGTTCAAACGCAGATAATTGACCGGCTCTTTCATCAGAATGGAGCCCCCTTCAAAATAATGCTGTTTGTCCGCTTCCAGTTTGGCAGGGGCCATCATTTCGTCCCAGAACATGGATTGAGTAATCACCGACTCATCTGTGCCGCTGGTTACCAATGCCGCCTGAATGGAACATTTATCCGGGTAATTGCCCTTGAAATGGGCCGTATCCACTTCAATTTTTTCAACAATGCCGGGTGACCCGAGCTTGACGATAATCCAGTCATTGCCCGGGCGGCGGCGGCGGCGGGTTTCCCAACCATCACCCATGTTAATGCCACGCCCCTCAACCAGTATATGCCAGGGCACACCATAATGGGCGTTGTTATAACCTACGATCCTGCCACCGTTTTTGACGGCCGACAGCTCATGAATTGTATCTGCGTCATCGTCATCCCAGTCGCACTGAGGCTCGCCATAAACCCGCAACCGGGCAACCCCGCCATCAGGCAGGATATGCAGACGCAAATAGTTATAAACGCCCTCATCGTCACAGGCGACATAATGATGGGCATCGGGATTCAAGGACACGGCCGGTATGATTTCCGTCCAGACCGCATCGTCGCCGGGTTCGCCCTCGGACAAACAGGCTTCGATAAACGCCGCTGGTGGAAAGTTACCGGTGAAATGGCTGGTGTCGATATCGACACCGCGAATGACGGCTTTTACACCCAACTGTACAACACAATAATCATGGCCGCTGTTGCGACGACGGCGCGATTCCCAACCGTCCATCCATTTGCCGTTGTCGTCATATTCATCCGGCAAAAAGACCGCCGGGTCATCATTGAGCATACGCTCTTTCGGCGCAAAAAACTCATCCGTCGCATAGATGGCTTTTGCGCCCAATCGGGGTGATGCCAGATTGATGGCGTTTACGGCAAAAGCCGGTAAGGGGAGGTCTTCAGACATCTGTGGTTCCTATTTAATCGTCGAGCGGCATGCCGGCACGTATCCACGCACCCAGTTGCGCCCGCTCGGTATCCGTCATTTGGGTTTTGTTTGCAAGTGGCATGGCTTTCGACAGAACCACCTGGTTTAAGATGCGCGCTGCGTTTTTACGAACCGCATCAATGCTCTCAAGCTGAATATCCCCCGGTGCCTTTTCAAAATCCGGGTCCGCCGGCTTGGCGGCATGGCATGAGGCACAGCGGGTTTGTACAATCGCCAAAACATCATGAGAGGAAATCAAGTCTTCCCCCGCCTGATCATCCGGACGATAGGTCGCAACCACAATCAGAACAACCATCAACACAGTGGCCAACGGCCATTGCCATTGCACCGCACGACCGCTTCCGCCGGCATGGCTGGTATTGAAATAATGGCGGACAACGCCCCCCACCAGCAGGATCAGGGCAATCACAACCCAGGAATGGGCCTGACCGAACAAAATCGGATAGTGATTACTGATCATCATCAGCAGAACCGGAAGGGTGAGATAGTTGTTGTGGGTCGAGCGCTGCTTGGCCTGAAGGCCCAGCGCCGGGTCCGGCTCTTCACCGGCTTTCAAAGACGCAACAACACGCTTTTGATTGGGGATGATGACAAAAAACACATTGCCAACCATGATTGAGCCGACCATTGCGCCCACATGCAAAAAGGCCGCCCGGCCGCTGAACACTTCCATCAGGCCCCAGGAGGCGGCAACCACCAGCACGAACACGCAAACGGCAAGCGTCGCCGTATTTTCGCCCAAAGGCGATTTGCAAATCAGATCATAAAAAATCCAGCCGAAGATCAAAAACATCAGACTGGCGGCTATCGCCTGCCAGGGCTCAAACGCCACCTTGTCGGCATCAATCAAAAAACTCTCGGCGCCCCAGTAATACATGATGCTCATCAGGGCAAAACCGGAAATCCAGGTGAAATAAGCCTCGTATTTGAACCAGTGCAGCTCTTCCGGCATGTGGGATGGCGCAACCATGTATTTTTGTGCGTGGTAAAATCCACCGCCATGAACCATCCAGGAATCGCCGTTCACACCCTTTGGTAAATCTTTATGGCGGCGTAGGCTGAGATCAAGAAACACGAAAAAAAACGACGAGCCAATCCAGGCGATTCCTGTTGTCAGGTGAAGCCAACGAAACAACATCGCCGCCCAATCCATTACGGAAAAATCCATAGTTTACCCCGGTTTTTTGGTGCGAAAATTCAATATAGCTGATTTATCGCGGCTTGAATTAACTATAAATAGCGAATAATCTTTCAGGACTTTATAGATTTAATTGAAAATAGTCTCCCTCATGGACACTCAGGATCTTATTCTTTTTGTGCGTACGGTTGAATTGGGCAGTCTGTCCGGGGCGGGGCGGGATTTGCGCATGTCGCCTGCAGTTGTCAGTTCGCGCATTCAGCGTCTGGAAAACCAGTTGGGGTTACGGCTGCTCAACCGGACCACCCGACAGGTTAATCTGACCCCCGATGGGGAGACTTTTTTTGAGCATTGCCTGAAAATTCTCGAACAGGTCGATGCGGCAGAAGACGCCGTTTCGGCGCGCCGGGACCGACCGGGTGGTGCTCTGAAAGTCTCCGCCTCCAACGCTTTCGCCCGCCGGCACATCGCGCCGCATATCCCGGCTTTTGTCAAAAAACACCCGGATATCCAAATCCAGCTGGTGGCCAGCGATCGCTTTGCCAATTTCGTTGAGGAAAAAATCGACATCGCCATCCGCGTTGGCGAGATGCGCGATTCCAGCCTGATTGTCCGGCAACTGGCACGGAACGTCCGTGTCCTTTGCGCATCCCCATCATATCTTGAGACATCTCCTGCCCTATCCGTTCCATCAGACCTGGAAGCACACAATTGTTTGCTTCTGCGCTTTCCCGGCTCGCAACAGTTTCAATGGACATTGAAAACGCCGGAAGGAACGCCCACAACCCCAGCCATTCATGGGGCCATGGATTCGGATAATGGGGAAATATTAACCGACTGGTGTCTGGATAACCGGGGCATTGCCCTTAAATCCCTGTGGGAAGTCGGCCCCTATTTAAGAGATGGGCGGCTACAGGTGGTTCTTGCCGATTACCCGCCAACACCCCACAGCGTCCATGCGCTTTACCCGCATGCCCGTTTCCTGCCACCCCGTGTGCGGGCGTTTATCGATTTCATGGTCGAGACCATCGGCGATACGCCCTATTGGGAAACGGGTCTGGAAAAGTTTATTCCCGCACCTTAATCAGCAACCAGCTGTTTCGCCGCTGCCCCGTGTCGACGCATGAGGTCTGCCGCGTCCAGCCCGGCAATCTGGCCCTGCTCTACCCGCCAGTGCCCCCCAACCATCACATAATCGGCTTTATTGGCACCGCAGATGACTAACGTTGCCAACGGATCATGACCACCGGAATGGCGGAACTCATCCAGCTTAAAGAGGGCGAGGTCTGCTTGTTTTCCCACTTCCAGTAAGCCGATATCGGCGCGATTAAGACAACGTGCCGAGCCCTCTGTTGCCCAGCGAATGGCATCCAGATGCGAAACGTTTTCGGCCCCGTATTTCAGCCGCTGCACCATAAAGGCCTGACGCACTTCCTCAATCATATTCGAGGCATCATTGGAGGCCGAGCCGTCAACACCCAGCCCCACCGCAATGCCCTTTTTATCCATCTCACAGACCCGACATATCCCTGATGCCAGGGTCATATTTGAATGCGGGCAACTTGAAACACTGACCCCCGCCGCCGCCATTCGGTCTATTTCCCTATCGTTAAAATGAATGCCATGGGCCAGCCATGTGCGGCTCTCCAACCATCCGCAATCTTCCAGATAATCGAGGGGGCGGATGCCAAATTTTTCCTGGCAAAAAGCATTCTCGTCTTCGGTTTCGGCCAGATGGGTATGCAGCAGCACGTTTTTATCGCGGGCCAGATCGGCCGTTTTCAGCATGACCTCTTTGGTTACGGAAAAAGGCGAACAGGGCGCCAGCGCGATTTGCAAAAAGGCGCCGGGATTTGGATCGTGGTAGGCCGCAATCAAACGTTCGCTGTCGCTTAAAATGGCATCCACTTCCTGGACAACCGATTGCGGCGGCAAGCCGCCATCAGCCACCGACAAATCCATGGAGCCACGCGTCAGTACGGCGCGTATGCCGATTTTACGGGCCGCTTCGACCTGCAGGTCAATGCCCTTCTCAAGACCGCCCGGAAAAACATAGTGGTGATCTGTTGATGTGGTGCAGCCCGATAACAGCAACTCGGACAAAGCCAGCTCCGTGGATACGGAAATCATCTCCGGGGTCAGTTTGGCCCAGACGGGATAAAGCGCCTTTAACCAGCCGAACAGCTCCTTGTTGAGCGCCGGACCGAAGGCCCGTGTCAGGGTTTGATAGAAATGATGGTGGGTGTTGATCAGACCGGGAAGCACCACATGTTCGGATGCATCAAATGTTGCATCCACCGGATCGGATGGGGCTTTGCCTGAGGGCAGCAGTTCCGCAATGACACCGTTGCGAATAACTAGCCCGCCTTCGGCCTCTTCAGCAAAGATAGAAAGAGGATTTTTGATCCAGATTGAACTCACGCACCAGCACCTTCCGGTTAAAAGCCAAAAGAAAAGGAGGAGGGAAAACCCTCCTCCTATCCTTATTCAAAAGCAGACGAGCTCACCCTTATTTAGGAATGGAACCAATCACACCTTCAACATAGAAGTTCATGCCAGCCATCATACCGTCATCGGCATTTTTACCCGCTTCAACCATGATCTTTCCAGATTGATCCTTGATCGGA
This sequence comes from Rhodospirillales bacterium, assembly GCA_048262255.1. Lineage (GTDB taxonomy): Bacteria > Pseudomonadota > Alphaproteobacteria > Rhodospirillales > Casp-alpha2 > JABMNT01. The sequence continues at coordinate 1,639,289 of JBLXFH010000001.1, read as the reverse complement.
CCGGCAAACGGATGAACTGTTCCGGATATGATGCCCTGGCGGACGGTTTCCGCCAGATCGACCACGTCCTTTGGCAGTTTCTTGTTATAAGGAGCCAGCTCAACCATGCCGGAATCAAAACCGCCCCATGTGTCTTTCGACTCCCATGTGCCATCGAGAACGGCTTTCGTGCGCTCTATATAATAAGGTGCCCAGTTATCGATGATTGCTGTCAACTGAGCGTTCGGGCCAAACTTACTCATATCAGAAGCCTGTCCTACAGCCCAGATTCCACGGTCTTCTGCAACCTGCATCGGTGCTGGGGAATCGGTATGCTGAAGAATGATATCAGCGCCCTGATCGATAAGTGCCTTTGCCGCATCGGCTTCTTTACCCGGATCAAACCAGGAGTTCACCCAAACCACTTTCACCGTAACAGCCGGGTTCACTTTACGTGCGGCCAGTACCGTTGCGTTGATCCCACGGATAACTTCCGGAATCGGGAACGAAGCGACATAACCCAATACGTTGGATTTGGTCATGCGCCCGGCGATATGGCCAACCACATAACGGCCCTCATAAAACCGCGCCGAATAAGTGGAAACGTTTTTATCGCGTTTAAAGCCCGTTGCATGCTCGAACTTGACGTTTGTGCGGCGTTTCGCAACTTTCAGCGTTGGATTCATGTAACCGAACGAGGTTGTGAAAATCAAACCGTGGCCTGTCGTCGCCAGCTTATCGATGACGCGCTGCGCATCGGCCCCTTCCGGCACACTTTCAACAAAGGTTGTCTCAACTTGTCCGTCGAGCGCTTCCTCCATTTTTTGGCGGGCCTGGTCATGCTCGTAGCTCCAGCCATGGTCACCGGTTGGTCCGACATATATAAATCCAACTTTAAGAGGATCAGCCGCCATTACGGATGTAGCTAACCCCAGAGCGGCAACGCCGCCAACGGCAAGTGCCGTCAAACTTTTTCTAAAACTCATTCTTTTTCTCCTTGGGTCGTGGTCGGTTATACGTTTCGTTCAAATTAGGATGCAGCATAGAATATCTTGCCCAAACTTGCAGGCGCACTCAATCGTTGTCGTCCACTGTCGCGTGAAATCACGACTAAAACAATAATCGTCACCAGATAGGGCAGCATTGAGAGCAACTGCGACGGAATCGCCAGCCCAACGCCCTGGACATGCAACTGGATGATGGTGATACCGCCAAACAAATAGGCGCCGAAGAAGGCGCGCCACGGCCGCCAGGCGGCGAAGACAACCAGCGCCAGGGCAATCCAGCCCCGCCCCGCCGTCATGTTTTCCACCCACAGCGGGGTATAAACCAGAGACAGATACGCCCCGCCCAGTCCCGCCATCGCGCCGCCGAACAGAACAGCAAAGAACCGCACCCGGATCACCGGATAACCGATGGCATGAGCGGCGTCATGGTTTTCACCAACCGCCCGCAGGATCAGCCCGGCCCGGGTTTTTTTCAAAAACCAGGCAATCGCAATGGCCGACGCCACCGACAGATAGACCATGATGTCCTGACCGAAGAAAATGGGGCCAATGACGGGAATATCGGAAATCACCGGAATATGAAGCGATGGCACACCGGCGAAGGTGACGCCGACATAACCATGCCCAACCAGTGCACTAAGACCCAGCCCAAAGATCGTCAGGGCAAGGCCCGTCGCCACCTGATTGGATAGCAGGACGAGAACCAGAAAACCGAACAAGCCCGAAACAACCGCCCCGGCCAGAGCCCCGGCCAGAATGGCCAGCACGGCGCTGCCGGTCGTCACTCCGGTAGCAAAGGCAAAAACCGCACCCACCACCATCATGCCCTCAACACCCAGGTTCAAAACGCCGGACTTTTCAACAACCAGTTCACCCAGCGCGGCAAAGGCCAGCGGTGTCGCAGCCGTAATGATTGTCAGAGCGGCCGATACGATGATATCTGTTCCATCCATTTCCAGATCTCCCCTTTACCGGCCAAACCGCAGGCGGTACTTGATTAAAACATCACACCCCAGAAGGAAAAACAGCAGCATCCCCTGAAACACCCCGGTAACCGCATTCGGCATGTTCATCATGATCTGCGCGTTTTCTCCACCCAGATAGCTCAAAGCCATCAGCAGTGCCGCCAGTAAAATGCCAACGGGATGCAACCGACCAAGAAAGGCAACAATAATCGCCGTAAAACCGTAACCGGGCGATATGGACGGGACAATCTGCCCCAAAGGCCCGGCAACTTCACAAAGCCCCGCAAGCCCCGCCGCAGCGCCGGCCGCCAGAAACGACAACCAGACCAGTTTCTTTTGCTCAAATCCGGCAAATGCGGCGGCGCGGGGTGCCATGCCGATGACGCGAATTTGAAAACCGAGGACATGACGGCTGAACATCACCCAAACGACGGCCACAGCAGCCAGCGCAAACAGCCAACCGATGTGCAGCCTGGTATCTTCAAGAATCAGGGGCAGCAGCGCCGAGTCGCTGAACATCCGGGATTCCGGAAAGTTCATTCCGTCCGGGTCTTTCATGGGGCCATGAATGAGCAAGCTCAGAACCAAAAGACCGACATAGGTCAGCATCAGGCTGGTCAGAATTTCATTGGCATTGAATTTGGTCCGCAAGAACGCCGGGATCGCAGCCCAGGCCATGCCACCGGCCATGGAGGCCAGAATCATCAACGGCAAGACATAAAACCCCTCGACCTCATAAAACATCAACGCCACGGCACCGCCCGTCAATGCCCCAATGGTCAACTGGCCTTCAGCGCCGATGTTCCAGACATTGGCGCGAAAGCCGATGGACAATCCGATCCCGATCAATGTTAGTGGTGTCGCCTTGACCAGCAGTTCCGTCACCCCATCAAAGGTCGCAACGGGATCAACAAAAAAGGTATGGAGGGCTTCCGCCGGGTTATGCCCCATAATCAAAAATAAAATTGTGCCAGCAACCATCGTCAGGCTGACGGCGATCACAGGCGCTGCATAGATCATTCTGGCCGAGGCTTCGGTTCTCGCTTCAATGCGGATCATGCGGCTTGTCCCCCTTGCTCAGTATCGTGGGTCAATCCGCCCATCAGCATGCCGATCTGCTCGACCGTCATTTCTGACGCCGGGCGCGAGTCCGACAACCGCCCCTCACAAATCACCGATATGCGATCAGAAACAGCAAACAACTCATCCAGATCCTGCGAAATCACCAATACCGCCGTTCCGGAGACGGCCAAATCCATCAAGGCCTGATGAATGGCCGCAGCGGACCCGGCATCAACGCCCCAGGTCGGCTGCAACACGATCAGCACCTTCGGGTTCTGGACGATCTCCCGACCGACGATGAATTTTTGCAGGTTTCCGCCCGACAGGCTGGATGCATGATGTTCGATCCCGGCCGTTTTCACCTTGAACCGGTCGACGATTTTATTGGCAAAGGTCTTGGTTTCATCAATTTTGACGAATCCGTTGTTCATCAGTCCCTGGCCGCGCCCGGCCGTCAAAAACCCGTTTTCCCAGAGTGTCATATCCGGCACTGCGCCATGGCCGAGGCGTTCTTCGGGAACGAAGCCCAGCCCCAAATCCCGGCGCTCTTCCGGCCCCATCCGTCCGGCCATCTGGCCTTCCATCTCGATCACCTCTGCATTCTCTGACAGCAGCTCACCACTCAGCGCATCCATCAGTTCCGCCTGGCCGTTTCCGGCCAACCCGGCAACGCCAAAAATTTCGCCATTGCGCAATTCAAGCGACACATTTTTAAGCGGCACTTCAAACGGATCTTCCGGTGTCGTGGACAGGTTGTTGACCTGAAAACGTACCTCGCCGATTATACGTCCCTCGGCCCTGACCGCTGAGGTCAGATTGCTACCCATCATCATTTCGGCCAGCGAACGTGCTGTTTCCTTAGCCGGGTCACAATCGCTGACGACGCGGCCCAACCGCAGGATGGTCGCCTTGTGGCATAATTTTCGGATTTCTTCGAGACGGTGCGAGATATAAAGAATAGCCACACCTTCGGATGACAATCGGATCAGCGTTTCAAACAGTTTATCGGCTTCCTGTGGCGTGAGAACGGAAGTTGGCTCATCCATGATCAGAAGCTTCGGGTCCTGCAGCAAGCAGCGCACAATCTCGATCCGCTGGCGCTCTCCAACCGACAACGAGTGAACTTCCCGATAGGGATCGAGTGGCAATCCATAGGTTTTGGAAACCTCAATAATTCGCTCTTCAAGACCCGTCCGGGCGAGCTCCGGCGGGATGCCCAAGGCAATGTTTTCCGCAACGGTCAAGGCTTCAAACAAGGAAAAATGCTGAAACACCATGCCGATGCCCAAAGACCGGGCTGCCGATGGATTGGCGATCTGTACCGGCTCACCTTTCCAATGCATTTCACCGCCATCAGGCTTAAGAACGCCATAGATCATTTTAACCAGCGTGCTTTTACCGGCGCCATTTTCACCCAGAAGGGCGTGAATTTCTCCGGGCAGGACATCAAGATCAACGTCATCATTGGCGAGACAGCCCGGAAACTCCTTGCGGATGTTCCTAAGCGATAACAGCGGTTTCGTATCCACGTTTCCCCCTTATCGTCGCTTACCGAAGCGACTTTCGTTGCACCCAATGTTCATACATATCCACCCCGCTTAATAGGGAACTTTGTCTTCCTTAGCTTCCCATTCATCGAAGGCAATCGCAGCGATATCATCCGGCAAATGGATCATTTTCATCTTACGGTCTTCTATCTCTTTGGCAATTTCCTCGTAAAGCTCGGCATCGTCAAAACCGATGCGCGCCGCATCGTAGCGCGAATTGGCGTAATAGATTTTCTCCAGACGCGCCCAGTAGATTGAAGCCAGACACATGGGACAGGGCTCGCAACTGGTGTAGATGACCGCCCCCCGCAAATCGAAGGTCCCCAGTTTTTGACAGGCATCACGGATGGCGACCACTTCAGCGTGGGCCGTCGGATCATTATCGGTGGTGACCTTGTTAAAGCCGACGCCAACCACGGTGCCATCCTTGACGATCACCGCACCAAATGGCCCGCCGAGCCCGGCGTTCATTTTCTCGCGTGAAATGCGCGCCGCTTCCGCCATATGTTTGTCGTGATGTTGATTATCTTCGCACATTTCAGTTATTTGCTTTCTCTTGTCTGTTGTCCAGAACGGCGGCTCCGCCAATAACCGCCATGACTTCATTCAACGCGGCAAGGGCAATCAGCCCGGGCTCTTTTCCGCTCACTCCAGCCTGCCCGATGGGACTGGTCAGGCGCGCAATTTCATTTGCCGTTAACCCGTCGTCCCGTTCAAACCGCTGGCGGAACCGGTTGCCTTTGGATTTCGAACCGATAAGCCCCACGTAGCCCAGCTCTTTTTTCTTAAGGAGCTTCAGGCACAACCGATAATCCAGGGAATGAGAATGGGTCATGATCAACGCCCCGTTGGCTTCAAGCGCCGCCGCATGGGCCGGAGGGTCTTCCATGAGCACCGGTGTTATGTTTTTTGATTTGGACAGCAAATCCAGCTCTTTCTGGCGGGAATCGACAACGGTCAGCCGGAGCGGCAAATGCGCGGCGATCCCGGCCAGGGCACGCGCTACATGACCCGCGCCATAGACAACCAGCAGGGGGCGGTCATCCGCTAGCGGCTGGATATGTATTCCCTTGGCCCCATCCAGATTTTGCGGCACGGATGCTTTATGCACATGCGGTTTTTGGTCGGGTTTGGCGCAGGCGATCACGACAAACCCCGGCGTGCCGACGGCAAGGGATTTTTGCGCCGCCTCCAGCCAGTCAGAAGACGTTTCGTCAACCGGCTCGAACAGCACTTCCATGCCGCCACCACAACACTGGCCCATATCCGGCCCCAGCATATATTTCTCGTAAATGCGTTTCCATGGCTGGCGGTCCGCCAGCATGTCCCGCGCCGCCGCCTCGACCACCCGCTCAACCTCGCCACCGCCCAGCGTGCCGAGCGTTACGTCGGAGCGAACCAGCATCCAGCAGCCTTTTTCCCGAGGCGTCGATCCGTAATGTTTAGCGACAAAAACCAGAACGCCACGCGCTTTGCTTTTGGCAATGCCTAATGCTTCGGCTACCCAGTCAACGGGTCCGAAGGCATGCGCCGGTATTGCCGAAAGCGGTGCTGTCATTTCGCCTTCTCTTTCATTTTTTGTGCTGCCATTAAAATGCGTTCAGGCGTCGCCGGGGCATCCAGATCTGGCACGAAACGGTAACCGCCCAAGCTTGAGAGTGCATCGGAAATTGCATGAAACACCGACATGGCCAGCATCAACGGCGGCTCGCCAACGGCTTTTGAGCGGTGAATGGTCGCTTCAACGTTCCGGCCTTTTTCCCATAGATGAATATTCATGCGCTCCGGTCGGTCGCCGCAGGTCGGGATTTTATAGGTCGACGGAGCATGGGTGCGCAGCCGCCCGGCCTCATCCCACCACAGCTCTTCCGTGGTCAACCACCCCATGCCCTGAATGAAACCGCCTTCAATCTGGCCTATATCAATGGCCGGGTTGAGCGATTGACCCACATCGTGAAGAATATCCACCTCCAGCACCCGGTTTTCACCGGTCAGGGTATCAATGGCGACTTCCGAAACCGCCGCGCCATAAGCGAAATAGTAAAACGGGCGACCCGACGCGGTTTCGCGGTCATAATGGATTTTCGGTGTGCGGTAGAAGCCGGTCGCCGACAACTGCACTCGGCCCAGATAAGCCTGACCGATCAGGTCATCAAAATCGATCACCTGATTGCCGATGCGAACCTGATTGGGAATAAACTCGACGTCCTGTTCCTCGACCTTGTAGGTGTTGCAGGCGAAGGCGATCAGACGACGCTTGATGGTGCGTGCCGCGATCATCGCCGCCATGCCATTCATGTCGGTACCGGATGAGGCCGCCGTCGCCGAGGTATTGGGCACCTTGGCCGTATTGGTCGCGGTAATCTTGATGCGGCCGACATCGGTCAGGAATTCTTCAGCTACAATCTGCGCCACTTTCAGAAACAATCCCTGGCCCATTTCCGTGCCGCCGTGATTGAGTAAGATGCTGCCATCCTTATAGATATGGATCAGCGCACCCGCCTGATTGAGAAAGGTTGTGGTGAATGAAATGCCAAACTTCACCGGCGTCAGGGCGAGGCCCCGCTTGATGACGGGGCTTGTTTCATTAAACGCCGTGATTTCTAGTCGTCGCGCCCGGTAATCCGATGAGGCTTCCAGTTCCGCAATCATCTCCGGCAGGACAAAATCCTCAACATGCATGTGGTACGGCGTCACATCCCGCCCGTTGGCCCCGTAAAAATTCAGCTTGCGGATATCCAGCGGGTCCTTGCCGACAGCCCGGGCCACGGTCTCGATCATCCGCTCGCCGATCATCATGCCTTGCGGCCCGCCAAAACCCCGGAACGCCGTATTGGAGACCGTATCTGTGCGCAGGCGTTTGCACAGAATCCGGATGTCATTCAAATAGTAGGCGTTATCCAGATGGAACATGGCGCGGTCGCTGATCGCATCGGACAGGTCTTTCGAGCAGCCGCAGCGCGTCGCCATCTCCACATCAGCGGCCAGAATACGGCCCGCGTCGTCATAGCCAACGGTCCACTTGCCCGCCAGTTCATGACGTTTGCCGGTCAGGCCCATGTCTTCATCGCGGTCGAGCCGGCATTTTGCGGCGCGCCCGGTTTTCACCGCGACCAGTGCTGCTAGCGCCGCCCACTGCGCCGCCTGGCTTTCCTTGCCGCCAAAGGCGCCGCCCATGCGCCGCACCTCCACGGTGACCGCATTGGCCGGGCGGTCCAGCACGTGGGCAATATTGTGCTGCACTTCCGACGGGTGCTGGGTTGAGCAATGGATCAGGACATCGCCGTCTTCCATAGGCACCGCCATGGACACCTGGCCTTCCAGATAGAAGTGATCCTGCCCGCCCATTTCCATGGCACCGGATAATCTGTTTGGCGCAGATTTCAGGCCGCTCTTCACGTCGCCGCGCGCCATCACATGATCGGTGCTGATCAGGTAATTTTTCTCCAGCGCCTGATCGATGGTCAGCACAGGCTCCGTCGCCTCACAATCAATCTCTGCCAGACGGACGGCGGCACGGGCCTGATCAAAAGTTTCGGCGGCAACAGCAAAGACCGGCTGACCGAAAAAATTCACCTGATCACGAATTAACACGGGATCATCGCCGGAATGAGTCGGGCTTACGTCATTGAGGCCCGGAATATCATCCACCGTCAGCACGCAGACAACACCCGGCGCGCTCCGAACAGCGTCCAGTTTAACGCTTTTGATGATTCCTTTGGCGATGGGCGCATAGCCAACGGCGATGTGCAGGGTGCCTTGTGGTTCGGGAATATCATCTACATAGATGGCCTGCCCGGTCACATGCTTGATGGCGCTGTCGTGTTCCAGCGCCTGCTGAACGCCACCGCGTACCTGCTCTTTCTGAGCTGCCGCTTCAACCATGATCCGCTCCTGCCAGTATGGCCTGTTTCGCCAGCTCAAGCGGCACGGCAGGATTTTGCGTCTCCAGATAAAACCGCTCCAGCAGATTGCGCGCAACCAATGAACGGTAAGCAGCACTCGCCCGCATGTCGGTCATCGGCTTGAAATCCTGATCCAGCGCCGCCTGGGCGTTTACAATGGTGTCTGCGCTCCAGGGCTTTCCGGTCAGGGCCGCTTCGCATTTGGCAGCGCGCATGGGTATCCCCGCCATGCCGCCATAAGCAACACGGGCCGAGACGACGCTCTCTTCTCTGATATCAAGATGGAAGGCCCCGAGTACCGCCGTGATATCCTGATCAAACCGTTTCGAGACCTTGTAGCAGCGGAAAGTATGGAGCTTTTTGGGCACCAGAACCCGACCGACAAATTCTCCCGGCTGTAAATCCTGCTTGCCGTAGTCGATGAAAAAATCTTCCAGCGGGATTTCCCGTTTGCCATGCGCACTGCGCAACACGAGAGATGCGCCCATGGCGATCAGAGCTGGCGGCATATCGCCGATGGGAGAGCCGTTGGCGATATTTCCGCCCACCGTTCCACTGTTGCGGACCTGACGTGAACCGATGCGGCGGACCAGTTCGCCAAGACTTTCAGAAATTTCCGCCAAGGCCGCATGGGCATCGGAATAGGTGACGCCGGCACCAATTTCCAGATGGGCATCGGTGCTGCGCAGGCTTCGCAGTTCGGCAACATCTCCCAGAGAAATCACCGGGCTGAGTCTGCGACCTATCTTCGTCACCCAAAGCCCGACATCCGTGGCCCCCGCGACCAAGGTCGCTTGCGGGCTGTTCTCGAGACTGGCCGCGAGCTGGTCTGCGGTTTTGGGCGCCATGAAAGAGCCACCCGGGGTCTCGGCCTTAAAGGTCCGCTTATCTTCTGACCATTCCGTCAGTTGCGCCTTTGCAGTTCCGATTCGGGCTTTCCAAGCTGCATCAACAGAACCAGAACATGCTTTTGTTGCCGCTTCGATGATCGGGCCATAGCCAGTACAACGACAGAGGTTTCCCGCAAGGGCATCATCAATATTTCTCCGGTTGTGGGCACCGCCATTCAAGTGCAAAGCCAATAAAGACATAATAAATCCAGGCGTACAAAAACCGCATTGCGAAGCATGCGCGTCAACCATCGCTTTTTGAACAGGATGCAGGGTGCCATCAGCCACGGACTCGACGGTTATAATCTGTTTGCCGTCCATGGCAGGAAGAAACAGAATACAGGCATTGACCGCACGATAGGTCATCTCGCCGTTTCTAAGTTCGCCAAGGACAATGGTGCAGGCGCCACAATCCCCTTCGGCGCACCCTTCCTTGGTGCCGGTCAGGCGTTGCTGCTCACGTAAAAACTGCAGAAGCGTCTGGTTGCTGTCAGCAACCGTCATTTCAACGGGGGTCCATCCCAGAATAAGTCGTACCGTCGATCGCGTCTCGTTCGTCATTAGCGTTTCAACTCTCTGTCAAATTCAGCTTCCACGATAGGTCGAATAGCTAAAGGGTGTGACCAGAAGCGGCACATGGTAATTTTGATCTGCATCAAAAATTGCAAAGCGCAGAGGAATTTCATCGAGAAAAGGCGGGTCTGTCAATGGCGTGCCTTGCGCCCGAAAATACGCAGCCACGTGAAACACCAGTTCGTAGGTACCGACGCGTACGTTCGCACCTTCCAGCAACGGCGCATCTGTGCGCCCGTCCTGATTGGTTTGACCGGCCCCCAGTTCGGATCGCATGTCGCTTTCCAAACGATAAAGAGTCCAGGAAACACCTTTCGCCGGCTTGCCGGTCACGGTGTCCAAGACATGCGTACTTAGTCGGCCCACTTATTTTCCCCTCGCTCACTCATCCAAATGCGCTTCGGCTTTTATCCTCAAGCCTTTTCCGTGCATACTATCACAAATCTATTGTCGTTCGTTTTTCTTTGCCTGTAGAGAGACTTTAGATCATGAAGACTTTCAAATATCATTTGATAATAAACATACATTGCACTCGGAAACCTGGATAATATAATCGAATGCTGACTCCCTACTGACAGCATCGACAAATGAAAGATCAAAAATGACAGAGACAACTGTTTATCCCCGCGACCTGATCGGCTATGGCCCCAACCCGCCTCAGGCCAATTGGCCAAACAAGGCCCGTGTCGCCGTTCAATTTGTCATCAATTATGAAGAGGGCGGCGAGAACTGCATTCTGCATGGCGATGAAGCGTCCGAGGCGTTTCTGTCAGAAATCGTTGGCGCCGAGGCGTGGCCGGGCCAGCGCCATTTAAGTATGGAATCGATTTATGAATACGGCAGCCGGGTTGGCATCTGGCGTTTGCTGAAATTGTTTGAGAAAAAACAAATCCCGCTGACCCTGTTTGCCGTCGCCATGGCCTTGGAGCGCAACCCGGCCGTTGCCGATGCTGCCATGAAAGCCGGACATGAAATTTGCAGCCATGGACACCGCTGGATCAATTACCGCGATGTGCCGGAAGACGTTGAACGCCAGCATATGGAGCAGGCCATCGAGATCATCAAACGCCTGACCGGCGAGCGCCCCTTGGGCTGGTATACGGGCCGCACCGGTGAAAACACCCGCCGCCTGGTCGCCGAAGAGGGCGGCTTTCTCTATGACGCTGACGACTACAGCGACGACCTGCCGTTCTGGGTGACCGCTGCCGACAAACCGCATTTGGTCGTCCCCTACACGCTGGACGCCAACGACATGCGGTTCGCCACGCCACAGGGCTTTAATTCCGGCGACCAGTTTTTTGCTTACCTTCGCGAAAGCTTTGATACGCTTTATGCGGAAGGCGCAGAAACACCTCGCATGATGTCCATTGGCCTGCATTGCCGGCTGGTCGGGCGGCCGGGCCGCATCAGGGCGCTGGAGCGATTTATCGATCACGCGCAAAGCCATGAAGATGTCTGGTTTTGCCGACGCATCGATATTGCCAGACACTGGCGCGAACATCATCCCTTTGCCTAAAGCGCCAGCCATGCTCCAATTCAAAATGCAAAACCCGACAGACCTGAGCCGCGACCAGTTCATAAATATTTTTGGCGGCGTCTACGAGCATTCCGCATGGGTGGCAGAGCAGGTTTGGGACGGTGGAATAGACGCCGCTCACAATACGATAGCCGGGTTACACCGGGCCATGATGGCCGTTGTCAACGAAGCAGGCCACCCGCCACAACTGGCGCTGCTCTGCGCGCATCCTGATCTGGCCGGGAAGCTCGCGGTCAGCGGCAAGTTGACGGCGGAATCTACCGACGAGCAAAGCAGTGCCGGGCTTGACCAGTGCAGCCCGGAAGAACTGGAAGCCTTTCAGGCCCTGAATGAGCGCTACAAGCAAAAATTCGGCTTTCCCTTCATTCTCGCCGTCAAGGGCCGCAACCGGGCGGAGATTCTGGAGAATTTCCGCGAACGGGTGGAACTGGACCCGGCGGATGAATTCAACGAGGCCCTGTCGCAGGTCCACCAGATTGCCCTGCTCCGGCTGAGTTCTTTATAAAAACCGCGTGTCGTTTTCCCTAAATGGCCGGAATCAAGCCCAGAATAACCGGACAAAGAGAAGGATGCATAGAACCCAAAGCGGATGGTTTCAATAACGATGAAATCGAGCAATAAGAGACATGCGCAAGATTAATTATTTTTAAGGGACAATCAATTGAGCGATGAAATTTATGCGGGGTTTTGGAGACGATTAGCAGCAGCCGTTATAGACACTCTCATATTGTGGCTTCCTGCAAGTTTTTTAGAATGGAGCGGTCTCTTAATGGGCGTAGGTGAGATTACTTACTCTCTCTTAGAACTCATTTATTTAATCGTATTATGGACATTATATGTCGGCTTCATGGAGAGTTCTCAGCGCCAAGCAACGTTCGGGAAACAGATAATGGGCATCTTGGTTGTGGACTATGAAGGCAAAAGGATATCCTTCTTAAAAGCAGCCGGACGGTACTTGGGCGTAATAATTGCTACTTTGCCCCTTGGTCTTGGACTTCTTATGATCGGGTGGACAAAAGAGAAACAGGGGCTGCATGACGTGATGGCCGAATGCTTAGTCATAAGAGGGAAAGCTTAGCTTCACTAATATCATGCAATATCCTGCTTACATTTGAAGTCTGCAATCAATCCCCGGTAAGCGCATGAAAACTTATGGTGTTTCTCCATATCTCTAAAAACCACCATCGCCTTCAAAACCACCCGTATTAATATCCGCGGTAAGGGCCGAACGCATCAGTTCCAGGTCCTCCGGGTCGGCACCCCCCCCATTGTAGCATCTGACGCATTTCCTTCTTGACCAGCACACGGTTGATTTAGGGCTGGAAAGGGGCATAAACGGAACCTTCTCCTCCGTCGCAGTAATGTCCGCAACGTCCCATTTGCCGAGGGAAGGAAAGAACCCAGAGCGGACTCTTGGAAATCGTTTATTCAACGAGATTAGTGTCCAGCCATGGGCCAGAAGGGGACATTTACATCCGCCGCATTATCCTGCGGCTTAATGCCGAGTCTGGAATAATCAAAGGCGCGCACCGGTTAAAGTTATCGTGGCGGCGGCTATTCCAACCACCGCAGCGCCGATCACTAAAGGAATCGCGTTTCTTCCCCCTAAAGCCATCCAATCCAGGATGTAGCCAAACGCAGTTAGAACGGCTGTCTTGAAGCTGCCGTCCCGATGAAAACTCCAGTTTACGACTGAGGATAAAACGATGAGCGTGGCGCAGCTAGTAACAGCATGAAATGCAGATAAACCCGGCGAAAACCGAAATACATACTGACCGCAAGCAAGCACCAGAATACTTACCAAAAACAACGCCACTGGCATATGTCTGTTATCAGATGTTTTTTTGGTGAATATTATCAACGCAATGGCAGCTAGCATGACAACTCCCCCAAGAAACAAGAGATGCGATATCATTTGAGTCTGGCCTATATTGATATTTAGAGACCCTATGAAGAGACCTACACTGAGCAATGTTGCCGTTAACAAACTTGAAAAGAGCGCAATGAGGCCAATTCCGTATGCAGATGTTTTGATTTCAGTCGCCACCCCACTCTCCGTTTCCTCTTCGTTTGAATTTTTTGATTCTCCATTCATACGTCGATAAGCGATTACTGCTAAAGCAATGAGAACAAAATAAACGGCCTGTTCGGAATATAAGTATACCATTCCGAGAATGACGGTAACGATTAGCAAAATGTCGCAAATATCCCACGTCCATGATGATGTGCTGGATCCGATAAGGCCTCGCACATACTTGACTAAATAATTGCTGCCAATAAGGAGAATAGGCAGCGCCGACCCCGATGCAATTTCTCCCAAAAGCGGCACTAACTCGGGCTGATTTATGTAATAGAATCCGCTTAAAAATTGAAGAGCAAATACCCATGTCCAAAACCGGCCCTCTAACCAACATGGAACCACCCTTTGCCCATCATTACTGCCAGAAGAATATGGACTAAATAATTTTTCAACAAACCGCCTCCCAAACCCTAGTCGGTCTAACCCTGATCCAAGAAGAACACCAAGAAATCCCACCGATAGGGCCACTCCCAAAATAACTCCAAATACGCCCTCCGATGAATGCCATAATTGCCGAATAACATTGTCAAGGGAATTACTCCAAGTATGGTCCCCGAACCCCGAACCAAACAGTAAAAATCCGATACATCCAATCACGCCAATTGCGATTGGTAAGGCGACGACTCTTCGTGCTGCATCAACGAGCAGTACTAAACCGACAATCCCTACACCGAGATCAAGTGGTGTAAGAATCCCTGCACGGTCAGAAATGTCTTCATAGAACAAAAACAAATAGGCAGCAGTACCGGCACCTAGAAGCGCCCACACGATTTCCCACGACTTGATGGGGTTTGTTCGTACACGTTGAACAACAGGGTAGCTGGAAAGACCTAGAAAAATTGCGAAAGCGAGACTGATAGAGCGTGCTTCGGTCGAATTGAACAACCCGAAGCCTAAGGTGTAGGGCAAAGGCGATGCATACCAAATATGAAACAGGGCCCAAGACGCAGCGACCCAATAAACGAATTTCTCTGGACGCCCGTTCACTTCTCTTATTCGCGTATCCCCCATCGCTAACCTTCCCCCATTTTATACCCTGCCCGAATGTCGCTCAGAGAGGCCACCAAAACAACGCTTACGTGAGTTGTATCAATGCAGTAGGCACAATGTTTAAGTAGAAAATCTAACGACTAACCATGTCGTCCAAATGTTTCCTTTAGATCATAAGCGCGCTTTTTTGATAATAATGAAACATTGCCCCTTTCCCGCTCAAAGCAGACAAGGCATTGCTTCTAAAAATATGCGTTTTAGACAAGGAACAAAGCGGCTGGTTCGCTGTCTCCTAAATCGTCTTTGATCCGTTAACAGACCGTTTTTCCAATTCAATAAGCGTCCGGTGTTCAAGGCACTGGAATCCGGCGATCCGGAAATTTCGAAGCCGCGCAACTAGCATTTGTCACACCCCGCCAAAGAAGATTAAACTCCCGGACGCTTTTTTCGTATTTAAGGGAATAAAATGACAAGTATACGCTTTGAAAATCAAAATGCGGTTATAACAGGGGGTGCGCGGGGCATTGGTTTGGCCATTGCGCAACGGCTGGAATCTGAGGGAGCTACGGTTTCCCTGTGGGAAATTGATCCGGCCGCCGTTGAGGAAGCCCGCAAAACATTTCAAAATCCAGCCAACGTCCATAGCGCCACTGTTGATGTGAGCGATTATGCGTCGGTTGCAGCTGCCGGTGAAAAGACAATCAAGGATCTCGGCAAGGTCGATATTCTGGTCAACAGCGCCGGGATTGCCGGAGCCAATCAGCTGGTGAAAGACTACGATGTCGAAGAATGGAAGAAAGTCATCGATATCAATCTGAACGGTGTGTTCTATTGCTGCAAAACTCTGGTCAGCAACATGATCGACAACGGCTATGGCCGGATTGTCAATATTGCCTCCATTGCCGGCAAGGAAGGCAACCCGACGGCCAGCCCGTACAGCGCTTCAAAGGCCGGAGTTATCGGTTTGACGAAATCGCTTGGCAAGGAAACGGCGCTGAGTGGTGTGACCGTCAACTGCATCACGCCGGCAGCCGTCAAAACCGCGATCTTCGATCAGATCACCCAGGCCCATATCGATTTTATGCTGTCGAAAATCCCCATGAACCGGTTTGGCAAGGTGGAAGAAATTGCCAGTCTGGTGGCATGGCTGGCCTCGGAAGAGTGCAGCTTCAGCACCGGTGCTGTGTTTGATATTTCAGGTGGCCGCGCGACCTATTAAGGGGCGACGTTAAGAGACGCAGTGGGCGGGGCTCAGGCCTCGCCCAGTTTCTCCAGAACCTGGCGTGCCAGGTCTTCCGGGTCGTGCGCAATATCAAGCTCTATCACCTGCTCATCGGCGCTCGGCACTTCCAATGTTGCAAACTGGCTGGTCAGCAAACCGGGTGGCATATAATGATTCTGACGCTGGCTCATGCGATCTTCAATCAGCTCGAAGGTTCCGCATAGGTGAAAGAAACGCACCGTATCGGAAACGCCAAACTCGCCCCGCAGGACATCGCGGTATTTGCGTTTAAGTGATGAGCATGAGAGCACACCGCCCCTCCCCTGCTCGACCCATTTTGTAATTTCCGACGCCATTTCCGCCAGCCAGGGGGCGCGATCCTCATCGTTGAGAGGCGTTCCCGAGCGCATTTTTTCGACGTTCTGTTCCGAATGGAAATCATCCCCTTCCGCATAGGTCAGTCCAAGGGCGTCTGCCACGAGATGACCGACCGTTGATTTTCCACAGCCGCAGACGCCCATAAAAATGAGGACCTGTGGCGATTTTGAATTGCTCATTTGTTTAACCACTCCGAATGAAATGTCCCGGGCCGATCCGTACGCTCATACGTATGGGCGCCAAAACAATCGCGCTGCGCCTGGATCAGGGATGACCACAACCGTGTATTGCGCAATCCGTCATAATAAGACAAGGCTGATGCCAGGGCAGGAACGGGAACACCCTGCCCGATCGCCCGGCACAATGTCACCCGCAAGGCAGGTATGCTGACATCCCAATCGCCATGCAGTTCTTTCGCCAGCAACAGATTGGTGAGCGCCGGTTCCGCTGCATATGCCGCGATGATTTTTTCCAGAAATTCCGAGCGGATGACACAGCCCTGTCGCCAGGTGCGGGCCGCCAGTTCGGCATTTGCCGTCCAGCCGTCACCTTCCGGTTTTGCCGCCGTAATGAGATGCAGGCCTTGGGCATAGCTGATGAGAACCGCTGCGCACAGAGCTTGCTCAAGGGCGTCCACAAATGCATTTTGATCGCCATCAAACGCAGCTGTTGGCTTCGGCAAAAAATCTTCAGCACGGAGCCGGTCATCGCCATAGCGTGACAAATGACGGGCCGAAACGGCCTCGGCTATTGTCGGCACGGGAATGCCAAACTCAAGTGCCATGCGAACGGTCCATTGACCAGTCCCCTTTTCGCGCGCCTGATCAAGAATCTGGTCAACCAGCGCGCCCTCGCCCAGATCATCGGGCACACGCAGGATTTCGGCGGTAATGCCAAACAGATAGGAATTCAAAGGCCCGGCGTTCCATTTCTGGAAGACATCCGCCATTTGAGCGGCCGACAAACCCGCGCCATCACGCAGCAACAAATAGGCTTCACCAATCAACTGCATGATGGCGTATTCGATTCCGTTGTGAACCATTTTAACAAAATGCCCAGTGCCGCCCGGCCCAAAATGGGAACAACAGGGCTGACCGTTATGTTTGGCGGCAATGGCATTAAGCGCTGGAGCCACCGTATCAAACGCACCGATGGTTCCGCCCGCCATCAAGGACGGGCCATGACGGGCCCCTTCCTCGCCACCGGATATGCCGAGACCGAAGAAGCCGAAACCCTGCTGTTCGGCATCGGCGCTGCGGCGGTCCGTATCGCGGGGGTGGGCGTTGCCACCATCACAAACCAGATCACCCTCTGTCAGCAACGGATAAAGCTGACCCAGCAGCGCATCGACAGGCTCTCCGGCCTTGACCATCAACAGGATACGGCGCGGCGTTGGCAAGGCTGTGATAAAATCATCCAGGGTTTGCGTCAATACCACGCGCCCATCCAGCTCCCCGGCAAACTTCTCGGCAAAGGCCTGACGGGCTTCCGGCCACGGGTCAAAGACCACAGACGTATAGTCGTTATCTGCAAAATTGAAGGCCAGGCCTGCGCCCATGGGACCTAAACCAATGACCCCCATATGTGTGTTTGTTGTCATAAGTCTTCTATATATGTCCGTTTTTAAAATTTGCCGAATTTCAGATAGGCGTCCTGAGGGTCCATGCCATCGAATATGGCATCACGGATTTTGTTTTCCGTACCGATGACCCGCTCGGTTTCGGCGACAATCTCTTCCGCCTTGTCTTTTGGCAGAATAACGGCCCCGTCGCGGTCCGCCAGCACCCAGTCACCGCCCGAAACCTGCACATCGCCAATGCGGATGGTTTCGTTGAACGCGACCGGCAGCCAGCGCGAGACAATATCCTTGGGCGTTTTGAACTTGCACCAGACAGGAAAGTTCATATCCAGAATGAACTCGATATCCCGACACCCCCCGTCAACGATATAGCCTTTGACGCCCCTCAGTTTCAGGGTTTCGGCTGACAGCTCACCCATAAGAGCAATCTCGTTATCGTTAGGCTGACAGATAACAACGTGGCCGGACGGGGCTTTCGAGAGTAACCCCGTCCAGGCCAGCAGCGTTTCATGCGCATCGAAGTCTTTTGCGGACTTGCCTTCCACTGTATAGACGGGACCTGCCACTTTATCTCCGTCGCGCAACGGCAATATCTCCGGCGGCAGAACAAAATCGGTAAGCCCCATGGCCCGCATCACATCATGCAGCGCGCCGCTATAGGTGGCGGAAAGGCGTTCGCAAAAGTCGCTCATTGTTTTCTTCCTTCGGCGTTAGATCATCATTCCGCCATCGACCATCATCAATGAACCGGTCGTAAACGCGGCATCGTCGCTACCCAGATAAACGGCGGCGGCAGCAATCTCTTCAGCTGTTCCCAGGCGGCCCATGGGCTGACGGGCAACAAAGGCTTTGCGGGCTTCCACCGGATCACCCAGAGCCGCAATCCGTTCATCAAGTGATGGGGACTGGATGGTGCCCGGGCAAATAGCATTACAGCGCACACCTTTGGTAACGAAATCGGCGGCGATCGCTTTGGTCAAACCAATGACGGCCGATTTTGAAGCACCATAGGCGAAGCGGTTGGGAATGCCCATGACCGACGAGGCGACAGACGCAATATTGACAATCGAACCGCCACCGTTTTCCAGCATCGCCGGAAGCACAGCTTTGCACATATGGAACATCGCCTTGACGTTCAGATCAAACGCGAAATCCCAGTCCTTGTCGGAACATTCGAGGATCGAGCCGTGATGTACATATCCGGCCACATTGGCGAGAATATTCAGTGCACCAGCCTGTTTGGCGATCGCATTGATGGCATCCGCGTCGAGCACATCCAGAACCTGCGTCTGAATACTGTCTTTGCCTTCGATTTGTTTCAGGGTTTCGGCATTGATATCCGTCGCAATGACGTCCGCTCCTTCGGCGGCAAATGCAAGCGCAATGGCCTGACCGATCCCCTGCCCCGCAGCAGTCACTAGTGCTTTTTTTCCTGCCAGTCTTCCACTCATCTTTTTGTTCCTTATTCCATTGGTGTTGGTTGATTAATATTATTGATTTTCTGTGAGGCGCTGAAAGCCTATGGATTTGGCAATTTGATAAAGACCCGTCGCCGCCAGATTTTCATCAGCTCTGACGGCATGGCCATCAAAGGCTTCTATGGCCCGCTCATACAGGGCGATCAAGGGGCCGGAGCCGATCAAGGTAACGGCGCCGCCTTGCGCCTTATAGGCATCGCGGATTTCCGATCCGATCAACAGGCCCGACAGATAATCCTTGGTGTACGATTCCGGGATTTCCGAAAAAAGGGCCCGCGCCCGTACACCAAAAAATCCGCTCAGCAAGGGCACGCCCATCTTCGCCTTTTGCACTCCCTCGTCAAACCAGCGGTTCGCCTCATCGGTGCTTCTGCCGTCATCCGTCATCAGCCTTCCCAATATGCTGTGGCGGCACATGACATCAAAAACCTCGCCGGTCATAAAGGTCGTGAAACCCATAAGGCGGTCATTCTCGACAATCACCCATTTGCTGTGTGTTCCCGGCAGGCAAAATGTCTGGGCACTGTTCAAGCCAGACGCCGCCCCAATAATCTGGGTTTCCTCGCCCCGCATCACATCAGGCTGCCCATCGGCATTCCGGCAACTGTATCCCGGCGCGATCCAGACCGGACGCCCGTCATCCAGCGTAATTCGGCCCATCCCTTCAGCAATTTCTTTAAGGCCAGGCATACCGGTTACATAGGGGATTTCCTGCCAGCCTTGACGCGAGCCAATCATACCACTCATCAGAACCGGCGCTTCCGGTTCAGCCTCCAACCAATCGCCGATTTGTACGGCTAGCATTTCAGGGAACCGACCATCCTTTACTGCCAGAATACCATTTGCAGATTGCCGTTTATCAAGGACGGTCCCTTCTTCTGTCAGCAGGTAGGCGCGAAAAGAGGTGGTTCCCCAATCGACTGCAATCAATCCCCCCATTGAATTCAGCCGTCCACGTAATCTTCAATAAAATAACGGACGACCTCATCGAGCCCGCTGTCACAGGGCATGCCCAGTTTTCCCGCCCGCTCATAAGAGGCATCAAGTGGCCAGGTATTGCAGATGCCGACAATGAAGGGGTCCGGCTCGACGGTGATTTTGCCTAAGGGTCGGTCACCGGCGACACGATGCAGTGAATCGATCATGTCCTGCGCCGTTACCGTATAACCCCGGAGCATGATCGCCCGGTCGACGCCAATATCGGCCCCGCTCAACTCATGCAAATGAACAAGTCCGTCGACAATCGCCCGGTAACCAACCACCTGCATGGCGGTTTCCGGTGGCACCGGTAAGGTGAAATCAATACCGTTCAACGGTTCGCGAAAAACTCCGCTGACAAAACTGGACGCCGCCGCATTGGGCTTGCCGGGACGGATAATAACCGTCGGCAGACGCGCCGTCCGACCATCGAAAAAGCCCTTGCGGGTGTAATCGTTGACCAAAAGTTCGCCAATGGCTTTGGTCGCCCCATAAGTGCTTTGTGGCCCCTGCTTGGCGGCATCGCTGACCACAGATGGCATGTGCGGACCACCGAACACGGCAATGGAACTGGCAAAGACAACACGCGGCAAACCGGATCGGGCCCTTGCCGCTTCAAAGATGTTTAGCGCGCCGTCGAGGTTCACCCGGATTGCCAGATCAAAATCCTTTTCCCCGCCGCCACTGACAACAGAGGCCAGGTGAAAAACCGAAATATCATCGCGATCAATCAGTTTATCGACGGTCTCGCGGTCCGAAATATCTCCAGCGACACGGGTAATGGTTATATCATCCGGATGCTCAAGGTCTCCGGCCTCAACCATATCGAACAGCAGGATTTCATCGATTTTTTCCAGTTCACCGGAAGGCCCGGTTATTGCACCAAGCTGCACAAGCTTTTGAGCGAGACGAAACCCGATAAACCCGGCTCCACCAGTAACCACAACCTTCATTTTCAACTCTCCCTGAACCTGTTTTTATAACTACCCGAATAACCTGATTAGGTAGCCCTTGTTAATTTACATGTAGATTGTTTATATAGACTTCCATCACTATTTAAAAAACATTCAGCACCATTTCCCATAATTTTCCTTGCATACATTGGAGTTATTCATGAAGCCCGAACTGATTGTCACACACCCTCAACTGCTTAATACGATGGCGGATCTGGCTGATGAATTCACCATGTACCCTTTATGGGAAGCAGAAGACCAGGATAAGCTTATTAATGAGGTTTCTTCGCGTATTCGGGGCATTGCGACAACGGGCGGAGTCGGAGCCACAGCAGAATTCATCGATAAATTTCCAAATTTGGAGATGATCGGCTCATTCGGGGTCGGTTATGACGCCATCGATATTAAACATGCCATATCGCGTGGTGTTGTGGTGACCAACACACCGGAAGTCCTGGCCGAAGGCGTGGCAGAACTGGGCCTGACTCTCCTTTTGGCGACGGCGCGTCGAGTAGTCGAAGGCGATCGTTACGTGAGAGCTGGGCGCTGGGCGAAAGAAGGTGGAATGCCTTTGGGGAAAAGTTTGCATGGCAAACGCCTCGGTATTGTTGGCTTGGGAGATATTGGAAAACAAATCGCCAAATTGGCGGCCGCATTCAATATGGAAATTTCTTACTACGGACCAAATGAAAAACCGGAAAGCGGTTACATCTATGAAAACAACCTCGTGGCACTTGCAAAAAATTGCGATTTTTTGATGATTTGCTGTAAGGGCGGAGAAGAAACACGGCATCTTGTAAATGCAGAAGTCATCGAAGCGGTCGGCCCAGAAGGTATGTTAATAAACATTTCACGGGGAACTGTGGTTGATCAGGAAGCCATGCTGCTGGCGCTGCAAACAGGGAAGCTTGGATTTGCAGGTCTGGACGTATTTGAAAATGAACCTGAAGTTCCCGCCGAGTTTTTATCCCTGGACAATGTCGTTCTCGCACCACATATCGGAAGTGCGTCGGTTGAAACGCGTTTGGCCATGGGCCAATTGGTCGCGAAAAACCTGCGTGCTTATTTTAACGGACAGCCCGTCTTAACCCCAGTTACATCCTGACGGGCAAACCTAAACATTCATCAGGTGATGCTGATTCAGGAGATCAATCAGTACGGCCCCCGCTAATTTCCGGTGGCGTCTGTGAACCTCCCGTGCCTTGGCGGGATCGTTCGCCAGAATGGCCTCAACAACGGCCCGGTGATCTTCATTCGACTTTTCGGGCTTTGGCCTAAGGTGCAATGTTGTCATACGCACGCGATGGCCCTGGTCCCTGAATGTTTCGATAAGACTGATCAAACGCTGGTTTCCGGTCAGAATAACCAGTTGACGGTGAAATTCATTATCGGCGACCGCCCAGGCACTGCGATCATCGGTCTCCAGCGCCGCATCCATATCCTCGACAGCCTGCAACAAGGGAAGAAGATCGCTTTCCGCCAACTCCATTTCAGCAACTTGCCCTGCCGCTGCCGATTCAAGGGCCGTAATAATCTCGTATATTTCAGCCATATCCTTTGGTGATATGGGCAGCACCCGCATGCCATGACGCGGACGAACCTCAACCAGACCTTCATTTGCAAGGCGGACCATGGCTTCGCGCACCGGTGTGCGGCTCATATTCAGTTGCTCCGCCATTTCCTGTTCAAGGAACTGCGCGCCCGGCGGTAACATGTTTTCCAGAATTTTCTTTTTTAATTCAAGATACGCTTGCTCAGCGAAAGGGATTCGGTTTTTAAGATTTTGTGGCATTTGGCTCGCTGGCCCTCTGTATGCTTCTTATGCGGGTTTATTGTTTTAAAATACGACTATAATTAACTTTCCGAATTCTGCCCAGCCCTCAATCTGAAAACAACGTATACCTAAACTTATACGTTATTGCATAAGGGTGCAATTTAGAATCGATCTTATTATGTGATGTAGTGATATGAACTAGAGGCGATCCAGCGCCTGTTCCATATCCGAAATCAGATCATTGGCATCTTCAATGCCGACCGATATCCGGATCAGGTTTTCGGGAACCAGACTATCCGGCCCCTCAACGGTTGCACGATGTTCGACCATACTTTCGACGCCGCCCAATGAGGTTGCGGGTATGAAAAGTTTCAAATGCGCGATCAGGGCTTTCGCCGTTGCAGCATCGCCTTTGACCAGAAACGACAGCATGCCGCCAAACCCCGATGTCATCTGACGCGCCGCCACCTCGTGTCCGGGATGGTTTTCCAGGCCTGGGTAGAGAACCTTCACCAGTTTCGGGTGGTTTTCAAAATGCCTGGCAATTGTGATCGCCGTCGCAAAGGCCCGCTCGCATCTCAGGCCCAACGTTCGCATTCCACGTAAGAGTAACCAGGCTTCGAACGGCCCCATGACCCCGCCCGCCTGCGTACGGATGTCACAAATCTCCAGCCATCGTTCATCAGCCTTACCAGCGATCAAAACGCCGCCCAAAACATCACTGTGTCCGTTCAAATATTTGGTCGCCGAGTGAAAAACCAGATCAGCACCCAGATCAAGTGCCCGAAGAGTGGTTGGCGGCGTTACTGTTGCGTCAACGCCCAATAGGGCGCCCGCGTCATGGGCGATGGTGGCGGCTTCAGCTATATCCACAACATCCCAGGTTGGATTCAGTAATGTCTCGACCCAGACCATATCGGTTTCGCCCGGGCGCACGGCTTCGGCAAGGCCTTTCGGGTTTGCGGCATCAAACAGGCTCAGTTCAATAGCTCCTTTTTGCGCCAAACGACGCAGCCAGCCCTGCGCACCGTGGTACATGATCGTCGGTGCGACCACATGTCGGCCCGGCGGAACCGTTGCAAATACGGTTGAAATAGCGGCCTGTCCGGAAGCAAAGATTTGCGCACCCGCCCCCCCTTCCAATTCACAGATGACTTTCTCCACCGGGTCATAGGTCGGGTTGTGGTTCCGCGCGTATATATAATCACCGATCAGATCATAGTTGGCATCGCGCGCATAGGTCGTCGCGTGCTGAATAGCAGGCACGACCGCTCCCGTCCGGTCATCCATGAAATGAGCCGCCTGAGCAAGCAAGGTATCCAGAGAGAGTTTTTTTGATGTCGCCATTGGCCTTTAATTTCCCTGAAAAACAATAAGGCCTTCGCCTCTGTAAAAAGACAACTAGCCGATCAGTTTGTCGGCCGCATCCATCAAATCACCATAAGACTGGACCCACCCTTTGAGGGATTCAAATCGATCCGTCGGAATCGCGAACGCCTTAACGGTTTCTGCAATTACGGCAGATTCATCAACATGAAAATTCTGGTCCGAATAGGCGACCATAAGCATACCGAGAACCGTAATGATTCTGGAATCCTCCGTATCGAAGGGTTCGATATTGGTCGCTCCGTAAATTTCCTCTGCCGGAATTGGTTCTGTTTGCCCGAGAAGACGCGAAAAATCTTCAAGAACAGAAACCTCTTGTGGCGCCACCTTGCCGTCAGCCAGCGCCATTTTGGTAACCAGCGCCAGAAACGAGCGTCGCTGCAGGGGGGATAAACGATTCAAAAACATAAAAATCCAACTCTTGATTAAATCTGCATAGATAACTGCCGCAGCAATTCTTCACACAGCTATTGCAGCTCAATCTATGCACACAGCATCAAAAACTCAACCGCCCACTTACGGCGCTTCGGAGCCATGATCGGTGATCATGGCATCCTCGGAAACGGAAGCAGCAGCAACAGCCGCTTTGTCTTCGTTCTGCGCCGCGTGGATGCCGTTTTGTTCGAGCTCCGCCCAGATGTAGCTCAAGGCGGTTTCCGCGATATCTTCCTTGCGCCCATAATTATCGATCCAGTACTGGATTTCAAACTCAGATATCCAGCCAAACTGCCAGTTAACCCCTTTAAACCGGACTTCCCGATCCGGCGCGTCCAGAATATCCGGCGCTTTCGCCAGACCTTTTTCCATCAGGGCTGCAGCATGGGCGGCCGGGTATTTGGCGTCCAGATAGAGTGGAATTTCCAGACGCACCGCATCAAAGGAATTGAAGTTGTGAATCTGGGCTTCCGAAACCTGACCGTTGGGAATGCTGACCACATAACCGTTACGGACTTTCACCCGGGTTGTCCGCCATGTGATGTCGACCACCCGGCCCTCGTCCGTATCACCAATCTTGACCCAGTCACCCACATTGAACGGGCGTTCCATATTGATAACAATACCGGAAAAGATATTGGAAATATTGGCCTGGACGGCCAGACCGATAATCAAAGATAACAACCCCCCTGTCGCCAGCAGGCTGGTCAGGTGCTGGTCGAAGACAAAGGCGATAATCCCGCAACCGGCGAAGGTGTAGATCACAACGGAGCCAAAAACCCGGATCACGTTGGGGATGGCGCGCTCTGTATGGTCTTCCAAAGGCGTCCACAAAAACCGCTCGACGGCAATCCCGCCCAAACGCGCCGGCACCAGCCACCACAGCATGTCATATCCCAGAATAATGTTGTCGATGTAATGCTCGGGGATATTCAGGACGGCAAAATCCAACAACAGATTACCGCTGGACAGCAGCAGGGCAGGCCAGGAGACCAGTCTCAGCACCCACGATTGCACCGCCCAGAAACGGCCCCGTTCGCGCCGGTCCATACCCAGCGCGAACAGCGTACCAATAAAGGCGAAAATCCAGATATAGATAAAGTATTCAGCCGGGATAAAATCGCGAACGACAAACTCGCCTTTTTTGATGATAATCCCCAGATCAATCTGCGAGAAATCCGGGTCCTCGGAACCAAACCCTACATAGGCCGGGTTACCCAATGTGCTCTCCGGTACAATGTCCTGAGAAATCCAGGCCCGGTCGATAACCCAGCCAGACGAGGGATTGAGTGCCTGCGCCCGGTCCAGTTTTTCGCGCATGGTTTCACCCGTATCCAGCCCCACACCCAGAACATCGACAACATACTGCAGATTGTTCTTGTTCAGCTTGTTGTGGGAAAAAGCGATTCCGGCCAGTTGCTCGCCATAGACCCGCTGGGTCTTGGAAAAATTGAAGCGGAATTTACCTTTTACCGAATAGAGCTTGTAGGTCATGTCTCCGATAAGCTGCTCGTCGAGCGGCGCTCCCAGAGAAACGGGTTCTGCAGCGTTCAGGAATTTAAAATCCTGGGGCTCGAATTCACCCCGATAGCGAAACCACAACAACAGATTGAGGTCATAGACATTGTCTTCGTATTTAACTTCCGAAATTTCCTGAACCTGAATGCCCGTATAGACCACATTGGTTTTATACATGAAGCGGTCGTTAACATAGAGAATGCGCCCTCGCTTCAGTTCCGCTATATAGTTTTTGTTGCCGCCGGGCTTGATGGGTTGCAACTGGGTCAATGCAGAAATGATATTGGCGCCACTGTAAATGCCGACAAAAACCGGTTTTTGTGCTTCCCCGTCAAAATCGAAATAGGTAACACCCGTCACCCCCTGAACGCCGTCTTCAATTTTGATCCGGCTCACCAGATCCAGATGAATGCCTTCCCGCGTCGCCGTTAGATTGTTGGCAGCTTCCTCATCAAGCGTCGCTTCCCGCAATCCATTGGCCACCAGATGGGCTGAATCATAGGCATAAGCCGCCACCCAGTCAGGAATTTCACCATATCTTTCGATATAGCGGTTCTTGAAATTCTGCGCCGTCTCGTTTGCCGTATCAAACAGCAAGGGCGCGGTTACCAGCATCTTGTTGGTATAGGAACCAGGGTCGGTATTTTTGCCGGGCAGCTTTTCCACCAGATCATTGAAGGCATTGGTCGCAAGCGCCGATGGGCCAACGACTAAATTACGCACACCGGCGTCGCGCATCATCTTGATAAGGCGCGCGCCATCGCTTTCATTGACCGCAAGAAAGAGCGCACCGGCGTCTTTTTTTTCTTTCAGCTCATTAACAATCGCCTGCAATTGGCGAACCGTCGATGTTGACGTATCAAACTCCCATGTATAACGGATTTTCGTTCCGAAACGCTTGTAGGTGTCTTCAAAGTTCTTCGCCATGGTGTCGCCAAAAGCGCGCTTGTCGACAATCATCGAGACCAGTTTATGGCCCAGCACATTGCGTGCATAGTTGGCAAGAAACCGAGCCTGGCGGCTTTCATTAAATAGTGCGCTGGAGGTCCACTTTGCATCCCGGATCACGTCGGGTTCGATGGAAGCCGGAACAACCAGATGAATGCTTTTGCTTTCATAAACGCCCGCTGCCGCCCGAGCTGTGTCCGCTGTCCAATGACCGATAACGGTTTGGGCTTTTGAATTGGAAATCTGCTCGGCGATCTTTCTGGCTTCTGCCGGATCATTCTGGTCATCATAGGAATCGAGCGCCAGATGAGTGCCGTTGATGCCTCCTTCCTCGTTGAGGATTTCCACATAAAGCTCGACGCCCTGACGCAGGGAACGTCCGATCCCTTCCGCATCACCGGTCATCGGCCCGACAACGGCAAGACGCAAGGAATCGTCTTCATCACGGGTCAGCCATGCGACATTCGTGATCATCGAGACAATGACGCCAAGCGCAACAATCACGCCGATGATCACCATGAACATCTGTTTCTTGGTTAAATGAGCAAGCCTGTTAAACACACCGTTTGTCCCCTCAAGTTCTTAGTTTTTTTATTTTTTATTTTGTTCTTTTTACTCTAGCAGATAGATCAGGTGACGGTGAAATTTATCGTTTCCGTTGTCACACCACCCTGATCGTCGGTTATATCGATTGAAACCTCATAATTTCCGTCGGCGGCATTGCCGACGTAAGTATAGGTATTGGCATCCGTATCCAAGGTGAAACCGGTCAAGGAAGAGCCTGACGAAATTGCATAAGACAGGTTATCCCCATCCGCATCCTCACCGAGGATCATGCCCTTATAGGATTCACCATTGCCAACAGAGACTGTCGTCAGGTTTTTATATGTCGCACCATTGGTGATGGCGGCATCATGCGCGTTCCCCGATTTGTCCTTCGCAACAGCGCCCGCACCTTCGTCAAAATCCCAGTAACCGATCAAATTCGTCTCGTCTCCATTCAATTGACGATCCATATCGCTCTGGATGGCTGTTTGATCGCGCGCCGTATTCCATATTCGAACTTCCGACATTTCACCGTTGAACGGCTGGCTGGAGCCATCGTTATTAATACCTATATGTACGCCATTGCTGGTTCCGGAAGAACTATCTGTAATATCAATGCTGGAAAATCCGCTTTGTGATCCGTCGGCCGTGCCGTCCACATATAACTGGACTGTCCCGCTGCTATAAGTCACCGCGACATGATGCCACGTGCCGTCCGCAACCGTTGCCGTCGATGCAGGCCCGGTCCCGCCAAAGAAATCAAATTCCAATAACCCGGTATCCCCGATGTGCAGGAAGGAGCTATTTCCCGATGTTCGATCACCAATTGAAATAATGTCCTGGCGGAGGTTATTCACGGAAGACTTGATCCAGGCTTCATAAGTGAAAGCCCCGGAGCCCGTCGCCAGGTTCCCCGCGTCGCCAATATCGACAAAATCATTGGTTCCATCAAATACCAGCGAGTAGTCCGGCCCCAGCCCCGGATCCTTGCCGATATCAACGGCAACGGTTTCATCATCAATTCCCGAAGTCGCCCCTGTGGCGCGAATGGTGAAGCTGTCATTGCCCTGGGTATCTGCGTTGGGCGTATAAGTCCATTGCCCGGATACCGCATCCAGATCGACCGTCCCCAAATGCGGCGAGCCGACAAGCGTATAGGTCGCGGTGCCGGATACATCGGCATTGGTCATCTGTCCGGATGCACTAGAATTTTCAGCAATCTCAAGAGAGCTGCCTTCAATAGAAGGTGCCGTATTAACAAACGCCGCATCCCCCCCCAGCGTACCCGTATTGTTATTCACAGATGAATCCGCCGCCGTTGTCGACCCGGGTTCTTCATCCAGTTTCCAGTAGCCTTCAAGGCCGCTTTCATCGCCATCCAGAGAGCGCGACATGTAATTCTGGATCTGCGCCGCTGTCAGAGCCGTTGACCAGACACTGGCTTCGGCCATCTGCCCGCTGAAGTCGTCCGAACCATCAATGTAGGATCCGAACCTCAAATTACCGCTGCCCGTATTGAAGGCGTAATCATTGTCGCTGGCCACATCCGATATCGCCGTCAGCCGGACACCGTCCTGATAGACCTCCAGATCACGGAGGCTGACCGTACCGTCGGTCGCGCTGGACGGCACGACCACGGCGTAGTGATGCCATTGGCCGTCATTGGTTGCTGTCAACGGCTGGAAGTCAATGGCCGCACCGTGGATATCAATCGACACGCCTTTGCCATCCCAGGAATTGAAGCCAACACCAAAACTGGCTGCTCCCGACGTGGTACCGTAGCTGATGATTTGCTGGGCGGCATCGCTGCTTGTCTTTACCCACATCATAATGGTCCGCGCCGCCGCACCGGACGGGCCAACGGGACTGGTAAAGGTAACCACATCATCAGTCCCATCGAAGCTCAGCGCATTGCCCAGATGATTAACAAACTGCGCTCCCCCGCTGCCAGAATCGACAATCGTCGCACCGTTGTTCAAGGTTCCGTTGGATTCGGTTGGCGTGTTGTCCCTGACCGTCGTGCCGGAGACATCATCAAAGGAATACTGAAGCTCCAGATTTGTCGTGTCGTAATCATAGGACTGGGTCATGCCTTCGCGAATTTCTTCCGCCGTGCGCGCACTGCTCCAAATCCGCACATTGTCCATCTGGCCATCAAAAGGAGTCGCCGTATAATCACTTCCTACGTACAGGTTTTGCGTGTTAGCGCCGGCCAGAGTGAACCCGGCAACGGTACCGCTCGCCATCTGAACGCCATCCACATAAATATAGACGGCTCCCCCACTGTCCGAAGCATCATAGGTCATCGCAATGTGGTGCCAGACATCTGTCTCGGCAACACCCGCACTTGTGACAATCCTGTTAGCATCGCTCAAGAGCAACTCAAGCTCTCCTGTGGCACGTTTTGCCATGACAAATCTCTGAAATGTCCCGCCGACATCGGAGCCAAGTGAAAGGAAGGCTTCTTGCGTGCTGCGGTCAAATTTAATCCAGGTCTCAAGGGTGACTGCACCTGAAATGGTGCTGCTGGCCAGCGTCGCAGTCAGGCCATCGTTAACGCTATCAGCATCTGCAATATTCAGAACATTGCCGACAGGTCCTGTGGCTCCGGCAACAATTTGACCATCATTGTTGTTGGCCGTAGCATCTTTGATAACACCGCCCGACCCATCCTCGAAACTGTAGTTGGCAACCAGATTCGCGGACGCGGGATCAATCTGCTCATTATAGTTATCGGCAATTTCCTGTGCGGAGCGCGCATCATTCCAGATCCGCACTTCGTCAATCATGCCTTTGAAATAATCATCCGCAGCCCAACTGCTTTTGCCAATATAACTTTCCGTCCGCTCGACATCGACCCCCGCCGTGAGCGTTGCAGACCCGGTCGTTGCCTGGGCAACACCGTTAAAATAAATCGCCCCTGTCCCGTCACCATTGTTGACCGCCGCCACATGCACCCATTCATTAAGCGACAGCTGGGCGTCTGTGATCAGATAAGACGATGTTGAATCGACAAAGTTGGCAAAGTGAATTTTTCCGGTCGTGCCATCAAACCCCAGGAAAATATTATCGTTGTTTTCGCCTTCTGTCATTTCGACAAAACGGCCAAACCCCTGCGACCCAATGGCCGCCGTCGCCGCGTTCACCCAAACCTCGATCGTGTAGGCACCGTTTATGTTGTTGCCCCCAGAATCCTTCAAGGTGCCCAAATTCACATAATCGTTGACGCCATCAAACTGCAGGGCGCCGCCATGAACGGCAGGTTCCGCATCCGCCGTAACAACAACGGTGATCGTTTCCGTATCGACGCCGGACGTCGCGCCCACCGCCTGAACATCAAAACTAACCGTTCCGGCAAAGTTCTCCGGCGGCGTGTAGGTCCATTGCCCGGAGGAGGAATCGATGCTGACCGTCCCCTGGCTTGGGTTGGCCGTAACGCTGTAACTGGCGGTGCCATCAACATCGTTATCCGTCATCACGCCTGTTGCCGTTTCACCTTCCATGATGGTCAGTTCATTGCAGAACACCGATGGAACCACGTCAACAATTGTTGGGCTGCCAACAACCGTCGCCCCATGGTCGCTTCCCGCTTCATCCTCAATCGTGATGCCGGTGATTTCATCCATGACGTAATTGACAATCAGGTCGCCATTTTGAGTTCCGGTCAGGGTCTGGTTATAAGTGCTTTGGATTTCGGCCCCTGTCCGTGCCGTCTTCCAGACACGCACGTCGCTCAGTGCACCGTCCAGAAACTGTGACCCGCCATAGCTCCCAATCTGCACATTATCGAGTGTCAGAACGTTTTCATTTGCCGGGGTATAGGCAATTGTTTCAGACAAGTCTCCGTTCAGATAAAGAGAAACCGTATTCGCCGAGACATCGCGCACGACACTGATGTGCACCCACTCATTCAGTTCGTTGGCAAAATCATGCGAGAAGATAAGGTTGTTGCCGGTCTCTGCCCAACGGAGCTGGTTAACCCCGGTGACCCCCCCGATATGCAGATGCAAATCACCCGCCGCATCCGACGTATTACCAAGAATCATGTCGTAATCATTGATAGATGGCAGACTATCCAACTTCAACCAGGTCTCAACAGTGATGTCGGTAAAGTTTATGGCGAGATCCGGCACCGTTGCATACTGATCCGTCCCATTCAGCACGAGCGCCTTGCCCGGCAGATGCAGAATTTCCGGGCCCGCCGTCACCGGGCTGGAGGTTGATGCGCCCACAGTTCCGTTAACCAACGTCCCGTCATTTGCGGCAGCACCCTGGTTGTTATCAACGGTGGTGACATCATCATCAAAACTATATTGCGCGACAAGTTCGCTGCTTCCCGCGTCGATCGATTGATGCATGGCGTCCTGAATTTCACCCTGCGTGCGGGCATCGGACCAGACCCGCACTTCGTCAATCTTGCCGTTGAAGTCCTGCTGTGTCCCGTCATAAGAACCGATGTATAAATCGTTGCTGTCCTGCGTCGGCGTGCCGGTGACGTTGGTCGATTGCACCAACACGCCGTCGATATAAAGTTTCAGCGTGCTGCCATCATAGACGCCCGCCGCATGGTGCCACTGTCCGTCGTTATAGCTATCCGTCGTGGTCAGGGTCGAGGTGCTGAGATTGTTGGTGGCCACGAAAATCTTTCCGGCCTTCATATAAAGCGAGTACTGGTTGCCGCCTGCCCCTTGCTGCTTGGAGATAAGCCGCCCGATGTCGGCATCAGCCGAACCTGTATGGCCCGTTGTCTGGAACCAACTTTCAATGGTCCAGTTGCTGACATTCAATGTTGAATTATTGGTAACCCGGACAAAATCGCCACTACCGTCCAGTGTCAAAACCTGCCCAGTCGCCGATGACCCATCACGGCCATTACCGGAATAATCCTTGATCGTATCCACGCCGTCGTCATCAAGCCGGTAATAGACTTCCAGATTGTTACCGGTTGCGCTAAGCGGGTTCTGGTAATTGTCGCTGATTTCCTGCGCCGTTCGCACATCGGACCAAACCCGAACTTCATCCAACAGTCCCTTGAACTGGACACCCTGGGTTTCCGCCGCATCGGCCAGAGGGTTGCCGCCGAGCACCAAAGTTTGCACATTGCCGCTCAAATCCATTGCTGTGGGTGTTCCCGAAGCCTTCAGTGCACCATCAACATAAATTCTCGCCGTGGTCCCATCATAGGTTCCAGTCACATGATACCAGGTGTTGGCAACCGCCGTGATGCCGCTGTCGATGTGGGTGCCGTTAACAACAAACTCCAGATGATGATCCGTGCCATCCTTGATCAGATTGAAAATCTGGTCGTTGGTCTCGCCCTTGTAATTCAGAAAATTCTGCTGGCCGGTCAGATCATTGAACAGCACGTCCATTTCAAAGGTGGCGTTCGTGGTGATGGTGCCAGATGCGATGGAGGTTTCAATGCGATCAACCAAACCGCCATCAAACTGCGCCAGCCCAGCAGCCATATTCACGGATTGATCGGCAATCGTCACCGTGATGGTTTCCTGATCGATACCATCAGCAGAAATCGTGAAGGTGTCGGTGCCGGAATAATTAGCCGTTGGCGTATACACCCAGGCCCCGGAAGTGGCATCAATGGTCACCGCACCATGGGTGGCGTTGGTCGCAACCGAATAATTCGAGGCACTGGATTCAAACTGACCACTGACGGTCTCGTTGGCCCTCATGGAAACGGTTTCACCATAGACATCTGCGGCCATATCAACCCAGGTTGCCGTCCCCGTCGCGGAGATGCCCGTTATCGTCCCCGAACTATCGGTCAACGCGCTCCCCGACGTCTCGTTGAACTTATAGTTCAAAACCAGATCACCGCCCTGGTTACCGGTCAGTTCCTGGTCATAATTATTTGCGATCTCAGCATCCGTGCGCGCCGTCTTCCAGATACGCATATCCGACATCTGACCATTCAGTTTGTTTTCACCCAAGGCGCCACCTGCCCCGGTGCCACCGATAATCAGCGTCGAACTGCTACCACCATTCGGGTCAGCCGTCGTATACGCATGCGTGCTAACAAGGCTACCGTTGACAAAAAATTTGATCTGATTTTCGGAAACATCGCGAACTGCCGACAGGTGATACCAGTGATCGGCAATCAGATTGGTGGTGGCGATGATGGGCGTCGAATTGGACCCCGTATCGAACTCATGCGCATAAACCAGATTACCGTCTGAGTTTAATTGGAACTGATATAGCACATTTGAGTTCGCAGAAGCGTCACCGGTATTGGCAAAATCAAAGATGCCCTGCGTGCCGGAAATCGCATCGAACTTGATCCACGTCTCCATAGTCAGATCGCCACTGATGGCAAGCTCATTCCCGCTACCCCGGCCCGCATTAATGAAGGTTGTCGTGCCGTCAAAGTCCAGCGCCCCGACCCCATTGACCGTGTCGGCGCCATTGGCCATCGTCGCGTTGCCGCTGTTACCAAGAGAACCCAGATTCTCTACCGTTCCCCCATCATGCACGTCATCAAATCGCAAATAGGTTGCCGGCTTGTCTGTTGCCGAGGATGGAATTTGCAGGTTGTAATTGTCGTGAATTTCTTCGGCCGTACGGACATCGTTCCAGATTCTGAACTCGTCAATCCGACCGTCCAGATGCGATATGTTGGTTGTATGGTTCCACATCCCTAGCGTGGTTTCCGTGGCACCGGCCAGGTCAGGCAACTGAAAGTCGCCGGTTGTTACGCTGTCGAACTCACCGTCGATATAAAACCGCGCTTCAGTGCCGTTAAACGTCACCGCTACATGATACCAGGCACCAGTTGAAACGGTGGCGCTACTTGACGCTGTTGCGACGCCGTCATGACCGTGGAAATAGAGTTTGCCGGCATCTCCGGTCTGGGGGTTGCCACTGGTATCGGCATACGAACCAACAGAGAAAACACCAATAGAATTGGCTCCGTCGTGCTCCTTTGCCGTAATGACCTCTGCGTCGTTAGAATCAAGATATATCCAGGTCTCGATGGTGCCCGCCGCCATATTGTTCAAAGACGCATCGGCAAGAACGACATAATCATCCGTGCCGTCCAGTTGCAGGGACGCGCCGCTGACATCCACCCGGTTGTCCGAATTCACCTGAACCGTAATGGTTTCAGAATCCGTAATCCCGGTAGCGCCATCACCGGTCGCCGTCAGTTCAAACGTATCACGCCCATAAAAATCAGCCTTCGGTGTATAGATATATTGTCCAGACACGGTATCGACCCGCACCGTCCCGCCACCGGTTGTCGTCGCTTCAACCCAACCGTCGGAATCGGCCGTTCCCGCACCGGTGACGGAGAAAGTGGTGCCGTCGTTGGACAGCGGGATGACCGGGGCATTGGGATGATCGGAGGTAAAGCCGGTGGTTGTTGTCTCAATGGTGCCAGTATGGTTGCCCGCCTTGTCGACAGCCGTTGTGCCGCCACCTTCATTGAGCTGCCAATAGGCGACAAGATTGCCTTCGCTGCCCGTCAGTTCCTTGTCGTAATTGGCCTTGATCTCGGACGCACTGCGCACATCGCTCCACACCCGCACTTCCGCCATCTGGCCATCAAAAGAATTACCGTTCTGGAACCCCCCTCCGACTGAATCCTGATCAGTTCCCAGATACAGGGTGCCCCCCCCTTGCAACGCCGAGTTTGACACGTCGTCCTGGCCGATCAGAACCCCGTTTTGATAAACGAACAGATTGTTGCCGCTGCCTGTTTGCCAGGTGAAAGCAATATGCGCCCATTCACCGACCGTGAAATTAAACCCGCTAATGTCATATTCGGTGCTGTTGTTATTGACGTACATACGAAGTGTGTTTTCGTTCAACATATAGGCAAAAACTTCGTTGGCAGTACCGGAAACCGCGTAGCTAAACAGACTGCCGGGAATAACATCCGGGTTGATCCACATCTCAACGGAAAGCGCCGTTGTTGGGAAATCCGTGAAGTTGGCATATTTCACCCCGGTCGCAACATTGTCTTCACCCGGCTTTCCGACATCCAGGACCGACTGCACCACGTCATTCGTTGACATATAACCCGTAACCGAGTGGTTTTCCTGAACCGTCTGATGGCTGCCAAAAATCTGTGGCCCGGCCTCAATGAAATCCACATCGCCAACAATCGTGCCATCGTTGGACCCGGCCATGTCGGTCACCGTTCCACCGGCACCATCATCAAATGTATAATTAAGAATCAGGTTTCCGCCCTGATTGCCGGTCAGCTGGCTGTCGTAGTTATCCAGAATTTCCTGATCGGTCCGCGCGGCACCCCATATCCGGAGATCGGCCATCTCCCCTTCCATATCATAATCGTCGCCATTGTCCTTAAAGCCGGCAAGGAAGCGACTGTTGGTTCCGCCGGTGGGGTCATTGCTATAGGTCTCGGTGCCAAACAATTTGCCGTCGATGTAGAGCTTTACCGAATTGCTTGAAACATCACGAACCGCCGCAATGTGATACCACTGATCCGGATTCAATCCTGTATGGAAAACGACCGTATTATCAACACCACTCCCGCTTTCATGGAAGTAAAGAATATCGCCTGCATTTCTTCCCGCCGCCGCGCCGGACGTCATGCGTAAAGCATAAAGGGTATTGTTCGCTGTAGAATCCGCCCCCGAGGTGGTGAAGTATGCAATTGGATTTGCCGCCTGTGCATCAAATTTGGCCCAGGTTTCAATAGTCAGGTCGCCCGTTATTGCGAGCGGGTCACTGGCTTTATTGGCAACCTCAATGTAGTCATTTGATCCATTGAACCGCACCGCGCTGCCCAGCGTACTGATGATGTGCGCATCCCCCAGGAAGGTACCATCCGCCGCACTTCCCAGGGCGCCCAGATTGTCAACCGTGGCTGGAGAGCTTTCATCATCAAACCGGTAATAAACCTGAAGATTGTCTTCCGAGCCGGTTAGTTGCTGATCATAATTATTGCGGATCTCCTCTGCGGTGCGCACATCATCCCAGACCCGCACGTCGTCAATCAGGGCTTTCGCGTGAAGAGTTGCGCCATCGGCACCAACGGATAATTTTTGAGCTACGTTGCCCAGTGAATAGCCGGAGACGGCTTGTGATACCACATGATTTCCATCCACGTAGGCATTCACAGTTGTCCCATCGTAGGTGAACGCCAGATGGGCCCAGGTGTTTGCCACAACGGCAACTTCGGTATCCACAACAGCAGAGTCCCCCGACTTGCCGAGGAAGAAACTATGCGTCTGGCCGCCGGTGGTTGCATCGCCTGCCCCCCGTTTTTCAATCACGAAGCGCTTGTCTTCCGTCACGGTTTCACCAAGCCGGAAAGGATTCTGTTGGCCTGTGATATCCTGATAATTGACCCACATTTCAATGGTAAAGGTATTGGTTACAGTCCCGGACGCCAGATTGGCCGTCACCGCATCAGTTGTTCCGTCAACTGCCAGCAGTCCATTGCCGACGGTCACCGAATTTTCAGCAACAGATTTTACAGTCACGGTAATGGTGTCGTAATCAGTTTGACCTTCCGTGCTCGACGCATTGAGCTTGAAGGTATCAGTGCCGTGGAAATTTTCGTCCGGCACGTATTCCCAGTTGCCAGCCCCATCGATTTTAACCGTACCATTGGAGGCTGCCGTGCTTACGCTATAGGTGACAGTGCCACTAAATCCACCAGTATCGAAGGTCCCGCTGATGTTCTGGTTTTCCAGCACCGTCAGGGCCGAGCCATGGATTTCAGGGCCGGTATCGATCCATGTCGGGTTGCCGGACACAGTCCCGTTGTTATCACCAGCGGAATCCACCAGCGTCGTCCCGGAGCCTTCATCGAACTTGTAATGGGCAATCAGGCCCGGCTGGCCACCGTCCAGTTCCTGATTGTAGTTTTCTACGATTTCGGTGCTGGTTCGGGCCGTGCTCCATATCCGCATGTCGCTGACCGCGCCGTTTAAATCATCATTACCTGTGAAATTTGATCGGCCGATAAAAGCGTCATTGACTGACAAGGCGTCAGGGGTAAACCCGCCAGCAGACGCTGTCCCCACCAGTTCTCCGTTCACATAAAGCCGCATCTGGTTGGCGCTGGAATCGATAACTGATGCGACGTGATACCAAATTCCTTCAACAAGTTCAGGCCCCAAAAGATCTTTCTGCGTTCCCCCATCGGCAATGGTGAAGGTAAGCTTGTCGTTATCCCCTTTTGGCGAAAGGATCAGATAATCGTCAGCAGATGCTGCGCGGCCACTGCCAAAATCAAAGATTCGTTGAAACGTGTTTCCGCCGTTCCACTGGAACCAGGTTTCTATCGTGATATCCGATGCATTCAGCATGTCCGTTGGCAACTCGACAAAATCGCCCGTGCCATCAAACTTCATGGCTGATGTTGTCGGGTTAATCACCACACCACCATCACCAATCGTTGCATCCAACGCATCACCGGCAGAGCCCAGGTTCTGAACCTTGGTCGGCTCGGATGTATCATCAAACCGGTAATAAGCGGCAAGGCTGGAATCGCCCGATGGGTTTGAAATCACGTCATTGTAATTGGCCTCGATTTCATCCGCCGAACGCACATCACTCCAAATCCGCACCTCATCAATCCGGCCATCAACCACATTATCCTCGCCCCGGTTGACCCCCATATAAATCTCATCGGTTATGGAAAAGCCCGAGAAAGAGGCATTCAACGGTGTCGTCGCATTGGTATCTTCAGTACCGTCTACATAGAGCTTTAGTGTATCTGTTCCGGCATCATAGGTATAAGCCAGATGATGCCATTGCCCATCATTGATCACGATGCTGGATTCATAGCGCTTGAAATTTGTCAGATCATCGCTGATCTCGACCCGCCAGGCACCGTCGGCTTCTGTCAAAATCTGCGCAACTTTGCCGCCACTGTCATCGAGCCCAACATACCCCTGATCAGGGTTTGCCGTATTTGTGTTAACCCACAACTCCATCGTATGGCTGGTCAACGTAAGTGTGTTTGACGTCGACATCGGCACATGATTATCGACACCGTCAAACTGGGCGATCATGCCATGCACATCGACCGGGGTTTCCGTAGTGATATCGATGGTTCGGGAAATAACCGTGGACGTGCCGCCATCGCCATCGGTCACGGTTAAGGTGACGATCGGATCAGCATTCTTGTCCGGCGTCCCCGCATGATTATAAGTGACTGCCCGCATCAGGGCCTGCACAGCAACGGGCGTCGCCCCGCTTCCGGTAAAACTAATCGTCAGGGGTGTTGTTCCCGTCCCGCCCGCTGCCGTTCCAATGGACGCTCCGGCATAAGTGATGTTCGTTCCGTCAAAGCCGATTTGTCCAGCGCCAGAACCCTGGTTTTCAACACTCAACCGGTCATCAGCAGAATTGTTCGTGGTGATTTCAACAACAAGCTCCCCGCCACTGAAATTCGGTGAATCAGAATCACTTAAAGTCAGCGCATTGTCTGCTGCCGTCGCCCCATTGGCCTGACGATAAATCGTTGTGGTTCCCAGCCCTGCGGCAAGGGTCGGAGCGACATTCACGGGTGGTGGGGGTGGGCTTGGCGATGGCGACGGGTCGGGACTGGGTGACGGTGAAGGTGCCGGCCGCGGCGCGGGTGACGGGCTTGGCGCAGGAGAGGGGCTCGGGACTGGAGTCGGTGCGGGGGTTGGTGGTGGATTGTAAACCGGAAACGGTGCGGGTGAAGGCGTTGCGGCAGGGGCAGGGGCAGGAGCCGGTGGCGGCGCGGGCGCTGGTGGTGGAGCGGGCGCAGCAACAGGCGCAGGTGGAGCAATAGGGTC
Organism: Rhodospirillales bacterium; assembly: GCA_048262255.1. Lineage (GTDB taxonomy): Bacteria > Pseudomonadota > Alphaproteobacteria > Rhodospirillales > Casp-alpha2 > JABMNT01. Next base: position 1,599,800 of record JBLXFH010000001.1, on the reverse strand, counting down.
AGGAACCGGAGTTGGGGTAGACGCCTCGACATTTGTCGGTTCCGGAGCTGGCGGAGGGGCCGGAGCTGGCGGTGGGGCTGGTGCCGGAGCAACTGCCGTTTGAGGTGTTGGTGCCGGTGGTGGGGTAGAGGCCGGAGCCGGGGCGGGCGCAGCCGCAACCTGAACATTTTCAGCTGGCGGTGTCGAATCTGCTGCAGACACTCCGGCATCAGGCGTTGGCGCGGGATCGGTCGTCGTTTCCGCAACCGCCGCCGTTTGCGCCTGTGTCTCCGTCTCGGCCTGAGCAACCGCTTCGGTTGCCGATTGTCCGCTTTCCAGCGCGGCGACAATGGCTTCCGCACCGCTGTCACTGTTGGCAACATCTCCAAGCGCCGCATCGGCCCCCTGTCCGGAAGCGAGCGCGGCAAGGACCGGATCGGCGCCGCCTGTATTGCTCTCGGCGGTTGCTTGCGCTTGTGAGGCGGCTTGCTGGCTGGCTGTCTGGGTCGCGGCCCCAAGAGTAGAGCCTTGCTGCAAGGCATCACCAAGGGCGTTGGCAAAATCAGCAGAATCGCCAACGGCCTGATCTACGCCCTCACCGGATGCCAACGCCCGCAGCAAAGGGTCGCCTGCATTGGGGTCGTTGGTTTGTGCTTCCGCTGTCGCGCGCGCTTGCTCCGTAATTTGCGCCGTTTGCTGGGCAGCTTCCAGAGACTGCCCATTTTGCAGAGCATCCACCAGGGCATTTTGAAAATCAGCGGAATCGCCAACCGCCTGATCAACGCCCTGACCGGATGACAAAGCGGCAAGAAGCGGATCGGCCGTACTGGGATCGTTTTGCTGGTTAACGGCATTCTGCAAATCATTTTGCGCAGCTGTCGCTCCAGCCAGCGCCGCATCAACCGACTGCCCGTCTTGCAGCGCCGCAACAAGGGCATCACTGCCCGTCTGCCCGTCCGGCAAGACCCCTTCTGTATTCTCGCCACTGGACAACGCCGACAACAAGGCGTCGCCATCGGAAAGCGGCGTTGGCGCCGTCGCTTCGACAACGCCATCAACCACCTCATTGACCCCCGCCAGCAATTCGCCCGGCAACTGGCCCTCCGCCAAACCTTCCTGCAAACTCTCGACCAAAGCATCCGTCGCTGCCGTCATTTGTTCAGGCGTTAATGGCTGGCCGTTTTGGCTTTCCGCGATCAATTGGCTGACCACCGCATCCAATCCATCGCCGGAGGCCAGCGCGGCCAGCAGATTTCCCGCCGGGGCCGTTGCATCTTCCGTTGCAGTTTGGGGAGGCGGCAAAGTTGACAGGAAAACCGTCTTGGCGGCGGCCAGAGCTTCCTGCGGAGAGACCCCCAGCGCGATGTCGCCCAACAGGGCATCGACGAAAGCCTGCTGCTGGGCCAGGGCCTGCTCCGGCGTGACGCCTTCGGCCACCGCCTCGCGCATTGCCGCCTGAAAAACCTGCAAAAGCTCGGGGTCAATTTCGCCGGCACCCGATAAATTGCTGAGCAGCACTTCAAGAGAATTTGGAGCGGCGTCCCCATCTGGTGCATTATCCGTCAGGGGTTCACTGAGTGGAGCAGCGTCCGAAACGGGCCCCTCGGCATTCTGCGCCAGCAAAATGGTCTCTGCCGCCTCAATCCGCTGGTCGACGTCTTCAGCGGTAATCTGCTGGCCGGTCAGGGTGACAAGAACGGGCGGTGGATTCAGGGCGAAGAACCCCTCAAAAGTGATAACTTCGCCATTTTCGCCTGTCAGGACGAGATCGTTTCCAGTCTGCTCAAAGACCGCCTGCGCAGCCCAATCGGGGATATCAAACGCACCGGTTGAGAGCTCTCCTTGCACACTTCCGCTGAGCCCTTCATTATCGAGGGCGCTTTTGGGCGTGTTTGTGTTTTTTTCTCCTGCGATCATAGCCAGCCAGACTAAAGAAATATAAAGGCATTCACCAACAATTTAGACCATTTTTATGACTGCAAACTGAAGAACCTTGTTGCGGCATTTGTTGGAAGCTCATAGGTTGAACCATAGGTTATAATTTTTTTTTGTCATCCGAAAGCCGCAACAGGAACATAAAATGAACACGCAGTTTGGTGAAATGGAGTTCCGGTTGATTAAACTGGCGACACGCAAGTTGCTGAATACCTTTGGAAGTTTGCAGGCGGCATCGGAACTGTGCCGGGTTAAGCCGACCAACCTGTCCCAGTATCAAAGCTTCGAACATACAGCATTCATGCCCGTTGATGTGGTGATCACTCTGGAGCGGGCCGCCAATTTGTACGTGCTCAGTGAGGAAATGGCAAAAGTCCGTGAAATCATTGAAGTTTCGGCAACGGAACGCGGGGTCCGCGATGAAGCGCTGGATGTGCCCGTTGCCGTCGGTGAGCTTCTGGCTTTCGTCTGTGAAGCGACGGCCCAGGGCAGCGCCGGTGGCGTCAAATTGACGGAAAATGAAAAACGTCGCTACTTTGAAATCCGCAATCAGGTGGAGGCTGAACTCAAGGAACTGGATGCGGCTGTTGAAACCGATGGAACACTGGTTCGCGGCCCAAAATCTTAATCCCGCAGCCAGCGAAAACACCTGCTGAAAAATACCCGCCTCATCCCAAATCCAACAAAAATAGTGGCTGTTTCGCCAAAAATCTGTCAGGAAAGAACCGGTAAACGTGTGGACACCCGCAAAGGGGCCGCCTAGGGACGGATAAAGAGAGTGAAGACCAAACGATGAGGCATACCCTCACCGCTTGTGTTCTGCTGGTTGTTTTGAGCGGCATATTTGCTGTTGGACCTGCCAGAGCACAAAGTCTGGAGATGTTGCTTGAGGACGTTCTTCAGACCGACCACCGGGTGATTGGCGCAAAGGCCGAAGTCACAGCGGCCGAGAATCGTGCGCGCGAAGCACTGGGGGATTGGTTCCCCTTGTTTGAACCCACGGCAAATCATGGATACGAACTTACGCAAAATCCACATGAGGCCGACACCAGCCTTCCTTTTTCAGAGTTCGACCTGTCACTAACCCAGAAGCTATGGGATTTTGGCGCAACCAATGCCCTGGTCGAAAAGGCCCGGCTCGAACTGAGCCAGAAGCAACTCACTCTGATCAAGATCAAGGAAGACCTGATCCTTGAAGCCATTAATGCCTACGTCAATCTGTTCAAGGTATACCATTCCCTGACCTTCGCCCGGCAATCGAAAGACAATGTGCAACGGCAAACCGGCCTTGAAGTGGCGCGGGTTGAAACGGGGTCGGGATTATCGACGGATGTATTGCAGGCAAAATCCCAACTGGCTGGGGCGATTGCCCGTGAAATCCAGTCGGAAGGGGCCTTGTTGGCCGCCCGTAACCGCTATCGCACGGTCTTTGGCAATCCGCCCAACCCGGAAACCATGCAGCCCGTTGCCTTGCCGATGGACCAATTGTCGGCAACCCTGGAAGACGCCATTGATCTCGCGCTCGACCACAATACGCAAATTTCCATTGACGCCCTTGCCGAAGCGATCTCTCGACAGGACCAGCAGAATTCATATAGCGATAATTTCTTTCCGAAAATCGAGGGCGTTCTCACTCAAAAATGGAAGAACAATGTCAGTGGCACGGAAGACCTGAAAAAGGAATCTCTGGCGAAGATTGAGATAACCATGCCATTCAATCTGGGCTTTACGGCGACCAACACCCTGCGCGCGGCGGAAAGCGACGTGATTGCCAAGTCGCGCGTGGTCGCCCATACCCGACGCGACATTGAAGAACAGGTCCGCAATGCCTGGCAGGAACTTAATACGGCGAAACTGACCGCTTCATCCCTGCAAAATCAGGCCGACATTCAAGCCGCTTTTTTGGAATTGGCCCGTCAGGAGCGGCAACTGGGCCAGCGCTCGCTGATTGACGTACTGACAGGCGAAACCGCACTGTTGAACGCGCAAAGCGATTCCGTTTCGGCTGAAACCGATGTCATCGTCGCTGCCTTCAAACTGCTCAGCATCACCGGCCAGCTCAAGGAAGATTTCGCCCAGCAGGCACTCGCCAGACCCGGCGCACCGGTCCGCCTGCCGCCAGTCGACCAAAGCCATCTGGAACCTTCCGATCCGAAGGCGCAGCCCATTGATACCCTCCCCTTGCAACCCGGAACCACCGAACAGGCCTCGGCAAATCCGCAACCGATTGCGGCGCGAACCGCAATTGCATCCCGGCAAAGCGGACCGGAAACCCCGACCCTGCCAGCGACGTCGATCACAGATGCGGGCATTTCGGCAGACGCCCGCAAACCCTTTGATACGTTCTTCAGCGGGGTGCGAAATGTCTTCAACGGCCATTTTGATGTGCAGGACAATGCCCCCAGAGAGACACAAGGGGATTGACCCAAGCAGGCTCTCTGCAGTTATCTAGCAATAATCGGCCCGAAACTTTTATGATTCCTGCGGCTTGTGAGATATTTCTTTTATGAAAGAATTTTTTCAACGTTTGGCGGCACGCCCCTTCATCGCGACCGAGCTGTTTCTGGCCTCATTGTTCGCGAACCTGCTCGCCCTGGCCTCGCCGCTGTTTGTTGTTCAGGTACTCAACCGCTATGTGGCTTATGGTGTGGACGCCACTCTGGCGACCCTGACGCTCGGCGTTCTGGCGGCCATTGTCCTGGAAATGGGGTTTCGCCAAGCCCGTCTGATGCTCGCCTCATCCATGCTGGAACCGCGCGATCAGGAACGCGCGATCGGCGCTTATGGCATGATCGTTTCAGCCAAAACCCAGGCCCTCGAAACCATACCGCCCGGGCAACGGCGCGAAACGATTGCCGGTTTGACGACCATTGAAACCACATACAACGCCCCCAATATCACGGCCATCCTCGACCTGCCCTTTGCCTTTATCTTTATTCTCGCACTTTTTTTATTGCACCCGCTTCTTGGACTTGTCGCCCTTTCCTTCATTGCACTGGCCTGTGGTTTCAGCATCGTCAACCAACGTCTGCTTGCGCCGATCAGCCAGTCGCTATCGCAGGTCACCGGCTTCGGCAACGGCCTGATCACCACATCGGCGCGCGCCGCTGACGCCATCCGCGCTTTTGGCGGTCAGAGCCAGATCATGGCCGCCTGGCGCACCTACGTGGCTCAGGCCCAGCATTTTCGGTCTTCCGTGACCCGCCGTCAGGGCCTTGCGCAAACCCTCACCCAAAGTCTGCAAGCCGTTATGGGCGTGGCTATCATTTCCATCGGTGCCATTCTGGTGGTCGGCGGGAGCCTGGATGTGGGAACCATGATCGGCGCCAATATTCTGGCCGCTCGGGCGCTCGGTCCGGCCATCAAATGGGCCCAAATGAGCGAGGCCCTGGCCAAGGCCCAGGACGCCATGGCCAAAGTCCACAGTCTGGCGCATCTGCCTGTTGAGCAAGCCCAGGGCTCCGCCCTTGAGACGTATCAGGGGGGCATCGAGTTTCGCGACGTCGCCTTCGCCCATGGTGAAAATCAGGCGCCTTTGTTCGAACGTCTTAATCTCGTCCTGTCGCCGGGTTCCGTTCTGCTGATCCATGGCCGCAACGGAGCCGGCAAGACCACGATGGTGCGCATGGTCGCTGGCCTGCTGGAGCCCACACGCGGGCAAATTCTGGTGGATGGAGTCGACATGCGCCAACTGGCGGCAAGCTGGTGGCGCAAGCAGATCATCTATATGCCGCAGGAACCGGTCTTTTTACCCGGCACCCTGCGCGACAATCTATTGTCCGTCAATCCGGACTTCGATGATGAACAGATCAACCGCATCCTGCGCCAAGCCGGGCTGGGGCCTTTTATTGATGAAAGCCCGAAGGGCCTCGAAACGGAAATCGTCGACAACGGGCTGACCCTCGCCGTCGGTATCCGCCGCCGCCTTGCACTGGCCCGCGCCATCGCTTCCGACGGCCCTCTGGTGATCCTCGACGAGCCGACGGAAGGGCTCGACCGTGAAGGCTGTGCTGCCGTTTATCAAATCATGCAGGAACTGGCCAAGGACCGGCGCACCATCCTGATTGTGAGCAGCGATCCGGTCATCCAGCGCGGTGCACGCCTGACCCTCGATCTGAACACAAAACCGGTTCCGACCCTGCTGCGCGATACGGATCAACCGGTTTTGGCAGAAACCGCAGCGCCAAAGAAAAAGTCAGGACGCGCCAAAAATGACTGAATCCCCAAAAGCCAAAGCCCCCCCGACACAGCTCGGCACCCACGTTTTCCTTGGTTGCTGCATTCTGCTGGTGGTCATCTTTCTGGTCTGGTCGGCCGTTGGCAAACTGGACGTTGTCAGCATGGCGTTGGGCGAAGTCGTGCCTTCCAGCCAGGTCAAATCCATCCAGCACCTGGAGGGCGGTATTGTCAGCAATATTCTGGTCAAGGAGGGAGACCGGGTTAAACAGGGCCAGCCTTTGATTGAACTGGAGCCGACAAAATCTGGCGCCGAGCTGGAAGAACTGGAAATCCGCCTGCTGGCTTTGCGGTTGAATATCCTGAGACTGGAGGCGGAAAGCGCTGGCGCCGTCGAATTGAAAATCCCCGAAGATCTGCGCGATACCGATCCCGATCAGGTGCGTCGTGTGATGCTTTTGTTTGCCGCACGTAAGAACCGGATCCGCAATCAGATACAGGCACAGCGTCAGGAGATCATCCAGCGCGAGCAGGAAATCAAGGAAGTTCAGGCCCGCATCCGGACCAACTCCAGTGGCCTTGATCTGATCCGCGAACAGCTGAAGATTTCCGGTAAACTGATCAAGCTCGACCTGTCGAACCGCATGACCCACTTGAACCTGCAAAAAGAGGAATCGGACTATCGGGGGCGGCTGGAGGAAGACCGCATCGCGTTGCCGCGCTCGAAAGCCGCCTATAATGCGGCGAAGGCCCAGTTGCAGGCCATCGAAAGCGGCTTGCAGGAAGAAGCCGCACAGGAATTGAGCGACGCCAACCGGACCTTTCTGGAATTGTCGCAGCGTGTGCGCACAGCGAAAGACAGCCTGCGCCGGACGGTTTTGCGCGCACCCGTTGATGGCACAGTCAAAACCGTATATCTGGCAACCGTCGGCGGCGTGGTACAGGCTGGAAAAACCGTTCTCGATATTGTCCCCGGTGATGACCGGCTGGTCATTGAAGCCCGTTTGCCGACCCAGGATATCGGCTATATTGAAATCGGCCAGCCAGCCCGTATTCAACTGGCCTCTGCCGAGGCCGTGCGGTTTGGCACGCTGGAAGGCAAGGTCATCAACATCAGTCCCGACACCATCGTCACACAGGAGGGTGCCCCCTATTATAAAATCCGCATCCAGACGGATCAGGACTATTTTGAACGGGGCGATTTGCGTTACCGCCTGTCGCCCGGCATGCAGGTCCAGTCGAGTATCCAGACCGGAACCCGGACGGTTTTACGCTATCTTCTGGACCCGTATATCGGGAAAATGAGCTTTGCGTTAAAGGAGCGTTAAGGCAATCTCCGTAATTTGCAGGTTGAAAAACCGGCGCAAAAGCCCTTTTCTAAACGGACCCGGTTTGAATTCTGAGTAACCCTTTTGGAAGAATGGCATGTCTTGGTTCAAAAAAATAACAGGTGGTGGCGACGACAAACCCCAACGCGAGTTCGATCGCTACACGGGAACCGGCGAAACCATCGAAATCCTGATCGATAATTCAGGCTCGGGAAAAGCCTATGACCTGCTGGATGTCAGCCTCGGCGGCTTCGCCATAAAAGGTTATGACGGCCCCCTCCACGGCAACCAGTATTTTGAGTTTAAGTTTTGCGGGACGACGGATGGAAAGCCTGCCGAAATCAGCGGTTTCGCCAATATTGTCCGGGTCAAGGAAGGCATGCTGGCGGCAAAGTTCACGCCGCAGCCACGCGTCAAAACCTTTTTGCGCGCTTACATCGCCTCACGTTAAACCGCACGACGCCCTGATCAACTCTTCTTCCAGTTTTCCTTGACGCCAGCGACCGCATCCGTCAACTGCGGCCTGTCTTCGGCTTCTTCCTGCGAAAACATCTTTAAATCCAAAACATATTTGGGTTCGTTATAGGGATGGCTCTTATCAGTAAAAATGCCTGTATCGTTTTTCAGCATCATCATTTCCCGGACGGCCCGCATGGTGTCGCGGCTCAAATCAAACGCCCCGATAAACTTGTTGAGAATACTGCGCTCGCCGGCAGCAACCTGACCGTCAACCAGCATGGCATCATACATATTCAGGACAATGCTGGTCTTTTGGCCCGGCGTCAGTTTCGGCGCGATCTGATTGAGAAAGTCATCGACATCCATTTTATCCGTGTGGTCAAAGGCCTTGCCCAAAATAGCTTGCAACTGCTCCTGGGTCAGTTCCTTGCGGCTGACATGCTTGCCGAACACCGTCACCAGTTTGGCTTTTTCCTCAAATGTCTGATGGCTGTCGGCCTCTATCAAATAGGCAATCGACACCGCCAGAATGCCAATGGGAGAACCTAATAGCTTAACCATCCGCGATGCTCCTGTTAAAAATCTTGAGGCGTGATTTTACGGGGACATCATTGTGCTGGCGAGAATTCATTTGCATAAATCTAGAAAATGATGCGTTGCGCCAAAATTTTTACCTTCGAAATCTCGTAGGATTTCGGCTCGCTTTTGAATTGCGCCTTGTCCGTTAACATGTCCATGGCGGTTTGCGTCACCAGAATATCGCCCGGCTCGCCGATATCCTCGCTCAGCTTGCTCGCCACATTGACTGGCGCGCCAAAAAAATCGCGGCCATCGACCAGCAGAAACCGACCGTGATCAATGCCGCAGGACATATAGATGTTCAGATCGTCCTGGGTCATCATATTCATGGCGTCGAAGGCGATATTGATGGAAATGGAGGCTTCGATGGCTTTCTGGACATTGGGAAAACAGGAAAAAGCGTTGTCGGCTTCAAATTTGATAATGGTCCCGCCAAACCGCTTGATGATGGGTTCCGTCACCAGCTGCATATGGCGGACCATGGACAGGTAATGGACAATCCCGCGCTTTTCCGTGAGACGGGAAAAGCCCGACATGTCGAGAATATGGACGGTTTGTTCAACGCCATACGCCTCCCAGACCTGATCCTGAATGGCCTCGCGGGACGCGTCCGTATCGGCGCGCGCGTAGGCTTCCATCAAATCATAAAACTGCCGCACGGCATCGCCCCCACATCTCTTCGTGAACTCTTAAAAAAGACCGTTTGCCCGTTTCATGCAACTGAATTCACCGAATCATTCTGTGCATTCGAGGTGTAGTTGCTTACACTCCTATGCATACATTTATGCAATGACATCGCCTAAGGACCAACGCCCATGTTCTGGAAGACCAGCGAGCCACACGGCCTGCCACACGACCCCTTCAAAAGCTGTGTGGTGCCCCGGCCCATTGGCTGGATATCGAGCATCAGTGCTGACGGCCATGTGAACCTTGCGCCTTACAGTTTTTTCAACGGTGTCGCCAGCGAACCGCCACTGGTCATGTTCGCCAGTTCCGGAATGGCGCCGCGCAGCTCGAAAGATACCATCAGCAACATCGAGGCAACCGGCGAGTTTGTCTGCAACATGGCAACCTGGGACCTGCGCGATAAAATGAGCGCCACCAGCGCACCGGTTCCGCCAGGGGTCAACGAATTCGAGCATGCCGGGCTGGAGATGCAGCCGTCGCGTCTGGTCAAGCCACCGCGCGTCAAGGCGGCGCCTATTCAAATGGAATGCACTTATGTAAGCACCACGGAACTGCCCTGTGATCGGCCCGGTGGTCGCAATGCGCTGGTTGTCGGCCAGGTGATCGGGATTGAGATCAACGACGCCTTCATGATTGATGGCATGATAGATATTGAGCGCATTCAGCCACTGGCACGCATGGGGTATCAGGATTATACGAGCGTCGAAAAGGTCTTCACACTGCAGCGCCCGGCAAAATGATTGCAGGTGGCGACTCGTGCCAAGACTTCCTATATACTATTCAGGCAAAGCGAGAAAACGGGAGTTTCACCATGAGTCTTCAGTGCGTCAATCATCTGGCCTTCATCACCGATGATATTGTCAAAACCATCCGGTTTTATCGGGATTTGCTGGGCCTTCAGCTGACGGCGGGCATTGGTCATGACGGCTATCGCCACTATTTCTTCCGGCTGGCGGATGAAGCTTCGCATATCGCCTTTTTCGAATACGATGGCGCATCGCCCATGAAATCAAAGTTCCCCGGCGAACGCACCAGCGAGCCTGTCGGCTTTGATCACGTATCACTGACCGTTGAAAGCCGTGAAGAGCTTTTTGGCCTCAAGGACCGACTGGAAGCCGCCGGGTTCGATGTGCATGGCGCCGTTGACCATGGGCTTTTCTGGTCCATCTATTTTTACGACCCCAATGGCATTCCGCTTGAAGCCACATGGGAGATGCTAGAACTGACGCAAACCCCCGCTATTGAGGATGACGAACCGCTGGCCATCGCCGCCGAGGGCGCGGGTCCACAGCCGGGGCACTGGCCCGATGTGACAACACCAACCCCGGTGGAAGACATGGTCGCCAAGTCCGGCAACGGCCTGCCGATGCGCGAAAGTTTTCTAAAACGCGGTCTGGCCCGCTACCGAGATGATGTCGATATAGCCGCCGCCGAATAACGAAACCCGTCCGTATTTTTACTGCCCCCAACAAAGGATAAACCACAATGGCCTTCTTTCATTCCCGCCTCCTGTTGGCAGCGGCAATTTATGCGTCTGCCGCCTTTGCTCCCGCCCATGCCGGGCTGCTCGACAAGGCGAAAGGCATGCTCGACTCCCTGCAGAAACCTTCCGAGGGCAGCACAACTTCAACTTCTCCCATGGGGCTCAGCACAACGGATATCATCGCCGGCCTGAAAGATGCGCTGCGGGTCGGGACCGATAAGGTGATTGCCCAGGTGGGGAAGACTGACGGTTATCTGGCGGACCCGGCCATTCATATCCCACTGCCTGAGAACTTGCAGCCGGTACAAAAAGCGCTCGATAAAATCGGTTTTGGCAGTTTGACGGCGGATGTGGAAACACGCATCAACCGCGCAGCCGAGGAAGCCGCACCGGAAGCCAAAGAGGTTTTCTTTCAGTCCATTTCAGAGATGTCTCTGGACGATGCCAAAAAGATTCTCGATGGCAGCGATACAGCAGCAACGGACTATTTTCGCCAACACATGACAGCCCCGTTGACCGAGCGCTTCACGCCTATCGTCAACGCCAGCCTTGCCGAAGTTGGGGCCGTAAAAGCCTATGACCAGATGATGGGAAAATATGCATCGCTGCCGTTCATGCCGGATGTCAAATCAGATTTGACCACGCATGCCGTGAGCAAGGCGCTGGATGGATTGTTCCACTATATTGCGACAGAAGAAGCGGCGATTCGCGCCAACCCGGCGGCCCGGACAACCGACATTCTCAAGAAAGTCTTCGGCTCTTAGGGCTATGTGGGGCTATTTGTAGATTTCGTCTTTGATGTCGAGCTCCATGGCTTCGATCATACTTTGATCAAAACCCAGAACCCTGCCAATGCGCACCATGGTATCTTTTTCAACCTGATCCAAAGCGCCATCGGCCTCGGTAATGGTGGCAGCCAATATCAACAGGGTTGTCATCCACTCCTCATCGCTTTTTGCTGCAGAAACCGCTTCCAGGGCTTTCGCCCGGCCCTTTTCTGGATTTTCACGAATATCCGAAACAAAGGATTTGAATAGTTCGTCACCGTGGTTCTGACCGAAAAGCTTGAGTTCGCTGACTACCTTCATGAGTTTTTGCAAAGTCGCATCTTCGCGGCGCACCAGTTCATCATCGGCCATCGCCGCCAAGGCTGCGCCCGCCATGCAGGCCTTGAAATAATCGTAATTCCGGGCCCGTTCTTTGTTTTTCTTATGATGGGCGACCAAAATATCAAAAAATCCGGGCATCTGGCTCTCTCTATATCAATCATTTATGATGAATTCGCGTCTATTCTTTATAACAGTTTTTACGGTTCATCGGGCAATGTCCAGATACAGGCACACTTATTTCAGGCTTCCCAATGCCATTTTTGCGTAAATTTTCATTGAAAACCCGCTACCTGTCCACCCTTTGGCGGCAGCACGCCTGATGGCCGCCCAGACTTTTCTCGACCAGGCGCTGGCGCATCACCGGGCCGGCAATCTGACAGCAGCGATTGATGCTTATCGTCAGGCCTTGCAAACTGCACCAGACCTAGCCGCCGCTTGGGACGGACTGGGCATTGCGCTGCGGGCAGAAGGCGCATTATCCGAGGCCTTTGCGGCAGCGCAAAATGCCACCCGACTGGCCCCCGACACACCGCAGGTCTGGAGCAATCTGGGCAACACCCGCGCCGCCATGGGGGACGATATCGATGCCCTTAAAGACTACGAAAAAGCCCTCTCTCTGCACCCCGCCTATGGCGATGCCTGGGCCAACAAGGGTATGGCGGAACAAAGGCTGGGCCAGCAGGGGGACGCCATTGCCTCGTTGTCGCGTGCCGCAGATCTGATGGCGCAAAACGCCCCGGCCCTCAACGATATTGGCAATCAGTTGTTCGCGCTTTCCGCCTATGAGCCAGCCGCCAACTGCTACGAACAAGCCGTTCAGCAAGCCCCCAATTTTCTGAGTGCCTGGAACAATTTGGGCAATACCTTCCGCCAACTCCTGCGCCTTGAAGTCGCCCTCAACGCCTACCGAAAAGCCCTTGCTCTCAACCCCAAACATGGCGAAGCCCGCAATGGATATGCCCAAACCCTGCTCCTGAGCGGTGACTTTGCCGCCGGGTGGGCCGCCTACGAGGCCCGCTTCGATAAACCAGGCGCACCCAATAGGCCGTCATGGCCCTTTCCGCTGTGGACGGGAGCGCCAATACAGAAAAAGGCCCTGCTTCTGACCACCGAACAGGGGCTTGGGGACACCATTCAGTTTCTCCGGTTCGCCCGTCGAATCAAAGACCTCGGCGCGCGTGTTCTTGTTGAGTGCCCGCCAAGCCTTGCCGAACTGGCCGATGGCGTCAGCGGGGTTGACCAGGTCATTTTGCCCGGCGCGCCGCTCCCGGATGCCGACTTGCAGGCCCCGCTGATGTCCCTGCCCTATCTACTCGAACTTTCCGATGCCAAGGAACTCGGCATGGATGGACCTTATATTGCCCTCCCTCACCCACCCTCTCCCTCCCGAGCGTATTCGAAACCCTGGAAAATCGGTCTGGTCTGGGCTGGCAATCCCGATCACGTCAACGACCACAGCCGCTCCATGAGCTTACAGGACATGACGCCACTGTTGAAGTGCGCTGACGCCCGGTTCACCAGCCTACAAACCGGCCCTGCAGGTGACCAGATATCCAAAATCAACGCGACCATCACCACCCTGTCGCCGCCCACAAGCTTTGCCGATACAGCCGCAGTCCTCAAAACGCTTGATCTGGTGATAACGGTCGATACGGCCACAGCGCATCTGGCGGGGGCCATGGGGGTTCGCTGCTGGCTTCTGCTTCCTTATGTTCCGGACTGGCGCTGGATGCTCGGCTCGGAGGAGACGCCCTGGTATCCGACAATGCGCCTGTTCCGCCAGCAAAAGCGCGGTGACTGGCAAGGCGTCATCGAACAGGTCAGCAACAAACTCAACGATGCAGAATTTTAGTTTCCGCCCTTGCTGATCGTGTTATGTTTTGAAGATGAGCATCCAAACAGAGGGTTTCCAACATGGCATCATTCAAAAAAGTTTCGACAGCACTTGCGCTCGCGTTTCTTCTGACTGGCGGTCTTGCCGCCTGTTCGCCGGAAGTGGGTAGCCCCGAATGGTGCGAAGACATGAAAAAGAAAGACAAGGGCGACTGGTCCGCCAATGAAGCAGCGGATTTTGCCAAAAGCTGTATCATGTAGGGCCTTCCTGTCTGTCCTTTAGAAAAGGGAGACGACGGTATGCAACAACGTAAACTCGGCGCTCAGGGCCTGAGCGTTTCCGCTATTGGCTTGGGCTGCATGGGTATGTCAACGTCCTATGGGGTTCGTGACGACGCTGAATCCATTGCAACTATCCACCACGGCATCGACATCGGTATCACGTTTCTGGATACGTCTGATTCCTACGCCCGCGGCGTTAACGAGGAATTGCTGGGCCAGGCGCTTGACGGCAAGCGTGCGGATATCCAATTGGCGACAAAATTTGGAAATACGCCGGACGGCATCTGCGGCACGCCCGAATATGTGATGGAAGCCTGTGAAGCCAGCCTGAAACGACTAAAGACCGATGTCATAGATCTGTACTATCAACATCGGGTGGACCCGAATGTGGCCATTGAAGAAACTGTAGGCGCGATGGCCCGTCTGGTCGAACAGGGCAAAGTCAGGTACCTGGGCTTGTCTGAGGCCGGGCCAGAGACCATTCGCCGGGCCCATGCGACATACCCTATTTCCGCCCTGCAAACAGAATACTCCCTGTGGACCCGCGACGCGGAAACCGAGTTTCTGCCTCTCTGCCGGGAGCTGGGTATCGGCTATGTGGCCTATGCGCCGTTGGGGCGCGGTTTTTTGACAGCAACCATTAAATCGCCCGACGATATAATTGAAAAGGACCGGCGCCACGATCATCCCCGGTTCCAGCCGGAAAACATCAAGAAAAACCTGCCTTTGCTGCCTACGATCGAACGAATCGCCCAGGAGCAGAACGCAACCCCGGCGCAGGTCGCCATCGCCTGGGTACTCGCCCAGGGTGACGATATTGTGCCCATCGCCGGAACCAAACGCCGCACCTATTTGCAGGAAAACGCCAATGCCGCGAATGTGCGCCTGTCCGATGACACGCTTCGACAACTGGCCGCTGTCTTTACGCCCGGAGTTACAGCCGGCACCCGCTATCCAGAGCCGCAAATGGCCCGTCTCGGCATCTAGAAACCAAGCGGCCGATAACTCCCATTTGATCAACTAACCCTAAATCTGGCAGTGACAGCCCCTATGGTCCCTGCCATCATAGAGCCTGTTAATGCATAAAATGACGAGCTGTAGGCATCCAAATGAGTGAAACACCGTTGATTGATCCCGCCTTACAACCAGACCCGAAAACCCTGTCTTTCGATTTAAACCGCGCCCTATCTTCCATTGTTTCGGTCCAGTGCAAAATCCCTGAAAACGGCTTTACAGCGCAAAGTCTGGGCACGGAACGTGCTGGCCATGGCGTCGCCATCGGTGAGCGCGGACTTATTCTGACGATCGGCTATCTGACCGTAGAAGCCGAAACCATCTGGCTGATTGATCATACCGGTGGCGCCGTTCCCGGGCATGTTCGCGCCTATGATCAGGAATCCGGTTTTGGTCTGATTCAGGCGCTCGGCAGCCTGCAGGCTCCGGTTATGGAACTGGGCAGTTCATCCGATCTGGATATTGGTGACGATGTCATTCTGGCCGGTCATGGCGGCCAGTCGGGCGCCATCAACGCGCGCATCGCCGCCAAGCAGGAATTTACCGGTTATTGGGAATATCTGCTGGGAGAAGCTCTGCTGACCACCCCACCGCATCCCTTCTGGGGTGGCAGTGCCTTAATCACCAGCACCGGAAAACTGGCCGGTATCGGCTCGCTCTTTGTCCAGCAAAACGATTTCGAAGGCTTGCCCTTTGACGGCAACATGGTGGTGCCCATCGACCTGCTACCGCCCATTCTCGATGATCTTCTGAAATACGGACGAGTCAACAAGAAGCCCCGTCCGTGGCTCGGCATTCTAACGGCAGAAGTCTCCGGGCGGCTTGTCGTCGCCGGTGTGGTGGCAGACGGCCCCGGTGAGAAAGCCGGTCTGGAAGTGGGCGACATCCTGCATTCCCTCGATGGCCATCCGATCGAAAGTCTGGCGTCCTTTTATCGTCAGGTGTGGTCGCGCGGAGACGCCGGTGTTACCATAACGCTGACCATTTACCGGGAAGACAAAATCTTTGAGGTCAACGTGCGCTCCGGCGACCGCGACACCTATCTGGTCAAACCCAAACTGCATTAACGGGCCATGTCCGCCCTGTCCTGCACGCCGGTCCCCGTCTCTATTCCGCAAGGTAAACTAACCCTCTTCGAACGGGTTTATGCGCCCGACGACAGCGCCCGCCTGTTTGATCGCCTGAACTCGGAAATTGATTGGCGCCAGGAAACCCTGTTCATATATGGACGGTATATCGACACGCCCCGGCTTGCCGCCTGGTATGGCGATGCCGCATACACCTATTCGGGCCTGAAGCACGAACCCCGCGCCTGGACGCCGCTCCTGAATGAGCTGCGAAACCGCGTTCAGGAACTAGCAAGGACCTCTTTCAACAGTGTTCTGCTCAATCTGTACCGGGATGGCCGCGACAGCATGTCCTGGCACAGCGATGACGAGCCGGAGCTTGGAACCAACCCAACCATTGCTTCCCTGAGCCTCGGCGGCACCCGGCGTTTCCGCTTCCGTAAAAAAACAGATGCCTCGGAAACCCGAAGCCTCGAACTGGAAGACGCCAGCCTGCTGGTCATGGCGGGTGCCCTTCAGCACCACTGGCAACACGCCCTACCCAAAACAAAGCGTCAGGTCCGCCCGCGCATCAACCTGACGTTCCGCCAGATTGCCGGTTGCGATTAATCCAGATCAAGCGGATAAACCGGACGACGGACCTGTGTATAGGGAAGTTCCTTATAATTCAGAGAGGTCAAACCGCCGCCGCTATCGACAACGATGACTTCCGAGGCTATGGGCGCAAAGGCGGCGCGGAAGTGGTGTGCCGATTTGACAGCCAGCACGTCTTTTTTGCGCGGATCAATATGGGCATGCTCAAAAAAATTCAGATCATAAGCCTGAAAGCGCCCACTGGTCAGGACAATATCGATACCACCGACCCGCAGCACGGCGGTCGGCCCCATATTGATTGTTGTCCCCGCCATCATCGGCCCCTTCAGGCGCAGGGTGCCGTCGGTAACGGCGACCACATGACCGGTCACCGGAATGGGCGCCCCATAGCGGGCGTCGATCTTGCCACCAATGGCCACCACCACATGCGCACCCAGCCCCTGCTCAATACAGGTGCGGACCGCAACCGGATCGTAAAGGGTCGCAAACGCCGCGTTTTGCAGATTGGCGTCGATCATGGCTTTCAACAGGCGTGTCGCATCGCCATAACCGCCACCGCCCGGATTGTCTGCAAAGTCCGCCAGGACAATTGGTGCTTTGCGCTCGCCTGCCGTCTGGACTGTCGTTAGGGCCTCTTCAATGGATACGGGGCGAATGGTCAGGCGATGACGGCTTTGCCAGATTTCATCAATCCGTTTATTCGCCAATTCCTGGCAGCCTGCCGCATCGCCATCGCCGACAATCACGACGCTGGGGCCGGTCTCTGCGATATCAGCCCACGGAAAACCGCAGGCGACAGAACCGGACAAGGCCGCTGGCGTTTGCTCCACCCCCAGCTTGACGCTCATCAGGGCTTCCGTCATCGGCCCGGGTGTTGTCGTTCGCCCATGATCGGCACCATCCAGCATCCGTCCGCGGGCGACCACGCAGCGGGGCTTGATCTCGCCCAGCAGGGTCCGCTGCAAAAGCCCGGCCGCTTCATTGGCGATCTCATATTGGTCAATATGCGGATAGGTCCGATAGATCACCATGATATCTGCCAGTTCGGCCATCCGGTCAGTGATGTTGGCGTGCAGGTCCAGGGTGACGGCTATGGGAATTTTCCAACCGATTCGGTTCCGGATTCGGCCCAGAAGTTCACCCTCGCCATCGTCCACATGGGTGCAGACCATGGCCCCGTGCAGCGACAAAAGCACAGCATCGAAAGGCCCCTGATCCGTCAGGCAGTCGAGAATAACCGTAGCCATATGCTCGAACGTTTCTTCCGTCACTTTTCCCGACGGCGTTGCATCGCCATAGACCGCATAGGTTCCCTGCCAGTCAAAACGCGCGCAGGCGTCAATAAAAGCCGCCATTTCGGTTTTCGTGCCGCGCAGTTTGCGGACCACTTCGTCGCCGTAATACAAGCCCCGCGCCCGGTAAGAATCGAGGGTCGTCGGCAACTGACTGAAAGTGTTGGTTTCGTGTTTGAAATCCGCAATCAGAACCCGCTTCGGCATTGTCGTCATATCAATCTGCTAAAGTCGCCAAATCAGGAATGGGCCTCTGCAAACCGGGTTTGCCGGCAAGATGGCGCTCCAGGGAATGGGCGGCCTGCAGAACGAAACGATCCGATCCGTTCGGCCCGACAATCTGGATACCAAAAGGCATGCCTTTGTGATCAAGCCCGACCGGCAGGGCGCATATCGCCGGGGTCGCCATGGTCAGACCATAACTCAAGGCCAGCCAGCGCATATAGGTCGGCATGGGTTCACCGTTGATTTCCTCAACAAACCATTGTTCGTGCGGGAACGGCGATACGGAGGCCGCCGGGCAAATCAACAGATCCACCTCGTCGAACAAATCCATCACGTTTTGATAGATTTTCGACTGCTCCGCGTTGGCCCAGGCCACGTCTTTGGCTGTATAAGCAAGGCCGCGCGTCACGTTATCGACAACGTTCGGGCCCAGTTGATCGCGATGTTTTTTGACCCGCTCGCCATGGGCGCTGATGAAATTGATGCCGCGGGTGATTTCAAAGGCGTCATGCACCTGAGCGAGGTCCGGGTCGCGGTCCTCGGCCTGCGCAAAAACACCGCGAAAGGCGGCGCACTTATCAGCGAACACCGAGCGGATATCATTATCAACCGGCGCGCAGCCGAGATCCGGAGAAATGGCGACCCGCAAGGCTCCCAGGTCTATTTCACTGACGGGTTCAAACAGGTCCGGGTCGATGGATTGGGAATAGGGATCGCGTATATCGGCATCGGCCAGCGCGGCGATCATCAGGGAAACATCGGCAACCGTGCGGCCCATGCCACCCTGCACCGAATAGGGGCTGAGGCCAACGGAACGCTCCGGGTTGGGAACAACCCCCGGCGATGGGCGAAAACCGACAATCCCGCTGAAACCGGCAGGCGTCCGGAGACTGCCGCCGTAATCGG
Source organism: Rhodospirillales bacterium (assembly GCA_048262255.1). Classification (GTDB taxonomy): domain Bacteria; phylum Pseudomonadota; class Alphaproteobacteria; order Rhodospirillales; family Casp-alpha2; genus JABMNT01. The sequence goes on along the minus strand of JBLXFH010000001.1, from coordinate 1,580,852 downwards.
ACCCGCTGGCCAGCGAGACCATGCCGCAGGCAAGCGCCACAGCAGACCCACCCGACGAGCCGGCCGGGGTGAGGCGGGTATCGAATGGGTTTTTTGTCGCCCCGAAGACGCTGTTGCGGGTGTTGGCTCCGGCGCCGAATTCCGGCGTATTGGTTTTGCCAAGGATAACCGCCCCTTCCTCGCGCACATTGGCGACAGAGATATCATCCTGGTCCGGCACATGGTTTTCATACAATAGCGAACCATAAGTGGTGCGCAAGCCGGCGGTTGACTCCAAATCCTTGATGCCGACCGGCAGACCGTGCAACAGGCCCAGATCATCTCCATCAAGAACGGCTTTTTCCGCCGTTTTGGCTGTCGCCCTCGCCTGTTCAATATCCATAGCGACCAGCGCATTAACCGTCCCATTGACGGCGTCAATACGTTCGAGCGTATTTTCCAGAAGCTCGACCGGAGAGATTTCCTTGGTGCCGATCCGGCGGCGTTGCTCGGTGGCGTCTAAATCACATAGGGACATTTCAGAGGGTCTCCTTCTCAAAACTCAGTCGGGGAATTTATCGGCAAAAAGCTTTCCACCGGCGGCCCAGTTTTCCTTCTTGATCTCATCAATAATAACCGTCACCGACGCTTCACCGACACCGGTCACGCGGACCATTTCCGCTGTCAGGGCTTGCGCCAGTTCGCGTTTTTTGTCAATGGGACGTCCTTCAAACATTTCGACCCGAATTATTGGCATTTCCTACTCCTTCATTGTTAGGGGCGTATGGCCATCGCCCAAATCCCACCAGATTCCCGCCATCACCCGCAGCGCATCGCGGCTGAGCGGCTCGAGAAGATGCTCGTTTGGGGCATGTTGGGAACAAGAGGCATAGCTGTGCGGAACCCAGATGGTCGGCAGGCCCAGCACTTCGGAAAAGGCATCATTAGGCAAAGAGCCACCGAGATTGGGCAGGACATCAACTTTTCTGCCTGTGGTTTTTTCCATACCTGCGACGGCCCATCGGGCCCAGGGGTGGTCCGGGTCCAACCGGGTCGCGGGCATTTTTCCGGGACTCGTCTCCAGTTCAATGTCCTCAAATCCGTTGGCATCCAGATGTGCTCTGAGGCTTGGCAAAAACTGAAAGGGATCGCAGGGCGGCACATAGCGGATATGGCAAAAAGCTTCGGCGCTTGGTGGAATGGCATTGACCGGCGCTTCTGGGTTGCCGGTTTTAAAGGCCAGAACCTCGAAGGTGTTCCAGCCAAACACTTTCTCGCCAGCCGTCAGTCCGGGCTCGCCCCAGCCCGGATCAACAACGGGGCCGTCATCGCCGCCATCCACCTGCAGATCGGCAACCGCAGCGCGTACCGAGTTCGGCATGGGAGCCGGCGGGCGCAGCCCATCGACCAGAACCTTGCCTTCACTGGAGACAATGGAAGCGATGGCGTTGGCCAGAATGATCCCGGGATTGGCCAGCAGGCCACCCCAGTTGCCCGAATGATGCGCCCCTTCTCGCAGAGACAGGCTCATGCGGAAATTAAAGATGCCCCGCGAGCCCATAAAGACGGTTGCCCGTTCCGGCGACAGGCGCGGCCCGTCGGAAGCAATCAGCACATCCGATTTCAGCCTTTCGCGATGCTGTTCGCAAAATTCACGCAAGCCCGGAGAGCCCCGTTCCTCACCGGTCTCGAAAATCAGTTTCACGTTAAAACCGAGCCGCCCGCGCTGCTCGAGCACCGACCTCAGAGCCGCCAGATTGATGGTGTGCTGGCCTTTGTTGTCGGCGGTTCCCCGACCATACCATTTGTCGCCCTGCCGGATGACCTTCCAGGGAGACAGGCCATCCATCCACTGGTCCTCATAACCGCGCACCACATCCCCATGCCCATAGGTGAAGACCGTCGGCAGGTCGTCCCCTTCCAGACGCTCGCCAATCAGAAAAGGCCCACCGCCCTCTATCGGGTTCTCCAGAATTTCGCACTGAAAACCCAGGGCCTGAAGACAGGGGATCATTTCCTCCGACAAATAACGGTGCAGTTCATGCGCCTGACTTGGAAGCTGACTTTCCGTCGGGATCGCAACGCGGCGCTCAAGATCGGTAAAAAATCCGCCATCATCAAGATAGGCTTCGGCACGTTGAATGGCTTGATCTCGGCTCACGCAGAAGGGTCCTTGTATAAATGGCATTCGACCGTCCCTTCTGCCGTTGTCACCGGTTGTGGCGCAACGGTCTTGCAGGACTCCAACCTTTTCGCGCACCTCGGATGAAATGTACAGCCGGATGGTGAATCAAGCGGGTTGGGAAAGGTTGCGCCCAACCGGGTTTCCGGCAAACCCAGCCCCGGGTCCGGCGTCAGTATGGAATCAAGCAAGGCCTCCGTATAGGGGTGGCGGGGTCCTGAAAACAGGGTTTGCGTATCGGCGGTTTCGACAAGCCGTCCCAAATACATCACGGCGACACGGGTCGCCATATGTTCAACAACGGCCAGATCGTGGCTGATGATCACATAAGTCAGTCCCAGCTCCTGCCGTAAATCGCTTAGCAGATTGAGTATTTGCGCCTGTACCGAAACATCCAGAGCCGATGTCGGCTCGTCGCAGATAACAGCTTTCGGGCGGTTGATCAAAGCCCGCGCAATGGCAACCCGCTGCCGCTGCCCCCCTGATAACTGACCCGGGAAACGGTCATAAACCGTCTTGGGAAGCCCCACCAGATCCATTGTCGTCTCAATCCGGTTTCGCCATGTTTCCGGATTGGGTTGCTTTTGCACCTGCAGCGGCAACGCCAGAATCGCACCAACGGTTTTTCTCGGATTCAGCGACGAATAGGGGTCCTGAAAGATCGGCTGAACGATCCGGGCGATTTCCAGCCGACTCAATTTTTCAACCGGATGACCCCCAATACGCACATCACCCTGGCTAGGGGTTTGCAGGCCCAGCAGGATTTTCGCCAATGTCGATTTTCCGCTACCGGACTCACCAACCAGCCCCAGCACATCACCTTCGGCGACAGTCAGAGAAACACCATTTACCGCCTGTAGCGTTTTTTTCGCCCGAAACAGCCCCTGCGAAACCTTAAAGGACTGTTGAACGGACCGGGCTTCGAGTACCGGCGCCGTCATCGGTTTGCGCCCCGCTTGTGGTTTTCAGCGCATTGCTCAACAGACAACAGGCATCGATAGCTATGCCCCCCCGCCGCGTCGGCGGATATCAATTCCACCGGTGTTTTTAAACAAGCCGCATGGGCATAGACACAGCGATCATGGAACGCACAACCCGCTACGGGACCGATCAGAGACGGAACGAGACCGGCTATTGTGCCCAGACGCGGCTCTTCCCCATTCTTTCCAGGAACGGGAATACAGTTCAGAAGCCCCTGCGTATAAGGATGCGTCGGTTGATTGAAAATCCCGTCGACGCTGCCGCTTTCAACAATTTCCCCGGCGTACATGACCGCAACATCATCGGCAATCCGTGCGACGACCCCCAGGTCATGGGTGATCAGAATCATCGCCATATTCAGCTCTTTCTGCAACCTGGCCAACAATGACAGTATTTCCGCCTGCACCGTCACATCCAAAGCTGTGGTCGGCTCGTCTGCGATCAGCAATTCCGGCTCACACATCAAGGTCATGGCGATCATCACGCGTTGGCGCAGGCCGCCGGATAATTGATGCGGGTATTGCCTCAACCGGTCTGCGGCGCCGGTGATGCCGACTTTTTCCAGAAGATCGACGGCCCGGCCCCGGGCCGCTTTCCGCGAGACCTTGCGATGGCGACGTAGGACTTCCGTCATCTGGTTGCCGATGGTGTAGGCCGGATTGAGTGACGTCATGGGATCCTGAAAAATCATGCCGATTTTGTTGCCCCGCAAATTTGAAAGGGCGTGTTCAGGCAGCCGTTGCAAATCCTCTCCCTGAAAATTCAGGCTTTCGGCCCGCCGGCGGGCGCTTGCCGGCAGTAAATCCATAAGTGCCAGAGCGGTCAGGGATTTTCCGCAACCGGACTCGCCGACAAGACAGAGGGTTTTGCCCGCAAAGGCCTGAAAGGAGATGCCCCGCACGGCATGAAGCATCCCGGAGCGCAGCGGAATATCAACACTCAGGTTTTTGATGTCCAGCAACGGGCTCAATTTCGGTTCTCCGGGGCCGTGACATCGCGAAGGCCGTCGCCCAACAGGTTGATCGACAATACCAGCAGGAAAATTGCCGTTCCGGGAATAGCGATCACCCAAGGTTTGAAAAACATATGCGCCTTGCCCTCCGCAACCATCAAACCCCAGGACGGCTCCGGCGGTTGAACGCCCAACCCCAGAAAGGACAGGGCTGCTTCCAGCAAGACCGCATGCCCAACCTCCAGCGTTGCCACCACAATCAGGGCGTTGGCGACGTTCGGCAGGATTTCGCTAAAAATGATACGCCATGTCGAGCAACCCAGCGCTTGTGCGGCGGTGACATAATCCATACTGCGTGCCTGCAGGGTCACGCTGCGCATGACGACGGCAAAGCGGTCCCAGATCAAAAGACCGAGAACCAGAATGACAATTGTCAGAGAACTGCCGACAAGGGCAACCACCGCCAGCGCAATCAGAATAACCGGCAGAGCCAACCGTGTGGTGATAACAAACATAATTACCATATCGACGCGACCGCCGAAGTATCCGGCGGCGACGCCCAGCGCCGTGCCGATAACACCCGATATCAACATCGAGGCAAACCCGATCAAAAGCGAGTATTGCGCGCCGTAAAGAGTGCGTGTCAGATAATCCCGACCCAGATTGTCGGTTCCCAAGGGGTGGGTCCAATTGCCCGCTGCATGCCAGACCGGCGGGATCAGCCGCCGTGCCAAATCCTGATCATAAGGATCAAACGGTGCGATCAGCGGTGCAAAAACCGCCATAAAAAACATGACCAGCAGGATTGCGCCGCCAACCGCTCCCCCCCTATGTCCCATGGCCCTATAGGGCATCCATCGAAGGGCACCGGCCTCCAGCCCGGCAAGTGGGTCGGGCGGTGGTGCGACAAGCGGGGGGCGCGGCTGTGTCATCGGCGATCAGCGCACCCGGATACGCGGGTCGAGATAGGCGTTCAAAAGATCCGCCAAAAAAGTCAACGCGATGTAAAACAGGGCAATGATCAAAACCAGCGCCTGCATGACGTTGAAATCGGAACGCTGAATGGATTGCCAGGCCAGATTGCCGAGACCGTTCAGGGAAAATATGGTTTCGATAACAACCGATCCGCCAAACATGAACCCCAACTGGACGGCTGCCAGAGACACCACCGGAATGATGGCATTGCGCAGCGCATGTTTGAACAGAACCGATCCGGGTCTGAGCCCCTTGGCTTTGGCGGTGCGGATATAGTCCGAGGCCAAAACCTCAATCATTCCGGCCCGTGTCAAACGCATGATCGCCGGGGCTGCGTAATAACCAAGCGCAATGGATGGCATGACAAAATGCTGCCAACTGGCATTACCCGAAACCGGCAGGAGCCTGAGCGTGATCCCGAAAAAGATCATCAACAGCAGGGCGAACCAGAACGTCGGCATGGCCTGTCCAAAAACCGCAACCGCCAGCGCCGCCCGATCAATCAGGGTATTGGGCCGGAGTGCTGCGAGCACGCCCAACGGAACAGACAGGAGGAGAGCAAAACAGAGTGCCGACAAGCCAAGAATGAGGGTCACAGGCGCTTTCGAAAAAATAATATCGGCGACCGGGGTTTTCAAAAAGACGGAAACCCCAAAATCGCCCTGCAATGCGCGGGCAAGCCAATCCAGATACTGTGCGCCCAGAGACTGGTTGAAACCATAGCGCTCACGCACATACTGGATATCTTCCTGCGACGCTCCTTCACCGGCAAGCGCAATGGCCGGATCCCCCGACGCATGCAACAAAACAAAAGTAATTACAGAAACGGTAAGAGCAACCAACACAGCGACGCCAAGGCGTTTCAGGGAATAAATCAGCATGGCTTCCGTCTGACCTCTCGATCACAATGCAAGCGGACCGGCCATCCGCTCCCGGCGCATTATCCTCGTATTATTTCCATCTGGCGGCAAAAAACCGGGGAATTTCATCAGCTGTCGGCGCAAACACCAAGTCTTTGCTATAGCCATAATTTTTTGTGTAGGTAAACAGCGGCAGCATGCAGACATTTTCCTGTATTCGCGAAAGCGCCTTATGATACGCCTCTTTTCGCGCCAACGGGTCGGTGCTGCTGTCGCCAATGTCCAACCACTTCTTGACCGCATCATCGCGGCAATAATCATCGCGGCCATGTTTGAAAAAGTGGCTGGTGCTGGCTGAAACATCATTCACCGAATAAGACCCCCAGGTCATATGGTGAAAGGGCGCCTGCCCGTCCCACACACGCCCGCGAAGCGCCTTATATTGCTGGAATTTCAAATTGGCTTTAATCCCGATCTCTTTCAGATAACCGATCACCGCTTCCGTATATTCACGCTCGCGATAGGCATAAACATCGGTTTCAAACCCCTCCGGATAACCCGCCTCGACTAAAAGGGATTTGGCCTTCTTGGGATCATAGGCGTAGTGCGGAACGTCTTGCGTACAGCCAAATTGTGTCGGAAAACAGGCTGAGTGAACCACCTGGGAGGCACCGCCCACAAGCTCGCGGGCCATCGCCGCGCGATCCACCGCATGGGCGACCGCCAAGCGGACTTTCTTGTTGGCGAACGGCGATCCTTTGGCCCGGTCCGCCCGGTCCATAACCAGAAAACTGATCCGCATGGTCGGCGCGCTGGCAACCGTGACGGCCCCTACGTCAGCAAGCGATTGGGCCTTGTCCTTTGAAATATCCCAAATCCAGTCAACGCTACCGGTCAGCAATTCCGCCATCTGGGATTCTGAATCCCGGACCGTCCGAAAGGCAATCTTGCCAATCGATGGTTTTCCTTTCGGGCTCGCGTCCATATAGCTTTTGTTGATTTCCAGGGTTACCGATTCGCCCGGCACAACCTGGGTGATTTTATAAGGTCCCGTACCGATGGGTGCGATAGTGCTGTAATCCGGTTTTCCCGTTGCATCGGTTTTTGCGGTCTTCCAGATTCCTGCAGGGAAAATCGCGTCGGGACCGGATAAATATTCAAGCGCCGCCGGAAAAGCTTCCTTCAAATGGATCCGCACTTTGTAAGGACCCAGTTTTTCAGCGTTTTTGATCCAGCTGACGTTTCTCTGCGTTAAAACCCCGTTGTCCGGGTTGGCTACGTGATTGAGCGTTGCGACCACGTCATCGGCACCAAAAGGTTGACCATTATGAAACAACACATCCTGACGGAGCTCGAATTCCAATGTGGTTGTGTCCAACCATTTATAGGATGTTGCGAGCAGCGGTTTGTACTCAAAAGTCTCGACATCGCGGTAGAGCAACGTATCCCAGACATGCTGTCCGATGATGACCATCTCACGCAGGTTGTTGTAATAGGGTAATGTGACGTCAATTTCGCGATCCGTCGCCCAGAACAGTGTATCCTCCGCTTTGCCAGCAAAGGCCGGTGTTTGCAGAAAACCGGCAAGACATGCCGTCAACACGGTTCGCCAAAACAGTCTGCGTTTCATCAATCCCCTCCAGTTCCGTCGGTGCCCGCCGCGCTCTACCGGCAGACCCGCTCTTTTTTATTCGTTCGCGCCATTTGCTTATAATTTTGACTACTATGAAATGTTACATCCATAGGAACAACCGGTTCGTTCATGCTAGATTGATATTTTCAGGGTTTTGTAAAAACCCAAATTTTTGATTGCACAGAGCTTTAATGACCAATCGCGTTCTTACAGGTTTTATCTTCCACGAAACCGCAACCTTCAGTCGGCGCCCGACAACGCTGGATGATTTTCGAAACAACCTGCTTGTGTTCGGAGACGCGATCGCCGAACAGACTGCCGGGTCCAATCTGGAACCCGCCGGGTTTCTGAAAGCCGCGGCAAAGTATGACTGGCAACTTATTCATACCGTTGCTGCAACCGCGACCCCGTCCGGCCCCGTTACAAGAGACGCCTGGCAGATTTGCGCTGGAGAACTCCTGAAGGTCGCATCCGCCCATACATCTAAAATTGATGGCGTTTTGCTTGGACTGCACGGTGCCATGGCGACAGAAGACGATTTTGACGCTGAAGGGCTGTTGCTAGAGAAATTGCGCCACATCCTCGGGCCGGACATTCCCATTGCCGCAACCCTTGACCTGCATGCCAATGTGACCGATCGGATGGTCGCCAACGTGGATATCCTGTGCGCCTATCGAACCTACCCCCATGTCGACCAGATCCCGACTGTGCTGCGCGCTGCGGATATTCTTGATCGCGCCATGAAAGGCCGTGTCCATCCCAAAACTCTGGTCGCGCGTCGGGCCATGGTAACGGGGCTGGACCATGGGCGAACAACCGTCACCAACCCGATGACGGAGCTCCTCGCCGAGGCGGAAACGCTGGAAGATCAGAATGACAAGCTTCTGACCATAAGTATCTGCGCCGGTTTCCGGCTAACGGACCTGGAACAGGCCGGTCCCTCGGTCACGATCACCAGTGATGACGAGGACCTTTCCTATGCCGTGATGGCCGACCACTTTATGGATTATGCCTGGGAGCAACGGCATTTCGACTCCAACTCGTACTTAACGGTCGATGCCTGCATGGCGGAGACAACCGCCCTCCTCACCGCAGATCGTAACGCCCCGGCAGGCCCTATTGTGATTGCCGATCATGCCGACAACCCGGGTGCCGGGGCTTACGGCGATTCGACCTTTCTGTTGAAAGGAATGCTGGATGCCGGGCTCGACAATGCCGCTTTCGCCACGCTCTATGATCCGAAAGCCGCCCAGCAACTGGCCGCAGCCGGAGAAGGCGCCAACCTTTCGCTGTTCATTGGCGGTAAAACGGATCCGCAGTACGGCCCGCCACTTTTCGTTAGCGGCCGGGTTCAGGCAATCACCGACGGACAGTATCTGGCCACCGGTCCCTATGCCAAAGGCATCCGGCAAAATCTGGGCCTGACCATTGTCTTTCGTGTTGGCGGCATTGATATTCTGATCGTTTCCAACTGTGTGCAGGTGACCGAATTGGAAACCTTCAGCCATGCCGGAATCGACGTTACCCAAAAGGACGTCATCGCCGTGAAATCCATGCAGCATTTTCGCGCCGCCTATGAACCTGTTGCCAGGCAGGTTTTAATCGTCGATTGTGGCGCTCTGGCAAGTGAAGACATTTCAAAACGTCCCTACCAAAATTTACGCCGCCCCATTTACCCCCTGGACCTAGGCTGAGTACAAGTGCCTCCTACCGCCTTTCTCACCAACCGTCCCATCCCGGCGCCTGTTCGGGGCGCCTTGTGGATGATCCTCTCATGCTGCCTGCTTTCCGTGTTGGCGGCGATCGCCCGTTATCTGTCGCTTGAGGGCATGCACCCCAACATGATCGCTTTTTTCAGGCTATTACTGGCGCTCCTTTGTATGCTGCCCTGGGCATTTGCCGTCGGACGAGATGAACTGAAAACCGACAAATTTGGTCTTTATTGTTTTCGCGCCCTGATCAGCATGGGGGCGCTGATGACATGGTTTTGGGCCATTGCCCTGATCCCGCTGGCGGAAATGACGGCCTTGAGCTTTCTGGCACCCATATTTGCGACAATCGGGGCTGCCGTTTTCCTGAAAGAGGTTGTCCGCGCACCGCGCTGGACAGCCACATTGGTTGGGTTTGCGGGCGCACTGGTCATTATCCGCCCTGGTCTGATCGATATGTCCGTCGGCAGTTATGTAGCGCTGCTAGGCGCCGGTTTTATCGGGATTTCGATCCTCAACATCAAAACCCTGAGCCGCACGGAAAGCCCTTATAAAGTCGTTTTTTATATGAGTCTGTTGATGACCCCGGCGGCACTGATCCCGGCGCTTTTTGTCTGGGAACTGCCTGACCCCCAATACTGGGGCTGGCTTCTGGCCATGGGTCCGGTCGCTGTTATTGCGCATATTACGCTGGTCAAAGCCTATTCGCTGGGCGACGCCTCGGCTATTGTGCCTTTTGATTTTTCCCGCCTGCCTTTTGCTGTGCTGATTGGCTGGCTGGCGTTTGATGAAATTTCTGATCTGTGGACTTGGGTCGGCGCGATCATTATCTTTTCATCCTCGCTATATATCGCGCGCCGCGAAGCCCGCCAGAAGATCACACCACGCATATCCACACCGGAACGCCTGCCCGACCGCTGATTGGGATTGTTGATCGGGACAAGCGGTCTTGTCGATACATGCAAGGCAATTCATAATCTCAGAGACCCGCAAGGATACGTTTATGACGCCCAGACTGAAGTTATTGATCGCCCCGCTCCTCCTATGCTCTGCGTTGCAGTTAACCGGCTGCACGACCAATCCGGCAACTGGGGATCAGAGTTTCACGGCTTTCATGACCGAGCAGGACGAGCAGAAGGTTGGCGCAGAAGAGCATCCAAAAATCATCGAGGCCTTTGGCGGCGAATATGGCGGCCCAAAACTGAAACGTTATGTGGAAAACGTTGGCAAGGCTCTGGCGGCCGTCTCCGAAGTCCCCAACCTGCCTTACAAATTCACTATTCTCAATGACGAGAAGGTCAATGCCTTCGCATTGCCGGGTGGCTATGTCTATATCACCCGCGGCCTGCTCGCCCTGGCCGAGAATGAAGCCGAAATGGCGGGTGTTCTGGCCCATGAAATCGGCCATATAACCGCCCGCCATTCAGCGCAGCGCTATTCCACATCCATGGCCACAAATATCGGGTTAACGGTTTTGGGAGTGATCGGCAGCATGGCCGGCATTCCATCCGGGCTGAATCAGGTGGTTTCTCAAGGCGCCCAGGCGGCGGTGCAGGGATATTCCCGCCAGCAGGAACTGGAGGCCGACATGCTGGGCGTGCGCTACATGACCCGCCTTGGCTACAGCCCCGACGCCATGACCACCTTCTTTCGGAAAATGGGCGCGCATGCGCAACTCGAAGCGCAATCCGCCGGCCAGGCCGGGGTCAGCCACAATATCATGTCGACCCACCCACGAACCGAAGACCGCATTCGTCAGGCCTTTCAGTTGGCGAAAACCAAACCCGTCAAAAACCCGTTGCTTGAGCGTGAAGCCTATTTGGCGCAAATAGATGGTATGGTCTTTGGCGATGACCCGTCGCAAGGTATTCGCAAGGGGCGCACCTTTACCCACCCGGAACTGCGCATTCAGTTCGAAGTGCCACCGGATTTTGTCATGTTCAATTCGCAAAAACAGGTGGTTGCTATTGGTCCATCCCAGTCCCGGATCATTTTCGACATGGCCAGCCCGGAAGCGGTCCGCCAGTCGAACAATGACCTTCGCCGCTATGTACAGTTCCACTGGGGCAGTAATATTGCCCTGCAAAATGTCGAAGCGATTGACATCAACGGCATGCCCGCCGCCACGGGTGGTGGGCGTCTGGAAACCAGCGCCGGCCTTCGCGATGTCCGGTTGCTGGCCCTCCGGGGTGATGCCGACAAAATCTTCCGGCTCGCTTTCATCACCCCGCCTGAAATGACAGGCCCGCTGAATGAAGGGTTCCGCAGAACCACCTACAGCTTTCATCGCCTGAGCCCGACGCAGGCCAGCGCCATCCGGCCTCTGAAAATCAATGTGATTCCAATCCAGCCGGGCGACACTGTTGTTTCTCTGGCTGATCAAATGCCATTTGAAAAATACAAACGCGAATGGTTCCGCTTACTGAACGCACTGGATGTGGGCGACAAACTGACGGTCGGACAGAAAATCAAAATCGTCGCCGAATAAGCTCAGGGATTTAAAGCGCTGACAATGAAGTTGACGGTGCCGTTAACACCCTAATTGCCATAAACCCGCTTGTTCAGACATCATTTGTTGCGCACCTGTTCATTGGTACCGACAGGACTCGCCAATTGATGCAGACAAAGCGCACACGTGTGAAGCGCGATCAAGCGGCTTGCAGCACCTGAACCATTTTATCGGTTGCCGCCTCAACATCGGTTTTATCGACGGCCGCCAATTCACTGGCCAGACGATCGCGTGCTGCTTCATATATCTGGCGCTCACTGAACGACTGATCCGGCTGGCCCACATTACGATGCAGATCGCGAACAACCTCAGCGATGGAAACCGGATTGCCGGAATTGATTTTCGCTTCGTATTCCTGAGCGCGGCGGCTCCACATGGTCCGTTTGACCCGGGCGCGTCCCCGCAATGTGGTCATCGCCTCTTCCATCATTTTCCGCGAACTCAGTTTGCGCAAACCCGACGTTGCCGCTTTCGCCGTCGGCACTCGGAGCGTCATGCGGTCTTTGTCGAAGGTGATCACAATGAGTTCCAAGGTATGCCCGGCAATCTCCTGTTTCTCGATTGCCTCAACTTTGCCAACCCCATGAGTCGGGTATACGACAAAGTCGCCTTCCTTGAAGGGGATATCTGCTACCATAGTCTTTATGTACTCCACAATTTAAGGCGGGATGCTTTCGCACAAAAGCCGAACACACGAAAGCCACGCGCCGTGGCCCGTCTGTATTCAGCACATTTATAATATATCACAAAATCCGGGAAAAAACAGCCCCTCTCGGCACACCGCCAAAAAGGAGGGTATTTTCAGAAAAGGCTCAGGAAGCCTCACCAGGATTGGGGCTGAGCATCTCGGCTTTGCCCTCTTTTCCGTCCCATTCGGCGCTATCTGCCGGAGATTCGCCCTTATGGGTAATATTTGGCCAGATTTCCGCATATTTCGCGTTGATTTCCAGCCATTTTTCAACACCGGGCTCGGTATCGGGCAAGATGGCTTCGGCCGGGCATTCCGGCTCGCAAACGCCACAATCGATGCATTCATCAGGGTGGATAACCAGAAAGTTTTCACCTACGTAAAAACAGTCGACGGGACAAACCTCGACGCAATCCTGATATTTACATTTAATACAGTTTTCAACAACGACGTAGGTCATAGAGTTCTCCGTTCCGAATAGCACCCAGGCAGGTCATAAGCGTTGACCTAACTTGGTTTAATCTCACTGGACTTGGATGTCCAGCCGTTCAATCACTCTTTTTCTCGCAGCCCCGGCCTCACGATCCGACACATGCAACAGCCCCGACAAGCGGCGAACAAGGTTGGCTTCATAGTCGTGTACGACCCCGTCTGCAAAGGTCACTTCCCAAAGCATTTCAATCATTTCAACGCGGGCGTCATGGTCATAGGCATCTTTCACCTGACGGGCAAAACCGTAATGGTCGACGGACCGGTCAACGGCTCGTTCAGCCTCACCGATTAAAGCTTCAATTTCATCTGAATTCATAGCAAATTTTTGCGCCAGCAGAACCGCGATGGTGTGGCGTTCATCGTCGCCAAAATCGCCGTCAATACTGGCTGCCTCGACCAGCAAAGCCGCAGCCGCCGCATCGCCGTCAGACATGGGATCAAGGCGCGAATCCGCTTTCTCTGAAGCCCCCAGCAACAATTTTCGTATCCGATCAATCATGGAGATTGCGTACCATACCTTCCAGCCCCATCGCAAGCTTACGTTTTTACGGTTTCTCTTGATTGGAGGGAACGATCCTCCTACCAATTGAAAGATGAATGAAAATACGCAAAACCCGGATGCACGCCTGGATTACCCGGCAACCGGCCGAAATCGCGACGCCATACTGGATGTCCTGAAAGACGCGCTTCCAGAGCGCGGGACCGTTCTCGAAATTGCATCGGGATCCGGCCAGCATATCACCTATTTTGCGGAACACCTGCCGCATCTCGACTGGCAGCCCAGCGATCCCGATGCCGAGGCCAGGGCCTCTGTTGATGCCTGGCGGCAATCGCTCGGCGTTACTGGCAACGTCCACCCGGCTCTTGAGATTGACGCCAGCGTTGATATCTGGTCCGTGGCCCAGGTTAAGGACTTAACGGCCATATTGTCGGTGAACATGATCCATATTGCACCTTGGGCGGCCTGTTTGGGGCTGCTTCGAAACGCCAGCCGGGTTCTGCCTGCGGGCGGTGTGCTTTATCTCTACGGGCCATTCAAGGTGGGAAACGTGCATACGGCCCCGTCAAACGCCGAATTCGATATCTCTTTGCAGGGACGTAATCCGGAATGGGGCATACGCAATTTGGATGAGGTTGCCGAGGAGGCACTCAAACAGAACTTTCAGCTCATGAAAACGGTGCGCATGCCCGCCAACAATCTATCGGTGATTTTCCACCGTAAAGACTGACCGCCTGAACGGCATAGTTCCTATTTGTAGACAACCTCACAAATTTCGTAACCCTTGGCACCACCGGGTGTCGCCACTTCAACGGAATCGCCAAGGTTTTTCCCGATCAGGGCCCGGGCCAATGGCGATGTTACGGAAATCTTGCCTTGTTTGATATCCGCCTCATAGGCGCCAACAATCTGATAGGTCAACTCTTCATCGGTATCTTCGTCGGCGACCATAACCGTTGCGCCAAAACGAACCATATCGCCAGAAAGTTTGGACGGATCAATCACATCGGCGCAGCTGACCACACCTTCCAATTCCGTAATCCGGCCTTCAACAAAACTCTGGCGTTCGCGCGCGGCATGATATTCGGCATTTTCCGAAAGATCGCCATGTTCACGGGCCTCGGCAATGGCGCGGATAATCGACAAGCGCTCTTCATTTTTAAGCTTGCGCAGCTCAGCTTCTAAAACCGTCAACCCGTCGCGGGTCATGGGGACCTTTTCCATGGCCATTCCACCTTAATGCCTTCGTTAACACACAAAATGCGCCCGATGCCTTAGCTTCAAGGCACCACGGAAATTCCACAAAATCTGAGAATTTAATCCGCGTATCTAGAACGCATCTTCAAAATAAGCCTGAAGGGGCTTAACTTCAAGCCTTGCTGTGCGTAAAGCGGCCAGGGCCTCAACCGCAGCTGTTGCGCCGGTCATGGTTGTGAAGTGCGGAATGGAACTGGTCAGCGCCGAACGACGGATCGAATAACTATCGAGAACCGCCTGTGCGCCTTCCGTTGTATTGATCACTATCTGAACATCGCCGTTAACAATTGCGTCTTCGCAGTGGGGCCGGCCTTCCTGAACCTTATTAACCCGTTCAACCCCAAGGCCTTGCTCGGACAGATAAGTTTGCGTACCCCCGGTCGCCATCAGGCTGAATCCCAGCTCACCCAGGCGCTTGGCCAGTTTCGCCGCGGCTGGCTTGTCGCGATCTTTCACGGAAATAAAGACACAACCCCGGAGCGGCAGGGTGTTTCCAGCACCCAGTTGGGCCTTGGCAAAGGCCCGGGCAAAATCCTGATCGAGGCCCATGACCTCGCCGGTCGACTTCATTTCCGGACCCAAAATCGTATCCACGCCCGGGAACCGAGAAAACGGGAAAACTGCCTCCTTGACCGCCATATGCTTTTGTTTGGCGCGTCCATCCAGATCAAAACTTTTTAGTTTTTCGCCGGTCATGACCCGGGCCGCAATCTTGGCGACGGCAACGCCGGTCGCCTTGGCGACAAACGGCACCGTGCGGCTGGCTCGCGGGTTCACCTCAATAATGTAAACTGTTTCATCCTTGACCGCGTACTGGACATTCATCAGACCAACAACGTTCAGGGCCTTCGCCAGAGCGACCGTTTGCCGTTCCATTTCCTCAATGACCGATTGCGGTAGGGAAAACGGCGGCAGCGAACAGGCGGAATCGCCGGAATGGATACCGGCTTCCTCGATATGTTGCATGACACCCGCCACAAACACATCCTGGCCATCGGAAATAGCGTCGACATCAACCTCAATGGCGTCTTGCAGATAACTGTCGAGCAGGACCGGGCTGTCGCCAGACGCTTTTACCGCACTTGTCATATAGCGGCGTAGTGCCGTCAGATCGTGAACAATCTCCATGGCCCGACCGCCCAGCACATAGGACGGGCGAATGACCAGTGGGTAACCGATTTTACCGGCCACCACCTCGGCTTCTTCATTGGAGCGGGCCAGGCCATTGGCGGGTTGCAGCAATTTCAGGTCCTGCAGCAGCTTCTGGAAACGCTCGCGGTCTTCCGCCAGATCAATGGCGTCGGGACTGGTACCCAAAATCGGAATTCCGGCTTTTTCAAGGGCATCGGACAATTTAAGCGGCGTTTGTCCGCCCAGTTGTACGATGCAGCCGAGAAACTCGCCTTTCGATTGCTCAACCCGCACCAGCTCGACCACGTCTTCCTCGGTCAACGGCTCGAAATACAGGCGATCGGACGTATCGTAATCGGTGGAAACGGTCTCGGGGTTACAGTTGACCATAATCGCTTCAATGCCCGCTTCCTTAAGCGCGTAGGCGGCATGAACGCAGCAGTAATCGAACTCGATTCCCTGTCCTATGCGGTTCGGTCCGCCGCCCAGAATGGCGACTTTTTTGCGGTCGCTCGGGTTAGCCTCACATTCCGCCGGGCGTACCCCGTCGCCTTCATAGGTCGAATACATATAAGATGTTTGCGAAGCGAATTCTCCGGCGCAGGTATCGACCCGTTTATAGACCGGTTTGACATCCAGCGCGCGGCGTTTGGCGGCCACGGCCTCTTCGCTTGACCCCACCAGTTCGGCCAGACGGGCATCGGAAAAACCCAATTTTTTGATGTTCAGAAAATCCCGCATGGTGTCAGGCAGGCCGTTTTTCCGAATGGCCTCTTCCTGATCGACCAGGGCGCGGATCTGGTCAAGAAACCACGGATCGAAACTGCTGGACGTTTGAATCTCCTCATTCGTCAGGCCATAGCGCATGGCCTGCGCAATAAAGCGGAACCGCTCCGGGCGGCGCTCCGTCAGAACCGACTTGATCGCATTGACGTTAATCCCGCCCGCTTCATCAACCGCGCCTTCAATCTCCACCTCATTAAGCCCGGTCAGGTCGGTCTCCATGGAGCGCAGGCCTTTTTGAAAGGATTCTGCGAAATTCCGGCCGATGGACATGCCCTCGCCCACGGATTTCATGGAGGTCGTCAGCAAGGCGTCGGTGCCAGGGAATTTTTCGAAAGTGAAGCGCGGGATTTTGGTGACCACATAATCAATCGTCGGCTCAAACGAAGCAGGTGTCACACCGGTGATGTCATTATCCAGTTCATCCAGCGTATAACCAACAGCCAGTTTCGCGGCAATCTTGGCAATGGGGAAACCGGTAGCCTTTGACGCCAACGCCGAGGAGCGGCTGACCCGTGGGTTCATCTCGATGACGATCAGGCGGCCATTTGCCGGATTGACCGCAAACTGCACGTTGGAACCGCCGGTCTCGACGCCAATTTCACGCAACACCGCAATCGAGGCGTTGCGCATGATCTGATATTCTTTGTCGGTGAGCGTCAGGGCCGGGGCAACGGTGACCGAATCGCCCGTATGCACGCCCATGGGATCGACGTTTTCAATGGAGCAGATAATGATGCAGTTGTCGTTGGTATCGCGGACAACCTCCATCTCGTATTCTTTCCAGCCCAAAACCGATTCCTCGACCAGTACTTCCCCCACCGGCGAGGCGACCAGGCCGCCCGCAACAATCTGCTCGTATTCGTCCTTGTTGTAGGCAATGCCGCCGCCAATGCCGCCCATGGTGAAGGACGGACGAATGATCAGCGGCAGGCCGATATCGGTCATCGCGGCGCGCGCTTCGTCCATGGTTTTGACGACTTCGCTTTTCGGCGTATCGAGACCGATTTTGGTCATGGCGTCGCGGAACTTCAGGCGGTCTTCGGCCTTATCGATAACGTCGGCCTTGGCGCCAATCATCTCGACCCCGTATTTCGCCAACACCCCGTTGGCGTCCAGCGTAATGCCCGCATTGAGGCCCGTCTGACCGCCCATGGTCGGCAACAGGGCATCGGGTTTTTCCTTCTCGATAATGCGTTCCAGAATTTCCGGAGTAATCGGCTCGATATAGGTCGCATCAGCCATGCTCGGATCGGTCATGATCGTCGCCGGGTTCGAGTTGACCAGAATGACCCGGTAGCCTTCCTCGCGCAGCGCCTTGCAGGCCTGAGCGCCCGAATAATCAAACTCACAAGCCTGGCCAATAACAATCGGTCCGGCACCAATGATCATAATCGATTTAATATCTGTACGTTTGGGCATGTTACTTTTTCACCAAATCTCTTTAGGTCTATCCCCTACAACGGGGTTAAGACCGGAATGGGGGAAGGTATTTTCACTTTTGAGGTTCCATCAACCCGACAAACCGCTCGAACAGATAGTGGCTGTCCTGTGGGCCGGGGGAGGCTTCGGGGTGGTGTTGGACGGAGAAGATGGGTTTGCCGTCGACGCGAAGGCCTTCGAGCGTACCATCAAACAGCGAGCGGTGGGTCTCGCTGACGCCGGCGGGCAGCGAGGCCGTATCGACAACAAAACCGTGGTTCTGGCTGGTGATCTCGACCTTGCCGGTCTCGAGATCCTTGACCGGCTGGTTGGCTCCGCGGTGGCCCTTGACCATCTTGTGGGTTTTCGCTCCCAAGGCCAGCGCCAGAATCTGGTGACCCAAACAAATACCGAACAGCGGCTTGCCGCTGTTGATGATGCCCTGAATCATCGGCACGGCATATTCACCCGTTGCCGCCGGATCGCCTGGGCCGTTCGACAGGAACACCCCGTCCGGGTTCAAATCAAGAATTTCATCGGCCGTGGTCCAGGCGGGAACCACCGTCACCTTGCAGCCAACAGAGGCCAGACAGCGCAGGATGTTCTGTTTGGCGCCAAAATCAACGGCGACAACGTGATGTTTGGGATCGCTTTGCGTGCCATACCCCCCGGCAATCGTCCATTCCGACTGATCCCAGCTATAGGTTTGCTGGCAGGAGACCTCTTTCGCCAGATCCATGCCCTCAAGGCCGGGCCACGCCGTCGCGGTTTTGCGGGCTGCGTCCATATCCAGCTTACCATCCACAGCATAAAGCACGGTGCCGCTGGGCGCCCCGCCGTCGCGAATATGGCGTGTCAGGCGGCGGGTATCGATGCCGCTGACGGCTGTCAGGTTCATGGATTTCAGCCAGGCATCCAGATGTTTGGCGGCGCGCCAGTTGGACGGTTCGGTGATGTCTTCGCGCAAAATGCAGCCGCGGGCGGCGGGGGTTATGGTTTCCATATCTTCCGGATTGGCACCGACATTGCCGATATGGGGAAAGGTGAAAGTGATGATCTGCCCGGCATAACTGGGGTCGGTCAGGATTTCCTGATAACCAGTCAGCGACGTGTTAAAACAGACCTCGCCAACAGCGCTGCCTTCAGCGCCAGCACCCCGCCCCCAGAAAATTTCGCCATCGGCCAGAACCAGGGCCGCATCGGCCCAATCGGGTTGAATTGTCAAAAGAACCGTCCTTCAGATGTCATTGGGAATATTATAGGGTTCACGCACAAAGATTCGTCCCCCGGGGACGTAAGTCCCGTTGGAGGAGCATTTCGTGTTCAAAGCTGTCATTAAATACCACCACACCGGCAATAGGCTGGATTTCGGCGTTTCTAAGCAAATAGCCTGCCAAGGTCAAGACTCAAAGAAAAGAAAATTTCATTTATTTTCAATAACTTAAAAAGTTTGTTTGGGTTGCACTCCGGCGCAATTTTGGCTAATGTCCGCGTTTCCTCAAATAACCACGGGTGATCCCATGTTGCGTGACGATATCAAAGCCGCCTTGACGACGGCTATGAAAAGTAAGGATACGCATGTTGTTTCAACGCTCCGTCTGATTATGGCGGCCCTCAAAGACCGCGATATCGCCGCCCGGGGCAATGGCAATTCGGAAGGCATCAGTGAAGCGGAAGTCCTGAGCCTGTTGCAATCCATGGTCAAACAGCGCCGCGAGTCCATTGAAATGTACCAAAAGGGCGGACGCATGGAGCTGGCCCAGCAGGAAGCCGAAGAAATTTCGGTGATTGAGGGATTCATGCCGGCCCAGCTCAGCCCCGAGGAAATGGCCGCCGCCATTGACGCCGCCGTCAGTGAGGTGGGCGCCGAAAGCATCAAGGACATGGGCAAGGTCATGGGGCTGCTGAAAGGCAAATATGCGGGCCGTATGGACTTCAGCAAGGCCGGTGCCGCCATCAAAGAACGCCTGGGCTAGCCTTCTTTCGCCCGGGCCTGTGGGTAACTTTATGAATAGCCTGCATAACTTCCCCTTCTAATCATTTGTCGCCAACCTTTCGCTTATGGCAATATAGCGCCCCGTTATACTGTCGGATCACCCATGGCCTTTTCACCACAATTTCTTGATGAGCTCAAAAACCGCATCAGTCTGGCTGAAGTGGTCGGCAAGCGGGTCAAGCTGATCAAAAAAGGCCATGAATATTCCGGCCTCTGCCCGTTCCATAACGAAAAGACCCCATCCTTCACGCTCAATGAAGATAAAGGGTTTTACCATTGTTTCGGCTGTCAGGCTCATGGCAGTGCCTTTGATTTCATCATGGAAACGGAAGGCTTGGGATTTCGCGAAACCGTGGAACGTCTGGCCGCCGATGCCGGCATGCAAATTCCCGACGAAACGCCCGAGCAGCGCGCACGTGAACGCAAACGCCAGACCCTCTATGAGGTCACGGAAGCCGCCGCCACTTTTTTCGAAAAAATGCTCTATATGCCGGAAGGACGCGCTGCCCTCGATTATTTAAAGAGCCGCGGCCTGACACCGGCGACCCTGAAAACGTTTCGCATCGGGTTTGCCCCGGACAGCCGGGGATCGCTGAAAACGGCACTTCTGCGTGAAAACGTTGAAGAAGAGCAGATGATCGCCACCGGACTGCTAATCAAACCCGAGGAGGACCGGGGCCGGGGCCTTGAGAGCTACGACCGGTTTCGGGGCCGGGTCATGTTTCCGATCTGCGACCGACGCGGCCGGGCCATCGCTTTTGGCGGACGGATCATTGGCACGGGTGAGCCGAAATACCTGAATTCGCCGGAAACCCCGCTGTTTCACAAGGGTGGCGAACTGTATGGGATGCATCTGGCCAGCCCGGCAGCCCGCAAAGCCGATACCATTCTGGTTACCGAAGGGTATATGGACGTGATCGGTCTGTATCAGGCCGGGTTCCAGCATGCTGTGGCCCCGTTGGGCACCGCTCTCACGGAAGACCAGATCCGCCTGCTCTGGAAAATCGTGCCCGAGCCGGTCCTGTGCTTCGATGGTGACCGGGCCGGACAGGCCGCCGCCGGAAAAGCCGCGGTACGCGCCCTGCCCCTGCTCAAACCGGGCATTGGGCTGCGCTTCGCCACCCTGCCCGCAGGGGAAGATCCTGACAGCCTGATTAAAAATAAAGGTGCCAGCGCCATGGCTGAGTTGCTGGAAGCCTCCATACCCATCTCCGAGACCCTGTGGCGCATGGAAACCGGCGGGCGGATGCCCAGTTCACCGGAAGACAAGGCGGCGCTCCAGCAGCGCCTCAGCGATCATGCCCGCGCCATTCAGGACGCCACCGTCCGCAACCACTTCTCGAAAGCCTTCAATGAGCGGGTCAGCCCCGAGCAACGGGCCTCCACTTCGCGCAGCCAAACACCCTGGCGGCGCGGGCGCGAGGCCGGCTGGGCGTCCAACATGCACATGGAAACCAGCGCCGGACCGGCGGCCAAGGTCAATATCAGCCAACGCCGCGAACAAATCCTGATCGCCACCCTGATCAACCATCCAGACCTTTATGATGAGGTCTCGGAAGGCTTGGGAACCATTGCTTTTTCGTCGCCCGAGCTTGACAAAATCCGCCAAGAGGTTTTAAAGACGCTGGCGGTGAATTCAGGCCTTGAAACTGAAGCTCTGGTAAACCACCTTAACCAGTGTGGTTATTCAGCAGTGCTCAGGTCTCTACTTGGTGCAATTGTTTATGATCATGCCTATTTCGCCCGTCCCGATGCGTCCATAGATGAAGCCGGGGCCGGGTGGAGGGAAACGTTCGGTCAAATCAGAGGTAAGGATCTTATTGCAGAGATTGAGGAAGCGGAACGGGATGTCGCGGAAAACCCTTCCGAGGCAACATGGCGACGGCTTCTCGCATTAAAGCAACAGAAGATGAACGAGGTAATGGATGGGCAAGCGGAATAAGCGACGGCCCGGATACGACATTTAGAACATTTGTAGGAAAACCAAGTATCGGCGGTTCTGTGGACGTCCATCAGAACTTGAGGAATGTCGATCAAACGTGAGGTTTAACAATTGGCGAAAGCAGCAGCAGCAGTAAAACCGGCAGAACCCGCAGCAAGCGCAGAAGAGAGTGGCGATAGCCCGCTTCTCGACAGCATGGGTGCCGCCGTCAAAAAGATGGTTGCGCAAGGCAAGGAAAAAGGATTCGTCACCTATGACGACCTGAATACCGCCCTGCCCCCGGACCAAGTTTCTTCCGAGCAAATCGAAGACACCATGTCGATGCTCTCTGAAATGGGTATCAACGTCGTCGAAAACGAAGATGCCGACGAAACTCCAAGTACGAATGAAGCAGAAGATTCCGGTGAAGACGCAAAAGCCGCCGGCAATGTAAACGAGGCTGATCTGGGCCGCACGGACGATCCGGTCCGCATGTATCTGCGTGAAATGGGCTCTGTCGAACTGCTGTCGCGCGAAGGTGAAATCGCCATCGCCAAACGCATCGAAGCCGGGCGCGAGATGATGATTGGTGGTATTTGCGAAAGCCCGCTGACCATCCGCGCCATCGTCAAATGGCATGATGCGCTGGTCAATGAAGAAATGCTGTTGCGCGACATCATCGATCTGGAAGCGACAAACGGCGGCGGCCCCAACGCCCAGCAACTGAACGCTGGCGACGGCGAAGACGCTGAAGGCGAAGACGGCGCCGAAGGGGAAGACGGTGAAAAGAAGGCCGAAGCCATTCCTGTTGGCGTGCGAACCGGGCCACCATCGGGTGAACCGGAAGGCGAAGTTGATGAAAACGAGGAAGAGGAAGACGCCGAAAACAATCTTTCCCTGTCAGCTCTTGAAGCCAAACTGACGCCTCAGGTTATTGAAACCTTTGAGAAAATTGCAAAAACCTACAAGAAACTTCACAAGCTTCAGGTGACGCGTATCGAAACTCTGCAGGCCGGTGAAGATATTCCGCCTGCCCAGGAAAAACGCTACAACAAGCTGCGTAATGAGCTGGTTGACCTGATGGAAGACGTGCATCTGAACAATGCGCGGATTGAACAACTGGTGTCCCAGGCTTATGAACTGAACCGGGTGCTGATCGGCTTTGAGGGTAAGATGCTGCGCATGGCAACCACCTGCCGCGTCAAACGCGAAGACTTCCTGCAGCACTACCAGGGCCAGGAGTTGGACCCCACATGGCTGGAGCGTATTGAGAAGTTGCCGGGCAAGGGCTGGGAACGGTTCATGTCGAAGCACCGCGACGACGTCATCGCCATCCGCAAGAGCATTGCCGAAATTGCCGAAGAAGCCGGCCTGCCGATCCCGGAATACCGACGCATCGTTGCCACCGTGCAAAAAGGCGAACGCGAGGCGACCAAGGCCAAGAAGGAAATGATCGAGGCCAACCTGCGGCTCGTGATTTCCATCGCCAAAAAATACACCAACCGTGGCCTACAATTCCTTGATCTGATCCAGGAAGGCAATATCGGCCTGATGAAGGCGGTTGATAAATTCGAATACCGCCGCGGCTACAAGTTCTCGACCTACGCCACATGGTGGATCCGCCAGGCCATCACCCGCTCGATCGCCGATCAGGCCCGAACCATCCGTATCCCGGTCCACATGATCGAGACCATCAACAAACTGGTCCGCACATCGCGCCAGATGTTGCATGAGATTGGCCGTGAGCCGACACCGGAAGAGCTTTCCGGCAAGCTGTCCATGCCTTTGGAAAAGGTCCGCAAGGTCCTGAAAATCGCCAAGGAGCCGATTTCACTCGAAACCCCCATTGGTGACGAAGAAGACAGCCATCTCGGTGATTTCATTGAGGACAAGAACGCAATCCAGCCGCTGGATGCCGCCATCCACGCCAACCTGCGCGAAACCACAACCCGCGTTCTGGCCAGCCTGACGGCCCGTGAAGAGCGGGTCCTGCGCATGCGCTTCGGTATCGGTATGAATACCGACCATACGCTGGAAGAAGTCGGCCAGCAGTTCTCGGTGACCCGTGAGCGCATCCGCCAGATTGAGGCGAAAGCGTTGCGCAAGCTCAAACACCCGAGCCGCTCGCGCAAGCTGCGGAGTTTCCTCGACTACTGATTGGGCGGGTTGGAATTCTCTTTAAAAAAGCCGGGGCATCTGTCCCGGCTTTTTACGTTGCGGCCCGTTTCATCGGAATTTCACCCGCCTTATGGCGGAAGCACAAACATTGCTGCTTTTTCGTTTTCATCTAGGGAGAGAGCTTGCTATAAGCGGCTTGAATGCCTCCTTGGGGGCCTGTAGCTCAGTTGGTTAGAGCCGGCCGCTCATAACGGTCTGGTCGCAGGTTCGAGTCCTGCCGGGCCCACCATTCCTTTTTCAAACCGTTGAATATGCAATTGAATGCACTCTGGTTTGTCTGTTCATTTGACGAGCCAGCTTGCGTCCCATTTGGACACAAGGCCAAGAACTTGAGGCCCTTGCCCGGTTTCGAATAAATTGGTATGTATATTTTACACTTCGTTTACTGTTCTTTCTATGTATCCCTGCACTTATTCCTGAAGCGATCCGCCATGGATGAAGACAAAAACGATCCGATTTCGACAACCTTTATTGGAAAGGGGAACGAAACGGATGAGGATATCAACAAACAAATTGTCTTCCTCAAACAAGTTCATAGCGAAATCCGGAGCGCCGTTCGCGACTATTTGCAGGGCGCGGACAAAGATGGTGAAAAGCTGAGCCTGATGCTCGAAATCTCTCGGCATCTTTCTGAGAAAAACATAGCCGCAGCCGTCAACACTGAACGGGCGATCCTTTTTTCGGACTTTGTCGGCTCATGTGCCTTATTCCGTGATATGGGCGATATTGCGGCACACGAATTGGTCCAGGAATACTTCAACATTTCGCGGCTGAGCATATCGAAATTTTCAGGTGAGATTATCAAATACACAGGAGACGGCATTCTGGCGCTCTTTCCAAATACCACAGAAGCCCTCAAGTCGACACTTTTCGCCCGCTCCCTGTTTGAAATCCACAGCAAGAATTTTCCGCTTATGCCTATCAGCGTTCGTATGGCAGTGAATGCGGGAGAAGTCATTCAGGATGAAATCGATGCCTACGGCAACAGTATCAATCTTTCCGCCCGGCTCTGCGATGCCTGTGAACCGGGACAGATTTTATGCTCCAATATTGTCCAACTGCGCAATCAGGAACTGGGGTTCAAATTTCAACCCTATAACAAAGTGTTCGCCAAAGGGTTTCCCGTTCCTATTCAAACCCACTTCCTGCAGGAGCGCCGGGCCGACACCCGACTTGCAAGAACCGGCTGATCAACGCCGGTCCGGCAGCCGACCCTGGCCGACCGGCGTTTTCGGGTAACAATCACACAGGCGTTTGGGCGCTTCAAAAAACCGCTTTATGGATCATTCCGAATAGGTCATTTTGGTTTGTATTCTTTCAGCGTACGCCTGAGGCTTGTCTTTTTTTACAACGGTTTTTTTAAATGCCTGCTCGCTCTAAAAACTCCCTCATAAAGAACCCCTCAACGTCGGCCGCCTTGATCGCCTTCGTTCTGATGTTCGCCAGTGCGTTCTATGCCTACAGCAATCGCTATTACTTGCGATTTATTCCTGTGCCTCTGGAATACGCCGGAATGCTGAACAAGGGAAACTGGCTGCTGCCGTCCAGCCAGGCAGCCTCCCCCAACGGAACCCTGGAGCTTCCTGAATCTAACATTCAAACGGAACAGGGGCTTCGGGCGGCTCTGAATTATCTGCAAGAGATGAGTCCACTCGATCCCATTAACGGAATGCCCAATTACACGGACATCACCTTTGACAAATGGGTTCGGGAAGTAACCACAAAACCCTTTTTCTGCACCGATGCGACGCAACTATTTATCCTGACGGCCTGGAAACAAGGCCTGTCAGCGCGGGAATGGCACCTGCTGCCAGAGGGCTGGCCCTCGGGCCAAGGCCATTCCGTTGCAGAATTTTTCAACCCGGCGGTGGGCGAATGGCAACTGGTGGATGCTCAGCACGGGGCCATTGTTCGTGGCCCGAACGGGAAGCCAACAAACATGCTGACAGTTCTTCAGGCCTTTGCCGAAAACCGCGCTACGGACATCGAAGTCGATTATGGTCCCTACCGAAACGCGATGTTGAATGGAGCACGCGGGGCTTCATCTGAAGCCTATTTTTTTGAACACGGCCTCCTGAGGACAGCTGTTCTACAGCTCAGGCAGGCAACCTGGCTAGCAACGACACCCAGGCAGTTTGGCCTGAGCGGCCATTTTGTCATCGGCTATCCGGTGATTGTCGATGGATGGACCCATGACAGCCGGGTCTGGACCTCCAAACTCGCCGTTCTTTTAATGGCTGTGTTCGGTTCCGTTGGACTAATCAGCTCAGTCAGAACTTTTCGTCGACTATATTCCGGTTGATGGCTTCTCTCCCTTAAGGCAGAGTCGGTAAAACCCTGAACAGGTTCCAATCTTTAAAATCAATAACACAGACAAAAGCCTGCTTCCCTATTCGAGAAGCAGGCTTTTACCAATACAGCAACAGATATAGAGAGAGACTTTTAGGGAGAGAAATTAACGTTCATAACACCCTGACTGATGCTGCATTTAAACAACGTTCACCTTTAGGTCACTCAGGCCTTCGATGGTTCCAACAAGCACATCCCCCTTATTGACAGGGCCGACGCCGGAAGGCGTTCCGGACATAATCAGGTCACCCGCTGCAATGTCATAAAACCGCGAAAGGTACGCAATCATTTCAGGCACTTTCCAGATCATCTGATTGAGATCTCCTTCCTGACGTGTTTCTCCGTTGATGGTCAGTTTAACCTTGCCCGAATCCATATTGCCCAACTCGCTGGCGAGAATCAGCTCGCCGATAGGGGCAGACCGCTCAAAGGCCTTGCCCGGTTCCCAGGGGCGGCTGGTTTTCTTGGCTGCCGCCTGAAGATCCCGGCGCGTCATATCGAGGCCAACCGCATAACCGCAGACGTGCGACATGGCGTCTTCAACTGAAATATTGCGCCCGCCACTTTTCAGGGCAACAACCATTTCCATCTCATGATGGACATCGCTCGATTCCGCCGGGTAGGGAAATTCACCACTGGTATCGGCATTCTGTGCATTCTTCTGAAAGAAAAAGGGCTCCTCACGGTTCGGGTCTCCGCCCATTTCGATAGTATGCGCCGCATAGTTGCGGCCAATACAATAAATTCGACGAACCGGGAATTCTGCATCCGTACCGCGAATGGGCAGGCTCACCTGAGGTGGCGGGTCTATGATGTATTTTGTCATTATTTATTCCTACTTATTGTGATTACACGTCTTAAATTATGATTGAGAATGTTAAAGGCCTGACCTAACGGCGCGCCGCGTAATACCCGACCCGCCTTTCCAGGGCCGCCAGCAATTCCGCAAGAACGAATGCAAGAGAGAACAGGACAAGGAGCACCGCCCAGAAGTGTTTCATCAGGAAGTTTGAGGAATACAATTCAAACAAGGCGCCAAAGCCGACAATCGAGATCAGCAATTGCCCGATGATCACGCCTTTCACGGCCCGGATAAAACCAATCCTGACGCCGCCCAAAATTTCAGGCAGTGCCGCCCAAAAATAGACTTTGATAAAAGCGTCTTTCGGGGTCGCCCCAAAAGACTGCGCCATTTCTATGAGAGACCGGTTGATCTGCATGACCCCGGCACGTGAATTCAGAACAATGATCCAGATGGCAAACAGGGTTGTCGTAATGATGATGGCTTTTAAACCAAAGCCGAACAAGACCATCAAAACAGGAACCAGTGCGGTAAGGGGCGCACTCAGGAACATATTCACCCAGGGCAGCAAAAGCTCATCAATAAAGCGATTTTTTCCCATCAAAATCCCGACCGGGATGCCAATCACGATGGCAAAAAAGGTCCCCGCCAAAAACGCATAACCCGTATCAAATAAAGCCTTTAAAAAGACTTTTGTTGTGCCGATCTCGAGCAGCGTCGTAAAAATCGCAGATAAGGGGGGGACGAAGAACGTCAGTTCAAGCTGACCGATCATTTCCCACAATAGCCCCCATAGAATAAGCGAAGACATTGCCGGCAACTGATATCCAAATACCTTCATTGCAATATCCTATTCCACATATGTCCGGAGAGAGGCCCAGATCCGGTCAACAATATCGAGATATTCCGAATCTCTGCGGATACTGTCGACATCCTTGTTTCTGAACCCGGATGGCTTGATGATCTCCGAAACACGGCTTGGGCGCGGAAGCAAAAGGGCGATCTGGTCGGAGACATAAACCGCTTCTTCAATGGAGTGGGTTACAAAGATAAACGTCTTGTTTTCATGCTTCACAAGGTTCAGCAGATCTTCCTGGAATTTGCGGCGGGTCTGTTCGTCAACAGCTGAAAACGGCTCGTCCATCAATAAGACCTGAGCATCCACACTCAATGCGCGGGCCAGGCCGACCCGCTGGCGCATACCGCCGGATAATTCATGGGGATAGCTTTGTTCGAATCCAACCAAACCCACATCTTTGATGTATTTTTCAGCAATGGCCTCACGCTCTGATTTCGCAACGCCCCGTAACTCCAAACCAAATGCGACATTCCTGATCACTGTCGCCCAGGGCAGGAGAGCAAAATCCTGAAACACAAAAGCCCGATCTGGCCCCGGTTTCGTAACCGGTTCACCATTGACCAGAACTTCTCCACTATTCGGTTCCAGAAGGCCCGCAATGATCTTCAACAGGGTTGTTTTTCCACACCCGGATGGGCCGAGAAGCGACGTCAGTTGCCCTCTAGGAAAATCCAGAGACATGTCATTCAAGGCTTCAGTTGTGCCGTAATTTTTATAAACATTACGAACAGTCACAGCATGATCGACGGTTTTTGAAATTGTATTCATTGTGGTTATCTAGCCCTGAATTGATTAATCGGAGACATAGTCGCGTCGGGTCCCCTTGAAGAGGTTGACCTCAATGCGTTCTAAAACGTTTAGGAAAGCGACGGCCAAAAGGATGATCGACATGATCGCGGCATACATGCTGGGATAATCGGCGATGGAGCGGCTATAGGTGATGATGTCACCGATACCCGTCGGCGTGATTTTCAGCTCCGACAGGATGGCGCCAATAAAACCCGCAGAAATACCAAGACGTAATCCGGCGAACACAATGGGAGCTGCTGCCGGAAGGATGATTTTTAAAATCACATCCCGCCGGGAGCCCAAAAACGCCTCGCCCATCTCAATAATCGATGCGGGTGTATTGCGCACAGCACCGCTCGTATTGAGGACAATTACCGGCATTGCCATAATGCAGACCACAAACACTTTCGAGGTGAGGCCAATTCCGTAGACCATGACAAGCAAGGGGATCAGGGCGGCCAGGGGAGCTGTCTGCATGACGATAAAGATGGGTGAGACAAGCCAGTCAAATGTCCGGCTGAGCCCGATCCACAGACCAAATCCAATTCCGAAAAAAGCTGAGATTAAAACCCCGACGATCAGCGGCTTGAGGGTCTCGGCGTAGGCCACAAACATGGTCCCATCAACGATCAGCGCCCAGAAGGCCGCCATGGATTCAAGGAATGTCGGAAAGGCAAAACTGACAGGAACCCGTCCTGCAATTTCCCACGCGCCAAATACGATCAATGCCGATACAAATTTAAGAAACAGGGGGCGATAGCGCATCATTGCGAATATAATTCACTGTACCTAAGGGGATAAACAAAACAAAAAGCACTGTCGGCATTTGAAAATCTTCAAATGCCGACAGTCCAGTTAGGGAAATTACTGGGTCGCCCGGTTCAGGGGATCCATGTACCAGAAATCCTCAATCTTCAGATCGGCAAGATTTCCGGTTAGCTGACCGGCCTTATGGTACCATTCCATATCGGCTTTAGCCGCTTTCATGCCGCCACCATTGGGGTCATACAGACCACCGGCAACCGCATCGGTATAAAAACCATCCAGTTCAGCAAGCACCTCTTTCGGCAACTGGCCAATTGGTCCGTCCGGGTCGGTTTCACGCCGGATAATCGTTGGATCCTTGGCCATATCCTGATAGACGCTGACCAATGCCTTAACAAAGATGTCGACATCCTTGGCATTCTCTTTGATCCAGTTCACATTGGCGAAAAGCGCCTCGTCACTGGCATCAACCTCAAACATCGGCAGCACATTGAACTTGTCGCCTGTGTTCTTCACAAGTTTGTTCTTGTTGGAAAGGTCGACAATCGTGGCGTCGGTCTGACCCGCAATCAATGCGGCAATCCTGTTGGACGATCCGGGAACATAAGAGCGTTTTCCGAATTTTATATTGAGCTTGTCTTCAATCACATTGGCAATTGAGTCCGTTCCTCCGCCACGCGAATGCAGCATGATCGGCTCACCATCAAGGTCTTCAAGCTTTGAATACTTCTTGGATGAAACCGGGAAAAACTTCAATTTTGACAATTGAAAAATAATACGGACAGGCGCCTTCGATCTTTGCATTGCCGAGTACGGTGTCCCGAATCCAATATCCATCTGACCACTCAGAATCGCCTGAATGGCTAATTCTTCATCCGAAAAAGCCGTCCACTCGTAATCCAGCCCCATGGCCTTGGCCCGATCCAAAGCGACAAAAAAGGCTGCCAATTCATCAGACGGCGTTTCGGCCAAAGCAATACGTATTTTTCCGGCGTAAGCGGAACTTGTCATGGTCATCATGGCCAGCATGAATGCCGCCACGACAGAACCAACCATTTTGAAATAGTGTCTCATCGCAATGAGCTCCCTTGTTTGATGTTTATGTTCTTAACGGTATCGACATTTTAATATGACGTTGACTGCATCTAACCAATTCCAGATTGATTAAGCAAGTTTAATCTATTGGTCAAGCTATTGACCAGGAATGCCCTGATATGGCAAAACATCTATATCAGTTCACTGACGAATGATCGGGATCAAAATGGACGACGCAAACAGCGCGTTAACGCAGCTCAAAGCCTGGCTTGCACAGTCCGATCTGCCGGATGACGGACGCCTGCCATCGGAGCGGGAATTAACCGAAATTTTGGGGGTTCCCCGCGGAGAACTACGCAAGGCCTTGGCGCTGCTTGAAGATAAGGGACAGTTATGGCGCCATGTCGGCAAGGGGACCTTTATCGGTGCGCGCCCCATCAAAGAGCAGTCATCCGTATCGATTATCGCCAACCAGACCAACCCTCTTGAAGTCATGCAGGCCCGGCTTGTTATTGAACCTGTTCTTGCCCGGGAAGCCGCCATCAATGCAACCGGCGCCCATCAGGAAGAGTTGTTGCGCTGTATACGGTTGCAGCGTGAGGCGGAAACCTGGCGGCAGTATGAAAGTGCGGATAACTGCTTGCACAGGGCCGTTGCGGAAGCCTCAAGCAACACCGTTCTGACGGCCTTGTTTGATCAATTGAACGCGGTTCGCAGGGCTGTTGTCTGGGGGCGGCTGCGCGATGAAACAAAACGCCCACCCTCGACCCATCACAGCTTCAGACAACATGAAATCATTGTCGCCATGATTCAGGAACGCGACCAGGAAGGCGCCTATCAGGCCATGCGGAATCACTTGATGGTTGTTCGTGATAATCTTTTACAGAGAAGCGCCGCTGCGGAATAAAACCCAACCAATTCTATATTGGTTAAACCTTTCTATTTATTTACCTCTCAACGTGGCTGGTCTCTCCTTTATCTCCTGCCTTCGATTCTGGCGCGACTTTCCTGCAATAGCATTGCCTGCGAGCAACCTGTCAGTTTTGGTTTTCTAAGCAGGGCCAGCATGTAAAAATGTCAGGCAATTCATATTTGCACATTATTTTAAATAAAGAGTAAGCCTTATGGGTGCAGAAAAAGGGGGCTATAAAGTCCAATGAACCAGATTCCAGAACAGGAACAAAGCGAGTTTCAGGACGAGCCCATTTACCAGGATATTATTTCGGCCATTACGGCCCAAAAACTCCATCCGGGCACACAATTGAAAGAGTTTGAGCTGGCCAAAATCTACGAAGTCAGTCGGGCCCGTATCCGGGAAGTCCTGTTGCGCCTGGAGCATGACCAGATTGTTGTGCGCATTTCCAACCGTGGTGCCTTTGTCGCAAAACCCAGCATTGCCGAAGCGCGGGAGGTGTTTGCCGCACGCCGCCTGATTGAGGGGCGTCTGGTCGCCCAACTTGCGACGCGAGAGTACAAATCGTTTATCCCTTTTCTAAAAAAGCACATCGCGCATGAAGTGGAGGTCCGAAAACACGATGATTTTGCCAACATCTTGCATGAAGGGCAGGCATTTCACGCCCTGTTGGCGGAAATTGCCAACAACTCCATAATAACCAGCTATATGAAGGAACTTCTAACCCGCTCATCGCTGATCTGCGTCCTGTACCAGCGCGGCCCCATCGAGAATTGTGAAATCGACGAACACCTACAACTCGTCGACTATATTGCGAACGGACAAGCCGAAGCCGCCGAGAAGCTGATGATTGCGCATCTGGACGGCATCCAGTCCCGTTTAAACCTGTCGCAACCGCGTGAACAGCAGAACGACATCCGCAGCATCCTCGGCGCCATCAGCAAATAGATATCCCCATCATCTCTGACCGGGCCGAAGGGTTAACCGCCATACATGGATTGCGGCAACCAGGTCACCAGTTCCGGAACCGCAATCAACAGTCCGGAAAAGGCGATCATGATCAGCACATAGGGAATGGCGCCACGAACCACATCCATAAAGGGACCACTGTCAGAGCGCACCCCATGCACCACATAGAGGTTCATGCCGACCGGTGGCGTGATCAGCCCCAACTCACACATCAGAATGATAAAAATGCCAAACCAAACCGGATCCACACCTGCCGCCATCACCACAGGAACGGCAATGGGAATGGTCAAAACCATCATCGACAGCACATCCATGAACATTCCCAGCAGGATATAAAAAACGATGAGCAGGACCAGTAGCGCCGTCGTCGAAATGCCCAGCGAAGTCACCCACAGCGTGGTTGTCTGGGCGACACCAGTCAGTGACAAGGTGACGTTCAGGATAAAGGCGCTCAACACAATCAGCAGGACCATACCGGTGGTCTTGGCCGTTTGCCTAAAACAGCGGCTGAAAAAATCAATACTGCACTGACCGGCAAGCGCGACCATGATCAATGCGGCGACAACACCAAGAGCAGCGGATTCCGTTGGCGTTGCAATGCCCAGATAAATCGAGCCCATAACGATCAGAAAAATAATGGCGGGGGGGATCAGCGCCCCTAGGGCTTTGAATTTCTGTTCCCACGAAACAACCACCGCTTCTTCGCGATATTTGCGATTACTGAAAGCAATATAAATCATGAAGATGAGTGTAAGCATGATACCGGGAATGATGCCTGCGACAAACAGTTGCCCGATTGAGGTTTCCGACAGCGAGCCATAGATCAAAAGGTTAACGCTGGGAGGAATGAGGATCCCCAGCGTACCGCCGGCAGCAATGGAGCCCAGCGATTTCGCCTTGTCATATCCCCGTTCCTCCAGCGCTGGTGTGGCCACCGTGCCAATGGTTGCCGCCGTTGCAACGGAAGAGCCGGATGTCGCCGCAAACAGAGCGCAACATCCGATATTGGTATGCAGCAATCCGCCCGGCAGACGGTTCAGCCAGAGCGACAGGGCCCCATACATCCGGTCCGCCATGCCGCTGCGCAGCATCAGTTCGCCGAGCAGAATAAACAAAGGAATGGCCGTCAGGAGATTTTCATTCATGACGCTCCACATAACAGGTCCCATGCTGTCAACAAGCGGCCAGCCATACATCAACACCCCGCCCACAGCCCCCATTAAGGCCATAACCACAGCGATGGGCATGCCCGACAGCAAAATCGCCAGCATGACCAGAAAAGAAATGAGGATCGTGGTAATGGTCATGGGTTATCGCCGTTTCAAATCTGAGAGTTCTTCGTCGAGTTCTTCCATGGCGCCCTTCGGCTGGAAGTCCCGGTTCAGGACATCAAAGTTCCCGGTGATCAGGGCGCCGGTGGCCTTGACCGCCAGCCAGACCGCTGTACAGGCGAACAGCACAATACAGACAAACCAGGCGGTTTGCGGATAGACCATCGGAGTTGCCCAGGCGGTGGGGGCGACACTGCCGTACTCAACCGTATCTTTGATTACCAGCAGGCAATATTTCGCCAGAAAAACACCAAAAACCGCCAGCAAAAAAGCCGATAACCAATTCAGAACCGCCTGCCATATGGATGGCAACCGTTCATGGATCAGATCAATACGGATATGACCGCGCTCCAGAAGGGCGACGGTGAAACTCAGGGTACCGCCCAGCGCCAGCACATAACCGCCCAGTTCGTCGGCGCCCTGAAATGAAAAATTAAACAGTTTTCGGATCAGGGTTTCGAGGCTGACAAAAATTGATAGAGCGATCAGCAAGGAGCCGAACAACCAGCTCACCAGATGCGTAAATGATTTCACAGAAATACCTCGGAAAGAAAAGTGACGCGACACCGGCCGCGTCACTTCCCCTTTTTAATGTTACATGCCCATCTTTGCGCCGACTGTTTTCTTCCAGTCTGCGGAACACGTCGCATTGGTTTTGTCACACAACTCAGCCCAACTCGGGAAGGACAACTCTTTCACGGCTTTCTGGACAATCGCCACATCCGAATCAGCTACAGGAACTTTTACCAGCTTATAAGGTTTGTTCAGCTTGCAAGGCTCTTCACCGACGTTGCAGCGCATGGCGTCATCAAACAGTTCCTCGGAATAAGCCCAGATATCTGCTGTCAGTTCGTCAAAGGCTTTCTGAATTTTCGCCTGATCATCGGCGGAGAACTTCTTCCAGACATCGAGATTCATGCCATAACCCTGAACGGCGACCTGAAAGGCCAACGGCAGAACGTGGGTTGTGACTTCAGGCCAAGATGCCGAATTGGCGGAGCTTGGTCCGGTGATGGCGCAATCGACAACGCCACGCGCCAACGACTGGTGCACATCAGAGAACCCGAGAGGAACGGGAATGCCACCAACAGAGGAGATGAAATTGGCCAGGTTCTGGTCGTAGGTCCGGACCTTGTAACCCTTAATGTCCGTCAGCTTTTTGATTTCCGGTTTGCAGAACAGGACCTGCGGACCGAAGGGCCAAAGACCGAGCAGTTTGGTGTTGAATTTTTCCTGCAGGCGTTTGTCGACAACCGGCGCAAACTCCTTCAGGTTTTTGGCTGCAGTTTCATAGGTCGGGTTCATACCCACCAGATCAAGCCCCAGAATCATCGGCTCATCGCGGCTGACCTGTTGCAGGCGCAGGGAGATGATATCAAACAACCCGGTTTTCAGAACACGAAGCTCTTCCGCACCCTTAATTCCTGTCTGATCCAGCGTCTGGAAGGAAACCTTGACATCAAGGCCGGTCTTTTCGGCAAAATTCGCAAAAAACGGCCCTTCCTTATTCTGCTGGATAAGACCCGTCGCACCCGGTTGACCCAGCGCTTTCAGGGTCATGGTTTCGGCGAGCGCGGTGCCTGACATAAGGGTGGCTGCCGTCAGAGCGGCACCCAGGATTGTTTTACATCTTACAACATTCGTCATCATGTGTTCCTTTTTCTCGTTAGAATTGGTGATTTGCCATCGAGAAGTTCTCCCTGGGAGCCGTCCATCTTTTGATCATGCAGACAATCCCCCTGCATCCTGTATCGCGTCCCCCTTTCCGGGGTGCAGCGATTCACGAATAACCGTGCCGGTCTGTTTGACATGCGTGCGCATGACATCACCGGCGTTTTTCACATCATGGCGGTTGATTGCCGCCATGATCTCTTCATGCTCTTCCATGGCTTCATCCCAGCGCACCTGGGAGAACAGCGCCATGTACCGGCCTCTTCGGGTGCGCGCCATAAGACCCTTATGGGTTTCCGTCAGAATTGAATTCCCCGCCAGAGAAACGATAAACGTGTGGATTTCGTAATCGGTTTGAAAACACTCGCGCCGCCGACCCTCGTTATAAAAGCGCATCATTTTGTCGTGCATGTTCTGCAACCGGCGCAGATGTTTGGCTTCCATGCGCTCAATCGCCAGTTCAACCGCCACACGCTCAATGTTTGAAACAAACTCAAAAAGCTCGGTCACTTCGTGCGGCGTCATGGCAGCCACCAACGCGCCGCGGTTTCGGCGCAAATCAACCAGACCTTCGGTTTCCAGAATTTTCAGAGCCTCTCTCAATGGGGTGCGTGAAATGCCAAACTTCTCACACAAATCGATTTCCAGCAGCCTGTCGCCCGGCTTCAGATGGCCGCTGATGATCATTTCGCGTATCTCATGAACCGCTCTCGCATGGAGCGATTTTTGTCGGGTGAGAGGGGTTTGCAGGGCTTTCATTGTGAGAGATCGATTCCTTGTTGCTTTGGAATCAATAGAATTGCCTGAAAAAATTGTCAACAATCTATTATTAAATATCAACAATTTAATCACATATTGCATGCAATTATTCGTTGTGCCTTCAGGTAAATTATTGTAATTCAAATGCTTATTAGAAGGCTTCTAACAGGAATAGATTTTGAAACGTACGTTGCTCGGTGTCCTGACCCCATCCTCGAATACCATCCTGGAACCCGTTACCGGTTCCATCCTGCACGGGCTGGATGATGTTTCCGCCCATTTTGGCCGGTTTCCCGTTACGGAAATTTCCCTGGAAGAAGCCGCTCTTGCCCAATTCAATATTGAGCACCAGCTGAGCGCTGCGTCCTTATTGGCCGATGCCAAGGTCAATTCGATTGTCTGGAGCGGGACATCGGCCAGTTGGCTGGGCTTTGATAAGGATGTGGCGATGTGTAAAGCCATTGAAGAGCGCACGGGAATTCCAGCAAATTCTTCTGTGCTGGCGGTCAATGAGCTTTTCAAGCGGTTTGAGGTTTTCCGTTTTGGCCTGGTCACGCCCTATACCGATGACGTGCAAAACGCCATTATCGCGAACTATCGTTCGCATGGCTGGAGCTGCGTTGCCGAGCGCCATTTGGAGGAGCAGAGAAACTTTGAATTTTCCAATGTAACGGAAACCCACATCGAAGAGATGATCCGCTCCGTCGCCACTTCCAACCTTGATGCGGTGACCATCATGTGTACGAACATCAATGCGGCCCGTGTTGCCGCAAAGCTGGAAATTGAACTCGGGATTCCCATAATCGATTCAACGGCCGCCGCCGTTTGGGCCGGCCTCCGAACGGCAGGAGCAGACCCTTCGCGCATTAAGGGATGGGGTCGGATGTTTGAGCAAAAATAACAGATAACCGCCGTCTCAGGCGAAGCGATAAATCCGCTCAACCGCAATCAAACCGCTCGGCAAAGGTCTCCAGCAATTGGTTGGCAAATCGCGCCGCCGCCACCGGCAATGTGCGACCGCGCAGCTGACCAAAATAAAGCACCCCCGCCGGTACATCGCGCACGTCAATGGGGCGGCTGATAAGACCGAGCCCTTCATCATTGATTGGAAGCCCGATGGGAATCTGGAATGTCAGTATGTTTTCCGTGCGGGCATGGTTGACCAGAAAGTCAAAACTGTCGGACTCAACAGCGGGATGAAGTTTCAGCGATGTTTGCCGAACGGCGGCTTCCAATAGGTGCCGCACGCCGATTTGTGCGGTTGGCAAGGCAAGCGGATAGCGCAGGCAGTCGCGCAGGCGCAACAGGGGTTTCCCCGCCAGAGGATGATCTAGTCTCATAACCGCGTGTACCGGTTGCGGAACGGTCAGCAAGTTTTCGAACTCGACCAGCCGGACGGGTTGGAAGACCAGCGCCAGATCCGCGCTCAGATCAATAATCGACTGTTCAGCCGCCGCCCGGTCCCGAAGCAAGACACTGAATGTGACCGCCGGGTGCGCTTTCCGATAGGCGGCGATTTGCTCCGGCAGGAAAAACGGCAGCAGGGCCTGGCTGCAGGCAATGGATATATGGCCCCGGCGCTGCCCCGCCAAATCGGCAATCTGGCTTTGCACCCGGTCCATGTCCGTCAACTGGCTTCGAATATGGTGGATGAGGATTTCACCCGCCGCCGACAGGCGAACACCTCTGGGCATCCGCTCAAAAATCGGCTCACCCAGATCTTCCTCCATAGCCAGAATGCGCCGGTTCAAGGCTGTTGAGGTAATGGACAAGGTATCCGCAGCTTTGCGAATCGACCCGGCTTTCGCTACGGCGTCAATATAGGTGAGAGGGAGAAGGTGTTTCATATGAACTGCTTAGGTCTGTTTGATGCATTTATTGCATCGGTATGAGTTAAAATTAGCAGTATTCCGCACCAATAACAACTGCTCTAGTCGGCATCAGACAATGACGGATGCCCATACGAATGTTGAATAACCAGCCTTTCGATATCAAAAGTCTCCATACCGCATATGCCACCGGCGCAAACCCCGCAGCGGTTCTCATGGAAGCCCTGCGACGTATTGATGCCGCTGAAGATCCCGGAATTTTTCTCTACGTATTTGATCAGGACCAGATCGCTGCGGAAGTCAGCAAACTCGGCCCCTTTGATCCGGTTGGCAAACCGCTATGGGGAATTCCCTTTGCGATCAAGGACAACATTGATGCGCAAGGCACGCCAACAACGGCGGCCTGTCCGGCCTATGCCTATGAAGCTGAAAAGGACGCGTTTGTCGTCAGGGCCTTGCGTCAGGCTGGCGCCATCCTGGTTGGCAAAACCAATCTTGATCAGTTTGCCACGGGACTGGTTGGTGTGCGCTCCCCTTACCCTATCCCCAAAAACGCCATTGATCCCAATATTGTTCCGGGCGGGTCCAGTTCCGGCTCCGCCGTTGCCGTGGCCCGGGGAATTGTCAGTTTTTCGTTGGGTACGGATACGGCGGGTTCCGGCCGGGTTCCGGCCGCTCTTAACCGGATTGTCGGGCTGAAACCAACGCTAGGCGCCTTATCGAACAGTGGCGTCGTTCCTGCCTGCCGGACGCTGGACACCATCTCCATTTTCGGCCTGACCGTTGAAGACGCCTATGCGGTTTTTCAGGTCGCCGCCGCTTTTGACATCGACGACGCCTATGCCCGCCCGGTCGGCACACCACCGCTGGCATCACCGCCCCCCAGTTTTAAGGTTGGTGTCCCCAATGCTGCCTCCCTTGAATTTTTCGGCGATGCGGTCCAGGCGGCCTCCTTCGCAAAAGCTGTCGACGACCTGAAAACTCTGGGCGGCGAAATTATGGAAATTGATTTCACGCCCTTCTACGAAGTGGCTTCCATGCTGTATCACGGTGCCTGGTCGGCTGAGCGTCTGACCGTCATTGAAGAGCTTCTGAAAACAGATCCTGACCAGATTCATCCGGTTACCCGCGAAGTCATCGGATTTGCAGAAGGTTTGAGCGCCGCCGATGCCTTTCGCGGCATGTACCGCCTGCAGTCGCTGAAGCGCCAGACAACGCCGTTGATTGAAAGCGTTGATGTGTTTTGCGTGCCAACGATCCCGACCTTTTATTCCTGCGCCGATCTGGAAGCCGATCCGATTGGCCCCAACTCGCGTTTTGGTACCTACACCAATTTCGTCAATCTGCTCGACATGTCAGGCCTCGCTGTCCCCGTTTCAGACCGCGAAGACGGTCGCCCCGGCAGCGTAACGCTGCTCGCGGCAACAGGTCATGACCCGCAAATTGCCGCCATCGCAACGGCCCTGCAGAATGCGAACACCCCCGCACTGGGGGCCACAGACTGGGCATTTCCGGAACCCTCCCGAACCCAGCCCGTTACCAGCCGGGATGAAATCACCGTGGCCGTCGTGGGTGCCCATATGTCGGGCTTGCCGCTTAATCATGAACTGACCCGGTTGGGCGGACGGTTTTTGACCGCCACCAAAACCGCACCGTCTTATCGCCTTTTCAGCCTGCCCGGCGGCCCGCCAGCGCGGCCCGGCCTTTTGTATGATACATCCGGATATGCCATTGACCTTGAAGTCTGGGCTCTGCCAACCGCCCGGTTCGGCGACTTCATCAAAGGCATTCCACGACCACTCGGTATTGGTTCCGTCATCCTGGATGACAGAAATACCGTAAACGGTTTCATCTGTGAATTTAGCGGCATAGACGGTGCCGAAGACGTCACCCACTTCGGTGGATGGCGCAATTACCTGAACTCCCTTCCTTCCTCCCCTTCCACCAACCCCATTAAGGAGACCACCAATGGATAGACGTGATTTTCTAAAAACGGCTGGCGTCGCAGCAAGCGCGTCCGTACTGCCTTTTCTCAAATTTCTGCCTGCCGAAGCCGCCGGACGCAACGATACGTTGGTTGTCGTAACCGGCAATGGCCCGAATAGCATGGATATCCAGCGCAAGGGCACGAACCGACCCAGCTATCAGATCGCGGTTAACCTTTATGACCGTCTTGTCGGATATTCGACAAAGACCCTGGATAACGGCACTTTGATGTATGATTACACCAAACTCGAGCCGGAAGTGGCGGAATCCTGGGAGGTTGCTGCCGATGGCAAATCCATCACCTTTAAAATCCGCAAAGGTTCCACCTTCTGGGATGGCTCTCCAATCACCGCACAGGATGTGAAATGGTCATTTGATCGTGCCGTCAGCCTTGGCGGTTTTCCGACCGTACAGATGAAAGCGGGGTCTCTTGAAAAGACGGATCAGTTTGTTGCCGTTGACGATTCAACCTTTGTCATCAAACTCTTGCGCAAAAGCAAACTGACCCTGCCTGATCTGGGCGTGCCCGTTCCGATTATCATCAACTCGAAAGAAGCCTTGAAACACGCAACGGAAAAAGACCCGTGGGCAACGGAATATCTGCATCGCACGCCAGCAGGCAGCGGCGCCTTCATGCTCGAGCGCTGGGACCCGGGCCAGCAGACCGTCTACAAACGTTATGACGACTGGAAGAACGGTAAAGTCCCTGGTATCGAACGCGTAATTATTCGCGAAATTCCGTCTGCCTCAACTCGGCGCGCCTTACTGGAACGGGGCGACGCGGATGTGTCTCTCGATTTGCCGCCAAAGGATTTTGCCGAACTGCAGGGTTCCGACAAATTCACGATCTCCGGTGTTCCCATCGAAAATTCCCTGATCGCCATCGGTCTCAACATGAATTTTGAGCCCTACAAAAACAAACTGGTCCGTCAGGCGGTTGCCTATGCCGTTCCCTACGACCAGATTTTCAAGCAGGCGGCCTTTGAGCGTGGCATTCCCATGTGGGGCGGCAAGTCCATGTCTCCGAAAACCATCGAATGGCCGCAGCCGTTCCCTTATGATACGGACTACGAAAAATCGAAGGCCCTGCTAAAGGAAGCCGGTTACGCCGACGGGTTTGAAGTTCCGCTTGCCTTCAATCTGGGTCTGGCGCAATGGTCCGAGCCCATGTGCCTGTTGTTGCAGGAAAGCCTCGGCAAAGTCGGCATCAAGGTGACCATCGATAAAATCCCGGGCGCCAACTGGCGAACGGCAGCCTTGGTCGAGAAAAAACTACCGATGCATGTCAAAGCCTTCGGCGGCTGGCTGAACTACCCCGATTACTATTCCTTCTGGGTCTATCAGAAAGGCCGGTTGTTCAATTCCATGAATTACGACAATCCCGAAATCGAAAAACTGACCGATGAAACCCTGCATCTTGAAGTGGATCATCCGGACTATGCGCCGAAGATCAAACGGATGCTGGAAATCTTTTTCGATGACGTTCCGCTGATCCCGATCTATCAGCCCTATCTGGATGTCGCCATGCAGAAAAAAGTGACGGGGTATAAATATTATGCCCATCGCCAGCTGGATTGTCGCTTGTTTGACAAAGCCTAATCCACTTCACCACCCGGGATAAAGGTTGAGATAAACGTGAACAGCAAAATTCAAATCATCCTAAGGCGCATTGTTCAGGCCGTGCCTTCCGTATTTGGCATTATTGTGGTGACGTTTATCTTGACCCGCGCCCTTCCCGGTGACCCGGCGGTTTATTTTGCCGGACCTGCGGCAACCGCCGAATCCATTCAGGAAATCAGGGAATCGCTCGGGCTGGACAAAGCCTGGCCCGAGCAATTCTGGATTTATATGAAGGATCTGGCATCGGGCGATCTCGGCGTTTCGGTGAGCACCGGCTTTCCGGTCGCTGAAGAACTGGCCCGCCGCCTCCCGGCCTCTCTGGAACTTACTCTGATTGCGCTTATTTTTTCCATTGCCGTCGCCATCCCGCTAGGCATCGCGGCAGCCACGCGCCCCAACAGTTGGGTTGACCAACTCTGCCGGATCATTGTTACGGCAGGCGTATCGTTGCCGGTGTTCTTCACCGGCCTGTTCATGATTTATATTTTTTATTATTTGCTGGGCATCGCCCCGTCGCCACTGGGCCGGCTTGATATCTACTTCCTGTCACCGCCCAACGTGACCGGGTTCTACACCATAGACGCCCTGCTGGTTGGTGATTTCGAGGTTTTCTCTGCCGCTTTGGCCCAACTGGTTATGCCCGCCATTACATTGGGCACTTTTACGCTTGCCCCACTTGCCCGTATGACCCGCGCCGCCATGCTGCAGGTGCTGTCCGGTGATTTTATCCGCACCGCGCGCGCCTCCGGGCTGACGCGCACTACGGTTCTTTATAAATACGCCTTTCGCAATGCCCTGCTCCCCATTCTGACGACGCTCGGCATGGTCTTTTCCTTCATGCTGGGCTCCAATGTTCTGGTCGAAAAAGTCTTCGCCTGGCCGGGGATCGGCTCCTTCGCCATCGAAGCGCTCATTGTTTCCGACTATGTGGCGGTTCAGGGTTTTGTTCTGGCCATGGCCATCCTTTATGTCGTGCTTAATCTGACAATCGATATTTTATACACCCTGATCGACCCGCGGGTCGGGCTCGATAGCTGAGGCATAATGATGGCTGAGTTTTTCAAACATCTTCGTTATGTCCTGCTGGACAACCCGATCACTCTGATCGCCGGTGTTCTGTTTCTGATGATCATTATCATCGCCCTGTTTGGCCCCGCTTTGGCGCCTTACGACCCGATGGCTTCCAGCGCGACCATGTCACTCAAGCCGCCGTCCTGGGAGCATTGGTTTGGTACCGACCAGTTGGGGCGCGATGTGTTCAGCCGGGTTCTGGTCGCCACCCGACTTGATCTGACCATCGCCATTTCCGCCGTTGCCATCTCTTTTGTCGTTGGTAGCTTCTTCGGTTCGCTGGCCGGGTTCTTTGGCGGCTGGTGGGATTTGCTGGTCGGGCGCATGGCGGACACCATCATGGCCTTCCCACTGTTCGTACTGGCCATGGGGATTGTCGCCGC
This sequence comes from Rhodospirillales bacterium, assembly GCA_048262255.1. Classification (GTDB taxonomy): domain Bacteria; phylum Pseudomonadota; class Alphaproteobacteria; order Rhodospirillales; family Casp-alpha2; genus JABMNT01. The sequence goes on along the minus strand of JBLXFH010000001.1, from coordinate 1,537,574 downwards.
CATGGGCAATACGGTTGAAAACATCGTCTACGCCACCGCCATCATCAATTTGCCGTTCTATGCCCGTGTTGCCCGGACAGAAGTGAACATTCGCCGCAACGCCGGTTTTGTCAGCGCTGCCCGGCTCAGTGGCAATTCGGAAATTCGCATATTAGCCACACAGATTTTCCCAAACATCCTGCCGCCGATGATGGTCCAGATTTCCCTCAACATGGGCTGGGCCATCCTCAACGCAGCGGGGCTGTCGTTCATTGGCTTGGGCGTTCGACCACCCGATGCAGAATGGGGCATTATGGTCGCCGAGGGCACCAATTTCATCGTTTCGGGTGAATGGTGGCTGGCGTTGTTCCCGGGTGCGGCGCTCATGCTTTCCGTCTTCTGTTTTAATTTGATGGGCGACGGTCTGCGTGACCTGGTCGACCCGCAAAAACGGACGTAATGAGCTCATGACCCGTATCCCCATCCTGTCCGTCAATCACCTGTCCGTCGAATTTCATACCCGCAACGGCATCGTCTCCGCCCTCAACGACATCTCCCTGCAAGTCGAAAAGGGCGAGGTTCTGGGCATTGTCGGCGAGAGTGGATCCGGGAAATCCGTTGCCGCCTATACGGTCATCGGTTTGCTCGACGCCGCCGGGCGTACCGCCAACGGCTCGGCAAGCTATGACGGTTTTACCCTGACCGATGCCAGCGAAGTTGAGCTTCGTGAATTGCGCGGCCGCGAAATTTCGATGATTTTCCAGAACCCGCGCGCCGCCCTTAACCCGATCCGCGCCATCGGCAAACAGATCGAGGATGTCTTGCTGCGCCACGCTCAGGCCAACCGTCAGACGGCTAAACAAAAAGCCATTGAGATGCTGGAAAAGGTGAAAATCGTCAATCCCGAGGAGCGCTACTGGAATTATCCGTTCGAGCTTTCAGGCGGCATGTGCCAGCGGGCGATGATCGCCATTGCCTTGGCCTGCAATCCGCGCCTGCTGATTGCCGATGAACCGACCACCGGGCTAGATGTAACCACGCAAAAAGCCACCATGGACCTGATCCAGGATTTGACCAAAGAACGCAACATGTCGGTCGTTTTGATCACCCACGACCTCGGCATGGCGGCCGCCTATTGCGATCGCATTGTGGTGATGCAAAAAGGAAAGGTGGTTGAAGCGGCCCCAGTCAAACAGATGTTTACCGACCCGCAACATCCCTATACCAAAAAACTCATTGCCGCATCGCCCGGCCCCAATTCCTCCCTGGCAGACCTAACCGCCGTTCCCGACGAGATGAATGACGCCCAGATCGCGCCGCCGGCTTTCGTGGGAAAAGCACCATCGCCAAAACCGGCGGCACCTTCTTCATCCAATCGACCTCTCCTTGAAGTCATTGATCTTGTTAAGGAATTTCCAAAATATTCGGAAGGCGGCTTGACCTGGCCATGGACAAAAACAACGCCGGAAGACAGCGTATTTCGAGCCGTCGACAACATCTCGTTCAAAATGGAACGCGGCGAAAGCCTTGGCCTGGTCGGCGAATCGGGATGTGGAAAATCGACCACATCGAGCATCATCACCCGTCTGCTCGACCCGACGTCGGGTGACGTGATCTTTGATGGCGAGAACATCACAGCGTATGCCGCCACGCGTTTTGCGCGCCTGCCGCAACGCCGGAAAATCCAGATGGTTTTTCAGGACCCGACCGACAGCCTCAACCCCCGCCATACGGCCTTCGACACCATTTCCGAACCGCTCAAACAGTTGATGGGCATGCGCGACCGTCAGGAGATCAGCCGGAAAGTTTCAGCACTGGCGGAAAAAGTGGGGCTGCCCGCGCATCTTCTGACCCGTTTTCCGCATCAGTTGTCCGGCGGACAAAAGGCGCGTGTCGGCATTGCCCGGGCCATCGCCGTCGATCCGTTGCTACTGATTTTGGACGAACCCACATCGGCGCTCGACGTTTCGGTTCAGGCTGTTGTCCTGCAATTGCTCGACCAGCTAAAGCGCGAACTGGGCATGAGTTATATTTTTGTCTCTCACGATTTGAACGTGGTCCGGCTTTTGTGCGAACGGGTGATCGTTATGAACCGGGGCGCGATTGTTGAAATGGGAACGGCGGACGGCGTTTTGAAAAACCCGAAAGAGGCCTATACCCGCACCCTCGTCGAAGCCATTCCACACTTCGAGCCGGAAAATCTGTAAGCATCACCAGCCACTACTGTTAGCCTTGGAAACAAGGATGTCCGGCACCTTTCAGCGTGGATACACCGAGCCTGTCCCTTTGACGGACAAACGTCTCCGTTCGTCTATCATCTACGATCATATTTTTATATGATATTCCAGTTAAAATTTCCTATTATTTCAAATATATCAGTAATTTAACCCTTAAAAACCGGCAACATGACTGCTATGGTAGCCGACAATAACAATCGCTAATTTATAAGGGAAATCTCATGTCCGAACGCCCGAATATTCTGTTCATCATGTCTGATCAGCACGCGCCGCGCGTCACGGGCTGTTATGGAGACAAAATCGTACGGACACCCACTTTTGATGCGCTGGCGGCGCGCGGGGTGACTTTTGACAACGCCTATACCCCCTCACCTTTATGCGTTCCGGCGCGCATGTCCATGTTGTCCGGTCGCCACCCGTCGTCCCAACATTGCTGGACTAACAGCGACCCGCTGGACAGTGACATTCCAACCACGGCGCATGCGCTTGGTGCCGGGGGCTACCGCCCACACCTGATCGGTCGTCTACATTCCATCGGCCCCGACCAGATGCACGGTTACGCCAGCCGCACAGTCGGCGACCATTCAACCAACTGGGTTGGCGGCGCGTCCCATTCACTGGGTGTATTGGCGGAAACGCAAGGCCCTTTCCGGGTCAGTCTCGAAAAGTCCGGCGCCGGTCAAAGTTCCTACGAACTGCATGACCGCGATGTCACCGAAGACACACTGGCCACATTGGACCGTCTGGCTGCCGTCCGCAAAGCCGGTGATGCGGAACCCTTCAGCCTCAATCTCGGTTATATGCTGCCGCACCAGCCTTATGTGGGGAACAAGGAACTGGTCACCTATTACATGGAGAAGCTTGAAGATCCGATGTATGGCCCGCCATCCCCGGAACAGGACCATCCTTATATGAGATGGTGGCGGGAGCGGACCGGCATTGATCGGCCCATTGATCCCCTCGACATCCGCCGGGCCCGCGCCGCCTATTACGCGCTAACGGAAACCTTCGATACCATGGTCGGCCGCGTGCTGGCCCGCCTAGAGGAAAATGGCCTCGCCGAAAACACGCTGATCGTTTACACGTCGGATCATGGCGACCAGCTTGGCGAACGCGGGCTGTGGTGGAAGCAGACGTTCTTTGACGATTCCTGCAAGGTGCCGATGATCCTGTCATGGCCCGGCGTTTTTCCCGAAGGCCAACGCCGCAAACACATCGTCAATCTGATTGATCTAGCGGCGACGGTGCTTGATGCGGCGGGCGCTCCGGCATTGCCCAATAGCGATGGCCGCAGTTTCCTCAAGGTCATTCACGATGACAATGCCGAATGGCTGGACGAGACCTATTCGGAATATTGCACGGACGGCATGGCACCCTGGGCGAAAGGCACGCCGACCCAGCAACGCATGATCCGGGCCGGTAAATGGAAACTCAATTATTATCACGGACATCCGCCGCAGATGTTCGATCTGGAAGCCGACCCCGGTGAGATCAATGATCTCGGTCAGGACCCGAGCAAAAAAGACATTCGAGATCATCTGCTGGGCAAGGTATTAGCTCATTGGGACCCGGAAGAAATCAATGCCGTGATGGCGAAGCGTCGCGCCCAGAAAGAATTGCTGGGACAATGGAGCCACAACGTCAACCCGGAAGACACCTATCGCTGGCAGCTCCGGATGGAGGATAACTGGCTCGACAACGACTGAGCCTGAAACTCTAGCGCTTGATTGCCCGCAGGGTCTTTATGTTGTGAACATGGGCATGGGCGCCAGCAGCAATGGGTTGCGAGGCGGCAGCGATCACTTCACCATATTTACGTACCGGCTCACCCGACGCAACGTCACGAATGGCAAATTTGTGACAAATCGGCACGTTGGTCTGCATGCTCAGTTCCCGCGTATCCGGACCGACCCGAAAGCGGACAACCTCGCCGGCCTTGATATGACGTAATGCCGTCGCTAACTCGTCGACCGGATTGAGAACGACCGCATCCCAAACGTCACCGGAAATTTTCGTCATAAAGAAACTCCAAACCGGCTGACCACTTCTTCACCTTCGCCCAGAATCTCGCCCCAGGTTTTTGTCCCCGATGCCACATCGACGATCACCTCCAGAAAACGTGGCGCGGCGTCATCCAACGAGGCGGTTCCCGAAAACACATCCGTACAGATAAAATCCAGTTGCTCATGCAGGCGCATTTCCGTGTCCGGGTTGGCGCTGACTTTGATGGTCGGGGTGATGGCGTTGACGAAACTGTTGCCTTGCCCAGTGGTAAACAGAATAAGATTGGCGCCCGCCGCCGTGAAACCGGTTACTGATTCCGGCGCATAGGTTGCCGCTTCCATGGCGTGCAGTCCGGGTGCAGACGGAATTTCCGAATATTTCAGCAGGCTCTGGATTGGTCGGCTACCGCTTTTGGCGATATTGCCCAAGGCCTTTTCTTCAATGGTCGAGAGCCCCCCGGCGATATTGGTTGGCCCCGGGTTTTCACCGGTCAGGTCCAGTCCCGCCTCAATGGCCCGATTTTCGATATCAAGAACCGCCTTCAGGATCGCGTCTTTGACTTTATTATCGACGCCGCGTTTGGCCAGCAGATGTTCGGCCCCCAACCATTCCGTGGATTCGCCAAACACCGCCTTGCCCCCAGCATCAACAATGCGATCCGCCATCAAGCCGAGCAGCGGGTTGGATGCCAACCCGGAACTGGGATCCGAACGCCCGCATTCCAGCCCCAGGAACAAGGAGGACAATGGACAGGAGATGCGGCGCTGGCGGGAAATTTCCTTCATCAGTTTTGCCCCGGCCCGAATGCTGCGGTCCGTCAGGGTCAGGGCGTCATGATCGCATTCATCGAGGGTGATGGCGACAATCGGCTTGCCACTTTTCGCCATTTCCCGGGCCAGATGTTCGACCTTGGGCGGATTGCCGCCAATCAGCAAAACCGCCCCTACATTGGGGTTAAGGCCCATCCCGATGAGGGTCCGGATTTGCGCCAGACGGTCTTCTCCGAGCAGGCCACCATCGTAGGGCATGGCGGCGAAAACCGCACCCGGCAGAGCCGCCGCAATCCGTCGTCCGGTCGGTCCGGTCAGGCCCGTGGCCGACAGCACCAGCAGGTGGTTGCGCACCCCCACTTCGCCGTCCGGACGAATGTAGCCCGTGAAATGATCCAGCGATTTACCCACGATAACGGTTTCCTTCGCTTTACTGACTTTTCCGGCTTCTGCGCCATTCGTTATAAAACGGCAGAACCAGCAAAATGACGGCAATCACCGTGAAAGAGGCCGCCAGCGGTCGGGTGAAGATAGGGGTAATATCGCCTGCCGTCATCATCAAACCCGAACGCAGTTTTGCCTCGCCCAACGGTGCCAGAACAAATCCGATAACAAACGGGCCCAGCGGGTAGCGGGCTTTTTCAAGAAACAGGCCCAACACTCCGAAGATCACCATGGTCCAAACGTCAAACATCGTGTTGTTCAGTGCATAGGAGCCAATGACACAGAAAATCAGGACCACCGGCAGCACATAAAGCCGGGGCATATACATCACTTTTGACAGATGGCCGACAAATCCCGTCATGAAAATAAACATCACGATATTGGCAACCAGACAGGCGGCAATCATGGCCCAGACAATATCGGCATTGGTGGTGAACAGGGTTGGTCCCGGCTGGATGGAATGGATGGTCAGGGCACCGATCAGGATGGCGTCGATGACACTGCCCGGAATTCCCATGGAAATAAGCGGGATCAGGGCGCCGCCGACGGTGGCGTTGTTGGCGGCTTCCGATGCAACAATCCCCTCTTCCGAACCGGTGCCGAATTTCTCCGGTGTCTTCGACATGTTTTTGGCCGTTGTATAGGCAATGACCGATCCAATAGACGCACCGATACCCGGCAGAATACCAACGCCCGTTCCGATCACCGAGGAACGGATCAGATTGAAGGCCTGCTTGCGCCAGTCATCCAGCGACATCAATATCCCTTTTCGCGACATCTCGACTCTCTGCATTTTCTGATTGAGCTGCATGAGGTCACTGAGAATCTGGCTGACCGCAAAAATCCCGATCAATACCGGCAGCAGTTTCAAACCGCCGTTAAGCATGTACCAGTCCCAGGTCAAGCGCGGCATCCCCGATGATGGATCAACACCGGGCATGGAGATCAGCATACCAAACAAACCGGCAATCAGTCCCTTGACCAAACTGCCTTCACTGACCGAAGCGATCAGCACCATAGCCATCATGATCAACGTAAAATATTCGAATGGCCCAAAACGGGTGGCGATAATTGAAAGGGGTTTCGCCAATAGCAGCAACGCCATCCAGGAAACCAGCCCGCCAACAAATGATGCGCCAATGCCAAGCCCCAGCGCACGGCCCGGATTACCGCCGCGCGCCATAGGGTAGCCGTCAAAGGTTGTCATCACGGCTGCCGGGGTCCCCGGCATCCGCAGCAGGGTCGCCGTAATCAGACCGCCGCTAATCGCCCCCACATACATAGACACCAGCAGGATAATCGCTTCAACCGGAACCATATAAAAGGTCAGCGGCAAGGTTAAGGCAATCAGCATAGCGCCGGTCAATCCGGGAATGGCCCCGACCACGATCCCGAGAACCACACCCGTAACAACGAACAAAAACGGCATGGGGGTAAAAATAACGCCCAGCGCGGTAAGCATCTCTTGCATGATCAGGTTCCCGGTAAATCAACAAAGAAAATTTGGGTAAATATATATTGGCTGCCGACACCCATGATGACGGCAATAAGTGCCCCGATCAGCATGGACTTTCGATTGAATTTGGACAGTATGGCGATAATCCCGAAAACCATCAGGATAGTTGCCAACCAGAACGGCACCAAATGAAAGGCCATGACGAGAATATAGATAATCAGGGCCGCCAGAACGATCACGGCATTCATCAGGTTGGGCGGTTCAACGCCTTCTTCAGATCTATCGTTCATGGGGGCATTTCGTCGCCAGGCGCGAAAGATCACGTACAGATTCAACATGATCACAATAAGGCAAATGGCCTGCGGTATCGGGCCTGAACCCAGAGGCTCGAAGGTTCCCGGCGGCAAATCCCAGCTTTCCCATAAAAAGGTTGCGCATATGGCAATCAACAGGGTTGAAACGCTGTAATCAATGTAAGCAGGAGTCTGTTTCTGCATATCACTTCTTCTTAAAAAATCCTGCCCCAGACATATGCCCGGGGCAGGGATAGGAATGAGCTAACGACGCTTCTTACTTTTGTGCGGCTTGCTTAGCTACAGGGAGAATGGCTTTCCAGGTCGTATCCAGGGATTTCTGCAGAGCTTCGCCTTTCAGAAAGACCGGAGTGAACAGCTTGTCGTTATACAGTTTAACGACGCGATCCGACTTGGCTGCTTTTTCCAGGGCATTGGCGAAACCGTTGACGGCTTCAGCCGGTGTGCCTTTTGGAGCGAACCACCAACTGTGGATACAAAATTCCATATCATATCCCAGTTCTTTAACGGTCGGCAGGTCCGGCAGTTTTGGATGACGCTCGGCACCGGTATAAGCCAAGGGCTTGATCTGGGATTCCGGGTTGGGCTTGCCGTCAACCATGGTGAAATTGACGACCTCTGCGCCGGATAGGACGGTGGTATCTGTTTGTGCACCCGTCAATGCCGTAAAGTTCGCTGTACCGCCACCAATCTGGACAAAACGGAACTTCGATCCGGGGTTGGTATTTTGAAGCATGATCCCGGCGAGATGATTAATTGCACCGAGATTTGCGCCAAAGATAAGGGAATCCGGTTTAGCCTTTGCCGCATCCAGAAGCTCTTTCAGTGAATTGATACCTGAATCCTTGCGAACCATCGGGGCAACACAAAACTCACCCGTTGCCGCAACTGGCTCATAATCCTTGTAGCCGAAATCGAATTTGCCGCCGCCCTGGCCGCCCATCAGTGCGATATGGATGAGTAGAAATTCATAACCATCCGGTTTGGCTTCCATGACCCGGCGTGAACCGATGGAAAAGTGCCCGCCCACATTGACGATCGAGACCGGATGCGGAAGCGCATCCGTTTCCTTGATTGCGGATGTAAACACGCGAGCAATGGTGTCGGATGTGCCGCCCGCATTAAACGGGACAACGACCTTGATCGGTTTTTCCGGCCATGCCGCTTGAGCAACACTGCCCATTCCAACTGCAGCAGCAAAGGCGACAGCGGTGGATAAGACTAATTTTTTCATGAGATTCTCCCTGTTTCGTTTCAAAAGTGTATTTAAATACGCGATACGCGACTTCACGATATCCTTCTCCCTTTCCTATTTTTGTTTTCATTACGTGAGTTGCCGAAACAACTCTTCTTCCCTGCGGTGTTATTTTTCACCTCGTCAGGAAAATTCAATTTCCCTTCCTATGGCGACCCGACGGCCGTATCTGCATTAATTTCCGGCGGCTGCGGGTAATGCAGGCCTCGCTGCGCCGAGAACCCGCGATTGGGAGTGACGGTGAAGGGCGGCGCCTCCATGCCCACCAGCCGGTCGTCCTCGACCCACGCCAGATCGCGGCCATAAAGCTGTTTGATGAGTTCTTTTTCGAGACGTTTGCGGACCGCTGTATGGCCCGCATCATCGGCCATGTTTTGGGTTTCGGCCCGGTCGCGTTCCAAATCAAACAGCTGAATATGGTTGCCGGCCGGATACCAGATCAGCTTGTAGCGATTGTCGCGAACCATACGCATGGCTTTCGCCCCTTCCAGGGATTCTCCGTAGAAAATCTCCCGCGTCTCGGACCCGACCATCGACAGCCCCTCAACCGTTTGCGGTACATCAATTCCCGCCAGATCCAGCAGGGTCGGCATGACATCGGCCAGGCCAACCAGCCGGTCATCCGTCTGGGCGGTTGGAACACGTTGGCCGTCGGCGGTATCAACCAGGATCATCGGGATGTTGTTGGAACCTTCCAGCATCGCCCGTTTGGCGTACATGCCGTGATCCCCCAGCATGTCGCCATGATCCGACGTCAGCAGGATAATGGTCTCATCCAGAACGCCCTCTTCCCGGAGCGTGCCCATGACCACACGCAACGAATGATCAATATGCGTACATTGCGCATAAAAAGCGCGGCGGGCATCAGCCAGTTGTTCGCCCTGCAATTGCGGCCAGTAATGGCGGGGGCCTTTCAAGGGATACGGCAGGGCGTCGTCATCGGCTGACCACTCCGATTGTTGGGCAGTTGGAATGTCTTTGCGGGCATACCGTTCAAAATATTCTGCTAACGGAACCAGTGGCGGATGGGGATGGGTATAGGACAGGTGCCAGAAGGCAGGACGGCTCGGGTCACGCCGCTTGATGATCTTTGCCATCTCCCGGGCTTTCCAGTTTGTGATATGGGTTTCCTGCGGCAGATGCCAGGGCCGCCAGACATAATCGTTATTGCTCATGCCATGCATGAACTGCTGACCACCGTATCCCTGCTCGGAGAGATAGATGTCATAGTCATCGACGGCGCCCAGATGCGGGCGGCCTTCCTCGGCAATCAGTACATCGTCAAAGCCTATGCGGTCACGCGCCGGGTAAACGTGCAGCTTGCCTACGCCATAAGCCTGATAACCGGCATTGCGAAAGGTTTGCGCCAATGTCGGCATGTCTGGCATAGCCGCTGTCGGTTGGAAGATGCGATCGCCATGACCACGCGGAGAGGTGCCGGTCATCACAGACCGCCGCGCCGGGATGCAGATCGGGCATTCCGAATAGGCGTTTGTATAACGCATGCCAAGGCTTGCCAGATTATCAATCGTAGGCGTTTCAATAACCGGATGTCCGGCAACGCCCAGCAGATGGCCGGGCCATTGATCGACCATAATCAACAGAACATTGGGTTGATTCTTTTGTGCCATTATTTTTCCGCCCCTGTGACGTCGCCCAGAATGTCGAGCTTTTGGTCACTCATATATCCATAGCGGTTGACCACCATGCGGTGGCCGGAAGCCTCCCAGGCGACTTCCATCCGAGCCCGGTAATCATCGACCGGGCCATAGGCGTGAGAAAAGGCATAAACCGGGGTCTCGCCGGCAAGCGAGCGCGTTTCGTGAATTTTCCGGGCCTGGGCCTGTAAGCCAGCCAGATGCGGCTCGTCCGGTTCCGGGTAAGCGACATCGCGGACCTGTGATGGCGGCGCCTTGTCCAGAAGATCAAGTATCGTAAAAATGCCGATCAACAGGACATTCTCGGGGACATTTCCATTGGAAGCCAGGATCCGGTCTGCATAGGCGCGGACCATCATTGGCCAGTGCATGGTATAGAGCTTCACGCCAATACCCGAGACATGGGGCGCGATTTTTTTGACATCAAAACCGGACGCCTGCGACCAGGGCGGAGGAAAACCCTGCACGACAAAATCCATCTTGCCACCCGACGCATCGGCCACGGTTTTTGCATAGTCATCCAGCATCTCGGCCACCAGATCGGCCTTGAAAGCGCGCAAGTCCAGAACGCCGGGATAGTCTTTCAACAAATCCCAGAGCGTGCCGCGCTGTTCTTCGCGATCCTGCGTATCACCGAGCAGACGGGACCCCAGGGATGCGTCAAGGCCCAATGCCCCCAGGTCGAAGTCACCACCCCCCCCTTCGATCCACGGAACATGCCAACCTGAGGTGCCGACAAGATTGTCGATGTGGTAATTTGCCAAGCCCTGCAGCAGGAAAGTCCGCAAACGATCCGTATCGCTTCGCATCCGCTCGAAATCATAACCCAAGCGCTGCGCCGCCGTTTTGGCATGTCCGCTGAAATCAAAAAACAGGCTGTCGAAGGAATAGGGCGGATATTCCGGCCAGTCGACGCGCAGGCCATCCAGATTTGGATAGGTCTGGATGATGTCGCGCAGCAAAGCACACCCATAAGCCTTGATATGCGGGCTGGCGAGGCTTGCGTTTTTATCGACCCGCCCTTCATGTTCGGAGCCATCCGGCAATAGCGGGCGGTCTTCCGGGATCGCGCCGCCAAACTGAACCTTGTAGCCAGGCGGTATGGCGGACTGCACCTGCATATAGGCGTTCAGCCCCCGGGCTTTGGTTTCATCGATAAAGGCGCTGATCCGCGGACCTTCCCGCTTGGTCAGGGCATCGGGCTCCGAGGGTTGATAGCGCAGCCCCTGATACAAACCTTTGTCGGGAACGAAGCTTGGCGCGGTGCGCACGGTCAATTCCCTTTTACCCCATAATTCGCGGTCCAGCAGGCGCACCGCACCGGCTTTCGCATCGGCCGGGGGCTCGCGCCCGGCATCCAGCGCGTCGGAAGGCTCCATCACGTAAGGCGACGTGGTGATGGATGTCGCCCCCGTTCTCTGGATCAGGTTATTGAGGACATGTTCCCCACCTTCAGACTGCGGATATTCAGGCATAACAGATATATTCAAGGACCGTTTATATGTGTTCATTTGGCTCATTTTTATCTTATGGATATACTTTACATAAAAGATTTGATCAAAAAAGGATAATTTTTTCCATTTTTCTTAATATAATACGTATTTATGCATTTATTTGATCAAATAAATCTCCCTGTCTTGTTCTCAATAGAAATTACCGACTTGTGACGGCCTATTATTCCCTGTTAAATTTCTTATACTAGTATGGTAGGATGTTGACAAGATGGTATTGTGATGGTTCATTGCAATTGCGACATGCACGTTTTCATTGTTTGGCGCTTCCTTTAAATTGGAAGACTGGCACCCGACCCCAACAAGGCTCTTAAATAATGATTCACCCCCGCATGACCCAACATATCCCCGCTGCACAGCTGGCTTACGAAGCGCTCCATGAACGCATCATCAAGCTGGAAATTGAGCCGGGGCAATCGCTGTCCGAAAAAGAAATGTCTTTCCAGATTGGCGTCAGCCGCCAACCCATAAGAGAAGCCTTTATCCGCCTGTCGCAGGAAGGCCTTTTAAATATTCGCCCGCAAATCGGCACCTATGTCGCGCCCTTGAACGTGGCTCGTATACACGAAGCGGTTTTTGCCCGTGTCGCTCTTGAATGCGCCGCCATTCGCGTTGCCGTTGGAAATACAACAAAACGCGATGTCCGCGATTTGCGCGAGACCATCCGGGCCCACCGCCAGGCCCGCGATGACAAGGAATTTGATCTCGTCTACCAACTGGATGCGGCTTTCCATATCAAACTGCTCGAGATCAGTGGACATCCGGGACTCTGGAAAATGGTCAATCAGGCGCGGGCCCATATGGCGCGCCTGCGCAACCTGTCCATCCTGAAGCTGACCAACACCATTTCCCAATCGGTGGCCGATCACACACACATTCTTGATGCCGTCGCCGATAATGATGCGGAAGAAGCCTCGCGCCTCATGCAGGTTCATATTGAAAGCAACCTTGATTTTATGGACCGACTGATCGAGGCCATTCCCGAATATTTCGAAACCTGAACATCCCCCCGCATATAAGGAAAGACCGTTTAATGGTGAACAGCCCGCTTATCCGCCGCATCGAATTGACGGCCTTTGAAATCCAGTTGTCGGACATCGTCACGGATCGCGCCGGGTTTGGTCTGTCCTACCAGCCGGGAGCAAACGGCACGCACACCCGCTTCGCCGTGCGGGTTTTCTCTGACGACGGCGCGATCGGTGAATATGTACCGCCACGAGGACGCTCAAAAGTCATCATGACCGCATCGGAAGCCTTGTCCTATAGCCTGATCGGAAAACCCGCCCTGCAGCGTGAAAAGCATTACCGCACCATGCGCAGCCTGACCAAACATATCGGTGAAGTAGGTATTGGCGCGCTCGATATTGCGCTATGGGATCTTGCCGGAAAACATCAGAACGTCTCGGTCGCGCAAATGCTGGGCGGCTACCGGGAACGCCTGCCGGCTTACGCCAGCACCATTGGCGGCGACCGGCTGGCGGGGGGGCTTTCCAGCCCGGAGGCTTACGCCGATTTCGCCGAGCAATGTCTGGCGCTCGGGTATCGCGCCTACAAAATGCACGGCTGGCATGATGGCAAGATTGAGGAAGAAATCGCCATGCTGCGCGCTGTCGGTGACCGCGTTGGCGGGCGCATGATCCTGATGTATGACGCGGCCTGCCATCTCAAGACGCTAGGCGATGCCATTCAGGTGGGTAAGGTTTGTGATGAATACGGATTTTACTGGTTTGAAGATCCCTATGGAGACGGCGGCGTCTCCATTCATGGCCACCAGATGCTGAAGCAGAACATCAAAACACCGCTGCTGATCAGTGAGCATGTCCGCAATCCGGAAACAACAACAGACATGCTGGTGGCCGGGGCGACCGACTTTGCCCGCGCCGATCCGGACTATGACGGCGGCATCACCGGCTGCCATAAGGTCGCCGTGGCGGCAGAAGGCCTGGGCATGGACTGCGAGGTTCATTCCTGCGGCCCGGCCATGCGCCAGCTAATGGCCGCCTGCCGAAACTCCAATTTTTACGAAGTCAATCTTGTGCACCCCAAATGCGGCAATGCCTGGTCGCTGCCGATCTATGCCGACGGCTACTCGGACGAGCTTGATTGCATTGATGCCGATGGCTGTGTTGGCGTCTCCCAAGGCCCCGGTCTTGGTGTCAGCTATGACTGGGAGGCCATTCGCAAATCCACTGTTGAAACCATCGTCATTGAATAAAGCGCCCGCCCCGAACAAACACACACTTTAAGCCCGCAACAACAAAACAGAAGTCAGCCCCATGCAATCACCGACATTTCCCGACGTCCATCTCTCCATGTTAAATGCCGTTGTCCTGCCCCAGGTGATGCGGGTCAAACTGAACCACCCGACCGCCCCGGCGATAGCCTGTATTAAAGCCAGCATCACCGATGAACTGGCGAAATCCCAACAACTGAAAACCCTGGCCGCAGGCGCGCGCATTGCCGTCGCCGTCGGTAGTCGCGGCATTTCCAGTATCGACAAGGTGGCCCGGGCCACCGTGGATCAATTAACGGCTCTGGGCTTTGCCCCGTTCATCATTCCCGGCATGGGCAGCCATGGCGGCGGTACGGCGGAAGGCCAGATCGCCGTTCTGGGTGGGCTTGGCATTACCGAAGAGACCATGGGTGTTCCCATCAAGGCAACCATGGAAGTGATTAAATACGGCACCTCCAGCCAGGGCGTTGACTGTCTGTTTGACCGACATGCCGCCGAAGCCGATGGCGTTGTTGTGATCAACCGGATCAAATCCCACACCAGCTTCAACCGCCCCGTTGAAAGCGGCCTGACAAAGATGGTCGCCGTCGGTCTGGGCAAGGGCGAAGGGGCCAAGCGGGTGCATGTTCTGGGCCCACGGGGACTGCGCGACGTCTTACCGGAACTGGCGAAAATCTCCATCGACAACAGCCCGATCTGTTTCGGTATTGCGCTGGTGGAAAACCCCGAAAAACAACTGGTGACCATTGAAGGGGTCGAGCCCGAGGATTTTTACAATGCCGACGAACGGCTTCTGAAGAAAGCGAAATCCCTGCTGGCCCGACTGCCCTTTGCCCAGATCGACGCACTGGTTTGTGAGGTGCTGGGAAAAAACATCTCCGGGGCCGGCATGGATTATGCCGTAACCGGACGCACCGATATCCGGGGCATCGACAACCCGCCGGAACCGTTCATCCACCGGGTCGGCATTCTGGGTGTCACTGAAGCCTCCAAAGGCAACGCCACCGGCATCGGCATGGCCGATTTCGCGCCCCGCAACCTGATCGAAAACATTGATCTTCAATCCATCTACTTCAACAGCGTCACCGCGTCGATCACTGAAAAAGCGCGAATTCCTCTGGTTCTGCCCCATGACCTCGATGTGTTCAGGGCTTGCGTCTCCACAAGCTGGGTCGCCAATTCAGCCGAGGCCCGCCTCTGCATGATCCGCTCAACATCATATCTCAGTGAAATTCTGGTTTCACCGTCACTCTATGCGGATATTGAAGGGCGTGACGATGTCACGTTGCTGGAAGACGCCCGACCGATTAATTTTTCAGAGCAAGGCAGCCTCCTGACTCGCTGCTAGGGGCAAAGGCCTTAATCAGAGGGGCGCAAGTCCGGCTTCCAGAAGACCAATGCCAATGCCAGGCGCATCGGGCAGAATGGAACTGCCGACGCGCGGCGGGAGGGTGCCGGAGACAATCTGGTCAAACAGGGGCGTTTCATTGAACTGAAACTCTAACGGCATGCCGTTATCAAGGGCGGCCGCTACATGCAGGCTGACGGCATGAGAAACCGGACCACTCGGGTTGTGCAGCGACAGATCGACCCCATAAGCCTTGGCCCGCTCACCAACCGCCATGATCTCGCGAAGGCTGCCAGCATATTTGACGTCGGGCATGATCACATCATAAACGCTGTTTTCAACGAAAGGCGCAAACGCCTGCCAGCCGGTAAAGGTTTCGCAGCCGGTCAGCCGCATACCCCGGTCATTGGCGGCACTGCGTAGACGTCGCAAGGCATCAACCGTATCGGTGGTTTCCGGCAACGGGCATTCATACCACGAGACACCGGCTTCACTCAGAAATCCCAGGCACTCATGGGCCGTTTTTTCATCCATGCGCCAGTGACAGTCCACCATCAAGGCCAGTTCAGGGCCAATCGCCGCACGCACGGCCAGAATGCGTTCGGCGCCGGCATGCAGCAGGGCGCGTCCCTTGTCGGTTTGGCAGATCTCCGCTGACAGATCATCAAAGGGCGCCATTTTGAAGGCGACAAATCCGGCAGCTTTGGCTTGTGTCGCGCGCCGGGCAAATGTTTCGGGGCGTCGATCAATGACGCTACGGTTGATATTGGCGTAAAGCGGGATCGTTGCACTGTTGCCGACCGGGTTCAACAAATCGACCAGCTTTTTGTTTTGTCTTTGTCCGTCAATATCGAACACGGCCTGATCCAGCGCCGTATAGATGGCGGACCGAACGCGCTCATCCATGAGATCGGGACCCCGCCGGGGGCCATCCGGCTGCAGATCAGCATTTGTGACTTCATTGAGAACCTGTTGAAAGACCCGGGACAATTCGGCGCGCGGCCTGTTAATGGTGAACTCTCCCCACCCAGCAATCCCATCTTCGGAAACAACCTTAACAAAACTCCACAAGGTTTTCGGCGTTGCCTGCAAGGCCAGTCCAAAGATTTTATGCTGCATGTTTTTTCCTTTCTTTGATCAAAATTATTAAATTTATTGGATAAATCCATACATATTTTTGGTTTTACCGTATTTTTTGATCAAATATTAGATTTTTGTCTATACTTGTGCGCCTCCGGTCAATGGCGCTAAAGTTCACATTCGGAAAAACGGGTAACTGAGGCAAAAACAGAACAATGACCCAGCTACGTTATATGGAGGCCTGCGACCTCATCCGCAGCGATATTCTGAGCGGCGTTTTTCCCTTCGGCTCGCGCCTGAAGATTGCTGATCTGGCCGACCGCTACAACACCAGCCACATGCCCATCCGTGAAGCGCTGCGGCTTCTCAACGGCGAAGGCCTTGTTGATATGGAACCCAACAAGGGAGTCCGGGTTCGCAAGGTTGATCGCGCCTTTATCGAAAACCTGTTCGATGTGCGTGTCGCCATTGAGGTCATGCAGGCACGCCGGGCTGCCGAGCGCATCACGCCTGAACAGATCACCGAACTTCATGCGGCGCGGCTTGATTTTGAAAACAAAGCACAGCGCGGTGATGTGGGCGAGCTGCTTGCCTGCAATCTGCATTTTCACGGCATCATAAGCGCCGCATCTGGCAATACGGAAGCCACCAGCATCGAAATCCGTCATTGGCGTATTTTACCGGCGCTTTGGAAGTCCTTTGGTTACCCAAAATCGCGCATACCCGTTGTCATCGATGATCACCGCCATATAGAAAACGCCATCGCGACCCACGATGTTGAAAGCGCGACGGCTCTAACGGCAGCCCATACCTTGCGGGCCAAAATCAACATGCTGGAAGTTCTGGAACAGACTCCGCAGAACAACAAGGACGATTGATTCCGTTACCAACGGCCTTTTTCACAATTCGCCAAAGCGTCCGCTCTAACCGTTTGACCCGGCAATCCAACAGTGATAGATTATGTAAAATTTCAGGTGGGTTATCAGTTTACAATCAATAAAAATCCCATCCAATACGATTAAACAGGAGGATGTCTCATGAAGTTTCTAAAAACCCGAATGCTGTTTGCCGCCAGTGCGGCGCTTGGATTACTGCTCACCCCCGGTGCCGACCCGTCCAAATCAGGTCAGGCCCAGGCCGAATTCCCGACCAAGCCCATCAAGGTCTTTGTCGGTTTTAAACCCGGTGGCCGCACGGACACCGTTGCCCGTCTGGTTGCGAAATATGTGCAAGAACATAATTTGCTGTCGCAGCCGATGATCATTGTCAACAAACCGGGCGCCGCCGCCGCCAACGCGGCGCGAGCTGTTCTCGACGCCAAACCCGATGGTCACACCCTCCTCCACTGGCACCACCAAATGCTGATCACGAACGCCATGGGCGTCAATAAAATCCACCCGCAGGATTTTACATCGATTGGCTTTTTAGGCGGTGGCAGCCCGGTCTGGACCGTAAACGCCAACTCCAATCTGAAAACGCTGGACGACCTCGTCACGCAGCTTAAAGCCAAACCGGAAAGTCTTGTTGAAGCTGTTGGTATTGGCACGATCCCCCATTTAATGGGCGCTCAGCTGGCCGCTGTGGCGGGCTTCAAGACCCGACTGATCGGCTCCGGTGGCGGCGCGGACCGTCTGGCCAAAGTCCTGGGCGGCAATGCCGATATCGCCCTGTTTTCGGCCTCCGAATATCTGCGCTACAAATCACAAGGCTTACGCGCCCTGACATTCTTCGGGCCCAATCCAATTGACGCCCTGCCGGGAGTTCCAACAACCACTGAGCTCGGTTACGATGCTGTCTGGGCCAATCCGAACTGGTGGCTTGGTCCGAAGAACATGGACAAAGAAGCGGTCACCAAGATGACCAGCGTCCTGAAAACGGTTATGGCCAGCAAGGAAATGACCGATTACTTCAAATCCAAGGCGCTTGATCCCTATTGGACGGATGGCGAACCCGCCATGCAGCAATCCCTGGATGTTCTGGAGAAGCTGAAAGTTGTCGTCAAAGAACAAAACCTCGGAAAATAACAAGAAGCTGTCATCTCTCGAGACTTGTGTACCGCCGCGTGTTCCAGCGCGCGGTGGATTTTTTTAGGTTTCCTTAAGCGTCGAGGACCTGCCATGAACAACCAAGCTGATCCGAAAGCCGACCTGCTTTTGGCCATTGGGCTGATTCTTTTCAGTGCGGCTATATATTTCGGCTCGCTGGACTTGCCGCCGCCCAAATATGAACCCATGGGTTCCGCCGCCATTCCGAAAGGACTGGCCCTGATCATGACGGCCTTATCGGTCTTGTTGATCATCCGCGCGGTTCCAGCTCTCAAGCTTCCCCGGAGCAAAACCGAAGAGATCACGGATGTTAAACCACGACGCATGTTGGCGGCGATCATTTTTGCTCTGACGGTCGCTTTTATTGCGGTCCTTGATTTTGGCCTGCTTACCTTCATACCGGCCGGCATCATCTACATGACGGCGATTGGTTATTTTATGACCCATCGAAATCTCAAACGGATGCCTTATTTTTTCATCTTTTCGGTTCTGATGGTGGTTGGCAATTATTACCTGTTCACCAAAGTTTTTTATATCGACCTTCCTTAAAGCCCGCCTGAAAGAAACGCCTGTGGAACACCTGCTTACATCCTTTGCTCTTCTGCTCCAGCCACTCCCGCTGTTTTTGCTGTTCGTTGGCGTCGCATCGGGGATCGTGGTCGGGTCCATTCCCGGCCTGACCGCCACCATGCTCATCACCCTGACCCTGCCGCTGACGTTCTTTATGGACAGCGTCAACGCCATCACCATGCTTGTTGGCATGTATGTGGGCGGTATTTCCGGCGGACTGATTGCCGCAACCCTGCTGCGTATGCCGGGCACGCCAGCCTCCATCATGACCACTTTCGATGGCTATCCGCTGTCGCAAAAAGGTCATTCGGCGCGGGCTCTGGGGCTCGGCATTACCGCGTCGTTTATTGGTGGCCTTATTTCCTGGGCGTTTCTGGCTGTCCTATCGCCACCGCTGGCGCAACTGGCGCTGACTTTCGGGCCGTGGGAATATTTCACGCTGGTTCTCATGGCACTGGTCATGCTGGCCAGCCTGAGCCAAGGCTCCATGATCAAGGCGCTGATGGCCGCAGCACTGGGGATGATGGTGCATTTGCCGGGTGTTGATCCCTCATTGGGCCAAATGCGCCTGACCTTCAACGTCGAAAATCTGGAAGGCGGCCTGAGCCTGTTGCCGGTGCTCATTGGGGCATTTGCGGTCAGCCAGATCTTCAAGGATATTATTGTCATTGATCGCGAGCCGCCGCCGGTTGAAATCAGCCGCCGCGGCATGCTTCTGTCGATTGCCGACATAAAACGCTACGCCGCCAATTTCTTCCGCTCCAGTTGCATCGGAACTTGGGTCGGCTTGTTGCCGGGCATCGGTGCCAACATCGCCGCCATGCTTTCCTATACAACCGCCAAAAACGTCTCCAAAGAACCGGAGAAATTCGGCACCGGCCACGAGCACGGAATCGTCGCCGCCGAGACAGCCAACAACGCCGCTGTCGGCGGTGCCCTGATCCCGCTCATCACCATGGGCATTCCGGGCAGCGTGGTCGACGCCATTCTTATCGGCGCGCTGATCATGCATAATCTGGAACCCGGGCCGCTGTTGTTCACCACCAATCCGGAAATCGCCTACGGGGTGATTACAGCCTACCTGATCGGCAACGTCATCATGTTCGGGATCATGATGTTTTCGGTCGCTCATATCGCCCGTATGCTCTATATCCCGCGCGCCTATTTGCTGGCGACCATCCTGCTGTTTTGCATCATTGGCGTGTTTGCCGTCGCCAACCGGTTTTTCGATGTCTGGATCATGCTGCTGTTTGGTATTGTCGGGTTTCTGATGGAGCGCACCAAAATGCCACTCGGGCCGTTTGTCATTGGCTTTGTGCTCTCTCCCATTGCTGAAATGCAACTGCGCTCCGGTCTGATGGCGACGGACGGCTCCCTCATGCCGTTGTTCACCCGCCCCTTTGCCGGGACGTTTTTCGCAATCTCCATATTATCCCTGCTGTGGCCGGTATATATTGAGTGGCGCAAACGAAACCGTGCCCAGACCCGCTAGGCGCGGAAGCGGTCCCAACCGACGGCGGCCAGCTTATCCCGGCTGTCAACAAAGTGGAAGTCGGCGTCCTTGGTGACGATTTCCAGCATCGATATGCCGTCATAACCGATGTCCTGCAGGGTTTTGCTAAACGCCGCAAAATCCACATCACCCATGCCAATGGGATCATGACGCCAGGTGTTTTTATGGGTATCGGAAAGGTGGATCAATTTCAGGCGATCTTTGACAATCCGCACGCCTTCACACGGGTCTTCCCCGGCAAAAGGTGCGTTGGCGACATCGTAAATCGTCCCCACATCATTGCGGCCCAACGCATCAAGGGCTTCCATCACGTCTTCGGCTCTTGGGATCCAGGTGATCGGCACGTTCTCAACCAGCATGGTCACCCCCTGGTCCGACGCCCGATCAGCCAGTTTGTTCATGCCCTCGATAAACCATTCCGTCAGTTGGGCTTTTGGCGTCGGCCACAAGGGCATGGTTTTGCCAGGCACCAGAATGCAATAGGGAATGTTTAGGTCGCCACAGATATCAACCAACTGAGACAGCACATCCACCGTAAAGTCGCGCATTTCGCGGGTTGCGCTGACGATGTTATTGTCAAGCCCGGGCAGATTGACCGATGTGATGTGCAGGCCTTCGTCGGCCAACTCATGCGCCATGTCCCGGCGTTCGGCAGCGGAAATGTCCGTCGCCCAGAAATGCGGCTGGGCGACCAGAATTTCAAACTCCCGGTAACCCATTTTGCCAAGACTTTTCAGACAGTCGAGCGCCTTGCGCTCGTAGATGTAGCTGTAGGTATTCGCGCCCAGTGTAAATCCGCTCATGTTTCCCTCATTTATCCTGTTAGAAGTTCAAACCACACTCAACCCAGCCGCCGCCCTGCTGGCTGGATTCCAGCGCTGCTTCAATAAACCGCATGCCGCGCGCGCCATCCTCAACGGTTGGGAAATCAAGTGCCAGCGGGTCGGCCTCGGTACCGGTGAGGCGCGCCGCAATGGCTTCCGATGCATCGTTATAGAGATTGGCGAAAGCTTCCTGAAAACCTTCCGGATGACCCGTCGGGATCCGGCTGGCCCGCGCCGCTGCTGGCGACAGGCCCGGCAGGCCTCGGCTCAAAATCCGCGCCGGTTCGCCCTGTACCATATGTTTCAGATGATTGGGGAAATTCTGTTCCCACTCCAGACCGCCCTTCGCGCCAAAGACTTTCACCCTCAGTATATTTTCCGAGCCGGAAGCCGACTGGGTGACCCAGAGCGTGCCGCGGGCGCCGTTTTCCATGCGCAACAGCATCCCGGCGTAATCATCGCTCACCCGTTCCGGCACCGTTGGCCCGACATCGGCACTCAACTTCGCCAGCGGCATGCCGGTGATGTAGGTCAGCAGTTGATGCGCGTGGGTGCCAATATCGCCCAACACGGCGGAAGGCCCGCCGCGTTTTGGATCGAGCCGCCATTTCAGTCGCTCCGGCGCATCGGGCTCGACAAAACTCGAGAGTTGGCCTTGCGAATACTCCACATTGACCTGGCGGATTTCACCCAGCTCTCCGGCGGCGACCATGGCCCGGGCCTGACGGACCATGGGATAACCGGAATAGTTATGGGTGAAACAGAACACCACCCCGGCATCGCGTACGCTTTTCACCAGATCAACGGCATCGGTAACGGAAGTGGTCATCGGCTTGTCGCAAATGATATGTAGGCCGCGCGCGAGGGCGGCTTTGCATTCCGGGTAATGCCGGTGATTGGGGGTCATGATGGCAACCGCATCGATGGCGTCATCGCGCCCGGCTTCGCTGGCCAGCAAGTCCTCTACGGTCCCATAGGCCCGGTCTTCGGCGATGCCCGCCTGCACCCCCTGTTCGCGCGCGCGCTCCGGCGTAGAAGCCATAACCGAGGCGACCACCTCGAAACGGTCATCAAGGCGCGCCGCCGTCCGGTGGACCCCACCAATAAACGATGTTGCACCACCGCCAATAACGCCAAGGCGCAAGCGCCGGCCCAGTTTTTCAACAACCGGATTTATAAAACTTCCCATCCCCTGTTTCCTTCTAATCCGTTCTGAATTTGGGCTCTGCATGTGCGAACACCTGACGGCGTATGTCCATGGCCACCGCATGGGCCGCAACGGCCTGTTCGCTGAACGACTGATCGAGCCGCGATTCGTGCTGGAAATGGTTATAAGCGTCCCGGCCCCGAACCAAAAGGGCGCTGTCCTTGCCACAGGCGGGTTTCACATCGGGAGAAATGTAGGTTATGACCAGATTGATGCGGTGTGTATCGGTGCTGTTGGCACCCGAACAGTGCGGCATATGCAGGTGATGCAGGGCCACTTCCCCGGGTTCCAGCACAACCGGCACCTGCTCATAGGCTGCCACATCAATATCCACTTCCTCGCCCAGCGACAATAAATTTTCCGTTTGCGCCAGCGGCAGATGCCGCCTCAGGCCCAGCCTATGCGCACCGCGGGCATATTCCATGGTGCCGTTGGCCAGAGTGGTTGGCGATAACGCGACCCACACACGGACCACATGATCAACCGGCGTGAGCCCATAATAAACGGCGTCCTGATGCCAGGTGACATGATGCGGCGAATGGGGCGCTTTCTGGAACACCCCGGCCGACCAGCACAACAGATCCGGCCCCAGAATGGATTGGGCAATATCCAGCAAACCGGGCTCATGGATCAGCTCATCAACCCAGTCCAGCAACAGATAGGGTTTGAAAAGATAAACCTGATTATGCAGGTCCGAAAATGAACGCGCCTGCGCACTGTTGTTGAAATCCAGAAAGCGCGTGCGATAGGAAGCGGCCTGTTCGGCGGACAAGGCCCGCAGCGGGAAACAGTAACCGTCATTCAGAAACTGTGCGGCCCGGTCCATGGTTCAGGTCACTTGTTTTGCGCCGGGTCGAAAAAAGCGGCGAAAGCAGACAATTGCCCAACTGCCATTGGCACCCCACCCATAACCTTACAGCCTTTTTCATCGGCGGCAGCCATCAGTTCCGTATCACGCGCCGCAATAATATCGACCACATCCATATGGGGTTGCAATTTCTCCACCTCGACGGGGATAGGGTCGCCTTCGTGCAGGCCAAGGGATGTGCAATTGCAAATCACCTCATAGCCGCTTGGGTCCATGGTCGCCACCTGAACATCGGCATCCGGCATAACGGCCTTGATGTCGGCGACCAGCTTTTCCGCACGGCCTGGCGTCCGGTTATATATGCCAAGGCGACGTGCGCCATCCTGCAGATAGGCAAAGGCGATGGCCCGGGCCGCCCCACCCGCGCCCAATAAAAGCGCACTGCGCCCCGTCACCTCAATGCCGTTTTCCTTTTGCCCGATCAGCAGGCCGACGCCATCGAACATTTCACCCACCAGCCGACCGCCATCAAACCGAACGGCGTTGACCGTGCCGGTCAGCGCGGCATTAGGACCAAGTTCATCACACAACTTCGCCATCTCTTCCTTGTGCGGAATGGTCAGGTTGACGCCCAGAAGATTATCGACCTTTTGCAGACCGCGCACGGCGGCTTCCAGATTTTCCGGCCGCACATGCATGGGCGTCAAAAACCAGTCAAGGCCAAGGCTCGCAAAGGCCGGGTTCATAAAGGAAGGCGCTTTCACATGGTCAACGGGATGCGCCAGAATGACGAGGTATTTTGTTTTTCCAGTGGGCTGTTGCATGGTTACTTTCCTATCCCTGATAAACCGGTTCCGCCAATCCCCGGACACCGGGGTCGGTGACAAAAACCGCTCCGGCCAGCGGAGTGTCCCGGCGTTCTGTTGCGCTTAAGGCTTCTTTTGAGGTGGTGATATAAAGCGTGCTCAAATCATCGCCACCGAAACAAACCATGGTGATGTCGCGCACCGGCATTATAATTTCGCGGTCCAGCGTACCGTCCGGGGCGATTCGCAAAACCCGCCCACCCATGTAACAGGCCGACCAGTAAAAACCTTCGGCGTCAACCGTCGCGCCATCGGGGCGGCCTTGCTCTTCAGTTGTCTGAAAGAACAGGCGGCGGTTCTTGAGGGTGCCGGTGGCCGCATCAAAATCAAACGCAAAAACCTTGCTGTTGCGGCTGTCCGACCAATACATGATTTTGCTGTCGGGGCTCCAGGCCAGCCCGTTGGCGACCATTACCTCGCCCGCCATGGCAGTGCAGGACTGATCCGTATCCAGACGATAGAGCACACCGTCATAGGCCGTGCGCGGCTCATGCATGGAGCCTGCCCAGAATCGCCCCTGGCGGTCACAACGGCCATCGTTCAGGCGGTTGTCCGGCTTGTCCGGTTCCGGCCAGGCCAAATAGTTAACAGTCCCCTTGTCCAGATCAACGAAGGCGAACCCGCTGCGCATAGCGGCGATGAGGCCGCCTTTGGCGCGCAGCGCAAAACTGCACACCTCCTCCGGCATTTTCCAATTCCGATGCTCACCCGTTCCCGGGACAAACCGGTTGATCGTCTTGCCCGGGATATCAGTGAAATAAATCACCCGTTCATCCGCCACCCAGACGGGGCTTTCCCCGCAGGTTATGCCAACGTCCAGCGCAACCTCAACCCGGCTCATCGGTATTCGGCAATCCAGTTCCGCGTATGGTAGGCGCTTTCCACATACCAGTCGCGAAGCACGTCATGCAGTTCCTGTTTGATCCCGGCGTGCTCGGGCGAGTCCCATAGGTTGTTGCGCTCTTCGGGATCCTTCTCCAGATCAAACAACTGACCCGATGTTTCCTTGAGAAAATAAACCAGTTTCCACTTTTCCGAACGGACCATGGTTTCCATCAGCGTTCCCGTCAGGTTGGTATCGGCAACCTGCTCGCAGAATACATACTCTCTTGAGTCCCAGTCGTTATTCTTGAGCGGGTCCATCAATGATTTTGCCTCAAAATGAACTGGCGCTTCGATGCCTGCGAACTCGAGAATGGTCGGGCCCAGATCAAACAGCTGACACAGGCCATCCACCTTACGCCCGCCGCCGGAAATCAAGTCCGGATTTTTTGACCAGAATACGCAAGGTGTGCGCACGATCTCGTCATAAAGGGTCCACTTTTCGATCTGTCCATGATCGCCCATGCTGTCGCCGTGATCGGAGGTGAAAATCACAACCGCATTGTCCAGATAACCTTTATCGTCCAGTGACTTGAGCATCTCGCCGATTTTCTCGTCGATCATCGTCACGTTGGCCAGATAGTAGGCCCAGATGCGATGCAGTTGCTCTTCGGTCGGGTTCAGGCTCCAGACCACGCTGTCATGATCAAACTCCGTATTGTGCTGGCGCAGTTCCTTATAGGCCGGAGGCAAACCATCCAGCTCACTCTGCGTTACTTTCGGCAACGGCAGTTTTTTCTTGAGGTAAGGCTCGGCATAACGCGGGATCGGATCATAGGGTGGGTGCGGCCCGGGGAAACCGACCTGCAGGAACAAGGGCTCGGTCGTCGGGTAACTGTCGATCCACCATTTGGCCATATTGCCAACAAAAACGTCGGAATGCAGATGCTCCGGCAGTTCCCACTCGAAGGCGCCGAGGCGCTCGTTGTAGTCGGGGCGCTTGCGGTATTCGGAACGCTGCTGTTTTTTCAGGCCGTGGGCGGCCAGCGCCTTGTCCCATTCATCGAAGTAATATCGGCCTTCCAGGAAACGGTCCTTGTTTTCGACCACATACCGCTCATGGAACCCGGCCGGTGCGTTGTAAGGGATGGTATGCATCTTGCCCACATTGACGCAGCGATAACCGTTGTCGGCCAGTTTTTCGACCCAGGTCCGGCTCCACGGATCGCCATTGCGCAAAACGCCGGATGTATGAGGGTAATATCCCGTAAACAGGCTGGCCCGCGCCGGAACACAGGAGGCACCGGTGATAAAGCAATTGGAAAAATGCACGCCTTCGTTGACCATTTTATCCAGCGTCGGTGTATCCATATGCGGATAGCCCAAAGCGTTAATGGTGTCGTAGCGTTGCTGATCGGTGATGATTAAAATGATGTTTGGCTTTTTGTCTGCCATTGTTTTTCTCCGTTACTCAAAAAAGAATTCAATTGTTATCTGTTGCGTTGGCTAACCCTTGACGGCTCCTGCCGACATGCCACTGATCAGGAATTTGCGCACAGCAATGGAAAAGACCAGAACCGGCAGCATGACCATAGTGCCGCCAGCGGCAATCTTGCCCCATTGCCAGCCTTCGTGATCAAGGAAGTTGACGACGGCCACCGGTGCTGTGGTGGCTTCGGTTCGTGTCAGAATCAACGCAAAGAAAAAGTCGTTCCAGGAATAGAGGAAACACAGGATCGCTGTCGCCGCCAAGCCCGGTCCGGACATGGGCAGGATGATTTTGGTAAAGCCCTGCCACATGGAAGCCCCGTCAATCCAGGCGGCCTCTTCAAGGGTCCGTGGAATGGCATCGAAAAAGGAGCGCATCAACCAGATCACCAGCGACAGATTGAAGGTCAGATAGATCAGAATCAGCCCCGTTTTGGTGTCATGCAACCCGATGTAGCGGTATGCCAGAAAGTACGGAATGGTGAAGGCGATGGGCGGTGCCATGCGGCTGGCCAGAATGAGCAGGCTCATGCGACTGCCCGTGTGATAGGACATTCGCGACAGGGCATAAGCACCGGGCACACCAAACAGCATGGCCAGTACCGTCGAGCCGACGCTGGTGACCAGCGAATTATAAAAGGATTTCGGGAACTCGCCGTGCCACAGGCCCACATAGTGATCCACCGTTGGCGCAAAGAACAACTTGGGCGGCCAGGCGAACATATCCGCGGATGGCTTAAACGACATGATAAGAATCCAGATGAACGGAAACATCACGGCAACCACCAGCATCGTGATCAGAATATAAAGCACGATCCGTTCACGTCGCAGGCGGACAAGGTTGGCACGGCGCAGGGCATCGATGGTATCAGTCAATGGGCTTCCCCCATCCAACAAGGCGAATGATTCCCCAACTGGCGAAAATGGTCGCAATGACCAGCGTCACCGTGATCGCACTGGAATAACCGAGATACGAGAAATTGAAGGCCTGCATGAAGGAATAGAAGTTGGTCACTTCTGTTAATGAGCCGGGCCCGCCATCGGTCAGAATATAGATCAGCGGGAAGGCCTTGATACTGTCAACCACCCGGAACAGGGCGGCGACAATCAGCACACCCTTCAGATATGGCAGGGTCACATACCAGGTCATTTGCAAAACATTGGCGCCGTCGATTTTCGCCGCCTCGATATATTCTTCCGGCATCATCTGCAGGGCAGACAAAATCATCAGCATGACAAACGGAAACCATTCCCAAATATCGGCAATGATGATTGCCCACAAGGCCCAGTCCGGATCGGTAATCAGAGACGGGACCATAAAACCCAACCCTTCTGCGGCCCAGTGAAACGGGCTGATATCCGGGGTGTACAAGACCTTCCAGATAATCGCGACAACGATGGGCGGCAGGACCATGGGAATGAGGAAGACCGTCCGCAGGGCCTCCAGAACCTTCGATTTGACGTTGAGCAGCAGGGCAAACAGAAAGCCCAGCACCATCTGGATCGCCACCGTCCAGAACGACAGTTTGAACTGTACCCACCAGGAATTATGAAGACGCTTGTCTTCCAGAATCAGTTGATACTGACCCAGTGGATTCGAAAAATCCCAGCTGGTCTCGGGGCGTGTCAAATCGAGCGGCGTAAAGCTGATGGTAAACAGATAGATGGTCGGCGCCAGCGTGACGACAATCAAGACCATGAATGCGGGCCACAGACAGTACCAGTAAAACTTCTGGCGCAGGTCTTCCGGATTACGAACGAGGCTCGAAGCCATTAAATGGATTTCCCTGTTTTGAAAGCACCGGACGATAGAAAAAAAGTCTCACTCATATGGACAAGAAGCTCAGGCCAGGGGGACAAATAGGCATCCCCCCAACCCGAACTCATGACGACCTATAGGTCGATTTTCACACCCGATTTTTTCAAATCGGCAACGGCCTCAGCCTGCGCCTGGGCCATGGATTCAACGCCAGACTGCTGCTTGGTCGCAACCCGCTCGATCGCCTTGTTCAGCTTGTCACCAATCTGCGGGAACTGGGGAACTGTGCGGTACTTCATGTAACCGGACTTACCGCCCATCTTCAGAACGTCAAGGAAGATCGACGCCACGTCCTGACCGTTCAGGGTCATAGCATCCTTGAAGGCCTCGCTGCTGATCAGAGACTGGCGACAAACGCTCGGGTAGCCATGTTTCTCGATCAGCGTTTTGGTCATCTTCTTGCCAACCGCCCACTTGATAAACTCCCAGGCGGCTTTTTTGTTTTTGGAGCCGGCAGGAATACCAAAACCGTGGCTGTTGGAGCCCGGGAAGTTGCCCGCGGGTCCGCCCGGCATAACCGAGTAGCGCACGGTATCCTTGACCTTGCTGTCGGGGTCCTTGGCCAGCGGCACACCCCAGGTGATGGCCTGTGTGCGAAGGTTGGCGCGCCCGTTCTTCTGGGTTTGCATGGCTTGAGAATCCGTAAACGACATGATTCCCGGAGGACCGTATTTGGTGATCAGGTCCGCATAGTATTCGGCGGCCGTTGCGGCTTCCGGTGTATCCCAGGTTGGCGTCAGGTTTCCAGGAGGGTCTTTGAACACACCCCCGCCAAAGCCCATCAGATAGGGTATAAAGTTCCAGTGGTGGAGTTTGTCCGCCGTAAAGGCCGCCATACGCTCCTGCCCGTGAATCGCCTCGCAAACGTCCATGAGCTCAGCAAAGGTAGTCGGCATTTTCTTGCCGGCCTTGTCAATCAGATCGGCGCGCGACGCCATCATGATCATGGCCCCGGCTTCCCACGGGAAGGCATAGGGGTCGCCATTGGCACCGGACATGGCGGCCATGGTCCCGCCAACAAAATCTTTCCAGTCCCAGTCTTCCGGCGTCAGATTCGGGTCATCCACATAAGGACGCAGGTTCTCCACCCAGTTGGCGCCAATCCAGCGACCGGAATAAATAAAGGTCACGTTGATCACATCAAGGGCGCTGCCTTTTGTTGACAGCTCCAGATCGGTGCGTTGGTTATAGACCGGAAAAGCGTTGGTGACGAAATTCAGCTTCATCCCCGTCTGCTCTTCAAATTCCGGGAAATATCCTTTCAGATACTCAAAGAACGTACTTGAGAAGGACGCCCCCTGGAGGGTTACGCCATCAAATTCCTTGGCATATCCAGTGATTGCCGGAAACGCCAAACCGCTGGCCGCCAAAATGGATGCGGCCCCGGCTGTCTTGATGATCTTGCGCCGTGAGATGTCCGAGGATTTCACGACTGTCGATGTCTTGTCTGTTGTCTTCATTTCAATTCCTCCCATTAAAAGCGCCTTCCACACCTCATCCCCCGTTTCTTATTAGTTCCGAACGGGGTGAACAGGCGCTCCGGCGTTTGCCGCTTGAAAAAGCCTTCCTGAATTTATTCTCTTATTTTGTTCTTCTAGAATATATTGTAATAACTTATCTAAGATGTTAGTTATCGAAAAAGCAAACGTCAACCCGCTCATTAAAAAAAACAGATAATAGACGGGACGGCATGCAGGAGAGGAAATGGGATGACGAAGACCTTGTTGGTCACAGGCGGGTCGCGTGGTATCGGCGCGGCCACTTGTCGGCGCGCTGCGGCAAACGGCTATGCGGTAGCCGTCAATTACCGTCAGGAAAAAGCCGCCGCCGAACAGTTAGTTGCCGAAATCACCCAACTTGGCGGACCCGCAATGGCGGTGCAGGCTGATATCGGCCAGGAAGCGGATATCGTCCGCATGTTTGACACCGTAACAGAACACCTCGGCCCCATATCGGCCTTGGTCAATTCTGCCGGGGTTGGCGGCAAACATATGGCTGTCGCTGAATTTGACCGCGATACGCTCGACCTGCTCATGCAAGTCAACGTGTTGGGCACCTTGCTGTGTTGCCGCGAGGCGGCACGGCGCATGTCAACGGCCCTAGGCGGCAAGGGCGGCGCTATCGTCAATATATCATCCATGGCGGGAACCATTGGCGGGCGCCCCGGCAACAGCGCCTACGCCGCCTCGAAAGCCGCCGTTGATGCCTTCACGGTCGGCTTCGCCAAAGAGGTTGCCACCGAAGGCATTCGCGTTAATTCTGTGCGTCCGGGGGTTACCCTGACCGACATGACAAGCACCGTGCGTGATAACGCTGATGTCCGCAAAGCCATTGAGGCCACCATCGCCATGAACAGAACCGGCCAAGCCGATGAGATTGCGGCACCGGTCATGTGGCTGCTTTCCGATGAGGCCTCTTTTATATCGGGATGCCGGCTGGATGCCTCCGGTGGCGGCTTTGTCATTGGCGCGAGCACATCCGGCAAATAAACGTCTGAAAGAATAAAAAGCAAAAAAATAGATAAAGGAATACAGGGAAATGGCCTCAGTAGATATTAAAACGGTGAGCAAAAGCTTTGGCACGACAAAAGTCCTCAACGGCGTCAGCGTCCGTATTGAAGATGGTGAGTTTGTCGTTTTGGTCGGGCCTTCCGGCTGTGGCAAATCCACTCTGTTGCGGATGATCGCCGGTCTGGAATCGGTTGATGATGGCGAAATTTTCATTGGCGAGCGGATCGTCAACTGGCTGCAGCCGAAAGAGCGCGACATCGCCATGGTGTTCCAGAACTATGCGCTTTATCCCCATATGACGGTCGCTGAAAACATGGGGTTCAGTCTGAAAATACAGGGTATGGCGCAAAACAAGATCAATGAACGCGTCAACGAAACCAGCGAGATTCTTGGCCTAGGTGAATTGCTGGGCCGCTATCCCCGGCAACTGTCGGGCGGTCAGCGCCAGCGGGTCGCCATGGGCCGCGCCATTGTCCGCGCGCCCCAGGCTTTTTTGTTTGATGAACCACTATCCAACCTCGATGCCCGGCTGCGGGTCCAGATGCGCACTGAAATCAAGGCGCTGCACGCACGCCTGCACACCACCTCTATCTATGTCACCCACGATCAGGTCGAGGCGATGACCATGGCCGACCGCATTGTCATCATGAGCAACGGAAATGTCGAGCAAATCGGCGCACCGCTTGAGGTCTATGACAATCCGGTGAATACCTTCGTTGCCAGCTTTATCGGCTCGCCCGGCATTAACCTGATCGACGGCACGGTTCGCCGCAACGCCGACAAGGCCAGCGTCGAAACCTCGGATGGGATACATTTACCGATAAGCAACGACGCCGCTGTTGAAGACGGACAACCGATCACCTACGGCGTGCGTCCCGAGCATATCGCCCTTGGCGATGGCGGCTTTAATGGCACGATCGAACTGATTGAACCGACGGGGGCCGAGACCCTGCTGTTCAGTCAGATTGGTGGTGTTGAATTGTGTTCTCGGACCATGGAACGCACCCAGGCCAAACGGGGAGATTCTGTTGGATTCGTCCCGGACCTGAACCATGTTCTACTGTTCAACAAGGAAACCGGGAACCGCATTTAAGGAACGTCAATCGCGGGCCTTTATTATATCGGCGGCTTTTTCAGCGATCATGATCGTCGGCGCATTTGTGTTGCCGGAAATCAACCGCGGCATCACTGACGCGTCGACAACCCGCAGCCCTTCAACCCCGTTCACTCGCAATGTGGTGTCAACCACCGCTTCTCTGTCCGGCCCCATCCGGCAAGTGCCAACGGGGTGATACATGGTTGCCCCTGTGCGTCGCACATAATCGAGAATGGCCTCATCAGTCTGCACGGCGTCACCCGGACGATGTTCCACATCACGAAAAGCGGCAAATGCCGGAGCGGTGGCGATTTGCCGCAACATACGAATGCCTGAAATCATGGCTTCGCGATCCGTTTTCTCGGCCAGGTAATTAGGCTGGATAACGGGCGGTAGTACCGGGTCAGCCGAGCTGATCATGATCTCACCCCGGCTTTCCGGTCGCGACTGATTGGTGCAAAAGGTGTACCCGGAAAATGTATCGACCACACCCGGACGGGCGACGCTCAAAGGCATCATGTGGAACTGCAGATCCGCCGTCGCCACCCGCTCATTGCTTTTAACAAAAGCCCCAACCGACGATGGCCCACCCGCCATGGGGCCACCACGTGACCACAGGTATCTGGTGAGAATTTTGGCCTGTCGCCACAGGCTCTGCAAATCATCGTTGATGGTGATTGGCGTTTTACATTGGTAGACCACTTGCGCCTGCAAATGGTCCTGCAGGTTGCGACCGACCGACGGTGCATCATGAACAACGTCAATACCCAGCCCCTTGAGATGCGAAGCATCGCCAATGCCTGACAGTTGCAGGAGTTGAGGCGAGTTAATTGCGCCACCGCACAAAATCACTTCCCTGGCCCCGGCTTCACCTTGTCGTCCGTCTTTAACAAATTGGATCCCCACCGCTCTTTTGCCATCGAACAGAAGCCTCGAAACCAGTGCATTAGTGATGACCCGCAGGTTAGGGCGTTTCAGGGCCGGTTTCAGATAGGCCTGCGCCGTACTGGCACGCCGCCCGTTGCGTGTGGTCATCTGATAATAACCGGCGCCGTCCTGCCGGGGGCCGTTGAAATCATCAGTGCGCGGGATACCCGCCTGCTCGGCCGCCGCGACAAAGGCTTCCGACAGCGGATGATGGTCGGGATAATCGGAAACCGTGAGCGGGCCGCCCTGATTATGCAGATCATTCGATTTTGGCTGATTGGTCGTCGCCTGGTTTTCAGCCTTCCTGAAATACGGTAGAACATCATCCCAGCCCCAACCCGTATTGCCCAGTTGCCGCCAGAGGTCATAGTCCTCGGCCTGGCCACGGATATATATAAGGCCGTTGATCGAACTGGTGCCGCCCAGAACGCGGCCGCGCGGCCACAAAATCTCGCGACCCTGCATATTGGGCTCCGGCGCTGTTTTATAGCCCCATCCCAAATTTGGTTTGTGGATGGTTTTGAAATAACCAACCGGGATATGCAGCCAGGGATCGCGATCCCTGCCGCCAGCTTCGACCAGCAGAACTTTCGTATGGCCGTCTTCAGTCAGTCGATTGGCCAGCACACAGCCCGCAGAGCCGGCACCAACTAGGATATAGTCGTATGTTTGCATTTCCGTTTCCGCCCGGTTTGCGTTTATATTAACCCCCAACGAACACCAAATGGCTCAACGCTCAAGGCGCAGCCCCAAGCCCGTGGCAGTATTTTTCTTCGCAAATCATCCAGAAGTGTTAAATCAGTTGAGTTCTTAACTGAGATATTATATGGTAATGCTTGTTTTAAGCGAGATTCATGGATATGTCAAAGCCCGCTGAGCAACTGTTTGATTTAAGATGCCTTTTGAGGAACTGCGTACAATGAACGAGTCTCAAAACCGAACAGACGAAACCGACAGCCGCTCTTCGCGAAGCGCCAGCCGCCCGAAGCCCGTGCTTCGCGACACAGCTTACCGAAAATTCATGGACTATCTGATGTCCGGCGAACTGCGGCCAGGCTTGCTGGTTTCCCAGCGCGAACTTTGTGAATCGACCGACACCACCATCGGCGCCATGCGCGAAGCTTTGAAACGGCTCGAGGCGGAAGGCATTATCACGCTGATCCCGCAGCGCGGTGTCATGGTTCGCGAACCGGACGAGCGCGAAATCAATGATGTCTATGAAACGCGCAAGATTTTTGAAGCCTATGCGGCGCAGATTTATGCGGAATCGGGTGATCTGGATAAGATCGCGGAAATCAAGGAACAGTCGCTGGAAGTCCTCAACCGCAAGGTCGAAACACGCGAAGAATCGGCGCGCCTGTCACGCGAGCGTCTGATTGTTGACGACCTTCTGCACCAGACCCTGATCGGCAACCTGAACATCCAGTTAGCCAACGAAATTTTCGACAAACTGCGCATCCAGATTCAGGTGACACGGCTTGGCGTGCAACCGCGTTTCGTCGATAGCCGACCGGCTTTGCGCGAGCATCTGGTGGTTATCGAGGCGCTTGAAAAGCGCGATGGAAAAGCCGCAGCGCAAGCCATGATTGAACATCTGGAAGGCGGCCGCCGCCGCGCCGTCGGCATCGACTGACAAACGTCCCGCCCCTGCACGACCGGCTAAAAAAAATAGCCGCTCAGCAACAACCAATTAAGACAGTTTTTAATCTAGGAATGAGGATTCTCTAGTGTCTCAGGCCGGTTTTCCCGGTGCTTGCGCCTGTTCGTTGTTGCCCCGGATGCACAGATCCGGGCGACCGCCGCAACAATCGTCGACCAGATAACCCAAAAGCGCATTGAGGTTGTCGAAATTGGCCGCATAAATCACCTGACGGCCCTGCTTGCTGCTGCTGACCAGTCCCGCCTGACGTAAATCTTTCAGATGAAAGGACAGCGTGGACGGCCCCACACCCAGTTGGCCGGCCAGATCTCCGGCGGACATGCCGCCCTGAGCGACCAGGATCCGGAAAATCTGCAGCCGGACTTCATTGGCCAGACCAGCCAGAATTTGCGTCGCTTCGGGGATATTCATCAATGTTCCTAAAACTGTAACACAATAGCATTTGACTGCGCCTATTATTTTGATATTTATCGAAATGTCAAAATAATGTTTTATGAGGAAAGCAATGAGTGTTCGTATTGGAATAAACGGATTTGGCCGCATGGGCCGCTTGGCGCTGCGCGCAGGTTGGGGGCGTGAAGGACTCGACTGGGCGCGAATCAATGAAATCAAGACAGATGCCGCCGGTGCCGCGCATTTGCTGACCTTTGATTCCGTACATGGCCGCTGGGCGCATGAGGTTACCCATTCGGCAGATGCCGTGATCATCGAAGGTCGGGAAATTCCCTGCAGTTCGATAGCGGCGCTTGAAGACGGCAACTGGGGTGACTGTGATATCGTTTTCGAATGCACAGGGAAATTCAAAAAGGCGGAACAGTTGCAAAGCTATTTCGACCAGGGTGTTAAAAAGGTCATCGTGGCGGCCCCTGTGAAAGATGGCGCACTCAACATCGTTTATGGCGTCAACGACAAAGCTTACGCGCCCGACACTCATCACCTGCTGACCGCCGCCAGTTGCACCACCAACTGCCTGGCACCCGTCGTCAAGGTTCTGCATGAGGCCATTGGCATCAAACACGGAAGCATCACCACCATTCACGATGTAACCAACACCCAGGTGGTGGTTGATCTGCCGCATAAGGATTTGCGCCGGGCCCGCTCATCGCTAACCAACCTGATCCCGACAACCACCGGATCGGCGACCGCCATCACCATGATCTATCCGGAACTGAAAGGCCGGCTGAACGGCCATGCCGTGCGCGTGCCGTTACTCAACGCATCGCTGACCGATTGCGTGTTCGAAATGGAACGCCCCGTGACGGTAGCGGAGATTAATGGCCTGTTCCAACAGGCCGCTGCGGGAGACCTGAAAGGCATTCTCGGTTATGAAGATCGCCCCCTCGTTTCCAGTGACTTTCTGAATGACCCGCGCTCCAGTATCATCGACGGCCCCTCAACGATGGTCGTTAATGGAACGCAGCTTAAGGTACTCGCGTGGTACGACAACGAATGGGGTTATGTAAACCGCATGCTGGATCTGGCGATGAAAGTCGCCCGTCTCCTTTAACTAAGGCGCTTTGATCATGAGTCGTGATATTCGAAACTATGCCCTTGTGACCACCGCCTATTGGGGGTTCACCCTGACGGATGGCGCGCTTCGCATGCTGGTGCTGCTGCATTTTTATACGCTCGGTTACAGCCCATTTGAAATCGCATTGCTGTTTTTGTTTTACGAGGTTTTTGGCATTGTCACCAATCTGGTCGGCGGCTGGATCGCTGCGCGGCTGGGGCTCAAAGTGACGCTGTTCGCCGGGTTGGCGCTACAAGTCGTGGCCCTTGGCCTACTCGCCCTGTTCAACCCGGACTGGCCAGTGGTTATGGGTGTCGCTTATGTGATGGCGGCGCAGGCGCTTTCCGGCATCGCCAAGGACTTGACCAAAATGAGCTCGAAAAGCGCCGTCAAACTGCTGGTCCCGCCAGAACAAAAAGGTGGCCTGTTCAAATGGGTCGCCATCCTCACCGGCTCGAAAAACGCCCTTAAAGGGGTTGGCTTTTTTCTGGGAGGTCTGCTGCTCAGCAGCTTTGGTTTTGCCGGCGCCCTTATCGCCATGGCGGCGGGCCTTGCTCTGGTCCTGCTGGCCTCGGTCATCAGCCTGCCCGGTGAAATGGGTCAGGCGAAATCAAAGGTTAAATTCACCTCCATCTTTTCCAAAAGCGCCAACATCAACTGGCTATCGGCGGCCCGTTTATTTCTATTTGGCGCGCGAGACATCTGGTTTGTCGTCGGCCTGCCGTTGTTTCTGGCCGCCACACTGGGTTGGGGTCATGCGGAAGTTGGCGCTTACATGGCGGCTTGGGTAATTGCCTATGGATTTGTACAAGCCGCAGCGCCGGTCTTTCTGAAACGCAGCGGTGGCACGCCGGACGGTTCTGTCTCGCGGTTCTGGATCCTGCTTTTGGCCGGCGTTACGATCGCTATTGCCGTCGCGGTTCATATGTCCAGCACGCCCGGCGTTGTCGTCATTGTCGGGTTATTGCTGTTCGGCTTCATCTTCGCCATCAATTCAGCCGTGCATTCCTATCTGGTGCTGGCCTATAGCAAATCCGAGCACGTATCCATGGACGTCGGCTTTTATTACATGGCCAATGCGGGCGGACGCTTGCTCGGCACGCTGCTATCGGGCCTCGCCTATCAGTTGGGTGGATTGGTGATCTGTCTCGCCCTGTCGGTGGCGTTTCTGCTTGTTGCATGGCTGCTCAGCCTGCCGTTGCCCGCCCCTGAAACAGACAATCGCACGGCAGACGTTTAGGGAACAAGAAACCGGACCTGTCGGCTTTCCAGTGTCACGGAAAGCGGCAGATGCGTCGCTGCGTCGCCGTCCAGTTGCACGGGCTCGTCATCGGGCCCCGTAACCGCTACGCGTTCGCCGCTGGCAACAATCACATCGTGCCGCTTGTGTAATCGCCCGAAAGCCAGCGCCACCCCATATTTGAGCACCGCCCAAAAACCCCGCGATGGCAGCAGGACGGCATGCAGTTGGTCAGTGCCCAGTCCCGCATTGGGCGTCAGAACAAAGGGGCCACCATAATGGCGGGAACGGGTTACAATCACCGTATAGGCCCGCTCGGTGCGGCCATCAATGGTGACGGTATATTCCGGCGATGGGGCGGCAATTGTCCGCAACGCCGCCAGCACATAGGCGGCCGCTCCCAGCCAGCGTTTTTCCGATCCCCTGACCGCCGCCACTGCCCGCGCATCAAGCCCGGCGCTGGCCATCAGGAAAAACACCTGTCCGTTGGCGTTACCAGGCCGGGTGGCAAGCGTTTTGCCCCCGTCAATCAGATCGGCAAGACCTTGCGGGTTACGCGGCAGAACCAGTTCCCAGGCCAGCACATTCGCCGTCCCCAGCGGCAAAAAAGCAATGGCCGGCAGTGCCTCACCATCAATTCGGGCGCACAGTCCACTGACGATTTCATTGACCGTTCCATCACCCCCCGCCGCAACAAGGATATCAACGTCCAAAACCGTGCGGGCCGCCTCGCGGGCATCGCCGCGCTGTTGCGTCAGCTTGATCGACACCGAATGGCCGCGGCTTTCAAGAAGAGAGAGCAGCTTTTGCAACCGGGCCCGGCGCCATCGTCCGGCAACGGGGTTGTGGACAACGAGAATACGCAAAGGGTTTGGACTCACACGGACTTCCTTTCTACGACGTCACACATTTTTTTTGCCGCTGTCGCCGTTCGGTGAATCGACGCATAAACCGCAAGGATAAAACATAGCCCAGCCAACCGCCACCCAAAGCATAGGGAAGACAACCCACCGCCAGCGCCGCCCCCTGTTCGCGCACGACCATACCGCCGATGGCCAGCAGGCTGTCGAAAAACCCGTCTGCACTCTTCAACACGGTTTGCCATTGGTCTGCAAATTGCCCGTAGCCAGCCAGATCATCCCAACGGCCCAGCAGAATCTGACCGGTCAGGTAGAACACAAAATATATGGGGATCATGGTGAAAGCGTTGGTGACCCAGATCCAGGCCAGCGCCACCAACAGGTTGAAATTCAGCCAGGGTATACGTCGTGTCAGCAGCCAGGTCAGACCCAGCAGATACATCTGCACCGGGATCAGCGGCGTTAAGGCCCAGAACAAGGCCACACCCACCGCGCGGGCCGTATATTCCGGCCCCTGCGCGCTGCGTTTCATGGGTACGACAAGACGCAATTGGACTAGCCGCCATATGTTTTCCCAACAGGACCGCACGCGCCGGGTTACTGGCATTTTTGAGGCGTCTTGCTGGGCATTTAATTGGCTGGCTTTATTTTCATCTCTGGGAAAAACAATAAGGACGGCGACCCGTCAAAGGAACTCAGTCGCGCATATGTTCCGGGATCAGGTGCGCTTCTGTTTTCAGAAGTTCACGGCATTGCGAGTCCCGGATATGAGCAACGGCGCGACGACCATTCCCGAGAATATGCTCCATAGGGTTTTCGCTGAATTTCTCTTTGGCAAAATTGCAGTACCGCTCCCGCGAAAACCACATTTTCACCTCGACATCGCTTTCCACCAACGGCAACGATAACCAGAGCGTCAGCAACCAGCCCATTTCTGTAAATCCTCTTTCGGATAAGCCTGTTTCCGGCCAGCCCGCGTAACCACTGCGCGGCTCGGACGTGAAACCAAATATACTGTATGATATATTGGCAGATATCGTGTCTCTTATGTGACAGTATTGTTTAGTTATTATTAAATAACCACATGTAGTATTTGTTTAATACTTCTAATCAATATTTTATGCTATCGAGATCATGTTTTTTATTAATCCTTTCTGGGAAGGATAGAGCATGAAAATCGATCCCAAGACGACCTCCTACCGTTCAATCTGGATTTCCGACATTCACCTGGGTTCGCGCGGCTGCCAGGCGGAAAAGCTCCTTGATTTTCTCAAATGCACCGATAGTGATCACCTTTATCTGGTCGGCGATATCATCGACGGCTGGCGGCTGAAGAAATCCTGGTATTGGCCGCAGGAGCACAACGATGTGGTTCAGAAAATCCTGCGCAAGGCGCGGAAAGGGACAAACGTCGTTTTCGTTCCCGGCAATCATGATGAGTTCGCCCGCAATTATGTGAATCACCATTTTGGTGGGGTGGAGGTGGTCGATCGCGCCATCCACGAAACTGCTGATGGCAGAAGATTTCTGGTCATCCATGGCGACGAGTTTGATGTGGTGATCCGCTACGCCAAGTGGCTCGCCCTGCTGGGTGACGGCGCTTACACACTCTTGCTGTTCATCAACAACTGGTTCAACAAGGCGCGTGAACGCATGGGTCTGCCCTATTGGTCGCTGTCGGCCTATCTGAAAGCGAAAGTCAAAAACGCCGTCAAATACATTGCCGAATACGAAACCGCCATTGCAAAAGCAGCGGCTGCGGAGGGTGTGGACGGGGTTGTTTGCGGTCATATCCACCACGCCGAAATGCGCCAGATCAACGGCATCCTCTACTGCAACGATGGCGACTGGGTGGAGAGTTGCACCGCACTGGTCGAACATCAGGACGGGCAGCTTGAACTCATCAACTGGGTCGTCGCCGCCCCCGCCTCGCAACAGCAATCGACAATGGAAACCGCATGCGCATCATGATCGTTACCGACGCCTGGTACCCCCAGATTAACGGGGTGGTCCGGACCCTCACCGCTATGCGCGATGAACTCACCGAAATGGGCAATGAGGTCCTGATGCTGACCCCGGAAGGGTTTACCTCCATCCCCTGCCCCACCTATCCGGAAATCCGCCTTGCCCTCGTCGGCCAGAAAGCCATCCTGAAAGCGGCAAAACATTTCCTGCCCTGCGCCATCCATATTGCGACGGAGGGCCCCTTAGGGTTCGCGGCGCGGCAATTCTGCCTGAAACGGGGCCTGCCCTTCACCACCGCCTTCCATACCCGGTTCCCCGAATATATCGAGGCCCGCTTTCGGATTCCGTCGAAATGGACCTACCCTCTGTTTCGCTGGTTCCATCGGCACTCCGGCGTCGTCATGGCGCCAACACCAACTGTCGTCAACAGCTTGCTGGAGCGCGGTTTTAACAGCGCCCACCTATGGGGGCGTGGAGTTGATATCGAGCTGTTCAAGCCTGGCCCAAAAGCGACCATCCCCAGAAAAAAGCCGGTCCTGCTTTATGTCGGGAGAGCGGCCGTTGAAAAGAACATTGCCGCCTTTCTGGAATTGCAAATGGACGGCACAAAAGTTGTGGTTGGCGATGGCCCTTTGCTCGACAGTCTGCGCCGGAAATATCCGGGCACGGTTTTTGTCGGGGCCAAACACGGCGAGGAACTGGTTTCCTACTACAATGCGGCGGATGTTTTTGTCTTCCCGAGCCGTACCGATACCTTCGGGCTGGTGATGCTGGAGGCCCTCGCCTGTGGAACACCGGTCGCCGCCTACCCGGTTATGGGGCCGCAGGATGTGATCACGGAACCGGAGGCCGGCTGCCTGAATGAAGATCTGGCCGCGGCCGTTAAATCCGCCTTAAAACTGGATCGCACGGCATGCCGGGACTTCGCCGAAGCACGCTCCTGGCGGGCCAGCGCCGAAACTTTCCGCTCTTATCTGCATGAATTCGACCCGCGCCTGCTTCCACAAACGCACACCACGTCTGAAGACGCCGCCAAGCCCGTTACAGAGTGACGTAAACCAGCGAGGCTTCAACAGCAGTATCGGCAGATAGTTCTGTTTTGAAATTCAGGCCCAGTGATGTTTTGACGCCGTTCCGCACGATCCCTTCTGCCCATTGCGCCAACTCATGGCGGCTTGAGAACGTGTTCGACAGGCGAACCGGGTGAAACTGTACGGAGACCACCACCTGATCCGTTGTTCCAAAAAGCCGCCACAGATGCGGCAGCATATCCATGTCGCCATACCAGGCATAACAATCGCGCTCTCTTTGGCTCATCGCATTACCTCGCCCTTCGGCTGGACCGTAAACGATACTCACCGGCTGCACGGGAACCACAAGACCTTCGTTGGCATTGGCTGCAGACAACAATCCCGCCTTGAAAGGCAAAACGTCAACGCCGTCGCTGCTGCTGCCTTCCGGAAACAGAAAAATATTTTCGCCTTTTTTCAGACGACCCGCGATAGCAAGTCGTTCGCGCGGAATTTTGGCGGCCTGACGACTGACGAAAAGTGTACCCGCGATGCGCGCCAGAAAACCGAACAGCGGCCAGCCCCTAACATCCGCCTTCGCCACAAACAAACCATCCATCAGAAACGCCAGTACCGGGATATCCAGATACGAAACGTGATTGGCGACATATAAGGTCCCCGCGTTGTCCAACCGTCGCCCCAGCGGCTCGACGCGCAATCCTGTAAGCTTAAGGCAACACCGGTAAAACGGCACCGCGAACAACCGTCGCGCCTTTCGTCCCAAGGGATAGGCCATCAGGTAAAAAGGCAGCAAGCCGCCGGTCACCAGCAAAAAGGTGACAAATCCGGCGGCTGCCCGATAGGGGGAATAGGTCACTCAGCCGCAACCCCGGTGAGCGATGGCACGACCTGTGCCTTGTCCTTGGTGAAGTGGCGGACATATTTTCCCGTTACGTTTTCCGTCTCGACGATCACGCAAACGTCGATGGTGTTGAACTGCTCATCGATGACGGCACC
This sequence comes from Rhodospirillales bacterium, assembly GCA_048262255.1. Taxonomy (GTDB): domain Bacteria; phylum Pseudomonadota; class Alphaproteobacteria; order Rhodospirillales; family Casp-alpha2; genus JABMNT01. The sequence goes on along the minus strand of JBLXFH010000001.1, from coordinate 1,495,528 downwards.
GTCTCCCACATAGCCGCCGAGGCGCAAATAACCTTTAAGCAGAGGCGGCAACTCGGCCTGTATTTTATCAGGATCAATGGTTTCCTTATCCATGACGTTCATGGGCACATACCGGAAATCGAGGGCGCTCGGGCGCAAGTGCTGCGGCGCTCGGTGATAGTGATGCAAGTAGGCCAGAACCTGCTTTGCCTCTTCCACATCGGTACCGTGAATACTGCCGCAGCCAAACATCACCTGAACGTCATGCGTGAAGATATAATCGGCAATCCCCCGCCACAACAGTTGCATGGCACCGCGTTTGCGATAAGAAGCCTCGATGCAGGAGCGGCCCAGTTCCATAATCTCGCCGGGATGGGTCAGAAGCTGGCCAAGGTCAAACTCGCCTTCCGAATAGAATCCAGCCGATTTGTCGGCGATACTGGAACGCAATAGCCGGTAAGTCCCGACCACGCAGGGCGCACCTTTTTCGCTTCGTTCCAGATCGATGACCAGAAGATGATCGCAGATTTCATCATAGGGATCAAAATCGCGAGACAGCAGGCGGCAACGCGGCGACGGCTTGGCGCCCATTTCCTCATAGAAAATACGATAACGCAGGGCTTGCGCAGCAATCACATCGGCTTCGCAGTTTGCCAGGCGGACCTGCAGGTTATTAAAGGTTAACGGCTCCACGTAATATCTCCTCGATATGTGCTGAAGAACGTCTCCCTTCTTTCACGGAGCTGTTGCAGAAATGTTTCTTTTGGATGATGGGAATGTTTTGCTTTGATGTCGGATTTTTGACGCCTGCTGTGTGTGCTAAAAAGCCAGCGATACTGCGACGTTCCGCTTGTGGTGGAAGCTCGCTATATTCAGCAAAGGATTTTCAGCGAAGGGATGACAAATACTTCACGAAAGAATACGGTCTCGGTAGCGTATAATTTGGAAGGTGAATTGGAATTTGAGCGGCCCGATTCGCTGATCCCTCAATATTTTCTCGAAATTCAACAACAAAGGAGAGGCATACGATGCTGCAGTTTTATTATAGTGGAGCCCCCAATCCAGCCAAGGTGGCCCTGTTTCTGGAAGAATGTGGCCTAGCTTACGAGGGGCACGCTGTTGATACCCGCAAAGGCGATCAACACAAGCCGGACTTTCTGGCACTGAACCCCAACGCCAAGGTGCCGGTCATTGTCGATGGCGATGTCACCGTTTTCGACAGCAACGCCATCCTGCTTTATCTTGGCGAGAAAACCGGACAGTTCATGCCGGAAGACACACCCACCCAGCGCGGCGCTTTGCTTTCCTGGCTGATGTTCGTCGCCACCGGCATCGGCCCCTATTCCGGCCAGGCGGTGCATTTCCAGCATTACGCGCCGGAACCGCTGGACTACGCCATCAAACGCTACCGTTTTGAAGTGGACCGCCACTACGGCATCATCAACGACCGGTTGGCCGATAACCGGTATATGCTGGGCGATACCTATACCATCGTCGATATGGCGCTGTGGGGCTGGGCGCGCATGCTTCCGGTGGTTATGGGTGAAGGCTCCATGGACAAATATCCCAACGTGAAGCGCCTGATGGATGAAATTTCTGCACGGCCCGCAGCCATTGAAGCGGCGAAACTCAAAGAACGCCACGCTTTTAAGACGGAAATGGACGAGGACGCCCTGCGCGCCATGTTCCCTGGCAACTATAAATCAGCGGTCTGAGCAAAACGTCTCACGGCAACAGAACAAACGACAGGGGCGGCGCCAAAAGCGCCGCCCCTTCTGTTATTGCAGATTCAACCGCCGAATTTATTCGGCCGCAGCCCCAATTTTGTCCTGGGTATTGGTGTCAAAATCCGCAGCGTCATGACGTTCATGAAGTTGCTCATCCAAAGAACCCTTGGTGCGATTGACGATCCGACCGCGCTTTACCGCTGCGCGGGCATCAATTTCACGGGCCCAGCGATTGAGGTTTTTGTAGGACGCCGCATCGAGAAATTCTGCCGCCTCGTAAACATAATTCAGAACCAGCCCGCCATACCAGGACCAGATGGCGATATCGGCAATGGTGTAGTCGTCGCCACAGATATAGCGGTTGTTGGCGAGTTGGCGGTCAAGCACATCCATCTGGCGTTTCACCTCCATGGTGAAGCGATCGATGCAATATTCAATGGGGAACGGCGCATAGGTGTAAAAATGCCCGAAGCCACCGCCCAGATAAGGCGCACTGCCCATCTGCCAGAACAACCAGTTCAGGCATTCGGTCCGTTTCGCCGGCTCACTGGGGATCAGCACGCCAAACTTTTCCGCCAGATAAAGCAGGATCGAACCTGATTCAAAAACCCTCGTTGGCGGAGTTGTGCTGTGATCGACCAGCGCCGGGATTTTGGAGTTGGGATTGACCTCGGTAAAGCCGCTGCCAAACTGGTCTCCGTCGCGAATGGAAATCAGCCAGGCGTCATATTCAGCTTCGGAAATGCCCAGCGCCAGTAACTCCTCCAGCAGGATCGTCACTTTGATGCCGTTTGAAGTGCCTTGCGAATAAAGCTGCAGAGGGTGTTTGCCGACCGGCAGTTCCTTGTCGTGGGTGGGTCCGGCAATCGGGCGGTTGGTGCTGGCGAATTCGCCTCCGTTTTCTTTCTCCCATTTCCAGACTTTGGGCGGCGTGTATGATGGCATATCGTTCATATGGGAAACTCCGTTGAGGTAGATGGCAGGAATTCATTCGGTACGTAAATATGTAGGGGGTTCTTCTGCGGGTTCAAGATTTTTCCCCGAGCGTCTCGCGCTAAATGGCGGATTTCAGTCATCATGTTCAGGATCAAGCGGCTCGCGCGTGATCTGCTCTCCAGGCTGATAGGCCTTCAGGATAACAACGACAACCAACACCGCCAGCCCCAGTACCGCGAACTGAAAAGTCACAAATTCTTTCACATGCTGCTGAAAATAACCAAGCCCCGCCAAAGCCGCCGTGACAAATGCCGCCAGCAGCCAATAGACGGGGCGCCCCAGAAAGAGATTATGGGTTTTCATTGTGCAACCTCCTTGCCCAGGCGTATCCGGCTCATGACGAACATAACAATGCCGCATGCGCCGATAACCGGAAGCACGTAACCCGGCAGAACATCAAACATGGTGACCAGAGGCGGCATCATGGCCAGAATGGAAAGCCCACCAATCAGCAAACGCATGGCACCGGAAAGCGGCCCCCTGTACCAACCTTCCAGCATCACTGACAGTCCCCAAAGCCCGGCCATGGCAAACCCAGTGGAAATCAGGGTCAACCACAGCGGCCCTTCAAACAGCAGGGCCGGGTTATAGACAAAGACAAAGGGCACCAGATATTTGGCGATTCCGATCCGCGCCGATTCCACCGCCGTTGCCATGGGTGGCGACCCGGCGATGGCGGCGGCGGCAAATGAGGCCAGCGCCACCGGCGGCGTAATGGTCGAGACAACGCCAAAATAAAAAGCGAACAGGTGCGCCGACATGGGGACCACATCCATCTGGATCAACGAAGGCACAATCAGCGCCGCCACCGTGATGTATACGGCCGTGGTTGTCATGCCCATACCCAGAATAATAGCGGCGATTCCGGTCAACAGCAGCAAGATGAACAGATTGCCGTCGGCCAGATTAATCACCTCGTTGGTGAACTTAAGGCCAAGGCCCGAAACAAAAATGGAGCCGATGATGATCCCGGCGCAACCGCAGGCCACCGTTACCGGCATGGCCGCACGCACACCCGATTCAAGCGCCGCGAACAAATCAACAGGGCTGATGCGCGTCGAGGCCTCGCGAAAACTCAATACAATGAGCGTCACGATTGCCCAGAACGCCGACATCATGGGGGAATACCCCCAGGCCAACAATCCGACGAGGACCGCCAGCGTCAGCAACTGGTGCCAGCCTCTTTTCAGAATCTCGCCAACCCGGGGCAGGACGCTACGGTCCAGGCGCTTGATGCCTTCCTTTTCGGCCTCGATATCAACCATGAAATAGATCGTCGCAAAGTAGAGCAACGTCGGGATGATGGCTGCAATCACAACGGTGAAATAACTGACCCGCATGAACTCGGCGATGACAAATGCCGCCGCGCCCATGATCGGCGGCGTGATCTGGCCGCCGGAGGATGCGCAGGCCTCAACCGCACCGGCGAACTTGGCCCGATACCCCAGCCGCTTCATCAAGGGAATTGTGAAAGATCCGGTAGTCACCACATTGGCAACGGCGGAGCCCGATACCGTCCCCAGAAAGGCGCTGGCGACCACCGAAGCCTTGGCCGGGCCGCCAGTGCGATGACCGGTCAGCGCAATCGCCAGATCAATAAACATGCGGCCTGCGCCAGTGCGGATCAGGATGGCACCAAAAACGATAAACAGGACAATATAGGTCGCCGCCACTGAGATCGGGATGCCGAAAATCCCTTCGGAACGGATAAAGACAATGTCGATATATTTGGTGTAGGACGTCGGCGGTCCGTAAAGGAAACCGAAAAAATAATTGGCATAAAGTGTATGTGCGACAAAAAACAGGGTTACGATAACCATCGGCAGGCCGACAGCGCGACGCGTGGTTTCCATGACCAGGACCAACATCATGCCGCCCATCCATAGATCACTGGGGATCAACTCTCCCTCGCGCATGGCAAAATCATCGATATCCCAGAGCGTATAGACCTGTACGCTGAGAACCAGCAGGATCAAAACCACATCCAGACAAAAACCCGCCCACTGAGCGGGTGTCCGTGGCTCCTGCCTCCAGTTTTTGCGACCCAGCGGGAAAAGCAAAACGGCAAGAACCATCATCACGGACAGATGTGTGGAGCGGAATGAACGGGATTCCGGTGTGCCGAAAACCGCCACATAAAGATGGAACATCGCCAGTGCGATTGCCAATGTAGCGACCGTCAGAGCAATCCATTTCACCAGATTGTAGGTGCGATTCATCAACGCATGTTCAAGAACGGAATAATCCCGCATCTCATGATACTCAAGACGCTCGCCCGCAGTTTGGCTTATATCGCTCATCTGGTTTCCAAAACTGTGTGGAATGTACAAAACATGTGGACGATCCCGAGACCCTCCACCGGAAAGCCCCCGGCGCACAGGGCGAGCCCCATGCGCCGGAGGACTTAATTCACACGTTCAAAAGCGTTATTTAACGCCTTTTTCGTCGTAAAACTTCTTGGCACCCGGATGAACCGGCAGAGCCGCTCCAAGCAGGGCATTTTCAAGTTTTACGGAATTCCAGACGCCTTTGACCTGAGCCAGTTCGGCGTGGTTATCCCACAGGGCTTTCGTGATGTTGTAAACCACCTCATCGGAGACGTCCTTATTGACAACCATGATGGTCACCGCACCAAGCGTTGCGACAGGCGCTTCGATGGTCTTGTAGTCATCTTTGGTGATCTCAACCTGAATGTAACCGGGGTTTTCTTTCAGGATGCCATCCAGAATTGGCTTTTCAATCGACAAAAACCGCACGCCGGGGCTGAATTCCAGATCCAGAAGCGAGGCTTGCGGCACACTGGTCAGAAAAGTTGTGGCATCAATATGGCCATCCTTCATCAGGGAAACGGAATCCGTATACCCCACATGGTGAACCGTGCCGCCACTGTTTTTCACATCATCAATGGTAAACCCGTATTTGCCATAAACCAGTTGCGCCGCAGCATAACCCGACCATTTCAGTTTGCCGGGGCTCAGGTTCTTATCTTTCAATTCCGAATAGGACTTGATGCTTGAGTCCTTGGGAACCACGGTTTGTACGGCGGCCGGGTAAAAGGTTGCCAGATGCCGGATGTTCGGATTTTCTTTCTTGAAAACCGGAGCATTCCCCTTCAGGCCATCAAAAGCTGTATGGCCATAGGTCCAGCCAAGCTCGGCTTCTTTCTTGTTGACGTCAAGAACATTGCCAACGCCGCCGCCGGGGCCGTTGGAAACGGACAAACCGTCGATTTTTCCAAAAATTTCAGCCATTTTAGCACCCAGAGGATACCAGCTTCCGCCGGACGGGCCTGAAGCGATGCGGATGAACTCATCCGACTGCGCTGGCAAAGACCCAGCCATTACCAACGGCATAGCCGTCAACACGACTTTCATAAATTTATTCATTTTTTCCATCCCTGTTTATTTAATGTCTTCGGCATATTTGTTTTTATATATCCGGGCGCAACAGCCGACAATCATGCCCAGCATTTGAGTTAAGTAACTGTGGAATAGATTTTCATTTTAATCAACAGAATGCAACAGGAACAAAGCCACAGTTTATTGAGACATGTTTCATGGTTAATTCTGCATTTCCACAGAGAACGGCAACTTTTCGCTCTTAAGATGCAGCAAATTGGCAGTGGTTATCAAACCACAGTTTTGATCGGGCTGTGCGCAACACCTGCAAACCCGACCTGGAAACCTGTAAATACATCATTTTCCCCTGCCCGGATGTAATTAAAAATTCATTGCCCCTGCCTGTAGGCGCGACCCCGCACACATCCGGACATGGCAAGGTGGCAACCGGTTGGCCACTGCGGATATGCCAAAAAACCACTGAGGCACCGCGCGGCGAGGCTGCGGCAACGATTGTGCCGGACCTATCGACCGCAACACTCCCGACGTAACCGTTCAGCACCGGCCAGCCCTCAACCGGAGCGGAAAACATAACCAACGCACGGCCCGGCTCCCAGCGCCCGACCATTGGTGCATCTCCATAGGGTTTACGCTGGTTTTGCACACCAAAAATGACTTCTCCAGCAGACGTCAGATCAAAATGGCGGATCGACAAATGATGCCATTCATCCGGCAATCGCGCCTCTTCCACAACCTGGCCGCTTTGCATGTTGATCAGGCTCAGGCTTGGGCGCAAGGTTCCCAGATTGAGCTTCGCCCGGCCCGTATCGGGATGTGTCAGTATGCCGCCATTGGCGACCACCAGATGTTTGCCGTCCGGGTGGCGCTGCATTTGATGAGGCCCGATGCCGCCGCTGTAAAATTCACCCATGCGCTTGTAAGATGCATTTGCATCATAAACCCCGATGACGCCGCGCTCGCCTTCATAATCATTTTCCGCCAGATACAGCATTGAACCATCAGCAGTAAAACTGCCGTGACCAAAATAATGGCGGTCCGCCGGAGCCTGATATTCCTCATAGTTCCCTTCTGCCGTCAGCACAGAGAACAGATCCCCCGGGCGGCGTGAAGGAGCACAAACCTCGGCCCGTGTGGGATGCACAAGGACTCCATGCAGGCGCTGCTGTGAGGTCAGCACGTGATGAACGGAAAGGTCCTTTTCAATGCGCACCAAACCAAATTCGCCTTTCTGAGTGCCGTAGCCCGTCAGCCAGCCCGATGGATGGCGTATGGTCGCGCCAAATGCCTGTGTCGTATAGAGCGCCGCTACGCCAAGAGTCCCCTGTGTCAGGAACGTCCTCCGTTTCATCCGGTTAATCCCCATCCAGCGCATTAAAACCCATGGTCAGCCCCATGTGCTCCACATAGCTGTTCGCAATGTCATCACGCACGACGCTTAACGTTTCAACAAAGTCTTTTATTTTTGCGCGAATCTCTGAATGGGTCAGTCCCTCTTTGATGGGGCCTATGGCTTTCAAGCGGGTCTGCCCCTCTTGCAATTGCCTGTGCAGCTGCGCGGCAACCTGCTCTGGCAGAAACCGGCCTATCACCTGATCGACCTCGGCCAAAGCCTGCAGATTGATTTCAAGATTGCGCATAAAACGATCGCTGCTACGGCCTTCCGCCAGAAAAGGCCTGACCTTGGCGGCGCTGCTGCCGAGGACGGGGAGAATCTTCTGATCCTTTAAAATCGTGTATCCGGTCAGCACTTCATTAAAGACACGGTTCAGGAAATCGATGGGTTGAGTGAAATAATCCGGATGATACGTCCCGTCCTGCAACCGGGGCAGAACCTCTTCCTGCCATTCTTTCAGGGTTTCGTGGGAAATATCCATCAGGTTGGCGGCAATCGTCTTGCCAACGGCGCAGGTCCAGGGATTGGTCAAAACATCCTTGCGGTCAAACAATATCCGTTCAAGCGCCGGCAATCCTTGTACGGCTACGGACGCCTTGGCAAAGCGCGCAGGCTCCAGTTTTGCCGCTTCTTTTGAGGCGAGCAATGCCGACAGGCTTTTGTTGATGGAATTTCGGCGCTCCGGCCAGTGATAAAAGCGATCCCTTCGCAGATACAAAGTCATCGGACCCAAGTTCCAGAAAAAGATGCGGGCCCAGGAATCGGCCACCTGATGATAGGCCATGCGTAGTCCCTGGTATTCCGCTGCATCGGGTTTTGCACAAGCGGCGTCCCAGACCTGATGCTGATGCTTCGTCTTTTCGGCCAGCTCCTGATAGGCAGGAATCAGGACCTCCGTCGCCACGGCGACGTTCACGGGTACGGCGTTTATTTCCGCCCTTACCGGCAGCGCGCCAAGGCAGCAGACAATCAGAAAAATAAAAATAGAACGGAACATGATCGAAAGAACCTTATAGATGTGAAAGAAAAACCAGCAGGCGATCCTGCGCCGCATTTGGCAGATTAAAGAAGTTTTTTTGCGCCTGTTCGGCCTCGCCACCGTGCAGGGAAATGACCTCACGTAAATTCCTCGCCCGACCATCATGCAGGAAACGTTGAGCCCGGCTCAAGCCCCAAAGCGGTGCCGTTCGCCATTCGCGCCCCGTGGCGTCGCCATCGCCAATGCCGTCGGCCAGAGCGTCGCCCAAATCATGCAAAAGCAGGTCTGTGAAAGGAGCGATCACTTGCCCATCCTGCAGAGTCATTTCGGGCTGATGACAGGCGGCACATCCGATTTTTTTGAACTGGGCCAGTCCCGCCGTTTCGTCACTTTTCTTTACAGGCCTCAGCCCACTGACATAGGCGATGATCAAATCCAACATCTGATTATCAATTTCCAGATTTTCAAAATGCCGACTACCCCCGTGAGGCGCAGCCATGCATGCCTCCTGCGCTATTGTGCAATCTCCAAAATGAGACATGTACAGCGGATTCGACAAGCCTATATCACTATGCAGGGCGGCGGCGCTTTGCTCCCGAACAGAGGGTTTCCCGGCTTTCCAGCCAAACCGCCCAAGCCTTCTTTTCCCTGTCGCATCCTGCATTAAATTCGGTCGACCGGAGATGCCGTCGCCATTTTGATCTTCCGGATCGGCCAATGCCAAAATATCATGGGCTGGCACCTGCTCAAGCAATCCCAACCCCTGCAGGCCCGGGGCCAACCGCCCGGCCATTTGGCTTGCCGGGTCCGGGCTTCCAAAATTCAATGCGACAGGCCGAACCGCACCGGAACTCTCCCGGGTCAGGCGACCTTCCGCCAGCAAACCCTGTACAGCCAACGTTTGCAATTGCTGACCATAAACGGAATCAGCTCTGCCCCGCGCATCGCCAATACGCAAAACCAGACCTGTTCCTGTGATTTCTCCGCTTTTTGTTTCCCCAAAGTGCCCACGCCCGCCGCCCGGATGGCAGGACGCACAGGAACGTGCGTTGAATAAGGGTCCCAGACCATCCGTCGCATCGGTGGAGGCCGGAGCGGGCGTCCAAATCCGGTCAAATAGAGCTTTACCCAGGGCAAAATCCAGCGAACCGGCGACGACGGTTCCGGAACTCACAAGCATGGCACCGAACAGAACAAGACAGACCAAATGGCGCATCAGCTAGACGACCCTTAAAAGGCTCATCATACCGGTTTCCGCATGTTCGATGATATGGCAATGGAACATCCAGTCCCCCGGGTTATCGGCCTTGAACGCCACATGTATGCGCTCCTTTGGTTTGAGCAAAACCGTATCAGCAAAATGTTTGGGTAGGGAATTTTTATTGGATTTCAGATAAAGGAATGTATGGCCATGAATATGGATCGGGTGCATGTGCGGCGTCCCGTTGACCAATTCAAAGACATAGGTCCGGTCTTTTTGTAAATTGAGGATGGGGGCTGGCAGCCGTTTGTGGCCGTCCTCCGGCCATGTGGTTTTATTGATCGCCCAAAACGTTTTGTCAGAGAGACACAAGGAATCAGAAATATTCATTGTCTCGCCATTCGGCAGCTCAACAAAATGAGGAGAGGCGACTGGCGTTGCTGAAAAATCAATCCGTTTGAAAATGGCGTTCGTCAAATCCGGCTCGGCGATATCGGGGGCATAAAGCGGAGCCGGGTTAAATTCCCCCCGTTCCAGGGCAGGGCCTTTTGCCCGGATGGTCGCGAGAAGGACCGGCTGTGGCGCGAAATAATCGTAAACCCGCACTTCCCCGCCCGGCTCTGGCATACGGATACAAAGATCAAGCCGCATGGCCGAACCAAGCCGCCAGGTCTTGAACGGAAATGGAGCGACCGCCTGCCCGTCGGTGGCGATGACGGCAGCCTCGACGTTGCCTTCAAGACCAATCTGGTTGACCCGGCTGTTATCGACACTCATCAGACGCAGACGGACATCGCCCCCGGCAGGCGCTTCCATAACCGGTATCTGCTCAAAGTTCACACTGCGCAACGTGCCAAATGTACCGGCCCGAGAAGCGCCCTCATCTTCAGAGAAATCCGTAAAGCGACCATCCGCCGCCAGTCGCCAATCCTTGATAACGCACAGCAAATCGGCGTCATAGGGCTTGGTTTCATCACCTGTGACAATTAACGCCCCGGCCAGCCCGCGGCCCAGTTGTTCAACCGTGTTGCAGTGGGAATGGAAAGGAAACAAACCGCTATCCGGTACGGCAAAGTCATAAACATGGCTTTCACCGGGGTTAACGGGCTGCTGCGTGACATAAGGCACGCCGTCCATGGCATTTGGCAGGCGAATGCCATGCCAGTGAATGGAGGAATGTTCCGGCAGATCGTTTTTGAAATAGGCTCTCAGTCGGCCTCCCTGCGGAACCCGGATGACAGGAAGGATGTCTTCGTGATAGGTCCACAAAGGCAAATCTACCTGCCCGAACAGGCGCGTTGGACGGACCCGGGCATGAAGCGATGTTTCGACCAGCCCTCCATCGGCAAGTGCTCCCATGCGACGTGGCGGCAATGGCCGGGAGGCGTCAAACCGCGGGCTGGCCAGCAGTGGAACGGAATTGAGCGCGACCAAAGCCGCGCCCATCCCAATGACTCTTCGACGTGTGATACGCACACTAAAAGTCTTTCTGTTACATAAGGGTTATTGATTTTTTATTGCACGGCACCCGGATTATCCAGACTGTCTGAGCCTTCAATGGCAATATTCAGACCAAGAGCCGCGACCAGTTTCTCGATACCGCGTGTCTGTGCAACCAGCCCATCCACCACTTCCTGAATGATCTTGTTTCCGGCATCATTGCCTTCACCGATCATCTGGTCATAGGCCATTTTGCCGCTATCTGCCGTATCTTTCATGACCTGCATTTTTGCCAATGTGGCAGCCATCAAACCATCAAGGGCAACTTTCACCTCTGCCGACTTTTCTGCCGCCAGATCCGCGATCGACGGGCCTTTGACCATCGCCCCGTTGACCCGCTTATAGGAACCGCTATAGAGCGCAATCATACCAACCTGATCGTAGTAGTGGGAATTGTGGGTATTGTCGGAAAAGCAGTCATGTTCTTCTTCCGGATCATGCAGGATCAGGCCCAGTTTAATCCGCTCGCCAGCCAGTTCCCCATAGGAGAGACTGCCCAGACCGGTCAGGATCGTTGCAAGCCCATCAGCTTCCGATTTGCCCATGATATCTGCACGCGCCGCACCGCCGGGTGCCCAGGCGACAACCATTTCCATCAGGTCATCCAGCAAAAGATCCGTCGCCGCCGTCAGATAAGCGGCCCGCCGGTCGCAATTGCCGCCCGTGCAGTTTTTCGTGTCGAAATCTGTTGCCGGACGGTTTCCGGAACCCGGGCCGTTGCCGTTCAGATCCTGGCCCCAAAGCAAAAACTCGATGGCATGATATCCCGTCGCCACGTTTGATTCGACTTCCTGGGCTTCCTGCAAGGTACCCGCAAGCAATTCCTTGGTTATGTTTGTGGCATCGATCATATCCGGACCGATGCGTAGCTTTTTATTGGCAATGACGTTCAGCGTATATGCCGGGTTGGCATCAGATGTCGACCCATATGACGGAGCGACATAGTCGATCAGGCCTTCATCCAACGGCCAGGCATTCACTTTGCCTTCCCAGTCGTCAACCATTGCATTACCGAAGCGCAGGCCTTCCGTTTGCTGATAGGGTGCACGTGCCTTCAACCAGGCCGAACGAGAGGCTTTCAAATGCGATTCTGATGGATGTGCGACCAGCGCGCCGACAGCTTCCTGCAAGTTCTTCGCGGTAATCAGGGAATCCTCATACATGGCATGCGCGATATTGGCGTAAGTTTCTATGACCGCTTTGCTGTCGGCGGCCCGAGCCTGAAACGCGCCCAGCACAAGCGCAGCCCCTATAAGGGTGCCCGCGAGTATATTTTTAGAATGCATCGTGTTCTCCTGAAACATGCTGTTAATTATGCGAATGATAATGATTATTATTGTCGTATCGCATAACATTGTTGCGAATGATTAGCAATCTCTAAAACTGATGTATTCGTGTTTACGGTATAGGCTGGCTCTACTTCCTCCCAATACTGCATCAAAAATTTTAAACATGCGAAACCAAACAAATGCAGGCATTCGCAAGCACAAAACAATTCATGCAAGCATTTAATAAACATAAAAAATTATTAATAGGCTGAAACAACTGTGAACAACTTAACCATTAAGTAGCACACACCAATATGCTACATTTGTTTAACAATTGGGGAGTCACCTCGGTCATTTAGCAGATTTGTCACATAAGGATTTTTCGTATGAAAATATACGGCATCGCCACATCCATATTTTTAATTTTAGTAGGCAGTTCTTCTTATGCTCAGGACTCAGCCATACCGTCATCAATTATTGGCGACAACGAGATTAAAGCCATTCAGGATTGGGTAAGTAAACCCGTTGTCAGCATATCCGTTGCAGCGCAGAACAAACGGTTCGTTTCGTTGGACTCCGATCAAATTGATGTCCTTGACAAACAGTGGCGTACCGAGCGGGAACAAGATGACCAGCCTCTTATCGCCGCAGTCCTGAGCAATCCGCTCTCCAACTATCTCACTCAAATCCAGGCTGGATCAAGCGGCCTGTATACGGAAATGTTTGTCATGGACAAATTAGGTCTGAACGTCGGCCAAAGCGCGATCACTTCGGATTACTGGCAAGGAGATGAAGCCAAGTTTCAGAAAACCTTTCCCAACGGATCAAAAGCAATCTTTATTGATGAAGCCGAATTCCATGAAGGAACAAAAACCTGGCGCGCCCAAGCCAACTTCACGGTCAACAACGCTGAGGCACAACCCATCGGTGCCATAACCGTCGAAATCAATTTAACCGAGCTGGCAAGGCGACAGAACGCACAATAGCGGAATGGACACCTATTTCTGTAATTATAAAAATACCGGAGCCTTGACATGAATTTCATCAATAATTTGAAAATTTCGAAAAAAATTATTTTCGCATTCGGCGGCATTTTACTGATTATGATCGCCGTTTCCGTTGTTGCTTTGCTGTCGTTGAAAACCGTTGAAAACGCCGATATGAAAAGTGACGCACAAGCAAAGTTTTCGCAGCAAGCATCCAATATGCTGGGACTTATCACAGAACAGCGCGAAGCCCTTCTTGGGTTCCAGATCACTGGAAACCGCGGTCAACTAGATGTCTATAAAGAGACGAACAAAAAATTTCATGCCACAAAAGATCACGTCATCGAACTGGCAAAAGCTGATGAAGATGAATTGAGAGATATCGAAAACATCATAAGTCTTTTTGATCAGTGGGAAACAAAATATGCCACCCACCAGATCGAACTTATGGGAAACTACCTCACTGTTAACGAGGCCCGCGCTATTGAAGCAACCGGCGAGCCAACCTTACTGATGGAGCAAATCAATGCTGCCAGCATCCGTTTTCAAGCAGATCTGGTTGCCAGCTTAGCTGAACTAACTGAAGCAAAAAACAACGCTTTCGCAGGGACAAAGCTCGCTCTCGGAATCGGCGCGCTTGCCATGCTTGGGTTGTCCATTTTATTTGGATATATTTTATCTCAGGCCATTGCTAAACCGATTGGCTTGATGGCTGATTCCATGCTCCAGCTTGCCGAAGATGAATTGCAAGTCGATATTCCAGGCATTGGTCGTGGCGACGAAATCGGCACCATGGCGAATGCTGTGCAGTTCTTTAAAGACAAAATGATTGAGGGCAAGGAACTGGCCGAAAAGCAAAAGCATGTCGATGAGGCTCAACGGCTTCGTGCCGAACGGATCAGCACTCTGGCTTCTGATTTTGGCAATGCGGCGAATGAAGTCTTCCAATCCGTTAATGCATCGGCAGGCCAGATGGAGCTGGCAGCGGAAACCATGATGGGTGCCGCAAACGATACAACATCCCAGGCGGCAACCGTTACCAAAGCCTCCGGGGACGCCTCAAGCAACGTCCAGTCCGTTGCGGCCGCAACCGAAGAATTGTCTGCTTCCATTCAGGAAATTTCTCGCCAGTCCTCACGGTCTGCGGAAATCAGCCTCAATGCGGTTTCAGAATCAACAGCAGCAGGCGAAAAAGTCCGGGAACTGGCGGAAGCCGCAGAACGTATCGGCAACGTCATTTCCCTGATCACAGACATTGCGGAACAAACGAATCTTCTCGCTCTGAACGCAACCATCGAAGCGGCGCGAGCCGGTGACGCCGGCAAGGGCTTCGCCGTTGTGGCTTCCGAAGTGAAAAATCTGGCAACCCAGACCGCCAAGGCCACGGATGAGATCAGCGGTCAGGTTGCGGGTGTTCAGCAAGCCACGGAATCCGCAGTTCTTTCAATCCAGAAAATCACTGAAACGATTGGTGGCGTCAGTGAAATAGCGACGACCATTGCTGCCGCCGTCGAAGAACAAGGGGCTGCAACGAACGAAATTTCGGCAAGCATTGAAGGCGCTTCCCAGGGAACGGCTGAAGTCTCAACAAGCATTAACGTGGTCAGTGAAACGGCCGACAAAACAAAGACAGTATCTGCGGAAGTTCTCAATTCTTCAAAAGGCCTGAATATGGAGATGACCAAGCTGCAGGGTTTCATCAAGACGTTTCTTGAAGACGTTAAATCCGCCTGAAGCCGCCCCCCGATCAACCTTTCAGATTTTGAAAGGATTCGTTGTAGCGCTTGAGAACCCTTGAAATAATCGCCTCGCTGCTCCCCACATAGTTGGCGGGAGCGGCGAGCGCGGGCCAGTCAACCGGCGCATCGGTTTTTGTCTTCAGGATATCCATCAGGTTCTGCCCCGTGTTCAGCACGTCGCCTACCGCCGTTTTAACCAGCGCCTGTGCGCTGGAGCGGTCCATATGTGCTGCGAGAGCAAAGGTAGCGGCTTCCGCCAGAACAAGCCCGTTTGCAGCAGCCAGATTGCGGGCCATCCGGTCTGAATTGACGTTCAGCCCAGTCAGCAATTTCTCCATCTGCCGTAAAGCCGCACCACAGGAGACAACCATCTGCGGTAACGTCAGCTCTTCCAGTTGCCAGCCGGGGCCACCGCGCTCATGTTCCTGAAGCTGTGCCTGATGCATATTGCCGACCAGCCCCGCGTTCATTCGGGCCAGAGCGACCAGTGTTTCGGCCCGAACCGGATTGGACTTTTGCGGCATGGTCGAAGACCCACCACCACCCGATTGCTGCACTTCGGCCACCTCAGTCTGGCTCAGCATAACCATGTCCTGACCAATTTTACCAAGGCAACCGGTTACCAGAGAAAGCGCATCGGCAAAGGCAACAAGAGATGTCCGGTTAGTGTGCCACGGAGCAATTGCGGGGAGCAATTCAAGGGCGCCAGCCAGCTTATCCGCAACCGCCGGCCCCTGGCCGCCAAGAGCCGCCAGCGTGCCCACGGCACCGCCAAACTGGACCCGCAAGAGACGGGGCCGCAAATCCTTCAGATTGTCCGCAGCGCTCATAAGGCCGTCCAACCAACCGGCCGCCTTTAATCCGAACGTGGTCGGTATTGCCTGTTGCGAACGGGTGCGCCCAAGCATCACGGTCTGGCGGTGCGTATCCGCCAGATCTGCCAGTCTGCCCGATACAAGCTCCAGCCGCCGATCAATCACCACAAGGGTTTCTTTCAGGCGCAGGATCAGCCCTGTATCGATGATATCCTGACTGGTGGCTCCCCAATGCACATAGGGCCCACCGTCCCCGGCCGCTTTGCGCAATTGTTTAACCAACGCAATTATCGGGACACCCGATTCTTCCGTGCTTGCCGCAATTTCCGGGTAATCAGGCTGAAACACAGCCGCCGCTTTCTCAATTTTTGCGGCCGCCTCTTTTGGGATAAGGCCCATGGCTGCCTGTACGTTGGCCAGTGCCACCTCGACCCGGACCATGGCATCGACCACCATCTCATCAGCAAACAGCGGGGCGATTTCCGGATCCGAAAAAAGCCCTCCCTGAATTATCGAATCAAATGGTGATACCGCCATAGGTCGAACTTTCCTTTTGTGTTATGCGGATTTACGAGCCTCAAGGGTACGTTGTTTCAATGCCCGCAGAGCGTCAAGTTCTTCCGCATTCGGGGCCGCCG
Source organism: Rhodospirillales bacterium (assembly GCA_048262255.1). Taxonomy (GTDB): domain Bacteria; phylum Pseudomonadota; class Alphaproteobacteria; order Rhodospirillales; family Casp-alpha2; genus JABMNT01. The sequence goes on along the minus strand of JBLXFH010000001.1, from coordinate 1,478,948 downwards.
TTTCAATCACCTGATTGGCGAACTTCAACGGCCAGCCGGTCGCCTCAATCACTTGCTCGCGGGTCACACCCGGATGCAGGGACGTCACCCGAAACTCACAGGTTTCCGGGTCCGGTTCCATCACACAAAGATCGGTGACCATGCGGGTCGGGCCCTTGGTGGTAATGCCTAACCGCTCACGGTGACCAGGCCCATCGCCATGGCCAATGGAGGTCACAAAATCGAGCTTATCGACAAAGGCCCGTTTCGAATGTTTGACGGTGATGAAAATTTCGCCGCAAGAGGTGGCAATTTCCGGCGCACCACCACCACCCGGCAGGCGAACTTTCGGATTGTGATAATCGCCAATCACCGTGGTGTTGATATTGCCAAAACGATCGAGTTGGGCCGCGCCAAGAAAGCCGACCGTAATGCGTCCGCCTTGCAACCAGTAACGAAACATCTCCGGCACGGACACTGTGGTCACGGCGGTCTCGCATAATTCTCCGTCACCAATGGACAGGGGAAGGATATTCGGTTTGGTGCCAATGGTACCGGATTCATAAATCAAGGTGATATCCGGGGCGTGGGTGAGCCGGGCCAGATTGCAGGCTTCGGAAGGCAGGCCAATTCCGACAAAACAGACATCGGTATTTTTGAGCGCACGGGCTGCCGTGACCATCATGATTTCGCTTAATGTGACGTCGCTCATTTTTTTGCTCCCTGCTTGCCATGGGCCGCGAAGGCTTCCGGAGTGGCTTTCAGAACATGCTCGTCCATCCACTCCAGAAACAAATCCCGATCCTGAGAAATCCGGTTCCAATCGGCAAAAAATGCGTTGTCGCGGGCATAATAACCGTGCGCATAGGACGGATGCGCCCCACCTGGCGCATGGACCACCGCATCGATGGTCCAGCCCGGCAGGATAACTGCGTTACGCGAGGCATCACTGAAATCGTCAACAATCTCTTCCACCGTGACAATAGCGTGTTTAGCGCCCAAAACCGCTTCTTTCTGAACGCCGACAATGCCTTCAATCATCACGTCGCCGTTCTTTGAAGCGCGCTGCGCGTGAATGATCGCGGTATCGGCATTGATGGCGGGCACTGCCGCCAATTTCTCACCCGTAAACGGGCATATGATAGATTTGATGTTGGGGTTTACGTCCGCCAGTTCGGCGCCCCGGTAACCACGAAAGACGGCGCAAGGCAGGCCGGCCGCCCCCGCTTCATAGGCATTGGCCATGGCGGCATGGGAATGTTCCTCATACTCGAGGGATTGCGGCCACTGGTTTTCCACAGCGTCGCGAAACCGGTACAACAAACCAACACCGGGGTTTCCGGCATAGGAAAAGATCATCTTTTTGACCCGCCCCAGACCGATAAACTGGTCATATATGATATCCGGTGTCATCCGGCACAGGGTTAAATCCTTCACCCCCAGGCGAAGGATTTCATGCGCTGCGGCATGCGGTGTCAAATGGGTAAACCCCTCCATCACCAGAAAATCGCCATCGTGGACATATTCCGCAATAGCCTCTTTCAGCTCCATAATTTGAGCCATATATCGTCTCCAACCCTGCTTGCTGATTTATACCGTAATTATACGTCGAAAAACACGGTTTCGTTGTTGCCCTGCATACGAATATCAAACCGGTAGACCGCACCTTCGCCCTTCGCAATAAGCGTATGGCGACGGCCTTCTTCAACCGTATTCAAGATCGGATCCTTGGCATTCGCCGCCTGTTCATCATCAAAATAAATCCGTGTGTAGGTGTGGGTCAAAAGCCCACGCATCATCACAATGACATTGATATGCGGTGCCTGCTTGCCATCGACGGAACCCGGTTTGACCGTGTCAAAAATGAACCGGTTCTCCGGATCAGTCCCGGTGCCAAAGCGGCCAAACCCTTTGAATGTACTGTTGGTCGCCCGCGGGTCCGCCGGATGCGCGTACCGCCCCTGCCCATCGGCCTGCCAGATTTCGATCAATGCATCGGGGACAATGTCACCGGCGCCATCATAAACGCAGCCTTCAAGACGAATGCGCGTGCCTTCCACATCGACCGTCGTCAGATCACCATTAACCAGTTCCGGGTAAGAATATCCATATTGCTTGGGCGCCAGCCCGTAGGAAAAATAAGGTCCGACGGTTTGCGATGGAGTTTGTTTCAAAGTCATGGCTCAATCCTCCATAGGCGTTGCATTGCGCCCGCGCAAAACAATATCAAAGTTATAACCAAGCGCATATTGCTCGACTGTCACATCCAGGGAAAATTCCGAAATCATCCGTTCCCGCGCACCTTCAGGGCTGCTGTTATAGATCGGATCAAACGGTAGCAGCGGATCGCCCGGAAAATACATTTGCGTCACCAACCGGGTCGCGAAGCCCGGACCAAACAGCGAAAAATGGATATGGTTGGGTCGCCAGGCATTCTTATGATTGGGCCAGGGGTAGGCACCCGGCTTGATCGTCTGGAACTTGTAAACCCCGTTTTCATCCGTCACGCAACGCCCTGAACCCAGAAAGTTCGAGTCCAGCGGCGCGTCATGCTGATCCAACTCGTGGGCGTAGCGCCCCGCCGCATTGGCCTGCCATATCTCAAGCAGCGTGTTGGGCTGCGGGCGGCCGTCCTCGTCCAGAACGCGTCCCGCAACGATGATCCGTTCTCCCTGCGGCTCACCATCAACAATGCTGTTTTTGGTCAGATCGCTGTCATTGGGCTGCAGGCTTTCGCGCCCAAATACGGGCCCCGTCAATTCGGACAATGTTGGTTTTATTGGCACCAACGGTTGGGTTTGGCCGCGAAGGACCGTCGATTTATAGTCCGGGAATACAAAGGGGGGGTGACTGTCCCAGTCCCGAGATTTAAAAGGTTTTGCGCCCATCGTTTATTCCTCTTCTTCTTTCAGTTCATCCAGCACCGAAAATGTATGTTTGGCGATTGCAAAAGCCGTATTGGCCGCCGGCACACCGGCATAGACACCGACCTGCAACAGAACCTCGATAATATCCTGGCGCGATGTGCCGGCGTTTTCGGCGGCCCGCAAATGCATGGCCAGTTCATCATGATGTCCCAGCGCCGCCATCATACAGATTGTCAGCATGCTGCGTTCACGCAAGCTCAGCGCATCGCGTGTCCATACGGCCCCCCAGGCGCTTTCCACAATGTATTTCTGAAAATCGGCATCGATTTCGGACTTGTTGGCTTCGGCCCGGTCGACATGGGCATCACCCAGCATCTTGCGCCGTACCCGCATGCCTTCTTCAAAACGATTGTCACCCAATACCGTTCTCCCTACAGAATTTCATCATCTCCCGCGCCATGACGTCGGGTTTTTCGACACAGGGCAAATGCCCGGCTCCCTCAATAACATGAAACACAGAACCAGGGATCAGATCGGCCATGGAACGCACCAGATCAGGCGGCGTTGCGCCATCTTCGGAACCACAAAAACACAGAGTTGGGACTTTGATGCGCTGCGCCGCTTCGGTCATGTCCGCATCGCGAATGGCGGCGGCGGTTCCCAGGTAGCCTTCTACCGGCGTACGTACCAGCATGTGACGCCATCCCACCAGTTCAGCCGTGCTGTGGGTTCGAAAATCTTCCGAAAACCAGCGCTCAAGTATGGCATCCGATAGAGCTGCGATCCCCCCCGCTTCGATGTGCTTCATGCGGTCGTTCCATAAGGCTGGTGGGCCGATCTTGTGCGCTGTGTCAGACAGAACCAGTCCCCGTACCAACTCCGGATGGGCCGCCGATAACCCCTGAGCAATGAGGCCGCCAACGGACAGCCCGCAAACCAGAGCATCGCAGATGCCCAGTTCTTGCATCAGTGCCGCCAGATCCTCGACGTGATCATCAATTCGGTATGGCGGCGGGGGGCATTCAGACAGTCCATGCCCCCGCTTGTCATATAAAAGGATGCGAAACCCCTCTCCGAGGAGCGGCAGCAGATTATCCCATACGCGGAAATCTGTACCGAGCGAATTGGAGAAGACAAGAGGCTGACCATCTTTGGGCCCTAACTCTCTGTAATGAATATGGATTCCATTGGATTGAGCGATTTTCATTGTCTTCTAATTCCCTGCACTCTTTGATTTTTTGACAATTTGCCTAAGCATTTCGGTTATGTAAAATGATGTTTTTACTCCAATACATAACTGTAAAGTTATTTAAACGCCTGTTAATAGACCATGACATCCCGTGCGTTACGCACCTGAACGGCAGATGCAATGACGTCCATGCGCGACATAACCGTTTTTGCTTATCCGATCAGGCAGATATAAGAAAAAAACCGGGAATTTTGCCGCTAATGCTTTCATCCTCAATAACAATGTCCAGATTCTGGCGGGCGAGCACGGCATGTTCCCGAGCCAGAGCTTCAGCCCGTGTCCCTTCTCGCATTTCAATGGCATCAACGATGGCCCGATGGTGCGCCTGACCGATAAACAGGGATTTGCGAAACTCGGGCATATCCATTTGCGCCGTCAAAAAGGCGCTCGGCCCGGCAAAAGGAAGCCGGGTGACGCGCTCGATTTCACGGCGGATGATGTCGCTTCCTGACAAACCGGAAAGCAAATCATGAAATGTCGCGTTGCAGGTCATATAGGCAGGAAAATCGAGATCAAGCGGCGGCTTTGCAACAATTTTGTCAAGGTCCACCATCAGTGTTTTCAGCGTTGTCATTTTAGCCGGGGCAACGCCCCGCTCGGCAGCAAGCCGGGCGGCGGCGCCTTCCAGAACCCCCCGCAATTCAATGGCATCCACCACATCGGCATGCGAGAAGGCCCGGACCGCATACCCCCCGGACGGGATCATCTCGAGCAGGCCTTCCTGTTCAAGCCGGACCAGAGCGCCGCGCACGGGTGTGCGGGACAGGCCAAGCGCTTCGGAAATGGCAATTTCGGATAGCCGCTCACCCGGCGCAACATCCCCCGAATAAACCAAATCCCGAATCCCCAGGATTGCCTTGAGTGTTTGCGATGACGATTTGCCTTCCTGATTTTCCCGACTCATTTACCTGTCCGTTATGCCTTATCCGTCTTGTGTTTTCACTCGTGTCTTCGAATGATCGCCCGGTCCGGGCCACTCCCGCTTTTGACAATTAGGACATAACCGATACCAAGATGCAAATTGTATACATCCTGTGTCCAATATTGTGCATTGTATGCGGGCGTGCTAATCAGATTGAAAATCAAGACTGTTCAGGAGGATCTATGAGTAAAGGCATCGTTCGCATTTCCCGCAGCTTCATATGGGTTCTGCCTGATACCCGACCTGGGGCAACTCCATGAGAACGCAGGTTGCCATTATTGGCGCCGGGCCATCGGGCCTTTTGCTATCACAGCTCCTGGACCTGCAGGGCATAGATAATATTGTCCTGGAGCGGCAAAGTGCCGCTCATGTGCTCAGCCGAATTCGCGCAGGCCTTCTCGAAGAAGGCACCGTTAGCATGCTGCAACAGGCTCAATGCGCCGAACGCATGTTGAAGGAAGGCCTGATCCATACAGGTATCGAGCTGTGTTTTCGCGGCCAGCAACACCGAATTGATTTGAGTGCACAGTCGGCTGGTAAAACGGTTATGGTTTACGGCCAGACGGAAGTCACCAAAGACCTGATGGACGCCAGACAGGCCATGGGCGGAAATCTGGTTTATGAGGCGAAAGATGTCGACATTCATGATCTCAATAGCGACCGGCCTCGTCTGACCTATATAAAGGACGGCCAGGAACAGGAAGTAATTTGCGACTTTATTGCGGGTTGTGACGGATTTCACGGCGTCAGCCGCAAAGCCATGCCGACAAAAATACTGAAAACATTCGAAAAGGTTTATCCGTTCGGCTGGATCGGCGTTTTGTCTGACACACGCCCGATATCCGATGAATTGATTTATGTGCATCACGAAAAGAGTTTTGCATTATGTTCCATGCGGTCGAAAAACCGCAGCCGCTATTATGTGCAATGCCCAAATGACGACAAAGTGGAAGATTGGTCCGATGACCGCTTCTGGTCTGAGCTCAGCGCACGACTGCCTCCGGAAACAGCACAACATCTGGAGACCGGTCCCTCTATAGAAAAAAGCATCGCGCCTTTGCGCAGTTTTGTCGCAGAGCCGATGCGCCATGGCCGGTTGTTTCTGGCTGGTGATGCTGCACACATCGTTCCGCCGACCGGCGCCAAAGGCCTGAATCTTGCCGCATCGGATATTCATTTTTTGTCCAACGCTCTGATCGCTTATTATAAAGCCAACAAAAGCGATTTGATGGACCGCTATTCAGCAGACTGTCTGCGCCGGGTCTGGAAAGCCATCCGCTTTTCCTGGTGGATGACGTCACTGTTGCATAAATTTCCCGATACCGGGGAGTTTGGCCTGCAACTGCAACTGGCCGAACTGGACTACATCTCGGAATCGAAAGCCGCTCAGGCTACGCTTTCCGAAAACTATGTGGGCCTCCCCTACACGTAAGTGTTACATACAGCCTGCGAAGACCTGTGTTCTTTCAACATTCCAGAGTTTGGCAGTACCAGCGATAGGTGCGCTCTATGCCGTCGCGCAGAGCAATTCGGGGATGCCAGCCGAGCTCCGTTAATACCGAAACATCCAGCCGCTTCAATTGCGTGCCATCCGGCTTATCGGTCAGAAACTGCAACCCGCCCTTATACCCAACAACATCACATATCATTTCAGCAAGCTCCCTGATCGAGAGATCACTGCCTGTTCCCACATTGACGGGCGCCTCTCCGCTATAGACCTGCATCAGAAAAACCAGCGCCGCGGCCGCATCGTCGACATGTAAAAACTCGCGCCGCGGCGCACCTGTACCCCAGACTTCCAGATGCGGATCACCCTGCATTTTCGCCATATGCGCCTTGGCCATCAGGGCGGGCAGGACGTGGCTCGACTGCAAGTCAAAGGTATCATGTTCTCCGTACAGATTGGGCGGCATCACCGATATGAAATCACTTCCAAATTGCCGACGATAGGCCTGGCACAGTTTAACACCAGCGATCTTGGCAATTGCATACCATTCATTGGTGGGCTCAAGCGGGCCGGTCAACATGGCGTCTTCTGTTATCGGCTGCGCAGCATGTTTTGGATAAATACAGGACGAGCCCAGCAGCATAAGCTTTTCAACCCCGGTTGCCTGCGCCGCGTGAATGACGTTCGCCTCAATCATCAGGTTTTCGTAGAGAAAGGCTGCGGGAAAGGTGCTGTTCGCCAGAATGCCCCCCACTTTTGCGGCGGCGAGGAAAATAGCATCAGGCCGGTTATCCGCGAGCCAGGCCTCAACCTCCGTCTGGCGACACAAATCGACGGTCGTGCGATCCGCAGACAGCACTTCGCATTGCGCCGACTGCAGGCGCCGGACAAGGGCAGAGCCGACCATGCCGGTTTGCCCGGCCACCCATACCCGCTTGTCCTTAAGCGGATATATCAGAGGGTGATCAGGCATTTGTCCGGTTTCCATCACGCTCAACGGAAACCAGATCGGCATCCACCATTTCACGAACCAGCTCCTGAAATGACGTTTTGTGCTGCCAGCCCAGAATACGCTGGGCTTTTGTTGAATCCCCAGTCAAATGATCAACCTCTGTGGGTCGGAAATAACGGGCATCGATTTTCACCAGAACTTTACCGTTTTGCAGGTCCCGTCCAACTTCGTCAACGCCCGACCCGCTCCATTCGATCTGTCGTCCCACACACTGAAAAGCCTGTTCGACAAACTCGCGGACGGAATGCGTTTCCCCTGTCGCCAACACGAAGTCATCTGGCGTTTCCTGCTGCAATATACGCCACATGCCGTCCACATAATCACGAGCATGCCCCCAGTCCCGCTTGGCATCCAGATTTCCGAGATAAACCGTATCCTGAAGCCCATGCTCCATGGCGGCGACGGCCCGGGTGATTTTACGGGTGACGAAGGTTTCTCCACGGATCGGACTTTCGTGATTGAACAGGATACCGTTCGACGCATGAAACTGGTAGGCTTCCCGGTAATTGATCGTCATCCAATAGGCATAGAGTTTGGCCACCGCATAGGGGCTGCGGGGAGAAAACGGTGTCTGCTCGTTCTGTGGCGTTGTTTTTACATTGCCATATAGCTCAGACGTTGACGCCTGATAAAACCGCACACTGTCCTGCATATTCAGGATACGAATCGCCTCCAGCAATCGTAACGGGCCCAGCGCATCGGCATTGGCTGTATATTCCGGAGTCTCGAAACTCACCTGCACATGGCTCTGAGCAGCCAGATTATAAATCTCGGTTGGCTGTATCTGCTGGACAAGACGAATCAGGTTGGTGGCGTCTGTCAAATCGCCGTAATGCAGGAAAAACCGTAATCCTTCATTATGCACATCCTCATACAGGTGATCGACGCGTTCCGTATTAAAGGATGACGACCGGCGCTTGATGCCGTGGACTTCATAACCCTTCTCCAGCAGATGTTCCGCCAGATAGGCCCCGTCCTGACCGGTAATGCCGGTTATTAATGCAATTTTTGAGCTCAAGCCCGTCCCCTTTCAAGATTATACCAAAAACAATTCACCGAGCGGCCCACAAAACCTGCTCCCAACCTTACCCCTATCATCATCAAAAAAAGCCACGATATCCAACCGTATTGACGGGCTCAATGGACATCACAAATAGTGATATGAAAGGATGTATCTAAACTATTGCATCCCTTAAGGAAGGTATCTAAGCTCTTTTTTACGAAGACTCTTTCCTATGGTGATCAAATATTGGTCCCCAATTAGGAGGCAAGCTTCGCATTTAAAGTGCAACTGGTCCTGTCAAATATTGTAAATAATCTAGGGAGGCTACATCACGCGCTTTAACATTGGCACTAAAAAAAATTGGTGTTCACTTCAAAAAGCGTTTAATGTATACAGTAACGTATGCGATGAGATTTAAGCCAAAATCAAAAAGTGGCGGTCTCGGTCTTAATTGACAATACGATATTAAAAACAGGTAATTCATCTAAATAGGGAGACGACTTGATGAGTAAAAAAGGTTTTTTAACGATAGCAGCTGCAACAGCAGTTGTTATGGGCGTTGTTGGAGTTGCAGGCTCCGCTGACGCAGCAGGCAAACGTGTTAAATGGAAAATGCACAGCGCCTGGGGAGCTGCCGTTCCTCACCTCGGAACATCCGGCGTTCGCTTCTCGAAAGTGATTGAGCGCCTTTCCGGCGGCGATTTCACAATGAAATTCTTCGAGCCGGGTGCCTTGATCCCCGCCAACGAAGGTTTTGATGCGACATCTAAAGGCTCTGTTGAAGCCGCATGGACGACAGCTGGCTATGATGTTGGCAAGGTTCCAGCTCTGGCTTTCTTCACGGCTGTGCCTTTTGGCCCGTCCATGGGTGAATATTTTGCATGGAAAAAATTTGGTGGTGGTGACAAAATCCAACAAAGAATCTATGCCGAGAGCAACATTCATCAACAGGATTGTTTTGCCATTGGTCCGGAAACGTCCGGGTGGTTCAAGGAAGAAATCAAGGATCTGGACCAAATGCGCGGTCTGAAAATGCGCTTCTTCGGCCTTGGCGCTCGCGTCATGCAGAAGTTGGGCGTTTCCACACAGCTGTTGGCCGGTGGCGACATCTTCCCGGCGCTTGAAAAAGGCGTTATTGATGCAACCGAATTCTCGATGCCCGCAATGGACATCAAATATGGTTTCTATCAGATCGCCAAAAACAACTACTTCCCGGGCTGGCACCAGCAAGTGTCGATCAGCCAGTTGCTGATCAACAAAGACAAATGGGACAGCCTGTCCGATCAGCACAAAGCCATGGTTGAAGTTGCTTGTGGCGACAGCATTCACAACACCTATGCTGAAACCGAGTATGTCAACCCGTTCGCTATGGTCGAAATGGGCGAGAAGTATGGCGTGCAAACCCGTCGCTGGACGGACGAGCAGTTGGGCGTCTTTGAAAAAGCCTGGAACGAAGTTGTGGAAGAAGATTCCGCTAAAGATCCTATTTTCAAAGAAGTGAACGAAAGCTACTCCAAATTCCGTAAAGCTTACGCAAAGTGGGGTCAAGCTCAGGCGCTTAATGCGACTTACCTGAAGTAATTTGGTCGCTTAAAACCTAAGATAACGAGCCGGAGCCCATTCACATGGGCTCCGGTTTTGTTCTTAGCTTTAACGCTCTAATTCATTTCACATTTTGATATTGAGGCCTTTTGATGGAAGCTATCGCTAAAGACGCGAAACGGAATGGACCGCTGATAAAGGTCATTATCGTTCTCGCCATAATCGGGATCGCATTCGCGACCGTATTGAATCTCAGTCCTGATGCTCAGGAAGAACTCCTTTATTTTGTGCAAGATTACTTGCCAATGGTCATGTTCGCGACGCTCGCGGTTCTCTTGTTCACAGGATTTCCCGTTGCCTTTATCCTAGGCGGTCTCGCTCTGTTGTTTGGCCTCCTCGGTTATCTTCTCGACATCTTTTCCCTGATCGAGTTTTTCAACTTCCTGCCCCGTATCTGGGGTCAGGCGGCAGAAAACCTGGTCCTTGTATCGGTTCCCGCCTTTGTCTTCATGGGTGTGATGATGGAGCGCTCCGGCGTTGCCAATGACCTGCTTTACTGCGTTCAGGTTCTTCTGAAACGCGTACCGGGCTCTCTGGCGCTTGCGGTGACCATCATGGGAACAGTTCTCGCAGCCATGACCGGGATTATTGGCGCTTCCGTTACAATGATGACGGCGCTAGCCCTGCCAACCATGGTCCGGCAAGGCTATAGCCATTCCCTTTCCTGTGGTACGATTGCAGCCTCCGGTACTCTTGGGATTTTGATCCCCCCCAGCATCATGTTGATCATCATGGCTGACTTGTTGGCGGTTTCCGTTGGCAACGTGTTCATGGCGGCCGTTGTTCCTGGTCTTTGCCTTGCTGCTTTGTATCTTATCTACGTTGCGATTTATGCGCGGCTCCGTCCGGAAGTGGCACCCCCACTGCCGCCAGATTTGCTTGATGTTCCCAAAAAGGATTATCCGGGCCTTATCCTTAAAAGCTTCCTGCCGCCGGTGTTTTTGATCTCCATGATCAAAGGCTCTATTTTGCTGGGCATTGCAACACCAAGTGAGGCAGGGGCTGTTGGCGCATTTGGCGTCATGGTTCTGGCATTGTTCAACCGGCGTTTGACTATGGATCTTATTCAGAGCGTATGTCACACCTCGGCGCGAACCGTTGCTATGATTTTCTTCATTATCGTCAGCGCGACCTGTTTCGCTTATGTCTACCGGTCTTTGGGTGGCGACGATATTGTTGAACACCTGATTCTGAATGCGGGTCTCGACTCCTGGGGCCTTCTGATCCTGATCATGGCCCTGACCTTCATGCTGGGCTTCTTCCTGGACTGGATTGAAATTACCCTGATCGTGCTCCCGGTCTTTGCGCCATTGGTCGCCGGCATGGATTTTGGCGATCACATTGCACCGGAAAACATCATTTTCTGGTTCATCATTCTGATGGCCATCAATCTGCAAACGTCCTTCCTGACGCCGCCATTTGGGTTTGCCTTGTTCTATCTGAAAGGCATTGCACCCAAGGAGATCAAGATCCAAAGCATCTACAAGGGGATCATTCCTTTTGTTATGTTACAGCTATTGGGTCTGTTGGCGGTGATGTGGCAGCCCAATATGGCCCTGTCGCTCATGCGCGCTGTTTATGATTGAGGAATTGAAAAATGAATAATTCTGCTACTGCTCAAGCTACGGCCCAGGACATCCATGAGTTATCTGAAGATGAGATGCCATGGCAGTTACGCGCTTGTGAAAAACTACGCAAACTTGTTGATGTGACGGGCCGCTTTGGCTCCTGGTTTATCATCCCGCTGGTCCTGATCACGGTCTTTGATCTGGGCCTTCGGAAAACCGGAGAGTTCCAGTTGTGGCTGATTGAAAATGTCAGCCCGATTTTTGGATCAACCCTTCTCCAGGAACTGGAATGGCATTCCCATACCGTACTGTTCACTCTGGTTCTGGGCTACGGTTACATCTGGAACACGCATGTGCGGGTCGATCTGGTTCGTGAGAACCTGGCCTTCCGCAAGAAGCTCTGGCTTGAGTTTATTGGCCTGACCTTTTTCTTCATTCCGTATCTCTGCGTACTGGCTTACTTTGCGGCCATCTATACCTATGATTCATGGGCGATTAATGAAGTCTCCGCCTCCTTGGTCGGGCTGTCGCATCGTTGGATCATCAAAACCGTACTGGTCCTCGGCATCCTCGTTTCGATCATCGCCGGGGTGGCCGTATGGCTGCAACTGCTTGTCGCTTTGTTCGGGCCAAAGCATCACCGGTTTCCGTTAATGACCGTTGAATGGCCAGAGGAAAGCACCAAGATTGAAGGCAAAGAGCGTCTCGATCTTTCAAAAGCAGAGGACGTATTGGCGAAACGCACACGAGAGTTGCAAGAAAAGGCCGCTCGGGAAGCGGCTGAAAACGGCAAGTAACCCCTTTGGACGACTAAGGAAGCAACACGATGGGATTGGATTGGGAAGGCCTTTTCAAAAAATACGTTTGGAATGACCAATCAACGCCGTATCTAACGGCTGTCCCCGACTTGAATCAACGCCAGGGAAAAAGCGAAATATTTGCCTATTCGCTTTTCCTTGGCGTTTTTTTCAGCATCGTTGCTCTGCTGTCTTTATCCGGTGGGCCCGAGGAACGCTCTCTCGGTCTCGGCATTTACAGCTTCTCTGTGGTTTGTGCGGCAGTGATCTTTGGCATCATGAAAAGCTATCCCGCCGCCCTTTATCTCAGCGCCACGCCTCTAACGGCTTTGGCTTATCTCTATATCTATGGGTTTGGCTCCGAACGTGAAACCGTGGATACCCTGATTGTCACCCTCATTCTTTTGGCGCTCCTACGCTATTCCCTGCGTATTGTTGCCGTGGCAAGGGCCTACCCGACTTTTCCTTATGTCGGCGAAATGCCTTTCCGTAAAAAATCAGGCGGCCTCTAATTTCCAGCCCAGAAGATACCCCGCCACAAACGGGCTCTGCGGTTATTGAAACTGCCCGTCGTCTTCTGCCATTGCACAAACGTGTCTATTTCAGCGTCATGATCCTGATCGTTGTCAGCCAGTTTATCTGGCCGACCGAGTGGTGGTTTTTCTGGCCGTTGCTCATATGGACACTCATTTTATTCCTTCATTTTATCGTTATCCGAACTATATTTGTGGATGAGAAGTGGGTTGATGAACGGACCGACCAGCTAGCCGACAACGCTTTCGATTTTGGCCATATTGAAACTATTCGCGAACAGATTGCGAAAACAACCTATGGCGAAGCCTATGGGGATGGAAAAGACGACAACAACCCGCACAAAAAATAGTATCCGATAATCAAAAATAAATTAACGGCACCTTTGGGAGGCTCCCTTGAAAATAGCAGACGTCCAGATTATCCCTATAACCATTCCCCTGGATCATGGCAAAAAACCACCCGGCTGGGACCAAAATGTCTGGAAAAGCCTGAATACGATGCTGGTTCGCATAGAAACCGACACCGGGATTGTCGGTTGGGGAGATGCCTTTGCCTATAATTCAAGTCGCGCCATTCAGGGCATTCTGGAAGAAATGGTTGTGCCAATGCTGGTCGGTCGTGATGCCACGGATATTGCCAGCCTGATGCACAGCCTGCAAAAAGATCTGCATCTGTTCGGTCGCTACGGCATGATCATTCACGCGCTATCCGGTGTCGATATTGCGCTTTGGGATATTGCCGGAAAGGCCGCTGGCCTGCCGCTCTGTAACTTGCTAGGAGGGCGCGTCCGCGATGATCTGGTGGGCTACTCCAGCCTGTTCCGTTATGGCAATCCGGATCTTGTGACAGAAAGCGTCCGGACCTCCCTTGAAGAGGGATTTCGCTTTATCAAACTGCACGAAATCACTGAAGAGGAAGTTGCTGCTGCCCGTAATGCAGCGGGGTCTGATATCCCGCTCATGGTCGACACCAACTGCCCATGGACGCCCGTTGAGGCTTATGAGATGGCCATGAAATTCAAACCCTATGATATTTACTGGCTGGAAGAACCGATCTTTCCGCCGGAAGATTTCCAGGCCCTGGCAAAATTACAAGCCGACACCGGCGTTGCCCTGGCTGCTGGCGAAAACGCCTGCACCGCCTTTCAGTTCCGAGAAATGTTTGCCGCAGGGGCCGTCACTTACGCCCAGCCGAGTGTCACGAAAGTCGGCGGGATTACGGAATTTCGCAAAATTTCGGCCATGGCCGCCGCCAGCGGCGTCCAGCTCATGCCGCATTCGCCCTACTTTGGCCCCGGCTTTCTTGCCACTTTGCATTTGACTGCAGCCGAGGCCAATCCGGGGCATATTGAATGGTTTTATCTGAACCGTGAAGCCTGCCTATATGGTGATGCCATTAAACCCGTAAACGGGAATTACCGTGTGCCCGATGGGCCGGGACTGGGGGTTGAACCCAACCCGGATGTGATTAAGGATTACCGCGTGAAAGAGGCCTGAAAACAGGGGAAAAGAAAATGAAATATCGGCCATTTGGCAAGACCGGGCTGGAGGTTTCGGAAGTCGTATTTGGTGGCGGTTATGTCGGCGGCATCCTGATTGATCCGGATGACGACACAAAACGCGAAGCCCTTCGCCGCGCCCTGGCGGCCGGTATCAACTGGATCGATACCGCCGCCTCTTATGGCAATGGCCAGTCGGAAGAAGCCTTAGGCTGGCTTTTGCCGGAACTGGATGACCAGAAGCCACCCTATATTTCAACAAAGGTCCGGCTCGACCCGAACCGGCTGGATGATATCTCCGGACAGATTGAAGAGGGCCTGCACGCCAGCCTGAAACGCCTGAACCGGCAATCTGTCGATCTCTTTCAATTGCACAATATGATTGGAACCGAGGTCAATGAACGCTCAATATTGATTGACCATGCCCTTCAGGCCGCCGACGGTCTGGAGCGCATGCGCGAACAGGGCCTGACCAACTTTATCGGTTTTACGGCACTGGGAAATGCAGAGGCCTGTATTGCCACCGTTAATTCAGGCCGCTTTGACTCGGCCCAGGTTTACTACAACATGATCAACCCAAGCGCAGGATGGGACTCCCCACGCGGTTGGCCCGCGCAGGACTTCTCTGGCCTTCTGGCCACCTGTGAAAGCAATGGTGTGGCCGCCATGAATATCCGGGTTTTTGCGGCTGGCATTCTGGCGACCGACGTTCGCCATGGGCGGGAGCTCATCGTTACGCCGGGCGCCGACGTATCATCCGAGGAAGCTTTGGGCCGCAAGGTCTGGGAAACTTTGGGGATCAATCCCGACGGGTCAACAGACTATGGATCGCGCTCTCAAACCGCCTTGCGCTTTGCCCTGTCTGAATCGCGCTTGTCGTGCAGCATTGCCGGAATGGCAAAATTAACACACCTCGATGAAGCGGTTGCCGCTCCCGACATGGGACCGCTCCCTGAAAAAGCCCTCGCAGCTCTGGACCTTCTTTATAATGAAACATAAGGAGATTTGAAAATGACAACCGCCATCACTCCAAATGCCAAAAACCATGCCGGACTTGCTGATATGGCGTCGCGTTTCGTGAGCGTCAGTGACCTGCCCTGGGAGGCAACGCCAGTTGAAGGTGTTGAAAGCAAAACCCTGCTGTTTGAAAAATCATCCGGGCTGTTGACGGCAATAATAAAAATGGCGCCCGGCGCTGTCCTGACCAATCACGCACACATGCAGATTGAGCAGACTTTTGTTCTGGAAGGGCATCTTGTTTGTGGCGAAGGGGAATGCAAAGCGGGGGACTATGTCTGGCGCCCTGCAGGAAGCCGCCACAAGGCCTGGTCACCCAATGGCGGGGTCTTTCTCGCCATTTTTCAGGTTCCCAACAAGTTCATCAAAAAAGATGGCGACACGGATATGCTGGGCAATGACTGGGATGAAACCTGGGGCGACTGCAGCAATATGAAACGCGCCTCGTGACTCCTCTTTCTATTGCCATCCTGGGGGCGGGCCTGATCGGTCGCCAGCATATCGAGCGCATGTCCCAATCGTCAGATTGTGTACTGGTGGCCATCGTTGATCCTGTCATAAACAGCGATGAGGCCCAAACCTTTGGCGTACCCGTTTATTCAGAGCTTTCTCAGCTTCTGGAAAAGCATGATTTGGACGGGATCATCATCGCGACGCCAAACGCCCTGCATGCGGAGCAAGCCCTCCAGTGTCTGGACGCCGGGCTTGCCGTATTGATTGAAAAACCCATTGCCCATAACTGCACCGCTGCATTGCCTCTGCTGGCCGCAGAGCACGACAAGCGGGCCAAAATCTTGGTCGGGCACCACCGCCTGCATAGCCCGATCATGGAAAAAGCCGTGAACGTCATCCGGTCTGGTGAGATTGGGAATATCGTCTGCGTCATGGGTAGCGCCTTGCTATTTAAGCCGGCGACCTATTTTGATGAAGGGCCGTGGCGCAAGGAGCCGGGGGGCGGGCCCATCCTGATTAACCTGATCCACGATATCGGAAACCTGCGCGCCCTGTGTGGTGAAATTACCAGCGTTCACACCACGGCATCTAACGCCGTCCGGAAATTTGCCGTCGAAGATACGGTGGCAATCAGCCTGACCTTCAAAAGCGGTGCATTGGGCACTTTTATACTTTCAGACACAGCCGTCTCTTCCGCCAGTTGGGAGCATACAGCCCGGGAAAACCCGGCCTATCCCCATGACCCCCGTCAGGACTGTTACCAGATCTCCGGTACCGAGGGATCGCTTTCCATTCCAACAATGCGTGTGCAAAAATTTGCTGACGGGTCGGAAAAGTCCTGGTGGAGCCCGCTTGAAGATCACACTGTCAATTTAGATCGTGCCGACCCATTGGTTCGCCAGTTGGCACATTTCTGTGCCGTTATCCGGGGTGACCGCCCGCCGCTTGTCAACGCCTTTGACGGCATCCAGAACCTAAAAGTCACCGAAGCAGTATCGGAATCCGCCCGGACAGGACAAATTGTGACCATTCAAAACTGAGAGTATGACAAATGACTAACACATACGCGCTCGTAACCGGTGGCGCCCACAACATTGGCGCTGCTATTTGCAAACGCCTGACTGAAGACGGCTGCAAGGTCATTGTTCTCGACATCAGTGATCCGGGTCACGACCATTTTGATGTTTTCCATAAGGTTGATTTATCCGATGTGGAAGAAGCCAAGGCCTGCCTGAGTGATGTTGTCGGCACATATGCGATTACCCGGTTGGTCAACAATGTTGGCATTGTCGCACCGGCAGCGGTTGAGGACGTATCGCTCGATGACTTTGAACGCATTTTCAACACCAACGCACGCGCCGCCCTTCTGGCAACGCAAGCGGTGCTTCCCAGCATGAAGGACAAGCAGTTCGGTCGTATTGTTTCCACCGCCAGCCGGGTGGTTTTGGGCAAGGAACTCAGGACCAGCTACAGCGCCTCAAAAGGCGCCATTTTGGCCATGAGCCGGACCTGGGCACTGGAACTGGCGCGTCATGGCATTACGGTCAATTGCATAGCCCCCGGCCCCATCGCCACATCGGCGTTCTGGAAAAACAATCCACCTGAATCAGATCGCGCAAAGGAGATTATGGCCAGTATCCCTATAGGGCGGATGGGGACGACAGACGATGTCGCACACGCCGTCAGCTTTTTTATGGATGACCGCAGTTCCTTCGTTACCGGTCAGGTTCTCTATGTCTGTGGCGGCCTGACCGTCGGCTTGTCGGGCACCTGATATCACACATAAGAGGAGTTACATATGAGTAAACATATCGCCGTTGTTGGTGCCGGTCTGGTTGGTTCCGGCTGGGCCATCGTTTTCGCCCGGGCTGGTGAACAGGTGCGCATTTTTGATGCAGAAGCCCGTATCCGCGATGGTGTGATGACTGCCATTCGCCAGCAATTGGAAGATCTGAAATCTTTTGAGCTGGTTGATGATGTTGACGGAATTCTGTCACACATTGAGGTTTGTGATACGCTGGAGTCCGCCGTTTCCAATGCCCGTTATGTGCAGGAATCGGTATTTGAACGGGTTGATGTCAAAATCGAGATCAGCAATGCCCTGTCCGCCGTCATTGATTCTGAAACGGTGGTCGGCAGTTCCACATCCGGTATTTGCGGATCGGAATTCACAGAACAACTGAGCAACCGCCAGCAGTTTCTGGTTTCTCATCCGGTTAATCCCCCCTATCTGGTTCCCGTTGTCGAGATTGTCCCCACGCCCTGGACCAGCGAAGCAGCCCAAAACACCGCCATTGGCGTTATGGAGGCCGTCGGCCAATCGCCTGTGTTGGTGAAAAAGGAAATCGACGGATTTATCATCAACCGTCTGCAAGGGGCACTTCTACGTGAAGCCTGGGCTCTGTTCGAAGAAGGTTATGCCAGCGCCGCCGATATCGACAAAACGGTATCTGAAGGGTTGGGCCTGCGCTGGTCCTTCATGGGACCGTTTGAAACCATTGATCTCAATGCACCCGGTGGAGTACGTGACTACGCTGAACGGTTGGGGCCGCTTTATCACGCCATTGATGCTTCGCGCACAAATCCCCAGCCGTGGAGTGAAAGCCTGATTGGCGACGTAGAAAAAGAACGACGCAGCCTGCTGCCTATGAGTGATTTAGGCAAACGCAGCAACTGGCGTGACCGACGGCTCATGGCCCTGGCCGCGCACAAGGCGAAACAGCATAAGGAATAGAGGGCATATCGACCTCCCCCCCTGCCAAATCGTGACTTTTTTTGAAGGTTATTCACAGACCTGAATGATGTTTGCCTTGCATATAGTATCCATGGATACTATTTTAGGCTTATGGAAGAAGAAAACCTAGAGCGCAATTTTGGATTTTTAACGAATGATGTCGCAAGGCTGTTGCAGAACGACTTCGACCGGCGTGTGCGCGCCCTTGGCCTGACCCGTGCGCAATGGCGGGTCCTGATGTGGGTCTATCGGACCCCTGGTGTGACGCAATCTGAGTTGGCCGACTCTCTGGATGTTCAGAAGGCCGCTTTGGGGCGCATGCTGGACCGGTTATCAGACAAGGACTGGATTGAACGTCGTCCGGATTCCGATGATCGGCGGATCCGCCGGGTCCACCTTTCAAAGGAGGTGAAACCGCTTATCACCACCATGCGTAAAATTGCCGCCGAACTGCGCGCTGCCGCCATGCAGGGCATTCACGAACAGGACCGGGAAAAATTTGTCGATACCCTGCTTATGGTGAAAAACAATCTGATTGCCTCCCAGTATGCCAACGGCAACGAAGCCGGAGCCTTGAGCCATGAATGAAACCAGCGCAAAAAAAACGATCCCTGCCGAGCCGGAAGCCGTTTCTGAAGTGTCTCAAACGGCGCAACCCGAGCCCATACGCACGGGCCGGAAGTGGCTGCGCCGGTTTCTGCTCATGCCACTTTTCCCGGTACTTTTTGTAAGCGGGGGCTGGGTTTACGAAAATACCGGGCGTGTCATTACGACTGAAAACGCCTACGTCAAAACCAACATCACACCCATCACCTCAAATGTCCCCGGCCCCGTTGTCGAGATCGCCGTCCAGGAACATCAGCATGTGAAAAAAGGTGATCTGCTGTTTCGCATCACGTCCAAACAGTATGGTTATATCCTGAACGCTGCCGAAGCGGAGTTGGCGGCGGCCCGTATCGAAGTGGAGGGGCTGAAATCCGATTATCGCCAATATGGGGCCGAACTGAAGGAAGCAAAGGAGCGGATTCTCCTCAACCAGTTGAAAGTTGAGCGCCAGAGAACTCTGGCTGCGAAAAACTTTGGCCGCAAGGCCCTGCTGGAGGAGGCCGAATACAATCTGGCAGCCGCCCGTCAGCATGAAAGCGCCATTCGCGAAAACCGCCGCAAGGCCCTGATCAGCCTGCAAGGAAACCCGAATCTACCGGTTGAAGACCATCCCATGGTCCAGGAAAAAGCCGCTCAGAGAAACCGGGCCGCAACTGATCTGGCAAATACAAATATTGTTGCTCCGGCTGATGGCATTGTCAGCAATGTAAGTCTGCGGGTCGGTGAATACGTTAAAGCCGGCACACCCATCTTCAGTCTGGTTGAAACTTCAAACATGTGGATTCAGGCTAATCTGAAAGAAACCCAATTGACCTATATAAAGGAAGGCCAGGAGGCGGAATTCATCGCCGATTCCTATCCGGATTTTGTCTGGCCGTCCAAGGTTGATACAATCAGCCCGGCCACCGGCGCAGAATTTGCCCTGCTGCCGGCGCAAAATGCCAGCGGCAACTGGGTCAAGGTTGTGCAGCGGGTGCCCGTACGTTTTGCCGTTACCCAGAGTGAAGGCCTGCCGCCCTTGCGGGCTGGCATGACAGTCACGGTTTCTGTGGACACAAAGCGTGAGCGCAAAGTGATCGACCTCTGGCATGACGCTGTCGCTTTCGGTAAGGGCCTTCAGGACAAGTTTTTTGCCCAGAAAGCGCTTACCCCCCCTTCCCAGCCGAACTGACCCTCTTTACTTCCTTTCTGTATCAGGCACATAAACACAGATGATTTCCTTTGTCGCTGCGGTCGCGTTTTTGATCGTCACCCCCGGCCCTGGCGTCCTGACGACGGCGGGTGTCGGTTCCGCATATGGCTTCCGGGCTGGTCTGCCCTATCTGTTTGGTATCGTTGCGGGGGGTATGATCGTACAGTCCCTGGTGGCTTCCGGACTGGCCGCCATCATCCTGTCCATTCCCTATGTTCGGCAAACCCTGTTGCTCGCGTCTCTGGCCTATTTGTTGTATCTGGCCTTTCGCATTGCGACATCGGGGACACGTGTCGCCTTCATTGATACGGATCGCCCGCTTGGCTTTTTAAACGGCCTCACCCTGTCGCTGATCAATCCCAAGGCCTATGCCGTTGCCGCGACCCTGTTCAGTGGTTTTGTGCTTTTGCCGGAAAGCCCGTTTATGGAAGCGGTGTTAAAAATTGCCATCTTCGTCGGCATCGGTCTGCCTATCCATTTCATCTGGCTTTACGCAGGTGCCTCGCTCAAACGACTGGGTTTGAGCAACAGGGCGAACCGCATTGTCAACATCGGCATGGCGCTGGCCATGCTGGCGGTGGTTGCCCTCGCCCTTTATTCCTCCGAAATTTAATCCCTGGCGTCCGGGATCACCGGAGCCCGCAAAAACAAAGCGATAAACGCCATCGACACCGGCAGGATGGCAAGGCTCAACAGCATGGGCTGAAAGCTGCCAAACAGATCAAATGCAATTCCCAGCGGTAGCGGTCCCAAGGACGCGCCAATAACGCCAATCATCTGTCCCGTACCCTGAACGCTGCCAATATGTTTGCGGCCGAAATAGCGGGCGTACATATAGGAGAAAAAGGTCATGGTCGTGGCGTTGTTAAGGCCGAAAATCATGGCATAGATAATTGCTGTGGGCAGATCGTTGACAAAGGTAATACTGATCAGCGAACTGGCCATGACCAGCAACCCACCGGCAAAAATCCATTGCGTTGGAAAGCGATCCAGCAGCTTGCCGATAATCGGCATGCAAAACACCATGGTTACAGCCGAAATAGGAAAAGCCATGGAGGCAATCTGTGCATCCAGCCCCTGATTGGAGAAAATCGAGACCTGGAAAAAGTGCAGGGAAGTAACCAGCATGGAGAGCATGAACATACCGCCGGACAGAATATAGAAAGCGGGTGTGCGAAGGGCTTCCTGAATGGTTAAGCCGGTTACCGCTGCGGCAGCTTTGATTTGTCCGGTGGCCTCATCAATTTCCGTTTCTGGCGCATCCCCGTCGGGCCGCAGGCCGACATCTTCCGGACGGTTGATCACCAGAACCAGAACCGGAATAATCAAGAGCACCCAGGAGATAACACCCAGAACGACCCAGGACTGGCGCCAGCCCACCGTATCTATCAGCCACTGGGCCAGGGGCGGGTGCACGGCCATGGACAGGGAAAAGCCAAGCCCCATCATGCTCATGGCAAACCCGCGTTTTCTGGAAAACCATTGGGTGACAAGCGAAACGCATCCCATCATCAAGGATCCCTGCGCCAGGAACCGCAATGTTGCAAACCCCATCGCCAGCCAGACAATGCCCGTTGCGGCCCCAAACGCCATACAGGCACAGCCGAGCAGAACAGCAATGATCGTTATCATCCGCCTCGGGCCATATCGGTCGATCCTGCGTCCCATCAAAGGCAGGCAAAACGCAGCGACCAACGTTGCAAACCCGTATGCTGAAGCAATCGTTGTCCCGGAAAGCCCCAGGTCCTTTCCAATCGGTCCGACAAAAACACTGAACGTATGGGACTGACCGGGGCCGCTGGCAAACATGCCCAGAGCGCCGAGGGCAAGAACCACCCAGCCATAAAAAAATTTATGATTGGTCTTGAGAACCAGTGTGTCTCTTAATTGCGCGAGGGACATCGAAAATCCTGTGTGTGAAGAGTTGGGAGTCATATTCGGTCAGCGCTACAAAATATCTTCAAAGCTGCGGGTTTCCCACTGAAATTTCAAAGCGGCATCTCACAACCGGTAAAACCTTTTTGCAGTGTCATGGAACAGGGCCGCGCGTTCCGACGTGGAACAATCCGCAACCATATGAGCAATGGATTTGACCTGATCCACATAGCCAATCCGCAACTTGGAGACCGGGAAATTGGAGGCAAACATGCAACGATCGAACCCAAACAACTCGATGGCCTCACGGACAACACGGCGATTGTCGGGATAATCCCAGGGAGCGCCCGCCAGACCCAACTCGGAGATTTTCAAATAAACATGATTATGAGCCGCAAGCGCCGCCATCCCTTTCCGCCATTCCGCCAACCCAGCTTCACTACGGTCCCACGAAAGCCCTGTATGTTCGACAACGATGGGCAAATCCGGATACATCCCGCAAACTTCTGCCGCTTCTCTTAAATGCCAGTACGGGACACGCAAATCCCATGAGAGATTATATTTGCGCAAAAGCCCCAGCCCCTTGAGCCAGGTGTCATCCTGCATGCTGGCGGATTTGCCCCGCACGTCATTCCGCGTCGCGGCAGACGGAGAGGTGATGGGCTTGCTGCGAATCCCCCGGACCTGGCGGAATGCGGACTGGGCGGCCAAAACACCTTCACTGTCTGGCAGATGCAGCCAGGCATGAGCAACCAGCGCGTTCGGAAAGCTTTCCTTTTCCATAATCGACGCCAACCATCGGGTTTCGGCTAGCGGATTGTCGTGATCGGCCTCGGCTTCCACATGTACGGTTTTGACCACCCGCAAGCCGCTGAAATCGGTTTTCAGGTCATCAACCGAATAGTTCTTTTTTATGCCGTCATAATTACCCAGCAGAAAATTGGGCTCGTTGTGATCCGTGAGCCAGGGATAATAAACGGCTTCGAGATCAAACAGGTGATGATGACAGTCAATGATATCGAAATCCATATCCAGACCGGTAAAATCCGGCAGATGTGCTGGTTTTGAAACATCCATCGTCATTGATGCTATCCTCCCTTAAATAAGCCCGAAGAGCTGGTCCTGCTGAATGCGCAACTGATAAAGAACGCTGGAGGTATTGATCTCCAGCATGCCTCCCGTAAGCACCGTATTCGCCGGAACATCTTCTTTCAGCTTTTGCCCCACCGCCAGATAATAGGGACAGGGCTGATCGTCACCAATGGCGACCGCCGGGATTAACTCCGGCACCAGCCCCGCCACTTCGTGATGATGGGCGTTGGTAATCGACAGGATCTCCCCTTTTTTAAAATCTCGCGTGGTCCGAGCAATCAGATCGATTTCAGGCTTTGAGTTATGGGCCCCGGTTGGCAACCCCAGAAGGGCGGCACAGAGTATGGTAATGGGGGCCTCGAGCCCGAGCAGATGCTGCGGATTATAGAGAACGGCCGATTTACCATTGGCAGCAACGAGATGACCTTTTTCACGCAGCAATTCCCATGTTTTTTTATCCTCGCATCCAACGACAACAAAAACACCGCCGGCAAAGCTCGTCTCGTCGGGTTTTCGCAAACAGTTAAAGACCTCTATGCGGCCCGTTCCATCAAACAAGCCGCCATCTTTTTTCATTTGCAGCGCATCTGCCAGTTCTGTAGGGCGCAAAATCGGGGTATGCAGACTGGGTGTGTCAGGCTGCAAACCGGTGGCATTGACAACCACACCCATCTCGCAGAAATCGGGAACAGTGCGGGTTGGCACTCCGGCCTGTGCGGCTACTTGTGCGCGTTTACCAACGGTACCGGACCAGTCCGCCTTGTCTGCAGACCAGACCGCCTGAAAGCCGGAGCCCGGAAACGCCTGTTTGTTCCAGACCAAAGTATCATCGTCATTCAATACAAAATCATATTCGCTCGATTTGCCGGCTCCCTGTACATCCAGACCCAGCGTTTTCGCCCAGCTGATCAGGCCAATCAGCAACCCCGGCTGATCGCCGTCCACTTCCGTATATACCAGCCCCTTTTCCCGAGCCATATGAAGCAGCAGAGGCCCGACCAGAATGGCCGCTTCCTTGGACACCATAACCACATGCTGCCCCCGCGAAATGGCCCATTGGGCGTTTTCAGCCGCAGCAGCGGGGTTTCCGGTTGCCTCCACCAGAATATCCGGATCGGCACCTTTCACATCCCTGAGGCTGGTCACGGATTCAATGCGCGCCGCATCTGCCTTGGCTGCCGCTATAGCCGCCTCCATGCGTGCCGGATCGGTATCGCACAAAAGGACTATTTCCAGATTTGGGATGTTCTGAACCTGGGCCAATAGACTGGCCCCGAAATCACCAACCCCGACCAGACCAACCCGGATGACCCGACCGCCAGCCGCAGCCAATAATGCTTCATAATTCATTGTGAAATCCTGTTGATTTTTGATATTTCGCTCTTCTCCGGAGCCTTCGTAAGGCTGACACGAACGCGCTCAATCGACAACTTTATTTTAGGGCCTTCCGCCATCTCCTACGCATTTTTATTCACGTCTTGGCACTTGCCACCTGTGAAGAATTCATTCACTGTCACAGTCTGATTTCTTTGGCTCAATGCAGCCGAACCCCACAGAATGCAAGGAGAACGCCTATGGCCAACAAGGCGAAATATTTATTTATTGCGAGCATGGACGTCGAGCCGGAGAAGCTGGATCTGTTTAATGAAGTTTACGATCAAGAGCATGTCCCCATGCTCATGAAAGTGCCCGGCGTGATCGAAATCACGCGCCTTTCGCAAGAGCCGCTCAAAATAAGCATGGGTGGTGAAATCAAGGAAATTGTCGCTGAAGGCGAGCCCAATTTTTCGGCCTTTTACTGGATCGAGAGCCCTGATGTTCTGGTCAGTCAGGAATGGGCGGATGCCATTGAAGAAGGCCGCTGGCCGGAACAGGTGCGCCCCTATACCAAAAACCGCCGCCATGTCCTGCGCAAAGTGATGGAACCGGGCGCCTAACGGATCAAGGATTAATAACGTGTCTTCCCCCTCACCCTCCGGACCCGGAGCAATGCCGCTTGGCGGTATTGTTCTGCTGGCCGCCCTTACGCTTTTCTGGGGGGCCAACTGGCCGTTTATGAAAATGGCGCTCAACGAAATCCCCGTCTGGTGGTTTCGCACCATTTGTTTGTTTGTCGGCGGGATAAGTCTGGTTCTTATTGCCAAAATATCAGGGCAGGTTATTGGTATCCAACGCTATGAATTCAAACCTTTGCTGCTCTGCGCGCTGCTGAACGTTATTGGCTGGCATCTCTGCTCGGCCTATGGCGTCATGCTCATGCCGGCGGGTCGGGCCGTAATTATTGCCTTCACCATGCCCGTCTGGGCGTCCGTCCTGAGCAGCTTTGTTTTGGATGAACCGCTAACCAAAAACAAGTTTATCGCGCTGGGTTTGGGGTTGATCGGTCTGGCTGTATTGATTGGTCCGGACTTATGGGACTTAAAAGAGGCGCCGCTTGGTGCAATCTTTATGTTGGGAGCTGCCCTGTCGTGGGCGGGCGGAACCGTCGCCTTTAAACGCACAAAATGGACCGCGTCCACATCGGCGCTTGCCGGGTGGCAATTACTGATTGCCGGTATTCCCATCGGTCTTGGCGCGGTGCTTTTTCAAACACCGCCCGATTTCACCACCATCAGCCCGCAAACTCTTTATTCCATGATCTATATTCTGGCTTTTCCCATGGTCTTCTGCCAGTGGGCCTATTTCAAATCCGTGCGCAATTTCCCGGCCAGTCTGGCTGCCATCAGCACGCTGGGGATTCCTATTGTCGGGGCCTATTCAAGCGCGTTGATATTGGGTGAAAAAGTTGGTCTGCAGGAATTTACGGCCCTGCTCTTTATTTGCGCGGCGCTTGGCGCTGTGCTTGTATTACCCACCCTAAAATCAAAAAAAGTCTAGGAGGAAAGCATGCTTCACGAATTACGCGTCTATCACGCCGCGCCTGGGAAACTGCCGGCACTGCTCAACCGTTTCGAGACGGTCACGCTCAAAATATGGGAACGCTTCGGCATCCGCCAGGCTGGCTTCTGGACGGTCTATCTCGGTGATAACAACCACGATCTTTATTACCTGCTGGAATGGGAATCGCTGGCGGAACGGCAGGAAAAATGGGACCAGTTTCAGAAAGACCCCGAATGGCTCGAAAAAAGAGCCATCACCGAAGCCGACGGGCCGTTGCTGACCCATCTCAGCAGTTCTATCCTGCAGCCCACGTCCTTTTCATCTGTCAAATAAACGGCCCCCTTACCCCGGAGTTGGCGCATCGGTGCGCAGGCAGCCTTCGTGCTTCAGTTCACGCCACAAATCGTCCGGTATATCCGCCGCCACCTGATCAAAGTTTGATATCACCTGATCGGGATGGTTGGCGCCGGGGATGACCGTTGCAACAGCCGGATGGTGCAGCGGAAACTGTAAGGCAGCAGCGGAAAGTGCGACGCCATGCGCCTCACAGATAGCTGTCATTCTCCGGACCAGTTCCAGAATTTCCGGGTCCGCTTCCGTATAGCGGTGCAATGCACCTTTGACAGCGCCCGTTGCCAGAATGCCCGATGAGAATACAGCCCCGATCACGATACTCACGTTGCGGTTCAGACACAGCGGCAAATCCTCATCCAGCGCTGTCTGCTCAATCAGCGTATAGGGCGACGCGAGCAGGAAATAGTCCATATCGAAACGCTCGAGAAACCGAGGGATCAGGTTTCCCCAGTTGATTCCGGCCCCGATCGC
Organism: Rhodospirillales bacterium; assembly: GCA_048262255.1. Lineage (GTDB taxonomy): Bacteria > Pseudomonadota > Alphaproteobacteria > Rhodospirillales > Casp-alpha2 > JABMNT01. The sequence continues at coordinate 1,451,796 of JBLXFH010000001.1, read as the reverse complement.
CTTAATCTCACCTCGGTCCTTAAGCTCCTGCAACGCGGCAAATCCGCGTCCTTCTTCCAGTTGGCGAAAGCCTTCGGCAACGCCTTCCTCTGTCTTTTGATGTCCGGGATCGAGATCGTGGATGACCAGACAATCGACGTTCGGCAAACCCAGCCGGTTCAGGCTGTCCTCATAAGAGCGCATGACGCCATCATAGGTGTAATCAAACCGATGATCGAACGGCAAGCCGCCCAGCCAGCGCTTCGCCCAGGGCGAATTGGCCTTGAAATCTTCAATGTCTTTCGGGCGCGTATAAATGCGACCAATCTTGGTCGACAAAGTGAAGCTGTCGCGGGGTTTGTTGCGTAAAAACTGCCCCAGCCGGTGCTCGCTTTTGGTATTGCCGTACCAGGGCGCCGTATCGAAATAACGAATACCGCGGTCATAGGCTGCATTTAGCGTCGCCTGCGCCTGTTCATCGCTCGTGATCTCGGTCGCATCGCCAATGGGCACACCACCAAACCCCATCGCCGTGACCTGCATATCTGTCATGCCCAATTTATTTTTATGTGTTGGTTCCATAATTTCACCCCGTCTGGATCGTTTTTTATCTTCCTTAATGGATAGCATGAAAGTTCTGTTGATGCCGCTCAAAACCTTCTCTCAATCTAACCACAACCGACTAATTCAACGCCTTGCAAATTGCTGCAACACATTGCTCCGTGTTCGCAGTCCCCCCAACGTCTGCGGCGAGACCCTCGCCTGAAATCAATGAGGCCGACGTCGCAACGCGAATGCGCTCGGCAGCCAGGTTCATGAATGGATCATCATGTCTGCGGCCAAGCCAGTCCAACATTTCCGCCGCGGATAATATTGTCGCAACTGGGTTTGCTATCCCTTTACCCGCAATATCTGGCGCCGTTCCATGCGAAGCCTGAAAATAACCAAAATCATCGCCGATTTCAGCTGCTGCAGACATTCCCATACCGCCAACAGTCGCTGCCCCCAGATCTGACAGGAGGTCTCCTACAAAATTCTCACAAACGACAACGTCAAAAGTATCCGGACGTTCAATCATATAAACCGACATCGCATCCGTTAAGGCATAATCGACTTCAATATCCGGATAGTCGCGCATGACTTCATCCGCAACTTTTCTGAAAAATGCAAAGCTCCGCAAGACATTCGATTTATCGACGATCGTCACTCGACGCACCCCGTCACGCGGCGCGCCTTTTCGAGTCCGCGCCACTTCACATGCAAAGCGAACAATACGCTCAACGCCTTTACGAGTGATCATCATTGTATCAGCTGCCGCTTCATCCCCGACCACAACGCCACCGCCACGCGAGGCATAGAGGCCTTCCGTATTTTCCCTAAGAATTACATAATCAATTTGCCCTGGTTCGAACCTGCGCAGCGCAGATGTGACACCTTCGTATAATTTGATGGGGCGCACATTTGCATACAGATCCAAGGCAACACGGAGTTGAAGTGTAAAATCCTGGCCAGCTTCCGTTCCATCAGGATAAACCACACCCGGTAAACCCGCAGCCCCATGTAAAATTGCATCCGCATTTCGGCACCCTTCCAATGTTTCTGATGGAAATGCAACACCGGTTCGTGTGTAGCAATCCGCACCGGCATGATATTCTGTGCAGTCCAGAATACGCTCTACACCTAATGCCGTTTTGACCACATTGAGGGCCGCCTGACAAACTTCTGGCCCAATGCCGTCACCACCAACAATAGCCAGTTTATAGGAAGGAGGTGTGTTTGATTTTTCTGATTGTCTCATAAGAAAATTCCAGATTCAAAACGAGGGGTTTACTTGAATTATTTATTGTTATATATATCAAAAAATAATTTTCAAGCTGCATTCTTTAACAGATCAGATTCATAACTTGACCAAAACCACATCCCTCACCGATCAGGCATATGCCGATATAAAACAAAAAATCATATCCGGGACCTATGCGCCGGGGGTACATTACGAAGCCGGTCAGTTGTCCGATGACCTGATGATGAGCCGGACACCCGTTCGGGAGGCTTTGCTCAGGTTGCAGAATGAAGGCATATTGGAGATTGCCCCGAAAAAAGGCATTCGCATCATTTCCTTATCGGCAACGGATCTTCAGGACATTTATCAGATCATAACGGCCTTGGAGGTTGAGGCCGTAGGAAACCTGACTGCGCTCAGGCCGGATGCAAATTTTCTGGCCCCCCTCTATGAGGCAATTCGCCTTATGCACACAAGCCTGGATGAAGAGACCTTCAACGATTGGAGCCTGGCTGATGAGCAGTTCCATCGCAGTCTATTTGATTTAAATAATAACACACGGCTGCGTCAGGAAGGACATCAGTATAGGGATTTGGCACAGCGCGCTCATTTTGTTGCTCTCCGGTTTATCGATCCGGAACAAAAACGCAAATCCATAAAGTCCCATATGGATCTAATCCATATCATTGAAAGCGGTGATCAAACAAAAGCCCGCAAGGCACACTTCGAACAGCGCATCCGCGGTGCCGGGTTGTTGGTTAGCATCGTTGATAATTATGGCCTCAAGCTCTTATAAACATCTTTTATTCAGGAGAATTAAACATGAAAGGCGTCGTTTTTACTGGGAACCGAAACGTTGAGCTTCAGGACTTTGCCGACCCAACACCGGGCCCGGGCGAAGTGGTTCTGGAAATCAAGGCATCCGGCATGTGCGGCAGCGATTTAGGCGTTTACCGCTCGGAAGGCGGCGGTCCGGCCATGGCAGCAGCGCTTGGGCTGGGTGGCAATGGCGAAGCGGTGATCGCCGGACACGAGCCTTGCGGCGTTATCGTCGCCCGCGGGCCGGAAGTCCTCGAAAAAGCCGCCCCCATTGGAGCCCGGGTAATGGTGCATCATTATGATGGCTGCGGCACCTGCCCGCATTGTAAACAGGGCTGGGCACAACTGTGCAAGGGTGGCATCACGGTTTATGGCATTACCGGCAACGGTGCCCATGCGCCTTATATGAAGGTTCCGGCGCACACTTTGGTCGTCCTGCCCGAATCCCTCTCCTTCGCCGAAGGGGCCGCCATATCCTGCGGCACCGGCACCGCTTTCGGTGCGATCAAGCGGATGGATATGCCGGGCGGCACGACCATGGCGGTTTTTGGTCAAGGCCCCGTCGGCCTGAGCGCCACCCTGCTTGGCAAAGCCATGGGTACCCGCATCATCGCCGTTGATATCTCGGAAGAACGTCTGGCGCTGGCCCGACAGTTTGGCGCCGATGAAACGGTCAATGTGACCAAGGACGACCCCATCGACATGCTGCATCAACTGACCCATGGGCAGGGTGTGGATTACGCCATGGAATGCAGCGGCAAATCGGAAGCCCGGATTGCCGCCATACGCTCGTCAAAAACCTGGGGGACGGTGTGTTTTGTCGGAGAAGGCAACGATGTGACCATTGACGTCAGCCCCGATATGCTGCGCCGCCAATTGACGATCATCGGTTCATGGACCTTCAACACCATCGGCCAAGGCGAATGCGCGGCTTTCTGCGCGGAACATAACGTCCCCGTCGATGATCTGTTCACCCATCGCTACAAGCAGGAAGAGGCCGACGCCGCCTACAAGCTGTTCGACCAGCAGACCACCGGCAAGGGCGTGTTTTTGTTCTAGGGGTTAGTCGCGTTTGCGGAACAGGTCGCCAAGCCAGAAGGCCTGCGCACCAATGGCGCCAAACGGCAGCAGCACCCAGACCACATCAAAGGCCGACAGGGCGAGAATGATGAAACAGAACTCGGCCCGGCTGAGGGTATGGAAGATGTAGAACAGCTTTTGCCCCAGTGTCTTTTCGCCGGGTGCATCCGGTTCCGGCTCGGGCTTTGCCTCACCTGCCGTCTGTTTTTCAGCCGCCTTGCGGGCCTGAATAAAAGGATTGGCCCGGAACAGATCGACAATGTAGTCGGCGGTCGATCCCGCCGCGGCGATCCCGCCCAGCCACAACCACCAGATATTGCCGTCAGCAATCCATGCGCCATAACCCAGCCCGGCGAAGATCGCCGTATCAACAATCCAGTCAACAAAGTCATCAAAGGCCGCGCCAGCCGGCGAGCACTGGTCCTTTAGCCGCGCGACAACCCCATCGCAGTAATCAAGCGCATAGCTCAGCACCAGCATCAGCGCCCCGTAGATGTTCCAGATCAACTCGCCATAAGTAAAGAACCAGCAGCCCGTGAGACCAACACCCATTGAAATGAAGGTCACCTGATTGGCACTCACCGGCAGGCGAATGAGCAGCAGAGACAGGTAATAACCCAATTGCCGGGCCAACGGGAACAGGGCGTCCGGTTTGATAACAGCAGGTTCGCTGTTGCCCGGTTTTCCGGCATCCAGATTGACTTGAATGGACAGGGACATCGTCTTTCCGCCTTGCTCGCTGCTGATCCCTGCTATGTAACCCAGCCGGATGGCCGGAACAACCCGCATAAGCCTATGTTTTGGTGATATCCGAAGGCACTTCAGGTTTGTAGGGAGTTAGACCAAATGGTAGGTTCGCCGCCGAATCAATGTATTCTAATGGCGAAACAACCCGGATCCGAAATACCTGTGACCAAAGTTCTCTCCTATATCGGTCTATTCATCGGCCTCGCTGTCATGACGGCGCTGATTGTCTGGCAAGGTGTCGGCGAGGTGTCGGAGATTATTCTGGCGTCGGGCTGGCCGATCCTGCTGGTGCCGCTGGCCTGGAGCCCGACGGTGTTTCTCGGCACCATGGCCTGGCGGAATTTGTTCGCTCCCGGCCAGGAACCGTCCTTCAAGGATACTTTCATGGCCATGTGGATGGGCCGCGCCGTCAATACGCTCCTGCCCGTCGCCAGCATTGGCGGCGAGGTGGTGAAAGCGCGGATGCTGATGCTCTGGGGATATCCGAAGGCGGAAGCCACGGCCTCCGTCGTCGTTGATAAAACCGTGCAGGTGTTCGGGCTGATCATCTGGGGCCTGATCGGGGTCAGCCTGCTGGTCCATTATTCCGTCGAGCAGGACCTCGTCGCATACGCCATCACCGGCTTTGCCATTCTGGGCGCCGGCGTCGCCGGGTTTGTGCTGGCACAAAAGGCCGGCATGGCCCACTTCATGATCAACTCGGCTCACAAGGTGACCAAAGCCGAATATTTTGAAAACCTGAAAGACGGCGCCAATCAAGTGGATGCTTGTGTGCGCGAGAGTTATGCCCGGTCCTGGCGCATGTTCCTCTCCATCTTCTGGCGGACTCTGGCGCTGGTCCTGCAAACGGCGGAAGTCTGGGCCGCGGCCTATGTACTGGGCCATCCCATCACAATCATGGAGGCCATGTTCCTGAAAAGCGTCAGTTCGACCTTAAGCGATGTCGCTTTCATCATCCCCAACGCCTTTGGCATTCAGGAAGGAGCTTTTGTCGTGCTGGGCGCCATGCTCGGCCTGCCGCCCGACCTGATGCTGGCCATATCCCTGTCGATCCGTCTTCGCGAATTGCTGGTCGATGTACCCGGGCTCGCCATCTGGCAGCATGCGGAAGGCCGTCATTTTTTCAAAAAACGCAAACTGAGCGCGCCCGAGTAAACATTTGATGGATATTCTCTTCTATACAGGCTGGCTGATTTTTGCGGCATCTCTGGGTTATCTGCTGGTCGCCTGTTTTTGCGTCCTCAAGTTCAAATCCAAACTGGCCGCACCGGCCTTATTATCTCAAACCCCGCCGGGCGTGACCCTCTATAAGCCGCTGCATGGGCTGGATTATCAAATGGCGGCCAATCTGAGCAGTTTTTTCAAACAGGATTATCCTGTATTTGAGATCGTGTTCGGCGTTTCCAGCGCCGATGACCCGGCCATACCTGTGGTTCGCGATCTGATTGCTGAACACCCCGCCGTGACCGCCACGCTGATCATCAACAACCAATCAAACGGGGCCAACCCGAAAGTCAGCAATTTGATCAATATGGACGTTGCCGCCAAAAACGAGATCCTGATCATTTCCGACAGCGACATGCGGGTAGGGCCCGATTACATCACGCGGGTGGTCGCCGGATTTGAAGATGAGCGTGTGGGGCTGGTCACCTGCCTTTATATGGGGACCCCGGCCCCCGGAATCGCCTCACATCTGGGTGCCATGTTCATCAGCCAATGGTTCACACCATCAGCCCTTATTCCCGCCACGTTTGGTGAAATGACCAACTGCTTTGGCGCGACCATGGCCCTCAAACGCTCGGTTTTGCAAGAAATTGGTGGATTTTTCGCCATTTCTGGAAATCTGGCGGACGATTATACGCTGGGCCGTTTGGTGCGCGAAGCCGGATACACGATCCACCTCGCCAATGTGGTTGTCGATAACTGGGTCGAGGAAAGCAGTCTGAAATCACTGGTTCTGCATGAGTTGCGCTGGGCCCGAACCATCCGCTTTATCGAGCCTGCGGGCTTTCTGACCACTTTTCTGACGGATACCGTTCCCCTGGCCGTCCTTTTGGGTGTCATCAGCTCTTTTTCCGGATATGGATGGTCCTTGGTTTTTCTGCCCCTGATCCTTGCCCTTTTCGCTCGAACCCTCTTGCATTTCTCGACAAAAGTGACATTTTCCTCTAAACAACCCATAAGCTTTTGGATTATTCCAATTCGCGATTTTCTTTCGTTTTTCGTAAGACTTCTGTGTTATGCGGGACGAACGGTAAACTGGCGCGGTGCGGAGCTTTCGGTCCATAAAGGCGGCGGTCTCGATCATTCGGAACATTCTGGTACGGTAGACAAATAGACATGAAAAAGACTCTCTTTCTGAGCCCCCCTTCCTACGAAGGTTTTGATGGCGGCGCAGGCTCGCGCTATCAGTGCAAACGCGAAGTCACTTCCTACTGGTACCCGACATGGTTGGCCCAACTGGCCGCCCTGGTTCCCGACAGCACCTTGATCGATGGTCCGGCCGGTGGATATTCTCTGGAGACCCTGCTTCCGGAAGCACCGAAATACGAAATTCTGATCGTCTATACATCGACGCCTACCTTCGCCAACGACGTGATGGTCGCCAACGCCATGAAGGAAGCCAACCCGGCTCTGCTCATCGGATTTTGCGGCGCGCATGTGATGATTAATTGGGAAGCTTCCATGGCGGCCTCTCCCCATATCGATTTTGTCTGCGACAAGGAATTTGATTTCACCATCAAGGAAGTCTGCGAAGGCAAACCCTTGCCGGAAGTCATGGGATTGTATTACCGCGACGGCGACAAGGTCGTGAAATCCGGCGAGCGCCCACTCATTCAGGATATGGACACCCTGCCCTGGGTCACGCCGATATACAAAAAATTCCTCGAGCCGAAAAACTATTACAACGGCTATATGCTGCACCCCTACATGTCGCTCTATACGGGCCGCGGCTGCAAATCGCGCTGCACCTATTGCCTGTGGCCGCAAACCATCTCCGGCCACAATTACCGGACCCGCTCGGTCAAGGACATCGCCGCCGAAATCGCCTATGCGCGCAAAGAGTTTCCGGAAGTGAAGGAATTCTTTTTTGACGACGATACACTGACCGATAACATCGAACATGTGGAAGCGCTGGCGATTGAGCTTGGCAAACTGGGGGTAACCTGGTCCTGCAACGCAAAGGCCAACGTACCCCGGAAAACCCTGGAAATTCTGAAAGCCAATGGTCTGCGTCTGCTGCTGGTGGGTTATGAATCCGGCAATCAAAAGATCCTCAACAACATGAAAAAAGGCGTGCGGCTCGATTTCGCCCGGCGCTTCACTCAGGATTGCCACGATTTGGGCATTCTCATTCATGGCTGTTTCATTATGGGTCTTCCCGGTGAAACAAAGGACACCATCAAGGAAACCATGGCCTATGCCAAGGAAATCAACCCGAAAACCATTCAGGTTTCCCTGCCCGCCACCTATCCTGGCACGTTTCTCTACAAACAGGCCATGGAAAACGGCTGGCTGCAGACCGATGAAGTGACCACCGGTCTGGTCACCGATTCCGGAACCCAGGAAAGCATCCTGAGCTATCCGCATCTGGACAAGGAAGAAATTTTTGAAGCGGTTGAAACCTTCTACAAGGACTTCTATTTCCGTCCGGCGAAAATGTTTCAGCTGACCATTGATATGTTCCGTGACTGGGACGTCATGAAGCGCCAGTTGCGCGAAGGCAAAGAGTTCTTCAAGTTCCTGTGGGGACGCAAGGAAGCCGCTTGAAGAAACTTATCGTCACGGCTGACGATTTTGGCATCTCAAAAGAAGTCAATGAAGCTGTCGAAGACGGCCACAAACGGGGCATTCTGACAGCAACCTCGTTGATGGTTGGCGAGCCTTTTGCCGCCGACGCCGTCGCGCGGGCGAAAACCATGCCCAAACTCGGCGTTGGTTTACATGTCGCTCTGTCGCGCGCACACCCGGTTTCACCCGCCAAGGACATCCCCGACTTGATTGATGCAAACGGGCTTTTTCGCGCCGGGCTGGTCAGTGCGGGATTCCGGTTTTTCTTTTTGCCCACAGTCCGTCGCCAGCTTAAAATCGAGATTACGGCGCAGTTTGAGGCGTTCGCCAAAACCGGCCTGCCGCTTGATCATGTGAATACCCACAACCATTTACATCTGCACCCGACCGTGCTCAGTCTGTTGCTCGAAATTGGCCCGCGCTTTGGCATGAAGGCGGTGCGTCTGCCGAAAGACCGGAATGCCAAAGGCATTGGGGTTTTATTTCTGAAACCCTGGCTGGCACTCATGGACTCGCGTCTGCGCAGCCAGGGTGTTTGCACCAATGATGTGTTGCTGGGGCTCTATGAAACCGGCAGCATGGATACGAAAACCTTGATTTCCCTGCTTGAAGGTTTATCAGACCAAACGGCAGAGCTCATGTGTCACCCGGCAACCGGGCCGTGGGCCGATATGGACCCCATGGCAGAAGGGTTCCGTCATGATCTGGAATATATGGCGCTGATTGATAAGGCGGCAGTAAATGCGGTTCAAACCCATAACATAAGCCTTGTCGCTTACAGAGATATTGTATGACCGAATTAAAAGCTTCTCCCCCGGAAAAACCCGCACATGCCCTTGGCCGGTCCTGGACCCACCGGTTGGCGTTGCTGTTCGTGCGCCCACTGGCGAATACCCCTATTTCACCCAATCACCTGACCACGCTGCGCCTGATTACGGGGCTTGTTGCCTGTTATCTGTTTGCCACCGGCAACCGGGATATGGCGATCTGGGGCGGCTGGGTCTGGATTGTCTCGGCTTTTCTCGATCGCGCCGACGGCGAACTGGCGCGAGTCAGCGGCAAAATGAGCGAAGCCGGTCACAAGTTCGATATGTTTTGTGATTCCGCTATCACCAGCCTGTTTTTCGTGGCTGCCGGGATTGGCCTGCGCGATGCGGAATTCGGTTATTGGGCCATTCTCATGGGGATTACCGGTGGATTTGGCGTTTTGGCGGCGGAATATTTCGCCGAACAGATCGACAAGCGCAATGATGATCCGGCGGATCGCGCCTATCCGGGATTTGCCGGGTTTGATTTTGATGACATTCTGTATCTGTTTGCGGCCGTCGCCTGGCTTGATATTTTCATGCCTTTTGTCATCGGCGCTTCCGTCGGCGCACCGGCCTTCGCGCTGCTGACCTGGTACAAATGGCGTAAGCTGCCCGCCCTCGAAATCTCAAAAACCTGAGCCGCGACGTCTAGCTCGAACTAAGCGTACGTTTCACGGCACCCTGCCAACCCGCATATTTAGCATCGCGCACATCTGACGCCATTTGTGGCTCGAACCGGCGCTGTAGTTTCCAGGCTTTCGCGAAAGAAGCCGGGTCGGGATAAAAGCCGAGTTTCATGCCGGCCAGATAAGCCGCACCCAAAGCCGTCGTTTCAAGAACCTCCGGACGGTCAACCGGTGCGGCCAGCATGTCGCTCAAGAACTGCATGGTCCAATCACTGGCGACCATTCCGCCATCAACCCTGAGTACCGTCTGGATACGGGATGCACCCGCCCAGTCCGACTGCATGGCATCAAGCAGATCGCGGGTTTGATAACAGACCGCTTCCAAAGCGGCGCGTGCCAGTTCCTTGGGGCCAGTGCCTCGGGTCAGCCCATATAACGCGCCCCGTGCCCCGGCATCCCAATAAGGCGCGCCCAGTCCGGTAAAGGCCGGGACCAGATAAACATCCTGATTGGCATCCGCTGCCGCCGCCATGGGACCAGTATCTGAAGCGTTGTCGATAAGCCCCAAACCATCACGCAACCATTGCACGGCGGCACCGGCAATAAAGATCGAGCCTTCCAGCGCATAGGTCGGCTTACCGCCCAGCTGATAGGCAATGGTGGTCAGCATCCGGTTTTTTGATTGGACCAGATCCGGGCCGGTATTCAAAAGAGCAAAACAGCCGGTGCCGTAGGTTGACTTCATCATGCCCGGCTCGAAACAGGCCTGACCGATGGTCGCCGCCTGCTGATCGCCAGCGATCCCCAAAACCGGTAGGGCCGCGCCGAACAGAGCGGGCTCGCATTGTCCAAAATGACTGGCGCAATCCTTCACTTCCGGCAACAGGGAGGCCGGGATATCCAGCAGTCGAAGCAGGTCTTCGTCCCAGACGCCGTCATGGATGTTATAGATCAGCGTACGTGCGGCGTTGGTGGCATCGGTGGCGTGGACTTTGCCACCCGTCAGCCGCCACAACAAAAATGTGTCTATGGTCCCGAAGGCCAGCTCCCCGGCCTCCGCCCGCGCCCGCGCGCCGTCCACATGATCCAGCAGCCACGCGATTTTTGTTCCTGAGAAATAGGGGTCAAGCAGCAGCCCGGTTTTGGCAGAGACCTCCGCCTCAACGCCGTCCGCTTTCAGCCGCTGACAGATGTCGGCCGTCCTGCGATCCTGCCAGACAATGGCGTTATGAATGGGCTTACCGGTCTTGCGGTCCCAGATGACGATGGTTTCTCGCTGGTTGGTAATCCCGATGGCAGCGATATCCGTCGCCTTGGCTTTGGCCTTTTCAATGGCTTGTCGGACAGTCTGAACAACACTTTGCCAAATATCCTCGGGGTCATGCTCGACCCAGCCCGAACGGGGAAAATGCTGGGTAAATTCCTGTTGGGCAAGACCGCGGATTTGATAGGCCTGGTCGAAAACAATGGCGCGCGAAGACGTGGTCCCCTGATCAATGGCCAGAATATATGACGTCATACCTCCCCCTGTTCCTGTTTATTGAACCGGAATGGCTTGCCCGTTGTTTGTCAGCCATTTATCCAGATTATCGACCTCCGCCGCTGAAAATCGCAAGCCCAGTTTTGTCCGTCGCCAGAGAATGTCTTCACTGGTGACCGCCCACTCGTTTTTGACCAGATATTCGACCTCTTTCTGAAACAGGCCCGCGCCAAAATGTTGCCCTAACTCTTCCGGTTTTTCCACTCCATGAAGAACCGATCGTGTTAGCGTGCCGTAGGATCTGGCCAAACGGGATATCATTTTTTGATCAAGATGTGGGAATTCCGTCAGCAATGCTTTTTCCAGGGCTTTCGCCTGATCGACCGGAAAATCACCGCCCGGCAATTTGGCCCCTTCTGTCCAGCGTCCCCGCGGAGGATTCACATCGCCTTCAAGCTTGTCGAGCGCTTCTTCGGACAAACGGCGAAACGTCGTTATCTTGCCCCCAAAAACATTGAGCAGGACCGGCCCGCCATTTTGCCGGTCCAGCTCAAGCACATAGTCGCGGGTTGCTTTCTGTGCCGACTTCTCACCACTGTCGAACAGGGGACGGATACCGGAATAGGTCCAGACCACATCTGCAGGGTGCACAGGCGTTTCAAAATACTCCCCCGCCGCCTTGCACAGATAGATGATTTCGTCATCGGTCGCCGCTGCCTCGGCTGGATCACCCGAATAATCCACATCCGTGGTGCCGACAAGGGTGAAATCCTGCTCATAGGGGATGGCAAAAATGATGCGGGCATCGGCATTCTGGAAGATATAGGCCCGGTCGTGTTCAAACAGTTTTTTCAGGACAATATGGCTACCCTTCACCAGCCGGATATGGGACTTTGAGTTAGAGCCCAAACGCTGGTTCAAGACATCTGCAACCCACGGGCCCGCCGCATTGACCAGAGCTTTTGCCAAAACGGTTTTCCGTTTGTCCGTGCGCCGGTCATGAACCGTAATCTCCCAATGGTTCTCCATCCGTTTGGCGGACACCACCTCTGTCCGCACTTGGATTTCAGCGCCGCGCTGGGCCGCGTCCATGGCGGTCAGGACGACAAGGCGGGCATCATCAACCCAGCAATCGGAATACTCGAAACCCCGGACCATCGTCTTCTTGAGGGGCCGGCCTGCCGGATCCCGTTTAAGATCAAGCGTTTTGCATCCGGGCAGCAGTTTACGCCCCCCCAGATGATCGTAAATAAACAGCCCAAGGCGGATCAACCAGGCCGGACGCAGGCCTTCCAGGTGCGGCAGAACAAAGCGCAACGGCCAGCTGACATGCGGCGCCATGGACAAAAGCACTTCACGTTCTTTCAGGGATTCCCGGACCAATCGGAATTCGTAATGTTCCAGATAACGCAAACCGCCATGAATAAGCTTCGTCGATGAGGATGAAGTGCCGCTGGCCAGATCGTTTTTCTCGAACAGGACAACCGACAAACCCCGACCCACAGCATCCCGCGCGATCCCGCACCCATTGACGCCGCCGCCGATCACCACCAAGTCGTATACGCCGTTGGGCACACTTTTCTCCTGAATTGGTTTTATTTTTCGTTTTTCGAAAAAAGAACCTAAACGAAGATAAACGAACCCTCAACTGTTTTTATGGATAACCGTCATTTGTCTGCGATGGCTCGGCAAGTTCTACGGCAACTTCGTTATCCGCGCAGATTTGCAGCAATCCTTCGGATGGCAGACGGTCGGTGACAAAGGTATCTATTTGGGAGATATGGCCAATTCGGACGGGCGCCGAACGTTCATACTTCATGCTATCGGCCACAAGTATGGAATGACGGGCGTTTTCAATGATCGCCTGCGCGACTTTCACTTCCCGGTAGTCATAATCCAGCAACGCCCCATCCTGGTCGATGGCTGACACCCCGATGATGGCATAATCCACCTTGAACTGACGGATAAAATCGCCCGCCGCCTCCCCGACAACACCGCCGTCTGACTTACGAACCATGCCGCCAGCGACAATCACCTCGATCAGCGGATTGACCGCCAGGATATTGACAACATTTATATTGTTTGTGATGGCGACTATGTTTTTCTTTGCCAGAAGCGCCTTTGCCACCTGCTCGGTGGTTGTGCCAATGTTGATCAACAGCGAACAGTCGTTGGGGATCAGAGAGGCCGCCTTTATGCCAATCTGGCGCTTTTCCTCAAAGGCAATGAAACTGCGCGATTCATAGCCCAGATTGGATACCCGGGTGGTCAAAACCGCACCACCATGAACCCGCTGCAGCAGGTTCCGGTCACATAAATCGTTCAGATCCTTGCGAATGGTCTGCGGCGTGACGTCAAAGCGAACGGCCAGATCCTCGACCACAACCCGCCCGGCTTCACGCGCAACATCGACGATGTCCGACTGGCGCGGCGAGATCGGCTCAAGGCCGGGATTTCCGAGCGAATTATCCATGCCGCAAGTGATACATCTTTCTGGCCATGAAGACCAGACGTAGATTTCTTGGAATTTCATTTGACTTTCGTTTTTCTTCGTTTGTATAGTTCAGCCCTATTCAGACAGGGAGAAACCAAAATGAAAAAACGACTAATCGCTGTCCTCACAGGGGCAGCCATGGTGTCGGCGGCAAGCGCAAGCTACGCCGGCACGGACGAAGCAAAGAAATGGATCGATAGCGAATTCCAGCCATCATCCTTATCCAAAGCCGACCAGATGAAAGAAATGGAGTGGTTCATCAAGGCGGCGGAACCGTTCAAAGGCATGGAAATCAATGTCCTGTCGGAAGGCATCCCGACACACGACTACGAGTCCAAGACGCTGACCAAGGCCTTCGAAGAAATCACCGGCATTAAAGTCAATCACCAGATTCTGGGTGAAGGTGAAGTTGTGCAGGCGGTGCAAACGCAAATGCAGACCAAACGCAATCTGTATGACGCCTATATCAACGATTCCGATTTGATCGGTACCCACTCACGCCTGCAACTGGCCGTCAATCTGTCGGACTGGATGGCTGGCGAGGGCAAGGACGTTACCAACCCGATGCTCGATATTGACGACTTTATCGGCAAATCCTTCACCACTGGCCCCGATGGCAAGCTCTATCAATTGCCCGACCAGCAATTCGCCAACCTGTACTGGTTCCGCAAGGACTGGTTTGACCGCGCCGATCTGAAAAAACAATTCAAGGATCGCTATGGTTATGATCTGGGCGTGCCGGTCAACTGGTCGGCCTACGAAGACATCGCCGAGTTTTTCTCGGTTCATGTCAAAGAAATCGATGGCCAGAAGATTTACGGCCATATGGATTACGGCAAGCGCGCACCGGATCTCGGCTGGCGCATGACCGATGCCTGGCTGTCCATGGCCGGTGCCGGTTCAAAAGGCTTGCCGAACGGCATCCCGGTTGATGAATGGGGCATTCGCATGGAGGCTGGATCCTGCAACCCGGTCGGCGCTTCCGTAACGCGCGGCGGTGCGACCAACGGACCGGCAGCGGTTTATGCCATCCGCAAATGGGATGAGTGGCTGCGCAAATATGCCCCTCCGGGAGCCGCCAGCTACGATTTCTACCAGTCCCTGCCAGCCCTGTCGCAAGGTAACGTCGCGCAACAGATCTTCTGGTACACGGCCTTCACCGCCGTCATGGTCGCGCCGAAATCCGAGGGCAACAATACGGTTGATGATGCCGGCAAACCGCAATGGCGGATGGCGCCTTCTCCGCATGGCCCCTACTGGGAAGAGGGCCAGAAGCTCGGTTATCAGGATGCTGGTTCCTGGACCCTGTTCAAATCAACGCCAGTTGATCGACGCAAAGCCGCCTGGCTCTATGCCCAGTTCGTGGTTTCGAAAACCGTTGACGTCAAGAAAAGCCACGTTGGCCTGACGTTCATCCGTGACACCACCATCAATCATCAGTCGTTCACGGAACGTGCGCCAAACCTGGGTGGGCTGGTCGAATTCTATCGCTCGCCGGACCGCGTCATGTGGTCACCAACCGGTGTTAATGTTCCGGATTATCCGAAGCTGGCGCAAATCTGGTGGCAGCAAATCGGTGACGTGAACTCCGGTGCCTTCACGCCACAGCAGGCAATGGACCGTCTGGCCTTTGAAATGGATCAGGTCATGGCCCGGATGCAGTCTGCGGATGAAAAAGCCAACACCTATGGCGGCTGCGGCCCGCGTCTGAACCCGGAATCGGATGCCGCTGTCTGGCTCAACAAACCGGGCTCGCCAAAGGCCAAAGTTAACGAAAAGCCAAAAGGCGAAACGATTAACTATGACGAGTTGGTCAAACGCTGGAAACAAGGTTAGGGCTTCCCTATTAGTCTTGGCTTTGAGGTTGCCGGGGAGCGCTTATGCTCCCCGGCTTCTTTCAAGAAAACACGGCCCATCGACTTCTTTAAATAATTTACGAAATTGATGCTTTGTCGGCACCCCTGTATGATGTGCCGGAAGCTATTGATGATTGTGTTCTGATCGCTCAGATTTGAAAGTTCACTAATGGCACTCGCGTTCAAAAACATTACGAAAAGGGTCGGTGCGGATACTCATATCTATGACACATCCGTTGAACTGGTCGAGAATGAATTCAACATTCTCCTGGGCACCACCCTGGCCGGCAAGACAACCCTGCTGCAACTGATGGCGGGCCTTGAGGTTCCGACCAGTGGAGAAATCTGGTTCGATGGCAAAAACGTAACCGGCGTCGCCACCCAAAAGCGCAACGTTTCCATGGTTCACCAGCAATTTATCAACTACCCGCATTTTTCCGTTTATGACAATATCGCCTCGCCGCTGCGTGTCGGCGGTTTTTCGAAAGCCGAAATCGAAACACGTGTGGGGCGGGTTGCAGACCTTTTGAAACTGACCCCGATGCTTGGCCGACGCCCCAGTGAACTGTCCGGTGGACAGCAGCAGCGGACAGCTCTGGCCCGCGCCTTGGTCAAGGATGCGGACCTCGTCCTGCTTGACGAGCCGCTCGCCAATCTCGATTACAAATTGCGCGAAGAGTTGCGCGATGAGTTGCCCAAGCTGTTCAGCGACCGCAAATGCACCGTCGTTTACGCAACTACCGAGCCGACGGAAGCCCTGCTTCTCGGGGGGTATACAGCGACCCTTCATGAAGGGCGCATCACTCAATACGGCGTCACATCGGACGTCTACCGGGGCCCGGCAGACCTGGAGACGGCGCGAGTGTTTTCAGACCCGCCGATCAATACGGTCACAGTCCACCGCAAGAACGAACGTATTCATTTAAACGATCAGGTCAGTTGGCCGGCAACCGGCCCGGCCCATGTCTTGCCCGATGGCGCCTACATCATGGCCATCCGCCCCCATTTCGTAACCCTGACGGCAACGGCAGACAGCCTTGTCGAGATCAAGGGCCGGGTCATTGTTTCGGAACTGAGCGGATCGGAAAGCGTGGTTCATTTCAGTTTGGATGGGGAGCCCTGGGTGTCGCAATCACACGGGGTCCACGCCATTGATATTGGCGCGGAAACATCTTTTTTTGTAGACACCCGCCAATGCATCTATTTCGGCGAAAACGAATTACGGACGGAGGCCTGAAATGTCGAAAATAAGCCTCAAGAACCTGCGTCACAGTTATGATGCGATCCCCGACCCGAACAGCGAATGGGCATTGAAGGAAATGAGCGTCGACTGGTCGGACGGCGGCGCTTATGCCCTGCTCGGGCCGTCCGGTTGCGGCAAAACGACCTTGCTCAACATTATATCCGGTCTGATTGCCCCGTCCGAGGGTGAGGTCTGGTTTGGCGATTCCAATGTGACCCACGCAAGCCCCGACCAACGCAACATCGCTCAGGTTTTCCAGTTCCCGGTCGTCTACGACACCATGACCGTTTATGACAATCTGGCCTTTCCCCTTCGCAACCGACAATTACCCGAGGCCGAGGTCGACAAGAAAGTGCGTGAAATCGCCGAGATGCTGGACCTCAGCGAAACCCTCATGAGCCGCGCCGCCGGACTGACTGCCGACGGCAAACAGAAAATATCGCTGGGACGCGGGCTGGTCCGATCGGACGTCAACGTCATTATGTTTGATGAACCCCTGACCGTGATTGATCCTCACCTTAAATGGGTGTTGCGTTCCAAGCTGAAGGAGCTTCATCAACGGATCCAAACCACCATGATTTATGTGACCCATGACCAGACGGAAGCCCTGACCTTCGCCGATCAGGTGGTTGTCATGCAGGCCGGAACGGTGGTCCAGATCGGCACGCCTGTTGAGTTGTTCGAGCGACCCAAACATACGTTCGTCGGCCATTTCATCGGCTCACCCGGCATGAACGTCCTGCCCTGCCAACTGGATCAGGGCCGGCCAATTTATGGAGGACATACCGTTGCCACAACCGCCCCAGTACAACACCCGGGCAGCCATTCGCGCCTTGAGATCGGCATTCGTCCCGAGTTCATAAAATTCGCCGATACGGGCATTCCGGTTCAGGTCACAAAAGTCAGTGATGCCGGGCGCTTCAATATTGTCGAGACACGGCATGGTGAGGACTCCATCAAACTACTGGTGCCGAGCGGCGAAAGCCTGCCGCCTGAAACCGCCCATCTGAAGTTCGATCCGGCCCACACTCAAGTCTACAGCGATGACTGGATGATTTCATGAGGAACGATTATGGACAATAAAACGACCCATCAAAAAGCCTGGCTGTTTGTCATTCCCGTCGTTGCGCTGGTCGCTTTCAATGCCCTGATCCCGCTGATGACAGTGGTCAACTATTCGGTTCAGGAAACCTTTGGTGACAATGTGTTTTTCTGGGAAGGCGTGAAATGGTTCGAGCAGGTGCTCAATTCTGAACGCTTCCATGCGTCGCTTGGGCGCCAATTGCTGTTCACCTCAATCATCCTGGCCATAGAGGTACCGTTGGGCGTCGCCATTGCCCTGACCATGCCGAAAAAAGGCATTTGGGTGTCAGTCTGTCTGGTCTTCATGGCCATGCCGCTGTTGATCCCATGGAATGTGGTGGGCGCCATGTGGAACATTTTCGCTTTGCCGGATATCGGGCTTCTCGGGCGTAGCATCAATGCGCTGGGCATTGATTACAACTTCACCCGACAACCCGTTGCGGCCTGGTTCACGGTCATCCTGATGGATGTCTGGCACTGGACATCGCTTGTCGTGCTGCTGGCTTATGCCGGTTTGCGCTCCATCCCCGACGCCTATTATCAGGCGGCGAAAATTGACGGGGCCAGACCCTGGGCGGTGTTCCGTTTCATCCAGCTGCCGAAGCTGAAGCGCGTTCTGACCATCGCCATTCTGCTGCGGTTCATGGATAGTTTCATGATTTATACGGAACCCTTCGTTCTGACCGGCGGCGGCCCCGGCAATGCGACCACCTTCCTGTCCATTGATCTGGTGAAAATCGCCCTCGGGCAGTTCGATCTGGGTCCGGCGGCGGCCATGTCGCTGATCTACTTCCTGATCGTGCTGCTCGTCAGCTGGCTGTTCTATACACTGATGATGAAGAATGAGGCGTCATAATGAGAAACTCCGCTAAGTTCGTTCCTGCCATTTATATCATCCTGTTGATGATGCCCATCTACTGGCTGATCAATATGTCGTTCAAGACAACCAATGAAATCCTGGGCACATTCTCTCTATGGCCGCGTGAATTCACCCTGGAGAACTATGTCACCATTTTTACCGACCCGACCTGGTACAACGGTTATTTCAATTCCATTACCTACGTCTGCATCAATATGGCCATATCGGTAACCGTCGCCCTGCCCGCCGCCTATGCCTTTTCGCGCTATCGGTTTCTCGGCGACAAACACCTGTTTTTCTGGCTGCTGACCAACCGCATGGCGCCACCCGCCGTCTTCGCCCTGCCGTTTTTCCAGCTCTATTCGGCGGTCAATCTGTTCGATACCCCCATCGCCGTGGCGCTGGCCCATTGCCTGTTCAACATCCCGCTTGCGGTGTGGATTCTGGAAGGTTTCATGTCGGGTGTACCGAAGGAACTGGATGAGACGGCTTATGTGGATGGCTATTCATTCCCGCGTTTCTTCGTTCGTATTTTCATTCCGACGATCGCCGCAGGCATTGGCGTTGCCGCTTTTTTCTGTTTCATGTTTTCCTGGGTTGAACTGCTACTGGCAAAAACCCTGACATCGGTTGCCGCTAAACCGATTGCTGCGACCATGACCAAAACGGCCAGCACATCGGGTTATGAACTGGGGCTGCTGGCCGCCGCCGGCACCCTGACCATCATTCCCGGCGCATTTGTGATCTATTTCGTCCGCAATTACATTGCCAAGGGTTTTGCCCTTGGCCGGGTTTAGGCAAGGGGGAGGAGAGAAAACATGGGTTTATCCTGGATGGCGTGGACCGCGCCAACGGCCGCCTTTTTCATCTGTATTCTGCTGGCCATCAGCCTGATGGGATTTCTCGAATGGCGTAATCCGGGCGGCGCGCCCCGGCGCGGCATCCTGACCCTGGACACAACGCGCGGTGACCGGTTGTTTATTTCAATCCTCGGCAGCGCCTTTATTCATCTGGCCTGGCTTGGTGTGATGGGGACACCGCTTTGGGGGGCCGTGGTAATCTCTGCTGCTTTTGCCTACGTGGTTTTCCGCTGGGTTTGATCCGTGTTCATTTTTTGCAGTGAGACGTATTAAATACCTTCACTCCGGGCCATTCGTCACGGTGATACAACGGATCAGGTCCGTAGTGCTGATAACGCCAACCACATCCCCCCTTTCAACAACCGGCATGTGGCGCATTTTGTTGTCGTTCATGGTTGTGATGACACTGGTGATGCGATCCCCCGGCGCACAGGTCCAGACGCCACGCGCCATGAAGCTTGAAACTTGCTGTTCCAGCGCCGGCACGCCCTGATCATGCAAAGCCCGCACGATATCGCGTTCTGACAAGACCCCCAGCAGACCTTTCTCTGGCGTTGAAATGACCAGCAGGCCAATCTTGTGGATGGCGAGAAGTGAGATGGCATCGCGTAAAATCGAGTCCGGCGCCAGTGTTTGTATGCTTTTTCCCGACGTGTTCACCAGCTCATGAACAAAGGTTTTTGGTTTTGCTGCTTCCTCCCGGCGTCGGTCGCGGCCGGAGCGTCGGGTCATGACGCGTCGCTCGGCAATGCGTCGGCATTCCTTGCTTGGGTCATCAGTCCAGGTATCCACCTTGCGGCGTTGGTCAACCCGCCGCTCGCCCCGGACCCGGCGGTCCGAGCGACGACGCTCCGTCAGACGCATGTCTTCACGGGCCCTGGTCTTTTCATCCCAAGTGTTGCGTCCCCGCCGGTCAAAAACGCGTTTCACCAATTCAACCGCCCTCCCGTGGCATTGAGTACGACACGCAAATGCATCGACCTTTATGTTAGCCGACTGTTCTCTGCATCGGAAAGCAAATGTTCGGGTGATGGAGGTCACGGCGCAGTTGACTGAAAAGTGATATACGGAATCCGGTCTTTTTACAGTATGATGTATATCCGACTTTTCTAAAGGAGGCTCATATGAGTGGGAGTTTATGGAAAACCCTGATCGAGCCCGATCATGAAGAGAAAAATAACCGCGAACGTACGGAAATTGTCCGCGCCGCCAATCTGCTGCAGGTCGGCGAATTTCAGCTTCTGCAATTGGCTTACCATGCCTGGCATGGTGAAGACATGAAAGAAGTTGCTTTCGACAAGCTGTTTCATGACTACATGATATATGATTATGTTCCATTTTGGGCGCGCCATTATGCACGTCACATCAATCAGTTATCCGAACAAGGAAAAATCGACGATCAGAATCCCGGCTATCACCGCTATGATCACGACTACCACACCTCAATGCCCAATGGCCGTCGCAAGTTTTTGGTTGCCTGCGCCTGTCTGGTCCTGTTTCTCGGCGGCGGACTGATGATCGTCAATACATCCATTAAAAAATCGTCATCCATGTTTCCGCCCTATATCGCTGACGATGAGCTGAAACAAACTCAGGAAAAGAAATAAGGTTTCACAATTGCCGCCGCAGATGTTCTGCGAACTTGCGCAAGCTCCTTACCCCCGCTAAATTTTCTACATGGCGAACTTTTTTGAAATTCCGGCGGGCTATGAGCTTTTGGTCAACATCATTTTCCTGATGTGCACCGGCTTTATCGCCTGGCATGGCATCCGCTATCGCGACGCGGACGGCAATACGGATTTTGTCCACCTGCTGTTTGGCTGCATCGCCGCTTTATTCTTTTTCGGCGTTCTGGTACAGGACGTCCTCGGATTGGTCACCTTCTGAACCATTACCGGGGTTTGTAGCGCCGTTGCTTGGCGTCCAGTTCCGGCACCCGCATCAGGCGTTCGTTTTCTGGAAGTTTGAGTTGCTGGTAAATATACTCGGCCCTTTTCAGAACGCTCGAGGGCTCTTTGTTATAATGCAGCAAATGCTCGATCCAGCCCGGGCCATCGGCCAGATCATAATCAATTTTTATAGCCTCGATATAATCGAGCAGCGCTTCTTCATAGCGCGCCTGGCGGTCCTTGATGATGCCGCGGTTGGCGTAGGCGGCCGATAGGGCACCGGCTCCCGTTGGGTCGTCATCGGACAGGTTCGCCTGCAAATAGGCGACCAAATAAGTCAAAACGGCCTCGGCTTCCGGGTAGCGTTCAAGCGCCATCAACGAAACGGCTTTGCCAATCAAAGCGCCCCGATGGTCCGGCTGCAATGCAAGTGCTTCATCAAAGCGGACAATGGCATCGGCGAATTTTTCATCCTGCAGCAGGATATCTCCCTGGCGGACTTCCATGTCTCCCGGGACTTCGTTCTTCGCCATTTTGACAACGGCCCAGATCGAAAACATGACAAACGTCAGGATCGCCATATATTTTATAAAGCGCTTGAGAACGCCGGAACTGGTTGGGGGCATACTCATTTCTTAAACAGATAGCTGATGTAAAAAAGAGAAAAAAGTCCGCTCAGCAAAATGGCGGTGAACCCGGCGCGTTTTTTTAAACGCTGTTGCTCTTCATCGGTAACCTGCTGCTCGCCGCCTTTACGCATATGGCGGCGAACGGACGATGCCCAGATGAATTGCCGGACCGGAAAGAACATGGCCACGGCCATGGCGATAATCCACAGCCATCGAAAATCTTCACTGAAAATTGCCTGCATCTCTAACCCCTACCTCGACGCCATACCCGGACGGTAAATTGACTAACGGCATTAATCATAACGAAAAAAAGGGGGAAGGCGAAAGCCTTCCCCCGTAAGATTTTTACGGTAATGTCAGCCGTTTACTGCTGGCCAACCGTATCGCCGATATCTTCAACAAGAACCTCCACTTCCTTGCTCGGAATCGTCGACATTTCCATCTTGTAGGCAAGGAACCACATCATGCCCACACCGAGTATCCACCAGAGGATTTGCCATGCCCAGATCGACGGTATACCAAATGTCCAGTTTTCAATACCGGCATCCGGTGCACCAAAGATGTCATTGCCGATAACCGCACCTGGCCCAATACCAAAGATCAGCCAGACAAGGGTAATGAGCCATGCCACAGGTTTCAGACTCTGTTTTTCTGGCGACAGACTGGCGTGCTCCCTAAGGAAGCCATGGTACTTCATACGATGCGCCATCGCCGTATCGCTTTGTGTCATTGCGGAAACGACCAGGCAAACACTGAGGTTGAAGATGATACCCCAACCGGCAGAATGGATCGTCCATGGCCAACGGCCCCATGGCAACTCACCACCGAACAGACCGGCAATGGAACCACCCAAGCTTTCCGTGAAGATCACGGCCAGCAGACCTGCCGCCAGACCCCACGTAGCCCCTTGACGGGTGATCCACGGGAACCAGCAAACAGCTGCCAGTGCCGGCCACATCTGGAAACCAAATGCCACCGCCAGACCACCCAAAAGAACCAGAGCGTCTGACGAGTAGGTCGCCACCAACAATGCTGAAATAACAATGAAGGCAACACCCATACGCCCAAACAGTTTCTGGGTAGCATGGTCTGCTGTTGGGTTGAGATAACGCTTATACAAATCGCGGGTCAGCATACCGCCAGCCGTAGACATGTAAGCCGCACCCGTCGATTGCATGGCCGCCAACGCACAGACCGCCAGCAAACCAACAAACCAAGGTGCCGCATCCCCCACCAGATTGATATAGTGAGGCACCAGACCGCCCTGCTTATTGGCCGTCAAATCCGGAATAACCTCTGCTATTCCCGCAATTGCTCCAACAGCAGGAGTTGCCCCCAAGAAGTGAGCTCCCATACCCTGTGCTGCCGTGAAGAAGAACAGGATAAATCCGATGCATAGGGACGATGCCCACACTTGCTGCGGTGCAAATGGCTTCGGGTTGGTGTTGCCAAAGGCCCACATCGTAAACGCCGGAGCCGACTGAATGCCCATCAAGGCAAACATATAGGTCAGGCACATGATCCCGGTCCATAAACCACCGACCGGTGTTTCCTTACCAAGACCCGCCGTAAACTGGATGACACCTGGAATAGCGAGATAGGCGTTATAATCGCCACCCCCATGCCCTTGCGTGGTTCCCCACTTACCAACGTTACCGGCCTGTCCAAGCTGTGACATGGCTTCGTTAAAGGCGCCAAAGCCACCCAGTTCGCTATAGGCAATAAAGCCAATGGCGATAATACCGAACGCCAGAAGCAGACACTGCAGGGTATCCACATAGGCAACGGCCTTGAGACCGCCCGTCGCCACGTAAATCAGCACAACAAGCGACAAAATCCACATGCCTACGTTTTTATCGACCAAATCATCCGTCAAAACGTTGAACAGGAAGCCGGATGCACCAAGTTGCACGCCCAGATAAGGGATCGAGAATAACAACGCCACACAGACCACCAGAATACGAATACCATCGCCCTGGAAATAGTCCGACAGCATCTCACCCGGCGTCACATAACCAAAGCGCTTGCCGAGCATCCACTGACGTTTCAGGAACATCACACCGGTGAACGGAATGGTGATGGCGTAAAAGGACGCATAGGCGTACTGGAAGCCATCCCGATAGATCAAGCCCGGATGCCCCATGAAGGTCCAGCCGGAAAACGATGTCGCCGTGGCTGCCAGAACGAACACCCACATGGACAATGAACGGCCCGCGACGAAATAGTCGGTTGCCGTTTTCGCCGTACGCGCGCCTTTGATCCCCCAGAAAATGCAGTAAGACCAATACAGCGCCACAAAGACGAATAACCAGATTACTTTTGTTGACAAGATAGTCTCTCCCCTATCCGTTCGGTCCCCGTAAAATGCGGCGCCCTAAGTCAAAAAATTCATGAGCGTCCGACACAACGAAACACGCAGCTTGCGCGGTACCTCCGCAAACAACGCGACACTCCAAATGAACGTAAAGATCCGAATAAACGAATATGCGTTCCCCTTTATTTAAGCCTTGATTAACCCAGCCAGCTTATTCCCGGTCTGGATTACCCAAACGACGCGACCTTTTTGGTTCTCGGAGGCCGTTGGGCCTCCTGCGTTCGTTACCCTGTTTTGGTTTTCACAGATAATCGTGAAAACCTCTCGAATCCGTCTCTGCAGTTATTCACGGATACGTAGATAGACTTAATAACATTTTGCCGTTTTTATCTCAACAGTTATAGTTAACTGCCTATAAGTAAAAAATTATTTGGATTTCATCCCTATGCGCAAACAGGCGTTTTGCGGGTTGAGGATTCGCTGTCGGTTAAGGAAACAAACTCTCTATCCTTTCAATAAGATTTGTTATTATGGCGCGTTTACAGTGTCCATTTTCCCATGATCTGTATCATTGAACAGGATATCCCGGGCTGAGAAGTTATCAGGCCTATTCAATGCGAGCAGAAATGGTTACGGTTGCGCGCGGTTAAACGGTATTCGGATCAGAGGTCTGGCACGATGTCCCAACGAACGTCGGTTTTTAGTAAACGCGTTAAAAACAGTCCCATAGAGCAGGCAGTCACCGTCGCTCCGGACACACCTCTTAAAGAGGTTGTCCATGCCATGGCCGAGCAGAAAGCAAGTTCGGCCCTTGTCGTTGACGAAGCAAATTGCCCACGGGGCATTCTGACCGAGCAGGATATTACACGGCGGATCGTCTTTCGTGTGGCGGAGACAACCTCAGTCTCCGATGTCATGAGTACGCCTGTGATTTGTGTGTACGAGGAGGAATATCTTTATTATGCCATCGCCCGCATGCGACGGCGCGGGCTCCGGCACATGGCCGTGGTCGATGCGGCGGGCAAGCTTGTCGGCGCGCTCAGTCTCGCCAGAACCATTGCGGCCGCCTCCAGTCAGTTGATGGATGAGATCGATCTGTTAACCCGCGAAGACAACATCCAGGGACAGATCGAGATCAAACAGGCACAGGTTTCATTGGCTAAGCATCTGGTTGACGAACAGGTTCCCACACCAGAGATTCAAGGGTTGCTGACACGAATCAACAACGACATCTACCGACGCATCGTCAATCTGAACCTGAGCCAGATGGTCGCAGAAGGGTTTGGTCCACCACCAGTGAATTTCAGCGTCATTGTCATGGGGTCAGGCGGGCGTGGTGAAAATTACCTCTATCCGGACCAGGACAACGGTTTCATCATCGAAGATTATCCGGATGAAAACCACACCCGGATCGACTCATGGTTTATCGAACTGGCCGAACGCATGACCCGCGATCTGGACGCCGTTGGCCTACCCATGTGCAAAGGCTTTGTTATGGCCACCAACCCCTTGTGGCGGAAAACCCTGTCGCAATGGAAGCAGCAACTGGAAATCTGGAACAAACGCCCCAATACAACGCGCCTGCGGCTCTGCGATATCTTTTTTGATTTCCACACGGTCTGGGGTGAACCAGATATGGCCGATGAACTGCGTCGCCATGTGACAGCCATTTCCACCAACAACCCGGCGTTTCTTCGCGCCATGTACGAAGACGATCAGGACCATGGGACGGCGCTTGGCTGGTTTGGCCGTTTCATAACTGTCAAAAAGGAAGACGAACCCGACTATGCCGGTTATCTGAACCTGAAGCATACCGCCACCCTTCCGCTGGTCGAAGCGATGCGCCTGCTCGCACTGCGGGAAGGCATCATCAAAATCGGCACTCTGGAGCGCATGCAGGCGCTGCATGAAAAAGGCGTTCTGGCCAATGATGAATATGATTATCTCAGCGGCGCCTTCCGGCATATTTCCGGCCTGTTGTTCCGCCAGCAGATCCGCGATTTCATCGGTGGCAAACGAGTCACATACTTTATCCACCCCGAAAGCCTGAGCGAACGCGAGAAGGACATGCTGACGGATTCCCTGAAAGCCATTGATCAGTTGCGCAAACGCATCCGCAGTGAAATGACCGGAGACCTTTTTTAGTCGCCCTTAACCAACGGACTTGAGGTATCGTCTGGCAGATCGCTGGCGGAATCAATTTTCCTTGCCTTGATTGACTGACTGCGCCCCCGAACGCCAAGCTCGACCAGTTCGAACCCCTTCAGGTCCATGGTCGTCGCGTTCTCAAGTGCGGCGCTAACCAGAAGCTGCACCGCCTGTTCCTTGGTCAGAGCTTCCAGCCGGGACGCTGTATTGACGGTATCGCCAATGGCCGTCACCTGAGTGGCCGCACCATGGCCCATGGTACCCACAATCGCCGTTCCGTGATGAATGCCGATTCCGAGGCGGAGCGGTGCCGACAGGTCATTTTTCAGCTGTTCGTTCATTTTCTCGAGGCGCACCGACATTTCCCGCGCCGCCGCCAGCGCCTGATCCGCTCCACGGCCAGGCTCCGCACCCGTCCCGAACAAGGCCATGATCCCATCGCCGATAAACTTATCGATATAACCGCCCGCCCCTTCAATGGCCGTCCCCATGGACTGGAAATACTGGTTCAGCATAAACACCACATCAAACGGCAGTTTGCTCTCGGACAATTTTGTAAACCCCCGCAAATCCGCAAACATGACGGCGATATCAATTTCCCTCCCATGCATGTAACGGTCCGGGGTCAGGGCTTCTTTAGCCGAGACATCGGCCGGCAATAAAGGCTCGCAAGTGACGTCTCCCTTCGGCTGTACCTGACAGGCAAGACGGACGTTTGTTGGTAAATCAAGCTTATCCAACACCTTTTTTTCAAGCGCCTCCGGCGCATCCAGCGCATTTTCTTCACTGTCCAGAATGAGCACCCGACAGGTCGAACAGCGCCCCCGACCGCCACAGACTGATGCATGGGGAATGCCGCCCGAGCGGCTGGTTTCCAGCAGCGTTGATCCCGCCGGAACCAGAACCCGGCGCCCGCTCGGGTATGTGACGCGAATGCCTTTTTGGCGCGAGGCCAGATAAATACGTATGCGACGCGCCGCAAAAACCAGCCCAACAAGCCCCACATAACCGATCATCCAATAATCCCGTAGGGTTTCCGTCTGCTGGTCAAATTCGGGGCCCGGATAGCGGATATCCCTGAGCATCTGGATCAGCCACAAGGGGTTTTTGAGCTTTTCCAGCACTTCATAACCGCCGGAGATGTACCCCATGGTCGCCATGACTGGGATGATCAGGGCCACCCCATAAAGATGTAATTGCCATCTCTGGTACCAGGGTTTCACCTTTAACCAATGATGAATGCCAATGGTCGCGTGAGACCAGGCAACGATTAACAGCAAAACCTGAAACCAGCCTTTGTAGGGTGCGAAATGCCAGAATACAGCCAGCACGTATTCATAGTTGGGGACAAGCCCTGTTCGCAGAATGCCGCCGCCCGTCGCCAGGGCATGCTCGACCAACAACAACGGAATGGACAGGCCAAGGACGAGTTGCGTCCATTGCCACGCAGGCATGCGCAAGCTGCGCCGTATGTAGGTAGTCCACAGGGCGAGGGATATATGGGTGAGCGCCGCCGTGGTCAGGACAAGGGTACCGAGCGGGTTGGTCCATGGCGAAACAAAATAGACCCGCGCATCGTTTGCCGCTTCAATAGAGACAACGGCAAAGGCGTGATTGAGTAAATGGCAAACAACGTAAGTGAACATTGTCAGCCCGGCCGTCAGATGAATTCCGCGCCGACTTATGCGCAAGGGATTTTACCTGCGTTCAAATCCAATTCCCCCAATCTTTTCGAAACTCAGTAGTTTCCGGCGACCCCCGTCGCAACGGCTTCCTTCAGATGATCCAGGTCCCTGCAACCATCCACACAGGCCGCTTCCAACCGGGTCAGCATTTCCTTTGCCTTGTCCGGACGACCGGTCTGCAAAAACAATTGCCCCATATAGTTCAGGGCTCCCGTATGATTCGGGTTGATGGTCAGGGCCGCTTCATAAAATTTTTCTGCTTCATCAAAACGCCCAAGACGGCGGTTCGCAAACCCAAGCAAATTCCAGGCACTGGCATGGGTTGGAAACTTACGGATCGCTTCATTCAACAGAGGTATCGCCGCCTCAAAATTGCCGCCGGCAATGATTTGTTCCGCTTCCACATATTCCGCAACGACAATCATGTCGCCGCCCGTCGTCATCGCCGCATGCACGCGAAGGGGGCCAATCGCCACACACAAGACAAAGACCAGCATCGCAAAAAGGGAAACAGGTTGTTTTTTCATGATCGTTCCATTTTGGTTATTCAGCCATTGGCTGGCATATAAAAGATGTCATCCGTTCATTTAACATCCGTCAAGCTTTCAAGAAACACAACTAAGTTCAACTTCTCTTGAACACTAAGATCAAGCGGCTGCATTTGAGGTGCCCGGGAAGGGCGTTTGTGGCCGCCCGATTGATAGTGGTCGATCACCTGCATCAGGGAACCCAAGGCTCCATTGTGCATATAAGGTGCGCGCACAGCGACGTTTCTCAGGGAGGGCGTTTTAAATGCAAATTGTGCAAAAACAGAATTCGGCTCAAATTGGGCCCGTCCCCGGTCCACCGTTTTCAGGCCGACATCATGGAAATTTTGGTCTGTAAACCGCCAACCTGAATGACACTGCGCGCAGCCCGCTTTGCCGGTAAACAGCGCAAATCCGGCGCGCGCTTGGGTGCTGAGCGCTTCCGCATCACCGGCCACCCACAAATCAAAAGCCGACGTGCCAGACGCGATGGTCCGCACATAGGCGGCAAGGCTTTGTGCAATGGCATCAAGAGAAATGGTGGCCCCGCCAAATGCCCGGGCGAAGCGCTCTTTATAGTCGCCGAGGGCCGCTAGTTCCTGAGGCAGTTGGTCCAGATTCTGGTTCATTTCTTGTGGATGACCGATGGGGCCAAGAACGAACCCCTCAAGCGTTTCCACCCGTCCATCGCGGGCAAACAGCCGGTTCCAGCCCACATCCTGCAGGGAAGGCGTATGGCGCGGGCGCGGCGTGCCGGTCTCTCCCCGGCTGAACCGGCGGTGGTCGGCGAATGCATAATCTGGCTGATGACAGACTGCACAGGAAATTGAATTACCGCCTGATAAATGACGCTCGAAAAACAGGCTTTCACCCAGGGCGATCTTTTGCGGAGACGGCGGGTTGAAAAGCGGAGACGGCGCAGCGGCGGGCCTGCGATAGACGGAAAGGTCTATATCCATCGCCAGGAC
Source organism: Rhodospirillales bacterium (assembly GCA_048262255.1). GTDB lineage: Bacteria > Pseudomonadota > Alphaproteobacteria > Rhodospirillales > Casp-alpha2 > JABMNT01. Next base: position 1,422,129 of record JBLXFH010000001.1, on the reverse strand, counting down.
GGGCCCAGTGAAAAAGGCGCAAACGGCAATGATTGCGCCAAACTGCGCAAAACTCACCACATCTGCACCTCTCCGCATGCCATACCCTAAAACTGTTCCTGCATTTTCCGTATATGGGCAACGCTGTTGGACGCATCAATGGCCTGACGCAAGGTGGTGATGCCGCGGGCTTCCAGCATATCAAGCATGCGCACAAAAACCGCCGCCGTTACCAGAGAATCCCCCAATGCCGTATGCCGCCCCTCGACGGTAACGCCCAGACGCTCGGCAATGGCATCCAGCGTATGATTATGGCTGTCATGGTCAAGAAAGACCGACAGAAGGAGGGAATCCAGGACCAACTGATCAAAAATAACACCGCTGGTCTGTTCTTTCAGTTTCAGAAACTTCATATCAAACGCCGCATTGTGAGCAACCAGAATGGCGTTATCAACAAAAGCGTGAAACGACGGCAATACGTCCGTGATACTCTCCTCTCCTTCAACCATTTGATCCGTTATGCCATGAAACCGGATTGAGGCCTTGGGAATGGGCATGCCCGGATCGACCAGCCGTGAGAAGGTTTCCGATGTTGCAACCCGACCTTCGCGAATGCGCACCCCGGCGATAGAAATGACTTCATCACCGGCGGACGGCCTGAGGCCGGTAGTTTCCGTATCAAACACCACAAACTCTAGAGACCTGAGCGGACGCCCGCCCAACTCACCCACATGCATGGGCTGATTGAGCAGCCCGAAATCATAAAATTCCGGGCGGGCGGGCAATGATTTTCGGTTTTCGAGGCGCAGGCGCAGCAACTGGTCATATATGCCCCAGCCCCCAAGCATCAGCACCAATCCCAGAAGCCCGGTCAGCCAACCCGGCCAGTCAAGCCCGTAACCAAGCCCTATAATCCCTGAAAAACCCAGGCAAAGGGCCGCAAACAGCCACGCCGTCAAGCGCCGTAAGGGCATCTGGTTTATCATATTAACACCGATCAAGAGCCCGTTCCCCCACTGCCATCATTTGCGCCACCAACCATAGCATAAACGTGGTCTTTATTTGCACTGACGTAAATCAAAGCCCTGTATTGCCCCGCCCCGGCGTTTTCGCTAAAAGACGCTCTGCATAGACATACGTATCTCTTCATTAGACAACCCTCGTTCACATCGGAGCACCCCATGGCCAGTTACCAATATTCCTATGTTATGAAAGATCTGACCAAGGCCTTTCCGGGCGGACGTGAAATCTTCAAGGGCATTACCCTGTCCTTCCTGCCAGACGTAAAAATCGGCGTGCTTGGCGTTAACGGCGCGGGTAAATCGACCCTGCTCAAAATCATGGCCGGCAAGGACAAGGAGTTCGGCGGTGAAGCCTGGGCGGCAGAAGGCGTCAATGTGGGTTATCTGGAACAGGAGCCCGAGCTCGACCCGGAAAAGACGGTTCACGAAAACGTTGTCGAAGGCCTTGGTGAAATCAAGGACCTGATGGATCGCTTCAACGAGATTTCCAACAAGTTCGCCGAGCCTATGGAAGACGATGAGATGAACGCGCTCATGGAAGAACAGGGCGAATTGCAGGAGAAAATCGACGCCGTCGATGGCTGGGAACTGGACCGTACGGTCGAGATCGCCATGGATGCGTTGCGCTGCCCGCCGGGTGATGCCTCGGTGACCAAACTTTCCGGTGGCGAGCGTCGCCGGGTGGCACTGTGCCGGTTGCTGCTGCAAAAGCCGGAAGTCCTGCTGCTTGATGAACCGACCAACCATCTGGACGCGGAATCCGTGGCCTGGCTGGAACGCCATTTGCGCGATTATGCCGGCACCGTCCTGATGGTCACCCACGACCGTTACTTCCTCGACAACGTGACCAGCTGGATTCTGGAAATCGACCGCGGTCGCGGTATCCCCTATGAAGGCAACTATTCTTCATGGATGGAGCAGAAACTGAAACGACTGGCCCAGGAAGAGCGCGAAGAAACAGCGCGCCAACGCGTCATCAAGAGTGAACTGGAATGGGTCCGCCAATCACCGCGCGCCCGTCAGGCCAAATCGAAGGCCCGGATCACCGCCTATGATGATCTGGTTCGTCAATCGGAAGAAGCCGCTTCCGGCACCGCACAGATTGTCATCCCCATCGCCACCCGTTTGGGCAATCTGGTCATTGAAGCCAGCCATATCCAGAAAGCCTATGATGACAAAAATCTGGTTCAGGACTTGAGCTTTCTGTTGCCGCCGGGCGCCATTGTTGGCGTGATCGGTCCCAACGGGGCCGGTAAAACAACCCTGTTCCGCATGATCACCGGACAGGAAAAACCGGACCAGGGCGAAATCCGCATCGGTGAAACCGTGAAATTAGGCTACGTCGACCAGTCTCGCGATACGCTGGATGCCAACAAGACCGTCTGGGAAGAAATTTCCGAAGGTCAGGACGAGATTGATCTCGGCAAGCGGACCATCCAGAGCCGTGCCTATGTCTCACAGTTCAATTTCAAAGGCACCGACCAGCAAAAGCGCGTCGGCCAGCTTTCCGGTGGGGAACGCAACCGTGTACATCTGGCGAAAATGCTGAAATCGCAGGCGAACGTGTTGCTACTCGATGAACCGACCAACGATCTTGACGTGGAAACCCTGCGCGCTTTGGAAGAAGGCATTGCCAACTATGCCGGTTGCGCCATTGTCATCAGCCACGACCGCTGGTTCCTTGACCGTCTGGCGACCCACATCATCGCCTTTGAAGGTGACAGTCAGGTGGTCTGGTTCGAAGGCAACTACGAAGACTACGAAGCCGACAAACGCCGCCGCCTCGGCGACGACGCAACGGAGCCGCACCGGATCAAGTACAAGCCGCTAAGCCGGTAAGGAGACGAAGCGCGAGCTTCTGTAAATTTGTGCAGGTCGGGTTTATTCTGAAACCACTTGGTTTCGGCCCTGTTTTTTGGCCTGGTAGAGGCGGTAATCGGCGCGCTTGAGTACGTCTTCAATGCTTTTATCGGTGTTCTCGCCTTCGGCGAGGCCGATGCTCATGGTGAATTTCAACGGCTGAAGCGGCGTCTTGATGACAATTTTACCGATCGCCTTGCGTATCCGTTCGGCCAGCAAGGTGGCGCTGCCAATGGCGGTTTCCGGCAATAAAACGGCAAATTCCTCACCGCCCAGACGGCCTAGGGTATCCTCACCCCGCAGATTGTCCTGTATGACCCGGACTGTCGTTTTCAACGCTTCATCGCCAATGCCGTGACCGTGGGTATCGTTGACCGCTTTGAAATGGTCGATATCCAGCATCAAAACCGTAAAAGGATGTTCATAGCGTTTGCTGCGCAAAAGCTCATTATTGCCCAATTCGATGAACTGGCGACGGTTGAAGGCACCGGTCAGGGAGTCTGTTGAGGCCAGCAATTCCAGTTTGCGGGTGGCGGCCTGCAGGTTCAGGATATTGGCGACCCGCGTACAGACAATTTGCGCCGAGATCGGTTTTCGAATGAAATCCACGGCACCAATAATCAAACCGCGTTCTTCATCTTCATTGGAACTGTTGGCCGTCAGAAACACGACCGGAATATGTGCGGTTTTTTCATTCTCCTTGAGGCGCGTACAAACTTCATAGCCATCCATATCCGGCATCTGAACGTCGAGAATGATCAAATCGGGGTTGTCTTCTTGGGCCATCTGGAGCGCTTCCGCACCGGATGAGGCCAACTCAATCTCTCCAAACTCTTTTAACAAGGCGCACATCATCTTGCGGATGAGACTTTCGTCATCGACAATCAGAATTTTCTGTGTGAGCTCTTGGTCAGATTCCAATACGCACCTCGTTCCATCAGGGGCCAGTTCCAGATTTTACGTTTAACCTGCATACGATAACAACGCTAACAGAGAAACCACTCTGTGGAAACCGACCTTTCATACAAACTTTTGGACCTTGGAAATAGGTAGTGAGTTTAATATCTAATGTGTAGGCGTAATTCCTAATTACTGGATTCTGACTTAAGTGAGGCGGTTTTTTTCCGTAATTCTTCAATGAGCCCGGAGACCTTGCCGTCTTTCTGGCGCACAATCGAGCCAAAATCAGACCTCAGGGTACTACTCATGGACGTTCCCTCTACCACGACATCCAGAATCTTGTAAAACTCACCGTTGCTGCCGACCCGCCAATCAACATGAATAGGCTGGGCGTTGCCCGGGCGTTTAATTTCGGAAAACACGGTGGTCGTCGTCTGGTTTTCCAGGCGGGCGTTTTTGATGTCCAGAGATTCGCCCGCATAGCTGCCGAAACGGTCCACGTAGGAATTGACCATCAAATCCTCAAACAGAACCAGATATTCGGTTTTCTCATCATCGCTGGCGTTACGCCAATGCCTACCCAGGACAAACTTGCCGATGGCCTGCACGGCAAATTTGTCATTAAACAGAACACGAAACCGCGCAATGCGCTCCGAGCGGGGAATATCCTGCGCCGTCAGGGACTGGATGGCCTGATTCGCCATGGCCTGGATGAACTGCCGCGATCCTTCCTCCAAGCCTTCAGCCCGAACGGAGTTGGTGGAAACAACCAACATGACAATACCCACCAGAGCCGCAACACAACCGTGCCGTAAATTCATCTTACCTATCTCCGCGATCTATTTGCGTCATCATAGTCGGGAATATCGGGATATGTCACTACCCCCAATCCCTGTGACAGCACGGATTCCTTTTCATTGGAGATCTCGTAAGCCCGACGTTGCCGGTACAAGCTACGGATTGCCGCGTAGAAATCAAGAGAGGACTTCTCCACGTCATCAAGTATGTCAATGTTCATGGTTCTCTGGTCCAGGGCCTCCACCCCGACCCGGCTCCAGACCAACTCGGAATGACCGCTGTTTGTCGCCCACGCATTCAGAGGGGATGTCAAAACATCCATCACCAGACCAACCGTATCACGCGGGCTAGATGGGCCAAGGACGGGTAACATCAGATAAGGCCCTGACGGCACCCCCCAGATCGCCAGGGTCTGACCAAAATCTTCGTTATGGCCAACCACACCCAGTTCCGCAGCCACATCAGCAAGACCCAGGATACCGGCAGTCGAATTGACCATGAACCGAGAAAACGTAATCACGGCGCGATCTATATCGCCCTGCAGAAGATCATTCAGCAAAACAAGTGGTGTTCGCAGATTACGCATAAAATTATGGACACCTTGGCGGGCCGTCTCCGGAACGGCCGCCCGGTAAACCTCGGCAGCCGGCTTGAAGATCGTATTATCGAGGCCTTGATTAACGGCAAAAATTTGCCGGTTCAGAGGCTCAATGGGGTCTTTCACCTGCATATATTCCAGTACGGCTTCCCGGTCCGCCGGGTCAGGCATGTTTGCGCACCCCGGACCAAGCATGACGATCGCTGCCAGCAAGGCCAGACATGGGGTCGGGATTATGAAAAATCTGACACGCATCGGTTCATCGTGCGGAATTATGGTTAGAATTCCATTAACAAGCGCGCCCCTCCCACACAGGCTACAAGATAATATCTATAAAAAATAAAGACATAAAGATATCTTGATGTATTTATTTTTATTGGCTATAAATCCCCATCGCAACCAACCAAGGGCGTCCCTATGGACCAACTGCTTAATGCCTTGAAAGCCATCGCTGAACCCACCCGGTTGCGGATTCTTATCTTGTGTCTGAAAGGCGAACTGACCGTCAGTGAACTGGTCTGGATTCTGAATCAGAGCCAGCCGCGTATTTCCCGGCACCTGAAACTGCTTGTCGAAGCGGGCCTGCTTGAGCGTATTCGCGAAGGCACCTGGGTTTTCCATCGCGCCGCCCTGACCGGCGTTGGCGCCGAACTGACGGAACGCCTGTCGACGCTGATTCCCATGGACGACCGGCTGATCCAGCGCGATATGGAACGCCTGCAGGACGTCAAGCGCGAACGCAGCCAGGCCGCAGCCGCCTATTTCAGTGAAATAGCCATGCAGTGGGACGAAATCCGGTCACTGCATGTCGATGATGCCGATATCGAACAAGCCATCAGCGACGCTCTCGACTGGAACTGTATTTCGACGATGATTGATATTGGAACGGGCACCGGCCATTTGCTGGAGCGGTTTGGACCGCTCATATCACAAGGCGAAGGGATCGACCTGTCGCGTGAAATGCTGGCCATCGCCCGGGCCAATCTGGAGGCTGCGGCCTTACCCCATTGCCAGGTTCGTCAGGGTGATCTGTTTAATTTGCCAAATGATCCGGAATCATTTGACTTGGCCGTTATCCATCAGGTTTTACACTTTGTCGATGATCCAGCCCTCGCCATCATTGAGGCGGCGCGGGTTTTGAAACCCGGTGGGCGTCTGGTCATCGTTGATTTCGCGCCTCACGATGTGGAAAGCCTGCGGCAAAAGGACAACCACCGCCGCCTGGGCTTTGCCGACAGCGAAGCGCAAAGTTGGTTTGCCCATGCCGGGCTGATCGATATGACCATAACCAAACTGACAGGCGACCCCCTGACCGTCTGTGTCTGGGTTGCGGAGAAACCGGAAACCGCCAGCCAGCGGCACACCCCGCCTCAAACACCGAAGACACAGATATTGACGACGAACGGAATTTCCCAATGACAAATAAAACTCCCCCGCCCGAACTTAAAAATGTCTCTTCGCGCGGTCGCGTTCCAGCTTCCGAGTTGGCCATCGCCTCGCCCCTGCCGCGCGACGTCAGCGTTTCCTTTGAGTTTTTTCCGCCGGATTCCGATGCCGCCAGCGAGACCTTGTGGAATTCCATTCAACGTCTGGCTCCACTAAAGCCCTCCTATGTTTCCGTTACCTATGGTGCTGGCGGCACGACCCGGGAACGCACGCACACCACGGTGTCGCGCATCCGCACGGATACCGCTCTGGAGCCAGCCGCTCATTTAACCTGTGTCAGTGCGACCCGCGAAGACGTGGATGCCGTTGCCCGTCAGTACTGGGAGGCCGGTGTGCGGCATATTGTTGCCTTGCGCGGCGATCCACCCAAGGGCGCTAACCGTTACGAGCCTCATCCCGGCGGTTACGCCTACGCTGCAGATCTGGTCGCCGGACTGAAAAAAGTGGCCGATTTTGAAATCAGCGTTGCCGCCTATCCGGAAGCCCATCCGGAAGCCGCGAGCGCCGAGGCCGATCTGGACAACCTCAAACGCAAGATCGACGCCGGTGCAACGCAGGCCATAACCCAGTTTTTCTTCGATATTGATACCTATCTGCATTTTCTGGACCGCGCCCGCGCGGCCGGCATCACGGTGCCAATCATCCCCGGCATACTTCCAGTTACCAACTTCAAACGCGTCGCCGAATTTTCAAAAAAATGCGGAACCAGGATTCCGGTTTGGATGGCTGAACTGTTCGAGGGCCTCGACGAAGAACCGGAAGCCCGCAAACTGGTGGCCGCCAGTCTCGCCGCCGAGCAATGCCGGGTGCTGAGCGCCAATGGCGTCAACCAGTTCCATTTTTACACCATGAACCGGGCCGATCTGTGCTTTGCCATATGTCACATTCTCGGTGTCCATCCCGAATCCCAATCCAAGGCCGCCTAAAATGACTTCATTGACCGTTCTCGAAAGACCCCTGACCGCCGCAGAAAACCACGCCAACCGGCGTCGCCGCCCCGATCGCACAGCCGAACTGCGGGCCTTGCTCAGCAAGCGGATTTTTGTGCTGGACGGCGCCATGGGCACGATGATCCAGGACCATTCTTTCTCTGAAAGCGATTACCGCGGCGAACAGTTTGCCAACTGGGGCCAGGACGTGAAAGGCAACAACGATCTTTTGAGCCTGACGCAGCCGGGTGTGATCCGTAAAATCCACGCCGATTTTTTTGAGGCCGGAGCGGATATCGTCGAGACCAACACCTTCAGTTCCACCTCCATCGCCCAAGCCGATTACGGCATGGAAGAGCTGGTTTATGAACTGAATTTCAAAAGCGCCGTTCTCGCCCGTGAAGCCGCCGATAAAGTCTCTGCCGCCGAACCCGACAAGCCGCGCTTTGTCGCCGGAGCGCTTGGGCCGACCAACCGAACAGCTTCCATTTCGCCGGATGTCAATGATCCCGGTTATCGGAACGTCACCTATATGGAACTGGTCGAGTCCTATACGGAAGCCATATTGGGGCTGGTTGACGGTGGCGTTGATCTTTTGCTGATCGAAACCGTGTTCGATACCCTGAACGCCAAGGCCGCCATTTACGCCGTCCTTAAGTTTTTTGAAGACGAAAATATCCGCCTGCCGATCATGCTTTCCGGCACCATTACCGATGCCTCCGGCCGGACCTTGTCCGGGCAAACTCCGGAAGCCTTCTGGAATTCCGTGGCCCATGCCAAACCGATCAGTGTGGGTTTCAATTGTGCGCTTGGTGCGGAAGCCCTGCGCGCCCATGTGCAGGCCGTCTCAGCTCTGGCAGATACGCACATCAGCGTTTATCCCAACGCCGGACTGCCAAACGAGTTCGGCCTGTATGACGATACACCCGAATATATGGCAACCCACCTCAGCGAATTTGCAACCAGCGGCTTCGTCAACATCGTTGGCGGTTGCTGCGGCACAACACCGGATCATATCCGTGTGATCGCGCAATCCGTCAAGGGAGCAACGCCGCGCCCCATTCCGGCTCCGGCCCCCTATTGCGCCCTGAGCGGCCTTGAACCGCTCACCCTCAATGACGTGACCGGTTTTGTGAACGTCGGCGAACGGACAAACGTCGCCGGGTCTGCCAAGTTCGCCCGCCTGATCCGTGAAGGAGCCTATGAAGAGGCCCTCGACATCGCCCGCCAGCAGGTCGCCAATGGCGCCCAGATTGTTGACGTGAATATGGACGACGCCATGCTGGATGCGGAAGCCACCATGTCGACCTTCTTGCGGCTGATCGCCTCCGAGCCCGATATCTGCCGGGTCCCGATCATGATCGATTCCTCGAAATGGAGCGTCATTGAGGCGGGCCTGCAAACCGTGCAGGGCAAAGGCGTTGTCAACTCCATCAGCCTCAAGGAAGGGGTTGCGCCCTTCATTGCCCAGGCCCGCGAAATCCAGCGCTACGGCGCCGCCGTGGTGGTCATGGCCTTTGATGAGCAGGGCCAGGCTGACAGCTACGAGCGGATGATAGAAATCTGCACGGAATCCTACCGGATTCTGACCGAAGAGGTTGGTTTTCAGCCGCAGGACATCATTTTCGACGCCAATATCTTCCCCATCGCAACGGGCATCGAAGAACACAGGAATTTTTCGAAAGATTTCATTGCCGCCGTGGCTGAAATCAAGCGCACCCTGCCCCACGCCCTGACCAGCGGCGGCCTGTCCAACATGTCGTTCTCGTTCAGGGGCAACAACCCGGTCCGCGAAGCCATGCACTCGGTTTTCTTATATCATGCCATCCGCGCGGGACTGAACATGGCGATCGTCAACGCCGGCCAGCTGACCGTTTATGCCGATATTCCGGACCAGCTCAAGGAACGCATTGAAGACACCGTGTTTAACCGGCGCGACGACGCTACCGAGCGGCTGCTGGAAATCGCCAGCGACGTGGTCGGTGAAAAACGGGAATCCAAGGAAGACCTCTCATGGCGTGAAAAAAGCGTCGAGGAGCGTCTCGCCCATGCGCTGGTCAAGGGCATCAACGACTATGTCATCGAAGACACCGAAGAGGCACGCGTCAATCGGGACCGCCCCATCGAGGTCATCGAAGGGCCATTGATGGACGGTATGAACATTGTTGGCGATCTGTTCGGGTCGGGCCAGATGTTCCTGCCCCAAGTCGTCAAGTCGGCGCGCGTTATGAAACAGGCTGTGGCCCATCTGACTCCCTTTATTGAGGCTGAAAAAGACAAAAGCGGCGACACCCAAAGCAAGGGCAAGATCGTCATGGCGACGGTTAAGGGCGACGTCCACGATATTGGCAAAAACATCGTCGGCGTCGTGCTCCAGTGCAACAACTATGATGTGGTCGATCTGGGCGTTATGGTGCCTTATGCCAAAATCCTGGAAACCGCAAAAGCCGAGAAAGCCGATATGATTGGCCTGTCTGGCCTGATCACGCCGTCGCTCGAGGAAATGTGCACTGTAGCACTGGAGATGAAGCGGGCCGGGTTCGACATTCCGCTGCTCATTGGCGGTGCCACCACTTCAAAAGTTCATACCGCCGTCAAGATTGCGCCCAACTACGTGCATCCGGTCATTCACGTCAACGATGCATCACGCGCCGTTGGCGTTGCCAGCAACCTGCTCAGCGACACCCGACGCGATGCCTTTCTGGCTGAAGTCGCGCAAGATCAGCAAGCCTCGCGCGAACGTCACGCCCGCGGCCAGGAAAACAAAGTCCTGCCGCCCATCGAAGAGGCACGCGCCGCCAAAACGCCCATCGACTGGGCGGATTTCCAGCCAAAAACGCCGGCGTTTCTGGGTTTGAAAAGTTTCGATAATTACGATCTGGCGGAATTGGCGACGCGTATCGACTGGACTCCGTTTTTCCGGACCTGGGAACTGGCGGGCACGTACCCGACGCTGCTCGATGATCCGGTTGTCGGTGAAGCGGCAACATCGCTCTATAACGACGCCAAAGCCATGCTCAAAAAGATCATTGACGAAAAATGGCTGACGGCGCGCGCCGTCATCGGCTTCTTTCCCGCCAATGCAGTTGGTGATGATGTTGAACTGGATATGGACTGGGATGGCTCGAACCAGCCGAAAACCTTCCACTTCCTGCGCCAGCAAATGAACAAGCGTGAAGGCCGCTCCAACGCCTGTCTGGCCGACTTCATCGCGCCAAAAGACAGCGGGATAACAGATTATCTGGGCGGCTTTGCCGTTACCGCCGGGATTGGCATTGAGAACAAGCTGAAGGAATTCAAGGCGTCTCATGACGATTATTCGGAGATTCTGCTGAAAGCCCTGGCCGACCGGCTGGCCGAAGCTTTTGCCGAGCGCATGCATGAGCGGGTGCGCAAGGAATTCTGGGGATATGCCCAGAATGAAGAGCTAGATAATGACGCTTTGATCCGCGAATCCTATCAGGGTATCCGCCCGGCGCCAGGATATCCCGCCTGTCCCGATCACGGCGAAAAACCGGCGCTCTTTGACCTGCTTCAGGCGGAACAGAATGCCGGAATGAGCCTCACGGAAAGCTATGCCATGCTACCGACGGCGGCGGTTTCAGGCTTTTATTTCGCCCACCCAAAAGCCAAATACTTCGGCCTTGGCAAAATCGGGCGCGATCAGGTTGAAGACTATGCACAACGTATCGGTGAAACCATTGAAGCGACCGAACGGAGGCTGGCCCCCAATCTGGCCTATGACCGCACATAATCGCATGTGATTTTCCCAATCGTCTTGTGCTAGGCTGCTGACAGATGTCGCCTTAAGACGATTGGGAGCCAGATCATGCGGACCGTTACCTTGTTTCTTTCATTGCTGTTTTTCGCACCGGGGGCGCTGGCCCAAAACACCTACAAACCGTGGACCAATCCGGACACGTCGGCAGCGGTTATAGAGAACAGGTATCAGGACCTTGTCAAAAGGCTCAAGGAACTGATTGAAAAGGCGGAACAGGCGCGGGCCGCAGACCCTGCCTTTTTAAAGGATTTGCGCGACCTGACGCAACCTGCCAGCCCCATCGCACAACCCCAGATCCTGAGCGACGACTTTTCCGACGGCAATTTTGAAAGAAATCCGACATGGACCGTGTTGGCGGGTGAATACTGGGTCGAAAAAGGCTGGGGCCTGCGCAGCGCCATTGCCGCCAAGGCGCAAACCTCTACCCACCAAAGCAGCCAAGACGCCGCTGCCCTCCTATTCGGGAAAATCCTTAATCAGGCCTTGGGGGGCTCTCAGGGGGCGCAACAGAAGGCGAAACCCAATGAAGCCATCATCAGTACGCCCGTAACGATCTCCAATGCGTTCCACTTACAGGCCAGCCTCAGTTCATGGACCGCGGAGGGCCGGCTGGAACTGGCCGTCTATCAGGGAAAACTGAGCGCTGGCATCCAGCCCGCCGGATATCGGCTGGCTTATATACCCGGCGGAAAGCTGGAATTGATCCGGGTATCGGCGCGCGGTTCCAGTATTATGAATACGGCAACGTTGGCAAAGCCCCTGGAAGACAAGAAATTTCACGCTTTCGAATGGCTGCGCCAATCGGATGGACGGATGACGGTCCGCATTGATGGGGTTGATATCCTGTCGGCGACCGATCTTGGATTTCGCGACCCGTTCAACGGACTCGTCCTAATCAATCAGGGCGGAGACTATATCTTAAAACAGGTAGAAATAAGGGAAAACCGCTAGAAGCCGGGCCTTACTTCACACGCAGATAATATTGTGAATCCAGCAGAACCTGTGCGGACAGTGTGCGGACACGGCTTTCATAACCTTCGCGAACGACCTGATAATGGGGAATCGCAACGACAGAACTCCCCCGACCGGATACAACCCAGACCGTTTTAGGGTCATCTGCTTTAACGAACCGGTCTCCGACTTCAATTTTTGTTGTTTTTTTACTAAACACCGATTTCGTCTCCACACAAATAGGCCATGCCAATTGGCCCCTTCGATACGCTTAAATCCCCCCTTCTTCAAGCCCAAGTTCATGCCATCTGAAGGTTCATAGTCTTATGTAAGGCACATTGTGATGTATGCAACTGACAAAAAGCTGTCGAGATGCATTTTTTTATGCGCCTGCCGCCCCTCAGCGCCGGTTCTCCGCTTATGTAACAATCCTGTCCAATCGAAAACCCGTCATTTTTTCGGGATCAGGGGCCAGCTTTTATCGATGATTTCCTGCTCACGGCGCTCATCCCTCTGGCGACGCTCGATTACCCGGCGTTCGAGAATACGGCGCTGCGACTCGCGGCGGTCCTCGGTGCGCCGGTCCTGCCCAAGATAATCGGATGCCATGCCCGTACCGCGGCGTTCTCCCTCGCGGCGCTCCTCGTCGCGGCGGTCATCGTCCCGACGTTCCTCGGTGCGGCGAGGTGCGTTGCGCTGGTCCTGATCGGCCATGGTCTGTTCCCTCTTCTGTGCCGGATGATTATAGGCATCTCTTTGGCACAGTAGACACAATTCTTTAAGGCATTAAGATGAGGTCAAACATCTGAAAGGGAGAGCCATGGCCGCGACCGTCGACGAAGCCGAATTCATCTGGAAAAACGGGGCGCTGATCCCCTGGGCCGAAGCCTCTGTCCATGTGCTGTCTACGGCTGTCCAGTTTGGCGCTTCGGTTTTTGAAGGTATCCGCTGTTATGATACCAAACAGGGCCCTGCGGTCTTCCGCCTGCCCGAACATATTCATCGTTTGCGCAATTCCTGGCGTATTTACCGCATGGAGCCGGGATATACGGAAGAAGAACTGGTAAAAGCCAGTCTGGATGTTGTGCGCGCCAATAACCTTAAAAACGCCTACATCCGCCCCATGGTCCTCAGGGGATACGGGTCCATGGGTATGGATGGTGTGGGCAGTCCCATTGAAACCTTTATCCCGACCTGGAACTGGGGCGCTTATCTGGGCAAGGATGCTCTGGCACAGGGCGTTGATGTCTGCGTATCCAGTTGGGCCCGCGCCGCCGCCAACACATTTCCGGGCATGGCCAAAGCCGCCGGCCATTACAACAACGCCATGCTGATCAAGATGGAAGCACAGCGGCTTGGATATGTGGAAGCCATCGCCCTGACACCACAGGGGATTGTCAGTGAAGGTAGTGGCCAGAACGTGTTTGCGGTGATTGACGGCGCGCTTGTCACGCCGCCCATTGAAGGCTCCAACCTGCAAGGCATCACCCGCGCCACGGTCTTTCAGATCGCTGGAGATCTGGGTATTGAGGTCAGGGAGATGATGATGCCCCGCGAGGCACTCTATAGCGCCAATGAACTGTTTTTTGCCGGCACCGCGACCGAAATCACCCCGATCCGGAGCGTTGATGATATTGAAATCGGAACAGGGCGCATGGGGCCTGCCACGGAACGGCTTCAGGAGCGGTTTTTAAATATCGTCAATGGGCATACGGAAGACCGTCATGGCTGGTTAACGCCTGTTGGGTAACGCTGCTTCACAGTCGGGAAGGCGGGGCGCAGCTAAACGTTCGATTGGTCGATATTTGCCCCGTGACTGTTTTCACGGACCAGATTGGCCAAAATGCCGAGCAGTTTAATCACAAACGGGTTTGATTTTGACAACATTGATTTAAACTGGCTTTGTGAAATCACATAGACGGTCAGCGATCCCTGATAGGCTTGAGCGGAAGCCATACGGGGCTTATCGTCGATCAGCGCCATTTCGCCAAACATCTCGCCTTCATCCAGAATGTTCAGGGTGACCTCCTTTGAAACCCCGTCTTCATAAAGCGTTTTGATGATTCGGACTTTGCCGGATTTGACAATAAAGGCTTCCTGCGCCGTTTCATGTTCGCGAAAAACATAGCTTTTCTCGTCATACGTTTTGATGACGGAGGACCGTCTATCGGGGCCGCGACGCTCATCATCGCGTCGATCTTCCATATCAATGTCCTGATCCATATCCGCCGAATACTCCTGCTGATCTTACCGGATAAAACGGAATTTGAGCATATGCCCTCCAATCCATGAATTATGACCGTTTCAAACGCCCGGTCAAACATACGATAGCATTACATCGCGTCTATCCCCCTGAAACGAAAAAAGCCCCGCCATAAAGACGGGGCTTTTAAATGAAGTAGCGCTCATGGCGCCTCCCGATCACATAGGACCGAGACAAATGTTTAACAGGTGTTATATGTGGCGTATCTGATTAGGCGGGATCATCTTTGTAACCTCCCGACAGTTCATGTGCAGAGTTTTGTTTGGACGAGGCCGGGCCAAGCCTTCCTGAAAACCTGACCGGTTCACCTTTATATCCACTGACAATGTAGCAAAAATCGAAGCCCCCGTCATTAGGAACACCTTCAATATTGGATCATTCCGTCCTATATTAGGGAATACCGCCTCTCGACGCCGGATCACGATCCGAGGACAATTGATTATGGAACACACCCGCGTCTGCACCCTAGGACTCTCCCTCGGTTTCGGAGCACTGGTTCTGTGGAATTGGGAGCTCATCCGTCAAACCTTTGTCGTGCGCCTTGTCGATGCCGGAACATGGGCGTTTCTGTGTTTTTAGTTTTCGGTTTCACAGGCATATGACCGGACTTGCCATAAACCGGTAGGCGGTATACTCAGTTTTATGGTTTCCATGGATCAATCTCCGCCTTTGCTGCCCGACGTGCCAGCTCTTGTTGCTGGCATCAAACATGCCGTTTTGCTGTCATCCGACGGAGAAATTGAGGACATGGACGCGCGGTCCTGGCATCTCAGGCTGGCAACGAATCTCCGGCCGCTTGTCTGCTATGCGCCGGCTGTTGCCAAACGCCTGCGTTCGGAGCGTTTCCCCTGTTACGACGTGCTGGAACTGTTCGCCTTTGTCCGTCCGGCAGAATTTGTTTTGCCGACCCCAAAAGGCCTGGCCCAGGCTTTGGGGTTGCCGCTTCCATCGAGCCTCGAAAAGGAAGCAGAAACCCTGTTTACGGCGACCGCGACCCTGTTGCAGGAACTGAAAACCCTTATCAGCCCGCCGGACATCAAATCGGCCCGGGCTATCGCCCATACCATGGAGCGCGGCGGTTGGCCGTGGGCGCGTTTTGTCCTGAGCGCTCTCGGCGTAACGGAAACGCCGCATTCGCGGGTTCTGACCGACGCGCTCCGGGTCTGGAAAAGTTTGCCGGAATGGGAAGAAGGCCCACCACCGCTGCCACCCGGCAACCAACCCGTCTCCTCGAAGGAAAGTCTCTCCCGGCTTAACGACATTCTTGGTCGCGGCGCGGAAAAAAGACCGCAGCAGGCCGACTATGCAGCAGCGGGCGCTTCCGCTTTCGCGCCCATCGACCATCCGGGTGAACCGCGCATTGTGCTGGCCGAAGCCGGAACCGGGGTCGGCAAGACGTTGGGTTATATCGCACCGGCCAGTGTTTGGGCCGAACGCAACGGCGGCGCCGTCTGGATCAGCACCTTCACCCGCAACCTGCAGCGCCAGCTCGATGGCGAGTTGGACCGCCTGCACCCCAACCCCCGAGACAAGGCCGAGCGGGTGGTCATCCGCAAGGGCCGCGAAAACTATTTGTGCCTGCTCAATTTTGAAGAAGCCACCACCCGCATTCCAACGCGGGGGCCCGGCGATGCGATCCCCTTGGGGTTAATGGCCCGCTGGATTGGCCGGACCCGCGATGGCGATATGATCGGCGGCGACTTTCCGGCTTGGCTGGGAAACTTGTTTGGCCGGCAACTAACCCTTGACCTGACGGACACGCGCGGCGAATGCGTCTATTCGGCCTGCGCCCACTACGGCAAATGTTTTGTCGAACACACCGTGCGCCGCGCCAAGCAGGCTGACATTGTGGTCGCCAACCACGCTTTGGTCATGGTCCAGGCCGCCATGGGCAGCGATGACGGCACTCTGCCGACACGTTATGTGTTTGATGAGGGACACCATCTGTTCGACGCTGCCGACGGGGCCTTTTCCGCCCATCTGTCAGGCCGTGAAGGGGCCGATATTCGGCGCTGGCTGATCGGTGCCGAGGAAGGCAGCCGCAGCCGGTCGCGCGGCCTGCGGGCGCGGCTCGAGGATTTGATTGCCGATGATCAGGTCGCCCTCGAATGCCTTGAAGAGACCTTAAGCGCCGCGCACGCCCTGCCTGGCCCGGCCTGGGGCCAACGGATCAGCGGCGGCCAGCCCAAGGGCCCGACCGAGGCTTTTCTCGCTCTCGTTCGCCAGCAGGTCTATGCCCGCGATGGCGAATCCGGCGGCGCTTATGCTCTTGAAACCGAACCTGTGGCGCTTATCCCAGGCCTGATGGAGGCGGCAAACGAATTGGGTGTCGCCCTAAAACGCCTGACGCAGCCCCTGAAAAAGCTGATCAAGGCCCTGCTGGAGATGCTCAACGTCGAATCCGACACCCTGGAGACGGCGCAGCGCAACCGCATCGAGGCGTTGGCCAGCAGCCTGCAACGGCGCTGCCTGATGCAGGTCCAGGCCTGGCGCGACATGCTGGCGACGCTGGGCGGCGAAACGCCGGAGGAATTTGTCGACTGGTTTGGCGTCGAACGCAACGGCGGGCGCGATGTCGATGTGGGCTTTTACCGACACTGGATCGACCCGACCCGGCCGTTCAGCAAGACCGTTCTGGAGCCAGCGCATGGTGCGCTGATCACTTCGGCGACGCTGCGCGACCGCAGCGGCGACGACGATCAGGATTGGTTCAGTGCCGAACGGCGCACCGGCTCCGTACATCTGATGAGCGAGCCGCAGCGCGACGCCCAGATCTCGCCTTTCGACTATCCGGCGAAAACCCGTGTTCTTGTGGTCGGCGACGTCAACAAGAACAGCGGCGATGCCGTGTCCGCCGCCTATCGCGAACTGTTTCTGGCGGCGGGCGGTGGCGGCCTCGGTCTGTTCACCGCCATCTCGCGCCTACGCGGGGTTTACGAGCGTATCTCCACTCCAATGGAAGAAGCCGGACTGCCGCTCTATGCCCAGCATATGGACGCCATGGATACAGGCACCCTGGTCGATATTTTCCGGGCCGAGGAAAACGCCTGCCTGCTTGGCACCGATGCGGTGCGCGATGGCGTTGATGTGCCGGGTCGCTCTCTCAGGCTTATTGTCTTCGATCGCGTGCCCTGGCCGCGCCCGACCCTCATCCACAAGGCCCGGCGCGCGCATTTTGGCGGCCGCGCCTATGATGAAATGCTAACCCGCCTGAAACTAAAGCAGGCCTATGGCCGCCTATTGCGCCGCGACGGCGACAAAGGCGTTTTTGTGATGCTCGACAAGGCCCTGCCAACCCGCCTGACCACAGCCTTTCCGGAAGGGGTGGAGGTTCAGCGTATTGGTTTGGCGGAAGCGGTTGCCATAACGAAGGGGTTTTTGGAAGAGTCGTGAGCGGGAGCCCCTCCAAAGTGTGGGTGCCTGCGAGGTTTCTTCATGAATCGAAGCCGTCCGCAAATAAGAAATATAATATTATCTGGTTTTATGATCAGGTGTTTTCATAGTTTATACGAACCAAATATTCAGAAAAATATATGTCGTCTTTAAGAACTTTGTTTACGAAAATATCAATTATATTACTCAGACAATACTGCATATTCTCTTCATTTGCCTCGGCTTCAATCACTTTAATTCTGTTAAAAATATCGCTATGCGTATTTGCATGGTCTTTTTGAACGTATCCGAGAGAATTCATAATCTCTGTTTCATTTTTAAAATGAATTTCTAGCGCATTGCAAAATGACGCCAAAACACGCCTGAACGAGGTCGCATCTTTGGCGTCAAAGCAATCAACCATTTCATTTATCAAGCCGGTCAATTCATTATGTTCCCGGTCAATTTGCTCATGACCAATAAGCCAGATATCCTTCAACACCATTTTTTGCATCTGAAAACTCTTCATAAAAGACACCCCTGAAGTACATAGGGGCTACTGCATTACAAATAATCAAAGCAACTTTACAATCGACGAACAATATATTTGTTCTATTCCTGATTATTTATTCTGTGTGTGTGCTCAAAACAATAATACCTTTCAGGCGTACATGCAGGAAGTTGTGAGAACATGGCTTGCGCATACAAATGTTTCCACTTTATTTGAAAATCGGAACGAAGCATCTGCCGCGATCATAGGTCTCGGGTAAGGATGTCCAGCCCCAATTCAGTCGATACGCATAATCACCAAATTGAGCAGCACCGACACATCACCATTAAGGCGCGCTGGACGAAGCGGTCGTATTGCCGGGCCATAATAAAGCGGTTGGCGCCCATCGGCAGGGCCGCCTGCAACAGGCAGACCATGAACCCACTACGTAACGTAGACAAAAAAGCTGTATGTAAATATCTTGGGTTATGCATCCAAACAACCGGGGACGGTATGGAATTCAAACCCGCTTCATTCGCTGATCTTCCAGGATTGGTTCAGCGCCGAATGGCGCACCGGCTCCGTACATCTGATGAGCGATCCCCAGCGCGACGCCCAGATCTCGCCTTTCGACTATCCGGCGAAAACCCGTGTTCTAGTGGTGCTCGACAAGGCCCTGCCAACCCGCCTGACCATAGCCTTCCCGGAAGGGGTGGAGGTTCAGCGTATTGGTTTGGCGGAAGCGGTTGCCATAACGAAGGGGTTTTTGGAGGAGTCGTGAGCCGAGGGCCAGTCGCTTCTCAATTGAATTGAGGTAAAGGACCGGCAGAAAAGAACCCATTGCGGAAGGTTTAAAAGTCTCATTAAACGCGAAGATTTCCGTCGGCCGGGTGTTAAAAGGCGACATTTATGGGGTGGCGCCTAGTTTAAAATAACTCAGCGAGAAACCGTCATTATTTAAAATGTATTGTGCTGGTATTTACTTTCGATTAGCTTTGTTAGAGGTGTTAATTGTTCAAACTTCTTCCATATTTTTCAGCGGTCAGCGCTGCAGTTATTCTTCCAGCTATTCTAGCTCTATCCTTCACATACAGGCAAATAGCTGTGGACGAAATGGTGAGTGCGGCAGAGGCTCACAACGTTAATTTTGCTCGCATGTTTGCCAACAATCTTTGGCCGCGTCTGGAACCATTTATTCGAGAAATGGAGGGTGCCAACCCTGACCAGATACATGCCAACCCGTCTACGAAAAAACTAGACAGAGCTATTGCAGAATTGGCTAAAGGGTTACCAGTTCTAAAGGTCAAAATTTATGGGCGCAACGGAATCACCGTGTATTCGTCTGACCCCAGTCAGATAGGTGAGGACAAGAGCAAAAACCTAGGTTTTCTAACCGCTTTCCAGGACGAAGTTCCCGCGAGCAAACTTTCCTATCGCGACCAATTTAGTGCTATATCTGGACAGTTTTTCGACAGAGCCGTGGTTGAAACTTATATCTCCATTCGAATCGATAATAAAACTCCGGCGGCTATATTTGAGCTATACGCAGACGTAACCGATCTGGAGGCCCGCATCCATGAGACCACTTTAATCATCGTAGCCATCACGCTCTTTGCCTTTGTTGTTTTATATGGGCTGCTGTTTCTTGTCATTCGACACGCCGACAAAATTCTGAAAAAACAATATGCGGATATCCAAGAGAACGAGGAAAGATTATATTACACCAATGAGAGCCTGATACAGGCGAACTCTGCCAAATCCAATTTCCTCGCCCTCATGAATCATGAATTGCGAACACCGTTGACTTCTTCTATCGGCAGCCTTGGCCTGTTGAGTTCCCTATATTCGAAAGATTTTCCCGAACAAGCGCGTGAACTCGTTGAGGTGGCAAAACGAAATAATGAAGCCTTGTTACGGTTAGTGAACGAACTTCTGGATTATGAAAAAGTCCTGTCAGGAACGCTGGTCATCGAGACGAGTAAGCACGAAATTTGTAGTCTTGTCGCCAATATAATCAAAGACTTTCAGGGCTATACCCAAACACATTCTATCAATTTTTCTTTCAACGAGTCTACCGCTCCCGCATTCGCTGAAGTTCATATACATCGGCTTGAACAAATCCTTAACAATCTACTGTCGAATGCGGCCAAGTTTTCGGAACCTGGCAGCGAAATAAACATCTCTGTATACAGAAAAGACGGGCGAATTTTTGTGAATGTTGAGGATAAAGGATCGGGAATTCCGGAGGGATTCAGGGAGGTTTTATTCGAGTATTTTACCCAGGCTGACACGTCAACAACACGTCAGCATAGTGGCACCGGACTTGGTCTCGCAATCGTTAAAGCCTTAACAGAAGGTATGAATGGAACAATTGATTTTGAAACCGAGGTCGGTGTTGGCACCACTTTTATGGTTTCTTTTCCGGCGTCGAAATGACCACTTAGGACCAGTTGCGGACATATTCTTACTTACATTAATAATCACAACACCCCGGTTCAGTTAAGATTCATAATCTCCAAATTCAGCAGCACCGACAGCGTCACCACCGCGACCACCGTCGAAATCAGAATCGCCGTCGAGGCGCGCTGGACGAAGCGGCCGTATTGCTGGGCCAGCACGAAGCTGTTGGCGCCGGTCGGCAGGGCCGCCAGCAGCAGGCCGACCTGAGCGTACAGCGGTTCGATATCAAAAACATGAAACAGAAGGATATAGGCGATAACCGGCTGGATCAGCAACTTCAGGACGACCATAGCGCCCACTTCGCGCACCCCTTCGTGAATGGGTTTGCCGTACAGGAACAGGCCGATGGCGAACAGCGCACAAGGCCCGGCGGCGGCACCCAGAATTTTCGAAAAGGTATCGACCGGAACCGGCAGCGACCAGCCGGTGAGCGCCCAGACGAGGCCAGCCAGCGGCGCCATCATGATCGGGTTTTTTGAAAGCGAACGGACCAGTTTCGTGGCGATGCCGAAACCGCCCGCCCCCTTGTTGACACCAAGCTCCAGCAGGATCACCACCGGAATAATGAAGCAGACGCTTTGGAAAAGTGCGGCGATAATGGCCGGGATGAGGGCACTATCACCAAAGGCGATAACACTCAACGGGATGCCCATATAAACCGCGTTGCCGATGGTGCCGGCCATGGCGAACAGGCCGCTTTCAGCCAAATCGCGGCGAAAAAACACCATTGAAATAAAGATCGAGAGCAGCAGCACGATGGCGTTCGCCGCCATAAAACCACCAATGAAGGTCCAGTTGAAAATCTCCGCCGGGTTTAGGGTGGCGACCACATGAAACAACAGCACCGGCATGGCGATGAAAAACACAAACTTGTTGAGCGCATCCGTACTGTCGCCGGAAAGGATGCCGAATTTGGCCGCCAGATATCCACAGGCGATCAGCGCAAAGACTGGAAGGATAACGTTAAAAATAGCTTCCATAAAAGGTCTGCCGCCGTTCTTGATTAAAGGATTGGATACGCAATACGTATCGCGCATGTCCTTTGACAGATTACCTCAGAAAATCAACCAAGAGATTGCAGAATATCTGCCGTTATGCAGATTCAGGCTTATCGGAAGGAACGAGAGAAAGCCCGCTTTTGGAGACATGAGTTGAACGGGGATCCAGCGCAGTTAGTGCGTCGAAATGGCTCAGATAGACGGTGCCTGTCAGTTTCTCGAAAAAATGCGTGCGTTGCAGTTTATCCATAACCGGTCCTTTGACCTCGGACAGATGAAAATCAATACCGGCCACATGGAGCCGGTCAATCAGGGATTCCAGGCTCTCAAGCGCACTGGCATCAATCTCGTTCACGGCGGCACAAATGAGAACAACGTGCTTGATGCCGGGCTTGGCTAAAGCCATGTCGTAAAGCCGGTCTTCCAGCCATCGGGCATTGGCGAAGTACAGGCTTTGATCCACCCGTACACTCAAAACCGTATCGCTGATGATGACCTCATGGCGTTTGATATTGCGAAAATGTTGCGTTCCCGGCACCTGGCCAACGACCGCCATATGAGGGCGCGCCGAGCGGACAAGGAAAAAAACGAGCGATAGTGCAACGCCGGAAAGAATGCCCGCTTCAACGCCCGCCGCCAGCACAACCAAAATCGTCAGCGCCATTGCCGCAAAGTCGGATTTGGAATAATCCCAGGTTCGTTTCAAGGCGCCGAGATCAACCAACGAAAGAACCGCCACGACAATGGTAGCGGCCAGCGTTGCCTTAGGCAGTTGATAAAACAAAGGCGTCAGAAAAAGCGCCGTCAGTCCGATACCAACAGCCGTCAGCACCCCCGCCATGGGCGTTCTGGCACCTGCATCAAAATTCACAACCGAGCGGGAAAACCCACCCGTTACTGGATAACCGCCACCAAAGGCGGCGGCGATATTGCTCGCTCCAAGGCCAACCAGTTCGCGGTTGGGATCAATACGTTCGCGCCGTTTGGCCGCCAGCGTTTGTGCGACGGAAACCGATTCAACAAAGCCAACAATTGAGATCAGGATGGCGGAGGGGAGCAATTCCGTCCAAAGATCAAGGTCGAGCGTCGGCATCGTCAACGGCGGCATACCTTGTGGAATGGCTCCAACAACGTCAACGCCCGCTTGATCGAGAGCAAGGCCCTTGACCAGAAAAATGGTTGCCAGCACAGCAGCAACCGGCCCTGCCTTGGCAACGGCATCGGAGACGAGAGGGCCAAACCCGGCACGGACAAGAAGGGGTTTAAGTTGTTTGCGGACCCAGAACAAAAAGGTGATTGCGCCTATGCCAATGGCAAATGTTG
The DNA here is from genome assembly GCA_048262255.1 of Rhodospirillales bacterium. Classification (GTDB taxonomy): domain Bacteria; phylum Pseudomonadota; class Alphaproteobacteria; order Rhodospirillales; family Casp-alpha2; genus JABMNT01. The sequence goes on along the minus strand of JBLXFH010000001.1, from coordinate 1,398,959 downwards.
GCATATTGGTTTGGGTTATCGCCTCACCCAGTGACGCCACCAGTTCCGGCATGGTATGGCCGTGCGACGGAACGCCCAGAATATGTTTCAGCTGGCTGGCCGCAATCAAAATTCCAGACGCGGTAATAAAGCCGGAGATAACCGGATGGCTTAACAGGCTGGCGAGAAAGCCCAATCGAAAAAGCCCAAGCATGATCAGGAACAATCCAGACAGCAGGGCAAGCGCAATTGCCGCAGCCATATATTCGGCTGTTCCTGTAGCGACTATCTGGCCCAAAGCGGCGGCGGTCATTAAGGAGACGACCGCAACAGGCCCAACTGCCAAAGTGCTCGAGGACCCAAACAAGGCGTAACCAATAAGCGGTAACATGCTCGCATAGAGGCCAACCTGCGCCGGCAGCCCCGCCAACAACGCATAGGCGAGGCTCTGCGGGATCAGCATGATCGTCACGATCACGGCGGCCATAGCATCACCATGAAACGTTTCTGCATTGTATCGGCCAAGCCAGTCGATACACGGGAGGATGCGCTTGATCATTACAATTCCTGGCGCGGTTTTGCGTCTAGTTTGTTATTTCGGGTTTCGCTGCATCCGGTTTGGCCAGCCATTCGCGGCCGCGCAACATGGCATTCCAATAGAGCGGCGGCAGCACTTTCTCCTTCAACAACCAGGCGAGGCGGCTGGGTTTACGCCCGTCATTCAGCCATCTCGGGAAGCTCGGCAGTAGTTTTCCGCCATAACCAAACTCGGCCAGAACAATCTTGCCACGTTCGACCGTCAGCGGGCACGAGCCGTAGCCATCATAATGCGCAATGCCCGCACCTTTCCCCATGTCTGCCATGATATTCTGGGCAACGACTGGTGCCTGCTTTCGGGCCGCCGCCGCCGTTTTTGCATTTGGCGCATTCATCACATCGCCAAGACTCCAGATATTTTCATAGGTCTTATGACGGAGTGTATTCTGGTCCACATCAATCCAGCCAGCCGCGTCGGCAAGCGGGCTTACGCGGATGAAATCCGGGGCGGATTGCGGGGGGCAAATGTGTATCATATCGAAGGAACGCTCAACCGTTTCCGAGTTGCCATTGGCATCGGTTTTCTTGAAGTAAGCCTTCTTGGCCGGGCCATCGATGGCCTCAAGATTATGATTGAACATCAGATCGGCGTTGTATTTCTCGATATATTCCATCAACGCAGGAACATAGTCTTTTACACCAAACAAAACGCCCCCTGCATTATAGAAGCCTATATCAATATTCTTGAGTACACCGGTGCGGGACCAGTGATCAGCAGATAAATAGAGCGCCTTCTGGGGAGCGCCTGCGCATTTGATCGGCATAGGCGGTTGGGTAAAGAGAGCTGTACCCTCTTTCATGCTTTTCACCAGTTCCCATGTATAAGGAGCCAGATCAAACCGGTAGTTGGATGTGACACCGTTTTTGCCCAGCGTATCAACCAGTCCTTCCACCTTGTGCCAGTCGAGCTTAAGACCCGGACAAACGATCAGGCGCTCATATTCAATCAGTCGGCAGCCTTCGAGCAGGACCGCATTTCTCTCAGGCTCAAAGGCAGCAACAGCCGCTTTGATCCAGTGCACGTGAGGCGGCAGCACGGATGACAGGGTGCGCACCGTTTCTTCCGCTTCAAAAACACCCCCACCAACGAGCGTCCACCCCGGCTGATAGTAATGAATGTCGGCCGGGTCGATGACCGCGATCTGCAACTCCGGGGCGCGTGCAAGTAGTGATGAAGCGACTGCAATCCCCGCCGAACCCGCACCGACAATGACAATTTCAAACTTGCCATCCGTCGCATCGGATGGGATGCGACCGTTGTTTACAATCCGACGGACGACACCGGACATGTCATAGCCAGCCTGCTTTGCCTTCGACAGAATATCCGGCATTGGCATTTTACCTGCCCGGCTCAGTGACCATAATGTGACGGATCTTGTTCCTGTACGGCAATAGGCAAAGGCCGGTTTTGGTGCGGCTTCCATCAATGCGGAAAAGGCATCGGCATCCGCATCACTCACCTTGCCCGATTCAACCGGTTGGTAATGTGCGATCAGTCCGACCTGTTTCGCAGCTTCTTCGATTTCGTGGAACAGCGGCTGGTCATTGCCTTCCCCATCCGGGCGGTTGCAGATAATCGTTTTGAAGCCCGCTTCAGCAATTGCCGTAACATCTGCCGCTGAAATCTGAGGGGATACACTGATATCCTGGTCAACTTTATTGATTTGCATGATCTTTCCCTTCATTGGAATCTGCTGGAGCAAGAGCGTCGACAGGTATTTTCAAATAATGGATACCGTTGTCTTCGGCAGGCGGCAATTCGCCTGCGCGCATGTTCACCTGAACTGAGGGCAGGATAAGCACCGGCATATCCAGTTGCTTATCGCGTTCGGTGCGCATTTCCACAAATTCGTCTTCGCTCACGCCGTCATGAACATGGATGTTTTCTGCACGCTCAGCGGCAACGGTTGTCTCCCACGTATAAGCACGCCCGCCGGGGGCATAGTCATGGCACATGAAGAGGCGGGTTTCTGGCAGAAGGGTGAGGATTTTATGAATGGACTGATAGAGCTGGCGGGCATCACCACCCGGGAAGTCACAGCGGGCCGTCCCAAAATCAGGCATGAACAAGGTATCACCAACAAACGCCGCATCACCGATTAAATAGGTGGCGCAAGCAGGCGTATGGCCGGGCGTATGAATCACCGTGACTTCGAGACCGCCGACATGGAACGTCTCTCCATCATGAAACAGGTAATCAAACTGGCTTCCGTCTGTCGCAAATGAGTCTTCCGCGTTGAATATTTTTTTAAAAACACCCTGAACCGCGTCAATTTTTGCACCAATGCCAACCCTGCCTCCCAGTTTCTCTTTCAAGTAAGGTGCAGCACTCAGGTGATCGGCATGGACATGGGTTTCAAGGTGCCATTCAACCGTCAGCTTTTGCTTCGCAACAAACTCGATGATGTCGTCGGCAGCGGTGGTTGACCGGCAGCCTGATTTAGGATCGTAATCCCTTACAGAATCAATGACTGCAGCGTGTTTCGTCTCTGCATCCCAAACAATATGTGTCGCCGTAAATGTCTCGTCATCGAAAAAGGTTTGTATTTTCGGGGTCATCACAGTCTCTCCAATTCACTGTTATGTGCATTTTCCGACAGAACACAGAGGCAGCGCCGCTACTCCCCATTGGGAGTTTTTGCACATTGGCTTTATTAGAGAACTGTAGATAAAGATGGGTTTTTAATCTGTGACAATGTCACCATATCATTCGAAAAAACACCGCGTTTTCAGTATGATTTCAAAACAACGGCCAACGGCATTAATGAAGGTTTTCGGCAATTTCAGAGAGAGCCTGATGGTCGAGAATCTCGATTTTCCCACGTCTCATGCCAATCCAGCCCCGACGGGAAAACTCTTTCATCAACCGGCTGACAACTTCACGAACGGAACCCAACTCAACAGCAAGGCGCTGATGTGTAATTTCCAATGTGCTGTTGTCTTTCGCCAGTTCAAGCAGTTTATGGGCCAGCCTTTTGTCCATCCGCTGAAAAGCGACATCCTCGACGAGCGTCATAATATCCGCCATTCGCGACGCGTATTTGGTAAAGACAAAGCGCCGGAACGCTGCCGATTGAGCCATTAAGTTATCAAAATCAGGGCTCGAAATCATGATTGCAGTAACGTCGGTTTCCGTAACGCCTTCCGCCTGGTAGGTTTCATCGGACAATAAGCAGGCAGTGGTCATAATACAACTTTCACCCCCAACAACACGGTACAGGACGATTTCACGACCATTCTCTGCAACTTGCTGGACCCGGACGGTCCCTTTGAGAACAAAAAGAAATGCGTCCGGCTTTTTGCCAGGCGCAAAGACCATGGTGCCAGCAGGAACTTCCGCTTTTTGCGCGTGGCTTTCCAGAAGGTGTCGGTCCTTGGTGTCAAGCTCCGCCAATTCTGCAAACTGCGAAACCCATTCGGCAACAGGGGATGTTTGCATAAGAAACCGTCCTCATTCATTTACAATTCAAACGCACCGATTGATTACTATTGCGTTAGAAATTTTCTCAATATTCTATTTTCAATACAGTGTCACATTACGCTAGAAATGGCGAATGCGATAGTTGAGCCCGTTAACAAAACCTATCACGCCTTCAATTGTCTAGGCATTCTTAAATCTCGCCGAATCGCCACGAAAAAGGCCGCATCCGAAGATGCGGCCTTTCGTATTTTCTGGACCGAAGTCCGAACAGTTGGTTGAGCTTAGAAGCCCATGCCACCCATTCCGCCCATGCCGCCCATATCGGGAGCTGCAGGAGCTGCGGATGCTTTTTCCGGAATATCAGCAACCATGGCTTCCGTTGTGATCAACAGGCCAGCGACAGAAGCTGCATCCTGAAGAGCTGTGCGGACAACCTTGGTCGGATCGATAATACCTTCTTTGACCATGTCGACATATTTGCCGGTCTGGGCATTGAAACCATAGTTCTTGTCTTTGTTTTCAAGAACCTTGCCTGCAACCACAGCTCCGTCTTCGCCAGCGTTTTCAGCGATTTGACGGATAGGGGCCTGCAGGGCGCGGCGCACGATATCAACACCAACGCGCTGGTCATCGTTCGCGGTTTCGACTTTGTTTAGAGCCTTCGTCGAGATCAGAAGAGCCGTTCCACCACCGGGAACAACGCCTTCCTGAACAGCGGCGCGGGTTGCATGAAGTGCATCGTCAACGCGGTCTTTGCGTTCTTTCACTTCAATTTCCGTTGCACCACCAACACGAATAACGGCAACACCGCCAGCCAGTTTGGCCAGACGCTCTTGCAGCTTTTCACGGTCATAGTCGGAAGTTGTTTCTTCGACTTGCTGACGGATTTGTGCACAACGGGCCTGAATGTCTTTTTTCTTGCCAACACCCTCAACGATCGTGGTTTCTTCTTTGGTGATCGAGAGTTTCTTACAAGAACCCAGCATATCGATGGTGACGTTCTCAAGCTTGATGCCGATGTCTTCGGAGATCACCTGACCGTTCGTCAGAACAGCGATGTCTTCGAGCATGGCTTTACGACGATCGCCGAAACCAGGAGCCTTAACAGCAGCCACTTTCATGCCGCCGCGCAGCTTGTTGACAACCAGCGTTGCCAGTGCTTCGCCTTCGATGTCTTCTGCAATGATCAGCAGCGGACGACCGGACTGAACAATCTGCTCAAGAACCGGAAGCAAGGGCTGCAGACCGGAAAGCTTCTTCTCGTGGATGAGAATGAAAGGATTTTCCATTTCGCAGGTCATCTTGTCGGCGTTGGTGACGAAGTAAGGCGATGTGTAACCGCGGTCGAACTGCATACCCTCAACAACATCCAGTTCGGTGGTCAAGCCTTTGGCTTCCTCAACGGTGATAACGCCTTCGTTGCCAACACGCTCCATTGCTTGCGCAATCATGTTACCAACTTCGCTGTCGCCGTTTGCGGAAATCGTGCCGACCTGGGCAATCTCGCCACTGGTGGAGACTTTCTTGGAAGCTTTGTGCAGAGACTCGACAACGTTCGTCACAGCCAGATCGATGCCGCGCTTGAGATCCATCGGGTTCATGCCAGCAGCAACGGCCTTGCAGCCTTCGCGTACAATGGACTGAGCCAATACGGTTGCTGTCGTCGTGCCGTCACCAGCTTCATCAGCTGTGCGCGATGCGACTTCGCGAACCATTTGCGCGCCCATGTTTTCGAACTTGTCAGAAAGCTCAATGTCTTTGGCAACCGTAACACCGTCTTTGGTGATGCGCGGAGCGCCAAAGGATTTGTCGAGAACAACGTTACGGCCTTTCGGGCCCAACGTGACTTTGACCGCATTGGCCAAAACATCGACGCCGGCGAGCATACGCGCGCGGGCATCGGTTGAAAATTTAACTTCTTTCGCAGCCATTTTTGCTACTTCCCTTATTCAATGATGCCAAGGATATCGGACTCTTTCATGATCAACAGCTCTTCGCCGTCGACCTTGATCTCCGTGCCCGACCATTTGCCAAACAGGACTTTATCGCCCTTTTTGACGTCCAATGGGGTCACTTTTCCGTCTTCGGATTTTGCGCCACTGCCAGCTGCAATGATTTTGCCTTCCATCGGCTTTTCCTGAGCTGAGTCCGGAATGATGATCCCGCCAGCGGTCTTCTCTTCTTGATTCACGCGTTTGACTAAAACACGATCATGAAGTGGTTTGAATTTCATTTGTCGTTCTCCATGAACTCTTTGAAATATAGATATATTTTGGGACTGTTAGCACTCTCCCCAAGTGAGTGCCAAGGATGTAGTGGGGTCGGACTGATCTGTCAAGCAATGGAGGAATAATTTTTTGGATTAACAGCATCTTTTCTCAGGAATCAGGGTCTGAGAACCTTTTAGTTGCGGTTTCCAATACCGGGATGCGCCAGCATAGTCTCGGCATCCCACACCACCATAAAGCTGTCACGAAATGGAAAAACGGCAACCGGCTTGGCCCGGTCAGGGACTGCGTCGTAATAAGCGACGATCCGGCCCGTCGGGTTTTCTGTCAAAAAATCAGCCAAATCGTCTTTACGTTGGCCAACCAAAACAACGGGACGTGTCAGGCGCCCCAGGAACTGGAATTGGCCATGGTATTTACCAAAGTTCGCCAGAGCCATATCCGCATCCTGCCAGGTTTTCAAAAGCTGGGAGAGCGGTTTCAGATCGTAGCGCCCGGCCAACACCGGCGCCAAAGCGAAATGCAGGGCGATGACCAGAACGACGGGCAACAGCACCATATTTTTTACAGCCATCCCGGTTTCCGGCGCTCTGTAGACACAAACCCAGAGACTGGCCGCCATGAGAACAAGCCCCCAATATCCCTTCACATCCACGTTCCAGGACGGAAGCCGGACCGGAAGCCCTTCGGTCGATAGCAAAAGAAGAACCAAACCGAGAATACCAAACAACAATCCTGGTATCACATTATCAATGCGGGAGATGGTTGATTGTTTTGAATATATGGACAAAGCGCGCGCCGCGACCAACGCCAGGGCCGGGAATTCCGGCAACAGATAATGCAGTTGTTTGCCGCTGATCAGGGAAAAAGCGATAAACGCCACAAGAAACCAGATCAAACAAAACAAACTGTTGCCATCGCGCCATAACTGCCCGCCGCAGGCACGTAAACCACGCCACAATGGCGGCCAGACAAACCAGGGGAGGAGAAGCCCCGGGACAATCGCCGCATACCACCAAATGGCCCGTTCATGTGCAAAAGAGTCCACCATACGCCCTGCCGCCTGGCCCCAGAAAATCGCCTGCTGATAGTCTTTGCCGCCGGCCATCCCTGCCGGAATGGCCCAAGCGAGAGCCATCACAACGCCAACGCAAACAGAAATCAGCACCCCGGCATACCAGCGATGGTTCGGATAAGCCGCCGGTTTTGGATCAGATAGTCGGCTGGCCCAATAGGGCCCCAGCAAGGCAACAGGCAGGATATGCAGCAAAATGGCAGGGCCTTTGGTCAAAACACCCAGTCCCACCGCCACTGCCAAATAGACAAAGCCATGGCTTTGGCCGTATCGCCGCGCCTTAACGATCCCAAGCAAGCCCAGCAGCACAAAGAAGCTCAGCATCATATCGAACATGGTCAGCGTCGTGAACAGGGTCCAGAACACACAACCCAAAAGCAGGACGGGAGAAAGCTCCCGGACGGTCGTGTCCGTGGGCCACAGTTGCTGAGCAAGGCGGGCCGTCAAAAACAGGCTGGCAAGCCCAAACAGGGGGGCGATGAGGCGCGGCCACCACTCATTGACGCCGAACAGACCCCAGCCCAGCTGCATCAGCCAGAACAGGAGGGGCGGTTTATGGCTATAGGTTTCGCCATTCAGATAAGGTACGAGAAAATCTTCGCGCAGCCACATTTCCCAGGCGACCGCCAGATAGCGCGTCTCGTCAACCGGCAACATTGGGCGGGTGAACAACGCCACCCCCATGAGCAAAACCCAAAGACCGCTTACGATATAAATTGACGGAATACGCGACTGCATGCCTAGTCTCCACCACCGATCTGATGCTCGATGCGCTCGCCGATCGATTTCCCATGACGGTACTTGCGATAGAGATATACGCCCAACACGCCGGAAACGACAAACCCGATGACACCAATCGCCAACATGATTTTATTGTCGATATTGACGCCGCTGCCCAGCAACGCAAAGACCGCCGTTTGCGGCACATAACCCAGCGCCGAACCGGAGATGAAAGCGATGGCGGAGACACTGGAAACTCCGGCCGCTAAATTAGTGATCAGGTTGCTGCCAATGGGCAGAAAGCGGATCAGTAACGTCATGGTGAACGGGTTATCGCTTAAAAAATTATCGACCCGCTTAATGCGTCGCGCATACCGTGATTTAACAAATTCACGTCCGAGCAAGCGGGCATAAAAGAAAGCAATTCCGCAGCCCAATACGGTTGCCGCCAGCCCCAGAGCGGTCCCTTCAACAAACCCGAAGGCATAACCTGCCAGAAACGAGACGGCCTGGCGCGGCAGCCCTACGGCAGCAAAAAGCCCGCCAACCAGCACAAAAAGAAGCTCACCCTGGAGTCCGCCGCCCCGTATATCCGAATCAATCCAGGCTTCGCTGAAACCGGCATCAATTTTCAGGAATTTAATCAGAAAACCGGCAGCTACCAGAGAGACCAGAACAAGAAAGCCTTTCGACAAGGCACCAAACTTCATGCATCCGGCCTTTGCAGATGTTCGACATCGGGGCGCACCGGGCGGCGGATCAACCACATCACACCCCGGATATCCGCAATCCCGACCCATAACCGGTTCCACACTCCGTATTTTGATGTGCCACGTTCGCGCGGCCTGTGATTGACTTCAACCGAGACCACTATGCCGCCGCCCCGGATCATCAACGCCGGTAAAAACCGATGCATATGATTGAAATGCGGCATCGCCATAAAGGCCTGGCGTGAAAAGATTTTAAGACCACAGCCCGTGTCCGGCGTCTGATCTTTCAGCATCCCTGAGCGGATCGCATTGGCAACCCGCGACGACAGGCGCCGGATAAAAGTATCGCGCCGTTTCGCGCGCCATCCGGCGACCATGGTTTGTCCGCTGTTTTCCGACGCCCTCAAACGTGTCAAAAGCGCAGGGATATCCGCCGGATCGTTTTGTCCGTCGCCGTCCAGCGTTGCTATAAATGGGGCGGCCGCCTGGATGACCCCAGTCATGATCGCCGCACTTTGTCCGCAGCACTTTTTATGACGAAAGACCCTAAGCTCGGGATAAGGCCCCGTCAGTTCAAGCAGGCGTTCCGGGGTTCCATCATCGCTGCCGTCGTCCACATAAACAATTTCAAAGGCTTCCTGCCCTCTGAGCGTCTTCGCGATTTCTGAGATTAATGGCTCGACGTTTTCAACCTCGTTTTTAACCGGCACAACGACGGACAGGGCGAGGCCCTCAGCTGGCTGTTCCGTATTTTTTAAATGTTCAGTTGCGGCCATAAATACAAACGAATGCTGGATTAAGATCAAAACAAAAGATGTGTGCCGCTTTTACACTGCGATTCCCGCCTATCAAAGCTCTTTTCTGCATCAGTTCCCTATCCGCAAGATGTGTTCTGAACGGTTAGCAATACGTTTTGGCCCATGGCATAGTCTGTCAGGCTGTTGGTTGAGGTAATAACAAAGGCTTTTTAACATGATTGAGGCGATTTCCGTGCACTTCGAAACGATCGCACGCGAGTGGATAGATTATAATGGACACATGAACGTCGCTTATTATGTCCTTGTTTTTGACCATGCGACGGATTCCTTACTGGAGTCGATCGGCCTTGATGCCGGATATCGGAAAATCCATGAAAAGTCCGTTTTTGTTGCCGAATCCCACATCGTTTACGCGCGGGAACTTCTTGAAGGCGCCGAGGTTGTGGTCACATCCCAGGTATTGAACGTCGATGACAAACGTTTGCATTTGTTCCAGACAATGCGCGATACCGCCTCCGAACAGACTTCCGCAACCCTTGAAACGCTTCTTGTCCACGTCGATCTGAATAGCCGCAGGGCGTCACCATTCCCTGAACCTCTCAAAACAACATTGGCTTTTCTTTCAAAAGAGCACTCAACCCGGACGCTTCCCAAACATGTGGGGCGTCAAATCCGGTTTTAGGCGTCGTCTTTTTACATCCTCGGCAAATCTTATGTGGACACAGCGTTGATAATTGGCTTTTCTTTATTTGTCCGGAAAAAGTGGAACATCTGTATATGCCCCCCGTTGCAAGCTCATCGTCTCATAAGAAGACGCCGATTCAATTAGCGGACGCAACACTGCGTGATTTGAAGGATCGCCACATCCAGCCAACGCCGGAAAACTACACCGTTTGGTTTCACCACCTATCGGGGCGCTTTCCGAAACTGACGAAAACACTCACCGAACAGCTTGAATCGAATCCGCAATTTGGCGATGCGGATGCCACGGCTCTATTCGAACAGTTTTTTAGCATTGAGGAACATAATCAGGCCATCAACGCGATCACTGAACAACTTATCGAGGAATTAAAGGGCGTTCTGGAAAATCTTTCCGGAACCTATGAAATCTCAGGGGATTACGGACTTAGCCTGAACGCCTTATCAGAAGCTCTGGCCAATGATGGCAATCCATCGCATTTGCAACCCACCATCACCGCTGTTGCCAAGGCAACACAGAAAATGGCCGCCGAGAATAAATCACTTGGTAGCCAGCTTACCTCCTCAAGCCTTGAAATCTCGCAGTTGAAATCCGATCTGGAAGATATGCGCCGACAGGCCATGACCGATGGGCTGACCGGAATTGCCAACCGCAAGTGTTTTGATCAGGAGTTGGAAGCCGCTTTGCAGTTTGCCCAGGAAGACAACTCTCCGGTCAGTTTGCTGATGGTCGATATTGACCACTTTAAAGTCTTCAACGATACCTACGGGCACCAGATGGGCGACCAGGTTTTGAAGTTGCTGGCGGATATTCTGAAAGATTCGGTAAAAGGCCAGGATTTGCCTGCGCGCTATGGTGGCGAGGAGTTTTCAATCATCCTCCCCGAGACAAAGCTGGCGGGCGCTGTCGGCCTGGCGGAAGCCCTGCGAAACCGCGTTGTCCGCCGCAAGCTTATCAACAAGATGACCGGCGATACCCTTGGCAATATCACGCTTTCTATTGGCGCGACGCAATATCAGCCGAAAGAAACGTCGGAAGAATTTGTCGCCCGTGCTGACAAGGCCTTGTATGGCGCAAAGAACGCCGGGCGGGACCAAGTCGCCACCGCTTGAGTGACAAAATATCAGCTCCAAACCTGACTGAACTGCTTTCGAGATTATGGACAGCCTGTTTCCCATCACCTTCGATTTATTGCCCAACCCGACGTTTATTGTCGGGGCAAACCGTCAGGTTCTGTTTGCCAACAAGGCGGCCAAAGCGGCTTTTGAGTCGATTATCATCGGCAAGGATCTGGCCCTCACCTTTCGCCATCCCGATGTCCTGAACGCCGTTGACCGAACGCTTGCCAACGGAACCACTCATACCGGGGAGTTTCTGATCCCGGGGCCACTGGCTCAGGTATACGAACTACATTCCATCTTTATTGAATCCGAGGAGGCCCATCTTGCGGGGCACCGTTTTGTATTGCTCTCTTTGATCGACAAAACAAAAGCCGCGCGCTCCGAAGAAATGCGGGCGGATTTTGTCGCCAATGCATCGCACGAACTGCGCTCTCCCTTAAGCGCAATTCTCGGGTTTATTGAAACGCTTCAGGGTCCGGCCAGTAATGATGAACCCGCACGCACCCGTTTTCTGGGGATTATGAACCGCGAAGCAGAGCGCATGAACCGTTTGATTGACGACCTGTTGCATCTGTCACGCGTCGAAATCGACGAACATGTGCGACCCCAGGGGCATGTTGATATCGCAGGCTGCATCAACAACGTGTTTGATTTGCTGGAGCCCCGCGCCAGAGACAAAAATATGAAAATGAAATTGGTCGGCGGCGAGCACAAACAGATCATCAACGGGGATACAGACCAGCTAAACCAGGTGTTTCGCAATTTGATCGAAAACGCCATTCACTATGGGGATCCCGACACCACTATTGAGGTCACCATTGAACCCCGGATCAATCGGCCCAATGCCCCTGAAAACGGCGTTGCGATTCACATCAAAGACCAGGGGAAGGGAATCCCAAAACAGCATATCCCACGCCTGACCGAACGCTTTTACCGGGTCGATAGTGCGCGCACCCGACACGGCAACAACACGCCCATCAGCACCGGATTGGGGCTGGCTATCGTTAAACACATTATCAATCGCCATCGGGGGCGGCTGAAAATCGACAGTGAACTGGGCGTTGGCAGCACATTCAGCATCTTCCTGCCCGCAGAATCTCAAACATCCGGTATTTTGTCATAAAACTGCAACACATTAGTCATATAAGCTCAACCCAATTGTAACATTTGGAATTTGGAGCGTTGTCGGCCGTGTATAAAGAAACATTAAGCAAGGATCTTGGCAAACTCCTCCAGCTCGAAACCGCAACCACAGAAACGTCCCGCAGCTTTCTGAAATTCGGCATTGCAATCCTGTTTCTTGCCATTGTCTGGTTTGTCGCAAGCAGCGTCACGGCAGGTCTGGATAACCCCACTTATATTATTGTCGCCGGGGTCATTGGCGGATACATGGCCCTTAACATCGGCGCCAATGACGTCGCAAACAATGTTGGCCCCGCCGTTGGTGCCAAATCCCTGACAATGGCCGGGGCCATTCTGATCGCTATTATATGTGAGGCCAGTGGTGCCCTGATTGCTGGTGGCGATGTTGTGGCAACCATCTCAAAAGGCATTATTGATCCACAGCAACTGCCGGATTCATCGGTTTTTGTCCCAGCCATGATGTCGGCTCTACTGGCAGCCGCCCTGTGGATCAATATCGCGACCTGGATTGGCGCCCCTGTCTCGACAACCCATTCCGTTGTTGGCGGCGTTCTGGGGGCCGGGATCGCTGCTGCGGGTTTCAGTGTTGTCGATTGGGTTGTGATGTCGAAGATTGCCGCCAGTTGGGTGATCTCTCCCGTTATGGGCGGGGTGATCGCCGCCGCGTTTCTGGCTTTTGTAAAAGCTAAAATCATTTATCAGGATGACAAGATTGCTGGCGCACGCCGCTGGGTCCCGATTCTTGTTGCCATAATGGCAGGTGTGTTTTCCGCTTATTTGTGCATGAAGGGGCTGAAACGCATCTGGAAACCCGACACCACGGTTATCATCGGGATCGGATGCCTCATCTTTGCAATCACCTATTTTATCATGCGTCCCATCATTGCCCGTAAATCCGCCCATATGGAGAATCGTAACAAATCCATCCGCGAGCTGTTTCATATCCCGCTTATTTGCGCCGCCGCTCTGCTGTCATTCGCGCATGGGGCCAACGATGTCGCCAATGCCGTCGGCCCGCTAGCCGCGATCGTCGATAGCGCCACTTCAGGCGCCGTTGCCGCCAAAAAGGTCGGCATCCCCCATTGGATTCTGTTTGTCGGTGCCTTTGGCATCAGCGTTGGTCTGATGCTTTTCGGCCCCAAACTCATTCGCACGGTCGGCGCGCAAATTACCCGTCTGAACCCCATGCGGGCTTATTGTGTCGCCCTGTCGGCAGCCATCACCGTGATTATCGCGACAACGCTTGGTCTGCCCGTCAGTTCAACACATATCGCCGTCGGTGCCATTTTTGGCGTGGGCCTTTATCGCGAATGGCAAACGAGCCGCAAAACGCATATTAACCACGGCAAATATGGGGCAAAAGCGGTGCCAACTCCTGCACAGGAAGCCAAAGGGTTGGTGACTCGGGAAAAAGCCATGTACCGCAAACTGGTGCGCAGACAGCACATCATGACAATTGTCACCGCCTGGATCGTTACCGTTCCCCTGTCCGCCCTATTGGCAGCTGTCCTTTTATTTTTGATGCGCAGTTACATTATATAAGAAAGCAGATTCTCTAAATCAGGCATCTGCGGAAAACGTCTTATGGTTCGATAGCCACCGAAAGGACGAATACAAGAAAATTGTCATAAATACGAAATAATAGTGCCATTTATGCCCCCCTCAAAATGACTGACAAGAGACAAAACCGTTATCATCCGGCGGCTTGGCGCCTGTCACTCACAAAGACTTGAAGAGACTTGGGTTTATCCGCTGACCGGTCTCAAAATACACAAGGTTTGCTCATAGACATATTTACACATCATCCAGTGTCTAAATGCCCCCAAAAGCACATAGCGTCATCAAACTTTCACACTTCCGTCACAAATCGGAAGCCTAACACCACTACTTTGCCGCTACCGACATCATTTGGTCGGTAATGTTTTTAATTTAGGAGAGACACATGTTTCGTTCATCTATCGCACTTGGGGCCGCACTTGCAGTCACTGCAGGTCTTGCATCGGCAACAACTGCTCATGCACGCGATCAAATTCGTATTGTCGGTTCTTCAACCGTTTATCCGTTTGCTACGGTTGTTGCAGAAAAATTCGGCAAATCCACAAAATTCAAAACTCCCGTTATTGAAAGCACCGGTTCCGGTGGCGGCTTCAAGCTGTTCTGCGCTGGCGTTGGCGAAGGCCACCCGGATATCACGAATGCTTCACGCGCCATCAAGAAATCCGAAGTCGAGAACTGCGCCAAAAGCGGCGTCACCAAAATCACGGAAGTCAAAATCGGTTATGACGGCATTGTTATTGCCAACGCAAAATCGGCCAAGCAGGTCAGCTTAACCAAAAAGCAGATTTTCCAGGCCCTCGCCAAAGACCTTCCCGATGGGAAAGGCGGCTTCATGGCCAACCCGAATGTCAAGTGGAGCGACATCGACTCCAGCCTTCCGAACACCAAAATCGAGGTTATGGGCCCGCCCCCGACCTCCGGTACGCGTGATGCCTTCGTCGAGCTGGCCATGGAAGGCGGCTGCAAGAAGTTTGACGAAATCAGCGCTCTCAAGAAAACCGATGGCAAGAAGTACAAAGCGATTTGCCATTCCGTTCGTGAAGATGGCGGCTTTGTTGAAGCTGGCGAGAATGATGTCCTGATCGTTCGCAAGCTGGAAGCCAATCCTGATGCCTTTGGTATCTTCGGCTTCAGTTTCCTTGATCAAAACGCTGATAAGGTCCAGGGCAGCATTGTTGACGGTAAAGAGCCGACGTTTGAGAACATCGCATCCGGCGCTTATGGCGTATCCCGCCCACTGTTCTTCTATGTCAAGAATGAGCACGTTGGAACGGTTCCGGGTATCCAGGAGTTTCTGGCAGAATTCACGAGTGAGCAGGCTTGGGGCGAGGAAGGTTATCTGACCGACCGCGGCCTGATCCCGATGCCAGCTGCAGAACGCAAAAAATACATGTCAGACGCACAGGGAATGAAATCCAACCTGACCATGTAATCCGGATGCATTGACCAGGCGCCACCCGGCGTCTGGTCAATCATTTGCCTTTGTTCCTTTTAAAATATCGAAATAAAAATATAAAATGGCAAATCCAACGCTTGTTATAACAGTTGTCGTCTTGGTTCTCGCCGGGCTTCTGTTTCAAAAAAATTCCCGCCAGCTGCTGCTCAGCGCCCTCCCGGGCGGAACCGGCTACAAACGCCAGACCACCCGCGCCCGAAAGATCAACGAACGCATCGTTATGATCCTGTTGATCACCTGCTCATCGGTCGCCATTTTGACAACACTGGGCATTGTCCTGTCTCTGGTTTTCGAATCCATTCGATTTTTCGCTTTAATTCCTTTTACTGATTTCTTTTTCGGTCTTGAGTGGAGCCCGCAGACGGCACTGCGCGCCGATCAGGTTGGTGCCACCGGATTGTTTGGCATGGTCCCGTTGTTTGCGGGAACCCTGTTTATCACTTTTATTGCCATGATGATTGCCGCCCCCGTCGGGTTGATGGCCGCCATTTATATGGCAGAATATGCGTCCTCCAAGGCCCGCGACATCATCAAGCCCTGCCTTGAAATTCTGGCCGGTATTCCCACCGTTGTTTACGGCTTCTTCGCGGCCCTGACCGTTGCTCCTTTTTTCAGAAACATCGGCGATGCCAATGGCATTGCCATCTCTTCCGAATCGGCGCTGGCCGCAGGGTTGGTCATGGGCATCATGATCATCCCGTTTGTCTCGTCTTTGTCAGAAGACGTGATTTCGTCGGTCCCCAACTCGCTTCGGGAAGGGTCCTACGGCATGGGGGCAACACAGTCTGAAACCATCAAACAGGTGATCCTGCCCGCCGCCCTGCCGGGCGTTGTCGGCGCCTTGCTGCTGGCCGTATCACGCGCCATCGGCGAAACCATGATCGTGGTCATGGCGGCCGGCCTGGCTGCTAATTTAACAGCCAACCCCTTTGAAGCGGTCACCACCGTCACCGTGCAGATCGTCACCCTACTGGTTGGCGATCAGGAATTTGACAGCGCCAAAACACTGGCCGCCTTTGCCCTTGGTCTGGTTCTGTTTTTCATCACCCTTTGCTTAAATGTCACGGCACTGTTCGTCGTGAACAAATATAGAGAACAATATGACTGATACGACCGCCCCCCTTATATTGGCCTCCGTAAAAGGCCAGGCCCGGCTCAAGAAACGCCATGCCGCTGAACGCCGGTTCCGGTTATACGGCCTGATCGCTGTGCTGATTGGCCTGTCCTGCATTGGACTGTTGTTCATAAATATCATATCGGGTGGCTATTCAGCTTTCTCGCAAACAAAACTGACGCTTGATATCCATATAGATGCCGAAGTTATTGACCCCGAAGGCAACAGGGACCCGCAAGTTCTCCGGCGGGCAAATTACCGCAAGGTTGTCCGCGACTCCGTCTATGCCCTGTTCCCGGAGGTAACAAACCGGCGTGACAAGCGGATGCTGGGCAACCTCGTCAGCCCCGGCGCCGAGTTTGAAGTGCGCGAACTGATTATCGACGACCCAGATCTGATTGGTCAGACCATAACGGTTGAGGTTTCCACATCCGATGACATTGACCAACTGGCAAAAGGCGTTATCAGCGCCGAGTCCGACGAAGATGACCGTCGGGTCAGCAATCTGGAGATCGAGTGGTACAACAAACTGGTTGCCGACGGAAAAATTGAAAGAACCTTCAACACCACGTTCTTCACCGCCGGCGACTCACGTGAGCCGGAAATGGCCGGGATTTTAGGCGCCGCTCTGGGGTCGTTCTATACCTTGCTCGTGACCTTGATCCTCTCTTTTCCAATTGGCATTGCCAGCGCGGTTTATCTGGAAGAATTCGCGCCGAAAAACAAATTGACGCAGTTCATCGAGGTCAACATCAACAATCTGGCTGCAGTTCCATCAATTGTCTTCGGTTTGCTGGGCCTCGCCGTTTTTCTCAATATCTTTGGCTTGCCCCGTTCCGCCCCGCTGGTCGGTGGCATGGTCCTCGCGTTAATGACATTGCCGACTATTATCATTGCCGGGCGCGCAGCGCTGAAAGCCGTTCCGCCGTCCATTCGTGAAGCAGCCATCGGCCTGGGTGCGTCGCCGATCCAGACGCTCACACACCATACACTGCCGCTGGCCATGCCGGGCATGATGACTGGCACCATCTTGGGCATGGCTCAGGCTTTGGGCGAAACGGCCCCGCTTTTGATGATTGGCATGGTCGCCTTTATTGTCGATATTCCGGGCGGCGTCACAGACCCCGCAACAGTAATGCCTGTGCAGATTTATTTATGGTCAGACAGTCCGGAGCGGGCATTTGTCGAACGGACGTCAGGGGCGATTCTTGTCCTGCTGGCTTTTCTTGTCACCATGAATGCACTGGCGGTCATACTGCGTAAAAAGTTTGAAATCAAATGGTAGAAAATGAAATGATGACATCTCAGACTCCCAACAACCCCATCGACACGAAACCCAAAACCGTTTCTGTCGGTACGGCGGAAACAAAATTCAGATCGGAAAATGTGGACGTCTATTATGGCGACAAACAGGCTCTGTTTGATGTCAACCTGGACATTCCTGAAAAGCAGGTGACCGCACTGATCGGCCCTTCAGGGTGTGGAAAATCAACCTATTTGCGTTGTCTGAATCGCATGAATGACACGATTGATATCTGTCGCGTTGACGGCCGTATCCTGATGGACGGGCAAGATATCAATGATAAGAACATCGATGCCGTTCAATTACGGGCCCAGGTGGGTATGGTTTTTCAGAAACCCAACCCCTTTCCAAAATCGATTTTTGACAATGTCTCCTACGGTCCCAAAATTCACGGGACAGCGACAAGCCAGTCGGATTTGGAAAACATTGTAGAAAACAGCCTGCGCCGCGCCAGCTTGTGGGAAGAAGTCAAGGACCGGCTGGATGCTCCCGGCACAGGGCTTTCCGGCGGACAACAGCAAAGACTGTGTATTGCCCGGGCCATTGCGGTTGAACCAAGCGTCATTCTGATGGATGAACCCTGCTCGGCTCTGGATCCCATTGCAACGGCGAAGATTGAAGAGCTGATTGACGAACTGATGATCAATTACACCATCGTTATCGTCACCCACTCCATGCAACAAGCCGCCCGTGTTTCGCAAAAAACGGCATTTTTCCATATGGGCAAGGTTCTCGAAGTGGGCGATACCCAGCAGATTTTCACAAATCCCAAAGATGAACGCACAGAGGGATACATTACCGGTCGATTCGGTTAATATAAATAATACGTATATATAGGATATAAGGCATGACGACGGACCACATTGTTAAATCCTTCGACGAAGACTTAAAGCGGCTGGATAATATCATTGCCGAAATGGGTGGCTTGGCAGAAGTCCAACTGGCCAGCGCCATCAACGCCTTGCTGAAGCGCGATAGCGAGAGGGCGAATCAGGTTATTGCCTCGGACAAACAGCTCGATGCTTTGGAAATGGAAGTGGATGATCTGGCTGTGCAGATGCTGGCGCTACGTCAGCCCATGGCAGAGGACTTGCGGGTTGTCATCACTGCGCTCAGGACCGCAAGCGTGATTGAGCGTATTGGTGATTATGCAAAAAACATCGCAAAACGCACCGTCGCCATATCACAATCTGCCCCTATCGGGCCGACAAAAACCATTGGCCGCATGGGCAATCAGGTCCAGAGCATGATCAAGAATGTTCTTGATGCCTATATCACCCGGGACGCGGCGAAAGCAGAAGATGTGCGGGCCAGCGACGGCGAGGTCGATGCCCTCCATACCAGCCTGTTTCGTGAACTTCTCACCTATATGATGGAAGATCCCCGTAACATTACAGCCTGCACACACCTGCTGTTTATTGCCAAAAATATTGAGCGGATTGGTGATCACGCAACCAATATCGCCGAAAATGTCCATTTTCTTGTTCATGGCGATGCACCTATTGAGGCACGGACAAAAGAGGATGAATCCAGTTTTGTCGTCGCGGGTGATTTGGCGCACGCCAACACCAGAGAGGCGAACAAATGAAAGCGCACATTCTGATTGTTGAAGACGATCCTTCGCTGAGCGAACTTCTTGCCTACAATCTGGACAATTCCGGTTTCAAGGCAACCGTTGTCAGCGAAGGCGACGAGGCCCTGCCTACGATACTCGACGAGGAACCGGATCTGGTCATCCTCGACTGGATGCTGCCGAATCTATCCGGCATCGAGATTTGTCGACAGATCCGCCAGCATACCGAAATTCGCAAACTGCCCATCATCATGCTGACGGCAAAAGGTGAAGAGTCCGAGCGCATTCGCGGGTTTGAGACCGGTGCTGATGATTATGTCATCAAACCCTTTTCACCCAGCGAATTGATCGCCCGGGTTAAGGCCGTTTTGCGGCGGACCCATCCGGAAAAATCGGCCGATGTTCTCGAGTTTCAGGACATCACCATGAATCTGGAAGAGCACCGGGTCAACCGCAACGGCAGCAATATTCACCTAGGCCCCACTGAATACCGTCTGCTCCGGGTTTTCCTTGAAAAACCCGGTCGGGTGTTCTCGCGCGAACAACTTCTGGATCGGGTTTGGGGCCGCGATATCTATGTGGAGGCGCGGACCGTTGATGTTCATATCCGGCGTCTGCGCAAAGCACTGCAGTTGCCCGGAACGGCGAATCTGATCCGCACCGTGCGCGCCGCCGGATACTCCATCGACGTTCCTCTTAACTGATTTTCACATTTTGATAGAGGCTTGATTCATAAAGGTTTTGTTCACCGGTTTTATTTACCATAATCACCCGGTGAATTATGATAAAGCCTGATCTTAAGCATATACGAACGATCGTATCGTTCAGAAGGCTGCTCCGAAACGACCATCTGGTCCTTTCGGGCCTTGGGCTCGCCATCGGGGCGTTAACCGGCGCTGCCATCATTGGCTTTCGTCATTTGATTTCGATCATCCAGCTACAGTTCTATGGCACCAGTTCGGAGCGTCTGTTCCAGCATGTCCAGGGCCTGCCCTGGTGGCAGGTTTTACTGGTTCCCAGTCTGGCGGGCCTGATTGTCGGCCTGATTACGATGCGGTTCATGCCCAACCAACGCCCACAGGCCGTCGCCGATGTCATTGAAGCCAACGCATTGCGCGGCGGCAGAATGTCCGGCAAGGCTGGAATTGGGGCTGCCATCATCAGCGCCATCTCCATTGGCGGCGGTGCTTCTGTCGGCCGCGAAGGCCCTGCCGTGCATCTTGGTGCCACCTTAAGCGCCTGGATCGGAGAACGGCTCCATCTTACGCGGTCTCTGCGTCGCACTCTGCTGGGCTGCGGTGTCGGCGCTGCCGTAGCCGCCTCCTTCAACGCGCCCATTGCCGGCGCGTTGTTCGCCAGCGAAGTGGTGGTCGGTCATTATGCCTTGAAGGCATTTGCACCCATCGTTATCGCAAGCGTTGCCTCAACCGCCCTCTCGCGATCCGTCTTTGGTGACTTTCCCGCCTTTGTACTCGATTCCACGATTCTCGCCTCATTCTGGGAGTTTCCGGCCTTTGTCCTGCTCGGCATCTGCGCCGGTGTCGCCTCCATTATATTCATGCACTCCATATTTCTGGCTCAGGACCTGGCCAACAAAATCAATTTCCCGATCTGGACCCGGCCCATGGTGGCCGGTTTTTTGGTTGGGCTGATTGCGCTTTTCTATCCGCAGGTCCTTGGCGTCGGTTATGGCACAACAGAATCCGCCCTTCTGCAACAATTCGGCTTTACCTTGCTGGTCGCCATCGGTATCGCCAAAATTGTCGCCACAGCCTTCAGTATCGGCTGGGGGTTTGGCGGTGGCGTGTTCAGTCCCTCCCTGGTTATCGGCGCCATGGTCGGCGGCGCTTTTGGCATTGTCGCAACGGCGATGTTTCCGGGTTTGTCGTCCGGCCCCGGCGCCTACACCATCGTTGGCATGGGCGCGGTGGCGGCGGCGGTCATGGGCGCGCCCATTTCAACCACTCTGATTATTTTCGAGATGACCAGCAACTACGCCCTGACCCTCGGCGTCATGCTGGCTGTTGTCGCCTCGTCAGAAATCACCCACCACTTTTTCGGGCGCTCGTTTTTCAACAATCAGCTGAAACGGCGCGGCATTGATGTGAAAGAAGGGTTTGAGACGGAAATCATGAAGTCCATCCGGGTTTCGGAAATTTATTCGAAAGACGGGGAATCCAGTTTGATGAATGAGCGCCTGCAGGACTTGCGTTTGAAACTGCAAAG
Organism: Rhodospirillales bacterium; assembly: GCA_048262255.1. Classification (GTDB taxonomy): domain Bacteria; phylum Pseudomonadota; class Alphaproteobacteria; order Rhodospirillales; family Casp-alpha2; genus JABMNT01. The sequence goes on along the minus strand of JBLXFH010000001.1, from coordinate 1,377,278 downwards.
CTCGCCGCTCGGTGAAATTTTTGTGCTGCGTGACACTGGCGAACTCTACGGCACCGTGACCCTGGCCGATTTAAGCGATTCCGCGTTTGACCATGGTTTTGACGATCTGATTACGGCCTGCGACGTGGCAAGGTTGCACCCGCCTGTCCTGACCGCCGCCGATGATCTGGAAACGGCGCTGGCCGTCATGCGCGATACTGGCGAAGAACACATTGCTGTTGTCGCGGACATGGCCTCCATGACGTTTATCGGATGCGTTCATCACCGCGAAGTCATGGCCGCCTATAACCGCCTGCTGCTGCAAACCCGCCACGAAGAACACGGCGAATAAATCCCGCCGGTCAGTGCGTCTGTGGCATTTTCAACCAGTCGTGCCGGTCCGCCGACTTGACGCTGATCTTCTTGATTTCCAGCGACTGCGCACCCATCGGCAGAAGGTCGATGTCCACATCCACCCCCGCCCGACCACTGTCTCGAACGCGCCGGTAAAAATCAGCAATATCGGCGACCCGCTTGCCGCCAACACCCATGATAATATCCCCGGCCTTGATCCCGGCCTGCTCTGCCGGTCCGCCATTGGCAACGCGGCCAACAAACACCCGCCCGCCTTGAGCATTGGTGTAAATGCCCAGCCACGGGGCCGGACGGCTGGCCTGACGCCCTTTCGCAACCAGTTCATCAAAAACCGGCTTCAACAGATCAATGGGTACAAACATATTGCCCGGCATCGGCGTTTCCGCCTCCATCGCGTCGTTCACAAACAACGAACCAACGCCCACCAACTCGCCCTTTTCGTCGATCAGCGCAGCGCCACCAAACACCTGATGCGCAGGCATGGTGAAAATGGCCGATTCGAGTAAATATTCCCAATAACCGGCGAAGGTGCGGCGCGAAACCACCTGAACCGGTGTCATTGGTTCCGGCCCGCCAAGCGACACCACCAGGGCAACGGATTTTTCCTGCAGGTCCGACGACTGACCGAGTTTCATGACAGGCAGATTTAAAGGCTCCGTAGCCCGCACCAGACCAAACCCGGTGGCATGGTCATAGGCCACAAAGCGGGCCTCGACTGCCGCTCCGGAATCGTTGGAAACAATCACCCGCTCTGCTTCCATGATCAGGTAGCCGATGGTTAGGACCAGGCCTTTATCATCAATGACGATTCCGCTTCCCTGGCGGACGGTTCCAAGGTTTTCCGCCGTGCGCGCACTGGCCGGAACTTGCGCCTTGACCATAACGACCGATTTGGCGAGTTGCTTGAAATCTGTGGCAGCAAAGGCCCCTGAGCCTGAAGCCAGAAACAACAAACCACAAACAGGAATCAGCGTTTTCATGGATAAAAGGGAAACGCATTTACGAATGCCCATAACTTTTCTCCTTCAATAACCCCGAATTCTACCATAGAACCGGCATTATTCCGGTAAAATTATAGTGATTTAAAACCCCTAAAAAGCTCAAAACCTGCATCTCTTGATGGCCCTGCCGACCTGCCGTGCTATATAATTCAGCATGTCTGATCCTTTTGATTTAGCCAACCCGTCCGAGCCCCCTGCTGTTGTCCCTGAGGCTGTTACCGCAGCGGCTCCTGTAGCCGCCCCCGCCCGCTATCTGGAAACCCTCAACGAGACCCAATTGGAAGCGGTCAAAACCGTTGATGGACCGCTTTTGGTTCTGGCCGGGGCCGGAACCGGAAAAACCCGCGTTCTGACCACCCGCATGGGCCATATCCTGATTCAAGGGAAATCCCGCCCCTGGGAAATTCTCGCCGTGACATTTACCAACAAAGCGGCGCGCGAAATGAAGGAACGGGTCGCCGGCCTGATCCATCGCCCCATTGAAGGCTGGTGGGTCGGCACGTTTCATGCCATTGGGGCGCGCATGCTGCGTGCCAATGCGGAAGCCGCCGGATTGCGCTCGAATTTCACGATCCTCGATACCGATGACCAGATCCGCCTGATCAAACAACTGATCGACGTTCATGAAATTGACGAAAAACGCTGGCCGGCGCGGGCCATTGCCGGAACCATCCAGCGCTGGAAAGACCGCGGACTGCTGCCCGACAAAGTCACCGCGTCGGAAGGCAGCGATGCCGACGAAGGCAGAATTCTATCGCTTTATACCGAATATCAGGAACGCCTGACCGTTCTCAACGCAGCGGATTTTGGCGATCTGCTGTTGCTGTGCCTGAAGATGTTTCAGGAACATCCGCAAATCCTCGCCGAATATCAGAATCAGTTCCGTTATGTGCTGGTCGATGAATATCAGGATACCAATGTCGCCCAGTATCTGTGGCTGCGCCTGCTGGCGCAAAAGCACCGTAACATCTGCTGCGTTGGCGATGATGATCAATCGATTTATTCCTGGCGCGGTGCCGAGGTCGGCAACATCCTGCGTTTTGAAGAAGATTTTCCGGGTGCCGCCATTGTCCGGCTGGAACGCAATTACCGCTCAACCCCACATATTTTGGCCGCCGCCTCCGGCCTGATCGCCCACAACGAGGGGCGACTTGGCAAAACGCTCTGGACCGACAGCAACGAAGGCGAGCCGGTGCAGGTGCGCGGCGTATGGGACGGCGAGGAGGAAGCCCGCGTCGTCGGTGATGCTATCGAAAGCCTGCATCACAACAAACACGCGCTCAACGACATCGCCATTCTGGTCCGCGCCAGCTTCCAGACGCGCGAGTTTGAAGAACGCCTGATCACGCTCGGCGTGCCCTACCGGATCATCGGCGGTGCGCGGTTTTACGAGCGCCAGGAAATCCGCGACGCCATCGCTTATCTGCGGGTCACCGTGCAGCCCGATGATGACCTGGCCTTCGAGCGGATCATCAATCTGCCGAAGCGCGGCATCGGCAAAGCCGCCATGCAGACCATTCACCAGTTCGCTAGGGCCGAAGGCATTTCCCTGACCCGCGCTGTCCTGCGGCTGATCGAAACCGACGAGTTCCGCCCCAAGGTGCGCTCCACGCTGGCCGCTTTGATGATGGATTTCGACCGCTGGCGTTCGCTTGTTTCACTCATGCATCACCCGGAACTGACCGGCACCATTCTCGATGAAAGCGGCTATACCGCCATGTGGCGCGACAACAAGGCGCCGGAAGCGCCGGGCCGCCTCGACAACCTGAAAGAACTCGTGGTCGCCATGGAAGAGTTCGAGAACATCGGCGGTTTTCTCGAGCATGTCAGTCTGGTTATGGAAAACGAGGAATCGCAGGAGCTGGACAAGGTCACCATGATGACCCTGCACGGGGCCAAGGGGCTGGAGTTCGATACGGTGTTTCTGCCGGGCTGGGAGGATGGCCTGTTCCCCCATCAACGCTCGCTCGATGACAGCGGCGCATCCGGCCTTGAGGAAGAGCGGCGGCTGGCCTATGTGGGTCTGACCCGGGCCCGCAAGCGGGTCACGGTGCTTTATGCCGCCAACCGGCGCATCTACGGCAAATGGCAAAGCGCCTACCCGTCGCGCTTTATCGAGGAACTGCCGCCGGAACACATCCAGCATGAAGCCAACCCCGGCCTGGGCGATACGGGCCGCGTGGTTGAGCCGTCTTTCGGTTTTGAGGTGGGGGCCGAATTCCGGCAATCTTCCTGGGTAACCCGGCGCGCCGCACGGACCCGGCGTCAGGTGGAAAACATGTCGTGGGACCAGACCGTCTCGGAAACCTCCGGCGAGACCTTCCAGAAAGGCGAGCGCATTTTTCACCAGAAATTCGGTTATGGCAAAATCATCGCGGTTGACGGCAACAAGCTGGAAGTTGCGTTTGAAAAAGCCGGAACCAAAAAAGTTGTCGACAGCTTTGTGGAACGGACCTGACCCTTCATGACCATGCCCCCCTTTTTATGGCGGATCGATTTCCGCGTCCCCAAACAGCATCACGTGGCTTTTGAAGAAGTGCTGGAGCCCTATTGTCTGGCGCTTTCGTCCTTTGAAGATGAAAAAATCGGCGACTGGACCATTGAGGGCCTGACCGCGTCTGAGCCGGATTCACAAGGCATACGGGCAAAAATCGAACAGACGGCGCGGGCCTGTGAAGTGCCAACACCAAAAGTCTTTTTCGATCTGATGCCGCCAAAAAACTGGCTGGAGGAAAACCTTATGGATTTCCCACCGCTGCAGATTGGTCGCTATTACATCCACGGCACCCATGTGGAACCGAAGGCGCTGGGCGGTTTGCATGAACTGATCCTTGATTCCGGCTCGGCCTTTGGTTCCGGCGAGCACGCCACCACGGAAGGCTGCCTGCGTGCCATGGAAGCGCTTGCCCGCAAACACCGCTTCCGACGTATCCTCGATATGGGCTGCGGGTCCGGCATTCTCTCCATGGCGGCGGCCAAAACCTGGAAACGCCCCATCATCGCCAGCGATATCGATGAGGAATCAACCCGCGTCACCCGCATCAATTCCCAACAGAACCGGCTCGGGCGTCTAATCAGGGCAACCACGGGCAACGGTTATGCCTCGGCACTGGTCCGCAACAACGCGCCTTATGACCTGATCCTGTGCAACATTCTGGCCAATCCGCTGATCCAGCTGTCGGGCGATTTGAGCCGCCATCTGGGCGCCCCGCCGGGGCGTCCTCAGTTTGTCATCCTGTCGGGCCTTCTGGAGCGCGACGGCAACCGGGTGATCGCCGCGCATCGCGCCCGCGGCCTCAAACTGCACCATAAACTGCTCATCAAGGGCTGGCTTATTCTGGTGATGTCACGCTGATCAGAACAGTCCCTGCACCAGCGCGTCGCTGCCTTCTGCCACGCTTAACAGCAAGCCGCCAAACCACGCGAACGGCACGTCCAGCAACGGGATAAACCACCAGAGCAGGCTCAGCAGAACCGCCAGCCCCGTCGCCCCCACAGCGCCCATGGCCGGATACCAGAGGCGTACCATATTGTCCTTTAAAGCCTCCTCACCCCTGTCCTGATCAATGAAGGCTTTCGCGCCAAGCACGGCGTCCAGCAGCGCTTTCACCCCGGCCATGGACAGCGCCGCCAGCCCGGCGAGCATATGAACCGCCGTTGGCAGAAGAGTCGAAAACAGCATCAGGTAGATCCAGAGATTTTGGGGACTGCCGGGCGTGTCATGCAGGTTCTTGAAGATTGGTCCCAGTGGCAATATTGGCCCCGGTCCGACCGCGTTGGCAAACGACAAGGCCGCAGCTGTTACCACCGCCAAGACGAGCATGATCAACAGCGCCCCAATCAGGTCCGCAACGGACATCACCGCCTCCCAGATCAACGATTCCGTTTTGCGGCCAATCCGCAACAACCCCCGTGTCAGCCCCAGCGAGGCCCAGTCCAGCGGCGCGTTGACCAGAGGCAACAAGCCCAGAAACAGCACAATCTGCAAAACAGTTCTGGGTCGTTCGCCAATATCCAGAAAGACGAAGAGAGATATGATCGCCGACAGGAACAACAACCAATGAACGACGTAAAACACAACCTTGACCCGCTCCGTTTTCAGCCGTTCGAATATATAATTGATAGCGACAGTGAAAGTGAAAGCGATAGCGATAGCGGTAGCGGTAGAAAAAGCAGCAGCGCCAGAACCAGCGAAAGCCAAAGCGAAAGCCAAAGCGAAAGCCAAAGCGAAAGCCAAAGCGAAAGCCAAAGCGCCAAAGCCAACGAAAGCGAAAACAGCAGCGAAAGCGAAAGCGGCAGAAAGGTCGAGAGCGAAAGCGAAAGCGAGAACGAGAACGAGAGCGAGTCCCAGATACACAAATGATCGCCAGCCTTCAGCAGAAGAACTTTTTCGGTACAGAAATATCACCAGACACAGCCCGACAACAGCGGCAGCCCGTTTCCACCCGTTTGTCTCCGCCCCGATAAAGGCCCCCATCCCCGGCGGGGGGGTGCCGTCCACAACCCATCCCGCAAAAAGAAAAAACATCGGATAAGCCACCGCCAAGTGCAGCGTGAAATCATAAAGGCCGGTGGACCAGGGCGACGTCCATTTTTTGGGGGCCTTGGCGCGCTCAAGATAATCATCATCGGCGCGCCGGTCGATCCAACCGAGAAAACCGTCGATAGCGCCGCCATAGAGCGTTTCCAGATTGGTGCGGAACCCGGCAGCCCTGTTTGCGAGAAAGATGAGGAATTTGTCATTCTTGCGTTCCGGGGCCAGAACCTTGCGCAAGAACCCGAACGCACCGACAAAGACGGCAACCAGTGCCGACAGGTAATAGACCTCCGTCGGGCCGTTAGCCAAGGCGCTGAGAACGCTTTCCGGCGACTTGTCCATTGCACCTCTCCCCCATTCACCACCGCCCCTTCATATAAAGTTGCTTTTATAAGGATACAGCTATTTATGAGTGTGAAAGATCAAACGCCTTTGGGCAACTGAAAAGCCAAGGCTCTGGGGTGCGGGATGGCTTAGGTCGCGTCCTCTTCCGCATGCAGGGTGGCGATCTTGACCAGGCTTTTCAGCATTTCGCTGCCAATCTCGCCTCCGTCGCCGGTGAGTTTGTGAGCGAGGATCTGTTTGACGGAATCGATATGGAATTCGATCACGTTCAGATAGAGGGGATTGGTCTCGTCGTTGGCATCAATAAAACGACAGAGGTTGTTCTGGACCTGGCTGAGCAGCGGATAACCGAAGGTGCCGCCAAGACTCTTCATGCGCATTGCGATGTTATAAACATCGCTGGCCGCCTTCTCAGAGTCCGGGTCTTTCGACAATTCCTGAAAGGCGCTTTCCTGAACCTCGATATCGGCGCGCGCAATGACCAGATATTCCTCCTGCTTTCCCGCCAGCATCTGATCCGCTTCCTTCAGAACCGAGTTCAGGCTTCGGGTTGTTTTCCCCGCCTTGTTCTGCAGGGCTTTCGAGGCTGGATAATAATCCGCCTGTGCGCCTTCGCCGTTTGGATTTCTGGGGTCTGTCGGCATGTTATATCCTCCCCGCCTGACGGCCTGGCCTCACCACCGTTTTCTCCGTGAGGGGCTGCGGTTCGGCGGTATCTTGTTCCGTTTTCTTTTTATCCGTTTTCCGACGCCGCGGGCCGGTGCCGTCATCGCGATGACGGCGCCTGTCCGGGCCAAAAAAGCTGTCCGTACGAACGAACTGGCGCGGGTGCTCGATCACTTCGGCGATCCGCAGATAAAGAGACCGCGGAGACATCGGTTTTGTCACATATTCAGTGATCCCGGCATCACGGGCCTCCATCACCTGCGCCACGTCCGAATAGGCGGCGGCCATAATAATCGGTACCATGGGGTTGGGGCTGTTCTCTCCGTTGCGGATCATATCGGTAAATTCGATGCCATCCAGGGGTGTCATCGTCCAATCGGTAATAATGATATCGGCATTATAGGAATCCAGGATGACAAAAGCTTCCGCCGCGTCTTCCGCCTCTTTGATATTTCTGGCCCCCAGTGACCTCAGGATGCTTGAGGTGATGGAGCACATGAACAGATCATCCTCAACCACCAGAAACCGGAGAGCGCTCAGGTTAAAGATGGTCTCCGTGGCGTTATTTAACATTTATTTATAAACCAGTCTTGCGATTCGGCCCAGAAAGCGCAGAGCAAAAAGAAGTGTAAAAAGCATCGGCGGTTGAACAACTCAAGATTACCCTTAAAAGCTTACAGAAATCTGATGAAGTTTCAACTAAGATGTTATAGCTGAAACAGGAAGATATATGCGCATCATTGCGTTGTAATCAGCCGGTAACCCACATCGCAGACCTCCAGACCAAGCAGATCAGAGTGCTGGTGCTCCCATGCCCCGGATTCCAGATCGTTCCTTAGCCGGCTCAACCCGTCTGATACATTGCCAACGGTCCAGAAGGAAGACATGGCGGCGGTAATCCGGGGATCAAGATAAGCCGAAGGACGTCGCCAATAGGCATAAAGAAATCCGTCCATACAGTCATGAGGAACCGGAACCGCTGTTATCTCTACCGGCCCTAGCCATTTTTCATAATCCGTCATTTCCGGCATAATCTCTTCATCCAGGGTCACCAACTCCGGCAGATAATCCGTTAGCCAGCAGCCCCGATGCGCAGGATCAAAGCTCAGGAGAATAACCGGGCCGCGCGTCACCCGGCGCATCTCGCGAAGGCCTTTCGATTTGTCGCTCCAATGGTGAACCGTGTTGATGGCCATGGCCGCATCAAAGGAGTTGTCGTCAAAAGGCAGGTCTTCCGCATGGCCCTGAATGACTGTGGCCGCCGAAGGCTTGCGTTGCCGGATCATTTTTTCGGAAGGCTCGACAGCTGTGAGCTGCCTGTCGGCGGGCTCATAGGCGCCCGCACCCGCGCCAACATTCAGAACGGTTTTTGCCGCCCCCAAAGCGCTCCAGATCACCGTCCCGATCCGCGGGTCCGGTTTTCTGAGATCGGAATAATTAATTCCGATGGTATCGTAGATGGCAGGCATGGGATTGCGGTCCCTATAAATATGGATTTGTCATAAAACGCTGACCCGCCAGCATCCGGTCACCCCTCATCTCCGGGCCTAACCCTTTTTGGTCGGCTGGTACCCATAGGGGTTGGTCGAACGCTGCCCCGGGTCGGCTGCCGGGTTTTGCGAAGGAATTTGCCCGGAAGACGCCGGTTTGATTTTCAGAATGATGTCATCGAGCATGGTTTGCAGATATTCCGATTGCGACAACAGCTTGTGGGTCGCATCCAGTGCCTGATTGGAAGCCGTGGCGGCAATCTCGTTGGCCATGGCGGTTACACTTTGCATGGAAATACGAATGGCCTGAACCGTGCGCTCTGCCCGTTCGGTAGCATCGCGGATGGCATCAAAACGTTTTGACATGCTCTGGTCGGCAAACGGCGAATCCACATGGCGACGCCCCTCTTCATTGAAAGGAATGAGGTTTTCTGCGTCGTTACCATGGATGGCCTGAGAGCTTGTATGAAACGCCAGCAGGTTGGTCTGGTCGCGCACAGAGGTGACCAGTGTTCCCAGGCTTTCGATCTGCCCGGTCGCTTCCTGCAGCGAGACGATGAGACTTTCGGTGCGTTCCACATCGGCGGCGGCGGCTGTCACATACTCGCTGAAATGGGCCAGTTGCTGACTGACCGATGAAATCGGCCCCACACCGACATTCGGCTTCAAGGGCGACGGGATCAGCCGCTGCTCGCTTTGATAGGCCGGAGGTTGGGCCGGTTCGGGTTCCGGTTGCGGGGCCGGTTCCGGCGGCAGCTCGGGGGCCGGAGCATAGGCGTCCGGTTTGGTTTCTTCTGTCTCACTGGAGATTTGCGACATAAAGGCGGATTTTGCCGCCTCGACCGCCGAAATGGCCTGCAGATCCGCCTGTTCAATAACGGATTGCAGCTTTTTGCGGGTCTGGTCCAGTTCCTGACGATAGCGGTCGATTTCCAGCAGATCGTTCGACCATTTGTCGAGAGCCCGGGCCGTCTGACCAACCGCATCAATATTGCCGCGCCCCGGAATGGAAACACTGCGCTCGCCTGACGCAATCCGCTGCGCGGCAATGGCAACGGCGCGAATGCCGCTCGACATGCTGCGCATCAATAGCAGACCGACAAAGACCAGCCACAGCAGGATCGCGGCACTGCCGCCGGCGATGGTGTAGCGGGCAAAGGCCTGGATTTTGTCGAGAGCGCGGGTCGCCGACAACGTCTGGTCTTTGGAAAAGTCCGACAGCAATTCCAGGCTGGGGGCCACATAGGCCAGAATGTCATTGAACCGTTCGGCTTCACTATCCAGTGCAAAACGACGATTGATCAGGTTGAGCATATCCGTTTCATGGATTTTCAGAAGTTCCGATATATCGGCTTTGGCGCGCGGTGCAATTTCCGCTTCGGCCATAAAGGCATAAAGGGTTTCATAGCGGTTGCTGATCTCTTCAACCCCCTGGCGGAAGCCCGATGAAATGGTCTCCTTGCCCTGCTGATTGATCCGCGCGATTTGATCAGCCAGATTGGCGTGGCCAGCCTGGCGAAAGCGAATTTGCAAACTCTTTGTTGTTTCCTGCAACCGCGCGCTGATCCCGGACTCGTCGGCAATGCCCAGGACCTTTTCCGCCTTCACCACATCGACAAACTGCTCGTCATATTGAACCAGACCATCGCGCAGTGTTGCAATGGCCTGACGGACCGGCAGACTGCCGGGCATCCGGTATAACTGGTCGAGGGCTTTCGATACGGCATTGATATCCTGATCAAAGGCTTCCGCCGCCGTTGTATCCTTGCTCAGCAGAAACTGTTTTTCCTGGCTGTTGATTTTAGCGACACCCGTTTCAACGCGCCCCACCAGTTCCGCAACATCCTGTGAAGCACGCCACTGGGTCAGGGTCTGGTCAACACGCTGATCGACATAGATATACATTCCGGCGAAAACAAGAATCGCCGCCAAACTGAACATAAGGTATATATTGATGCGTGTAGATAGGCGCATACCACCCATATGGATGCGGTCGGCAAAAGCCCCAGGCTGCAGGTCCAGAAAATTATGTTCCGTCTCTGCATCCCGACTCGGTTGCTTCACTGTTCGTCGACCTGGCTCAGGCACACCTATAACCCCCATTATAATCAAGAAATTGTTATAACACCTTGAGACTCAACAGAAAACACCTGATTTCGCGAGATTGCATTCCGGCGCATGCTTCGCTATCTTGATAAAAATTGGCCCGATTCGCAGAGTCTTGGGCTGTTGAGACTCCGTTAACTTTTACGTTCTAGATTAGGCCGATGGATACAAACATAAACAATCTGCTTTCAGGCCGCCCGACTTCCGTAGCACGACCTTCGGGGTACAAAGCGGACTCGGTACGTGATGTTCAGGTGCGGGCAAACACCACTGAGCAATCCTCGACGGAACAGGAAAAACAGGGTTTACGCCGTCTCAATTCCATCCTCAATCACGACGAACCCTTGCGCGAAGACGTGCCGCGCGGATATTATTTGAACATCACCGTCTAACGTCTTTCAGTATTCGACGTCATGAGTGGAGTGCGGGAAATGCGTTTTCTGCTGGTTGTCGCAGCCATTGGTCTGTTGATCCTGTCATCGACCTGCGCGTCTGCTGCCAGTCTCGACGTTCTGGTTACCGGATTAAAAAACCAGGCCGGCTATGTCCATATCGCGCTATTCGACAAGCCGGATCACTTCCCCTATCGCAAAGGCATTCTGCTGGACGAGATTGTTTCCATCAAAGACCTGAAAGCGCTCCACCGTTTCAAGAACCTGCCCCCCGGCGACTACGGCATTGCCGTTTTTCATGACGAAAACAACAATGATGAATTTGATCAGGGCCTGTTTGGAATCCCCCTGGAAGATTATGGGTTCTCCAATAACGCCCCGGTATTTTTCGGGCCGCCTTCGTTTGAGGCCGCCAAGTTTACGGTCACGGCCCCACTCACAACTGCGGAAATAGATCTCCGGAAATAATCTCAGGAACAGCCTTCGGGCCAATGACAATTGTCACTGCGGGTATAAATCCGCACCGCCTTGAAGGGGAATTGCGTATTTCCATGATCGTCACCAGCCTGGCCCTGAGCCCGCGCCAATAATTCCGTCTGCGATTCTTGCTGCAAGTCCAGGGACGGCACACCTACAGGACCATCCAGAAAATCTGCGGTTATTCCACGAATTCCGACATTACCGACCATTTGCTCGATGGTTTTGTTCGATAAAGGGGTGGACCCGGATTGGCAAAAATAGCCGAACAGCGCCTTCGAGGGGCGGATTTCATCATAGGGATGATCCCAACTGCCGGAAAACACACCGCAGCTCTTGCCAGCCTTGGGCAGAAGATAGGATTTTGCCCAATAACGGATATTCTTGCTGGTCAGCCTGAACGGCTCGCCGGAAACGGGCTCTTCCGACTGGTTGTGGCGAAACCCGCCCAGCGCACCGTCCAGATTAAACTTCCGGTCAACAACCACATTGTCCCAAAGCAAATGCCGGGTCGTGATATAGATGAATTCCGCCTGCCAGTCGGCAGATCGATACAAGGCGTACTCATCGCGTTCCATCGTTGTCGCATAGACCACCCGCTGTTCTGCACCCTGATCAAAGGTCGCCTGATCAAACTGGATCAGGCCGCTTTGCTCGTCCAGGGCGCGAAGTCCGGTGCGCGCGCCTTCCGGCGTAGCGCAGGCTGCCAGTGCCAAAAGAACACCGACCAGAGCGACAGCCTTTACGGTTAAAAACCGGGGCATGATTTCAATCTCCCGCAATCCATGTTACCCAACAGATATAGAAGCAAAATCTTGGGCTGCCACCCCATCAGAAGGCATCGAAGTTTTTCAGAAATTCAACTTCCGCTTTAGTGGATTTCCGCCCCAGCACCTTATTGCGATGTGGAAAACGCCCGAACTGGGCAATCACGTCGCGGTGTGCAATGGCATATTTGAGATAATCCGCATCGCCCAAAGCCTCGCAAAGCTCAACGGCCCGATGCTGGTCCTGCAAATTCTCGCTATGTTCGAACGGCAGGTATATAAAAATTTTCTGAAACGGTGTTAGTTCCTTATCCAACCCTCCGGCAACCGCCTCTTTCGCCAGCGCCAGCGCCTTGCTGTCCGTGGCAAAGGTTTTCGGGTCATTACGAAACAGGTTGCGGGGGAACTGGTCTAACAAAATGATCAGCGCCAAGGCCCCTTCCGGGGTTTCGGCCAGATGATCGTAGTCGCCTTTTGATGCTTTTTCCACATCATCGCCAAACTGTCTCCTTATTTCCGCATCAAAATCCGGATCCTTTTTAAACCAGGCCTTGCGTCTTTCATTGAATTGTCCCGCATACCAGAACTCAAGAACCCGAGCGACCACATCCATCTTTACACTTCCCATTCGAAGAAATCCCAACTACACCATAACATAGAAAAGCAAAGGATATCGCTTATGCAAGATCAAAAGACGACAGGCCTTTCCGGCTGGCTGAAACGGTTTTTGGGAATTGAACGGACCGAGGAACAACTTATTCCCACCGGCCAGACGGCGGAGACCTTTTGCAAGGCCGTCGCCAGCACAGCAACGAATGCACGGTTCGAGCGCGAACCCAGCCAATTTTTCGCCCTGCTGCAGGACCAGGCCCCGGAGACGTTGAAAAAATGAGTACCGATATCACCACCCTCAGCCTGACCGCCGTCGCCGCAGCCCTGAAAAACCGCGACGTTTCCTCCGTTGAGGTCACGGAGGCCTGTCTGGCGCGCATGGACAAACTCAACCCGGTTCTCGATTGCGCTCTTGAAATCACTGCAGATCAGGCGCGTGCCGATGCCCGCACAGCTGATGAAAACCGATCCCGTTCGGATAAACCGGCCCCGCTGTTAGGCGTACCGCTGGCCCATAAAGACATGTATTACCGGGCTGGGCGGATCAGCGGTTGCGGCTCCAAAATCCGTAAGGACTTCGTGCCGGACCACACATCAACGGCACTCAGTCGCCTGGATGCGGCCGGTGCTCTTGATATTGCACGGCTCAATATGGTTGAGTTCGCGCTTGGCGTCACCGGCCATAACGCGGTTATGCCAACGCCCAAGAACCCCTGGAACCTTGATCATATGACCGGCGGCTCATCAAGCGGTTCGGGCTCTTCTGTGGCCGCCCGCATTGTCTACGGCGCGCTCGGTTCCGATACCGGCGGCTCTATCCGCCTGCCGGCTGCGGCCTGTGGACTGGTCGGCATGAAACCCACCTATGGCCGGGTCAGTCGCTACGGTGCCATGCCGCTTTCGCATTCGCTCGATACCGTTGGCCCTTTGACGCGCACCGTTAAAGACAACGCCCTGATGCTGCAAACCATCGCTGGCGCGGATGAAAACGATCCCACCAGTTCGCCCCTCGCCGTGCCGGATTATCTGGAAGGCATTGAGGCGGGTGTCAAAGGCCTGCGCATTGGCATTCCCGAAACCTATTTTTACGATGAGATCGATCCGGCCATCGAGACGCTTGTCCGCGACAGCCTCGGCGTTCTTGAAATGCTGGGTGCTCTTCTGGTTCCGGTGAAAATTCCCGATTCCATTGCTGCGACCAATGCCTTGTGTGGACTGATCACGACAACGGAAGGTGCCGCCCTGCATCAGGACTGGTTGAAAAACCGCTGGGACGATTACGGCGAACAGACCCGCAACCGCTTTTCACCGGGGCTGTTGATGCCCGCCGTCCAGTATCTGGAAGCCCTCAACGGACGCGCCAAAATCCTCGCCGATTTCAGTGAGGCCGTGTTTTCCCATGTGGATGTCCTGCACACCCCGGTTATCCCCATCCCGATCCCCACATCGGCGGAATCCGGCAACGTGCAAAGTGCCGCCTTTTTTGCCCTGACCAATCTGATTGGCCGCTGCACCCGCCCGGTCAATTATATGGGGTTGCCGGGCTTGAACGTGCCCTGTGGTTTCACCGGGCCGGACCTGCCGGTGTCTTTCCAGCTGATCGGCAAACCGTTCGATGAAAAAACTCTGTACCGGGCCGGACAGGCTTATGAACAGGCGACCGACTGGACGACCCGCAGCCCATCCCTTTAAGGCGTGTGTGGGGCCATTGGCATTTTGAACGGCCGCGCGGCTTCGAAAGCCGCCGCCGCGCGCAAGACCAAGGGATCGGCGTGCATGGGGCCAACGATCTGCAGGCCCGCTGGAAGGCCGGCGCTGGTGAAACCGCAAGGCGCACTACAGGCTGGCTGACCGGTCAGATTGAACGGATAGGAAAACGGCGTCCAATCCGGCCAGCGGCTTTGCGTTGACGGGTCGGACAACTCTTCACCCGCCGCAAAGGCCGGGATCGGCAGGCTGGGCGTGAGCAGTAGATCATACTTGGTATGGAAGGTATTCATGGTCAGGCCAAGGGCGGATCGCTTCTCAACAGCGTCCAGATACATATCCATGGTAAAGTGTCCCGCCGTTTCAACAATCTCGAGAAGGCCCGGATCCATGACCTGGCGCTGCTCTTCCGCAAACCGGGAGACCAGTCGGCGCGCACCCGAATACCAAAGCGTGCTAAAACATTCGAGCGGATTGTCAAAACCCGGATCAACGGCTTCGACATGCGCCCCCAAATCCTCAAATACTTTTGCCGCATCGGCAACCAGCTGCGCAATTTCCGGGTCCACATCAACATAACCCAGATTGGCGCTGAAGCCGATCTTCAGGTTCCGCACACCAAGCTCCAGCCCCGTCTGATAATTCCAGGGGTCATAAGGCAGTGCGAACCAGTCCCGATAATCAGGCTCAATCAGTGCATTCATCATCAAGGCGGCATCGCCCACGGTGCGCGCCATTGGGCCAATATGGGCCAGAGTGCCAAACGGGCTCGCCGGATAGGCGGGCACCCGCCCATAGCTTGGCTTCAAACCAAACGTTCCGGTAAATCCCGACGGAATGCGCACCGACCCGCCGCCATCGGAGCCGATATGCAGTGCGCCCATGCCAAGTGCCGCCGCCGCCGAAGCGCCGCCCGAAGAACCGCCGGGCGTTTTCGTCGTATCCCAGGGGTTGCGGGTTATGCCTGTGAGCGGGCTGTCGGTCACCCCTTTCCAGCCAAACTCCGGAGTTGCCGTGCGCCCGATCAGAACCGCGCCGTGCTCGCGCAGGCGCGCCACACAGGGCGCATCTTCGTCATGTGGCTGGTCGGTTGGCACGGCCTTCGAACCCCGCTGCATGGGCCAGTCCTTGCTGAGCACAATGTCTTTTACGGAAACCGGAATGCCGTCGACAATGCCCAACGCTTCGCCCTTCTTCCAGCGCGCCTCCGAACGTTTTGCCGCTTCCATGGCCTTTTCTTCATTGAGCAGCGTGAAAGCGTTTACATCATCGTTAACTTCCCGAATGCGCTCAAAGACCGCCTTGGTCACATCAACCGGAGAGACCGTCTTCCACTCGTACAAATCGAGAAGCTGGGAAGCGGGCATGTAACACAAATCGAGGCTTTTATCCGTCATGTTGGGTCTTTCTCCGATGATCTCCAACTTGCATCATAACAGCCCGACGCCGCGGAAAAACCTTTTTTGACGCCGCTCTCACGGGATATTTCACAACCCGTTACCATCCGCCAGCAAAAAAGCCCGTTACAGCATCGCCAGATGACGTATGGCGATAATCGCCAGAATGGTCAGGGTGGTGATAATCAGAGTGACAGCAGGATGCCAGCGCCAGGCGATGGTGAACGGCGAAATATCCGTGACCCGAGCCAGAAACAAGGTGGTTCCTGAATAGGGGTTGACCCAGGTGCTCAGCCCCCAAATGCCCAACAAGGTAACCCCGAGAAGCCAGTCAGGAACACCCATGACCTCCGGCGGCAGGACCTCGCCAACCAGAATAACAACAATCACCGCATGCAGGCCAACGGCCCCCAAAGCCGTGATCACATACATCAGCAGAGCAATCCGTACATCCACATAGGGCAGATAGGTATCGAGCCAGAGCGTCAAATCGGCCTGCGGGATCAGCGACGAAACGCCAACCCCGAAGACCGTCGCACCAACGAAAATGAAGGCCTCGTTGCGTAACCCCGGCACCGCATCCAGAACCCGCCGCGCCAGTGCCCCGGCGCGCTGCCAGGCGGTTCCCAGATGCGCCGGATTGGCGGCATACCAGATCATCGCATAGGGTGGTCCAATCAAGGCCAGCGAGATCGGGATGGTAACACCCATGCCTTCAACAAAACCGATCACCAGAAACACCAGCGATGCCAATATTCCGGCCACCTGCCAGCGTTCCTTGACCGGCATGGGCACCAGTTCAACCACGTCACCGCGGCCGCCATTAGAGCGCCAGGCAATGCGGTCATAAACCCAGCCAATGCCGATCGCTATCACCGCCATCAGCATGCCCCAGCCGACAACATCGCTCCATTCCAGGGTTGGAATGGCCAACAGAATAACCACCATGGCCACATAAAAGGGTGACCAGGCCGAGGCGCTACCAAAACCAATGACAAGTGCACTCAGCATACGCCGACGCAAGACGGGGTCTTTTTGTCGCTCGAGCATGGTCGAAAGCAGGCTCAGGCCGGCAAGGTTCAAGACCGCCCCCAACAAATGGACGCCAACGGCCAGATACAGAAACCGGCGACCGGGCGGCTGGCTGACGATCATCCGCCGCGCCGCGCCCAAAGAGGGGCTGTCCGAAGCCGATATGCGTAACCATGTGACGGCAAAAAACATCAAAAGAAAGGTTCGTGAACGGGCAAACCCATCAATCAGAACGCCAATATCCGTACCTGATGCAACCACAGAAAGACTGCCCGCAAAAATAAGGGAAAGGCCGATCAGCGCCTGAATAACGGGTGTGTTCTTGAGTTCAAGAAGCAGAAACGAGACAATCAGCCCCATCGTAATCGGCCCCATTTGGGGAACCGGCACCAAAGCATTGACGATACCCAATATAATAATAGACAGAAAAATTCCTGTCGAAATAATCGTCATCGGCTTTACACCCAAAAGAATGAACCGCCCTCACAGGAATGAAGGGCACCAGCGATTGTTTAACGGAAAGACGGAGCGAACGCCCCCAAACCGGAGAAGGCTTATGTTAGAATTGAAATCGTAAAAAAGTAAAGCCGGTGACGGTTAATTTTCCAGCCCCATTAAAGAGCGTGCAAAAGCCTTGGCCTCGAAAGGCCGCAAGTCATCAATCCCCTCGCCAACGCCAACAGCATGAACCGGCAACCCGAACTTTTCAGCAAGCGCGACCACCACGCCGCCTTTAGCCGAGCCATCCAGCTTGGTCATGACCAGACCGGACACATCGACCATATCCTTGAAAATCTCGAGTTGGCTATGGGCGTTCTGGCCGATGGTCGCATCCATTACAAGCAACACACTGTGCGGTGCCGTCTCGTCGATCTTGCGGATCACGCGGACGACCTTGCCCAGTTCTTCCATCAAATCCTTGCGGTTTTGCAGACGGCCCGCCGTATCAATCATCAAAACATCGGCATTTTCTGTCTGCGCTTCCTTCAGCGCATCGAAGGCCAAAGCCGCCGCATCGGCGCCACTGTCTTTTGTAATGACCCGGCAATCAGAACGCTCCCCCCAGATTTGCAGCTGCTCGACCGCCGCCGCACGAAAGGTATCGCCCGCCGCCAGAATGACCGAGCGGCCCTGATCGCGGAACTGACGGGCCATTTTGCCGATGGTCGTGGTTTTGCCGCTGCCGTTGACGCCGCAAACCAGAATCACATGCGGCTTGCGCGCCGCGTCAATGACCAGTGGCTGGGCCACCGGTTCCAGAATGGCGGCAACCTCTTCAGCCAGAGCCAGCCGGATTTCCTCCGGTGTAACTTCCTGATCAAAGCGGGTTTTGGCCAGCGATGCAGCCAACCGGGTTGCGGTCGCAACGCCCAGATCGCCCTGAATGAGCAGTTCTTCCAGATCCTGAAGCGCTTCACGATCCAGTTTGCGTTTGGTGAACAGATCGGTGATGCCGCCGGTGAGTTTTTGCGAGGACCGCTGCAAACCGGCCTTCAGGCGACCAAACCAGCCGCCCGTATTATCGTCGCTCATTCAGATACGCACCCCCGTCAATTCACCATCACTGTAACCGGTGATCCGGGCCTTCACCAGTTCACCGGTCTCACAAGTATCATCAAAGCGCACCGGGACAAAGTGCGGGTTGAGACCGCGATTGCCTTTTTCCAAAAGCACTTCGGACTCCCGGCCAATCTGTTTTTTCAGATAGGCGGTCGATATGTCGTTTCCGCGCTGGCGCAGACGTTGAGCCCGCTGTTTACGAACCGCCATATCCACCGTCGGCATTCGGGCGGCGGGCGTGCCGTTACGTTCCGAATAGGGGAACACATGCAAATGCAGCAAATCCATTTCCCAAACGGCATCCAAAGTTTGTTCAAACATTTCATCGGTTTCCGTCGGGAACCCGGCAATCAGATCGGCGCCGAAAACCACATCGGGGCGCACGCTGCGAATCCGTTTTACCAAATCCAGGGCTTGCTGGCGGCTGTGTCGACGTTTCATGCGTTTAAGGACCATGTCATCCATGGCCTGCAAACTGAGATGCACATGCGGCATCAGCCGCGCATCGGTCGCCAGAACATCGACCAGGGCTTCGTCAAAAGACGCCGGATCGAGCGAACTCAGGCGCAGGCGCGGCAGTTCCGGCACGGCCTTCAACAGGCGCCGGACCAGATCACCAAGGCTTGGGTGCCCGGCGAGGTCCGTGCCGTAAGAGCAGATATCAACGCCGGTCAAAACCACTTCCCTGTAACCGTTGGCGACCAGCTGGCGGATTTGCTGAACGATGACACCAGGCGCCAGCGAGCGGTTGTTGCCGCGGGCAAAGGGGATAATACAGAACGTGCAGCGATGGTCGCAGCCCTGCTGAATTTGCACAAAGGCCCGGGTCTGATCGTCAAAACCGCTGATAAGATGCGGTGCGGTTTCGCGGATTTCCATAATGTCGGCAACGGCCACGGGGTTTTGTTCTTCGGACGTAAGATAGCTGTTCAGTTCGAGCTTTTCTTCATTACCGATGACCCGGTCGACTTCCGCCATGTCGGCATAGGCTTTCGGGTTCAGCTGGGCGGCGCAGCCGGTAACAATAAGCTGGGCGCCAGGGTTGTCCTTGCGGGCCCGGCGAATGGTTTTGCGGGCCGAACGCTCGGCTTCCGCCGTCACCGCACAGGTATTGATGATAATGGCGTTTTCAAGCCCGGCGGTGCGGCTGTGGGCGCGCATGATCTCGGACTCGAAACTGTTGAGCCGACAGCCCAGGGTGATGATTTGTGCTTCGCTCATCGGCTCACCTGTTATCTGGCCGCAGCCAGAAGGGACGGGTTCAAAACCCCTTCAAAGCTGGTGGCAACCGGTCCGGTCATCAAAACCCGTCCGTCTTCACGCCATTCAATCTGCAACAATCCGCCATCCAGCATAACATCGACCTTGCGCCCGGTCAGGCCCCGGCGATGCGCCGCCACGGCCACGGCGCAGGCGCCAGATCCACAGGCCTGGGTGATCCCGGCGCTGCGTTCCCAAACCCGCATGCGCAGGGCATCCGGTCCGGTCAACTGAACGATCTCTATATTAGCGCGTTCCGGAAACAACGGATCGTGCTCAAGTTTTGGCCCGACGTTTTCCAGATCAATGGCGTTCACATCATCGACAAAAAACACCGCATGCGGGTTGCCCATATTAACCCCAACGGGATCGGACAACCCGACCGCTCCGATCTCCATATGAAGTGTATCGACGGCATGGCTGAGCGGGATATCGCTCCAATCAAGACCCGCAGGCCCCATATCGACCGTGACCCGGCCATCCGGGCTGCGGGACGAAGCCAATAACCCGGCAACGGTCTCGACCTGGATTTGATCGCGGCCCCGTTCATCCATAACCCGCGACGCGACGCAGCGCGTCCCGTTGCCGCAGGCTTCGGCTTCGCTGCCGTCGGGGTTGCGGATGCGCATGAACACATCAGCCTCATCATTGGTCGGTTTTTCGAGGATCAGAAGTTGGTCAAAACCGACCCCGGAGCGCCGGTCCGCAATGGCCCGGGCTTCCGCCGGGCCAAGCGCCAGGGCGCCGTCGCGATCATCAATCACAACAAAATCATTGCCCAAACCATGCATTTTCGTAAACGGGATATCCATCATAGGGGGTAAATAGGGCGGTTGAGGGGGTGCTGTCCACCGAAAAGCGCCAAATTCTCAGCCCGCCCGCTGGCTCCGGACAAAATGCCTCATGTGAAAGTGGGCGAGCGGGGACGAATAAGCGAAATCCTGTCCCACCGGGCAGGCGTGCCGGGCCAGACAACCCTGTGCAAAACATGCGGGTGACGGCGAAGTGTCCAGATGATCGACGCAGGCCGCAACATCATAAAAACCGGGCCGGAAGGCCACCACCGGACAGGCGGAAAGACAGGGTTTCTCCGAACACGCATCACAGGGTGAGGCCTGCTGACGGCGTTCCGGCAGATCTATCTCTGCTTCAAAAACCAGCGCTGCCCGATAGGCGTGCCAGAGGCCGTATTCGGGATGGATCAGTGGACCGGTGGGTGAGGCAAATACACGGTCCGCCCGCATGGCCCATTGCTGGAAAGGATGATAGGGCGGCCCGTCGAACGGATAGAAAGCGCGCGCGCCGTACTCTACGGCAACCCCATCGACAATACGCCGGGTCCAGCGATCAAGCGGGTCGGCGATGCCATTCCCGGCCAATGCTTCCGGAGATGCCTGAAAGGCTGGCCAAATGTCTGATCCCGCATTGCCGATCAAAATCACCGTCCCCGCCTCTTGCAAAAGCCCCTCGGCCATTGGGTCGCCCGACAACAGACGAAACCCGCCGCGGCAGATCAGGCCGTGCGGTTGGAAGGCGGTTTTCAGAGCTTCATAGGTCATACGCAACCTGACCGCGCCCCTCGGTTGGCGTCAAGCGGCGTTTATTCCCGTTTTGAATAGTGCGGGCTTTCGGCAACAGATCGAACCAGCCCCAGAAACTCATGGCGCGCCGGCTTATTGGATATGGCTCTATATAAATCAACAAAGGCCTCCACTTCGGCGACCGGCACGGAAGATTGTGTTGCCGGGTCAGGAGAGACATCGGTTTTCGGGGCGCCAACAAAAAACGCCTCAATTGGCATCCCCAGAAAATGGGCAAAGCGCAGCAAGGTCTGGGAATCCAGGCGTTTTTCACCGCGCTCGATGCGCGACACCGTCCCCCCCGGCGCGCCCAGTGTCTCATCCAGCAGGCGCGACGTCATTTTCAGCCGGGTCCGATGGGCCCTGACCTGCATCGCCAGATGTTTGTCTAAATGCGCTGTATCTCTGGATTTCGGCATATAAATTCCAAACGGGATCTGCTGCAGAAATGCCTCTGCCCGTGTTCACCACAGGCACCCCGCTGGTTTACCATGCGATGCGTTTTCTGCCAAGGGCCGCCGATCCCATAGAAGAGGAGGATTGAAGCTGCAGCCAACGCTTGACTTCCAAACATCAAATCCATATGTTGCGCCGGACTTCAGGGAATTTTGAACCCTACGCCTTACGGGGCGCCGCCAATCCGCGAGTTTCGCGCACTGGCGCGTTTGTCGTTGTGTGTATTGAATTGAGATTTTGAGACGATGTTTGACAGCCTAACAGACCGCCTTGGTGGGATCTTCGACAAGCTCAAGAAGCGCGGTGCGCTGAAGGAAGCCGACGTCGACGAAGCTCTGCGCGAAGTTCGCGTCGCTCTGCTGGAAGCCGATGTGGCATTGTCCGTCGTCAAGGACTTCATTGAAGCCGTTCGCGTAAAGGCCGTTGGTCAGGATGTCATCCGTTCGGTGACGCCGGGCCAGATGGTGGTCAAGATCGTCAACGACGAGTTGATCTCGACGCTGGGAGCGGAAGGCAACGAGCTTAATCTGATTGGCACGCCGCCGGTCGCCATTCTGATGGTTGGCCTGCAGGGTTCCGGTAAAACCACGACCAGCGCCAAGCTGGGCCTGCGCCTGAGCAAGCGCGACAAGAAAAAAGTCTTGATGGCGTCGCTTGATGTGTACCGCCCCGCCGCCCAGCAGCAACTGGCGACGCTGGGCGAGCAAACCGGCGTGCGGGTTTTGCAATCCGTGTTCGGCGAACAGCCCATCGCCATCGCCAAGCGCGCCATGCAGACCGGTCGCCAGGAAGGCATGGATATCGTCATTCTCGATACCGCCGGACGTTTGCATATCGATATGGAACTGATGGCGGAAGTCGCCCAGATCCGAGATATCGCCAAACCTGTTGAAACGCTGCTGGTGACCGACGCCATGACCGGTCAGGACGCGGTTAATGTGGCGCGCGAGTTCAACGAAAAAGTCGGCATTTCCGGCATTGCCCTGACCCGCGTCGATGGCGATGCCCGCGGCGGTGCGGCGCTCTCCATGCGTGCCGTGACCGGTGCGCCGATCAAGCTGATGGGCACCGGCGAGAAAATGGAAGCCCTTGAGCTGTTCCAGGCAGACCGCATTGCCGGTTCCATTCTGGGTATGGGCGATGTGGTCGGTCTGGTTGAAAAGGCCTCCGAGGTCGTCGACCAGGAAGAAGCCGAGGCGATGGCCAAGAAGATGATGAAGGGCCAGTTCACCCTCGAGGACATGGCCCAGCAGCTTGGCCAGATCAAGAAAATGGGTAGCCTGGAAGGCCTGCTGGGCATGATGCCGGGCGCACAAAAGGTCAAACAACAGATGGCTGGCGCCAATATTGACGACAAGCTGATTGGCCGCCAGGAAGCCATTATCCGCTCGATGACCAAAAAAGAGCGGCAAAACCCGAAAGTTTTAAACGGTTCACGCCGGCGGCGGATCGCCGAAGGTTCCGGCACCACGGTGCAGGATGTGAACCGGGTTCTGAAGCAGTTCAAGCAGATGAGCCAGATGATGAAGAAAGCCGGAAAAATGGGCGCAAAAGGAATGATGCGGGGCGGTGGATTGCCGTCGGGCATGATGTCACAAATGCCTCCCGGCGGTTTTCGCTAAGACCCGTGACTGAATTGAATTTGTTAAACACACTTTAAGAAAAAACGTTCATTGAACGTTTTAAAAACGAAAGGAAAAAGACCCTATGTCTTTGAGAATACGTCTATCCCGGGGCGGTGCAAAAAAACGCCCTTTCTATCGTATTGTTGTTGCTGATTCCCGCAGCCCGCGCGACGGCAAGTTCATTGAAAAAATCGGCACCTACAACCCGATGCTGGCGCGCGACAGCGCTGATCGTCTGGTCATTCAGGAAGAACGCGCAAAGCATTGGATTTCCGTTGGTGCACAGCCCAGCGACCGTGTCGCCCGCTTTTTCGGTGATGCCGGCCTGATGGACAAGCCTGCTGTCCCCGCCAACCAGACGAAACAGGACAAGCCGAAAGCCAAAGCTCTTGAGCGTCTGAAAGAACAGGAAGACAAGGCCGCTGCCGCTGCAGAAGCCGCCGCTGAAGCCGCCGCCGCTCCGGCTGAGGAAGAAGCCCCAGCTGAAGAAGCTGCTGCTGAAGCGCCGGCTGAAGAAGCCGCCGCCGAAGAGGCTGCGCCGGAAGAAGCAAAGGAAGCCAGTTAATACACGGTTTCGGGAATAGCCTGATGGTGACAAAACCTGCTGCATCGGAGCTGATTTGCGTTGGCGCGGTGACAGGCGCACGAGGGATTAAAGGCGATATCCGGATCAAGAGCTTTACCGCTGATCCGGAAGCGATTGCCGATTACGGCCCCTTGTACGACGAAACCGGAAGTCAGACCTTTGATCTTCGCGTAACCGGCCAGGCAAAAGGCCAGTTAACGGCAAGGATGAAAGGGATCAATGACCGGACAGCGGCAGAGAAACTGAAAGGGTTACAGCTTTATATCCCGAGGGAGAACCTTCCTGCCACGCAAGAAGACGAGTTCTATTTTTCGGACTTGGTCGGACTACGGGCCGAAGATTTGGAAGGCAATACTCTGGGGACCATCCGTTCCGTCGATAATTTTGGCGCGGGTGACGTTTTGGAAATCGGGGGCGGGGTGCCCGGAGGCCTTATGGTTCCGTTCACCAAGACGACCGTTCCCCGGGTCGAAATAGACAAGGGCTTGGTTGTTATCAACCTGCCTGACGGGCTTTTGGACCCACCGGACGAAGAAGCAAAACGAAACGACAGCGGCCGGTAAGGCCATAAGGCAGTTTGAAGTTAAGCGAATGACGAATTTTGAGTCCCCCTGGCACGTAAAAGTGCTGTCGATCTTCCCGGATATGTTTCCGGGGCCGCTTGGCCTGTCTCTGGCAGGTCAGGGCTTGAGCGATGGCGCCTGGGCTTTGGAGACGCTCGATATCCGCTCCTTCGCAACGGACAAGCATAAATCCGTCGATGATACGCCGTTTGGTGGTGGCCCCGGTATGGTCATGCGCCCGGATGTCGTTGATCGGGCGCTGCAATCCGTTCGGACGTCAAACCCGGAACTGCCTCTGGTCTATCTGTCGCCACGTGGACAAACTTTTACACAGGCGAAGGCCCAGGAACTGGTTGCAGGTCCCGGTGTCGCCTTGTTGTGCGGGCGCTTTGAAGGCCTCGACCAGCGCATTCTGGATTGCCACGACATCGAGGAAATCAGCATTGGCGATTTTGTCCTGTCCGGTGGCGAACCGGCGGCGTTGACCCTGCTCGATGCCTGCGTCCGGCTGTTGCCCGGTGTTATGGGTAAAGCCGAAAGCCTGGAACAGGAAAGTTTTGAACACGGTTTGCTGGAATATCCCCAATACACCCGTCCGCAAGTCTGGAACGGGCGGGCAGTTCCTGAGGTCTTGACCTCGGGCCATCACGAGAAAATTCAGGCCTGGAGACAGGCTCAAGCCGAAGAAATCACGAAACGGCGCAGGCCGGACCTATGGTCCCATTACGCCGCAACCCATGTGTAATTTTACTTATTGAAGACCTTAGACCTAAAGGATCAAAACCATGAATGTCATTGAAGAGATTAATAAAGAGCAAGTGGAAAAGCTGACTCCAGAGTCAGGCGCCCCCATTTTCGCCCCCGGCGATACGCTGAAAGTCAACGTCAAGGTTGTTGAAGGCACACGCGAGCGTGTCCAGGCTTTTGAAGGCGTTTGCATCGCCCGCAAAAATGCCGGCCTCAACTCCGCCTTCACGGTGCGCAAACTGAGCTATGGCGAAGGCGTCGAGCGCGTATTCCCGCTTTATTCGCCAACCATCGAAAGCATCGAAGTCGTGCGTCGCGGTGCTGTCCGTCGTGCCAAACTGTACTATCTGCGTGGCCTGACAGGTAAAGCGGCGCGTATTGCGGAAAAGACTTCCGGGTTTGCAGCCAAGGTTGCCAACGAAGAAAAACGCGTTGCCGCCGAACTGAAAAAAGCTTCCGGGCAAGCCAAGAAAACCAAAAAAGCAAAAGCCGCAGAAGAAAAAGCAGCTGCGGCAGCTGCCAAAGGCTAAAATCCATATTGTGTGGGTGGCCCCGCCACCCATATGATAGGGATATTGTATATGTGGGGTTGGCACAGGCGTGCCAACCCGTTGTGAGTTGCTGAGCAAGTGATAGGGAAGTCTCATGTCGGGTCCAAAAACGCTGTTTGATAAAATTTGGCATAACCATCTGGTCGAGGTTCAGGATGACGGCACCTGCCTTCTCTACATTGACCGTCATCTGGTTCATGAAGTCACCAGCCCGCAGGCTTTTGAAGGCCTGAAAATGGCCGGACGCAAAGTCCGCCGCCCGGACCTGACGCTGGCCGTTCCCGATCACAACGTACCGACCACGGATCGCACCAAGGTCATCGAGAACGAAGAAGGCCGCATTCAGGTCGAGACCCTGCAAAAGAACTGCAAGGAGTTTGGCGTGCCGCTGTTCGATCTGCAGGACATCCGCCAGGGCGTTGTTCACATCATTGGCCCGGAACAGGGTTTCACCCTGCCCGGCACGACCATCGTTTGCGGCGATAGCCACACGGCGACACACGGCGCCTTCGGTTCGTTGGCCTTCGGCATCGGCACCTCGGAAGTCGAGCACGTTCTGGCGACACAGACGCTGCTGCAAAGCCCCCTGAAAAACATGCGCATCACCGTTGAAGGCGCCCTGCCCGACGGCTGCACGGCCAAGGACCTGGTTTTGGCGATCATCGGCAAGATCGGCACCGCCGGCGGCACCGGTTATGTCATTGAATATGCCGG
The DNA here is from genome assembly GCA_048262255.1 of Rhodospirillales bacterium. Classification (GTDB taxonomy): domain Bacteria; phylum Pseudomonadota; class Alphaproteobacteria; order Rhodospirillales; family Casp-alpha2; genus JABMNT01. The sequence goes on along the minus strand of JBLXFH010000001.1, from coordinate 1,350,753 downwards.
TCAGGCCATCCGCGACCTGTCCATGGAAGGCCGCATGACAGTCTGTAACATGACGATTGAAGCCGGTGCGCGGGCCGGACTGATTGCGCCGGACCAGACGACTTTTGATTATCTGATGGGCCGTCCCATGTCGCCAAAAGCCGGCAACTGGGAACAGGCGGTTGAATTCTGGAAATCCCTGCCGTCCGATGACGGCGCGGTTTATGACAAGGAAGTCACTCTGGATGTTTCGGAAATCGTCCCACAGGTCACCTGGGGCACCAGCCCGGAAGACGTCGCGCCGATTACCGGCAACGTGCCCAACCCGGCCGATTATGCCGACCCCGGCAAACAGGATGCGGCGCAGGCGTCGCTCGATTACATGGGGCTGACCGCTGGCATGCCGATGCGCGATGTGGTTATTGATACGGTCTTTATCGGATCGTGCACCAATGGCCGCATTGAAGATATTCGCGCCGCCGCCGCCGTCGCCAAGGGTCGCCATGTCGCCCAAGGCATGCGCGCGCTTGTCGTACCGGGTTCCGGACTTGTTAAAGAACAGGCCGAAGAAGAGGGCCTCGATAAAATTCTGCTGGAAGCGGGTTTTGAGTGGCGCGATCCCGGTTGCTCCATGTGTCTGGCCATGAACGATGATCGTCTGGAGCCTGGCCAGCGCTGTGCCTCCACTTCCAACCGCAACTTCAAGGGCCGTCAGGGCTTTGGTGGGCGTACCCATCTGGTCAGCCCCGGCATGGCCGCCGCTGCCGCCATTGCCGGTCATCTGGCCGATGTCCGTGACATTTAAGATTCGGGAGAATAGAGATGGATAAATTTGACAAACTGACAGGCGTCGCTGCGCCCATGAACATGATCAACGTCGATACCGACATGATCATCCCGAAGAACTTCCTGAAGACCATCAAACGCTCGGGCCTCGGCAAGAACCTGTTTGACGAAATGCGCTATGATCGCGACGGCAACGAGAACCCGGATTTTGTCCTGAACAAACCGGCCTATCGCAACGCCAAAATTCTTGTCGCAGGCGACAACTTCGGTTGTGGCTCATCGCGCGAACATGCGCCTTGGGCGCTGCTGGATTTCGGCATTCGCTGTGTGATCTCCACCTCCTTCGCCGATATCTTCTATAACAACTGCTTCAAGAACGGCATTCTGCCGATCAAGGTTTCCAAGGAAGATCTGGCCGAACTGATGGACGACGCCGAGCGCGGCGCCAATGCGACGCTGAGCATCGATCTGGAGAGCCAGACGATTTCCGGCCCCGATGGTGGTGAGGTGAAATTCGAGATCGACGAGTTCAAGAAGTATCTGCTGCTCAATGGACTCGATGACGTGGGTCTGACCATGCAAAAAGCCGACAAGGTTGACAGCTATGAAGACAAACAGAAAGCCAGCCAGCCGTGGCTTTCCGGTGCGACCACGGCTTAACCGGCCACAAACATTTCGTTTATAAAGATTAAAGAATAGAGAAAAGAGTCCACTTATGAGTTCCAACAAAAAAATGCTTTTCCTGCCGGGTGACGGCATCGGCCCGGAAGTGATGGGGCAAGTGCGCCACGTGATTGAATGGATGGACAAGCGCCGCCATGTATCCTTCGATGTCGCCGAAGACCTTGTCGGTGGCGCCGCATACGACAAGCATGGAACCTCGCTGGCCGACGAAACCCTAGAGAAGGCACAGAACGTCGACGCGGTTTTGCTGGGTGCCGTAGGCGGACCCAAATGGGACAACGTGGCCCGCGATGCGCGCCCGGAAGCGGGTTTGCTGAAAATCCGCAAGGAAATGGATTTGTTCGCCAACCTGCGCCCGGCCACCGTCATGCCAGCGTTGGCAGAAGCATCCAGCCTGAAAACCGAACTGGTTTCGGACCTCGATATCATGATCGTTCGCGAACTGACGGCGGGCGTTTATTTTGGCCAGCCGCGCGGCATCAACACAAACGCCGACGGCATTCGCGAAGCCGTCGATACCCAACGCTATACGGAAGCCGAAATTGAGCGCGTTGTCCGCGCCGCCTTTGATCTGGCTGGCAAGCGCGGCAAGAAACTGACCTCGGTCGAGAAAGCCAACGTGATGGAATCCGGCGTGCTCTGGCGTCAGGTGGCAACGGAAGTCGGTAAGGATTACCCGGACATCACGCTTGAGCATATGTATGCCGATAACTGCGCCATGCAGCTGGTGCGCGAGCCGAAACAGTTTGACGTGATCGTTACCGACAACCTGTTCGGCGATATCCTGTCCGATTGTGCCGCCATGCTGACCGGCTCATTGGGCATGTTGCCGTCTGCCTCTTTGGGTGCCGCCGACAGCGACGGTCGCCGCAAAGCCATGTACGAGCCGGTACACGGCTCCGCCCCGGATATTGCCGGTCAGGACAAAGCCAATCCATTGGCCACCATCCTGTCCTACGCGATGACGCTGCGCTACAGCTTCGATATGGGTGAAGACGCCGACTACATTGAGCAGGCCGTCAAAAACGTGCTGGCCAACGGCCTGCGCACTGGCGACATCATGCAGCCCGGCATGACGCTCGTTTCCTGCACCCAGATGGGAGATGCGGTGACCAAGGAACTGGATAAACTGGCGGCCTGATCCGTCATCGAACGGGGTTTCGGGTGCGTGCAGAAAACTTGCATCCGGAACCGTTTGCGGGTAAATCTAGCGCCGCACACGAGGAAAGATGATGACTTTTGTTTTGAAAATCACGTCGAAGACCACAGCCCCCGCTCTGCGGACGGTTGCGTGCGCCTCGGGCTTGACCAAAACCACCAAGAAAACCAAACCGACCACGCTTTAAGCGGGCCTAACGTGTTTTATTATGAACCGGCCCGCGACACCCCGCGGGCCTTCGTTGTTTCAGGTGGGCTTTACGGGTTAGCAGGCCAAACGAACGAATAAGGAGTTAAGAAAAATGGGTTATAAAGTTGCTGTCGTTGGCGCCACGGGAAATGTCGGCCGCGAAGTTTTATCGATCATGGCGGACCGGAAGTTTCCGGCAGATCAGGTAGTCGCGCTGGCCTCGCCGCGCTCCGTCGGCATGGAAATTTCCTATGGCGATGACGAAATCCTGAAAGTCGAGAATCTGGAAACCTTCGACTTCAAGGGTACCGATATCGTGCTGTCCTCGCCCGGCGCCAAGGTTTCTGCCATCTATGCTCCCATTGCGGCGAAAGCCGGTGCGGTTGTCATCGACAACACATCGCAGTTTCGCATGGACCCGGACGTTCCGCTTGTCGTGCCGGAGGTAAACCCGCAAGCCATTGCCGGTTACACCAAGCGTGGTATCATCGCCAACCCCAACTGCTCGACCATTCAGATGCTGGTGGCGCTCAAGCCTTTGCATGATCTGGCGACCATCAAGCGCGTTGTTGTTTCGACCTATCAGTCGGTGTCCGGCGGCGGCAAGGCGGCCATGGATGAACTGTTCAACCAGACCAAGGGCATCTATGTGAACCAGCCGGCGCAGCAGCATCAGGAAATTTTCACCAAGCAGATCGCCTTCAACGCCATTCCCCATATCGATGTCTTCATGGATGACGGCTCGACCAAGGAAGAATGGAAAATGGTTGTCGAGACGAAAAAAATTCTCGACCCGAAAATCAAAGTCTCGGCGACCTGTGTCCGTGTGCCGGTATTTATCGGCCATGGCGAAGCGATCAATCTGGAATTTGAGAACGAGATTGATGAAAACACCGCCCGCGCTGTACTTGAAAAGGCACCTGGCGTTGTGGTTGTGGATCACCGAGAGAACGGTGGGTACGTGACCCAACAAGAATGCGCCGGAGAAGATGCCGTTTATGTGTCGCGCCTCCGTTCCGACCCGACAGTTGATAACGGCCTCAGCCTGTGGGTCGTCTCCGACAACCTGCGCAAGGGCGCAGCCCTCAACACGGTGCAGATCGCCGAAGAACTGATCCGCCTGCACCTGCAAAAAGCCGCTTAAGGTTTCGTCGCCCCGGATTTAAAGTTCGGGGCGATCGCTTAAGCTGCTTTCATGCATTTTCTTATTCTGATACCAATTTTCATCACCTAAATAAAAAATTAAAAACTGACCGTTTTTCTATCGGCACCACAGTTCTCGCAATGAGAAATTTAACCGTGTTTTCTTTGCCATCAAACAATTTATGATAGACTTCCTCCTATTGTTAATAATCTGACAATCGAACTACAGGAAGACTCCAGCATGGCTGACGAAACGATTTCCCCGGAACCGATTACTGTTGATTTTAGAAAGTACCGAAAGCGTACTTTTAAAACGATTGAGCAGATTGTGAGTTGGGCAGAAAAGGAAAAGGAGATATGGACTGAATTTCAGAAAGAAACTGACCCGACAAAACCCCACAATCAGCAAAATCCGGCCCATCAGATCAGCCAAAAATCTTTACACATTCTTAGTCTTGCCAAACAATTCGTGCAAAATACAGACTCAGCGTTCCTCCAAAACAAATGGGACGAAATCAAGACCCAAATCATCCAATATAGTAAACAGAGAAATTATCTGAGTTCTGAATCAGTGCTTGGAAAGCAAATTTGCGAACTTGCAAAGTCAAAACCTGTTGCAGCATTTATCTGGCTTGAACAAGAAACCACTAGCCAAGTTCAAACCGGGCACATCCAACGAATAAGTGAATATATCCAAGGTCATATCGACGTTGAGATTGCTAAACGCAACCCGAAAGCACTTACGGCCAGCAATATTAAATCCCTCGAATCTGCAAAAGCCAAATGGGAAGATATGCGTGATGCACAAGAAAATGGCTATCACAAAAGCCTAGCAACATTTAATTCTCATTGGGAAAATGACATCGTCGCGAACAATCTTTACCGTCGAAAATTATTCCGGCGGGCTTTGAAAGCGCTTGACGCTTTTGACAAAAGCTACGAAAGCCACCAAGAAAAAATGGGCTCGATTGAACAGGCTTTCACTACAGACATGGAGTTATCAGCATCGGAGAACTACTGGACAACTAAAAGTACCACAAATCGTAAACGAGCACATTTTTCATTGGTTCTTTTCGCTCTTGTGGGCGGCCTTGGTATCTGGGGACTTACCCAAATTTATCCATTATTGTCAGCTAGCATACCTGAAACTTGGAACAATAATCTCCCACTTTCAATTTTTGCATACGGAACCCCAGCTCTAATTGTAGTCTGGGTTTTACAAATCACCGCTCGACGGTATCGAACAAATGAGGCAATGGCTGACGATGCTGAAGAACGCATTGCCATGGTAAAAACCTTCAAAGCACTTGAATTCGAAAAAAATGCAGCAACGGAAGAACGCATTGTCGCTCTGCAAGCCCTATTTCGCCCCCATGACAGACCGCCTGAGGATAGCCTTCCTAGTCCAGTCTGGGACGCCTTACTGAAAAGACTAAACAAGTAATCCATATGCAGGTTCGGTATGCGACCATCAATTCCTATTTAGAAGTCGTAAAAATAAAGGTATCTGGGTCTCTAATAAACTTAGGCCGATTCAGATATCGACAACTGCCCTAGTAGACCTTGCCATATCCGCCCACAAAATTGTAGGGTCCACAACTGATATTGTGCAACTGCGAAAGAGTGCTGTGTCATGCAAACCCGCCCCCGGCGATCCATTCTCTACATGCCCGGCTCCAACGCCCGCGCCCTTGAAAAAGGCCGCAGCCTGAAGGCCGATGGGCTTATTCTTGATCTCGAAGATGCCGTGGCTCCCGACAGCAAAGAAGCAGCCCGCCAGCAGATTGCCGAGGCTGTAGGCCAAGGCGGTTATGGCCAGCGCGAGTTGATTGTAAGGGTTAATGGCCTGGACAGCGCATGGGGCCTGGATGATCTGAAAGCCATGGCTTCCATTGGCGCTGATGCCATCTTGTTGCCAAAAGTCGAGAGTAAAATGATGATTGATGAGGCCCTTACGGTTCTGGACACCAACGGCGGCCCGGCGGACCTGCCCGTCTGGTGCATGATGGAAACCCCCTTGGGCATTCTGCACGCAGAAGAGATTGCTTTTGCCAGCCCGCGCGTTGGCGCACTGGTGCTGGGCACCTCCGATCTGGCGAAAGATTTGAATGCATCTCACACCCGCGATCGCATGCCGTTTATGGCGTCACTGGAAATCTGTATTCTGGCTGCCGCTGCGGCTGGCATTTCGGTACTTGATGGCGTGCACCTGGACCTCGATGATGACGAAGGCTTTCGCGCGTCGTGCGAACAGGGCAAACAACTGGGCATGGACGGCAAAACCCTGATCCACCCGAAAACCATCGATATGGCGAATGACGTTTTCGCCCCCTCGCAAGACGACGTGGACTGGTCAAACCGCATTATCGCCGCCCATCAGGCGGCCGAAAAGGAAGGCAAGGGCGTGGTCCTTGTGGATGGCAAACTGATAGAAAACCTGCATGTGGAAAGCGCCCAACGGCTGGTTGCCATGGCAGATGCCATCAAAGCCATGCAGGCATAGGACACGAAGATGACCCTCAAAACCGCATCGGGTAACTATTTTGAAGATTTTCATGTGGGTCAGGAATTGATCCATGCCACACCGCGGACCATCACCGAAGGCGACGTGTCGCTCTATACGGCGCTCTACGGGTCGCGTTTTGTTGCTAATTCGGCAGAACCCATCGCCATGGACATGGGCTTTGAAGCGGCACCGGTGGATGACTTTCTGGTGTTTCATATCGTATTTGGTAAGACGGTTCCGGATGTCTCTATCAATGCGGTTGCCAACCTGGGTTATGCGGGAGGCGTATTTGGCGCTGTGGTTTATCCCGGAGACACGCTTTTTGCACGCTCTCAGGTGATTGGCCTGAAGGAGAACTCCAATGGCAAAACCGGCGTGGTTTACGTGCGCTCACAGGGGCGCAACCAACACGGCGAGTTGGTTGTCGACTACATCCGCTGGGTCATGGTCAACAAACGCGATAACGCCTCAATAGCACCGGAGGCGGATGTTCCTGATTTGCCATCGGCGGTCGAGGCAGCGCATCTGATTGTTCCGGCGGGGCTTGATCTTGGCGGTTACGATACGGACCTGTCCGGCTCGACGGACCTGTTCGAAGATTATGACGTAGGCGAGAAAATTGACCATGTGGACGGCATGACCATTGAAGAAGCCGAACACATGATGGCGACCCGGCTCTACCAGAATACGGCGAAGGTCCACTTCAACCAGTTCGCTCAGGAAAACAGCCGTTTCGGGCGGCGCCTGATTTATGGCGGACATATCATCAGCATGGCCCGCGCCCTGTCTTTCAACGGCCTCGCCAATGCTTTCAAAATCGCCGCGATTAATGGCGGCGCGCACACCAACCCGACCTTTGCTGGCGACACCATCTTCGCCTGGTCGGAAATTATTGATAAAGCAGACTTGCCTGAACGGGCCGATGCTGGAGCGCTACGCATCCGCACCGTCGCCACGAAGAATACGAATGCGGGTATATTTGCTGACCGGGATGCGGACGGAAAATATCTTGCAAATGTCGTGCTGGATGTCGATTACTGGGCTTTGATTCCGCGCCACCCCAAGCCATAGGTCCGTTTCATACTGATGACCACATCCGGACCTCTTCAAAATCAGACTTTCGGGTGGGTTGCAAAAGTCCCGCTGAGGTGGCTGCTTGCGGTTTTGGCGGCTATCGCTGTCGGTTATTTCATCCAGACGGTCTCTCCGTTAAGGCTTAACAACGATAGCGCCCGTTTTTTGGCGATGGCCAATAGCTATCTCCACATGGGTGAGTTTTTGATCAATGGTCATCGTGGGTTCTTGCCAGCCGGTTATGCCGCCTTTGTGACCGTGCTCGACAAAGCGGGGATGGCAAATGCGTTTGGCCTCGTCTTTGCCAATGTCTGCATAATCATAATAGGAGTTTTTGCTCTTTTCAGCTTGCTGAAAAAAGCTGTCCCCGCTCCAAATGGGCTCGCGTTGCTGATATGCCTGCTAACCGTTATGAGTTTTGTTTTCATCAAATATTCCGCTTTGCCCCAATCGGAGGTTCTGTTTTTTACGCTGACGCTGCTTGCCCTGCGCTGTGGAATAGAAATTGAAGGCGCCCTTTCTCGACGGATTTTCTATTGGTTTCTGTTTGCCGGTTTCAGCGCCCTCAGTATCTGGGTACGGACGGCAGGCATCAGTTTATTACCTGCTGTTGCTGTCGCCCTTTATCCTGCCCTGCGCAACCGGCCTATCTCAGACCTGATAAACAAACTTACCTGGAGAAAAATATTTCTCTTTGGCCCTGTCTTGATAGTGGTACTTGGAGGGGGCGTCTATCTGATCGTCAAATCCAGTCTTTACTGGAGCTATCTTTTCCGCGGACCGCTTTCCAATATTGAGTTGCTGATCCCGCAGCTTAGCCAAAAAATGGTCGTGTTTTTTCAGCTGTTCTTTAATTTTCCATCCCGCGCCATTTCCCTGCTGCCCCAACCGGCCGTTATCGCCATTGGAGGATTATTGCTGGTGATCGTTATTGCCGGTTTTTGGCACCGGCGCAAACAGATTGGCATCATCGAAATCCATGTCGCTGTGATGATCGGCATTTTATTGAACTGGCCGGATTTTCAGCCCCGATTCTGGATGGCAATTCTGCCTCTTCTTTTTGTGTATTTTATTTTCGGGTTAAACGTACTGCTCACCTCCCGACTGTATTCTTACACACTCAATCTTTGGGTCTCGGGATTTTTGTTCATTGGCATAGCAAGCTTGGGCTACTCCATATCCCTGACGTACGCGGGCAAAGACTTTCCCGTGCAATACGGCAAAGGTGTTCTTACAGATACCTATGAGGCGGCACAAAACGGGGTTTGTCCAGAAGGCCTGAACACGTCTGGTTTTCTGGTTTATGAAATGCTGGTCCGTTTTGATCCACGCATGATGCCATCACCTCAAAAATGTCTCCACATCAAGTGAGCAGACAATCCTAGCCTATAAGGCGCATCGCGAATCGGCGTAAAAACTTTACGCTCCCTTTAATAACACTGCTTTTTTCAGCCTGAACTTGGTCCTGACACGAAAAAAAATCGGGAACCTCACAAAAAACATGCCGCTGCTATAAACCTTTGATACGACTCAATACTTTGAGAAAATCAAATCCCCGGCTTTCAGGTTTTTGCTAAGCCACTCTGATAAAACGAAATTTTTTGTTGCCCCCGATTCGGGGCTTTGATAAGAGAAGAGGCGTCAGACAGGCAGGTCCTGGGAAACCAACCTAGAGACGTGGCGTACACCACATCCATCTGACGCCTCTTGGAGCCGGCCAGGCCCCGCACACAAGAAAGCTTTTTTTGACGTTCCGCCATTTCCTTTTCAATGATGCACCCTGGGCAGAGACCATCCTTGGCAAAGGCAATGTTGTTGCGAACCGTCAAACCACACAAAGCAAAACGATGACCGTCTGGCTGTTGCGTGATCACACCGTGACCTCGAAAACCGCAGCAGCCTAAAAGCAACCCTCGGGCAGCAGATTAAGCGAACATCGGTCCGAACACGGCACTCACTCATGCAGCCTAAGAATGCTTTAAATGGTCGCAACCGTTCAATGAATAATGACGGGGGTAAGTGAAATTATCTGTGGGTAACTTGGCGACTATCCACATAATGCGCACACGTTATCCACAAAGATGTTCCATCACCATGGACAGCCCTGCAAATAATTTCGCCCATACGCACACCGGCATGCGTTGACTTCATACGAGCAGATGTATACCAATTAGCAATCAATGGCGTGGGTTATGACGCCGTCGCACAACATGGATAAGGCTTGATCCCATGGCATCGCAAAACCGGCCGTTATCGCCGCATCTGCAAGTATATAAGCCGCAAATCACGTCGGTATTATCAATTACCCACCGGGCAACCGGGGTCTTTCTCGCTTTTGGCGCGTTGGTCTTGGCCCACTGGCTTATATCGGCCACATACGGTCCACAAATGTTCCAAATGGCGCAAGACCTTATCGGGTCCCTGTTTGGAAAACTGGTCCTCTTTGGTCTGACCTTTTCCCTCTATTTCCATCTGGCCAACGGCTTTCGCCATTTGGGCTGGGATTTCGGTATCGGCTTTAGCCTTCCCCAACTCCGCGCCAGCGGCGTCGCTGTGATCCTGTTTGCGCTGGTGCTCACTGTTGTTACCTGGTTTGCTGGTTATGCCATTGCAGGAGGCGCCTGATGGATATGAGATCGCACCTTGGCCGCTCCCGTGGGCTGGGCTCAACCAACGACGGCGTTGCCCATTGGTGGATGCAGCGCCTAACCGGCATCGCCCTGATCCCGCTGACCCTGTGGTTTGTCTATTCCGCCATTCAGATGTCCGGCGCCAGCCACGCGGAATTCACCGCCTGGGTCTCCACGCACGGCAATCCCATCCTGCTTATTTTGCTGATCATCGCCATGTTCCATCATGCCCAGTTGGGCCTTCAGGTGGTGGTTGAAGATTACATTCACAGCGAAGGCCCAAAACTGGCCTTGCTCATTTCCATCAAATTTGCCGCCATCTTTTTTGGCGCATCCAGTATTTTTGCCGTCCTGCGGCTGACCTTCGGGAGCTCCTAAGCATATGTCCTCGGCTTACGAAATTATTGACCATAAATATGACGTGGTGGTGGTTGGCGCTGGCGGTGCGGGTTTGCGCGCCACCTTTGGCATGGCCATCTCCGGCCTGAAAACGGCCTGTATCACCAAAGTATTTCCAACCCGTTCGCATACCGTTGCGGCGCAGGGTGGCATCAGTGCAGCCCTCGGCAACATGGCGGAAGATCATTGGGAATGGCATATGTACGACACCGTCAAGGGTGCCGACTGGCTGGGCGATCAGGACGCTATTGAATATATGTGCCGCGAAGCCGTGCCAGCCGTGGTCGAACTGGAGCATTACGGCGTTCCGTTTTCGCGTACCGAACAAGGCAAAATTTATCAGCGCCCTTTCGGCGGCCATATGCGGAACTTTGGCGAAGCCCCTGTTCAGCGCGCCTGTGCCGCCGCTGACCGCACCGGTCATGCCATTCTTCATACCCTCTATCAGCAAAGCCTGCGTCATGATGCGGAATTTTATGTAGAATACATCGCGCTTGATCTGATTATGGGTGAAGACGGCACCTGCGAAGGTGTGGTCGCCTGGAATCTGGACGATGGCACCATTCATGTGTTCCGTGGCAACATGGTCGTCATGGCCACCGGCGGTTCCGGCCGCTCGTACTTCTCATGCACCTCTGCCCATACCTGCACCGGCGACGGTAACGCCATGGTCGCACGCGCCGGATTGCCGCTGCAGGATCAGGAATTTGTGCAGTTTCATCCGACCGGAATTTACGGTTCGGGCTGCCTGATTACGGAAGGTGCGCGCGGCGAAGGTGGTTATCTGACCAACTCCGAAGGCGAGCGCTTTATGGAACGCTATGCGCCAACGGCCAAGGATTTGGCCAGCCGCGATGTGGTCAGCCGCTCCATGACCGTTGAAATCCGTGAAGGCCGCGGCGTTGGCCCAGAAAAAGATCATATCAACCTGCATCTGGAACATCTGGGTGCCGAAACCCTAAACAAGCGACTCCCGGGGATTACAGAATCAGCGCGTATTTTCGCTGGCGTTGATGCCACCAAGGAGCCGATCCCCGTTTTGCCGACGGTGCATTACAACATGGGCGGTATTCCCACCAATTACAGAACTGAAGTGCTCCGGCCAACCGCCGACAATCCCGACGCCGTTGTCCCCGGTCTGATGGCGATCGGCGAATGCGCCTCGGCCTCCGTCCACGGCGCTAACCGGTTGGGTACCAACTCGCTGCTCGATCTGGTGGTCTTTGGCCGCGCCGCGGCCATTCGGGCGCGTGAACTGATTACGCCGGGCGATCCGCTTCGTCCTTTCCGCAAGGGTTGCGCCGATCAGGCGCTGGAACGTCTCGATCGCTTCCGTTATGCGAAGGGCGGCACGAAAACCGCTGACATTCGCATGAATATGCAGCGCACCATGCAAAATAATGCTGCCGTTTTCCGGACCTCGGAAGTTCTCAAAGAGGGCTGTGAAAAAATCGATGAGGTCTGGAAACAGATGAGCGACATCAGCGTCACCGACACCTCATTGATCTGGAACTCCGATCTGGTCGAAAGTCTGGAGCTGGAAAACCTGATGATCAGCGCCGTCACCACGCTCTATTCTGGCGAGGCCCGCCATGAAAGCCGTGGCGCTCACGCCCATGAGGATTATCCGGATCGCGACGACAAGGACTGGATGAAACATTCGCTCGCCTGGATCGACAAAAACGGTAAGGTAACCATGGGCTATCGTCCGGTGCATGACTACACCCTGACCGATGAAGTGAAATATATCGAGCCCCGGGCTCGGGTTTATTAAGCCGGGATAAAGGAACAACAGATGGTCGAACTTTCACTCCCCGCAAATTCGAAATACAGCGAAGGTCAAACGTTTGCCGCGCCTGAAGGGGCCACAAACATCAAGAAGTTTCGCGTCTATCGGTATGACCCCGATAGCGGCAATAACCCGCGCATCGACACCTATGAAGTGGATCTCGACAAGTGCGGGCCGATGGTTCTCGATGGCCTGATCAAAATCAAAAATGAAATTGATACAACGCTGACCTTCCGGCGCTCCTGCCGGGAAGGTGTGTGCGGATCCTGTGCTTTCAATATCGACGGCACCAACACACTGGCCTGTACCAAACCCATTTCCGATATCAGCGGTGATGTGAAAATCTTTCCTCTGCCCCATATGCCGGTGATCAAGGATCTGGTGCCCGACCTGAACGGCCCCTACTCGCAATACCGCTCAATCGAACCGTGGTTGCAGGCTGATACGCCAGCGCCCAACCGCGAGCGACTGCAAAGCCCGGAAGAACGCGAAAAGCTGGATGGCCTGTGGGAATGCATTTTATGTTTCTGCTGCCAGACCAGTTGCCCAAGCTACTGGTGGAACGGCGACCGCTATCTGGGCCCAGCCGTCTTGCTGCAGGCCTATCGCTGGATTGCCGACAGCCGCGATGAAGCCACCGGCAAACGCCTCGATAATCTGAACGATCCGTTCCGGCTCTATCGCTGTCACACGATCATGAACTGCACCAACACCTGCCCGAAAAGCCTCAATCCGGGCCAGGCCATTGGCGAGATCAAATCGGCGCTGCTCAAGCGGATTTAATGGGCGGGGCCAGAATGGCCCTCTCCCCATTCACTTTTCGGCTCTTTTCGGCAGACCAAATCTGATCTACCTTCGGTTCACTATCGAGCCGGAGAACAGGTTATGTATGTCCCCAAACATTTTAGCGCAGACGACCCAAAAACCCTTGCCCGCTATATGCGCGAAGCCTCTTTTGCTACGCTGGTGAGTACCGTCGACGGTTCGCCCTATGCCTCGCACCTGCCTTTGTATTTTGAGGCCAGGAAAGGAGAATATGGCACCCTTTATGGCCATGTGGCAAAAGCCAATGACCATTGGAAGACGTTCCGGGAAGATACGGAATCGCTGGCCATCTTCACCGGCATCAACGCTTATATCTCCCCCAACTGGCTGCAATCCAAAAACGCCGTACCGACCTGGAACTACGTCGCCGTCCATGCCTATGGGTCGCCCCAACCGATTGAGGATGCGCAAGCCACGCTCGACGTTCTGGCCAAACTGAGTCGCGCCAATGAAAACGAGATCACCGGCAACTGGACGATGGACAAAATGGATGCCTCTGTTTTACACGGCATGTTGAAGGGCATTGTGGCTTTCGAGATGCCGGTCAGCCGCCTTGAAGGCAAACGCAAAATGAGCCAGAACAAACCGATGGAAGATCAGCGCTCCGCCATCGCCGGGCTGCGCACAATGGATATGGCACAAGCGACCGCTATCGCCGATGACATGGAAACGGCCTTGAAAAAACCGTCATGAGTTTTTCGGCAAGTAGGCGCGCGTGAAAAAGCCTGCCCGACTGACTTTTGGCGCGTGTTAGATGTGACGTTTGAATGATGCCCTTACCCCGATTATTTCACTTTTCCCTTTCGATTTCCGCCGCGTACATTGATTATGGCGGGTATGTTCATCCATAATGTTTCCGGGTCACCACCGACAACACAAACAACGGCATCTGATCGCACTTAATGAATATTCATGGTTTATTGAAAGCGCGCGCCGAGGCGGACAGACCTGTTCGGGTTGTTGTCATCGGTGCCGGAAAATTCGGCACCATGTTTCTCAGTCAGGCGCGCCTGACACCGGGTCTGCATATTCTAGGCGTTGCCGACCTGTCCGTGAAACGTGCAAAACAAGCGCTGGCAGAAACGGGATGGCCAGTTGAGCAATATGCAGCGCGGTCCCCGGCGAAAGCCCTGGCCGAAGGCACAACGTTCCTCACCGATGACGCCTTGAGCCTGATCGATGCCGGAGGCGTGGATGTTGTGGTCGAAGCGACCGGCGTTCCCGAAGCCGGTGTTGTACATGCTCTGGCCGCCATCGGACGCGGGCGGCATGTCGTTATGGTCAATGTGGAGGCCGATGTCCTGTGCGGCCCGCTTCTCGCGCAAAAGGCCGCCGAGGCAGGTGTTGTCTATTCCATGGCCTATGGCGATCAGCCCGCACTGATTTGTGAACAGGTCGACTGGGCCCGCTCTATCGGTCTTGAGGTTATCGCAGCGGGTAAGGGCACGCTCTATCAACCGGAATTTCACGCCTCAACCCCGGATACCGTATGGGGGCATTACGGCCTCACCCCGGAACGCGCGAAACAGAGCGGTATGAACGCCAAAATGTTCAACTCGTTTCTCGACGGCACCAAGTCGGGTATTGAAATGGCGGCCGTCGCCAACGCCACGGGGTTAATGCCGGCGCCAGGCGGCCTCACATTCCCCGCCTGTGAAGTGAACCAACTGGCTTCAAAACTGATCCCCGATGCCGATGGCGGCACCCTGCACCACAAAGGCCAGGTTGAGGTCGTCAGTAGCCGCGGGCGCGATGGTGCGGATCTTGAAAACAATTTGCGCTGGGGCGTCTATGTGACGTTCAAGGCGCCAACCGATTACGTGAAGCGCTGTTTTTCCGATTACGGCCTGATCACCGACCCCACCGGCACCTATTCAGCCCTTTGGCGGCCCTATCATCTGATTGGTCTGGAGCTTGGCGTCAGTGTCGCCTATGCGGCCCTGCTGAAACAGCCTACCGGACAGGCGACCGGCTTTCGGGGCGATGTGGTCGCCACGGCAAAGCGCGACCTGCGCGAAGGTGAGCAACTGGATGGTGAGGGCGGGTTCACGGTATGGGGACGGCTGATGGTGGCAAACGACTCTTTAAGTCTGGGGGCCATTCCCATCGGGCTCGCCCACGAGCTCAAGCTGAACAAACAGGTCAAGGAAGGCCACATTGTAACTTGGAGCGATGTCGAGTTGAACGAAACGGCAAAACAGTCAACGGCGCTCAAAACCCGGCGCCAGATGGAGGCCGCCTTTTCGCGCTCGATCAGCCGCACCGAGCCTGCTGACGCTAGCAAAGCGCCGACCAACAAGGACGCTTCCAAATGAGCCGAGTTCTGTTGATTACCGGGGCAAGCCGCGGGATCGGTGCCGCCATCGCGCAGCAGGCAGCAAAAGCCGGTTTCGATGTTTGTATCAACTATGCAAACGACCAGGCACCGGCCGAACGGGTCGCCGAACAGGTCCGGGCCGAAGGTCAACGGGCCATGACTTTCAAAGCCGACATGGGCAACGAGGCCGATATTGTAGATCTGTTCAAAGCCGTTGATGCCGACCTCGGCACATTAGACGCCCTGGTCAATAATGCGGGCATTACCGGCGGTTTTTGCAGGAACGACGAACTGGACTTTGAAACTGCGCAGCGTATCATGGCTGTCAACGTGGTCGGCTGTCTGATGACCCAGCGCGAAGCCGTCCGGCGCATGTCGACGAAACACAAAGGCAAGGGCGGTGTCATCATCAACATCTCATCCGTTGCCTCGCGAACGGGCAGCCCCAACGACTATATCCACTATGCCGCCTCCAAGGGTGCTGTCGATTCCATGACCATAGGGCTGGCCAAGGAAGTCGCCAAAGAAGGCATTCGCGTCAATGCGATCCTGCCCGGCATCGTCGATACGGAAATTCACGCTGCCAATGGTCGTCCCAACCGGTTTGCCGATGTCGGCGCCAACATGCCCATGGGCCGGGGCGGCACGCCGCAGGAGATCGCCAACGCCGTCATGTGGCTGCTTGATGAAAACAACAGCTATACAAACGGTGCCTGCATTTCCGTTTCCGGTGGCGTGTAATCCGGATGTTTGTCACCACCGAACCCATCTCTGCCTATCAGACGCTCATTCGGGACGGCAAGTTGCGGCCCGACCCCAACCAGCAAAAGGCTATCGAGCTACTGCAGGGCCTGCATAGCGAGTTGGACCTTTACGCCCAGCAGATGGGGCAAACCGGTTGGCGGGCGCGACTGAGTATCCGCAACCGCAAACGCCCGGTGCCAAAAGGCATATATATGTGGGGCGGTGTCGGGCGTGGCAAAACCATGCTGATGGATTTGTTTTATGAGAACTCCAATGTGGCAGAACGCAAGCACGTCCACTTTCATGCCTTTATGCAGGAAGTGCATCGCCGGGTTCACGCCTTCCGCGAAGCCCAAAAGTCCGGCAAGGTTCCGGAATCCAGCGATCCTTTGAAAGCATTGGCGAAAGTCATTGTCGATCAGGCTTGGCTTTTGTGCTTCGACGAATTTCATGTCACCGATATTGGCGATGCGATGATTCTGGGCCGCTTGTTCGAGGCACTGTTTGACATGGGCGTTGTCATCGTCACCACCTCAAACCGGCATCCCAACGATCTTTACAAAGACGGTTTGCAGCGCGAGCGGTTTTTGCCGTTTATCGACATGCTGAATGAAAAAATGCAGGTGATCCATCTTGATTCAGACACCGATTACCGGCTCGAACGATTGCGCGAAATGGACGCCTATCTGTCACCTGCAACCCCGCAGGCCACGGAAAAGCTGCAACTTGATTTCGATACGCTGACGGTCGGCATGGAATCACGCCCCCGGCAACTGAGCGTCAACGGCCGTACCATTGAAATTGCCAAGGCGGCGGAAGGGGTCGGCTTTACCACCTTCACAGACATGTGCACCAAGCCCTTGGGCCCCGGCGATTTTCTGGCTGTGGCCGATGCCTTTCATACAATCATTCTCGACGGCATCCCCAAGCTCGGCCCCAATAACCGCGATCAGGCAAAGCGCTTTGTCACCCTGATCGACGCACTCTATGACCATAAAACCAAGCTCATCTGCGCCGCAGAAACGCCACCGACCGAGCTTTATACGGAAGGTGACGGCGCCTTTGAATTTGAGCGCACGGTGTCGCGTCTGCTGGAAATGCAGTCGCCAGAATACATGGCTCTGCCGCACGGCTCGAAAGACAGCTAGTTTCCGCAGCCCATCCAGGCATGACGCAAATCATTGCCGCTGGCAACAGACTTGATTATATATGAAAAAATTGTGACGCTACGGGATGAATCGATAAGCGCTTCCCTGTAGCCGGATATGAGGACCATACATCATGGAAACAGTCGTTTTTCCCGCACCCGGTGCGTTAACCGAGGCGCGCCTTGATCCCGGCCTGGATTTATGGGCGGAGATTGATCGCCTGCGCCGTGAAAAGAACGCTGTCATTCTGGCCCATTATTATCAGGACCCGGAATTGCAGGACATTGCCGATTATGTTGGCGATTCCCTCGATTTATCGCGTGCCGCTGCGGCCACCGATGCCGACATGATTGTCTTTTGCGGCGTCCGCTTTATGGCGGAAGTGGCGAAAATCCTGAGCCCCGGCAAAAAAGTCGTTTTGCCCGATGCCGATGCTGGCTGCTCTCTTGAAGACGCCTGTCCACCGAAGGAATTTGCCGAGTTCAGGGCCCAACACCCCGATCACCTGTCGTTGACCTATATTAACTGCTCGGCAGCCGTGAAAGCGCACAGCGACATCATCGTAACCTCGTCCAACGCCAAGTATATCATTGACCAGATTCCGCAAGATCAGCCGATCCTGTTCGCGCCTGACCGGCACCTGGGTGGCTGGCTGGCCCGCGAAACCGGTCGCGATATGTTACTGTGGGACGGCGTTTGTATCGTTCACGACCAGTTTTCCGAACGCGAACTGATCAAGCTGAAAGGCCAGCACCCTGGCGCACCGGTGGCCGCGCACCCGGAATGCCACGATGGTATTTTGCAGCATGCCGACCATGTCGGCTCGACCCGTTCGATCCTCGAATTCGTCACGCAGTCACCCGAGCCGGAATTCATCATCGCCACGGAAATGCATATTATCCACCAGATGCAGAAACAGGCCCCGGAAAAAACCTTTATTCCGGCCCCGGGATCTGACGGCAGTTGTAACTGCGCCAATTGCCCGTTCATGGAAATGAATACGCTTGAGAAGCTCTATCTCAGCATGGTTAATGAAGCGCCGGGCATCGAAATCCCCGAACCGCTTCGTCTGCAGGCCTTAAAACCGCTGGAGCGGATGTTGGAGATGTCGCCGCCCGCCCCTGCCAAATCGGCAACGCAGGCCGCCGAATAACTTCATGAGCAGCCTCACTATCAATCCGGCGGACGTTTCCGCCTGCGTCGATGTTGCCTTGGCCGAAGATATTGGACGCGGCGACCTGACAACGCGTGCCACCGTTCCTGCCGATGCCCGCCTGAAAGCCGTTATGGCGGCGCGTGAAGACATGGTTGTTGCCGGAATGCCGCTGGTTGAAGAAATCATTAAACGGCTGGCCCCGGATGCAACCCTAGAAATTATCAGCCCGGACGGAACCGCCGTACAGGCTGGAGATGTGATTGCCCGCATGGAAGGCCCTGCCGAGGGGCTCCTTACGGCGGAACGGACAGCGCTGAACAGTGTCCAGTTTTTGTCTGGAATCGCCACCGTCACCCGTGCCTATGTGACCGAGATTGCCGGGACTTCCGCCACTTTGCTGGATACCCGCAAGACCGTACCCGGGCTCCGCAATCTCTCGAAATACGCGGTCCGCTGCGGCGGCGGGACCAACCATCGCATGCGGCTGGACGATGCAATCCTGATCAAGGACAACCATATCGCCGTCACCGGCTCCATTCGCGCCGCTGTGGAACGCGCCAAAGCCCAGGATTTTGACGGCATCAAGGTGCAGGCCGAATGCGATACCCTGGAACAGGTTCGCGATGCGCTGGATGCTGGAGCCGACTCCCTGTTGCTCGACAACATGCCGCCGCCGGTGCTGCGCGAAGCGGTAAAATATGTGCAGGGACGCATCCCCCTGGAGGCTTCCGGCGGCGTCAATCTGCAAACCATCCGGGCGATTGCCGAGACCGGTGTCGATTACATATCCGTTGGCGCCATTACGCAAAGAGCCCCCGCTGTCGATATCGGTCTCGACATCATCTGGGAATAATTCCTGCATTCACAGGTTTTCACCCGCTAAGCCCCTGAAAAATCAAGCTGACGCTTGCTCTAGACTCCGAAACAAGGTACGACAGAAACGTATGCGTAGCTACGCGCTTCGATACGTGAACCCATTCGTTTTATCATTTTGGAACTTCAATCATGGCACGTAATAAAATCGCTCTCATCGGCGCAGGTAATATTGGCGGAACATTGGCCCATTTGGCAGGCCTTAAAGAACTTGGCGACGTTGTCCTGTTCGACGTTGTAGACGGGATTCCACAAGGAAAAGCCCTCGATATTGCTGAAAGCTCGCCCATTGACGGTTTTGATTCAAATTTGCAGGGTGCCAAATCCTATACCGCCATCAAAGGTGCAGACGTCATTATCGTGACCGCAGGCGTTGCCCGCAAACCGGGCATGAGCCGCGACGATCTGATTGGCATCAATACGTCCGTTATGCAGCAGGTGGGAGCGGGCATCAAAAAGAACGCGCCGAAAGCTTTCGTGATTTGCATTACCAACCCGCTGGACGCCATGGTCAGTGTACTGCGCGACGCCTCAGGACTTCCCCACAACAAGGTTGTGGGTATGGCTGGTGTGCTGGATTCCGCGCGTTTCCGTTACTTCCTGGCGGATGAGTTCAAAGTTTCAGTTGAAGACGTCACCGCCTTTGTGCTTGGTGGCCACGGCGACAGCATGGTTCCTTCCATCCGCTATTCCACCGTTGCCGGTATTCCGCTGCCAGACCTGATCGCCATGAAATGGACAACCCAGAAGAATATCGACGATATCGTGATGCGCACCCGCATGGGGGGCGGCGAAATTGTCGGCCTGTTGAAAACCGGCTCTGCCTTTTACGCGCCGGCCGCAGCCGCCATCACCATGGCGGAATCCTATCTGAAAGACAAAAAGCGCGTACTGCCCTGCGCCGCCTATCTGAAAGGCGAATACGGCGTCAAAGGTATGTATGTCGGCGTTCCTGTTGTTATTGGCGCCAAGGGTGTTGAGCGTATTGTCGAAGTGAAACTTGACGCCTCCGAAAGAGCCATGTTCCGGAAATCGGTCAAGGAAGTTAAGACTTTGGTTGACCTGACGGCCAAACTTCAAAGCGAGGCAAAAAAACCTGCGGCAAAAGCAAAACCTGCAGCGAAAAAAACGTCTCCCGCCAAAAAATCCACTACGAAAAAACCTGCAGCGAAAAAAGCCGCTTCCAAAGCCGCTTCCGCTGCAAAGAAATCTGCGCCAGCAGCCAAGACCGCTCCGGCCAAAAGGACCGCGGCAAAGAAGGCTCCTGTGAAAGCAACTGTGGCAAAGAAAGCCCCGGTGAAAAAGAAAACGACAGCACGAAGGGCGGCCCTGCAGAAAGCCGTCACCGCTCCGGCCGCAACGGCGCCGGCTTCTGCTGCTAAACCAGAGGCATCCAAAAAGGCATAGCCTCTCCACACCCAAATAAGAGTAAAACAGGACGAGGACGTCATGAACATTCATGAGTATCAGGGCAAGCAATTGCTATCGAAATACGGGGTTCCCGTACCCCGCGGCCATGTGGCATTCAGTGTCGATGAAGCCGTAAAAGCTGCAGAAGACTTAGGCGGATCGGTTTTTGTTGTAAAATCACAAATACACGCCGGCGGCCGCGGTGCCGGACGCTTCATGGACAACCCCGATGGAAAAGGCGGCGTCCGCGTTGTCAAATCCGTTGATGATGTCCGCGAAAATGCAGCCGAAATGCTCGGCCATGTACTGGTCACCAAACAAACCGGTGAAAAAGGCAAGGAAGTCAAACGCCTCTACATCGAAGAAGGCTGTGATATCGCCCGCGAACTTTATGTGGGCATGCTGCTGGACCGCGAAACCTCGCGTCTGACCATGATGGCCTCAACCGAAGGCGGTATGGAAATCGAAGAAGTTGCGGAAGCGACACCAGAAAAAATCCTCAAGGTCTCAATCGATCCGGCCACCGGAATGATGCCCTTTCATGCCCGTCAACTGGCTTTTGGCCTGGGCCTCGAGGGCAAACAGGTCGGTGCTGCTGTAAAGTTCATGCTCTCCATGTACAAAGCATTTACCGAACTGGACTGTTCAATCGTTGAAATCAACCCGCTGGTGGTTACGGGTGCAGGCGACGTGATTGCCCTGGATGCCAAGATCAACTTCGATGACAACGCGCTGTATCGCCACAAAGATGTGGAAGAGATGCGCGACGAGTCGGAAGAAGACCCGGCCGAACTGGAAGCTGGCAAGCATGAGCTGAACTACATCAAGCTCGATGGCTCCATCGGCTGCATGGTCAACGGCGCAGGCCTTGCCATGGGCACCATGGACATCATCAAGCTGAATGGTGGCGAACCGGCCAACTTCCTGGACGTTGGTGGCGGCGCTACCAAGGAACGGGTAACCACTGCGTTCAAGATCATTCTCTCCGATGACAACGTGAAGGGTATTCTGGTCAACATCTTTGGCGGCATCATGAAATGTGATGTGATTGCCGAAGGCGTTGTCGCCGCCGCCCGGGAAGTCAGCCTCGATGTGCCATTGGTCGTCCGTCTGGAAGGCACCAATGTCGAAAAAGGGAAAGAGATCATGGCCTCCTCCGGCCTGCCTATTATTTCCGCCAACAATCTGGCGGATGCCGCAGAAAAAATTGTCAAAGCCGTGAAGGAGGCTCAATAAATGTCGGTCCTCGTTAATAAAAACACACGGCTCATCTGTCAGGGTTTCACCGGAGCACAGGGCACTTTCCACTCCGAACAGGCGATTGCTTACGGAACCAACATGGTGGGTGGCGTAACCCCTGGAAAAGGTGGAACGAAACATCTCGATCTACCGGTTTTCGATACGGTGAAAGACGCCGTCGCCAAAGCTGAAGCCAACGCGACCGTGATTTACGTACCGCCGCCCTTTGCGGCGGATGCCATTCTGGAAGCCATTGACGCCGGTATTGAGCTTGCCATCTGTATTACAGAGGGCATTCCGGTTATGGATATGGTCAAGGTCAAGCGCGCCCTTGCCAACTCCAACACCCGCCTGATCGGCCCCAACTGTCCGGGCGTCATTACGCCAGGAGAATGCAAAATCGGCATTATGCCGGGGCACATCCACAAACAAGGCAATATCGGCATCGTCTCGCGTTCGGGAACTTTGACCTATGAAGCCGTCGCCCAGACAACAGCAGCCGGTTTTGGCCAGTCGACCTGTATCGGCATTGGCGGCGATCCGGTCAATGGCACCAACTTTATTGATTGCCTGTCGCTGTTTGTCGAAGACGATCAAACGGAAGCCATTGTCATGATTGGCGAGATTGGCGGTTCAGCTGAAGAAGACGGCGCCGCCTTCATCAAAGCGTCCGGCACGAAAAAGCCCGTGGTTGGCTTTATCGCCGGGGTCACGGCCCCTCCGGGACGCCGTATGGGCCATGCCGGTGCCATCATTGCTGGCGGAAAAGGCGGTGCGGAAGACAAAATCGCCGCCCTTCAGGATGCCGGCATCCATGTAACCGCCTCTCCTGCAGGCATTGGTGAAACAATGGTGAAAGTTTTCGGTTAAACCCATGATCCAGCACGATCTATCCAGATATCGGGGCCGCAACGCATTAGGGAGGACGCGTCGGCAACGGCGCGCCAATTGAGTATGACAGAACTCGATCCGACACAATTTCTCTATTCGGGCAATCAAGTCTACGTCGCCGAACTCTATGAACGCTATCTCGATGATCCAGGCAGCGTCGATATCCAGTGGCAGGACTTTTTTTCTGAACTGGTGGATGAAACACGCCCAAGCAGTGCCAAAACGAGCGGCACCGCTTGGGCGCCGTCTGACGCCGGCGTTGTCGGCCAGGCGGACCTCGCTCCCCTGTCGGAGCGGATGACGGCTGGACACCACCCGCAGGAAGACCTCAACCAAGCAACAATTAATGCGCGCATGAGCGGACAGAAAGTTCGCGAAGCGACGCTTGATTCGATCCGGGCTTTGATGCTTATCCGGGCTTATCGGGTGCGCGGGCATCTGCTCGCGAATCTCGATCCCTTGGGCATTGAAGTGCCAACGGAACACCCCGAACTGGACCCGGCAAGTTACGGGTTTTCAGAAAAGGATATGGACCGGCAAATCTTCATCAACTACGTGCTCGGCCTTGAAACCGCAACGCTGCGCGAAATCATAAAGATTCTGCATCAGACCTATTGCGCGTCCATCGGCGTCGAGTTCATGCATATTCAGGATCCGGATGAGAAATCCTGGATTCAGGAGCGCATGGAACGCATCAACAACCAGGCGACATTTACCGTTAATGGCAAAAAAGCCATTCTCAACCGGCTGATTGAGACCGAAGGTTTTGAACGTTATCTCGACCGCAAGTTTTCCGGTGTCAAACGTTTTGGTCTCGATGGCGGCGAAAGCCTGGTTCCTGCCATGGAGCAGATTTTCAAGCGTGGCGGTCAACTGGGTGTCGAAGAAATCGTTTTGGGCATGGCCCACCGGGGCCGCCTGAACGTGCTCGCCAATGTTATGGGCAAACCGTTTCAGGCCATCTTCCATGAGTTCCAGGGCGGCCAGTCGCGCCCCGATGATGTGATGGGGTCCGGCGATGTAAAATACCATCTGGGCTCATCATCGGATCGCGTCTTTGACGGGAAATCGGTGCATTTATCACTGACCGCCAACCCGTCGCACCTGGAAGTCGTCAACACGGTTTGTCTTGGCAAAGTGCGCGCCAAGCAGATGCAGAAAAATGATACCCAGCGCGAAAAGGTTATGGCCCTGCTGCTGCATGGTGATGCCGCTTTCGCTGGTCAGGGCCTGGTTCCGGAAGCCCTCGATCTATCGCATCTATTGGGCTACCAGACCGGCGGCACCATCCATATCATCATCAATAACCAGATTGGCTTCACAACCAACCCCCGATTCTCGCGTTCGTCCCCTTATTGCTCGGATGTCGCCAAAACGGTCGCGGCGCCTATTCTGCATGTCAATGCGGATGATGTGGAAGCGGTTGTCCATTGCGCGCGAATCGCCATTGAATACCGGCAAAAGTTCAAGAAAGACGTGGTCATCGACATGATTTGTTATCGCCGTCACGGCCATAACGAAGGCGATGAGCCGATGTTCACGCAACCGCGCATGTACAAGAAAATCGCCACCCATCCGACAACGCGCGACATCTATGCACAAAAACTGATCCGCGAAAACGTGCTGACGGAAGCCGAGATTGAGGCCCAAATGGGTCAGTTCATCGCCCAGTTGGACAGCGCCTTCGAAGCGGCAAGCGGCTATAAATCCAATAAAGCCGACTGGCTTGATGGTGCCTGGTCCGGACTAACCGTCGCCTCGGGCGATGCGCGGCGCGGTGATACAGGCGTCAACATTGACCGCCTGAAGGAAATCGGCAAGGCCCTTTCGGAAGTACCGGACAATATCAATGTCCACTCCAAGATCAGTCGTCAGCTAAAAGCCAAGAAAGCAATGTTCGAGACGGGCGAAGGCATTGACTGGGCCACCGGGGAAGCGCTGGCATTTGGCTCTTTACTTATGGAAGGTCATCCGGTGCGCCTGTCCGGTCAGGATTCCGAGCGCGGCACGTTCTCGCACCGCCATTCAGTGCTTATGGATCAGGATTCGGAAGAGCGTTACATACCGCTGGACAACCTGCGTTTCGGGCAGGCCCCTTACGAGGTTATCAACAGCCCGCTTTCTGAAGCCGGCGTGCTGGGCTTCGAATATGGCTATAGCCTTGCCGAACCACAAATGCTGGTCCTGTGGGAAGCCCAGTTTGGCGATTTCGCCAACGGCGCACAGGTGGTTATTGACCAGTTTGTCTCGTCGGGCGAACACAAATGGCTGCGCATGTGCGGACTGGTCATGTTGCTCCCCCACGGCTACGAGGGACAGGGGCCGGAACACAGCTCGGCCCGTCTCGAGCGCTATCTACAGCTTTGTGCGGAAGACAACATGCAGGTATGCAATTGCACAACGCCGTCCAACTACTTCCATGTCCTGCGCCGCCAACTCAAGCGCGATTTCCGCAAACCTCTGGTTATTATGTCGCCCAAGTCCTTACTGCGGCACAAACGTGCGGTTTCGAAGCTCTCGGAAATGGCGGACGGCACGACGTTCCACCGGATTCTCTGGGATGACCGCGAAACCCTGGTCGCCGACAGCAAGATCAAGCGCGTGGTTATGTGCTCCGGAAAGGTTTATTTCGACCTTCTTGAAGAGGCGGAAAAACGCAAGGCAAATGACGTTTATTTGTTGCGTGTGGAACAGCTTTACCCGTTCCCCGAACAGGCCATTACCCAGGAACTGAAACGCTTCCCCAACGCCGACGTGGTCTGGTGCCAGGAAGAACCCCGCAATATGGGCGCTTGGACGTTCCTGATCGAGCCGCTTTCTGCGTTAATCGACAATCTGGGTCATAAAAGCACCCGCTTGAAATACGCCGGGCGGCCGGAAGCGGCAGCACCGGCGACCGGATTGATGTCCAAGCATCTCGCCCAGCAGGCACAACTGATCGACGAGGCTCTAAGCGTTGGCACGGCAGCAACAAGCCGAAAGCCAGCAGCCAAAAAAGCCCCTGTAAAAAAAGTGTCCGCAAGTAACCGTAAAAGTAAGTGATATCGGGTCAAATGTGGCCCTGATAAGCTGAGGAAATAAAAATGGCCGTTGAAATCAAAGTCCCTGTATTGGGTGAATCTGTATCTGAAGCAACCGTTGCCAAATGGTTCAAGCAGCCCGGTGACGCGGTTGCCGTTGACGAGCCCCTGGTCGAGCTTGAGACGGATAAGGTGACGGTAGAGGTCAACTCTCCCGTTGCTGGAGCCCTCGCCAGCATCATCGTCGCCGAAGGCACCGATGTGGAAGTCAACGCCCTGCTCGGGACCATTGAAGAAGGTGCGGCAGGCACTGCATCGGCGCCCGCTCCCGCAGCAGCGCCTGCCCCAGCTCCCGCGCCGGCACCGGCCCCGGCTCCGGCACCCGCAGCATCACCGGCCCCGGTTGCCGCACCTGCTCCAACACCAGCGCCTGCACCGGCACCCGCAGCATCACCTGCGGCACCCAGCCATCCCTTGTCACCGGCTGTCCGCAAGTTGGTTGATGATAATGATCTCGACCCGGCCCTGATTTCCGCTTCCGGTAAGGATGGTCGGATCACCAAGGGCGACGTTCTGGCTGCCATTACCGCTGGCAATGCAAAACGCCGGACAACGGCCGCACCCGCCGCTGCATCCATGACACCTGCAACACCGGCAGATCTGCCGCCACGCCCCGATGATCCACGCGAAGAGCGCGTGCGCATGAGCAAGCTCAGGAGAATCATTTCCGGTCGTCTGAAGGAAGCCCAGAACACAGCCGCCATGCTAACCACCTGGAACGAAGTCGATATGGGTGCCGCCATGGACCTGCGCGCCACCTACAAGGAAGCCTTTGAGAAAAAGCACGGTGTCCGCCTTGGATTCATGTCGTTTTTCGTTCGCGCCGCCTGCATTGCCCTGAAAGAGTGGCCGGCCCTGAACGCCGAGATTTACGGCGAAGAGCAAATCTACAAGAACTACTACAACATCGGCGTTGCCGTAGGCACGCCGCAGGGCCTCGTCGTCCCGGTTTTGAAAGACGCCGACCAGTTGCGCTTTGCCGAAATTGAGGGAAATATTGGTGATTTTGGTCGCCGGGCCCGCGACGGAAAGCTGTCCATGGACGAAATGACCGGCGGCACCTTTACCGTCACCAACGGTGGTGTGTTCGGTTCATTGAATTCCATGCCAATCCTGAATGTGCCGCAATCCGGCATTCTGGGCATGCACAAAATACAGAAACGCCCAGTGGCAGTTGGTGACGAAGTTGTGGTCCGACCTATGATGTATCTGGCGTTGTCCTATGACCATCGGATCGTCGATGGCCGTGAAGCGGTTTCTTTTCTGGTTCGCATCAAGGACCTGATCGAAGACCCGCAACGGATTATGCTGGACGTCTAATCGTTTAAGTTTCGCAAAGAAGGATATCATTATGAGCGACGGGTATGATCTGGTTGTCATCGGCGGCGGTCCTGGCGGTTATGTGGGCGCAATCCGGGCGGCGCAACTGGGCCTCAAGACGGCCGTGGTTGAAGCCCGCGGCAAACTGGGCGGCACCTGCCTGAATGTCGGCTGCATCCCGTCCAAAGCTCTGCTGCAATCGTCACATCATTTTGAAGTTGCCGAAAAAGAGTTCGCCCATCATGGCATTCAGGCCAGTGGTTTGAAGCTTGATCTGAAAACCATGTTGGCGCGCAAGGACAAGGTGGTTGAAGACCTGACCAATGGCATCGAGTTCCTGATGAAAAAGAACAAGATCGATTACATCGTCGGTTTTGGTGAAATCACGGCACCGGGTGAAGTGAGCGTTAAACCGCTCAAAAAAGGGGCCCGAAAACAGGTTCTGAAGACCGAAAACATCATGATCGCCACCGGTTCGGATGTCGCCCCTCTGCCCGGCATCGAAATTGACGAGAAGTTGATCGTCAGTTCAACCGGTGCCCTGGCTTTGCCCAAGGTTCCGAAAACTCTGGCCGTTATCGGGGCTGGCGTGATCGGGCTTGAACTGGGCTCTGTCTGGCGCCGACTCGGCGCAGAAGTTACCGTCATTGAATTTCTTGATGTGGTGCTTCCGGGCATGGATGCGGAAGTTTCAAAAAACATGGGTCGAATTCTGAAAAAGCAAGGCATGGACCTGAAGCTCAAAACCAAGGTCACCGGCGCCAAGAAGACCAAAACCAATGTCACCTTGACCATGGAACCACGCGATGGCGGCAAGCCGGAAACCCTGAAGGCCGATGTGGTGCTGGTCGCCATTGGCCGGCGTCCGTTCACCGACAAGCTGGGCCTCGACAAGATTGGCGTCACCGTCGATGAGCGCGGGTTTATCCCGGTCGACGAGGATTACCAAACCAATGTGGAAGGCATTTATGCCGTTGGCGATGTTATCGGCGGCGCTATGCTGGCACACAAGGCGGAAGACGAAGGCTCGGTATGTGCCGAAATCATCGCCGGCCAGACCGGACACATCGATTATGACGCCATTCCCGGCATTGTGTATACCCATCCGGAAGTCGCCAGCGTTGGCAAGACGGAAGAGCAACTGAAAAAAGACGGAATCGAATATAGCGTGGGTAAATTCCCGTTTTCCGTTAACTCACGGGCGCGCGCCAATGCGGACTCCGATGGTTTTGTCAAAATTCTAGCCGACAAAAAGACAGATGCCCTATTGGGCTGTCATATCATCGGCCCGCAAGCTGGCGATCTCATTCAGGAAATCGTTGTCGCCATGGAACTGAGTGCCAGTGCGGAAGATGTGGCCCGGATTTGTCATGGTCATCCCGGTCTTTCGGAAGCTGTGAAAGAAGCCGCCCTGGGTGCAGGCGGACGGGCACTTCATATCTAGCGGTTTCTGACAGCCCCATGCCCCCTTCCTGCGAAGCGGCACCTCATGCGTAACCCGACACCGCTTCAACTCATTGTTCTGCTTTGCATTGCCGAGGTTTTCAGCATGTTGGGGGCGGTCACCTTTCCCGCATTGCTACCAACGTTTATCGACACATGGCAGTTATCAAATACCGACGCCGGCTGGTTGAATGGTATTTATTACGGTGGGTACCTGCTGGCGGTACCCATTCTTGTCAGTATGACGGATCACACGCCACCCCGTAAAATCTATATGTTCAGCCTGCTGCTAACGGCCGTCTCAAGCCTCGGATTCGCCTTGCTTGCCGATGGCTTCTGGAGCGCCATGGTCTTCCGCACCCTCGCCGGTATTGGGCTGGCAGGCTCCTATATGCCAGGGCTTAAGCTATTAACCGATCATCTCGAGCATCTGCGCCCACAATCGGACAACAGCCGGGCCGTCGCTTTTTATACATCCAGCTTTGGTATTGGTACCGCCATCTCCTATTTCGCCGCCGGCGAAATTGCCACCGGCTGGGACTGGCAAACCGCCTTCATGGTGGCCGTCATCGGCCCTCTTGCCGCGATTACCCTGTCTCGCATCCTTTTACCGGCAACGGACCCCAGGCCCCACAAGGCTCCCGACACTCATCCGCTCGATTTTCGCCCCGTGCTGACCTGTAAACCGGCCATGGCCTATGTGCTGGCCTATACCGTCCATAATTTTGAATTGTTCGCCTACCGCTCATGGATGGTCGCATTTCTGACCTATTCATTGTCAACCAATCCGGGGCAAAGCCTGTGGATCGCGGTTACCGCATGGGCCGCCGTCGCGAACCTGACAGCTCTGCCGGCCAGCGTTTTAGGCAATGAGCTCTCCCGGCGCATTGGCCGCCATAAGGCCATCACCATCATCATGTGGTGTTCGGCCGTGTTTGCCTGCCTGATCGGGTTCTCGGCTGAGCTTCCTTTTATTGTTGTTGTTACCCTGATCATTTTATACGGCGTCACCATTGCCGGAGAATCCTCTTCAGTGACCGCAGGTGTGGTAAGCGCCGCTCCGCAAGGCTACCGGGGCGCCACAATGGCTGTCCATTCCTGCATCGGGTTTATGGGTTCATTTGCCGGCCCGCTGGTGTTTGGGCTCATGCTCGACCTCACCAGTGGCGGCAAAACAACCGCGTCCTGGGGCTGGGCTTTTGCCACATTGGGCATCGTAGTTGCGCTTGGCCCGCTGTGTATTGCATTTCTGAGCAGATCTCTGCCTGAAAAAGCACCATAAAGGGAACAGGCCTAATTTCGGTTGACTTACATTGTATGTAGATGTTCTTTGATTTCAGGCTTATACCTGTTCTTTAGATGACCAAAAACGCCGGAAATTATTGAGCACAAATGGTGACGAAAAAATCAACCCGACTTAAAAATCCCGATTTTCGGCCTGTCCCGACAGATGCTGAGGCGCTTGTTGCCCGGCTAAAACGGGACCAAGCCCGGGTTGCCGATTTCGAAAAAGCCTTGTCCGCCTGGTTTTGGGAAACCGATGCGCAAGACCGGTTTACCTATATGTCGCCAATCGTTGAAGAGCTGACCGGTCGGGCGCCGGAATGGCACTATGGGAAATCTCGCGAACAGCTTGGCGTTGATATCGACATGGATGGCCAGGACTGGGCCGAGCTTCAGCATAAAATCCATGATCACCTGCCTTTTGAGAATTTTGTTTACGCACGACACACACAAGATTCAACCACCTGGATACAAACAAGTGGTGTTCCTTTTTATGATGAAAACGGCCAATTCAGTGGTTACCGGGGATCGGGACGGATTGTTAGCAATCAGATCGAGATCGAACAGATTGCCGCACGGTTAACTGTAGCAATCGAGAATATGGAAAGCGGGTTCTCTCTTTGGGATACGGATGATCGCCTTATCTTTTCCAACAAGATTTTTAAGAAAGCCAATTCGGATATATCTGTTCCGGTTGAAGTGGGTATGCGGTTTACCGATCACATCCGTGCTGTCATTGGCGGTACTCCTGAAGAAAAAGAAAAATGGATTAAGGAACGCCTGCGTCGCCACAAAAACCCCGGCGAGCCCTTTGAGTACATGCGAAAAGACAATCACACCTTGCTTGTCAAAGAGCAACGCCTCCCCGACGGCCTGACCGCCATCATCACGACTGACGTGACACGGCTCAAAAACGCCGAGCGCAACAGTGCGGAAACCGCTGAAATCATCGAAACCGCATTTCGAACCATTCCCGACGGAATTCTTGTATTGGGCCCAGATGGCAGACCGGCCACTTGGAATGACCGCCTGTTTGCCATTTTCGATATCGAAAAACAACAAGAGACGGACCCCACAGCAATCGCCGATGATCTTCTCACGTTCATTGCGCAACAAATCCTCGACGGGCAATCCGAACCGGGCTCTCTGGATGTATCTTCTCTCATCTTGAATGCGCACCAACATATCCAGCTTGAGTTTCCCTTACCCAACAGCAAATGGATTGAATACCGGGGCAGCCCGATTATGGGTGGTGGGTATATCATGACCTTCCGTGATTTTACCGACCGCAAAGAGCTCGATAGAATGAAAAGCCAGTTCATTGCCACGGTCAGTCATGAATTGCGTACACCGCTGACTTCCATATTGGGCTCTCTTGGTTTGGTCAGAGGTGGAGCAACGGGGGATATCCCCCAAATGGCTCTGGAATTGATCGGGATCGGCATCGAAAACGGCGAACGGCTGCTCAACCTGATTAACGATATTCTGGACCTGGAAAAGCTCAGCCAGCAGGATATGAAACTGGATTTCGAGATTATTCCTGCCCAGGAACTGATCGAAAATTCGGCAAAAGCCAATATCGGATTCGCAAAACGCTTTGGCGTCAATCTGCGTGTCGATACAGGATCTCATAAACTCATGATCAATGGCGACCGTCATCGTCTGATGCAGGTCATGGATAACCTCATCTCCAACGCCGTGAAATTTTCAAACTTCGGTGATGAAGTTGAAATTCTCATGTCCCATCACGGTCAAAATGTCCGTATATCCGTTACTGACCATGGTCCGGGTGTATCCCGCAAACACCAGAAATCTATTTTTGACCGGTTTGTACAGGCGGATTCCTCTGATACCCGTTCCATTTCCGGCACCGGTCTCGGTTTGAGTATTTGCAAGGAAATTATTCGCGGACATAATGGCAGAATCAATCTTCATTCCGTCCGCTCCATGGGATCGACGTTTTATTTCGAAATTCCGATCGTCGAGACCCAGTCCGGTTAACGTCTTTTCGCCCGTGGATGGGCCGCCTCATAGACCATGGATAAATGTTCACCGTTGACCTCCGTGTAGCGCTGAGTCGACGACAAAGAGGCATGCCCCAACAGCTCCTGGATGGTCCGCAAGTCACCACCGCCCCCCAGAAGATGGGTCGCGAAACTGTGGCGCAGTGCATGAGGAGTGGCTGTATCGGGCAGGTTCAACAAGGCCCGCACGTCCCGCACCTGACGTTGTGCGATGGCCGGGTTGAGGCGTTTGCCGCGCACCCCGACAAATAGAGGGTCATCGCCATCCGCATTGAACGGGCAGATGTCCATATAATCCCGGATGGCCCGACTAACAGCAGGCAAGACCGGAACAAGGCGCTGCTTCCCGCCTTTGCCGTTAATCACCAGCGTTGCCTCATGATCCAAGGCGCGCAGCCCCTCGTTGCGGCTTAGCTGAAGGGCCTCGCCAAGCCGCAAGCCGCAGCCATAAAGCAGAGACAGCAAGGCTTTATCGCGTTTGCCAACCCAAGGCTCGTCGCTCAGTTCCTCAACCACCTCAAGCGCTGTCAGGGCGTCTTCAATCGTCAACGCCTTGGGGATCGATTTCGGAACTTTCGGGATACGGACCGTCTGGATGATGGTATTGCTGATCCGGTCTTCGCGCTCCAGATATTTGAAAAAGCTCTTGAGCGTCGACATGGCGCGGGCCGTCGAGGTGCGCTCCAGCCCGTCGGCATTGCGCCGCGCCAGATAACCCCGAAAATCGCGCGGCGTCAGTCGGTCCAGATCGGCCAGTCCTGGCGCATGACCCAAATGGCCCTGCAAAAATTTAAGGAAGGAAACCAAATCCCGGCTGTACCCATCCAGGGTATGGGCCGAATAGCGTCGTTCATAGGTAAGCCAATCCTGCCAGTCGGAAATCGCCTTGATGACAGCAGGTTCGGCAACCTCAATCATTCATTTGCACCCAGTTCACGATGAATGAGGGTTTCCAGAATGCGAACCAGAAAGCCGATCAGCTCAGACCCTTGTCCGGGGTGGAAGACACTGCCACGCGAGCCCAGCGCCATGACCCCGATCGGCGATGCGACGGAAGGCCGGATTCGGGCCAACGCGGCGGAACGAACGA
This sequence comes from Rhodospirillales bacterium, assembly GCA_048262255.1. GTDB lineage: Bacteria > Pseudomonadota > Alphaproteobacteria > Rhodospirillales > Casp-alpha2 > JABMNT01. The sequence goes on along the minus strand of JBLXFH010000001.1, from coordinate 1,317,571 downwards.
GGCCGGCCCCCGAACCAAACAGCGTGCCATCGTCCAGAACCTCGCGAAACAGCTGAATATCCTGATCGGCCCCAACCAGCCGGTCCACTTCACCGACCGGCAACTGCCGAAGGTCACTCGACTCAAGCCGCGCGTCCGGCACATGCGGCGGCTCGAAACCAATGGTCACAACATCCACATCCAGTAAAAACGGCCAGTCATCGGCAATGATCCGAATTAAATGCTCAAAGCCGTTGGCGGTGACCGCCGCCAATACCGCCGCATGCGTACGGGTTTGCGTCGACATGTTGGAACGGCTGGTTTCAATCACTTCCTGCGCACAGTTTCTGAGTTCGTCAATTTCCGTTGAACGCCGGTCCAGCATGACCCTCTGCAAATCAACAACCCCGTCGCCGGTCCATCGCTCTGGTGCCACCACCTCGCTCATGATATCCGCATGCGTCCTGAAGAAACCGGGGTTTTCACGGAGATACTCGGCCACATCGGCGGCGTCCAGTTGGGGTGCCGGGTCCATTTCGTCATCATCCTGGTCTTGCATGAGGTCGTCAAACTGTTGCGTCATCACCTATATCCTTTTATTCGTCGCCAAGGCTGCGAATCGCACTATTATACACGGACCTATGGTTAACGAACTATCCTTAACAAATAAGAAACGCCTTATTCTATATGCCGCATAAATCCTTATCCAGTTCTGACAACCATCGTTACCCACCGGGATCACGGGTTGCAGTTCAGTTGCCGCTGCCCATCGGCGGCGCCTACGATTACCGGGTTGGCCCGGAAATGTCCGTCAGGGACGGCGATTTTGTCCGGGTGCCGCTCGGCCCGCGCATGGCGGATGGCGTGATCTGGGGCCCCGCCACGGGGGATGTGGCGGAAAACAAAATCAAGGATATCGCCAGCCTGCTGGAATGCCCCCCGCTGCCAGATGTCTCAAGGCGTTTTGTCGACTGGGCGGCGAATTATACCCTGCAGGCCAAAGGTTCGGTCTTGAAGATGACGATGAGCGTGCGCGACGCCCTGCACCCGCCCAAACCGGTGTCGGCCTATGCGCTGGCGGAAAAGCAGCCCGACATCCGCATGACCCCGGCGCGCCAGCGGGTCATCGACGTTTTAACCGAAGGCCCGCCGCGCACCGCAACCGATCTGGCACGTCAGGCGGCGACCGGTTCCGGCGTTGTCAGAGGCCTTGCCGATGCCGGGGCCTTGGTCCGGGTCTCTCTGTCGCCGGAACCGATCCTCGTTCACCCAGACCCGGACTGTCAGGGGCCTCAGCTTTCCGACGCACAGACGGCGGCCGCCGAGCAAATTACAGATGCCGTCACGAAAGGCGGGTTTTCCGTATCCCTGCTGGACGGAGTGCCGGGGTCCGGCAAGACGGAAGTCTATTTTCAAGCCGTCGCCGAGGCCCTCTGGCAAGGCGGTCAAGTTCTGGTTCTGTTGCCGGAGATCGCGTTGAGCGCACAATGGCTGGAACGCTTTCGGGCGCGGTTTGGCGCCGACCCGCTGGTCTGGCATTCCGATTTGACCGCCGCACAGCGCCGCCAAACCTGGCGCTTTGTCGCGGAAGGCCGGGCAAAAGTTGTGGTTGGCGCACGCTCGGCGCTGTTCCTGCCGTTTTCCGATCTCAAACTGATTGTTGTCGATGAAGAGCATGAAGGCGCCTTCAAGCAGGAAGACGGGGTCATTTACAATGCTCGCGACATGGCCGTCGTTCGTGCTCAGCTTGGAGATATCCCGATCACTCTGGCCTCAGCGACGCCGTCACTGGAAACCGTCGTCAATGTTGCCACGGGGCGCTATAGCGGCTTCGAACTGCCCATTCGCCATGCCGGTGCGGCATTGCCTGATATTCAGGCTGTCGACATGATCAAAACCCCACCGCCCCGGGGGCAATGGCTATCGCCTGTCTTAAGGCAGGCAATCACTGAAACCATTGAGTCGGGCGAGCAGGTTTTATTGTTTCTGAACCGCCGTGGTTATGCCCCGCTGACCCTGTGCCGGACCTGCGGTCACCGCTTCCAGTGCCCCCGCTGTACCGCCTGGCTGGTTGAGCATCGTTCGGCTGGCCGTTTGCAGTGTCATCACTGCGGTTTTCACATTTCGCCTCCCGCCCATTGCCCGGAATGCAAGTCAGAGAACAGTCTTGTCGCCTGCGGTCCTGGTGTCGAGCGGTTGGCCGAGGAGATAGAGACGCTTCTACCCGAGGCCCGGGTGGTTATGGCGACCAGCGATTCCATTCAGTCGCCGCGCGCCGCAAACGAACTGGTGCGGCGAATCGAGGACCACGACATTGATCTGATCATCGGCACCCAGATTGTCGCCAAGGGATATCATTTCCCGCTGCTGACGCTGGTCGGGGTGATTGATGCCGATCTGGGGCTGCAAGGCGGCGACCCCCGGGCTGCGGAACGGACATTTCAGCTTTTATATCAGGTTGCAGGCCGCGCCGGCCGGGGCGATAAGCCTGGCCGCGTTTTGTTGCAAACCTACATGCCCAAACATCCGGTCATGCAGGCCCTGCTTTCCGGCGACAAAAACCAGTTTATCGAAACGGAAACAAAAGCTCGGCGCGAGGCCCTGATGCCGCCCTTCGGCCGTCTGGTGGCGCTGATCGTTTCCGGCCAGGATGAACATTCCGTGGACCGGGCCGCCCTGGCGCTGGCCCGTGCGGCGCCAAGTGGACCCAATATTCAGGTTTTAGGCCCGGCCCCGGCTCCCATCGCGCTGCTTCGCGGTCGGCACCGGCGCCGCCTGCTGTTCAAGGCGACGAAAGAAACCTCGGTTCAGCCGCTGATCCGGCAATGGCTGGCCCGTGCTGAACATTTCAAAAAAGTGCGCATTCAGGTGGACGTCGACCCCATGAGCTTTTTTTGAATTTTCCGACATCCGACAGGTTGGCGCAGGGAGATGATTATGGAGATGATTTTAAAGTAATGCGAACCCGCTTTTCCGCCGCCAAATATTATTTTTCCCGCTATTTTCAAAGGCCCTCGCGTGAACCGCAAATTTCTCTATTTTTTTGCAATGCAAAAAGGTGTCGAGAGTCCGTTGCATAGCCCGATTGAGTATGGTACGAAGTGCCCGCTTCGGCAGGAGGAAGCTGGCGAGGTGGGTTAGATTCGAGTTGAGCAATCTGTTCGATTTGGGCTAACTTCACAGGAACAAATTTTTAAAGACGAGGGTTTCCCAGGTGTCATCGGATGTAATTGGCGTCACGGGCCTAGCAGGCCGCTACGCCACGGCACTATTTGAGCTTGCCGACGCAGACAAGCAATTGGACCAAGTGGCTGGGGATCTCTCTGCGATGTCTCAGATGCTTGCCGATTCGGACGATTTAAACCGGTTGATCAGATCACCGGTTATCTCGCGCGCAGACCAGAGCGCAGCAATGGATGCCGTTCTGAAAGCCGCTGAAATCAGTGACCTGACCAGCAAATTTATCGGGCTTGTTGCCCAAAACCGTCGGTTATTTGCACTTCCCGCCATGATCAAGGGCTTTCAGGCCCTGCTCAGTGCGCGGCGCGGCGAATCCACGGCACAAGTTGTTTCGGCCAAAAAGCTGACGAAAACTCAGATTACGGCCATTGAAAAGTCATTAAAAAGCGCAACAGGATCGGATGTTTCTGTTGATGCAAGTGTTGATGAAAGCCTGTTGGGCGGCCTGATTGTCAAAGTCGGGTCCCGTATGGTTGATAGTTCTCTGAAAACGAAGCTCAATCAGCTTCGTTTCTCCATGAAAGGGGTCGGTTAGATGGAAATCCGTGCCGCGGAAATTTCTGCAATATTAAAAAAACAAATCGCTGATTTTGGTTCTGAGGCTGAAGTCGCAGAAGTTGGACAAGTTCTCTCCGTAGGTGATGGAATTGCCCGTGTTCACGGTCTGGATCAGGTCCAGGCCGGTGAGATGGTTGAATTCCCCGGCGGCATCAAAGGCATGGCCCTGAACCTGGAAACCGATAACGTCGGTATCGTTATTTTTGGTGATGACCGGACCATTCGCGAAGGTGACATGGTCAAGCGTACCGGAGAAATCGTTGACGTGCCGATCGGCAGGGGCCTACTGGGCCGCGTTGTTGATGCGCTCGGCAATCCGATTGACGGCAAAGGCCCTCTGGAAGATGTCAAACGCAGCTTGGTTGAAGTCAAGGCGCCGGGCATTATTCCCCGGAAATCCGTGCATGAACCCATGCAGACCGGCCTGAAAGCCATTGATTCGCTTATTCCCGTTGGCCGAGGTCAGCGCGAATTGATCATTGGTGACCGCCAGACCGGTAAAACTGCCGTGATCATCGACACCATTCTGAACCAGAAAAAAACCAACGATGCGGCAAAGGACGATTCTGAAAAATTGTTCTGCATCTACGTTGCGGTCGGGCAAAAGCGCTCAACGGTCGCCCAGTTGGTCAAGACTCTCGAAGATTACGACGCAATGAAATATTCCGTTGTTATCGCTGCGACCGCATCGGAGCCCGCTCCGTTGCAGTTCATGGCGCCTTACACGGGTGCGACCATTGGCGAGTTTTTCCGTGATAACGGCCAGCATGCGGTTATTTTCTATGATGATTTGACCAAGCAGGCTGTCGCCTACCGCCAGATGTCTCTGCTGCTTCGTCGTCCTCCAGGACGTGAAGCCTATCCGGGTGACGTTTTCTATCTGCACTCCCGTCTGCTCGAGCGCGCCTGTAAGTTGGGTGATGCCGCTGGTAACGGGTCTTTGACCGCATTACCGGTTATTGAAACGCAAGCCGGTGACGTGTCCGCTTATATCCCGACCAACGTGATCTCGATCACCGATGGTCAGATCTTCCTGGAAACGGAACTGTTCTACAAAGGTATTCGCCCGGCCGTGAACGTTGGTCTGTCGGTGTCTCGTGTGGGTTCCGCTGCGCAAATCAAGGCCATGAAGCAGGTTGCCGGTACCATTAAGCTGGAACTGGCCCAGTATCGTGAAATGGCTGCGTTTGCCCAGTTTGCTTCCGATCTCGACGCCTCGACCCAGCAATTGCTGGCCCGTGGTGCCCGCCTGACGGAACTGTTGAAACAGCCGCAATATGCGCCGTACCCGATTGAAGAACAGGTCGTCGTGATTTTTGCCGGGGTGAACGGTTACACCGATAAAATCGATGTGACTCAGGTCACTGACTTTGAAAAACAGTTCATCAGCGAATTCCGCGCCAAACACGAAGACGTTCTGGCAACGATCCGCACGGAGAAAGCGATTTCTGACGCGACCAGCGAGAAGCTGAAAAGCATTCTTGACGAATTCGTCAAAACATTCGCTTAACCTGGACACAGAAACAAATAGGAACGGATAGCCATCAATGGCCAATCTCAAAGACCTAAAAGTTCGGATCACCAGTGTCCAATCGACGCGGAAGATCACATCCGCCATGAAAATGGTGGCGGCTGCCAAGCTGCGCAGGGCACAGGAAGCGGCGGAAGCCGCACGTCCCTATGCCGTCCGCATGGAGCGTATGCTGGGTTCCCTGGCGGCTTCGCTGGGCGGCGTTGACGGGGCTCCGAAAATGCTCGCAGGCACCGGCAGCGATCAGGTTCAATTGCTGGTCGCTTTCACCGCCGATCGCGGTTTGTGCGGCGGTTTCAATGGCTCCATTGTCCGCCAAATCCGGAAAATGGCGCGCGACCTGAAAGCACAAGGCAAGACCGTCAAATTACTGTTTGTGGGTCGCAAAGCCCATGACGTACTGAAACGTGAATATGCCAACGAAACCGTGGATATGATCACCGGGCTTGGCAAAAAGAGCATTCACTTCAGCGAAGCCTCCGAAGTGGCCGACAAAATCACCCATATGTTTGAAGCCGGTGAGTTTGATGTCTGTACGGTGGTCTTCAACCGCTTCCAGTCGGCGATGACGCAGATTGTCACCCCGCAGCAGCTTATTCCGTTTAATCCTCCTGCCGTTGATGGTGAGGAAGAGGAAAAAGCGACCGCTCAAGATGCCAAATCGGTATATATCTTCGAGCCGGAAGAAGAAGAAATTTTGGCGGATTTGCTGCCCAGAAATCTGGCAGTACAAATCTTCCAGGCCTTGCTGGAAAGCGCGGCGTCGGAACATGGGGCTCGGATGACCGCCATGGACAACGCAACGCGGAACGCAGGCGATATGATCGATGGTTTGACAATGACCTATAACCGGACACGTCAGGCCGTTATTACCAAGGAGCTGATTGAAATCATCTCCGGTGCGGAAGCACTTTA
>JBLXFH010000001.1:0-1311338 GCA_048262255.1 Rhodospirillales bacterium | reverse complement strand
CAGGGCGGCGCAGCTGGGCCTAAAAACGGCGGTGGTTGAATCGCGCGGCAAACTGGGCGGCACCTGTCTGAACGTCGGCTGCATTCCATCGAAGGCCCTGCTGCAGTCGTCGCACCACTATGAAGTGGCGGAAAAAGAATTTGCCCATCACGGCATTCAGACGAGCGGCCTGAAACTTGACCTGAAAACCATGCTAGGCCGCAAGGACAAGGTGGTCGAAGATTTGACCAACGGCATCGCCTTTCTGATGAAGAAAAACAAGATCGACTACATCGAAGGTTTTGGTGTGATCACCGCCGTCGGCGAAGTCACTGTCAAAGCCGCGGCAAAAGGCGGCAAGAAACAGGTCCTGAAAACCGAAAACATCATGATTGCCACAGGCTCGGAGGTCACTCCCCTGCCCGGCATTGAAATTGACGAAAAGCAGATTGTCAGTTCGACCGGTGCCCTGTCCCTGCCCAAGGTACCGAAATCGATCGTTGTCATCGGTGCCGGTGTGATCGGCCTTGAATTGGGATCTGTCTGGCGGCGCCTCGGATCTGAAGTGACGGTTGTTGAGTTTCTGGATGTGGTATTGCCCGGTATGGACGCCGAAGTATCGAAGACCATGGGCCGTATCCTCAAGAAACAGGGCATGAAACTGAAGCTCAAGACCAAGGTCACCGGCGCCAAGAAAAGCAAGTCCGGGGTAACGCTGAGCATGGAACCGCGCGACGGCGGCAAAGCGGAAACCCTGCAGGCCGAGATCGTTCTGGTGGCCATTGGCCGGCGACCGTTTACGGACAAACTGGGATTGGACAAGGTTGGCGTTACCGTCGACAAACGCGGTTTTATTCCGGTCGATGAAGATTACCAGACCAATATCGAAGGCATTTATGCGGTTGGCGACGTCATCGGCGGCGCAATGCTGGCGCATAAGGCAGAAGAAGAAGGCGCCACCTGCTCTGAAATCATTGCCGGCCAGTCCGGTCATGTTGATTACGGAACCATCCCCGGCATCGTCTACACCCATCCGGAAGTTGCCAGTGTCGGCAAAACCGAAGAACAACTGAAGGAAGCCGGCATCGACTACACATCGGGCAAGTTTCCCTTTTCGGCCAATTCCCGGGCCCGCACGAATGCCGATGCCGACGGTTTTGTCAAAATCCTGGCCGATAAAAAAACCGATGCCCTGCTGGGCTGTCACATTGTCGGCCCGGCCGCCGGCGAACTCATTCAGGAAATCGTCGTCGCCATGGAACTCAGTGCCAGCGCCGAAGATGTTGCCCGCATCTGTCACGGCCACCCGGGCCTGTCGGAAGCGGTTAAGGAAGCGGCTTTGGGTGCGGGGGGCCGCGCCCTTCATATTTGATCCGGTGGGATCACGTCCGCTAAGCTGCGCTGCGGTTGGCTGCCATGCATAAACCGTCTCCGGTTCCGCTCATTGTCCTGTTCTGCATTGCCGAGATCTTCAGCATGCTGGGGGCGGTCACTTTCCCCGCCCTGTTGCCGACCTTTATCGGAACCTGGCAGCTTTCCAATACGGATGCGGGGTGGCTGAATGGCATCTACTATGGCGGCTACCTGCTGGCGGTTCCGGTCCTGGTCAGCCTGACCGATCATACAGCCCCCCGGCGGATCTATGTCTTCAGCCTGTTGCTCATGTCCGTTTCCAGCTTTGGTTTCGCTTACGCCGCCGACGGTTTCTGGTCGGCGATGGTGTTTCGGGCGATCGGCGGGGTTGGCCTGGCCGGCGCTTACATGCCCGGCCTGAAACTGCTGACCGACCATTTGGACCACGATGCTCCCGCCGCCGACAACAGCCGGGCTGTCGCTTTTTACACCTCCTGCTTTGGCATCGGCACCGCCGTTTCCTATTATATTGCAGGCGAAACTGCGACACTCTGGGATTGGCAGGTGGCTTTCCTGATATCAGCCGTGGGTCCGCTGATCGCCATTGCGCTTGTTCACTTCATCCTGCCCGGCCCCGATCCGTCGCCTCACAAAGCCCCTGATACCCACCCCCTGGATTTCCGCCCGGTGCTTTCCTGCAAACCGGCCATGGCCTACGTTCTGGCTTATACGGTTCACAATTTCGAGCTGTTCGCCTATCGCTCCTGGCTGGTGGCTTTCCTGGTTTATTCCGCATCAACCCAGGCCGAACCGTCGCTTTTGATTTCGGCAACCGCCTGGGCGGCCCTGGCCAATTTATTCGGCTTGCCGGCCAGTGTGCTTGGCAATGAATTGTCGAAACGCATTGGCCGGCATAAAGCCATCACGCTCATTATGTGGACCTCCGCCCTGTTCGCCTGCGGCATCGGCTTTGCCGCCGAACTTCCGTTTCTGATTGTCGCTTTTCTGGCCGTTCTTTACGGCATCACCATCACCGGCGAGTCTTCGTCGCTTACGGCCGGCGTTGTCGGTGCTGCCCCGGTCGGCTATCGCGGAGCAACCATGGCGGTTCATTCCTGCATCGGTTTCATGGGATCGTTCGCCGGCCCGCTGCTGTTCGGTGTGACTCTGGATCTGGCGACAGCCGCCGGTTCGGGCGCGCCGGGAACGACGGCCTGGGGATGGGCTTTTGCCCTGTCCGGTCTGATTGTCGCGCTGGGCCCCGTCTTCATTTTTCTGCTGGGCGGTCGCCATCGGCATCGGGCGTGAACAAGCCGGGCCGGGTTTTGCGAAAATCCGATAAGAAGGTTACTATCGGCAGCACGCGTACTATCATACTATAATGATCCGGGCGTCCTGGCGCCCGCTGTCGGGGTGCCTCAGAACCTGGCGGTATCGATCTGTATCAGGAGTTTTAGAGCCTTTCATGGTTATATGGGAACAGCTGAGATCGCGACCTGTTGGCGCCGGCGCCGGCCCCTTGGACGGCATCGCGGCCCGCTGGCGATGGCCCACATCGCGGCGCGACCCGCTTCTGGCCAGGGAACCGGTGAAGGCGTCTCAGCGGTTTCAAATAACCATGAAAGACTCTAGGCGAACCTATGACAGACGAGACTGATCCCCGAAAACTCCTGGAACAGGAACGCCAGCGGTTTAGTGATTTTCTAAAGGCGACATCTGAATGGTCATGGGAAACCGATGCCCAGAATCGTTTCACCTATATGTCGCCGAACGTGCAGGAAATAACCGGCGTACCACCGGAATGGCATTATGGCAAAACCCGCGAAGACATGGGCATTCGCGACGAAATGAGTGAAGCCGACTGGTCTGCCTTCCAGCAGAAACTTGAAAACCGCCTGCCGTTTCGCAACCTGACCTTCGCCCGTCGCGGGCCCACTGCTGTCAGCTGGATCCAGACAAGTGGCGTGCCCTTTTACGACAACGGAACGTTTCAGGGGTACCGGGGCTCGGGTCGGATCGTCACGGAAGAAGTTGAAGTGGCGCGAATGGCGTCACGGCTGACCGCGGCCGTTGAAAATATGGGCGACTATTTTTCCCTGTGGGATGACCAGGACCGGTTGTTATTTTCCAACAGGAAGTTTTTACCGGAAACCAGCACCCGCCCTGATTTATGTCCCCCGGGCATCACCTTTTCTGAGCACATCCGAATGATTTATGAATTTCTGGACTGTTCTGATGATCCAGAGACCAGGGAAAAAAATTTGAGCGAACGCCTCAACCACCACAAGAACCCGATCGCTCCGCTGGAGTTCAAACGGAACGACGGCCTTACGGTCCTGGTAAATGAGCACAAACTGCCGGGCGGTCTGACGGCGACAATTTCAACCAACATCACTCATCTCAAAACCATCGAAAAAGACATCGCCGACAAGGCCGAGATCGTTGAGACGGCTTTTAAAACCATCCCCGACGGTATTATCGTTCTGGGTCCCGACCGACTGCCGGCAACCTGGAACGACTACCTGTTCAGCATTTTCGATATCACCGAGATTCAGGACGCGCCGGAAGAGGATTTGCGCCACTCACTGATGACGGTACTGACCAGCAAGATTGAATCGGTCATGGTCGAGCCGGAAGCGGTCAACCTATCTTCACTGTTGCTTGACCCGCGCGAAACAAGTCAGCAGGAGTTTCGACTGCCTGGCAACAAATGGGTCGAATTTCGCGGCAGCCCGATGATGGGGGGCGGCTATTTGATGACCTTTCGTGACTTTACCGAACGCAAGGAACTGGACCGTCTGAAAAGTCAGTTCGTGTCGACGGTAAGCCATGAACTGCGCACCCCCCTGACGTCTATTCTCGGCTCCCTGGGGCTGGTAAAGGGCGGCGCCAGTGGCGATATTCCAAAAGCTGCCAGGGAACTGATCCAGGTCGGCATTGATAACGGCGAGCGCCTTCTCAATCTGATCAATGATATTCTGGATCTGGAAAAAATAAGTCAGGATGATTTCGAACTTGAGCTGCAAATCCTGTCGATAACGGAACTGGTGGAAGCATCGGTTAAAGCCAATCTGGGATTTGCCGAGCGCTATCAGGTCGGCCTGGTCCCGAAACTTGCCGAGCCGAGCCTGACTGTCGCTGGCGACCGCCACAGACTGATGCAGGTGATGGATAATCTGCTGTCGAACGCCATCAAGTTTTCAAGCGCCTCGGACGAGGTTGAGATTATGGTGACGGCGCGCGGCCCCCGGGTCCGGGTCTCGGTAACGGACCGCGGGCCGGGTGTTCCGAAAAGATTCCAGAAATCGATTTTCGACCGGTTCGTACAGGTTGATTCTTCCGATACGCGGTCCATTGCGGGAACCGGCCTCGGCCTTAACATATCGAAGAACATTGTCCTCAAACATGGCGGCGTCATCAATCTTCACTCGACCCCGTCGGTCGGCTCGACCTTTTATTTCGAGTTGCCACTGTTCACTGATAGTGCCGACTAACGCCGACGGGCACGCGGGTGGGCGGCGCCATAGACTTTCGACAGATGCTCGCCATCGACTTCCGTATAGCGTTGGGTTGAGGACAAAGAGGCATGTCCCAGAAGTTCCTGAATGGTCCGCAAATCGCCACCGCCGCCGAGAAGGTGGGTGGCAAAACTATGGCGCAGCGCGTGGGGGGTTGCGGTATCGGGCAGGTTGAGCAGGGCCCGCACGTCACGCACCTGTTTCTGGGCAATGGCCGGGTTCAGGCGTTTGCCCCGGACCCCGACGAACAGTGGCTCGTCTCCCTGATAATCAAACGGGCAAAGCGCCAGATAGTCACCAATCGCCCGGCCGACGGCAGGCAACACCGGAACAAGGCGCTGCTTGCCGCCTTTGCCCTGGATCATCAGGGTGGCGTCGGACCGGGTCGCCCGAAGGCCCTCATCACGGCTCAGTTTCAGGGCTTCGCCCAAACGCAACCCGCATCCGTAGAGCAATGACAAAAGTGCCTTGTCGCGTTTGCCGACCCATGGCTCGTCGCTTATTTCCTCGACCACTTCGAGCGCCACCAAGGCGTCTTCAATGGATAAAGCCTTGGGAATGGATTTCGGTACTTTCGGAATGCGCACGGTTTGGATGATGGTGTTCTTGATCCGTCCCTGGCGTTCGAGAAACCGGAAAAACGATTTCAGGGTCGACATCGCCCGCGCCGTCGAGGTTCGTCCCAGCCCATCGGCATTGCGACGCGCCAGATAGGCCCGGAAATCCCGGGTGCTCATACGGTCCAGATCGGTCAGACCGGGCACATGGCCCAGGTGTCCGGATAAAAATTTCAGAAAAAACGCGAGATCCCGACCGTAAGCATCCAGCGTGTGCGCCGAATAGCGTCGTTCATGGGCCAGCCAGTCGTGCCAATCCGTAACGGCCTTCAGGACCGCAGGTTCGGCAAGCTGGATCATTCAGCCTGGCCCAGTTCGCGATGAATCAGAGATTCGAGAATGCGGACCAGAAAACCGATCAGCTCAGAACCCTGACCCGGATGGAAAACGCTGCCGCGCGAACCCAGGGCCATCAGGCCAACCGGCGAGGCGACGGACGGCCGCAAGCGGGCAATGGCCGCCGATTGCACCAGTCCCGCACCGGAGCCGAACAGGCGTCCGTCATCGGCGATTTCCCGGTACAGGCAAATATCCTGGTCAGCCCCGACAAACCGGTCAACGTCGCCTTTGTCGAGGGCGCGAATGTCATTCGACGTCAACCGCGGTTCCGGCATATGAAAGGGCTCGAATCCAACCGAGACAACATCAACATCCAGCAAAAACGGCCAGTCATCGCTCAGCACCTGTATCAGATGCTCAAATCCTTTGGCCGTAACAGCGGCGAGGACAGCGGCATGAGTGCGGGTTTGTGTCGACATGTTGGAACGACTGGTCTCGATGACTTCCTGGGCACAGTTTCGCAGTTCATCGATTTCCGAACTGCGGCGGTCCAGCATGTAGCGCTGCATATCGACAACGCCATCCCCGGTCCAGCGCTCAGGCGCGACAACTTCACTCATGATATCGGCATGGCTTTTGAAAAAATCCGGATGGTTTCTCAAATACTCAGCCACAGTGGCATCATTTAGAGGTTGCGTTCCCGAAATTTTCAGGTCGTCATTGTCCCCCAGATAGTCGTCTAACGGTTGGCTCATTCCTCAAATCCTTTTCGTCATCGCCGGCAACAGCGAATCGCCTTATTATACACATTGTATGGTTAACCAAGTATCCTTAACAAAAAAGAAACGCCCGATAAAAAATGCCCTCCGAAAACACCGATCAAGCCCCGCCAATCCCTTACCAACCGGGCTCTGTGGTTGCCGTGCAACTGCCGCTACCGCTGGCCGGTGCCTATGATTACAAGGTTAACGAGCCGGTCTGCGATGGTGATTTTGTAAAAGTGCCGCTGGGGCCGCGCGTCGCCTCGGGCGTTGTTTGGGGCGCCGGCAAGGGCGATATTGCTGAAACCAGGCTGAAAGCCATCCTCAGCCGCCTCGACGCACCGCCGTTGCCGGCGGTATCGCGCGACTTCATTGACTGGGCATCCCGATATACCCTGCAGGCCAAAGGTTCGGTCCTGAAAATGGCAATGAGTGTGCGCGAGGCGCTGGACCCGCCGAAACCGATTACCGCCTATTGTCTGACGCCCGATGGCCCGGCTTTACGGATCACTGCGGCGCGCCAGCGCATTCTCGAGCTGATGGCCGACAGCCCACCGCGCACGGCCACCGATATTGCCCGTGAAGCGGCAACCAGCCCCGGTGTCGTCAAGGGCCTGTATGATGCGGGTGCCCTGACCAAAGTGTCTCTGGTTGCCATCTCGGCGCCTGACCGGCCGGACCCGCAGCGGGCCGGGCCGGTCCTGTCAGCCGAACAGGCCAGTGCCGCGGCCCAGTTGGTCCAGGCCGTGCGCAGTTCAGAATATTCGGTCAGTCTGCTGGATGGGGTTCCCGGGTCGGGCAAAACGGAAGTTTATTTTGAAGCGGTTGCGCAGGCCCTGATCGAGGGCGGCCAGGTACTGGTCTTACTGCCCGAAATTGCCCTCAGCGCGCAATGGCTGGAACGCTTCCGGGAGCGCTTTGGGGCGGCTCCGGCTGTCTGGCATTCAGACCTGACCCTGGCCCAGCGCAGAAACACCTGGCGCGATGTGATCACCGGCCAGGCCAAGGTCGTCGTTGGCGCCAGATCCGCCCTGTTTCTGCCGTTCGAGAACCTGAAACTGATTGTTGTCGATGAAGAGCACGACGGCGCCTTCAAACAGGAAGAAGGCGTTATTTACAATGCCCGCGACATGGCCGTGGTGCGGGCCCGCCTGGGCAACATCCCAATTACCCTGGCGTCGGCGACACCATCGCTGGAATCTGTCGTCAACGCGGCCAACGGCCGCTACCAGTTATATGGCCTGCCGGTGCGCCACGCCGGTGCCAAGCTTCCCGACATCAAAGCCATCGACATGATCAAGGCGCCGCCGCCCCGGGGCCGCTGGCTGTCGCCCAGGCTGGCGGATGCCATCGCCGAGACCATCGGCAAGGGGGAACAGGTCCTGTTGTTCCTGAATCGACGCGGCTATGCGCCTCTGACCCTGTGCCGGACCTGTGGCCACCGGTTCCAGTGCCCGCGCTGTACGGCCTGGCTGGTCGAACACAGGCTGGCCGGTCGCCTGCAGTGCCATCATTGCGGATTTCACATTACGCCGCCGGATAAATGCCCGGAATGCCAAACCGAAAACAGCCTTGTCGCCTGTGGCCCCGGTGTTGAACGTCTGGCGGAAGAAATCAAAACCCTGATCCCTGATGTTCGCATGACCATTGCTGCCAGTGATAACATTCAGTCGCCGCGGGCCGCGGCCGAGCTTGTACGGCGCATTGAAGACCATGAAATTGATCTGATCATTGGCACCCAGATCGTCGCCAAGGGCTATCATTTTCCGCTGCTCACCCTGGTCGGCGTGATTGATGCGGATCTGGGGCTGCAGGGCGGTGACCCACGGGCCGCCGAACGCACCTTCCAGTTGCTGTATCAGGTGTCGGGACGGGCCGGGCGGGGCAGCAAACCCGGGCGGGTGCTGATCCAGACCTATATGGAAAAACATCCCGTCATGCAGGCCCTGTTGTCGGGCGACAAAGAGACCTTTATCGACATCGAAACGAAAGCCCGTCGCGACGCCATGATGCCACCCTTTGGCAGATTGGTCAGTCTGATCGTCTCGGGTACCGAGGAAGCGACCGTCGATCAGGCAGCCCTGGCCCTGGCGCGGGCGGCACCGACAGGCAAGAACCTGCAGGTTCTGGGTCCGGCCCCGGCACCTTTTGCCCTGCTGCGCGGCCGCCACCGGCGACGCCTGCTTCTGAAGACCACAAAAGACATCGCCGTGCAGCCGCTGGTTCGCCAGTGGCTGGCGCGGGCCGAACACTTCAAGAAAGTCCGCGTCCAGGTTGATGTCGATCCGCAGAGCTTTTTTTGACAGACCACAGGTTTTGCGAAAGAAATTCCGGGCCTCTCATACGAACACTGGCGGCATGCCCGAATGGCGCGGTCAGGGCGTTACCGGCAGGGTGGCAACCGGTTTTCCAGAGCGATTCGTCTGGCGCCCTCAAAGCCACGGATCAGAAGGCTTATATCGCATTGCAAAAAGGTGCTCAGAGTCCGTTGCATAGCCGGATTGAGTATGGTACGAAGTGGCCGCTTCAACGGGAAGAATTCCGGTGACACGAGCTTCGGCTTGGGCTGCTGGCATTTTGAAGGTTTGGCCGAGTTAACACTAACGAACACAAAGACGAGGTTTCCCAGGTGTCATCGGATGTAATTGGCGCGACCGGCCTAGCAGGCCGCTACGCTACGGCGCTTTCAAAGACGAGGTTTCCCAGGTGTCATCGGATGTAATTGGCGCGACCGGCCTAGCAGGCCGCTACGCTACGGCGCTTTTTGAGCTGGCCGACGCAGACAAGCAATTGGACCAGGTGGCCGGTGATCTTGCCGCCCTGTCCCAGATGCTTGGCGAATCGGCCGATCTCAACCGTTTAATCAGGTCTCCGGTCATTTCACGTGACGACCAGAGTGCTGCCATGTCCGCGGTTCTTGAAGCCGCTGAAATTGGTGACCTGACCCGCAAATTTATTGGGCTTGTCGCCCAAAACCGCAGGCTTTTTGCCCTGCCCGCTATGATCAAGGGATACCAGGCCTTGTTGAGCGCGCTCCGGGGCGAGTCGACTGCGGAAGTCGTCTCGGCGAAAAAACTGACAAAAGCTCAGTTGGACGCCATCGAAAAATCTTTAAAAAGTGCCATGGGGACCTCAGTTTCCGTTGACGCCCACGTCGACGAAAGCCTGTTGGGCGGCCTGATTGTAAAAGTCGGGTCCCGTATGGTTGATAGTTCTTTGAAAACGAAGCTCAATCAGCTTCGTTTCGCCATGAAAGGGGTCGGTTAATGGAAATCCGTGCCGCGGAAATTTCCGCAATACTAAAAAAACAAATCGCAGATTTTGGATCGGAAGCTGAGGTCGCAGAAGTTGGACAGGTTCTGTCTGTCGGTGACGGCATCGCCCGTGTCCACGGTCTGGACCAGGTTCAGGCCGGTGAAATGGTCGAGTTTCCCGGTGGCATCAAAGGCATGGCCCTGAACCTGGAAACCGATAACGTCGGTATCGTTATTTTCGGAAACGACCGGACCATTCGCGAAGGCGACACCGTCAAGCGGACAGGCGACATTGTTGACGTTCCAACCGGTACCGGCCTGCTGGGTCGCGTTGTCGATGCGCTCGGCAACCCGATTGACGGCAAAGGTCCTCTGGAAAACGTCAAGCGCAGCCTGGTTGAAGTCAAGGCACCGGGCATCATCCCGCGGAAATCCGTGCATGAGCCCATGCAGACCGGCCTTAAGGCCATCGATTCCCTGATTCCTGTTGGCCGTGGCCAGCGCGAATTGATCATCGGTGACCGCCAGACCGGTAAAACGGCTGTTATTATTGATACGATTTTGAACCAGAAGAAAACCAACGAAGCTGCCAAAGACGATTCAGAAAAGCTTTTCTGCATCTATGTGGCTGTTGGCCAGAAACGCTCGACAGTTGCCCAGTTGGTCAAAACCCTGGAAGACTACGATGCGATGAAATATTCGGTTGTTGTTGCAGCGACGGCGTCAGAGCCTGCACCGCTGCAGTTCCTGGCACCTTATACCGGCGCCACCATCGGCGAGTACTTCCGCGACAATGGTCAGCATGCGGTTATCTTTTATGATGATTTGACCAAACAGGCCGTCGCCTATCGCCAGATGTCCCTGCTGCTGCGGCGTCCTCCTGGACGTGAAGCCTATCCGGGCGATGTCTTCTATCTTCACTCCCGTCTGCTCGAGCGCGCCTGCAAACTGGGCGATGCTGCCGGCAACGGATCTTTGACGGCCCTGCCGGTTATTGAAACCCAGGCTGGTGACGTTTCGGCTTATATTCCGACCAACGTGATTTCCATCACCGACGGTCAGATCTTCCTGGAAACGGAACTGTTCTACAAAGGCATTCGCCCGGCTGTGAACGTCGGTCTGTCCGTATCCCGTGTCGGATCCGCGGCGCAGATCAAGGCCATGAAGCAGGTTGCCGGTACCATTAAGCTGGAACTGGCTCAGTACCGTGAAATGGCGGCGTTTGCGCAGTTTGCATCGGATCTGGATGCCTCGACCCAGCAGCTGCTGGCCCGTGGTGCGCGTCTGACCGAATTGCTGAAGCAGCCGCAATACACGCCTTATACGGTTGAAGAGCAGGTTGTGGTTATCTTTTCGGGTGTGAACGGGTTCACCGATGCCATTCCCGTCGATCAGATCACCAACTTCGAAAAGCAGTTCATCGCGGAAGTCCGCGCCAAACATGATGATCTTTTGACAACCATTCGCACAGAACAGTCCATTTCTGACGATACCGACAAGAAGCTCAAGGGTATACTCGAAGAATTTGTAAAAACCTTCGCTTAACCCCTGGAACAATTAACGAATAGGAACGGATAGGCATCAATGGCCAATCTTAAAGACCTAAAAGTTCGGATCGCCAGTGTCCAGTCGACGCGGAAGATCACATCTGCCATGAAAATGGTGGCCGCGGCCAAACTGCGGCGGGCACAAGAGGCTGCAGAAGCGGCGCGGCCTTACGCCGAGCGTATGGAACGCATGCTTGGTTCGTTGGCAGCCTCTCTGGGCGGCGTTGATGGCGCCCCTAAAATGCTGGCCGGCACCGGCAGCGATCAGGTTCAGTTGCTTGTCGCCTTTACGGCCGACCGGGGTTTGTGTGGCGGCTTTAACGGCTCCATCGTCCGCCAGGTTCGCAAAATGGCAAACCAGCTGAAGGGTGAAGGCAAAACCGTCAAGATCCTGTTTGTCGGCCGCAAGGCCCACGACGTTCTGAAGCGCGAATACGCCAACGAAACCGTTGACATGATTACCGGGCTTGGCAAAAAAAGCATTCACTTCACGGAAGCGTCGCAGGTCGCCGATAAAATCACCAGTATGTTCGAAGCCGGCGACTTTGATGTCTGCACGATCGTCTTCAACCGCTTCCAGTCGGCGATGACACAGATTGTCACGCCACAGCAGTTAATTCCCTTCAATCCTCCTGCCGTCGATGGCGAGGAAGCGGATCAGGGCGCCGATCAGGGTGCCAAATCGGTTTATATATTCGAGCCGGAAGAAGAAGAAATTTTGGCCGATTTGCTGCCGCGTAACTTGGCGGTACAGATCTTCCAGGCCTTGTTGGAAAGCGCTGCGTCAGAACATGGAGCCCGGATGACGGCCATGGACAACGCAACGCGGAACGCGGGCGATATGATTGATGGTTTGACGATGACCTATAACCGGACACGTCAGGCCGTTATTACCAAGGAGCTGATTGAAATCATCTCCGGTGCGGAAGCACTTTAATCCGTTTGTAAGTAACACGAACGCTGAAAGTCAACAGGAGCGTCAGCGATGGCAACGAATTCTAAAGGTAAAGTCACCCAGGTTCTGGGTGCTGTGATCGACGTTCAGTTTGATGGCGAATTGCCGCACATCATGAACGCCCTTCACGTCGACAATCATGGCAAATTGCTGGTGCTTGAAGTCGCCCAGCATCTGGGTGAAAACTCGGTTCGCACCATCGCCATGGACTCGACTGAGGGTCTGCAACGCTCCGTTGAAGTCACCGACACGGGCAGCCCGATCCAGGTTCCGGTTGGACCGGAAACGCTGGGACGCATCATGAACGTGATTGGCGACCCGATTGATGAACGAGGCCCGGTTACCACAAAAATGAGCTCGCCTATTCACCGCAATGCGCCTGAATTCAGCGAGCAGTCCACGGAAACCGAAATCCTGACCACCGGTATTAAGGTTGTTGATTTGATCGCGCCTTATTCTAAGGGTGGTAAAATCGGTCTGTTCGGCGGTGCCGGCGTGGGCAAGACGGTTCTGATCATGGAACTGATCAACAACGTCGCCAAGGGCCATGGCGGGTACTCTGTTTTTGCTGGTGTTGGCGAGCGGACCCGTGAAGGGAACGATCTGTACCACGAGATGATTGAATCCGGCGTTATCAACCTGGAAGGCGAATCGAAAGCCGCTCTGGTTTATGGCCAGATGAACGAGCCTCCTGGAGCCCGTGCCCGTGTGGCCCTGACCGGTCTGACGCTGGCCGAGTACTTCCGTGACGAAGAAGGTCAAGACGTGCTGTTCTTCGTTGATAACATTTTCCGCTTCACGCAAGCCGGTTCCGAAGTGTCCGCCCTGCTGGGCCGTATTCCTTCCGCTGTGGGTTACCAGCCGACGCTGGCGACCGATATGGGAACCCTGCAGGAACGCATTACCTCGACAAACAAAGGCTCCATCACCTCGGTGCAAGCCATTTACGTTCCTGCCGATGACTTGACCGACCCGGCTCCGGCCACATCGTTCGCCCACCTGGATGCGACAACGGTTCTGAGTCGTCAGATTGCCGAATTGGGGATTTACCCGGCTGTGGATCCGCTGGATTCCACATCGCGTATTCTCGATCCGCGGATCATCGGTGACGAGCATTATGCGGTTGCCACCGGCGTTCAGCAGGTTCTGCAAACCTACAAGTCTCTGCAGGACATCATTGCCATTCTCGGTATGGACGAACTGTCGGAAGAAGACAAATTGACCGTGGCCCGTGCCCGGAAAATACAGCGCTTCCTGTCACAGCCGTTCCACGTCGCCGAAGTCTTCACTGGCTCGCCAGGCGTTCTGGTTTCTCTTGAAGACACCATCAAAGGCTTTAAAGGCATTCTGGATGGCGAGTATGACCATATTCCGGAAGCCGCCTTCTATCTGGTGGGTACGATTGAAGACGTGCTGGAAAAAGCCAAGAAGATGGCAGCTGACGCTGCTTAAGTCCGTTTAGGGAGTAATGCGCATGGCCGAAAGGCTTGAATTCGAACTGGTTTCACCGGAAAAGCTCTTGAAGTCTGAGCCGGTAGAAATGGTTGTGGTCCCGGGCGCCGAGGGAGACCTCGGTGTGCTTCCCGGGCACTCGCCTTTGATCGCGACGGTGCGCCCGGGTGTCATCAACATCCACGAAGGTGGTAGCGTCAAGGAGAGCATCTTTGTCGCTGGCGGGTTCTGTGAGATTTCACCGGATCGCTGTACGGTTCTGGCTGAAGAAGCCACGCCTGTAAGCGCCATCGATAAAGCCGCTGCCGCAAAACGTCTCGAAGACGCCAACCATGCATGGCAAGCCGCTGATGACGCGTCCAAGGCAAAGTATGACATGGAGCGCCGTGTGGCCGAAGCAATGGTGGCTGCCGCTGGATAAGATTTAAACTCATATGAGTTTTCTTTGAAACGCGGCACCAAGTGCCGCGTTTTTTTGTTTGGGGAATGCAGTGATGAAGATACATCTGACGATGTCTTGTTACCGACGACGAAAACCGGAGGCCGTGGCCTATCCGTACCGTCGGCTGTGTGCTGCCGACTTCGTTGTTCGCTTCAAGGAGAGTCCCCATGAGTAAAATCATCACTGAACGGCTGATCATGCAGCCCTTCCAGCCAGACGACATCAATTACCTGATCCACCTGAAGGGCTCTCAGAAAAACATGGCGGAAACCACTGTTGGCCCGATCAGCGCCGCCGAGGCCGCAGAACAGCTGGATGCGTACCGCAAGGCCTGGAAAGACCATGGCATTGGTGTCTGGTCGCTGACCCACAAAGCCAGTGGCGCCTTTGTTGGGGAATGCGGCTTCGTTCATCGTCCGGACCTCGCGGATTTGTCCCTCCGCTACACCCTGAACCACAGTTGGTGGGGACAGGGCCTGGCCCCGGAAGCCGTTAAAGCGGCGCTTGAATTCGGTTTGACTAAAGGCGGGCTCAATCAGGTCTCGGCTCTGGCCCTTGATACCAACACGCGTTCGACCCGCATTCTGACATCGGCGGGTATGAAGGTGATCGGAAATGATTTCAACGGGATACCCGGTTTTCAGCACTATCAGTTGAAACGCGCCTGAGCGGGGGCTTCACTCCCCCTCAGAAGCGGCCAGACCATCCCGGGTCTGGGCGCGCCGAACGTTGGCATAAAGCACGACCTGCGCCGGCACGTGGTCGCTGCCCGTTGCCGCCTTGTAGCGACTGATGAACGAGCGATAGATGCCGTATTTGAAATAGGCCAGCGTCGCCGTCATCGTTTGCCCTGCGTAATCGACTTTCGGTTCGCCATTGACCCAGACGCGAAAAAAACCGTCCTCGTCGTGCGACCATTTGGCCTGGACCTCAATGCGGTGCCATTTGCCGCGCAGGTCTTTCTCGTCAATCAGTTTGTGATAGGTGCGTGTCCCCCCCAAAACCTGATCGTCCAGATGGTAGCCGCCATTGGAATTCTGGAACATCCAAACCGGGTGGGATTTGTGCTGATGAAACTGCGCGAGGGCGACTTTCGTCGGATAGACATTAACATAGTCATCCGGCACATAGAGCGACCAGCCGTACCAGTACGTAGAGCCCACCCGGTTGCGATTGCCCTTCTCGCTCAGTTCGGAGCGTTCCCGGTCGTTTTTGCAATCGCTCCAGCCGGAATCGGCGCCGCAGTCCCCCGGCTGGACCTCAAAGCGCTCGACAAGTGGCGTTGGTGCGTTTCCCGTCGGGTCCTTTATGGTCTGGTAGCCATAAGATGTCGTATTCAGGGACCGTTCAAAGGGCCCATAGGAGCCCCGATCTACGGTCTGGCAACCACTACTCACGAACAGCGCGACAAGCGCCCCAACACCCCATATCGTCTTCATTGATCCTGCCTCCTATGATCTTGCCAGTAGTCCTCCACCAATCAATCGTAGCCGAACAGCCATTTGCTGACGCCGGTATGGATGTTGCGCACGGAATGCACGGCGTTTTTCGGGATAAACAGCTCGTCGCCCGGTCCCATTTCAACGACCTCACCGGCGACTTCCATTTCCAGCCGACCTTCCTGTACGGTCACCAATTCGTTGCAGCTATGGACAAAGTCTTCCCAGCGCTGGCCCGGCGGGTCGACAAACAGATTGATCGAATAACCGCGTGCCGCCCATTCGGCGGCAACCGCCTGCTCCGAAACCGGGGCGGTGAATTTTCCGGGTGATAGCAGATCGCTCATGTTCTCTCCTCCGTTTATTGACGTTCTAACGTCGGCTTTTTTTAATTTTCTTGTTATGGGTCCAGGCGGCTTTTGGGGCGACGCCCGGTTTGGTGAGGCCCAGCTCGGTGGCCTCCAGACGGCGCACTTCATCGCGCAGGCGGGCCGCTTCTTCAAAATCGAGATCGGCGGCGGCGGTTTTCATGCGCTCCGTCAGATCGGCGATGACCGACTGGATATTGTGACCGACCAGTTCCTTGCGTCCGCCAACGCCGGTGTCCACCGTCACATAATCCTGCTCGTGGACGCTTTCGATAACATCTGCAATGCCTTTTTTGATGCTTTCCGGAGTGATTCCGTGCAGTTCGTTATAGGCCTGCTGTTTGGCACGACGGCGGTTGGTTTCGCTGATCGCGTAGTCCATGGATCCGGTGATTTTGTCGGCATAGAGAATAACAAACCCATCGATATTACGCGCGGCGCGGCCGATGGTCTGGACAAGCGATGTCTTGGAGCGCAAAAAACCCTCCTTGTCGGCATCCAGAATGGCGACCAGCCCGCATTCCGGAATATCCAGTCCCTCGCGCAGCAGGTTTATGCCGATCAGCACATCAAAGGCGCCGAGGCGCAAATCGCGGATAATCTCGATACGCTCGAGCGTTTCGATATCGGAATGCATGTAGCGCACCCGCACTCCATGTTCATGTAGATATTCCGTCAGATCTTCGGCCATGCGCTTAGTCAGGGTGGTCACCAGGGTGCGCATGCCTTTCGCGGACACGGTTTTGACCTCACCTAGCAGGTTATCGACCTGCGAGTCGACGGGGCGGATTTCGACCACCGGGTCAATCAGGCCAGTCGGCCGGACCAGTTGCTCGGTGAAGACACCGCCCGTCTGTTCCAGTTCCCAGGGGCCGGGCGTTGCCGAGACAAACACCGATTGCGGGCGCATGCGGTCCCATTCCTCGAATTTCAAGGGTCGGTTGTCGATGCAACTGGGTAGGCGGAAACCGAACTCCGCCAGGGTCGATTTCCGGTTGAAGTCGCCCTTATACATACCGCCCACCTGCGGCACGGTCACATGGCTTTCATCGACCATGAGGACCGCATTGGCCGGTAGATATTCAAACAACGTAGGCGGCGGATCGCCGGGGCGACGGCCCGACAGATAGCGCGAATAGTTTTCGATACCCCCACAATGACCGGTGGTCTCCAACATTTCGATATCAAAGGTCGTGCGCTCGCGCAGGCGCTGGGCTTCCAACAACTTATCTTCGGCTTCCAACACCCGGAGACGCTGCTTCATTTCCGTGCGGATTTGCGGGATGGCCTGCATCAGGGTCGGGCGCGGCGTTACATAATGGGAGTTCGGATAAACGATGATTTCATCGAGCGTACCGATTTTTTCACCGGTTAGTGGGTCGATCTCCCAGATCGCCTCGATTTCATCGCCAAACAACGACAAGCGCCAGGCCCGGTCTTCGAAGTGCGACGGGAAAATTTCAATGACATCACCGCGGACCCGGAAAGCGCCGCGGAAAAAAGCCGCATCATTGCGCTTGTACTGCAACTCAACCAGACGCTTGAGGATGGTGTTGCGTTCCATCTGCATGGTGGTGGCCAGCTTGAAGGTCATTTCCGCATAGGTTTCGACGGCACCAATGCCATAAATGCACGAAACCGAGGCGACAATCACCACATCGGAGCGCTCGAGCAGGGCGCGGGTGGCGGAATGGCGCATGCGGTCGATCTGCTCGTTCACCGAGGCATCTTTCTCAATGTAGGTGTCGGTCCTCGGCACATAGGCTTCGGGCTGATAATAATCGTAGTAGGAGACAAAATACTCTACCGCGTTTTCCGGGAAGAACTCCTTCATTTCGCTGTAAAGCTGGGCCGCCAGGGTCTTGTTGGGGGCCAGAACCAGCGCCGGGCGCTGCAAATTCTGGATGACATGCGCCATGGTGAAGGTTTTTCCAGACCCGGTTACCCCCAGCAACACCTGAT
This sequence comes from Rhodospirillales bacterium, assembly GCA_048262255.1. Classification (GTDB taxonomy): domain Bacteria; phylum Pseudomonadota; class Alphaproteobacteria; order Rhodospirillales; family Casp-alpha2; genus JABMNT01. The sequence continues at coordinate 1,293,412 of JBLXFH010000001.1, read as the reverse complement.
CCTGGGCGCCGCCTTCCAGTTCTTTTGTCAATTCGGCAATGGCCTGCGGCTGGTCTCCCGAGGGCTGAAAGGGCGATACCAGCTTCAACCGCCGCCCATCATCAACAATGGGGCGCTGGGCGGGGACAAACAGGGCGGGGTCGTGCTGAAGTTCCATGGACATAACCCTTCCTATATAGCCTGCCGGCGGGTGCTTATCGAGTCCTAGAACCTGGCAATGACAAATGATTTTTTACGTATCATACCGGGCCATTTTGCCTTTTGTCCTTGCCCCGGCATGGGCAATTAGGTCGGTCATTGAACCCGATAATTACAAAAATTCACAAAACAGACATCAAAGGGTTTCAAATATCACCTACAGTGTTTTGACGAACCGTTCCAAAAAATAATAAAGAGGCTGTCTAACATGAGCCATATGACTTCCATCAAGAATAGGCCATTTCTGACCGACCAAAGCTTGGTCACACCCTCAAATGAGAATGATCCCAAACAGCGGTTAGCTGAAGTTCTTGAACAATGCGCCCGCAACGCCCAACTGGCGGCTCAACAGCACAAAGAATTTGTCAAGGTCCTGGACACCTTGAAAAGCCGTGTTTCGACACTTGAAAGGAGCTGTGAGAGGTTTAACGACACGGCGTCAAAACTCAGCGTATCCCGGCTGCATGAAAATTCCCTGCGTCTGGCAAAGATCATGGAGCCCTTCACCTAGACAGCCCTCGCGACCATCTATAAAGATGACGCTTCACACATCCCAGCCTGTCGTTCTCAGGCATCTGGTCCTCACCACCTGTTCTCTCCGGTTTCGGGTGTTGCAGCCCGCTCAGTCGGCGCGTAATCTGCAGCCTGACAAACCGATTTGATATCGCAACAGGCCTCGCATATGTCCTTCTTCTCTGATCGTTTAAACGCCATTCAGCCCTCGGCAACTGCTGTTTTTACGCAAATGGCGCGGGACCGCAAAGCCGCCGGCCACGATGTCATTGGGCTGAGCATGGGCGAGCCGGATTTCGATACGCCGGACCACATTCTAGAAGCGGCGAAAAAAGCGCTGGATGACGGAATGACCCGCTATACGGCCATCAACGGCATTCCCGAATTGCAGGACGCAATCATCGCAAAGTTCAAACGCGACAACGAGCTTGATTATACCCGTGAGCAAATTCACGTCAGTTGCGGGGGTAAACCGGTGATTTTCAATGCCATGATGGCAACCATCAATGACGGTGACGAGGCCATTGTACCGGCACCCTATTGGGTCAGTTACCCGGATATCGTCCGTCTTTTTGGTGGCAAACCGGTAATCATCGATTGCCCCGTCGAGGCCCATTTCAAATTGCAGCCGGAACAGCTGGAAGCAGCCATTACACCCAAAACCAAATGGCTGTTTTTAAATTCGCCCTCCAACCCCACCGGAGCCGCCTACAGCCGCACCGAAATTGCCGCGCTGGCCGAGGTTTTGAAGCGCCACCCGCATGTCTGGGTGTTCACCGATGATGTTTATGAACATCTGGTCTATGATGGTTTTGAGATCACTACCATTGCCCAGGTTGCACCGGAGCTGAAAAACCGGACGGTAACGACCAACAGTATGTCCAAAACCTATTGCATGACCGGATGGCGCGTTGGTTATGCGGGTGGGCCGAGCGAACTGATTGCCGCGATGACAAAAATCCAGTCGCAATCAATTACCCATACGGCCGCCGTCAGTCAGGCTGCTGCGGTTGCCGCGCTCAACGGACCGCATGACTTTGTCGCGCGCCATAACGCAATCTTTCAGGAACGCCGGGATTTGGTTGTTAGTATGCTGAATCAGGCACCTGGACTGACCTGCCCGGTTCCACAAGGTGCTTTTTACGTCTTTCCTTCCTGCGCCGGGCTCATCGGTAAAAAAACGCCGGACGGCAAGGTCATTGAAACGGACGAAGATTTTGTCACCTATCTGCTGGAATCCGAAGATGTAGCGACGGTTCATGGCGAAGCCTTCGGCCTGAGCCCGCATTTCCGCATCAGCTATGCAGCCGCAACTGAGCTTCTGGAAGAAGCCTGCCAGCGCATCCAACGGGCCTGCAACGCCCTTACCGGCTGATATTTTGGACCTCCGGCCCCTCTCCGGGCACCACACCAAATGGCCGCACTGTCTGAATATTTCCCTTTGATTCCAAAGCCAGCCGCCTTAACCTTTTAGGAAAGGCATAAAATTGCAGACCAGGGAGGAAGTTGATGACATCAAAATCACCATCTGGCCCACGCGTTGCAGTCCTTGTGGGGCCATATCTCAGCGGCAAAACATCGCTTTTGGAAAGCATCCTGTCAATTACCGGCGCCATCAACCGTAAAGGGTCGGCCCGGGATGGAAACATGGTTGGCGACGGCACGCCGGAAGCCAGAGCCCGCCATATGTCGACCGAACTGAACATAGCCGAAACCGCATATCTCGATGAACACTGGACCTTTGTCGATTGCCCGGGCTCCGTCGAGTTGGCACAAGAATCGCGCAATGCCGCGATGATTGCCGATATTGCCGTTGTAGTCTGCGAGTCAGACCCAAACCGAGCCTTGACCATTTCCCCCATTTTAAAGTTTCTTGATCAGCATGCCATTCCGCATGTGATCTTCATTAACAAAATGGATGTTCCCGGGCACAGTATCCGGGCCACACTGGAAGCCTTGCAAAGCGGATCGGAACACCCGCTGGTGTTACGCGAAATCCCGATTCGTGACGGCGATACGGTTACCGGCCACATCGATCTGGCCAGTGAACGGGCTTTCGAGTGGCGCGATGGCGACGAATCACGTCTCATCGAAATCCCGTCATCCGCGACCGACCGTGAACAGGATGCGCGCACGGAAATGCTGGAATCCCTGGCCGATTTCGACGATGCCCTTCTTGAAAAGCTGTTGGAGGACATCACACCCTCAACCGAGGTGATTTATGAAAACCTCAGCAAAGACCTCGCCAACAGCTTGATTGTACCGGTATTTTTCGGCTCTGCCGAGCATGATCACGGCGTGCGACGGCTGATGAAATCGTTGCGCCACGAAACACAGGAGGTTGCCGCTACGGCGGCCCGGCTTGGCATTGATGCATTGCAGGAAACGACCGCTCAGGTCTTCAAGACCCTGCACGCCGGACATCTCGGCAAGCTGTCCATAGCCCGGGTACTGAGTGGCGAGGCCAAGGACGGTATGACTCTGAACGGGGTCCGGGTATCCGGTCTGAACGCCATACTGGGACAAAAATTTGATAAGCGCGCCTCCGCGCCCGCCGGCCATATTGCCGCCCTCGGGCGTATGGAGACCGTCCAGACCGGCGATACGTTGAGCGAAACAGGAGACGCCTCCATTGACTGGCCAGCCCCATTGCCGCCCCTGTTTTCTCACGCCATTCAGGCCGAGCACCGGGGTGATGACGTCAAGTTGTCAAGCGCCCTTGCCAAACTGGCCGATGAAGACCCTTCGTTCAGCTGGGGGCACGACAACGATACAGGAGAGTTGATCCTCTGGGGCCAGGGCGAAATTCATTTACTCATCGCCATTGAAAAACTCAAAACGCGGTATGATCTGGAACTCACCTCGTCTCGCCCGCAGGTTCCTTACAAGGAAACCATACGTAAATCCGTCACACAGCATGCTCGCCACAAGAAACAGTCCGGTGGCCATGGCGAGTTTGGCGATGTCCAATTGGAGATCAAACCGCTGCCCCGGGGCAGCGGGTTTGCCTTTTCCGACTCGATCACCGGCGGCGTCGTCCCCAAAAACTACATCCCTTCAGTGGAAAACGGCATCAAGGAATTCATGATGCGCGGCCCACTTGGCTTTCAAGTCGTGGATATCGCCGTTGAGCTCACCGACGGCCAGCATCATGCCGTTGACAGTTCCGACATGGCCTTCAAAAAAGCCGCAGCACAAGCCATGCGTGAAGGCATGCCCAGTTGCGGACCGGTTCTCCTGGAGCCCCTGTTTCAGGTCAGAATTTCGCTTCCCAGCGACTTCACTTCGGGTCTGCAACGCCTGATCAGCGGGCGACGGGGCCATATTCTCGGCTTTGACAGCAAACCGGGGTGGAGCGGCTGGGATGAGGTTCTTGTCCAGTTACCGCAGTCAGAAATGCACGATCTGATCATTGAATTGCGTTCCATGACCATGGGGGTCGGTACCTTTGAATGGGCTTTTGACTGTCTGCAGGAGTTTTCCGGCAAAGAAGCGGAGCGGGTCATCGCCAATCGTCAGGCAGCAAACGGCTGATTGCCAATGACGGCCTATTAATTTGGCAATCCAGTCGCTTAAAAGTCGGCGTGCGCCTGCGATAGATCAATGCATGCCAAAGCTTTTTCTGGGTAAATGAGGCATTGTCATAGCCTAAAGGAAGAACGCGTATGTCGCATGTGCCACATGAACTGGCTGAAGAGTTTTCAGCCCATAAGGATAAAATCCACAGCCTTAATCAGTCCGACGCCCATTTTGCCAAGCTGAGCGACGAATATCATGCTGTGAACCGGGAGATACACCGGATCGAAACCAACGTCACACCGGCTGATGAAGGTTATGAAAAGCAACTCCGCCGCCAGCGTCTGGCCTTGAAGGACGAGATCAGCACTTACCTCGATTAAAGAAAAAAACCCTGGCACAAGGCCAGGGCGAGTTTAAACAGGGAGGCTTCACGTCTGGGAGACGCAAGGAGTCACCCCGAAGGGTAATCCTTATATTCCGGGCATGGGCCCGGAGGGAGGAAGAATGCTGCGATGCAACACTCTATAATCAAAAACTAGCCTATTTTATTTCGCATTGCCACATATTTTTTTGCAGTGCACCTATGCATTTTTGGGCGATGCGGATTAACGGCCTGTATCCCTGATATTTGACCTCAATAATAAACCTGATTTTCCATGCGATTTTCGCTAACTATTTAGGCATATTTTTGGAAGCCATTCCGAAATGCATAAAGAAGTGCCAATAAATTGATATTTGTTACATAAAACTCGCAAAAAAAACCCTGGCACAAGGCCAGGGCGAGTTTAAACAGGGAGGCTTCACGTCTGGGAGACGCAAGGAGTCGCCCCGAAGGGCAATCCTTATAATCCGGGCATGGGCCCGGAGGGAGGAAGAATGCTGCGATGCAACACTCTATGCTGAAAAACTACTGGAATTATTTCTGGTATACCACATATTTTTTTGCAGTGCACCTATGCGAAAACTGCATATCTATGGGCTTGCTCTGCAAAAAGCGTGTATCTCCAATGATTTAGGACACGGTCCCTGACCTATCCGGTGATGGTTGACCGCATTTCATTGACCAAAAAATCTCTCAAAACGACAATTCTTTTGGATTTTCTGAGTTCTTCGGCATAGACAAAATAGGTATCCAGGGTCGGACCGCGCAGTTCCGGCAGGACTTCAACCAGATTGCCCACCTCGCGACTCATGTAATCGGGCAAAGCACCAATGCCAAGGCCGCTTTGAACGGCCCGGAAAATGCCGTAAATACTGTTTACTTGCAGACTGGGGCGACGTTTAAGACCATTCTTGGTGCCCGCTTCCAGCAGCCAGTTGAGGTTATCAACCGGCGGACGCGCATCTTCGCCATAAACGATCAGGCTGTGATCATCGAGATCCTCCGGATTTAATGGCGTTCCGCGTTCCTCAAGATACGATGGCGCTGCATAGACATGATAGCGCATTTTCAAGAGATGTTTTTGTATGAGGTCCGCCTGGCTTGGTGGCTCCATTCGGATCGCCGCATCCGCTTCGCGCATGGACAAATCCAGTTCCGTATCGGCCAGAACCAGCGACACATCAATCTCCGGATACAAATTGACAAATTTCTTGATCCGCGATGTCAGCCAGACGGAGCCAAAAGCGACCGTTGTGGTGATTTTTAACGGGCCAGTTGGGTGTTCCTTGCTTTCTGTAATACGCGCTTCCGCCATCGCCAGCTTGGCGAACACGTCATGCGCCGTGCGATACAACATCTCGCCCTGTTCTGTGGGTTTTAACCCCCGCGCATGACGATAGAAGAGCGATACCTGCAAACTGCTTTCCAGCGCGCTGACCTGACGGCTGACAGCCGATTGGCTGAGATTGAGGCGATCGCCTGCGTGGGTAAAGCTGCCCGCTTCGACAACCGCATGAAATATCCGGAGTTTGTCCCAATCCATCCGACCTCCTCCTTTTATTTCCGTCTTGTCGCGTTAAACCGTTATGGTATCACAAGATGCCTCTACGCTGAACTTACTCGGCCGCTTCCTGCTGGGCCTCATCATGGGCAAGAAAGCTTTCGGCTTCCAGCGCGCTCATACACCCCGTTCCCGCCGCCGTTACCGCCTGGCGGTAAATTTTATCCTGCACGTCACCCGCCGCGAACACGCCCGGAATATTGGTCTGGGTCGTGCCGGCTTTGGTCAGAATATAACCTTCGTCATCCAGCTCGATTTGCCCGTCAAACAGCTTGGTGTTGGGGTCGTGACCAATGGCGACAAAAATGCCGTCCACTGCCAGATCGGTTATGGCATTTGTTTTCACATTCCGAACCCGGGCACCTGTGACGCCCAAAGGGTTTTCGTCGCCTAAAACATCTTCAAGTACAGAATCCCAAAGGATTTCAATCTTTTCATTTTTAAACAGGCGTTCTTGCATGATTTTTTCAGCCCGAAACTCATCGCGCCGGTGAATGACGGTCACTTTCGATGCAAAATTCGTTAAAAACAGCGCTTCTTCAACGGCTGTATTTCCGCCGCCAACAACAGCTATCGGTTTTTCCCGATAGAAAAATCCGTCACAGGTGGCGCAGGCGGAGACACCAAATCCCATAAATTTTTGTTCGCCTTCCAGTCCCAGCCAACGGGCCGAAGCGCCGGTTGCAATAATCAGCGTGTCGCCTGTGTATTCAACGCCGCCGTCGCCAATGGCGCGAAACGGACGCTGAGAAAGATCAACTTTGACAATGGTGTCTTCAAACATCTCCGTGCCGACGTTTTTTGCCTGCGCATACATTTGTTCCATCAGCCAAGGCCCCTGAACAGGATCGGCAAAACCCGGATAATTTTCCACTTCCGTCGTGATAGTCAGTTGCCCACCGGGCTGCAGTCCACGAACCAGGATCGGTTTCAAATTCGCGCGGGCGGCATATACCGCTGCCGTATAACCGGCTGCTCCGGAACCAATAATCAGGACCTTTGTATGGTGACTTTCCGGCATCGTGCGTTGTTCTCCTGAAACGACATATGGATGGCAAATAATGGGCGCTAAAAAAACAATAACATTTCAGGCGAAACCGCCCGTTACAACCGTTCCTACCATAAGTCCGCTTGACCATTCTCGCAAGTTCAGCCGAAGCCAAAAAAGGAGAAAAAAAGCGCAATCAACAACTTCCATTTACCCGTTAAGAATTGTAATATTATTTCGCAATATTATTTCGCGACGTATCACTTCACCAAACGCCAAGGAGCCGCCATGCAACGGGTCAAGCTGGATCGCATAGACCGCCATATCCTCAAGGACCTGCAAGACCAGGGCCGGATTACCAACGTCGAACTCTCCAACCGCGCCGGGATTTCGGCGCCGCCCTGTCTGCGCCGCGTACGGGCCTTGGAAGAAGCCGGTTATATCCGCGGTTATCATGCGGATATAGATCCCAAGCTCATGGGCTACCACATCACGGTCTTTGCCCAGGTTGGACTCAATTCCCAGGCCGAAGCCGATCTCGAGGCCTTTGAAGCCGATGTCATCCAGTTTCCGGAAGTCCGCGAATGCCACATGCTGGCGGGCGAAACGGATTTTCTTCTGAAAATTGTTGCGAAAAACTGGGAGTCCTATGAGGAGTTTTTAACAACCAAACTGACACCGGCGGAGAATGTCAGCCATGTCAAATCCGCCCTCTCCTTCCGCTCGGCGAAACAACGGCCCGGCGTCCCCATTGATGTCAACGCCGACGGGCTCGACGAAAACGAATAACGAAACAAATCTTGGTCGCACACGCTCTATCCATTGTGGCCTAACCGAAACAACCGGGCACCCCCATTGAAACAGGCAGAAAACATGAAAACCATCTTATGTTACGGCGATTCCAACACCTGGGGAGCTAAACCGGTCGAAGTTCTAGGCGACAGCCACCGCTATCCCTATGAGGTGCGTTGGACAACCGTTCTCCAGAACGAACTTGGGCCGGCTTTTCAAGTCATACCGGAAGGCCTGAACGCCCGCACCACCGTCTTCGACGATGATATCAACGGCCATCATAAAAACGGTCAGCCCTATTTTTTCCCTTGCCTGGAAACACACATGCCGCTGGATCTTGTCATTATCATGCTGGGCACGAATGATCTGAAACCGCGCTTTGCAAAAACCGCCTGGGATATTGCTTCCGGGGCAGGTGTCCTGCTGGACATTCTCGCAAATCCGCCAAAACCGTTGGTTGGCGGCATGCCCGAGCGACTGCTCATTGCGCCGCCACCGCTCGGCAAACTGACGGCATTGGCCGATACGTTTGAAGGGAGTACGGAAAAATCCCACGCGCTGGCCCGTAACTTCAAAAAAATAGCCGAACCCCGAGGCTGCCATTTTCTGGATGCCGGGGCCCATATCCGAACCAGCGACGCTGATGGTGTGCATTTTGATGAGGACCAACTGGCACCGCTGGGCATGGCCGTCGCGGCCAAGGTTCGGGAAATTTTTGGCTAGGTCTTGTTGGCCCAGTCGATTTTTTCAATCTTTGGCGCCTGCGCCTCAATTTCCTGCAAAACTTCAATGCCCTGTTTCATTTCGGCGACAATAAACTCGGAGCGACGCGCCGGGCCGCCGACGTCCTTGTTAGGAAACAAGCGGGACCAGGCCGTCATTTTGACGGTTACCGCGCATAGGGTCGCGCCAATAATCGTATGATAACCTTCAATAAAATTCTTCACCTGACGAAACCGGGCCGCATCGACGTTCTGCCACATATTCCCGGTATAACGCTCAAAAGTCTCAAACCGCCCTGTTATATCCGCCAACATCGAATTCATACTGCTTTCGACCGTCCGGCAGGTTTCCATCAGATTCTGGTTTTGCTTGAGGATAAAATTACGCCGTATTTCCTCGAGCGATTCCAGAAAATCATCGATTTGCGGCTCCACATGCTCCATGCATTGGCGATAATAGGACAAAGACAAAAACACGTCGCCATAGTCTTCCAGAAAGTGCGGAACGTCCTGAGTTTTGATGTTCAGTTTGGATGACATAATTTCCAGTTTCTCGCGAACTTTGCGGACATCCGGATCCTGAAACATATTGACCAGATCGCTGAAGGAGCCGATTTCCATGTCATCCCGGCCATAAATCTGGCTGATCAGCGGATGTGTGAAGACTTTCATATATTCTGTCAGAGATGCCTTTTTGGCGTCTGACAACTGCAATGCGCGCACATCCTTCACATCAATGCCATGTTCACGGAACAGGATGCGAAGGCTGTAAACGTCATAACTGGGTAGTTTTTCAAGCTTTCGCAGCAAAACCAAATCGCTATGCGGCGGATTTGTCGGCCACTGAAACTCCTGTTGTAGATGTTCCACGGAAATTTGCCCGCTTCCGATCTCGTTACCGCTAAAGATTTCAACAACGCTTTTCAGGCGTGCGTTTTTAATGAGCCGTGCGTGCCGTAAGGGCCGTGTTTGAAAATCAAGCAGGGCCAACGGGAGAATATGCAAGGCATCCCGATCCTCGTTACGAACGGGCGCTTCTTCTTCGAACAAATCACATCGCCTTTCACAAGTTTGCCCTCAAAAGACTGTGCGCTCTTTATTTCTTTTCCGGATTGTTATTATACCCTTGCCGTTAAGGCAATGAACAAAATCACTCTTTCTATCCAGGGTCTGCAAGAAGCCCGACGGATTCAATCCCTGAAATTGCCACCATTTCATCATTCCCAGAAGAATCCCCGCTGATTCCCATGGCACCAAGAATCACATTCGACTGAGGCGCGCGGATCAAGACGCCGCCCGGCACAGGCACAAGACGCCCCGCCGAGGCATTGGCGACAGCCGCCAAAAAGACCGGGTTTTTATCCGCCAGAGATCGCGAACCAAGTCCGAATCCAAGCGCCCCATAGGCCTTACCAATGGCAATATCGGCCCGTAAAATACCGCTTCCGTCCTGGCGCTTTAACACCACGAGATGCCCCCCTGCATCCAATACGGCTACCGTCAAAGGCGCAAATCCGAGCTCTGCGCTTTTTGTTAACGCCCCCGTCAGAGCCTGTTCGGCCTGCAATAAAGTTAAACTCATTCGTTCATCTCCCTGTCATTGGTTGTCTCTCGCAACTTATCCAAAGCGCGGCGCTCGGTTTTGGTTGGTCGTCCTGTACCTCTTTCACGTTCTGCGATCGGTGCAGTCCGCACATCGGCTTTTTCGTTTTGCAGGCGTTCATTGCGCGCTTGCGGCGGCTCCAGATCCTCATACAGGGTTTCCGCTTCTGACGCTGGCCCGCGCCGTTCCCCCAGTATTAATATTTTAATCACCCGGATATGCGGACCTTTCGGAAAGGTCAGGATATCACCTTCACTGACCGCATGGTTTGATTTTGTAATGACCGATCCGTTGACACGCACCCGCCCCGACTGACAGAGCTTGGCCGCCAAGGTCCGGCTTTTGAACAACCGGGCATACCATAGCCACTTATCCAGCCGCAGAACTGGCTTGCTCATCGGGCAATTTTCAGTTTGTTGAGAACGGCAAAGGGTGAATCCGCATCGTAATCGGGCGAGCGGGGGCGCGTCTTCTTGATCACTCCGGCCGGTTTTGCGGTTGCCCTGCGTTGCGCTTTCGGTGCTCTCTGAGGCTGCCATTTAAACAGCGCCACCGCATCTTTCTCGCGCTTTCGATAACCCAAATGCCTGAGAATAACCGCCATCTCTTCCGTCCCGCAGCCGCCCAATGCCAACAATTCCGGCGAGATCGCAAATGGTTTCTTGCCATTAAGGCCCCAGGCGATCTCGGCAATCCGTTCAACCATATCGATGCGGATCGCCAATGCGCCCATAACCCGGTAACCGATGGCCTCATAAAAAGCCTGCGGGACGTGTTTGGCCGGGACAACGGAAACACGTCCGGGGGACGGCAATGGCAAGGCGTGCTCGCCCATCCGCCCCATAAAGATTGCCCATAATACCCCCCGTATAGCCACCGCCTGCGGCTTCAAAAGGGCCGCCACATAAATCGATTCGCGTCCGATGAGCACCCCGGCCCGGCGCAGGTCTTTGCGCTCCTGCTTGCTGAGTGCGTCAATTTCGACCTGACCCGAGGAACGGGCAAGAGAACCCATATTCTCACTCAGCTGAAAAGCCAGACCACGCGCCGGGCCTGTCAATTGAGCCGCCATCAGCCGGCACAGCGGCGCCAACTGACGCTCCAACTCCGCCTTCAGCCAGATATCCAGCCGGGCCGTTATGCGGTCGCGTTGCCGGGGATCCAGCAGATCACTGGCGATGGCGACGACCCGGGGTCGCAACAGCGCCGCACCCTTCGCCAGTTTTGCAACAACAATATCCTGCCAGAGAATATCGGCGCCCGGATGCAACGCATCACCGGACAACCGGAACGCCGAATCCGCAGATTCCTCAAGCCGGGCGACCCGCCGCTCGACCTCGCTGCGCAGCGCCTTGGCGGCCGCCTGTTCCACAGCTTTTGCCGCCAGTGCCTCGCCCGCCATATAAGCCACCGGATCAGCTTTAAAAACAAACCCCTCAAAATGCCCGATATAATGGCCTTCAACGACCACATCGCCATCTTTCTTGACCGCAGCAAGCAGATCGGGCTGGTCTTTCATGCGGCGCATCAATTCGGTTGTTCTTCGGTCAACAAAACGCTGCGTCAGCCGGTCATGCAGGGCATCGGACAAACGGTCCTCAATGGCCCGGGTGCGTTCCTGCCAATACCCGATGTTCTCCAGCCAGTCGCCACGATACGCCACATAGGTCCAGGTCCGGATACCGGCGATGCGCTGGGTCAGATGTTCGATGTCGCCATCCGTCCGGTCCATGCGCTTGATTTGTCCGGCCATCCAGTCTTCCGGCAAGCGGGCCTTGGGCGCGGCCACCAAAAACCCGTATATCTGCGCCAGCGCGCGGGCATGACCATCGCTTTTCACGTTACCGAAATCCGGCACCTGACAGACGTCCCATAACAGCTGTACGGCTTGCGGATGTGTGGCTTTTTCAATCACCTCGGGATCAAGCGCGAGGCGGCGCAAAACCGATTCATCATCGGCCTGACGGACCCGCACCAGGCCTTTCAGTTCCGGCGGCACGGTCAGGCTTTTCAGCAACACCTCAAGCGACGTAAAGCGCGGCTTTGGATTGCGCCAGTAAATATGGCGCAGCGCCTCAAACTCGTGATTTTCGATCCGACCGATCACTTCCGGGTCAATCAGATCGGCGTCGCCCGTTGTGCCGAAAGTGCCGTCGTTCATATGACGCCCGGCCCGGCCCGCAATTTGCGCCAGCTCCGTCGGCTCCAGCCGGCGCCTCCGGTGCCCGTCAAATTTATGGGTCGCTGCAAAGGCCACATGATCGACATCCATGTTCAACCCCATGCCAATGGCATCGGTGGCGACAATATAATCAACCTCGCCGGATTGATAGAGGGCAACCTGAGCATTGCGCGTGCGGGGGCTCAGGGCCCCCATCACCACGGCGGCACCGCCTTTTTGGCGGCGAATCAATTCCGCCAGCACATAGACGTCCGATGCCGAAAAGGCGACAATGGCCGTGCGCTTTGGCAGACGGGTGATTTTTTTCGCACCCACATAACTCAGCGTCGAAAAGCGGGGCCGGGAGGTAAACTCGATATCCGGCACCAGGCGTTTGAGAAGCGGGCGCAGGGTTTCCGCCCCCAGAAACATGGTTTCATGAACACCCCGCGCATTGAGCAATCGGTCGGTAAAGATATGGCCCCGGTCCGGGTCTGCACACATCTGAATTTCGTCAATGGCCAGAAAATCGACAACCCGGTCAATCGGCATCGATTCCGTGGTGCAGATGAAATAACGTGCACTCATTGGCAGAATTTTTTCTTCGCCGGTGATCAACGCCACCGCATTATGGCCTTTTGCCTCAACGGCCCGCTGGTAGTTTTCGCGGGCCAGCAACCGCAAGGGAAAGCCAATCATCCCCGTCGCATGGGCCAGCATCCGTTCCATGGCGAGATGGGTCTTGCCTGTGTTGGTCGGCCCCAACACGGCGATGACGCGGGCGCTCGATGTTGAAATTTCCATACTGTTAAGATCGCGTTTTGCGGGAAAATAAGCAAGAGTTTGCAGATGGAAAACGACATGCAACATACGACATGTTCATTTTATGTTCCGGTTTCTGTTTCGAATGACCCATCGCGCAATCCCCTCTAGCTTACAACCATCAGGTTAATAGCTGCGGGGGCGATATCATCATGAACACCATTATGACATCTATAAAACATGCGGTAATTGGACTGCTTTTCGCCGTCGCAATCGGTTTGCTGGTGTGCATGGAAATTCTGAAATCCATGTAATTGGCATCTCGCCAACCTCGAGAACGTACAACTTAAGCGCACCAGTCATATTCAAAGGAACGAAACGAGATGAAATTTGGTGAAAAGCTTGCCATTGCGATTTTATCACTGCTGGCTATAGGCATCGCAATCGGAATTCACTACCTCAAAACGCATTGATAGACCCAGACGACGCACAATACCGGCGCCATGCCTCTCTGAAGGCGGCTTCAACGACGCGTGCGAACGCCGGGCCGTCGCAAAGCGGTGATTCGTTCATTTGCGAGCGCAGATTCCGACGCCGGATGGCAAGTGTGTCTGGGTCACCCGCCAGATCAATGGCGCGCTGAATGTAAGCGTCAATGGTCGGTGTCACCAAATCCTCATTACCGATCCTCCGGTTCAGGCTGAGGGCAACGCGGGCGGCATGCCGGCTACCCTCCAGGGCCAGCGTCGGCACGCCCATCCAGGCGGTTTCACAAATCGTTGTCGTCCCGTTATATGGAAACGGGTCGAGGGCAATATCCATATGATGATAAATCGCAAGATGGCTTGCGCCCGTAATCCACGACCTGAGATCCAGCCTTTCCGCCTCGACACCCGCCGCCTCGAACAGGTTATAATATTGTCCCCGCACCGCCTGATCACCCAACGCTTTTCCTTTCAGGAGCAGCTTTGCGCCCGGCGTCGCCTGTAAAATTTTTGCCCAGACCGCAACCACTTCAGGTGTGATCTTTGCCAGACTGTTGCAGGAGCCAAAGGTGATATAACCGTTGGTCTCATAGGGGAGCGGGTTGACGTCCGGTGCATCGACAGGTGGCTGATAACACAAAAACCCATCATCCAGCCTGAGCAGTTCTTCCGTATGAAAGGCTTCGGTTTGCCCAACGGGATCGGCTAGGGCATCGGTGAGCCGGTAATCAATGGCGGAAAGGCCGGTGGTTGCCGGATACCCCAGATAACTCATCTGGATGGGGGACGGTTTTCGGGCAAATACCGGCAGGCGGTTTCCCATGGTGTGGCCCGAAAGATCAACCAGAATATCGATTTGATCCTGCTGGACGCGTTCGAAAAGATCGGTGTCGGGCATGCCGTAAACCCGATGCCAATGTTTGCTATGTGATTTCAGTCGACCTGTCACCTCATCTTCAATGAGGCTGTTTGAATAACACGTCACCTCAAACTGCTGGCGATCGTGATGGGCCAAAAGGGGCTCAAAAAAATAGCTGACCGAATGACGCCGGAAATCCGGCGAGACATAACCTATCCGGAGTTTACGATCCGGTTCGGGCGAGGATTTAGCGGATGTCGCATCAAACGCACCGTGCCGTTCGTCCCATATCCTATGCGCCTGAAACAGGTTCTCATCGCTCACATTGCCCAGATTGTTGAGAGCGAAAAGATAATTGGAGTGGACACTGGCGCGGCCCGGGTCGCGTTGCAGGGCTTGTTCATAAAAACCAAGGGCCGCCGCGGCTCGTCCCGTCTCTTTCAGCACTTCCGCCTGATTGGCGTAGGCGTCGACAAAATCAGGCGCCAATTCAATGGCCTTTTGAAAGAGGCTTTCCGCCTCCCGGTAACGCCCCTGACGCTGGCGGACAATGCCCAGATTATTATGGGCATGTTCATAGTCCGGTCGCAGCCGGAGGGCTTTTTCAAGAACTTCTGCGGCCTTGTCCATCTCCTCAAAATCCATCAGAACGTTGCCGTAGTTGCTCAGGGCTTCGGCATAGTCCGGCTGCAACCCAATGGCCTTTTGGTAATGCGCCACCGCCTGGTTCAAATTTCCGAAGCGTCGATAAAGGGTTGCGATATTATTGTGGGTGGTCGCGTAATCCGGTTTGAGTTCGAGAACCCGCTGATAGGTGAGCAAGGCGTCGTGATCGCGCTGCAGACCGGAAAAGGCCGTGCCCAGATTGTTCAGATATCCGGCGTTCCCGGGATCAGCCGCGCAGGCCTTGGCGATTTTCACGACACCCGCTTCCGGTTCACCCTGCTGGCACAAAACAACCCCCAGGAGATCTAGCGCATCGGCTTGCTCGGGCCTTATCGCAAGTAGCCCTTCACATAACGCACGGGCTTCGGCCAGATCACCCCGCGCCTGCGCCTGCCCGGCCCTGGAAAGCACTTCCGCCTCGGCATTTGTCGATCCGGTCGGGTGTTGGCGGGCGGGAACATCAGGCTCAGTCATCTGCACAGCATAGGAGACACCAGGAGGAAGGCAAATCCCCAAGTTGTGTAAAGGGGGTTGCAGGACAGGCTTCATTACGCCATATCAGGCCCGTTAACTGAGGAAAAGCGCCAGCTTGCGCAAGCTTCAGAGCATTTGTGGCATTTATAATAAATTGAGGAAAATGGACCGATGACCAAAGAAACATTCACTTTTCAAGCTGAAGTCGGAAAACTGCTCGATATCGTGGCACATTCGCTTTACAGCCATAAGGAAATTTTTCTACGCGAGTTGATCTCTAATGCATCTGATGCCTGCGACAAGCTGCGTTACGAGGCCCTCACCAAACCGGATTTGATGGCTGGCAGTTCCGATTTTGCCATCACCATTACAGCCAATACCAAAGATAAAACCCTCACCCTTTCCGATAACGGTGTCGGCATGAACCGCGATGATCTCGCTGAAACCCTGGGCACCGTTGCCCGTTCCGGCACTCAGGCCTTTATGGAGCAACTGACCGCCGCCAAGGAAAAGAAAGAGAAATCCGGCGTTGATCTGATTGGCCAGTTTGGCGTTGGCTTTTATTCTGCCTTCATGGTTTCCGACACCGTTGAAGTGATCAGCCGCAAGGCCGGAGACGACAAGGCCTGGAAATGGACCTCCGATGGCCGGGGTGAATTTACCATCGAAGAAGCCAGCCGCGATGAGCGCGGCACAGATGTGATCCTGCATCTGAAAAAAGGCGAAAAAGAGTTTCTGGAAGCAGAACGTATTCAAAAAATCGTCAAAACCTATTCCGACCACATCGGTATCCCGATCATCCTCAAGCCCATCAAGAAAGACGACCTGGAGCGCAAGATCAATTCTGCATCTGCACTGTGGACACGTGAGAAAAAAGACATCACGGAAGACCAGTACAAGGAGTTTTATCATCACGTCTCGCATGGCTTTGATGAGCCGTGGATGACCCTGCACAACCGGGTCGAAGGGGTCATGTCCTATACCAACCTGCTGTTTATACCGACCATGCCGCCGTTCGATCTGTTCAATACGGAGCGCAAGGCCAGCGTTAAACTCTATGTCAAAAAGGTCTTTATTACAGATGACTGTGAAGACCTGCTGCCCGCCTATTTACGCTTCGTCAAAGGCATAGTTGATTCTGAAGATTTGCCTTTGAACATCAGCCGCGAAATGTTGCAGGACAATCCGGCCCTTGGCAAAATCCGCAAGGCCGTTGTCAAACGTATCTTCACAGAGCTTTCAAAAAAAGCCGAGAAGGCGCCTGAGGAATACGCCTACTTCTGGAAATCCTTCGGGATCGTCCTGAAAGAGGGCTTGTACGAGGACTTTGAAAACCGCGAAAAGCTGTTCGAACTGGCGCGTTTCAAATCGACCCATGGCGATGCGGATATCAGCTTGAAGGATTATGTCGGGCGCATGAAAGAAGGCCAGGATGCGATTTTCTATATCACTGGCGAAAACGCCGAGCAGATTGCCCAGAGCCCACAACTGGAAGGGTTCAAGGCGAAAGGCGTTGAGGTTCTGTTACTCTCCGACCCGGTTGACGAATTCTGGGTCACATCGGTTGGCGACTTTGATGGCAAAGCTTTCAAATCCGCAACCCGCGGCGGCGCCGATCTGGACAAGGTCGCCAAAGAAAAATCCGACGATAAAAAAGACGACGACAAGGACGACAAGAACACCTCAGACATTGAGCCCCTGATCGCCGCCTTCAAGGTGACGCTGGGCGATAAAGTGAAAGACGTCCGGTCCTCAGAGCGCCTGACCAATAGCGCGGTATGTCTGGTCGCTGATGAAGGCGATATGGACATCCATCTGGAGCGCCTGTTGAAACAGCACAAACAGCTGGAACAAACCACACCGCGCGTGCTTGAAATCAACCCCGATCATGTTCTGATCAAGAATCTGAACAAACTGGCCAAGAAAAGCGAAGGCGTGGACGCCAGCATTGAGGATGCGGCCTGGCTGTTGCTCGATCAGGCGCGGATTGTCGAAGGCGAGAAGGTTGCTGATCCCGTCGCTTTCGCGCGGCGCATGGCCTCCGTTATGGAGCGCGGGCTGGCCTCCTAAAAATTAGCAACCCGGCGGCTTTTGTCAGGCTGCCTGCTTTTCGATCAACGAAAGCCGTCGGGCAGCGTCTTTCATGAGGGTGTGCACGTCATCCTTGTGAAGGCGGTCGCGGTCCATGACCAGTTGCACAATGGGGTCCTCCAGCATGTCCAGCATGTTGGGTTCTGACCGGTAGGGGCTTTGCCACCAGCTTTGTATTTCGCGTCCCATTCTCTTCATCTCCAGGTAAAAATTCTGCCTTACTGCGTTTTCTGTTTAACCTTTCTGTATAACAATACGATGACAATCACCTGACGGTTTTCTGACCTTTGCAGCATATGCGTGCAATTCGGCGGCATTTCATAAAATTTTTACCCCTTTGCTCCCAAAACCGTTTATTTTTAGGGTGCTATGGAGGCGTGCCCATGATCCATCGATATTTCAAATGCCTGGTCCTGGTCATCTTTGGAGGATTCTTATTCCTGGCCCCGGCAACACTGATGGCCGATGACGTCCGTTCGGAATGGATACAGATATCGATTGCTTCCCCTTCCTCCGTTGAAGTCCGAGGCCTGCTTTCTATTCCCGAAAACAACTTTGGCAATTTGCCGGCCGTCCTGCTGCTCGGTGACTGTCAGCAGCCTAAGCCCTTCCAGAAAACCTGGGCTAACCTTCTCGCCAGCCTCGGTTATGTCACGCTCCTGCTTGACCCGTCTTCCCTGCCGGAAACAGAAAACCCCTGCATTGCAAAGGCAGAGCTGCTCAAAGCCGCGCATGAAACGCTGATCTCCTTGTCGGGCGATTTTCAGGTCGATCATATGTCCGTGATAACTTGGGGCGCCTTGCCACCGCCTTTGCCGGAGAAGGAAACAGGGCCATTTGCTGCGGCCATCGCTTTCTATCCGGATTGCAGCAGAGATCCGTTGACCGCAAACCAACCCCCCGTACTGATCTTTGATCCAACAACAAAGAGCATCCAAGCGCAAACCCCGTGCAGGGAACTGGCGACAAAGGCCAATGCCGCAGGCCGCGAAGTGCACTTGCGTATTTATCCCGGTGTGCATAGCGGGTTCGATAACCCCAACGCCGGTGTGGCCCATATCCCCAGCCCACAGCAGGCGGCCTATGATCTGGCTGCGCACCAGGATGCCATCAAACGGGTTGAAGCGTTTTTGAACCAGCACTTGCAAGTCACACTGGCCGCGCCCTATCCGTCAAAAGCATTCTCACCCCTGCCGCCGCAGCTTGATCGCGACGAAACACCGCGCATTACCTACGGCTATGGAACCTGGACCCATGACCCGGCGCATCCGGGATCGAATGTGCCACCCATCGGGCGCTCGGTGTTTGATCGTGTATTCTCACGCCTCAAAGGCGCAAATGCCGACTACACCCTGCCCGACACCTACGAAGGCATTATCGAACGCCTGGAGGAATATCTGGAGCCGGACCCGCGTGGCCTCAATCCGATCAAGGAAGTTCTGATCCCGCATGGTCGCTCCCTGCAGCGCGAAGCGGCGCGTCCCAACTACTACCACCAGCCGCGCATTGTCGCCGCCGTTGATGGTCAACCCAAACATCGGGCAGACGGGGGTTCCCTGTTTTTGAAAGACCGCCTGTTTCTCGGCTATCAGGAAACGGCTCAGGTTCTGGAAGTCATCAGCTACAACGAAGCGGCCTCGCGTTTTGAATTTCAGGTGGTCAAAAACTTCGGCCCCGGCCTGAAGCCGGAAGTTGTCCATGCCGACCGCCGTCTGTGCACCAGTTGCCATCAGAACGGTGCGCCTTTATTTCCACGCGAAGATTGGCGCGAGACCAACGCCACGGACAACACCGCCCGTGAGCTCAAAAAAATCATGCAAAGGTATAAAGGCGTTCTGGTCGGTCGGCGCGGCGAGATTCCCGCCGCCATCGATATTTCCACGGATCGCGCCAACCTGCTGCCCGTCCTGCAACGCCTCTGGCGGGAAGGCTGCGGCTTTGAAAATGATCTGGCCTCCAACCAGTGCCGGGCCGCAGCTTTTGAAGCCATGCTGCAATACCGTCTTTCCAACGGCAACGACTTTGATCGATACAGTCCGCTGTTCAAAAGTCGATATACCGAGCGTATGACGCCCCGCTGGCGCACGTTCTGGCCCGGAGGTTTATATATATCCAACTCCGACATTCCGGACCGCGACCCGACGGAAGATGCCACCATCTTCGGGCTGCGCGACCCGCTGACCATGCGGCCACCGATGGAAATCTGGAGCGGTTTCAAGCGGTCCGATCTGGATCGCATGATCATTGCCCTGGCCGAAGACCTGCCGTCAGCCGATATAAAAAAACTGGATCAATGGCTGGCTGTCCCCGCAAAAACCACTCCGACAGAATCTGAAGAGAGAGACATCACATGTACCCTGACCCGGCAATTGCGCCGCGGTCTTGCCTTTCCGATTTCCTTTGCCTGTGAGGCCAAAGACCTGCAACTCACGGGCGCTGTCTCTCCCTTGCATTTGCCTCAAGCCTCGGGCGAAATTACCAACCTGCAGATCGGCCCTTATGAATCCCGCGACCGGCAAACGCTGGTTCAGGTTGCAACACCCCAGAACAATGCCAAGTCATTCAGGATCATGCTGAACGGCAAACACATGCGCCTGCCCGACGGGCGCCGTCTGGCGCGCCTGCGCTTTCTTACGGAAGCGCCTGTAATTGGCGCCCCAGTTCCGGTCCCTGCCCGGTTAACAATTGTCGATGATTTTGAACCGGTGCGTCAGGCTTTGGGGGAAATGACCCTCTCGGTATTGTCAGACAAACCCTTTCACGGCCCCCGCATGATGAGCCAGCTTTTCAAGGCCTTGGGTGCCTCATCGACAAACTGGTGCTGTACCGCTGGTCGTGCTGCCCCGGCCATCAAACTGGATGTGGCCGGCTCTACCGCCGATCACCTGAGAAACATGAAAGCCACTGAGCCCGCACGCATTTTCGAGACCTATTGCGCCACCTGCCATCGCACCGAAAACACAATGCCGCCGAACTTTCTGTTTGGCGACCGCAATACCGTTGCCGCCAATATTGACCGTTGTGCGTCGCGCATGGCCTATCGTCTGTCCATGTGGGAGAAATCCGTCGATGACAGACCCAAATCCCCCATGCCGCCGGAAAACGCCCTCGCCCTTATGGGATTTAACAAAACCCAGTGGCGCAACAGCCCGGAACTGGCGACGCTGCGTAAATATCTGAAGACGCGGGTCATGATGGAAATCCATGCCGACACAGATTACGAAGACCTGCCGGAATGTCTGCCCGGTCCGGACCGGGGCACAGGTTCTCACTAGATTTAAGACTAAAGCCGGGCGGCTCCAATGATTTTTCCGCTCAGGTAGGATTGCAGGATCACGGCGCTGCTGTCGCCCACGGCCTTCTTGTTGGTAAATGTGATGCTTTGTGCATCACCGCTCCAGTTGCCAATCTCTTCAAAGCTGCGAACCACATTATAATTGGCCAGTTGCTCTCCGGCGTTTTCGCCGCGCTTGATTTTCGTATGATGAACTTTGTCAAAGAAGACGGCAAACACCCGGATATCTTCACCCTTTTCCTGCTGTGCGGCCTGCTGCGGAAGCTCAACGCGCAGCGTCCCCTGATCATCAGTCAGCTTGATAGGGACTTGCGCGAAGCCTTTCGCCTTATCGATCGCCTCTTCAATTTCCTGGGCGTTTGAACCAACCACCTGAAAAGCGCCCTGGATGACCATTTGCGGCGTATAGACATAACGCTGGGAAAATTTGACGGCAAAGGTCCGCTGACGGATGGTATGTTCGGGATCGGCATAGGGGTCTTTCCAGCCGATGTAGTCCCAATAATCCACATGCAGCGATAGCGCCAGAATATCGTCGCGGGCTGCAAGCTTGCCCAGATAGGCGTCAGCAGGTGGGCAGGAGGAACATCCCTGTGATGTGTAGAGCTCAACGACAGTAAGCGACCGTTCGGCTGCCGCCAGCGGTTGATTGACCAACCCGCCGAGCAGCAGCCATACGCCTATTTTCAGAAAAGATCTCATACGTCTCAGATAAAGAAGAACCCCTAACAATGCGAATCACATCGAAGTGAAAGGTCTGTTACTCAGCCTTCTTTCATCATCTTGCGCAATACATACTGCAGGATTCCGCCGTGCAGATAATAGTCCACCTCATCCAGTGTATCGATCCGGCAAAGCAGCTTGATCTCTTCCGAAGACCCGTCAGTCCGTGTGATCCGGCAATTGACATCCATGCGCGGTGAAATGCCGCCTTCGATGCCCGTCAAATCAATGATCTCGGTGCCGTCCAGACCCAGCGATTTGCGCGTCACGCCGTCCTTGAAGACCAGCGGCAGAACGCCCATGAACACCAGATTGGCGCGGTGAATACGCTCGAAGGATTCGGTGATAACCGCCTTCACACCCAGCAGAACCGTTCCCTTGGCCGCCCAGTCCCGGCTGGAGCCGGTTCCGTATTCCTTGCCGCCAAAGACCACCAAAGGCGTTCCTTCGTCCTTGTATCGCATGGCGATATCAAAAACCGTACCTTCATCGCCCGATGGATGATGTTTGGAATAGCCGCCTTCTGTACCCGGCACCATTTCGTTCTTGATGCGGATATTGGCGAAGGTGCCGCGCATCATAACTTCGTGATTGCCGCGTCGTGCCCCGTAGGAATTGAAATCATTGGGACGGACCTGATATTCGAGCAGATATTCACCTGCCGGGCTGTCCTTTTTGATGCCACCGGCCGGGCTGATATGGTCGGTGGTGATGGAATCACCCAAAATCATCAGCGGGCGCGCCCCGGTGAAATCAGCCGGTTCATTGGGTTCGGTCCCCATATTTTCAAAATACGGTGGGTTTTTGACGTAGGTCGAGCCATCCGGCCAATCATAAATGGTGCCACCCGACGTCGGGATGGCCTGCCATTCCTTCGGACCCGCATAGACATTGCCGTAACGGCTTTCAAACATTTCCCGGGTCAGGCTGGTAACCAGTGCATCACCTACATCCTTGTTGGACGGCCAGATGTCTTTCAGGAACACGTCATCGCCATTTTCATCCTGTCCCAAAGGATCGTTATACAGATCCTTGGTCATGGAACCGGCGATGGCATAAGCAACAACCAACGGCGGCGAAGCCAGATAGTTGGCTTTCACATGGGGGCTGATCCGGCCTTCAAAGTTGCGGTTGCCGGAAAGCACGGCGGTTGCCGTCAGGTCGCCGCCTTCAATGGCGTCTGAAATCGGCAGCGGCAACGGGCCGGAGTTGCCGATGCAGGTGGTGCAGCCAAAGGCGACAATATTGAAGCCCAAGGCATTCAGGTCATCCTGCAAACCGGCTTTTTCGAGATAATCGGCAACCACCTGCGAACCCGGCGCCAGCGAAGTCTTGACCCAAGGCTGCACCTTCAGCCCTTTGGCGACAGCGTTGCGTGCCAGCAAACCGGCGGCCAGCATGACGGCCGGGTTTGAGGTATTGGTGCACGACGTAATGGCGGCAATCACCACATCGCCGTCGGAAAGATCATAATCCGCCCCTTCCACATCAACACTGCGCGGCGCATCCACACCCGCCAGTGTTTTCAGCGCGTCTTTGAAGGACGGCGCAGAATCCGTCAGGTTGATGCGGTCCTGCGGACGCTTCGGTCCGGAAATTGCAGGAACAACAGAAGAAATATCGAGATGCAGGGTGTCGGTGAATTCCGGCTCCACCGTCGTGCCGTCACGCCACAAGCCCTGCTCCTTGGCATAGGCTTCGACAAGCGCAATATCGGCGCGGTCGCGGCCTGTCAGTTCCAGATATTTCAGTGCTTCCGCATCAACTGGAAAATAACCACAGGTGGCACCATATTCCGGCGCCATGTTGGCGATGGTCGCCTTGTCGGCCAGCGACAGGTGATCGAGAGCCGAGCCATAAAACTCGACAAATTTGCCGACAACACCTTTTTCACGCAGCATTTCAACCACCCGCAACACCAAATCGGTTGCCGTAGTGCCTTCTTTCGGGCTGCCCGTCAGCTTGAAGCCGACAACTTCCGGGATGACCATGGATACGGGCTGGCCGAGCATGGCCGCTTCCGCCTCAATACCGCCAACACCCCAGCCCAGAACCGCTAGACCGTTGACCATGGTGGTGTGAGAATCGGTGCCGACGAGGGTATCGGGCATGGCGATGGTGCGGCCGTTTTCTTCCTGGGTCCAAACGGTTTTGGAGAGGAATTCCAGGTTCACCTGATGGCAGATACCGGTTCCCGGTGGAACAACCGTAAAGTTGTCAAAAGCCGTCTGGCCCCACTTCAAAAAGGTATAACGCTCGCCATTGCGCTCGAATTCTTTCTCAATATTGTGTTCCATGGCGATCGCGGTGCCTGATTCATCAATCATCACCGAGTGGTCGATCACGAGGTTGCAGGTGGACAGCGGGTTGATCTTGTTCGGATCACCACCCATGGCGGCCATGGCGTCGCGCATAGCGGCCAGATCAACGACGGCCGGAACGCCGGTGAAATCCTGCATCAACACGCGGGCCGGACGATAGGCGATTTCGTGGCTGGATTTTTTATCCACGAGCCAACCGACCATGGCTTTCACGTCTTCAACTTTAACCGTGCGGCCATCTTCATAGCGCAGCAGGTTTTCCAGCAGAACTTTCAGGGTATGGGGGAGTTTCGAGATATCGCCGAGGCCCGCTTCTTCAGCCGCCTTGAAGCTGAAATAGTCAAATTCTTTACCATTGACGTTAAGTGTACGGCGGGTTTTTAAGCTGTCTTGTCCGGTAACGGCCACGGGCATTCTCCTAAGGACTTTGAAAATCAAACAATAATCAGAAATAAGTGTCCCTGATTCACCACAAATCGACGGTAATTTCCAGCAATTCCGATCAACCGCCTGATCGATATTGCAAAAAAGGTGTCGACAAGAGGAGGCCATATGCCATGAAGGCCCGTTTAATCCGATTTGTTTTCGTCAAAACGCGACGGTTTTCACATCGACACCTGACTTTGTAGCGGCTACGATTATTAATGATTTCGGCAGAATCCGTGCACTTTGTTCTGCCGCTCCCGACTGCAATGTCTTCCGTTTTCAGCGTCGACTGGATTTCTTCTCATGACAAATAAATTACGCCTTTACAGCGGCCTGACTTTATTTGTTTTTGTTTGCGGGCATTTCATCAACCACAGCCTAGGCTTGATCTCCGTAGAAATGATGGACAAGGGGGCACTTTACCTGATCGATCCGTGGCGCACCTCTATGGGCACGGTCATCCTGTTTGGCGCGTTCATAATTCATGGAGGGGTCGCCCTGTGGGCCTTGTGGAAACGGCGCACCCTGAAGATGCCCGCCTGGGAAGCAACCCAGATCATTGCCGGGCTGCTGACTCCGCTCTTGTTGGCCGGACATATTGCCGGGACCCGGGGACTGGTTGAAATGACCGCCTTTGATCCCAGTTATTCAACCACGCTGAATATCCTCTGGAATGTCGCCCCCTTGCGGGGCGGGGTGCAGGCACTCGCCCTTATCGTTATCTGGGTTCATGCCTGTGTTGGCTTGCACAATTGGTTGAAACTGAAACCGGGCTATCAAAAACTGTTTCACGTGGCATTTGCCAGCGCCATGATTTTACCCACGCTGGCTCTGGCCGGATATGTCAGCGCCGGCATTCAAGTTCAGGGCCTTGCAGATCCGATGTGGATCCTAAAAATACTGTCGGAGGCGAATTTTGATCCGGCCTTTCCTGCCCTGGCCACGAAAACCGAAACCCAAATTCAAGTCACAGCACTGGCTCTGATTACGTTGGTGCTTGTAGGCCGTCATCTGCGCGGCACCTTTCAATCCTTTCAAAACAAACCCAAACTCTATTATTCACCTGACCGACGCGTGGTCCCCTTACAACGTGGTGCAACGCTTCTGGAGACCATTCGCAATGCTGGAATAGCTCATGCTTCTGTCTGTGGCGGACGTGGGCGATGCTCAACCTGCCGGGTCCATATCCTGAAAGGTGCCGACCAATTGCCACTTCCGGAAAACGAAGAAAAAGACGTTCTGGCGCGGGTTACCAGTTCTCCCTCGATTCGTCTTGCCTGCCAAATCCGTCCGGAAAAAGATATTGAAGTTGCCGCTCTGGTTCCGATGGATATCCGTCCAAACGAAACCCTGCGTCACCAGGGATACCGTCAGGGCTCGGAGCTGGATGTCGCCTTTCTGTTTGTCGATTTGCGCGGTTCCACCAAATTATCGGAAGAACGCCTGCCGTTTGATGTGGTTTTCATTCTCAACCAGTTTTTTGCCGAGTTGTCTCTGGCCCTCAAGGAAACCAATGGTCACTATGCGCAATTTAACGGTGACGGATTGCTGGCGATTTATGGCCTGGAAAGCGGCGCGCAGAAAGGATGTCAGGAAGCCATTGAGGGGGCAAAGGCGATGTTCCGCCGAATTGGCGAGCTTAATGAACGGATTCGCGCTGAACTGGGCCATGATTTGGAAATTGGCATCGGCATACACGCCGGAGAGGCAATTGTCGGGTCCATGGGCCCACCGCAGTCTCCTATCGTCTCGGCACTGGGCGATAACGTCAACATCGCCGCCCGCCTTGAAGCCCAGACCAAGGAACTGGGTGCGCCGCTGGTCGTTTCAGCCCGCACAGCCCGTCAAGCCGGGATCAATCTGAGCGAATTCAAACTCCATACCATCCAGGTCAAGGGCCGCGACCGCCCGCTCGACGTCTATGCCGTTGATGACGTGAGCCGGATTCCCGGTGTTTTCGAGCCTGTTTCGTAATTCCCGGGCTAAATTCAAGGCTGTATTTCTGCGGCAATTGCGGCAGTTTGCCCGCAAAATACCCTGATCCCCGCATAAAGTTGCCACAATTAGAATCTACATTCTGATCATAGACCTCCTCGTCTATATCCAGAGACCCCCCTCTCTGGTCCCCAATATCGACTTTATGTCGATACCTCGCGACCGGGTCCAACGATCCGGTCGCCTTTTTTTACCGTTCCTTCATTTCCGATATATATAAACAAGGGATCAACAGCGCAAAAACCGGCTATGCCCTTACCCTCGACGCCATCCGAAAAGACCGTTTTAATTCTCGATTCCGGGGTTGGCGGCCTGTCCGTCACGCGCGCCATCGCCTTGCGTTTACCACAGGTGAACCTTCATTATCTGGCCGATGACGCCGGTTTTCCCTATGGTGCCTGGGAGGAAACGGCTCTCGTCGCCCATATTTGCAATATCCTGGCGAAAGCCATCCGGTGCCAACCAGTCGATGCCCTTGTTATTGCGTGTAACACCGCTTCAACCAGCGTGCTGCCGGCGCTGCGCGCACAGTTCGACATCCCCGTCATCGGCACGGTGCCCGCCATCAAACCGGCCGCCGCCGCCAGCACCAGCAAGCTGATCTCGGTAATCGCCACCACGGGGACCGTACATCGGCCGTATTTGACGGAATTGATTGAACGATTCGCCGGTGATGTGGACGTCACCCGGGTCGGCTCCCCACGGCTGGCACATATGGCTGAAGACCACATCCGGGGCAACGCGATTGATATAAACGCCCTGGCGCAGGAAATACGCCCGGCATTTGTTGAAAAACAGGGGAAACTAACGGATATGGTCGTACTGGGCTGTACCCATTACCCATTATTGCTCAATCAACTGACCGCCGCAGCCCCCTGGCCGGTAACCTGGCTGGACCCGGCGGCGGCTATCGCCAATCAACTGGTACGCAGACTGTATCCCGAAGCGGGAGAGCCTCTGAGCTCAAGATCACCGGCGCCGGTTACCATGACCTATACGTCTGGAGACACGCTTCTTCCCGAGGTGCAAAATCGAATGGGAGAATTCTGTGGATGCAGAATTCTCCCATCAATTTGACTTCGGGCGGGCGGGTTGGGTTTATTTTGCATTTGCCCGGCTGACACCGATTTTTTCAGAAAAACTTTTTTTAATCTGAGATCCGAGATCCGCAAAGACATTCCAAGCCGCTTTTGCCTGTGTCTGCCGACCAACCCGTGTGTAATACATTTCGTCGAATTCTTTGTTAAATACACTGTTCATGACTAACTCCTTGTTTTAAAGCTGCTTATGAAGGCTGTTTTCAAAAACCAAACCTTTAACCTTCACTCGATGGCCTAAACATAAAGACTTGTTTTCATTTCGACAAACGAGTTAATCTACCTATTCAGTTAAAATAATTTGATGTGAACAATGCCTCAAAACCGACTTCCCCCGTTGAACAGTCTGCGTGCCTTCAATGCTGCCGCGCGCCACATGAGCTTTCAGAATGCGGCCGAGGAGCTGTTTGTGACGCCCGCCGCGCTGAGCTATCAAATCCGCCAGTTGGAAGAACATCTCGGTGTGAAACTGTTTAACCGGTTGAACCGGGCTGTCGAACTGACCGAGATGGGGCGGCTGATTGCGCCCGGTATTCGTGAAGGCTTCGCCCGCCTGAGCCAGACCATTCAGCAGCTGGAACGCCGCAAATCCAGCAATGTTCTGGTGATTTCGGCAGGACCGGCCTTCACCGCGAAATGGCTGGCACCGCGCCTCTATCGCTTTGTCAGCAAACACCCCAATATCGACGCCCGCATCTCATCGTCCATAAAAGTCGTCAATCTGGAAACCGACGATGTTGACGTCGCCATTCGCTTCGGCCTTGGTCAATATCCCAACTGTCGCTCCGAAAAACTGGTCGATGAATATGTCACCCCCATGTGCAGCCCCTCCCTGATGACCGGCGAGCGCCCTCTGCGGACCCCTGCCGATTTAAAGGGCCATACCTTTATTCATGACGACACTCACCTTGGTTTTTTTGAACTGGCCGATTGGCGGGCCTGGCTGGACGCTGCCGGCGTCAGCGACGTCGACCCGGATCACGGCAAGCTGCAATTCAACGTCGCCGACCATGCCCTGGACGCCGCCATCGCCGGGGCGGGTGTCGTGCTCGGTCGCATGGCTCTGGCGCAAGGCGACATTGACGCAGGAAGGCTTGTGATCCCTTTTGATCTGAAAATTGCCGCCGATTATTCTTTTTATGTGGTTTACCTGGAAAACCGTTGCAGTGATCCGAACATTCAGGCCTTTCGCGACTGGCTGTTAGAAGAAATCAGCGGCGACGCATCAACAGAGGCACCCGGGCCAGCCGTTTAGTGGTCGTCACCAGCACACTTCTATTTTCAGATGGAATGGGATAGGTTCGTCAAGCCTGCAACCCTCACAACAGAAGCCCTTGCTCCATGACGCTCTTTACCGGCGAAAATATTCTCTGCATCCGAGGTGAACGGGTGGTTTTTACAGGCCTGTCTTTTGTCGCCAATGCCGGAGAAGCACTTGTTCTGCGCGGCCCCAACGGTAGCGGCAAGTCAACCTTGCTGCGCTTGATGGCCGGTCTTATCAAACCGCATGAAGGCCGACTTGACTGGCAGGGTGAGGCCATCCACGAAGAGCCTGAACAGCACAACGCCCGGCTCCATTACGTCGGCCATGCCGATGCCGTCAAACCGGTTCTCACGGTCCACGAAAACGTCAGCTTCTGGGCCAGTCTGCGCCCGCAGCCTGATCAAACAACGAAAGCGCTCGAAGCCTTTGGCATCGCCTATCTAGCCGATATTCCGGGGCGGTTTTTATCGGCTGGACAAAAACGCCGAACCAATCTGGCCCGCATTCTGGCCACTCCGGCACCGCTTTGGCTGCTCGATGAGCCGACAACAGCTCTCGATGCCGCGGCCATCCGGGACCTTCAGCAGGCCATTGCCCGGCATCGCACGTCTGGCGGCATCGTCATTGCCTCGACCCATGCGGAGATTGGCCTGGAGAATGCAAGAATTCTCAACCTAAACGACTTCCAGCTCAAAGACGCGGCCGCATGAACGCCTTTTTCACGATCGTCCGGCGCGATCTGAAGCTCGCCCTGCGCCAGGGCATGGACAGTCTCATGGTCATCGCTTTTTTTGTTATCGCTGTCGTCCTGTTTCCGTTTGGCGTCGGGCCTGAAAGCAATATTCTGGCGCGCATTGGCCCCGGCGTGATCTGGGTCGCTGCGTTGCTCGCCGCCATGCTGTCTCTGGAACGGCTTTTCCAGATCGATTATGAAGACGGCAGTCTGGAACTGATGGCCCTGCAACCCGCGCCTCTTGAACTGACCATAATGGCGAAAATTACGGCGCACTGGCTGACAACCGGGCTGCCGCTACTCATAGCGACACCGCTACTCGCCATTTTCATGAATTTACCCGCCGACGGGTTCTGGGTTCTGGTCTTGTCGCTGGCCCTTGGCACCCCAACGCTCAGCCTGATCGGTGCGATTGGCGCGGCGCTTATTCTGGGTTCACGGCGTGGTGGGGTTTTGCTGTCGTTATTGGTGCTGCCGCTTTATGTTCCGGTTCTGATTTTTGGCGTCAGCGCCGTCGACGGGGCGATCAGCGGGCTTTCCGTGAAACCGCACTTGCTGATTATGGCCGGGTTGCTGGTCGCGGCCTTGCCGCTCTGCCCCTGGGCCGGGGCCGGAGCCATACGCCAGGCGTTGGAAACCTGATTTTTGCCACAATTGTGATCATATTTGCTTTAAGTCAAATGAAACGCTGGAAAAACCTGATAAAGAAACAAAATGAAACGTGATAAAGCCTTGGATCATACTATATAAGTTTTGAATATGTTATTTCATAAATACGCAAACCCGACCCGTTTTTTGAAACTCGCCAGCGCCATCCAACCCTGGGCGGCGGTGGCGATGGTGGTGTTTATGGTGTCCGGCCTGTATTTCGCCCTGCTGGCGTCACCCGAGGACTACCAGCAAGGAGAGACAGTGCGGATTATGTATATCCATGTGCCGGCCGCCTGGATGGCGCTGTTTTGTTATACGGCGATGGCTGTAGCAGCAGCGGTTGGGCTGATCTGGAAGCATCCCGTTGCTGATCTGGCGGCCCGCTCAACAGCCCCCATTGGGGCCTGCTTTACTTTTTTAGCCCTGTTCACCGGGGCGCTCTGGGGCAAACCCATGTGGGGGACCTGGTGGGTCTGGGATGCGCGGCTGACCTCCGTTCTGATCCTGTTTTTCCTGTATCTGGGTTATATGGCGCTGGTCAATGCCTTTGACGACCCGGCGCGCGGCAGCAAGGCCTCGGCAATCCTTGCTCTCGTTGGCGTGGTCAATGTGCCCATCATCAAGTTTTCCGTCGATTGGTGGAACACCCTGCACCAGCCCGCCAGCGTCATAAAAATGGATGGCCCGGCCATCGATCCCAGTATGCTGGTGCCGTTGATCCTGATGGCTCTGGCCTTCAAGGCTTATTACGTCTGGATTGTGTTGATGCGTATCCGTGGCGAAATCAACGCGAGTAAAGTCCGTGCCCTGCGCCTGCGCCAGGTCCATGGCGGCCCACCACCCCAATCACCGTCAACTGAGAATGCCCCAGAGGGAGCGCACTAGAATGGATCGACTGGCAAGCTATTTTGAAATGGGCGGGTATGGTGATTTTATTTGGTCATCTTACGGAATGGTATTTGCCGTTCTGTTGGGTCTTTGGCTGATCAGCCGCCGCTTTGTCCATGCCAGCCAAACCGAACTGGACAGTCTGAATGCAGAACGCCTTCATCGCTCGGACAAGAGGGCACCATGAAACGCAAACACAAGCGCCTGACTTTTGTCGGTATCGCCCTGCTGTTGCTGGGCACTGCGGCCGCTCTGGTTTTGACGGCCTTTGAAGACAGCATTGTCTTTTTCTACAGCCCAACCGATCTGGTCACCAAAAAGCCGGGGCCGGACCGCAGGCTGCGCCTGGGTGGTCTTGTTGAAGAAGACAGCGTCAGCAAGCCCAATAACGGGACCATCCTGTTCCGGGTTACCGATACGGCTATGACCGTGCCGGTCAGTTATACAGGCATTTTGCCGGACCTGTTCCGCGAAGGTCAGGGCGTGGTCGCAGAAGGGCGCCTTATGAACGGCGTTTTTGTGGCCGATGAGGTGCTTGCCAAACACGATGAGAAATACATGCCACCGGAAGTCGCCGAAGCGATTAAAAAATCCGGACAATGGCAGGGCGATGCAGAGGCGAAACCGCAATGAGCGCTGAACTCGGACATTTTGCGCTTATTCTGGCCATGCTCATTGCCACCGTACAGGCGACACTGCCGCTCATTGGCGCGCAGAATAACCTGCCCGCCTGGGTCGCGCTCGCCAATCCAACGGCCTATCTGCAGTTTGCCCTCGCCGCCTTGGCCTTTGGCTGTTTGATCCATGTTTATATAATTTCCGATTTCACGGTGCTGAATGTCATCCAGAATTCGCACACGGCGAAACCGCTGATGTATAAAATCGCCGGGACCTGGGGCAATCATGAAGGCTCGCTGCTGTTGTGGGTGGTTATTCTGTCAATGTTTGGCGCTGCCGTCGCCGGCTTCGGGCGCAACCTGCCACCCGCCTTCAAGGCCCGCGTGCTGGCCGTTCAGGCAATGATTGCCCTCGGCTTCTATCTGTTCATGCTACTCACCTCGAACCCGTTCGAGCGCGTCTTTCCACCGCCCCTCAACGGCACCGACCTCAACCCGCTCTTGCAGGACCCGGGCCTGGCCATCCACCCGCCCATGCTCTATCTGGGTTATGTCGGGTTTTCCATCGCCTTTTCCTTCGCCATCGCAGCGCTCATCGAAGGCCGTGTCGATGCGGCCTGGGCGCGTTGGGTCCGGCCCTGGACACTGACTGCCTGGGTATTTCTGACCGGCGGCATCACGCTCGGTTCCTGGTGGGCATATTACGAGCTTGGCTGGGGTGGCTGGTGGTTCTGGGATCCGGTCGAAAACGCCTCCTTCATGCCGTGGCTGGCGGGCACTGCCCTGCTGCATTCAGCGGTCGTTGTTGAAAAACGCGACACGCTGAAAGGCTGGACCGTACTGCTGGCCATCATCGCCTTTTCCATGAGCCTGTTGGGGACCTTCCTTGTGCGCTCGGGCGTGCTGACGTCGGTCCACGCTTTCGCTACCGACCCGACCCGCGGCGTTTTTATCCTCGCACTTCTGGTTATTGTGATTGGCGGCTCACTGGCACTGTTTGCCTGGCGCGGGCCACAATTGAAAAGCGGCGGCGTCTTCCAGCCCATATCCCGCGAAGGCGCTTTGCTGTTCAACAATCTCGTGATGACGACCGGGTTGGCGGCGGTTCTGCTCGGTACGTTATATCCATTGTTTATCGACGTCATCGGCGGCTCGAAAATTTCCGTCGGGGCGCCGTTCTTCAATGCGGTGTTTATTCCGCTGATGATCCCGATGGTTATCGCCATGGCCGCCGGGCCGTTTCTCAACTGGAAGCGCGGCGATCTGCTGCCCGCCCTCGGGCGCCTGCGGTTCGCCTTTCTGCTGGCGCTGGTCGCCGGCGCTGCCGCCTGGAGCATCGAGACCGACGGGCCGTTCATGGGCGTTGTCGGGATTGCCCTGGCGACCTGGCTGGGCGCTGGTGTGATTGCCGAGATTTGCGAGCGCATCCGTTTGTTCAAGGCGCCGCTTGATGAATCGCTGCGCCGCCTTGGTCGCATGCCGCGCGCCACATGGGGCATGTCACTGGCGCATTTCGGTCTGGCCATCGCCATTGCCGGGATGGCGGGTGCCGGCGGCTGGAAAGTCGAGAGCATCCAGACCATGCAGCCCGGCGAAACCGTCACCGTCAGTGGTTATGAATATACCTTTGATGGAGCACGGACCGGCAAAGGCCCCAATTACGACATTCTGTTTGGCACCTTCACAGTGCGCAAAAACGGCGATTATTTCACGACCCTGGAAGCTGAAAAACGCAATTATCCCGTGGCCCGTATGCCGACCACCGAAGCCGCCATCCACACCACATTCTTTGGCGACCTCTATGCGGTCATCGGCGATCCGGAAGGAACCGAAGGCGGTTATGTGACCCGCATCTATTACAATCCGCTGGTCGTCTGGATGTGGATCGGGGCGATTGTCATGATGTTTGGTGGCACCCTGAGCGTTACCGACCGGCGCCACCGGGTCGGCGTTCCGCATCGCCGTCCGGGCCCCCTTGCCGCAACGCCCGCCGAAAGCTGAGCCATGAACAAGCGTCTGTTATTCGTTGTGCCATTGGTGCTGTTTCTGGTCCTCGCCGGATACTTCGCCGTTGGCCTGACCAAAGATCCAAGTAAGCTCCCCAACATGCTTGATGGTCAGCCGGTGCCGGCATTTAGCCTCGCCCCCCTGCAGGGACGTGATGACAAGGGGTTTAGCAGCACGGATCTGTTGGGCGAGGTCTCTCTGGTCAATATCTTCGGCTCCTGGTGTGTGGCCTGCCGGGTCGAGCATCCGTTCCTGATGACTTTGAAGCAAAACAATCTGGTGCCGGTTCATGGCATCGATTGGCGCGAGGAAGACCCGGAAGCCGGCCCCAAATGGTTAAAGCGTTTCGGTGATCCCTATACGCTGGCGGGGGATGACCCCAAGAGCAAGGCGGCCATTGCCTTTGGCGTGACCGGCGCACCGGAAACCTTCCTTGTCGATAAAAAAGGCGTCATCCGCTACAAGCTGGTCGGCCCGCTGGATGAGACCATCTGGCGTGAAACCCTGGCGCCGTTAGTCGAGGCGCTGCGCGCCGAAGCGGGTTCGTGATGCGCCTGCTGCTCGCCGCCCTGATGTTTTTGTTGATCGGCACCCTGCCTGCACAAGCCGTCAATCCCGATGAAGTGCTCACCGACCCGACGCTGGAAGCCCGGGCCCGCGACATCAGCAAGGGGCTGCGCTGTCTGGTTTGCCAGAACCAGTCGATTGATGATTCCGACGCCTCGCTGGCCAAAGATCTGCGCGTACTGGTGCGCGAACGGATCACCGCGGGCGACAGCAACGAACAGGTGGTTGCCTATGTGGTTTCGCGTTACGGCGATTTTGTTCTGCTGAAACCGCCTTTCAACACAGCCACTTTGCTGTTGTGGCTGGGGCCTTTGTTACTCATCCTTGGCGGCCTGATTGCCATTGTTCTTTTTTTCCGCAAAAACCGGCTTGCCCCGACCGCCATCGTCACGCCACCGCCTTTAAATGAGGCTGAGAAAAAGCGGCTTTCCGAACTGCTTCGCGAGGATAATCAATGAGTTTAATCTGGATACTGATCGCGCTTATCACAATCGCGGCGATTGCGATCATCGTCCGCCCCCTGCTCGGCAATCGCAATGAAGCACCCACGGCACGCACCGACTATGATGTGGCCATCTACAAGGACCAGCTGGGGGAAGCTGAACGGGAATTCGAGCGCGGCCTACTGAGCGCCGAACAACGCGACGCTGTGACAACCGAAATCCAGCGCAAACTGCTGGCCGCCGCGGGGCCTTCCGGTGGCAACCCGACAAACGCCTCATCACCTCGCGTAGGTCCTCCAAAACCCGCCACTGTTATCGGCCTCGCCCTTTTTCTCGGACTGGGATCGCTCGGTATCTATGGATATCTGGGCTCACCGGGTCTCGACAATCTGCCTTATGCGGCTCGCGATATTGAACAGGAACGACAGGCCCGGGAAGCTGACCCGACGGACGACAAGGCGGTTTCCGAAATGGCGGGTCTTGTCGATCGGCTGGAAGCCAAACTGGATGAAAACCCGGACAACCTGCAGGGCTGGCTGATGCTTGGCCGCTCCGCCATATCCCTTGGCCAGTATCCGCGCGCCCTCAAGGCTTACGAGCAGGCCCTCCAGCTTGATCCCGATAGCCCGACAGTACTGGTCGACTACGCGGAAACGATGATTTTCAGTGATCAGGGTCGGGTTTCTGAACAGGCCCTGAAAGCCCTCGGCAACGCCCGCAGGCTGAACGCCGCCAACCCCAAGGCCCGCTATTACATGGCGCTGGCTTCGGCGCAGGCGGGAGACTTGCAAAAAGCCATGCAGGAATGGGTGGATCTTCTGGCGATCTCGCTGCCCGACGCGCCGTGGCGACAGACGGTTGAAGCGCAACTGGTGGCGGCAGCCGAAGAAACAAAGATCAATCCCGCCTCCCTAACCCCCTCAGCCGATGCGCAGGCCATGGGCACCGACATTCAGAACGCAGCCCGTGCCCAAGCGCAAGCACAGGCGGCCGCCCCCGGCCCAAGTCGCGAAGATGTGGAAGCAGCCAGCGAAATGAGCGCCGAAGAGCGCGAGCAGATGATCCGTTCCATGGTCCAGCGCCTGGCTGATCGCCTGAAAGACTCTCCCAACGACCGCCAGGGCTGGCTCCGCCTTGCCAAGGCCTATGAAGTGCTTGGGGAAATGGAAAAAGCGCAGCATGCGCTGGAACAGGCAGAAGCGGCGACGGAGTAAGGTGTTCATGGGCTTAATGGCTTAATCGTAAAAGTTACCAGAGTTCTCTTCAATCCCCACCAAGTTTTCTCACTTCGTACGCAACGTCCCATAGAACACTCTGCCAAAGTTCCTTTCCATTTCGAAACCGGCCTTGCCGCCCCCGCTTTCACGCAACGTCTCACTGATCAACACCTCAAGCCAGTTCCGCTATCGCGATAGGCAACCGGAGACGCGGCTTGCAAGAATAGACTGTAAATTTTTCGCCTGATTCTTCCTCGCGAACCCCACCAGAACCACAATTTTGTTGACATACAATCGCACATCAATAAAGCTAAGGTTGTATGTTAAAAAATTTTAATCATGGAGGGTGTTATGCTTAAATCTTGTGCGGCTCTTTTCCTCGCTGGCGGCCTTATGGTGGGGAACGCTTTGGCGGAGACGGCTTTACCACCCGGCTATGCCCCCACAGATTTATGCCGCGTCAACCAACAAACCCTCAACAGCTGGTTTAAGAGCGGGAGCATCACCAAGAATGGTGCCGTCAATCCGGCCAATGGCGCGATCTTTCCGCCGCGCAACAATACTGCCTGCGACTTCTACAAGTGGGGCGCGCAAATGTTCCTTTGGCTGACATCACCGACAACAGGCGGCAAGCTGGTTTTCGACAGCCCGACCTTCTACGACGTGGTTTCAAACCCCGGAAGCAGCCAGTTCCCTCTCAAATTTCAATCCAACAACAATACGCTTAACAACAGTTTCATCGTTCGCGCCGCGAAACCAATTGACGCCGGTGAGGTCGGCCAAGCCGGGGGCGGGGGTGTATTGATTACCCAATCGGGAGATCTCACCTTTTATGGCATTCACGCCAATGACGTCTATGCCAACTACCGCACGGCACAATATCAAAACAAGTTTGCGGGAACGGCTCTCAACAACAATTTTCCAACCAGCAGCGCCGATGTGGCAAAGGTCGCCGCCGCCACGGGTAAAACATTTCCGGATGCCATAGCGCTGTCTATGGAGTTGAAGACGTCCTGGGTCCCTGTAAGCGCCGTAAACGACCCCAGCAAACATATAATCGTCAACGCCGTCGTCCCAACCTATACGAAAAACACCGCGAATACCTTATGGACAGAAAGCGGCAGCACGACCATCGATGTCGCTCTGGTCGGGTTCCATGTTGTCGGCACCGTCAATGGACATCCCGAGATGGTTTGGGCGACGTTTGAACACAACAACAACGCGCCTGACGCCGCCTATAATTTCCAGATGGAAATCCATCCTTCGCCAATTGTTCCACCGATTCCGGTAACGGTTCCGGTGCCCTACAACTCCTCTGGCAAATGGACCTTTATGAAGACTGGAAATCCCAATACGGGATCGGTGACAGAGTACGCGACGTTCAAGGCCGGATCCGGTGGTACCGCCAACACGATTGTCGCACATACGGGCAAAACCATCATCGCTTCCGATGTCGTCCGTCTGAATCCCTGGGGCGATCCGCCCGCAAATGGGCCGCAAACGTCAAAGACCATGCAAAACTCCTTTCAGCTGATCACCCTCAATCGGGAACTTATGGCGGCGCTGGACGCGGTTGGCGACGTGCGGGCCAATTATTTCCAGTCCGGCAGCATCTGGACGTTTAATGGCTCAATCCCTCCAAATGGCGTGGCGTCAGCCTTGCGGGGGTCGTTATATACGGCAAACGCAACCATGGAGACGTTCCACCAATTCCCTCAAGTGACCGAGTTTGCGGTCAAGAACTGCTTTACCTGCCATGGGGGAACGACAGACAAGGGGATTACAACCAGCCATATCTTCAGCGATATTGCGCCACTCACCCCTTAAACGTTCAGGGCAAAGGCACTACCCGACTCTGTCATAACAGAGCATGGAAGCTCACCTCAAAGCGGGGACTGATCACTCCGCCGCCGGCAGTGTTACGTAAAAGGTGCTGCCGACGTTCATTTCCGTCTCGAAGCCGATCTTCCCGCCCATGCCTTCGATCAATGCCTTGCTGATCGACAGCCCCAGGCCGGTGCCCCCATAATGACGCGTCGATGAGGAGTCGGCCTGGGTGAACTGCTCATAGATTTTTGATCTGAAATCTTCCGGAATTCCCGGGCCGTGATCTTTCACTTTCACGTAAATGGTCTTGTTTTGGTTTTCGATGGAGACTTCCACATTGCTGCCCGGGTTTGAGAACTTCGCAGCGTTGGACAACAAATTGTTCAGTACCTGCTCGAAACGGTACTCATTGACTTCCGCATAGAAAGCCGGGGCGTCCTGTTGGGTGACAAATTGGACTGACTTGCTGCGTGCAAAGCCCTGATTGTCTTTTACAATATTCGACATCAATGCGCTGATGTCCTGGCGGCGGGTTTCCAGTTCAAGGCGTCCGGACAGGATTTTTTCATAATCCAAAAGTTCGTTGACCAGACGCAGCAGGGCTTCGTTGTTGCGTTTGGCGACATCCAGCATATCGCGCGCGTCGGTTGACAAATCATCGGGCAGGAACAAATCAAGCAGACCCAGACTGCCCAGCGACGAGGTCAGGGGCGTGCGCAGCTCGTGACTCATGGCGGCCAGGAATTCCGACTTCGCAAGATTGGCGGCTTCCGCCTGTTGCTTGGCATCAATCAGTTCCTCTGTGCGTTCCTCGACCAGCCCCTGAAGGTCCTTTTCATATTTGGACTGCAGCTTTTGCATTTTATTGAACTGCTCAATAAAGGCGCCGATCTCGTCCTTTTTGTGCCAGTCCACAAGCGGACGGCTGCCGTCAAGCGTATGCAGATGAATGGCGTCCATGAGGCGGCCGAGCGGTTTGCCGATGAGATGGAAATGCGCCAGATGAGCGCCGCCGACAAAGGTGACCAGCAACACAAAGAACATGATTGCATCGGATTTCAAACGGTCGAAAAACTCGCGGATAATAACTTCATCGGTTACTTCAATCTCGAGACTTCCAACGCGCTTGAAACCGGCATCATTTATAAAGTTGATCCCCGTCGATTTCACCAGATCGAGATTATGGGGCCGCGCCGCACCGTATTCATCAAGCACAACGTCATTCTCGCCACGTACAAAAACCCGGACCACATCACGGTTGGCGATGGTCGACGCAAGGATCAAGCTGATCTGCTTGCGGTCCTGTTCAAAGACGGGTTCAGCCAGAATGAGCGACTGGCTGGCGACCAGGGTTTCCAGATTCTGCCGCAATTGCGCTTTGGCATCGCCAAACTTCATCCATTCGTAACTGCCAACAACGACAAAAGACATCACCAACGTAATGGAGATGACAAAGCCCAAAAATTTGATGGTCAGTTTGCGGGTTCTCACAACGCACCTTTTAACGCAGAGCGTTCAATGCGCCCCCCCACTTCACGAATTATGCCACCGTTAAATAGTCTATTACAAATTGCGCTCTGAACAAATACAGAAATGAACATCCGGGTTATTTAACTCCGGATTGATGCAGGTATGGCCGGGTGGCAGAAAACGGTATGATATGCTGGATGATTTAAGGATTGTCCGCTACCCCTCTTCCTGACTGGTCAGCCTCCGGCAAATTGATTATACAGAAGCATCTTTTTTGGCTGCTCGGAATGTCCGATGTTGACGATGCCTCTTGAATCCATTGCGGCCCTCATGGTCGCCAGTTTTCTGGTCAAGCTCGCGCCAGGGCCGGGCGCTCTGGCGACGGTCGGG
Source organism: Rhodospirillales bacterium (assembly GCA_048262255.1). Lineage (GTDB taxonomy): Bacteria > Pseudomonadota > Alphaproteobacteria > Rhodospirillales > Casp-alpha2 > JABMNT01. The sequence goes on along the minus strand of JBLXFH010000001.1, from coordinate 1,253,705 downwards.
ATTGCCCTGTCGCGTGGCGCCCGCCCCGGAGTGACGTTCGTTAGCGGCATCGTGCTTGGCGATATGGCCTATGTGGTCACCGTGCTGCTGGGATTGAGCGTCATCGCAAAGGAATTCCACGAGCTGTTTTTTGCCATCCGAATCCTTGGTGGCTGCTATCTGATCTATCTCGGCTATCACGCTTTCTTTTCCAAACCGGCCCCGACCCAGCCGAACGCTCCCAAAACACCCAACCAGCTCAAACTGTTTTTGAATGGTTTTCTGGTCACTCTGGCTAACCCGAAAGTCATTCTGTTTTATGTGGGGCTGCTGCCGACCTTTATTGATATCGCCAACCTGACCTCCGCTGATATGTTCCTCCTGACGGTTTTGATGGTCACGGATACAGGCCTTATTCTTTCCGCTTATGTGGTCGCAGCAAACCGGGCGCGCAGACTGTTTACAGAAAGCCGCAGCCTGAGACGATTAAACAGGGCCTCGGGGCTGGTCCTTTCCGGCGCCGGCATAGGCGTTATCACAACTTCCTAGAAAGTGGAGCAGATTATTTTATGGCTGAATACCGAACAATTGATGAGTTTGATGTCGCTGGCCAATGTGTACTGGTCCGGTGCGATTTGAATGTACCCATGAAAGACGGTGCAATCACTGATTCTACCCGCATAGACCGCTCTTTGACAACCCTGCAGGAGCTTTCCAACAAGGGGGCGCGGGTTGTTGTACTCTCGCATTTTGGCCGGCCCAAAGGCAAGGTGGTTGCCGACATGTCGCTTTCCCCAATTGCCCTTGCCCTCGGTAAGGCCCTCGGCAAACCGGTGCCGTTTGCCGCTGACTGCGTTGGCCCCGAAGCAGCGGCGCTTGTTGAGTCCCTGCAAGACGGTGATATCGCGGTACTTGAAAACCTGCGATTTCACGCCGAAGAGGAAGCCAACGATACGACTTTTGCCGGTCAATTGGCAGTCCTCGGCGATCTTTACATCAACGATGCCTTTTCTTGCGCACACCGCGCCCATGCTTCGACCGAGGCCATCGCCCGGCTGCTCCCCGCCGCCGCTGGCCGCCTGATGCAAGCCGAACTGGATGCGCTGACAAATGCCCTAGAAAACCCGAAGCACCCCGTCGCTGCCTTGGTTGGCGGTGCCAAGATTTCAACCAAGATGGATGTGCTGGGCAATCTGGTTGCCAAAACAGATCTGCTAATCATCGGTGGCGCCATGGCCAACACCTTTCTCTATGCGCAGGGAATTGATGTGGGGAAATCCCTGTGTGAGACCGATATGGCAGATCAAGCGCGGGACATTCTTGATCGGGCCGCAGAAGCGGGTTGTGAAGTCCTGCTGCCCATTGACGTGGCGGTGGCGGAAGCGTTTGCCGAAGGAACGGCGAACCGCAATGTCACACTGGACGCCATCCCGGACGACTGGATGGTTCTTGATGTGGGTCCGGCTTCTATCGAGGATTTGACGGAACGACTGGGCCAATGCAAAACCCTGCTCTGGAACGGGCCCCTGGGTGCTTTTGAAGTTTCACCTTTCGATGCCGGAACAAATGCGGTGGCTCGGGAAGCCGCGCGCCTGACTCTGGACGGGAAGCTGCTTTCCGTTGCCGGGGGTGGCGATACAGTCGCCGCCCTCGCTAACGCCGGCGTCACAGAAGCTTTTTCCTATGTCTCAACGGCGGGTGGCGCGTTTCTGGAATGGCTGGAAGGTAAGGAGCTGCCAGGGGTGGCGGTTCTCAAAACAAAATAGAAAAAGAGGTTTCGATGGTGGCGCGGGCCTTTGTTCCGCTCAATGCGTTGGGGGTCATCTGCACCGTTGGCTATGCGGGTTATACGACAACGCCTGCACACACGCCCTGGGGCGGGTATCTCGCCACATGTCTTTTTTTCATATCTGCCGTTATTCCAATCATCCGTGAATACCGCCGCCTGAATGCCGGCTTTCTGGACTTTGAAAGCACCTATCTGGAAAATCGGCACCGCGAGCATACGCCGCCAAAACAGGAAGTCATCGGCCCTACCCGGCAAGCCTCCATTGCCCGTCCGCGTTCACCGAGAAAAAAGACACATCCCTTTTATTATGCACTGACGGGCATCGCGGTTTTTTCCCTGCTTTGTGATGCCGTTTATCGTTACGCGCATTTGCCGCCGGAGCCGGAAGCCCCGAACCTCATCAGCAATTTCTAGCCTGCCGTCAGCAAAAACCTAGCGCACAACCCGTGTGGACGGGAAGAACAGGGCGACCGATGTTCCCTTACCAATTTCACTTTCTATGGTGATGGTCCCCTCATGTATTTCCATCAGGGATTTGCACAGCGACAAACCAAGACCGGTCCCTTCATGGCTACGCGTCATGATATCGTCAACCTGGCCGAACGGCTCAAGGACCTTTGGGATATCCTCTGGTGAAATCCCGATCCCGTTGTCTTCAACCCGAATGGTCATCCCGCCGTTGGATTGCAGCTCTCCGAGAACCCAAAACTTTCCACCTTCGCTGGTAAATTTCACCGCGTTGGAAAACAGGTTTATAAAGATCTGCTTGATCCTGAGTTCATCGGCAAGAAGTTTCGGAAACCCCTCAGGAATATTTATCAAGACAGACAATTCCTTTTGCAGGATTTGCTCGTGCAGCAGGGTTTCGCAGGCTGTTGCCAGATGTGCAATATCCACTTCACTGATATCAAGAACCAGTTCACCGGCTTCAATTTTCGAGACATCCAGAATATCGCTGATCACTGACAGAAGGTGACTGCTTGATGACAGGATGTCGCCGGAATATTCGAGATATTTTTGTGAGCCCACGGGCCCGAACATCTGCTCTTTCATGATCTTCGAAAAGCCGATGATGGCGTTCAGCGGGGTGCGGAGTTCATGGCTCATATTGGCCAGAAACTGGCTTTTCGACCGACTCGCAAATTCTGCCATTTCCTTGGCATTTCTCAGTTCCTCCGTACGGTGTTCCAGATCATCATAAGCGTCTTTGAGTTTCGCCTGCGCTTCGTTGCGCTGTCTCAAATGGCGATCGTTTGCATCCAGAAACTCATTGCCGGATTTGGCCAGCATACCCAGTTCATCTTCGTCATGTCCGGAACTGACATGGAACCGCGATCTTCCAGGGTTTTCCGGATCAATGGACTGAAACGATTCCATAAGATTGATCAGGGGTTTTGTCAGCAATGCGTAAAAAATCAGAAAGAACAGGATAACCAGAATCATAATCCGGATGATCCCGGTTCCCAGAACAAACAGAGACCGTTCATAAAATTCCAGAAAAGCGCAATCGACATCAACGGTTATATGCAGCTGCCCCGGCACGACGTTGCCAATTTGCGACGTTTCAAGCGCCGCGTCATAGGTCTTTGTATCGCCTTTTATCCAGCGTGTAAGCCAACGGCTTTTGCTATCCCTAAAGGGTCTTGATTTTTCCGCGAGTGAGATCCCCAGTTCATCATCGATCCGGGCATTTGATATAAACTCATATTCCATAATCCCCTGAATAACTTCTGCAGCCAGGTCTTCATCAAGGAGATGCACGGCGCGGGCCGCCGGACGAGCGACGACAGAAAGAATGCGCTGGACCCCGGCATCCAGTTCCCGCTCTTCACTTTTAAAATCGAAATAGACCTGAACCGAACTCAGTCCAAGGCCAAGAAGAAACGCAACAAGAAAGCTGATGCGGGCCAGTTTAAAAGATATCCGTTTATGGAACCGGATGGGTACATAGGGGTTATGCGCCTGCGCGAAAGGCGCTTTTTTGCGTTCTTCCAAATATACTTCCCCCCATTTTCAGCGCCCATTTGACGCCGACATGGCTGCATTTGGCTAGCTCATAGCTATGGCATATCTTCATACAACGGGCAACAACGCTCTAATCTTACAGTATAGCCTTGAATCCACTAAAAAATCATCCTAGCGGACAATAATATATTCCCATTCGCATGATCAGAACGGTTTTGAAACTTCCTGCAATGCGACAATCAATTCACTAAAATGATTGATAACCCGCTCCGCGCCCAGTTGGTCAACCGGGATGCGCGTATATCCGAACGAGACCGCCACTGATGGAACCCCCGCATTGAGTGCCACTTGAATGTCATTCGGGCTGTCTCCAACCATGACCACATTTTCCGGAGCAACCTGCAGGAGGTCTATGGCGGCCCGTAAGTGTGCCGGATCGGGCTTGCGCACACCGTCTAACTGATCCCCACCAACCACCGCATCAAATCGGCTGTTTAGGCCAAAAAACTTCAAAACTTCCAGCGTTGCCGCTTGCGGTTTGTTGGTACAGATCCCCATGGGCACTTGATGGTCGACCAGGATATCCAGAGCTTCAAGAACACCGGGAAACAGCTTTGTCAGTTCGGTAGCACGTTTTTCATAGTCTGCAGAAAACTGCCGGACCCGCTCGGCCAGAACCGAAACTGGCGGTATATCACCAGTTGCCGCATATGCGCGCTCGACCAGCTTAGGCACCCCATCACCAATCATCAGGATCACTTCGCCAAGATCCAGCTGGCGTCGCCCTTCCGATGTCATCAGTCGGTTCAGGGCCGCATGTAAATCAGGTGCGCTGTCGATGAGCGTACCATCCAGATCGAAAATCACGGCGGCAGGAAACCCATGTGTCTCAGAAGCCATAAAAAAACCCATCCTATACTGTAAAAAACAGAAACAATCTTTGACTTGGCGCTAGGTCAGGCCTATGGCAGTGTCCTACATCGTCAAACCCCGATAACCACTTGTTTAACCAAACGTTTCCCAATGACCAAGATAAATTCCGCGCCCTCTACAAGTGCCATTGTTCTCGCCGCAGGCCGGGGCACCCGCATGCGCTCCATACAGCCGAAAGTCATGCACAAAATCGCCGGTTTTCCGTTAGTCACCCATGTAATTCGGGCTTTGACGACCGCAGAGATCAATCACATTACGGTTGTTGTTGGACCGGAGATGGCGCAAGTGACGACAGCCGTCGCCCCCTATCAAACGGTCGAGCAGACCTCTCAGTCAGGAACCGGGGATGCGGTCAAGGCGGCTTTTTCTGAGCTGACCGAGGAAGACGGAACTGTCCTGGTCCTGTTTGGTGCCGACCCGCTGATCCAGCCAGATACCATCAAACGCATGATTGCGCGCCGCCAGCAAGCGGATAACCCGGCCGTTGTCGTGCTCGGATTTCGCCCGGAAGAGCCGGGTGCCTACGGCCGTCTGGTTTCTGACGACGAAGATAATTTGAAGGCTATTATTGAAGCCAAGGAAGCCGATGCTGAAACACTGGCCATTGATCTGTGCAATTCAGGCATCATGGCGATTGACCGGAAACATATAAAAGCACTGGTTTCAGGAATTACGAACAACAATACAAAAGGCGAATATTATCTGACCGATATTGTCGCCATCGCCCGCAAAGCCGGGCATGTCTGCGCCTTCGTTGAAGGGGATGCCGAGGAATTTATTGGTGTCGATACCCGAGCCGATCTGGCCGCCGCAGAACTGGCGCTGCAAAAACGGCTTCGGGCAAAAGCCATGGATGTTGGCGCCACGCTGATCGACCCGGCCTCTGTACATCTATCCGCCGATACTGAGATCGGTTCAGACGTGGTTATTGAACCGTTTGTGGTCATTGCTCCGGGCGTTCGTATTGAGGATGGAGCGACCATCCGCGCCTATTCGCATCTGGAAGGTGCGCATGTCTCCTCCGGCGCGGTGATTGGACCTTATGCGCGCCTGCGGCCCGGCGCCAAGATTGGCGAAGATGCGAAAATCGGCAATTTTGTCGAGGTCAAGAACGCGGTTTTTGAAGCCGGTGCCAAGGCCAATCATCTGTCCTATGTGGGCGATGCCCGGGTGGGCGCAAAAGCCAACATTGGCGCTGGCACGATTACGTGTAATTACGATGGTTACAACAAATCCCATACCGATATCGGGGCTGGGGCTTTCATCGGCTCCAACACGGCACTGGTTGCGCCGGTAAACGTCGGCGACGGAGCGATTGTCGGGGCGGGTAGCACCATCGCCAAAAATGTCCCGGATAATGCCCTGGCCGTGACCCGCAGTCCGCAAAAAACGCTGGAAGGTTATGCAGCCTCCTACCGCGAGACCAAAGCCGAGCAGAAAAAACGCAGTAAACCGAATGACCACTAACCCATAAAGGAATCCGTATGTGCGGTATTATTGGCATCATTGGCAAAGAAGACGCTTCGCATGCGCTTCTGGACGGTCTCAAGCGGCTGGAGTATCGGGGTTATGATTCCGCCGGGATTGCAACGCTTACCCAAGGCCGCATTGAGCGGCGGCGCGCCCAGGGAAAAATCCGAAACCTGGAAAGCCGAATTACCGACCAGCCGATTGCAGGACGCACCGGGATTGGCCATACCCGATGGGCGACCCACGGAGTTCCCAACGAAGAAAACGCCCATCCACATGCAACCGAGCGTGTGGCCGTCGTCCATAACGGCATCATTGAAAACTTTCAGGAACTGCGTACGGAACTTCTGCAGGCGGGCTGTAAACTGGCTTCCGAAACGGATACGGAAATCATTGTTCACCTGATCGACCAACGCCTGCAAGCCGGGCTTTCGCCAACGGATGCCACTGGCGAGGTTCTGAAACGCCTGACCGGGGCTTTTGCTTTGGGGATTGTCTTCGCTGGGGACGAGAACCTGATGATCGCGGCCCGACAGGGCAGCCCGCTGGCCATCGGCATTGGCGATGGCGAGAGTTATCTGGGCTCCGATGCCATCGCACTCGCCCCACTGACCCAGCGCCTGATCTATCTGGAAGACGGCGACTGGGCTGTCATGACATCTGATTTTGTACAGATTTTCAACGCCGCCGATGAAGAGGTCGAGCGCGAAGTCAAGACCAGCGCGCTTTCCGGCGCCGGCATCGGCAAGGGCGGATATCGGCATTTCATGCTCAAAGAGATTTATGAGCAGCCACAGGTGATTGGCGACACCCTGCACACCTTTATCAACCCGGCGACCCGGACTGTGGCCCTGCCTGACCTGGGTTTTGATCTGGCGGACATCAAACGGATGACCCTGATTGCCTGCGGCACCTCTTACTACGCCTGTCTGATCGCCAAATATTGGCTTGAAAAAATCGCCCGTATTTCGGTTGAGGTGGATATTGCGTCCGAATTCCGTTACCGCGAAGCGACCATGGAAGCAGGCGGTGCGGCGCTGTTCATCTCGCAATCGGGTGAAACCATCGATACGCTGGCCGCCCTTCGCTATGCACGCTCCCAAAACCAGCATATCCTGTCCGTCGTCAATGCGCCGGAAAGCGCCATCGCCAGAGAGTCCGACGCCATTCTACACACCAACGCGGGCCCTGAAATTGGTGTCGCCTCGACCAAGGCTTTCACGACACAACTTACCGTTCTGGCCTGCTTTTGCATCGCACTGGCGAAAGCCAGGGGCGCCATTAGCGATGACGAACAGGGACATCTGGTCAGCGCCCTGACCGAAGTACCCGCACGCGCCGCCGAGATTCTCAACCACGATGAACGCATCGCCGAGATCGCGGCTAATATGTCGGAAGCTCGCGACGCGCTTTATCTGGGGCGCGGCACCAGCTACGCCATTGCGCTCGAAGGGGCTTTGAAGCTCAAGGAAATTTCCTATATCCACGCCGAAGGGTATGCGGCAGGAGAAATGAAACACGGCCCTATTGCCTTGATTGACGAAGACATGCCGGTGATCGTTATCGCACCGACGGATGAACTGCTGGATAAAACGATCTCCAATGTGGAGCAGGTTATGGCGCGCGGCGGACGGCTGATTTTCATCTCTGACAAGAACGGCGTAGCGCGTATTGACAACTTTCAGGCGCAAACCATCGCGCTTCCCGCCGTCGATGCCTTTGTTTCGCCCATATTGTATGCGATCCCTGTACAATTGCTGGCCTATCATGTGGCGGTATTGAAAGGCACCGATGTCGATCAGCCGCGCAATCTGGCGAAAAGCGTAACGGTGGAGTGAATTTATGAACATTTTGAAAATCAACGTCTTCGGATGGGCCATCGCGCTTCTTGTAAGCGCCTTTATGGTCACGGCAAATCTCGCGCACGCTGCAGACAAATCGGCTTGTTCGCTTGAGTTTGATCAATGCCTGAAGGCTTGCGATGATAACTTTTCGAATGAACCGGCGCGCCGTGCCGTCTGTGTGCCCGGCTGTTCGGGCAAGTTTGCCGCCTGTGATGCCGGCGTTGCCTACGACAAGGCGAAACCCTGGCTGGAAGATCAGGCCAAAAAGACCAAGGACTTTTTTGACAGCCTAATCGAAAAGTACGGCAAAGAAGGTGAAACACCAGACCCGCAGGCAAAAACCAAGGACAATAGCATCTAGGCACTTACCCGCATTGGTCTCCACGCCATTGTTTAGACAGTAAAGACACGCAGCTGACGCGTGGGTTTACTGTAATTTCTTTACTTCCTTTTCATATGATTGCGTCATAAAGGAAAGTGGTACGCCCCTTTATTCACAAAGAGACCTAGATTCATGATTCGTATTTTCATTGGCTTCGATGCCCGCGAAACCGTGTCTTTTCACGTGCTATCCGAAAGCATCCATTCCCGCGCAACCGAGCCTGTCAGCATTGCTCCGGTTGCGTTGCCGCAACTGGGCGGATTGATGTGGCGGGAGCGCAATTCCCTGCAATCGACTGATTTCTCTTTCTCGCGTTTTCTGGTGCCCTATCTGTGTGATTTCGACGGATGGGCCATCTTCATGGATTGCGACATGCTGGTCCTTGATGACATCGCCAATTTATGGAAACTGCGCGACGAATCCTATGCGGTTCAGGTCGTCAAACACGACCACCAGCCGGAAGAATCAACCAAGTTTCTGGGTGCGCCGCAAACCCGTTACGAAAAGAAAAACTGGTCCAGCGTGATGTTGTTCAATTGCGCCAAATGTACGGCCCTGACGCCGGAATACGTGAACACCGCTTCCGGCCTTGATCTCCACCGTTTTAACTGGTTGGGCGATGATGCCCTTATTGGTGAATTGCCACATCGCTGGAACCATCTGGTCGCCTATGACCCCCATGCACCTGTTAATGAAGTTTCGAATCTGCATTACACCATCGGCGGGCCCTATTTCGATGAATATAAAGATACGGAATACGCCAAGGAATGGTTCGAAGGCCGTGATGCCGTCCTGCGCTGCGACCAACGCAAGACGAACTGACCCGGTTCTCTATTTCTTGAACTTTGTCAGTCGGTCCGCAACCCGGTTTATCAGGTCGTCCCAATCATTGGCTTTGCGCTGCCGAAACAGTTCAACGCTTGCATACCAGGGGCTGTCGCTGCGCTCCATCAGCCAGCGCTGCATGGGAGCGGATTGCAGCATAACCCAGGTGGGTACACCCAGCGCGCCAGCCAGATGCACCGTCGAATTTGAAATGGAAACCACCAGATCCATGGCGGCAATTTGCGCAGCAAAGTCATCGAGACTTGCCATCTGGTCAATATCCGCATCATGGATCAGGGAAAATCCGGTCGTTTCGGCAAAGGCCTGACGTTCCTTTAGCGTATCGCCATATTGCAGATCAACAAACCGGACGCCCGGGACATCAAAAAAAGGCGCCAGTCGCTGCAGGGGAACCGATTTTGACAACCCACGACTATCGGAGCTGTACCAGGCGAGGCCGATGAGAAGGTCCTCGCCTTTTTGATACTTTTGTCGCAAGTATTCAACTTTTTGCGGATCCGCCTTCAAATAGGCGACACCACTGCCAAAATCCGCCGTCGTTTTCCGCAAATGCTGACCCAGCCCTCCCAGAGAGATCTGGTAATCATAAGCGGCCGTTTGCAGGCCCTCAGGTGGCGGATCGGAGCGCGGAACACATGTCATGCCTGAAAACGCGCGCTTAAACAAAGGTACCAGCCGGGCATCCGTCTCGAAGGTAACTTCCGGGCCGAGCGCCAACAGGTCGGGAATCATGGTTCCATACAGAACTTCATCGCCAATCCCCTGCTCACCACACAACAAAACGTTCTTACCCGCTAACGGTTCACCCTGCCAAACCGGTTGTGGATAAGGTCTCGGGTTTAGTGTTGGTAATTTCCAGCGGGCTTCATAGGCCTGCCAGGCTTGTGCCCATTTTTCCTGATAAAAATAGAGGATACTGAGAGCGATTTGCGCCTGCGTCCGGTCGGGGTCCAGTTCCAGCGCCTGACGGGTTGCACGCTCCGCCTCTTCAAAGCGCGACATTGCGCCGAGCGCATAAGCCTTGAGCGTATAGAGATCGGCATCAAGGATGCCTTTCGAGACCGCCTTTTCGGCAATCTCAAGCGCGTCCTCCCACTTATGCCACTTCATCAGATATTCAGCATACGCCATGTAGGCATCTGAGCCGCATGTGTTGTTCTCGATAAGGGTCTTGTACAGGGCCAGAACTTCTGGAAATTTCTCCTGCTGCTCAAGAACGTCGGCGAGATTCAGATGTGTTGTCAGGTCGCCCGGTCGATAGATCAGGCTATCGCGAAAAGCTTTTTCCGCTTTCTCAAACTCACCCCGTTTTTGCAGAGCCAGCCCCAGATTATTGAGCGCGCCTGGGTTTCTTGGGTTGTTTATCAGGGCCCGCCGGTAGGCGGCAACCGCCTCATCCAGTTGCCCCATTTCTGAAAAAGCTGTCCCCAGCAGGTCACACAGAGGGGCGGCATTCGGGAACAGACCGAGTCCCTTTTGGAAGATCGCTGCCGCCTCACGGAATTTCTGCTGCTCAAGCTCAATTAAACCGCGCAGTTGAAACAAATCGACGGCAGGCGGCAGAGTGCCCATCAAACGATCCGCGAGGCTAGCTGCATCTTCAAATTTTCGCTGCTCAAACAGCGCATAGGCATTGGCAAATTTCTGTTCGGCGGCTTCAGCAGAAAGCCTTTTGCCGGATCCGCTTGCACGGCTTTTCTTCTTCTGGACGGAGCGGCGCTCTTTACGGCTCATGATCTTTTTGTATCTCCTGGAAAACCTCCACGACGATACCAAAAAGAAAACCGGGGCTCAACAGAGCCCCGGTTCCCATTTTCTTGGTCGGTGGTTTTCAGTCTAGGACCTCAAACCCCAATCCAGCTTCCAATCGTTAGATTAGAAGTTGATTTGCGTACCGATCAAAGCGACGGAAAGATCGTCGTAGTTTGCTGTCGCAGAAAGCCCGTCATAAGAAGAGTTTTCGTAGGAAGCAAACACGGAGATACCAGCAGGCATCGACTGTTTGGCATGAACGCCCCACAGAGTGGCGTCAGCGCCGTCAACTGTTGCTTCATCAGATTTGACGTAAACCAGAGCAAAACCGGTTGTGCCCAGGTTGGACAATGCATCGGTTTTGTAGCCCAGTTCAACACCCAACTGATTGCCTTCAACAGCGTTGCCGCCAGCAGAATCTTCCGTACCATAGTAGACGCTTGCGCCCAGACCACTTGTGTGTGTCAGAGCAATACCAGCACCCATGTTAGCCGTCGGAGACGTTCCGCCAGCGTTCAATTCAGCGTACTGAGCAGCAGCAGCAATAGTGATATCGCCATAGGTTGCGCCATAGGTCAGGCCAGCATCCCAGAAGTTATCGGTCGCAGTTGCAACAGCAACTTTGAAACCACCGAAGCTCGGGGAGTCATAGCGAATCCGGTCATCACGTGTACCGAAGTAGCTAGAGAACTGACCACCAGAAGTAATCGTGCCGGTTTGTGCTTTGGCAGTTCCATCATACAGGATCATTCCGCCGCCGTTGGTCAAACCACCGTTGGTGTTACCAGCAAAGCCGAGGCTCGGACGGTTATCAGAAGCCGTCGAAGACTGACCAATGGACAATTTACCCATTGTTGCATGGTTGAAGGTGACTTCCGTTTTACGGAAACCGAAGGTACCATCTGCACCAGCGTCAGTAATGATGCTGTTGTTGGAGCTGGTTTGGCTTCCCTGAGCGTTGGAGCTAGGAAGGTTTGCTTCCCAGATGCCGCCAACGTCAACAGATTCCGTCAATTTGCCGGAAACGATGATGCGGAAACGCGAGCTGGTGTCGTTACCGCCATCAACGTGCGTGATTTCGTTGGAAGAACCGTTGTCAGCATACATGACGGAACGTGTGAACTGACCGCTCATGACAACAGCGTTATCGTTGCTGTTGGTGATTTCAGCTTGAGCCGAACCGGAAACAACAGGTGCAGCTACAGCAACGAGTGCAGCAGCAGCAACTGAGGATTTGAGTACTAATTTGATATCCACTTTGATCTCTCCTTCAATAGAATTAGCAGGTTTTCCTGCCTGAGACTTAATTTTGAGCTTTAAATTCTATTCACACCAAACGCGTTGCCATGAACATTATCCCCGCTCTGATTTGTGCATTCTAAGTATTTTGCGTCATCCGCAAAGGGAAAACACACCGACATGAGGATTTTAAGTTACAGTGTGTTTTTTTTGCCACAGCCCTGTTTGCGGGCCGACTCCCCATAACGGCCTTTTAGTGAGCCGTTTGGCGGGTTCCGAACAACATGGTCACGTTCATCCGCCGGTTTTCGTATCCCGTTTTGAAGTCGATTGTATCCGTTTTATGGAACAGATCGGAGTTGAATATGCCCATACGGTTGCATCGGTAAGGAATAACCGTGCGGGCGCTGGCATGAGATTCCAGATAGTCCTGTATCTTCTCTTCATTGCGATTGTAGGATTCGAAGCTCCAACCCAGCGGGGCCTCCTGACCATAAACAACAAGACCGCCGTTATTGTCGCCAAGGTTCGCCTCGTCCGGGGTAATCCAGAAATTGATATTCACGGCGGCAAAATCGGCATGCAGACCAATTCCCGTTAGCTGGCTGTCATACTTGTTCGCCCAGATCTGGTTAAGCTTATGATCTTTGAAAATATCCGGAAACTTCAGGCGAAGCCCTTCTGCAATCTGCAACAACAGCCCGCATTCCAGCCCTTCACCAAAATAGGCCCCAAGATAACCGCGCCGATAGATATCGTACCAGATCGTACTCTCCTGGAGGAAATGGCGAAGGCTTGTCAGGGCCTCTTGCGTCAGCAGGTTGTCGACGGTAGCGACTTCCCTGCAACCGTCAGCCCCTTCAAAGTACGCTTGCGTAATCGTATCGGAATCCAGATCCTGGTTGATCGGCGATTGCGCCAATGCCGGAGCATCAACCAGATACAAAGAGCGGTTATAGGTCGCACCAATGCGCCGACGCTGGTCCGGCGTCAACGGAACCAGTGTATTGCCCTCCCCCGTCGGCCACTCGGTTTCATCGCGGACCGCTTCATAAAGTTCAGCGAGCTTGTCAAATGGCTGGTCGGTCCGCCCCAGATCATGAAGATATCTGAATTGCTCGATATCGTGATCAATTTTCGGCTTGCTGACCGTCAAAAAGGAACGATGATTAGGCAGGATTGGATCATCCCCTCTTTCCAGATCAAAGCGCATTTTGAAATTCACCAGAGCTTCCTGCCATCGCCCTTGTGCATTTTGCGCCGACGCCAGATTACTATATGCGGAACCGAACCTTGGGTTCATCTCTATAATCTTGCGGAAAATTTCTTCCGCTTCTTCAAACGCCGCAATATCCTGAAGCGCAACGCCAAGATTACTGAGAAACTGATCGAACTCGGGTTTCAGGGCCACTGCCCTGCGATAGCAGGCGACGGCTTCGTGTTTTTGCCCAAACTGGCTGAGCGCATTACCAAGATTGTTGTGAAACGTCGGATCATCCGGGTCGATTTCAATGGCCCGGCGGTAATGAGCAATGGCCTCGTCCCAGCGCTCCAACTCTTTCAGGGCAAGCCCCAGATTGTTATGGATATCGGCTCTCTCTTCGGCAACTTCCAGAACTTGCTGGTAATAGGGAACAGCTTCAGCAAATTGATTGGCTTTGTGATGAGCGTAGGCTTTGTTGAGTGGCCCCTTAATTGCCGTATCCGCTGTGCGCTTCGATTTTTTCTGTTCGCGACGCGCTTTCCGCTGGGCCCGGGCTTCTTCCAAATTCATCGTTTGTTCCTGCTTTAAAATCAAAGAGCTGTGAAGATGAATTAATACCGAAACGCCGGATTTTTCAACTCACCATTCGCACCAGACCCAGGCCATTCTCTGAATCCAGGTCTGGCACTTTCCGGTGGGAAGTCTTATCTGAGAGAGCAATCTCCTCGCTTAAGGAATACCTGATGCCTTCTTATGACTATGACTTGATCACAATTGGCGCCGGCTCCGGTGGTGTCCGCGCTTCGCGCATGGCGGCAGCCAAGGGCAAACGCGTTGCCGTCATTGAAAACATGCGGACCGGCGGCACCTGTGTCATGCGCGGCTGCGTGCCGAAAAAGCTGCTGGTTTACGGGGCCCATTTCGCCCACGATTTTGAAGATTCCATTGGCTTCGGCTGGAGCGACGCAAAACCCGGCTTTGACTGGTCCCACTTGATCGCTGTCAAAAACAAGGAACTCGACCGCCTTGAGGGGATTTACCATAATTTGCTGAAAAATGCCGGTGTTGAGGAAATTCAGGGCAAAGGCGTTCTGGTCGGCCCCCATAGCGTCGACGTGGAAGGCAAGACCTATACGGCCGAAACCATTCTGATCGCCACCGGCGGCTGGCCAACCTTGCCCGGTATTCCGGGTATTGAGCATGCGATCACGTCAAACGAAGCCCTGGAATTGCCTGAATTGCCGAAACGCATAGCGATTGTCGGTGGCGGCTACATCGCTGTTGAGTTTGCCGGTATTTTCAATGCGCTGGGCTCGGAAGTTCACGAAATTATCCGGGCGGACAATGTTTTGCGCGGGTTTGATGACGCCATGCGCGATGGCCTGCGCGATGAACTGACGAAAAAAGGCGTCGCAATACATAGCGGCGTCAATGTTACGCAAATCAAGCAAAACGCCTCCGGCGATTTCACCCTGCATTTTGATGACGGTAAAACCCTCGACGTCGATTCAGTCATGTATGCCACAGGCCGGGCGCCCAACTCGAAAGGCATCGGTCTGGAGACTGTTGGCGTTGAGGTCAGCCCGAACGGTGCCATTGTCGTCGATAATTATTCGAAAACCAACATCGACCATATCTATGCCATTGGTGATGTCACCGACCGCATCAATCTGACCCCGGTCGCCCTGGCGGAAGGCATGGCCTTCGTGAATACGGTTTATGGTGGCACACCGACCGCAGCCGATCGCGAAAATGTGGCTTCTGCCGTGTTCAGCCAGCCACCCATTGCAACGGTGGGATTGACCGAGCCGGAAGCCGCCGCGCGCGGCCCCATTGACGTCTACGAATCGCGGTTTCGCAACATGAAGCACACACTTTCCGGCCGCGATGAGATGTCGGTTATGAAACTGATTGTCGATCAAAAAACAGACCGGGTTCTGGGCTGCCATATGCTCGGCTCTGACAGCCCGGAAATCATCCAGGGCCTGGCCATCGCCATGAAGTGTGGCGCGACGAAAGCCCAGTTTGATGCGACCATCGGCATCCACCCGACGGCGGCTGAAGAATTTGTAACGATGCGCGAGAAGCGGGGCTGACCTTAACGAACTTCAAAAATTGTGTTGAGCTGAAACAGGTCGATCAGTTCCTTGACCGTGCCTGAGGCGCCGCGCAGGACCATGGGCTTGCCGGTTTCACTGGCCGTTTTATTCAGTCCAATCAACAGCCCGACACCGGCAGAATCGATGAATTCAAGATCGCTCAGGTCAATGACAACCTCATCAACGTTTTTTGACGCAAGGGCCTCAAGAATAAGACGGGAATCCGGGTAGACACCCAATTCAAGGCGTCCCTTCAAACTGAAAACACGCGCGCGGCCCTCATCGTGGCTAAAAAAATTCATGTCCCGGCTCTATCCATTAGTCGAAGTAAACGATATACAACATAAACAAAGATTTTGGAAAATGGCGACAGCTTATTAACCGGACCGGCAAAATTAACGTGCCAGACGAGCCTTCTTTCCTTCGTATACCTAGCAGGTAATACCGTTCATGGATAAAAGCCATCTTAAATGCGAAGGAATTTCAAACCCCCAGCAGATTTATGATCAATTGGATACAGAATCTACAAATCCCGCCCCCTATCTTGAAGAGGTTTTTCGTTCCGTACCCGACACCTGCCTGCCGCAAATCCGCACCCTACCCCTTGCCGAAAACAGCTTGCGGCTGGTTGATTATGCCGGCTCCGAACAATACGCAATGCCTCTGGAGCCACCTGCCATCGGGCTTATTGAACACACAGACGCCCTTGAACCCTTTTGCCAGCGCGTCGGACTTATCAGCCGGTATAATCTGATCGGGTTTTCCATAACCTCGGCAAGCGCATCCGATCACAACTTTTCCCGCCTGTTATGCGCCTCTGTGCAAGCCCATTTTCATATCCCCGACAAATCACTGGCCCCCATGGGGCTCGCGGTTCAGGAAGCCGCCATAAACGGGCTGGCACACGGCAATCTGGGGCTGCGTTCCGCCTATCAGGAAACATCCGACAATTTGAACCGCTATTATGAACTGATCCGCGCCCAGGCACATAGCGAAGCTCTGAAAAACCGGCGCCTTGATCTTTTTTCCTGGATGACTGGAGGATCCGTCTTTGTCTCGGTCAAGGATGATGGAAAAGGCTACCAACAGACTGAAACAAACCGCTTCCCTGATTCACACCCACCGCTTGTCGAACGCCGGAAAAGTGGACGCGGGCTCGATATCATGCGTCAGTTCAGTCAGGATGCCTGGCTATCGGCCAATGGAACATCGGTGGTCATGAGGTTTGCCAAATGATGGAAATATCGCAAAACCCTCTTGATACGGACGAAGACGTTCCTGCCATTAATGGCTGTCGGGTTTTGATCGTCGAAAGCGATGCTCTCATCTGCAAGTTGATACAGACCCGGCTGGAAATCGAGGGCATCCCGAATATCGAAATTGCCCATGATGGCAAAGCGGGTTTAAAAAAGCTGTCCGAGTTTGATCCCGACCTGATTATTCTGGACATCAATATTCCCGTCCTTGACGGTCGGGAAGTCCTGCGTCTTATCCGCGCCAAGCCGCGTTACAAGAACCTCCCTGTTATCATTGAATCGGCGTTTGGAACGGAAGATGACCGGGAAGAATTAATGGAGATGGGTGCCACCAATATCATCGCAAAACCGATTAATCATACACTGCTGGCCCGCCGTGTCCGGGTTCATCTGGAACACCAGCTACTGATTCGCAATTTGAGAGATTATCGCAAGCGCCTCAGTCAGGAATTGGAACAGGCCAGGAATATGCAAGCCGACCTCCTGCCATCTTCATTAGAAATTGAGACCATTGCCGAAAAGCACGGCCTGAAAATTGACCACTTTTACCGCCCTTCATCGGAACTGGGCGGGGATTTCTGGACAATCCAGTCCATGGATAAAGACCGGATTGCCCTGTTAATGATCGATTTTACCGGCCACGGAATTGGCGCGTCCATAAATACCTTTCGCCTGAATATGATTCTCAAGACCATTTCACCCCTCGGCAAAACTCCCGGCCAGTTTCTTGGCCGCATCAACACCGAACTCTGCCGCATCCTGCGGCCAACGGAATTCGCCACAGCATTTTTCGGCATTCTGAACACCACGGCCCGAACTTTCGATTATGCAGCGGCCGGATCACCGCCACCGATGATCGCCGCCCCCCAAACAATGGATGTGTTTGTTGGTGACAGCCGGGGGTTGCCGCTTGGCATTGTCGACGGCACCGTTTTCACGGAACACCATTTGGCCCTAGACGCTGGCTCCGAGGTCATTTTGCTCAGCGATGCATTTTCCGAAACGAACCACAAGAACGGGGCCCCCGTTGGCAATGAAGGTATTGTGGAATTAATCAAATCAGGCTTTGCTGACACCACCAGACTCCCCGCCACCGAGGCTTTTTACGCCCGCTACACGGCCGTTATTGCACAGCCCCCGCAAGATGACATGACCTTGATCTGGCTGCATTGCCGTAAATGAAAATTCCTGGCGACATTGCCAGGTCATTCGTTCATTTACATGAATTCATGGTTAATACTTGCTTTCCCATTGGCGGAAGCCTGAGAACCGTATAGGCTTTCTGCCTATCCAAATGCCATAAGCCATTGGGACTGTGTTCTTGTGCTTGAAGGGAACATAAGTTGAGACGGCAAAGATATAGAGGCAGGATGACGTTCCGCATTCAAGCGATCCTGAGGCCAGAATAATTTGAATGATATGACTGCCACGGATAAACCTTCTGCACTGGAAGCATCTGCGCTACAGGAAAGCGCGATGCTTGCCAGACGTTTTGTCGCACTCGCTTTTTGTCGTGCCGACTTGCTTTTCGAGCTCGACAACAATCAGGTCATCAAATTTGTGGCGGGCGCCACACCACCGATGTTTGGCAAATCGACCAGTGAAATGGTGGGCATGAATTTTATGGATGTTATCCATGATGATGACAAAAAACTGGTCTCCAATTTGTTGAATGCCGCTAGTGATAAAGGCCGGTTTGATGATGTCGCGATCCGCCTGAAAACCCTGAAAAGCAATGCCAGCCCCTCAGCATTCGCCGGATATCGGGTTCCGGATTTTGAAAACAATTTTTTCCTGGCTGTAAAAATCGCCCCCAGAATTAAAAGCGTTCCGAAACACCGCGAAACGGATCGCGACATAGAGGCCCGGGTTCTCAACAAGGAATCTTTTGCTTCCGTTGCAGCAGAACGCTTGAAAGATGTAGCTCAAGCCGGTGGCGGAGCCAAAATGACGATGGTCAAGATCGACAATTTGGACAGTCTGAAAAAAGACCTGTCGCAACAGGATCAGAGCAAGCTGATGACCTCCATCGGCAGCATTCTCTCGAGCCAGTCCATAGGCGGCGATACGGCCGGGCGTATTGATGAGGAACGTTTCACTTTTATCCACGACAAAGATACGGACACCTCGGAAATCGGCCAGAAAATCGAGGCTGCAGCAAAGGAAATTACACCCGAAGGAATCAGCCTCAGCACCAACACGACCAGTGTCGATACCGACGCCAACGAATTGTCGGAAGAACAACTGGCAAAAGCCATTTCCTACACCATGAAAAGTTTCGCCAGCGGCAAAGCCCTTAACGACCCGGTTAATCTCTCAGGCATGTTCAAGACGATGATGGCGGAAACCATGAAGCAGGTTGAATCTTTCAAGAAGATCTGCGCAACCCGAGCATTTGATCTCGTCTACATGCCCATATGCGAACTCAAGACCGGCGCTCTTCATCATTTTGAGGCTCTGACCCGCTTCCGATCCGGTGCAGAATCGCCGTTTGAACTGATTACCCTGGCTGAAGAAATTGGCGTCATTTCCGACTTTGATCTGGCAGTCGCGCAAAAGGCTGTCGCTGTCGTCAATAAACAAGCTGCCGCGGGCCAAAGACAGGCCATCGCCGTCAATGTTTCGGGACACTCCATCCAGGACCCATCCTATATCCGCGAACTTCTCACCCTCCTGAAAGGTGCCACCAATCTGTCGCGCATGCTGATGTTTGAAATTACGGAATCCGCTGAAATCAAAGACCTCAGCGCCGTCAATGCGACCATACAGGAATTTCGCAGCAAGGGTTTCAAGTTCGCACTTGATGATTTTGGCGCCGGCGCTGCGAGCTTCGACTATCTGAATTCCTTCGATGTGGACACCGTAAAATTCGATGGCCCGGTGGTTAAACGCGCCTATGCCACCGACAAGGGCAAGGCCTTTCTGGCCTCCATGGCAACGCTGTGCAACCAGACCGGCGTCGAGACGATTGCAGAAATGGTCGAAGACAAGCCTTTAGCTGACTTTCTTCTCGAATGCGGCGTCCATCTTGGTCAGGGCTGGTATTTCGGAAAGCCGAATCCGGATATATCATCCTTCAAGCCCAGGCGGAAATAGGTCCTCTTTCAGACGACATACCGTACGGCCCGGCAATTTTTTCGTAGTTTTACTGGAAAACCCTTCATAACAGGCGTATATCGGGCTTTCGCATTTCTGGGCACGTTTTTAAATGAGGACGATTATGGGCGAACAATGGACACCGTCGAGCTGGCGCAACAAACCGATACTTCAGCAACCGACTTATCCGGACGCACAGGCACTTAAGACCGTAACGGATCAGTTGCGCATTTCGCCGCCGCTGGTTTTTGCCGGTGAAGCGCGCCAGTTGATGCGCTCGCTGGGCCAGGTCTGTGAAGGTCAGGGGTTTTTGCTGCAAGGGGGCGACTGCGCCGAGAGTTTTGCCGAATTTCATCCCGACAACATCCGCGACACCTTCCGGGTCCTGCTGCAAATGGCAATTGTCCTGACTTACGGTGCTGCTTTGCCCATCGTCAAAGTCGGACGTCTGGCCGGTCAATTCGCAAAACCGCGCTCTGCCGATACCGAAACCATTGATGGTGTCACCCTCGATTCTTACCGCGGGGACATGGTCAACGGCATGGACTTCAACGCCGAGTCCCGCGTGCCGGACCCCGAACGTCTGATGCGGGTTTACAACCAGTCTGCTTCGACCCTCAACCTGCTGCGCGCTTTTGCCCAGGGTGGTTATGCGGATTTGCATAAAGTTCATCAGTGGACGCTCGGCTTCGTCGCAAAAAGCGAGGCTGGTGAACGTTACAAGGAACTGGCCGACCACATCGGCGAGGCGCTTGCCTTCATGAAAGCCTGCGGCATGACAGCGGAGCAAACACCGCAAATCCGTGAGACGGCTTTCTATACATCACACGAAGCCCTGCTCCTGGATTACGAAGAACCCATGGTTCGGACCGATTCAACCAGTGGCGATTTGTATAGTACATCTGCGCATTTGCTATGGATTGGCGACAGAACCCGCCAGTTGGATGGCGCCCATGTGGAGTTCATGCGCGGCATTTGCAATCCAATTGCCATGAAGGTCGGGCCAACCATGGATGGTGATGACCTGATCCGCCTGATCGATACCTTGAACCCGGCAAACAAACCGGGTCGCTTGACGCTCATCTCGCGGATGGGTTCCGATAAAATTGCCCAACATCTTCCCGCATTGGTCCGGCGCGTCAAACAGGAAGGCCGCAACGTCATCTGGATTTCCGATCCCATGCACGGCAATACCATTAAAAGCACATCGGGTTATAAAACACGGCCGTTTGACCGTATTCTGTCGGAAGTTAAAGGTTTCTTTGAGGTCCATAATGCCGAAGGAACGCACGCCGGCGGGGTACATTTTGAAATGACCGGTCAGGACGTTACCGAATGCACTGGTGGTGCCCAGGCAATTTCCGATACGGATTTGAGCGACCGTTACCACACTCATTGCGACCCACGTCTCAATGCGACGCAATCGCTTGAGTTGGCCTTTTTACTGGCGGAAATGCTGAAAGAAAACCGGACGGCAACAGCCCAGCCCATCGCGATCGGTCAATCCTAGACGCTTTTGCTCTTTTTCAGGGCTTTCTCGACGCGAATGACGGCATTAACAGCATCGGCTCCGTATCGTTTAACGATGCGGGGCCGATCATTCTCGCTCTGCAGCACAGCGCTCAGGTCCTGTAACAAAGCGGTTAAAAACCGGTCAAACCCCGCCGTCGTCAGTTCCCATCCGGCATCATTCTTTTCGCTGTCCTGAACTGCCGTCAAATGACCGTTCACTAGTGCGATAAACCACTCTCTACGCTTCTCAAAATCCTCAAAATGCCGGGCCACAGGAACCAGGGCATCAAGGACAATGGCATTTGCCTGTTCGGACTCATAGGCGTCTGCCCAGTCAAAATGATCGCCCTGCTCCTCCTTGAGCTGTTCAACAATCAGGTGGCAACGCCCTTGCAAATCATCAACGATGTCCGGTCCCAGCATCATGCCGAGCGCCATAAAGAACCCAGGCAACATGCGCCTTGAAACCCGGTCAAACCGCCCAACCCGCTTTTCACTGAACAAATGGGAGAATTTCTTGACGATCAGACGGTCAAAAGGAAAGTCACGCTTTGTGTCCCATGCGGCCCGTTCACGGGCCTGAATATAGGCTTCAAATGACTGTTCAAAAGCGGCGCTGAGGGCCAGAGTTTGGCCATCGAATTCGGCCCGCATCTCATCAATATTTGCCAGACTTAATTGTCCCCCACGCTTTTGCGCCTCGACCTTGATCCGGTCAAGGATGGATGAGACAACCGTCTCCGCAATCGCCTTGCTCTGCGCTTTTGGTGAAACCCGGTTCACTCTTTTGGGTTTCACAGTCGGTTGATTAGACAACGGGGTAACCGGTGTTTTGATATCCGCTTTCGGTTTTGGTGCAACTGGCGTCGACAGGGCAAATGCGTCTGTTGCGGCTGGCTTTGGAGGCGACGGGCTTTGAGGCGGCAGATCATGGTCCACCTTTTTTGTCCGTTGAATTTCCTCCCAGTTGGTGTCGCGTTCCGGTTTTCGTGGCGCCACAGGCAAGGAAAGTGCCGGGCCAACCCCCTCACCAGGTGCTGCCGTTGGCTGCATCCCCAGTTCACGTTCAAGCGCTGCCAGATCATCTGTCAAAGATCCCCCGCCCGTCGCAGAACCCGGCATCGGCTGTTTGCCATCCAGAAGGTCGATCACTTTGGGAACTTTGCGGGGCCGCCGGCCGAGTTGCCCCGTCTGAGGGGCGACGTCTGCCGCAACTGGTTTTCCACCGGCAACATCCTTGTTCACCGAGAGACGCTCGCGCGAATCGACCTTTTCCCCGGTGATTAAAACTTCAGTATTTTTTCGTCGTGCCATAATCGAATGAGGATACTGAATTCAATTTGACAATACCAGTTGATTGATCGGTCGGGCATATAATAATATTCATACGAATCCCGGCGTTGACAGCCTACCAACGCCCGTCTAAACCGACATGATGACGAAAAAACTTTCTATCGCCCTGGCACAAGTCAACCCGACTGTTGGTGACATTACGGGTAATATCGAAAAAATACGGGTCGCCCGC
This sequence comes from Rhodospirillales bacterium, assembly GCA_048262255.1. GTDB lineage: Bacteria > Pseudomonadota > Alphaproteobacteria > Rhodospirillales > Casp-alpha2 > JABMNT01. Next base: position 1,230,814 of record JBLXFH010000001.1, on the reverse strand, counting down.
AAAAATGCCGCCGATGCCGGTGCGGATTTGCTGGTTTGCGGCGAACTGACAGCCAGCGGCTACCCGCCGGAAGATCTGGTGCTCAAACGGGCATTTCAGGAAGCCGTTAAGGCCCAAGTGGAAGCGTTTGCCCTTGAGACCGCCGACGGGGGACCGGCAATTCTGATGGGCGCCCCATGGCTCCTGGATAGCGGCCTCCATAATGCAGCTCTGCTGCTTGATGGTGGTGAAATCGCCTCGCTCCGGCTGAAAGCCATGTTGCCCAATTACGGGGTTTTTGACGAAAAACGCGTGTTTGAACCCGGCCCGCTGCCGGGTCCCGTCTCTTTCCGGGATGTCCGGCTCGGGATTATGGTCTGCGAGGATATGTGGTCTGCAGATGTGGCGGAATGCCTGCAGGAATCCGGCGCCGAAATTCTTGTCGTGATCAATGGGTCTCCCTTCGAATCTGACAAACTGGATGAACGCCTGAATTATGCGGTGGGGCGTGTCACCGAAACCGGCTTGCCTCTGGTCTACGTCAATCTTGTGGGCGGTCAGGATGAACTGGTTTTTGATGGCGCCTCGTTCGTGCTGGGTGCCGATTGCAGCCTCAGGGCACGTGCGCATCCCTGGCAAACTGACATGATGATTACTGATTGGACCCGCGCCGACGACGGCTGGCAATGTGCGGAAACGACAATTATCAAAACTGAAACACTCCTTCAGAGCACCTATCAGGCCATGGTTCTTGGATTGCGTGATTATGTACGTAAAAACCGCTTCAAAGGGGTTGTGCTGGGTTTGTCCGGCGGGGTCGATAGCGCCATTTCGGCAGCTGTGGCTGTCGATGCCATCGGCGCCGAAAACGTTCATTGTGTGATGATGCCCTCGCCCTATACATCGCTGGAAAGCCTTGAGGATGCAGCGGCCTGTGCTGGGCTGTTGGGCGTCCGGCTGGATGAAGTGAACATCAAACCCGCCATGGCGGCTTTCGATCAAATGCTGGCGCCGCTGTTCGAAGGCCTCGGCGAAGACACCACTGAAGAAAACATTCAGTCGCGGACCCGTGGCAATCTGCTCATGGCATTGTCCAACAAACTGGGCCATATGGTTCTGACCACCGGCAATAAATCGGAAATGTCGGTCGGTTACGCGACCCTCTATGGTGATATGTGTGGCGGCTATTCTGTCTTGAAGGATGTCTACAAGACGGATGTTTTTGACTTGTGCCATTGGCGCAATCAGCATCACCCGGTCGATGCTCTCGGGCCCGATGGCCGGGTGATCCCGGAACGGATTATCACCAAACCGCCTTCGGCGGAATTAAAGCCCGACCAGACCGATCAGGACACGCTGCCACCCTATGACATTCTGGACGGCATCCTTGAAGCGCTTATTGAAGACGAACTTTCCGTCGCCGATGTCGCGGCCCGCGGCTTTGATCCGGAAACCGTCCGCCGTATCTGGCGCATGCTCGATTTGGCCGAATACAAACGCCGGCAGGCACCTCCCGGAGTTAAATTAACCCGTCGGGCCTTTGGTCGGGACCGCCGTTATCCAATCACCAACGGGTTCCGCAGCCATATCTGATTACGGTTACATTTCATGACTTTAAAAATTTACGACACCCTGAGCCGCACAAAAACCGAGTTTGTTCCTATCGATCCGGCGCATATCCGCATGTATGTCTGTGGACCAACGGTTTATGATTATGCCCATATTGGCAATGCCCGCCCGGTTGTCGTTTTTGACGTTTTGGCGCGCCTGTTGAGAAGCCTTTATCCGCAGGTCACCTATGTGCGCAATATTACGGATGTGGATGACAAGATTAACGCCCGGGCTCTGGAATCGGGGCAAACCATCGGCGAAATTACACAGCGCACGACGGACATTTTCCATCAGGACATGGCGGCGCTGGGCGCATTGCCGCCGGATGTTGAACCGCGTGCCACCCAGCATATAAACGCCATGATCGACATGATTAAAGGGCTGATCGACAAAAACCACGCCTATGCCGACAGCAGCCATGTTCTGTTCAGTGTTCCCTCCATGCCCGATTACGGGCGTTTATCGAAACTCGACAAGCGCGAGATTGTCGCCGGCGCGCGGGTGGATATCGCGCCTTATAAACGTGATCCGCAGGACTTTGTCCTGTGGAAACCGTCCAACGCCGATCAACCCGGATGGGACAGCCCCTGGGGTTTGGGGCGGCCCGGCTGGCATATCGAATGCTCCGCCATGAGCCACGCGCATCTGGGTGAAAGCTTCGATATTCATGGCGGCGGACTGGATTTGATTTTCCCGCATCACGAAAACGAAATTGCCCAGTCGTTGTGTGCCCATGGCCCCAACACCTTCGCCAAATACTGGATGCACAACGGTTACCTGATGAGCGAAGGCGAGAAGATGTCCAAGTCATTGGGCAATTTCTATACGGTGCATGATTTGCTGGAAGAATTCCCCGGTGAAGCCATTCGTCTCGCCCTGCTGAAAACCCATTACCGCCAACCGCTGGATTTCACCAAGGAGGGGCTGCGCGAAGCGAAAAAGGAATTGGATGGGTTTTATGGTGCGCTTCGCGGAATGGTATACGATGAATTTGAATCTAACATAGAAGATTTGATGGATTCAGAAATAGGAAGCATCCTATCCGATGACCTCAATACTCCTGCTGCTATTACCGAACTACATAGACAGACCCGAGAGCTCAACCGCGCAACCGATAACAATACTTTTCAGCGCCAAACGAAGCTTCGCCGTGGTGCTAGGATACTTGGCCTTCTCCAGCAGGACCCCGAAGACTGGTTTAAATGGCAACCCGCCTCAAATACCGGCGCAGGATTGTCGGATAACGAAATTGAAGGCCTGATCCAAACGCGGATTGAAGCCCGCGCCAACAAGAACTTTTCAGAGTCCGACCGGATCCGCGATGAACTGGCCGCACAAGGCATTGTTCTTGAAGACAGTACGCAAGGCACCACATGGCGACGTGGATAAAACAGGCATTCAATAATTTGTTCACTTTATGTTTTCTTTCTTTATTCCATAGGGACACTTGATTAGACGTGGTATCTCGTTATCGATATTTCTTGGACTACTTACGCAACCTTGGGGCGCGCCTTTGTGTGCACCGAAAAAAACAGCCGGAGTACTTTCTAAATGTCGGACCATTCAAACGCGACCCTGTTGGCCGTTGAACCAGAACCCAATGGCAAGCTCATGCAGCAAGCCCTCAGCCAAACGGATCTGCATATAAGCCAGGCCTGGGACGCTTATGACCTATCGGAGCTTCTGAATTCAAAAACCTTCGGGGTTGCCGTCATTTCCGATCAGGTGCTTGAAGGTTCCTGGACAAGCGTTGCCCATACCGTGCGGAACTCTCCGCAAACCGAAAAAGCGAAAATCCTTTTGGTGATGGAGCATGGCTCCGGAACCGATATCGATAAAGCGGACAGAAGCCTGGTTGACGTTATTATGCCAGCACCTTTTTCAATTGGCAGTTTTGTTGAAACCATAAGCCAGTTCCGCGAAGCTCATAGTGAAAAATCCTGGGCAACCCTCAACCCCAACCAGCAAAAACTCCTGCGTGTAACCAAATCCCTTTTCGGAAAACATTTTTCGCGCGGTGGTTCTGGCGAAAAGCTCAGTAAAGAGATCATGCAGGAAAGTGGCCAGGCCATTGCGGCCGCCACCCAATCCGGCGAAATCTGGGACATCCTGGAAGTCCTGAAAAGCCATGACAGCTATACCTTTGTCCATGCCTTAAAGGTTTCATCCTTCATGACCCTGTTTGGCGTCATGCTCGGCCTCAAGGATACAGACTTGCAATTGTTGTCGCAGGCGGGCCTTTTTCATGACGTCGGCAAACGGGACACGCCCATCGATATTCTCAATTTCCCCGGAAAACTTGACGCAGATGCTTGGAAGATCATGCAGGAACACCCCAGTATTTCCGAGCAGATTTTGGCCGAATCCTTTGATGTGCCTAAGGAAATCATCCAGGTTGCCGGGCGTCACCATGAGAAAATTGATGGAACCGGTTATCCGCGTGGTCTGAAAGGCGCGGAAGTGGATGATTTGTCAGCCATTTGCGCGATTGCAGACGTCTATTCCGGTTTGACCGATAAACGCAGCTACAAACCGCCGTTTTCGACGGAAAAAACCGTGGAAATCATGGGTTCCATGTCAGGGGGGCATCTGGAACCGCACTTTCTCGACCGCTTTATCGCCATGATCATGGACCGGGAAGCCGACCTCCAGCATGCCTGACACATCGTCAACGCATCCTCCCAAAGCCATCGCTATCCAACTTGCACAGTTCTAACCAAAGGCCCGCCAGCGTAACCGGATCTCGTTTTCGCTCATATCGTGGGTGACCCTTCGCATCTTTGAAAAATCCTGCTTGGTGCGTTTGTTTTCCCCCCATCTGATATCCAAGCTGGGTAAGGGCTGTTGTAAATTGCACAGTTGCGGGAGCAGCCGGTCAAACAGGCCCAGCAGATATTGATAGGTCAGCACTTCCAGATCGAGAAATCGCACATCCATTGGGATGGCAAATTCTTCAACCCCAACAATGACCCCGGCATCCACCATTTCTAGCATCTCATGGGCTGTGACGCCAAATGTCGTGGCTTGTTCATAAATCGCAAAACTTGCTGCATGAGCACCTGGATAGGCAGGTGGGCCGGGATGAAAATTATAGGCACCGCAGGTAAATCCGCCCAAAAGATCTGCGGGGACGATAACGTCCGTACAAAAGGCAATGAGCCGCAGAAGATCCCCGTTACGATGATCGTTGTTTTGACGGGCTTGCCGGAGTGCTTGTTCGTCAGAAACCGTTTCAACGGCTAATTCCGGCAGTTCCTGTAACAATTTGGCTTTCAGAAACGGGCCTTCTTCAGGACTGGTCAAAAGAACAATGAAACCGGACATGAGTTAAACTAACATGACTTTGAAACAGAAAAAATAAATTCGTCAGGAATTGGCCCCTAACGGTTCTAGGGCGCGCTTCGCCCCTTACATTCTCTGCTGATTTGCTGGTGATACGAACAAGAGCACACCTTCATAACGCCTTTAAGCAGCTGATTTTGTCAGTTATCAATTTACATCAATCCATTGCATAGTAATAGCTGCAGAGATAAGCTTCGCTGACATGAATAAAGCTGTGAATAAATCTGTGGACAAACCGACGACGATTGAGCAACTCCTAGAGGATGCGCAAGCCGAGCTTGAAGCTGCAAACAACGCGAACCAAGCCTTGCTGGAAGCCCTTAGTCACGACCTGCGCACGCCATTAAACTCGATCATTGGTTTTGCGGATATGATGGATCAGCAAATTCTGGGGCCCATTGATAACCCTCAATATCGGGCTTACGCAGAAGATATCTGCAACTCCGGGCGTTCCATGCTTGAAATCATGAACGCCATCATGGACCGGCGGCGCTTCCAGAAACTCGAAAAATCCGAGAAAGACTTTCGTCACATTATTGAACTGGCGCCTGACCTGATCAGCATCTGTCGGGACGGGCAGATTCAAATGATCAATCCGGCAGGGGCAAGTATGCTCGGCTTGTGGCCGATAGACACCCTGATCAATCGAAAATTCATAGATTTTGTGCATCCCGATTTCCGACATCTGTTAAATGAAAATATTGGGAAACTGGTTGATAAGCAAACCCGTGTCCCCTTGAAACTCCGGCGCAATGACGGCTTTGAGGTGGATGTGGAATTGGCTGCGATCCCCTATGAAGAAGACGACGACAAACAAAACTCCACATCTATTATGCTCATTGCCCGCGATGTCAGCGAACGCAACCGTGCTGTTAGCCAGCTCGCGGCCCGTGAAGAGCATTTACGTAAAATCATGGACACCATCGTTGACGGTATCATCACGATGGATCAAACCGGCGCCATCGAGACCGTCAATCCGGCGGCAGAGCAAATATTTGGTTACAAATCCGGTGAACTCATTGGCAAGAATATTTCAACCTTGCTACCCGAAGCTGAAAAAAACAGTTCCAATGATTTTATCTTCAAAAACCTGTTAACGGGCGAGGCACCCGCCATCAGCAACCGCCGGGAGTTTGAGGCCAGACGGCGCGACGGAACACTGTTTCCGCTGGAAATCGCAATCAGCACCCTGAAGGCCGCCGGACGCCAGCTGTTCATTGGTGCGCTTCATGATATTACGGAACGCCAACTCAATGAAAAAAAATTACGGGAAATGGCGACGACCGACCCGCTCACCAAAATGCCCAATCGCACCCTGTTCAACGAGCGTTTACAAGATGCCATCCACCGGGCCGATCAAGGCCTGGTGAAAATAGCGGTTCTCTTCGTCGATCTCGACAACTTCAAGAACATCAATGACGCCATGGGCCACCTGACGGGAGACCGGGTCATTCAGACCGCAGGGGAGCGGCTTCTGTCCTGCGTCAGCAAAAAGGATACCGTCGCGCATCTGGGCGGCGACGAATTCAGCGTGATTCTCGATGATGTGCAAAATGATGCCAGTATCGAGGATATTGCGAAACAAATGCTGGCCGCGCTGGCCAAGCCGTTTCACGTTGAAGGCAAGGAAATTTTTACATCGGGCAGTCTGGGTGTCGTTCCTTATCCGGGAAGTGCTGTAAACATTAGCGAGCTCCTCAAGAATGTTGATACGGCGATCCACCATGCGAAACGCAATGGCCGTGCCAACTATCAGTTCTACACGTCTGAACTCAGCTCCGACGTCCAGCGACGAATGGAAGTGGAGGCGGGTCTGCGGCGTGCCCTTGAGAATGATGAGTTCGAGCTGTTTTACCAGGCCAAGGTGAACCTTGAATCGCATTTGGTAACCGGCGCGGAAGCGCTTTTGCGCTGGGACAGCCCGTCCCTCGGCTTCGTCTCTCCAGCCGAGTTTATCCCTGTTGCCGAACAGGCAGGCCTGATCGTTCCCATCGGCAACTGGGTCTTGCGCAATGCCTGTCTGGAAGCCGCGCGCTGGATGAAGCTGGATCATTCACCCATTCAGGTGGGCGTCAATCTGTCGGCCTTGCAGTTTTTGAGTGGGGATTTGAGCGCAAACGTACAAGCCTGCCTGGATGAGACCGGCCTGAGTCCACACCTGCTGGATCTTGAACTGACGGAAAGCATGCTGGTTGAAAACCCGGAAAAAACAATCAGCACGCTGATTGAACTAAAACAGCAAGGCATCACCATTTCCATGGATGACTTTGGCACCGGCTATTCGTCACTCAGCTATCTGACCCGTTTTCCGCTCGATTCGATCAAAGTCGACCGGGCCTTTGTGATGAACCTGCCCGACGACAAGGACGCCGTCGCCATCGCCCGCGCCATTGTCAGCATGTCCCAGCAACTGGGGCTGCATATTGTGGCGGAAGGCATTGAAACCCACGAACAGGGCGAGTTTCTGCATGGGCTGGGCTGTCATGTGGGTCAGGGTTATTTTTACTCGAAACCGATCCCTTCCGACCAGTTTCAGGCAAAAATCAAGATTGGCAGCAGCGACTTTTTCCCGCGCCCATAATGCGACCTTGCATCCCTTGCGTCATGTGTTGCCTTGACGCATCCTCGGGGTTGGCTATCATCCGTGATTATGCAAAACACAGCCTTCATATCGACATTGATCATTCGGCGAATTAGCGACCCGGCCTCTTCATAGAGACCGGGAGACCTGCCGACTTTGACTTTGTTTTTTGAAGGATTTTATTTCTCATGACCGATAACCGCATCTATTTGTTCGACACCACCCTGCGCGACGGCGCGCAAACCCAGGGTGTTGATTTCAACCCGGCTGACAAAGAGTTCATCGCCCGCGAGCTCGACAACATCGGCATTGACTATATCGAAGGCGGCTGGCCCGGTGCCAACCCGACGGACGATGCCTTTTTCAACAACCCGCCCAAACTCAAACGCGCCCGCCTGACCGCCTTTGGCATGACCCGCCGCCCCGGCCGCAGCGCCGATAACGACCCCGGTTTGAGCGCCATTCTCAACGTCAAGACCGATGCCGTTTGCATGGTTGGCAAGGCCTGGGATTTCCATGTGGATGTGGCGCTTGAAATCGAGCATCAGGAAAACATCGAGATGATCGCCGACAGCGTCATCGCCGCCAAGGCAAAGACCGGCGAAGTTATGTATGATGCCGAACATTTTTTCGACGGCTTTAAATCCAATCCGGAATTTGCCATCAACTGCCTGAAGGCGGCTTATGACAACGGCGCGCGCTGGGTTGTTCTGTGCGATACCAATGGCGGCACCCTGCCCCATGAAGTGAGCGAAATTGTTACCGCCGTCTGCACCCATATCCCTGGCTCTCACGTCGGCATCCACGCCCATAACGATACCGGCAATGCGGTCGCCAATTCGCTGGCCGCCGTCATGGCCGGGGCGCGTCAGGTGCAGGGTACGCTCAATGGCCTTGGCGAACGCTGTGGCAATGCCAATCTGATTTCCGTGATCCCGTCCCTTGTTCTGAAAATGGGTTTCGAGACCAACCTGAAAGCCGAAGACCTGAGCAAGCTCACCCACGTCTCGCGCATGCTTGATGAGCGCCTCAATCAGGCGCCGAACCGTAGCGCGCCTTACGTGGGGGAATCGGCTTTCGCTCACAAGGGTGGGCTGCATGTTTCGGCCATCGAAAAAGACACCCGGACTTATGAGCATATCGATCCGGGTCTGGTCGGCAACCACCGCCATATTGTTGTTTCGGATCAGTCGGGACGTTCCAACATTCTGGCCCGCTTCCGCGAAATCGGCCTGGAGATCGACCCCAAAAACCCGAAGGTCGGTCGGTTGGTTGAACTGGTCAAGGAACAGGAATTTAACGGTTACGCCTATGACGGGGCGGAAGCGAGCTTCGAGCTGCTGGCGTTGCGCACCCTGGGCGATGTGCCGGAATATTTCAACTGCACCAGTTTCCGGGTTATTGACGAACGCCGCTGGAACGCCAAATCGGAACTGATTACGCTTTCGGAAGCGACCGTCAAGCTGGTGGTTGATGATGAGCCGTTTATGGCGGTGGCCGAGGGCAATGGCCCGGTCAATGCGTTGGATGCGGCGCTGCGCAAAGTCCTGTTACCGAAATATCCAGGCCTCGCCGATCTCCGCCTTATCGACTACAAGGTCCGCATCCTCACCCCCGGCGACGGAACCCGCGCAATCACGCGGGTGATGATCGAGTCCGCCGATGCGGAAGGCAATCACTGGTCGACGGTGGGTGTGTCCGGCAACATTATCGATGCGTCTTATAACGCACTGCGGGACAGTCTGGTCTATAAACTGTCGCGCAACGGTCGCGCCTGAGCGCAAACGGAACGCCTTTTCCATGACCACTTCCCCGCAACCACAATCCGGCCCGGCCATCATTCTGGTCGAGCCGCAACTTGGCGAGAACATCGGTATGGTGGCGCGCGCCATGCTGAACTGCGGGCTGACCGATCTGCGCCTCGTGCATCCGCGCGACGGCTGGCCCAATGCCGATGCGGTTGCCGCCTCAGCCAGCGCCACGGCGGTGATCGAAAACATCCGCGTCTACCAGAAAACCGAGTTCGCCATCGCCGATCTCGATACGCTCTACGCCACAACAGCCCGCCCCCGCGACATGACCAAGCGCGTTGTCACGCCGCGCCAGGGGGCAGCAGAACTGCTCGAACAGACCCGCGCCGGCGGGCGCTGCGGATTGCTGTTCGGGCGTGAAGCCAAGGGCCTGAAAAACGAAGACGTCGCCCTCGCCGACACCATCCTGACCGTGCCGCTCAATCCGGAATTCACCTCGCTCAATCTGGCCCAGGCGGTTTTCTGCATCGCCTATGAATGGTATCAGGCGCAGGATGCAACGCCCACTTCGGAACTTAACATCCCCAAAAACACCCGCCCCGCGAACAAGCGCGAACTGATCGGCCTGTTCGAACATTTCGAAAGCGCGCTCGATGACTCAGGCTTCCTGCAAATCAAGGAAAAGCGGCCCAATATGGTCCGTAACTTGAGAAACATGTGGCAACGCACCCAATTGACCGATCAGGAAATCCGCACGCTGCGGGGGATCATTACGTCGCTGGTCCGGTTTAAGCCGCCAAAGAAAGGCGACTAGCTATTCCCTTCCCTCTTGAGGGGGGAAGGTTAGGATGGGGATGAACCTTTCTGCGAGGAAACTTATCTTGGTTGCTTGTTCTCACAGAAAGTGACGAAGTTACTTATTCACTGTAAAAATTAATGCTGGTGATCGTACAGTGTCGCATTTTTTCGGGCAGAAAATTCAGTGATTTTCGACACTAAGGAGACATTATAATCACAGGTTTATAATATCAGATCAGACAACCCAGAAAGGTAAAATGATGACCAGCAATTCTAAAGATCAAAGAGAAGTCGCGGCAAAACTCCATGAAAAAGCTAGATATATGCGAGGTCGATTTCTGAACTTAGTCGCTGTAATTGAACGGGACATCGCCATCATTCTTACGGAATATTTTTGTACTGAGGATGAAAACAAACGGGAATTATTTTTTGAAAAGGTGACTGAAAAATTGTCTCTTCAAAAGAAAAAAGCTGTCTTGATAGATATTGTCAAAAGTGATTATCCACTGTTTTGGAATGAAAATAAGGAAATTCTTAATCAGATCGAGAAAATCCAAACTTTCAGAAATAAGTTAGCTCATTCTGTAATAGATGTATCAGATGAAGCATTACAGCGACCCACCAACGAAGGCGTTGGATTTGTTCAGTGGAATAAAGGCAAGCCTATCAGCGAGATAGAGTTCGAAAATATGGAGGTTTGTGCCAATATGATCACCTCAACTTTAACCGACATTAAACGGCAGTTACCGTTCAAAGAAAAATAGATTTGATTTCTGGCCCACGCGAACGAAAGAAACAGTACCACTAACGTGAAAATACCAACCTATATTGGCTGATAAATCTCAATAGCTCTAAAAACCCACACATTTGCACCCTGCCACATCCCCTCCCTAGCCCTCCCCCACAGCTAGTGAGTTAATTTTGGATGGAGAGCTAAATCCTTGTCGAGAGCCAGATGGCGAGGCGGGAGCCGGCTTTGACGGCGCCGGTCAGCAGTTCGTAACCCGGCGTGGTTTCAGCGCCGTTGTCGAGGCCAGTCTGGCGGTGTTCCAGCTCTTCCTGACGGAAGGTCTCGAAAGTTTGGCTGAGCTCCGGCTCGTCGCCGTCGGCATCCAGTTTCACAATCTGATCGGCGTAATGTTCATCGATCACTTCCTCCACGGCCACCGTGCAGGCCATGGCGGCTTTTTCACCGAGCAAGGCGGTGCCTGCCCCCAAGGCGAAGCCTGCCAGATGCCAGAACGGCAGCAGCGCCGTCGGGCGGGCCCGGCGGTCACCGACCAGTTTCTCAAACGTTGCCAGATGCTGTTTTTCCTGCTCCAGCATATGTTCGATAACCGGAGCCGATTTGGTTTTGCCAAGCACCGCCAGTTGACCTTCATAGATGCGCACAGCACCATATTCGCCCGCATGATCGACCCGCAGCATACGCTCGACGGATTGCTCTTTATTCGGATCACCCGGCAGACGATGGGGTGTTTTCGGATTGGGTTTTGTTTTGGCCATCTTAGCCCCTGAGTTTCAATGCCCCGGCAAAACAGAAAACCGCCAAAGCCAGAGAATAGAAGACATTATAGGTCGCCATGGAGATGCCGAAAAGCGCCCATTCCAGTTCATCACAGGCTTTTGGCGGTTTGACCTGCAATTGCGCCATCAGGTTGCCGGTCGACATCTGGCCCCCGGCCTCACCCGTACAGGCAAACGCCCACCAATGCTGCTCGACGCCCACATGATAAAAGGCGATGCCGCTGCCTGTCAGAAAAGCCAGCCCGCCCAGCGGTAAAATCCAACCGAGCAGAGCCGGGCGGAACATGCCGACGAGGCCCAGAACGATCACAACGGCAAAGGGGATGCGCTGATAAAGGCACAGGATGCAGGGCTCCAGCCCATAGATGATCTCGGCCCCATAGGCGACGGCCAGCGCCGCAATGGCGGCCTGCGCCATGATATGCGGTGAGAAACGAAGCCAGAGCGGTTGCGGGTCAGGTGCAGTCATGAGGTTCGTATATCCGTGGAATGTGTCCGTTTTCGGGCAAGCCCCGTTCAGACAAGAAATTTAAGAGCGACAAAGCCGCCCACCAGCAAAATGCAAAAGGCGACAAACAGCGGCCCCAGCCATTTTTCGATGAAAACCCGGATCGGTGCGCCGAACTGCCAGAGCAAGGCGGCGACGATGAAAAACCGCAAACCCCGCGCCAACACGGACGACACCGTAAAGACCGGCAGATCAAGCCCGGTGGTGCCGCTCAGGATGGTGATGACCTTGTAGGGGAACGGCGTTACGCCGGCGATGAACACCGCCCAGGCCCCCCATTCGTTGTATGTGTCCTGAAAGACCGCAAACTTCGCCCCGTAACCGTAGAAATCGAGCATGGGTTTGCCGATTTCCTCGAACAGAAAATGCCCAATGCCGTATCCGGCCATGCCGCCGATGACTGACGCCACCGTACAGACCGCAGCGATTTTCCAGGCCTTGTCGCGGGCCGCCAGGATCATCGGGATCATGATGACATCGGGCGGGATCGGGAAGACCGAGCTTTCAACAAAGGCAATCAGCGCCAGCGCCCAGAGCGCGTGGGGGTGGGCGGCAAGTTCGATGGTCCAGTCATAGAGGCGACGCAGCACGGGCAGGGTCCTTAAGATCGGGAAGAAATAATCGGGTCCGCGCCGGTCAGATGGTGACCGAGAAACCGCCGTCGATGGGGATGGCTGTTCCGGTCAGGAAATCGGATGCGGGGCTGGCCAGGAACACCGCCAGACCGGCGAGGTCTTCCGGCTCGCCCCAACGCCCGGCCGGGGTGCGTGACAAGACCTTGTCGTTGAGCGTCGGGATTTGCTGACGTGCCAGCTGCGTCAGTTCCGTATTGATCCAGCCGGGCAGGAAGCAATTGACCTGAATGTTGTCTTCGGCCCAGGCGGTGGCCTGCGAGCGGGTAAACTGCATGATCCCGCCCTTTGAAGAGCCATAGGCCGAGCCCCAGGGCGAGCCGAAGATGGACAGCATGGAACCGTTATTGAGAACCTTACCGCCGCCGGCCTTTTTCATTTCCCCATAACAGGCCTTGGAGCACAGGAAGGCACTGGTCAGGTTGGTATCGATAACGAAATGCCACTCTTCTTCGGTATATTCTTCCGGGCGTTTGCGCACGTTGGTACCCGCGTTGTTGACCAGAATGTGGATGCCACCGAAGGCGGCAACAACGGTTTTGACCATCTGGTCAACGGCATCAGCATTGCACACGTCGGCCTCAACGGCGATGGCTTCCCCACCAAGTCCTTTGATCTTCTCAACGGCTTTGGCATTTTTATCGGGGTTTCGCCCGACAATCGCCACGCGCGCGCCAGCTTCCGCCAGCCCACAGGCCATGCCAAGGCCGATACCGCCATTACCACCCGTCACCACAGCCACTTTGCCGCTCAAATCAAACATTTTCATGTGCGTTCCCTCACTCCACTGGGTTTTCATTTGTTGGGCATGTGGATAGCATACCGGCAGCACGTAATCCATAGGCCAAACCGGGAAAACAAATACCCGGAAATATGAACCCCGCCTCTTGCCAATCTATGGCTTTCGGGGCTAATTGACGCAACGATTTTTAACCAGAACAAACAGACGGGGCGATCAGTTATGACATCTTCAGCACTCGACGGCATTTTCGGTCTTACCGGCAAAACCGCATTGATTACCGGCTCCAGCCAGGGCATTGGCTTAGGCATCGCCCGGGCGCTGGCATCAGCAGGCGCACATGTCGTTCTCAACGGGCGCAATCCGGAACGCCTTTCAGAAGCTGTCGTCGCCTTAAAAGCGGAAGGTTTTGACGTCAGTCTGGCGGCATTTGACGTAACCGATCGCTCTGAAGTGGTCGCCGGTGTGGACCAGGTCATCAAGGACCGGAGTGCCATCGATATTCTGGTCAACAACGCCGGCATGCAGCACCGCACACCATTGGAGGATTTCCCCGAAGACGGCTGGCACAAGCTGATGTCGACCAACCTGGACAGCGTGTTTTTTGTCGGACAAGCCGTTGCCAAACATATGATCAAGAAGGGCCACGGCAAGATCATCAACATCTGCTCGGTACAGAGCGAGTTGGGGCGCCCCGGCATCGCGCCTTATGCGGCCTCCAAGGGTGCCGTCAAAATGCTGACCAAGGGCATGTGCATTGATTGGGGTAAACACAATATTCAGGTCAACGCCATCGGCCCCGGATACTTCAAGACCAAGCTCAACGAAGCGCTGGTCAATGATGAGACTTTTTCCGGTTGGCTGACCAACCGCACTCCCGCCGGGCGCTGGGGCGATGTGGAAGAACTGGGTGGTGCCGCGATCTTTCTGGCCTCACCCGCCTCCAGTTTTATGAACGGCCATATTCTCTACGTCGACGGCGGCATTACGTCCTGCCTGTAAGCGAATAACGCCTCAGTCGAGATTAAACCCCGATTGCCATAACTGCAGTGCTTTCTCCGTCACTTCCGGCTGCGGCTTTATGCCGTCAAGATAGCTCACGGCTTGCAGAACTTGCGCCTCCGTATTCAGCCCAGTGATGACGCTGGCGATGCGCTCTGAAAACAACGGAAACCTGAGCGCAAAGCGGGTCATGGAGCCATTGATCTCATTGGCAAAAACCTGTGCCATCACTTGGCGCTTGGCGAATTCTGCTGCGTTCTCGGGTTTTTTCAAATGATGTCCGTCTGGCAGGTCATCAAGGATTTCGCGGCCATCGGTGAGAATGCCCTGATAGAGCGGGCGGATGCATAAAAATCCCATGTCTTTCTCGGACATTTCAGTAAACAGAGGCTGCATCTCCATCTCGATGGGGTTGTAAAATGCGATGGTTCCCGAAAAGGCGTTGGTCTCCATGGCGGCTTTCGCCGCCTGCGTCGTATAAGGGAAATTAAACAGATGCCCGACCTTACCTACGTCGCGCATTTTCTCGAACGTTGCGCTCACCTCATCAATGATTTTGGGCAGCAGGGCGATGCGGTGTTCATCGTCGTTGGGATCCGTCCGCCACATCCATTGCAGAACGGCAATGCGTTCGGCCGACAGGTCCCGTAAAGCCTCTTCCACCCGCAATCGGAACTTCACTGCATCAAAGCGGTTCTCGTCTTTCCAGTCGGGCACCGGCAGCTTAATGACATGATGGATGTCATGGCGTTTTGGATGATCCTTCAAAACTCCGTTCATCATCCAGCGGGTATCGTATTCATAGCTGGAATGGACAAAGTTTACGCCCGCATCAAGGGCCGCAGCCAACGCCCGCGCCCCGGCTTGCGATCGGGGATCGGCGCCCGGCGTTTTCGCCGCCGCGCGCATGGGCCCGAAACACAGCACAGAGACATTCAAATCCGTTCCAGCGAGACGACGGAAATCCATTGCTCAACTCCTCTGTTCATAACACGGGACTATCCTTACCACACTGACTGTGGCAGGAAAGGGTCAGTTTTTTCGACAATAAAACTGATACATGCCCGCAAATGCTTGCGGGTTTTTCTGCTCAAATTCGTGCCAGTGCACAAGCGAGGTGCGCGCGGAAACTACCGGGAACATTTCGGAAAAATTGTTCATTATACCGGGATCCTTAACTTCCAGTCCCAAAAACCGCAAATCCAAAGCCTTAAGAGCGGCATCGATTTGTAGAAAATCGAACCGGTGCTCCTGCACATGAAACAGCAGATCCCGGCAATTGCTTATGCTGAAAAAATCACTGCTGGAGCAAATACTCTCTAAAAGATCATCACCCGCTTCAGCTTCGGCGATGATTTTTTGGCGAAACCCACGAATGTCCTTTGTTGCTTCACCACCAAGTTTGGAAATCAATGCCCGACCGGCAACAACATTTGCACGGGCAGCTTCACTATACAGACCTATCCGCATAAAACCGCCCGGCTGCAACAGGGCAACGAGGTTTCGCCAGCCGGCAACAGGATCTTCTAGATGGTGAAGAACCCCGACACTTTCAATAAGGTCGAATTTTTTGTCCAGATTCTGAAGTTCCATGATATCGGCTTGCGCATAGGTGATGTTGGTAATTCCGAGTTCTCGGGTTTTTCTTGTTGCGTAGGCAAGGCTGCTCAGGCTCAAATCAACAGCCAGCACATCAACATACTTGAAACGCGAGGCCGTCGAGATCGGGTGGATTCCGGTTCCGCAACCTGCGACCAGAACCTGTGGTCTTGCCGGCGGCTGATAATCCCCTATATCGAAAAACAGCGGCGCACTACGCAATATTGTTGGAATGTCCCTGGGTTCATCCCCCGTTGGCGCTTTGATCCATCGGGGATATGGGTTTTCTTCATACTGCGCACCCACCTGTTTTGAGACGGTGTCTTCCAAAGGCGTCAGTCTGGTAATCTGGTCACGCAAAGACTGTTCGTCGAGAGGTTCACGAATTTGCCGATCGATAATTTCGCATATGGGATTCACTTCGTCTCTTTCCGCCAGCTTACGCGCCCACGTGTATGTGTGAAGTGGCCGGTAGCTCGATAAGGCGGCGACAAGAATTGCAGGAATGGCCTCGTCCGCTTCGAGCATACCGGCGATCTGTATCGCGATGCGATCGACGGCCAAACCTTCTTCCGGCGTCTCAAAATAGACATACTCGTTTATAAAACACTGTAACGCCAATGCCGCTATAAAAGGCAATCCGTTGTCTTCTATACGCCCATTAATGACCTCATTTATCAAGACCCGCCGCAGGAATGTCAGCATGCGTTCAACCTGCCGACCCGGGATCGGCGTGAGTTTTAAAATTTGGCAGAAAAGCCGATTATTGGACAACTGGTCTGCGTAGTCGGAAAATGGAAAGCTCATCTCCGCTTCCGGCAGTCCCCCCAGTTCCAGAGCCTTCTGAAAATCAGGCTGACAACGCAAAACACTCAGAATAGGCAAGACAACAGTTAATGGTGAAACCAAGCGATGCTCTAGCATTTGTGAAAAAATCTCGATCAGCGAATCATCCGCCGAAGAAAAAGAGATGTCACCTGCTGCCAATGCCAAATTCACCCAGAACAACCCCATATCAGGATCAAGAGCAACACTTCGGTGGAGACAGTCAAAAGCTTCTAACGGTTTTCCAAGATGCCGGTAGGTCGCTCCCAAATTGCCATGGGCTGCGGCATTTTTCGGGTCGAGTGCAATTGCCTGCTGGTAGCGCGTTACCGCCTCTTCAAACCTGCTCATGTTCTGTAGCGCATTGCCAATCTGTATATGGGTCAAAACAGAATCCGGCTGAAACGTCAAAACCTGCTCGCAAACAGCGATGACATCTTCCCACCGCCCCAATTCAATTAAACAGTTCCCCAGATTGTTGTATACTCCTGAAAAACCGGGGTTGATTGCAATTGCCTTCCGGTACGCAACAATCGCGTCTTCCAGGCGTAGGAGCTGTTTAAACGCGCGGCCCAAATTGTTATACGCCTCGACGTAATCGGGCTTCAAAGCGATTGCCTTCTGAAAACTGGCAACCGCCTGTTCGTGCTGGCCAAGCCCACTATAGGCGTTGCCCAAGTTGAAATGGGCCTGGGCGTGGGAAGGAATGTTGACGAGCGCCTTAGAGATTAACGCTACGGCACGATCATTGTCGCCTGCATTATGGGCCAGCATCCCCAGAAGGTGCAGCGCATCGGGGTGATTTGGGTCTTCATCGAGAACCCTTTGGTACAAGGCTTGCGCCTCGGTAAACTGCTTGGCGGAATGATGTTTTACGGCCTGATTGATCATTTGCGCAACCGCCTGCGATTGCGGATAAGGACGATCCCCTGTGGGGTGGCTTGCTTTACGCTGCGCCGTCCGCTTTTTTAACAATTTTTGCTGCCGACGCTTTTCTGCTCTGTTCATTATTCTTTCCCTGTAAACCTGCTCAACCAAACCGCTTTTGATGCCAGCGCCAGGCATCAGCGATGATCGTCTCCAGATCACTTTTTCCTGTTTTCCAACCCAGCATTTCTAGAACCCGAACCGGATTGGCGACCAGCACAGCATTGTCGCCAACGCGGCGCGGTGCTTCCTCGATAAGGATCGGTCTACCTGTCACCTGAAAGACGGTATCGATGACCTGTCGTACCGACGCGCCTTTACCCGTCCCCAGATTGAGAGCACCGCCAACGCCGCCATCCAGTAAAAACTCCAGCGCCTTTACATGGCCCGCCGCCAGGTCGCTTACATGAATATAATCGCGTAGCGCTGTGCCGTCGGCTGTTGGATAATCTGTGCCGAAGATGCGGATGCTGTCACGTCGCCCGAGGGCCACATCCAAAACCAGTGGGATCAGGTGGGTTTCCGGTTCGTGATGTTCGCCAATCATACCATCGGTATCAGCGCCTGCTGCGTTGAAATAGCGCAACCGCATGGCCTGCAAGCCATGCGCCTTCTCAAAATCTTCAACCATTTTTTCGCAAAGAAGCTTGCTGTTCCCGTAAGGACTGGCTGGCAGCAAGGGTGCCTCCTCACTTATCGTTGCCGCCGAGGATTCTCCGTAAACCGCCGCCGTTGAAGAAAACACCAACGTCTTGATTTTACTGGCCTGCATCGCCTTCAAAAGAGTCAGGGTACCGCCCCCGTTCACGTCA
The DNA here is from genome assembly GCA_048262255.1 of Rhodospirillales bacterium. Taxonomy (GTDB): domain Bacteria; phylum Pseudomonadota; class Alphaproteobacteria; order Rhodospirillales; family Casp-alpha2; genus JABMNT01. The sequence goes on along the minus strand of JBLXFH010000001.1, from coordinate 1,212,181 downwards.
TAATAAAGCTCTGGATGAGCGACCGATTCACCCACTGAAATCAATGAAGCAAAGTGCATAACGGCATCAGGGCGATGCACTTCCATAGCTTCTTCAAGCGCCGACAAACTTCGGATATCGGCCTCAACCAGAGGCCCCCAACGTACAAAATCCGGATGGCCGGTTGACAGATCATCAAACACAATGGGTTCATGTCCGGCTTCCGCCAGCGCCTTGCAGCAATGACTTCCAATATAACCGGCACCGCCCGTCACCAAAATCTTTGCCATGCTGCCTCCTTAGCCATTCCCATCCAAAACCGACGTCACCTCCGCCATGAACCCGTCCATGGTTTTGCGTGCGGCATCAATCCGGGCCTGAGGCGCAGCAAAGTTCCACTCCTCGATCTCCGGGCTGGGGAGTTTGTCGATAAGCGGGAAATCCAGGCTTTGGGCAAAATAGGTCTGGCGCAAATCGAAGGGCAGCAGAAATGATGGGCGGCCCAATGACAGGCATTTCAAATGGGCGTGCAGGCGATTTCCGAAATGCAGATCCGTTTGTTTATAGAGATCGATATAGGCCTGATAATCAGGGGACCTGAACACCGAATAACCGAGTTTTTCTGCGAACGCCCACAAATCCTGATGGCCATAATCTTGATGCAATGCCAGCACATAGCGCTTGGCCTTAAAAAACTTCGGCACAGCGGGCAGAACCGGCAATTGCTGCTGGATTTGGGCACGATCGGTGAGGGTCACGACCACCTGCTCAAACACGTCCTTTTTCTCGAATTGGTCAAATTGCCCTTCCAGTGGGAAAACGACCGGACAGGAGGTCATCTGCACATAAGGCTCGAGATGCGGGGCTGAGCTGACCAGGTAGCGAAGTGATTCATCGCAGCGCACGGATATTTGTGGAAACCGCTCAAGGAAGGCGTCCAACAGCTGAATGGATTTTGCCGATAGGCCTTGCGTTGCCGCTGCAACCCCGTAATGGCCAAGACCACAAAGTGCGACCGGAACCGTGAGTTTGTCGAGCACATCAAGATCGAAGCCCGGGCAAATCGTGAAGTCATCTTTCAGGGTATTGGCGCCGGCGACCACCAGCATCGACGTTGCGTTGATTTTCTCGATATCGCTGTCGCTGAGTGGCGCCCAGGATGAAAACAGATGGCGAGCCGGCGTGCCAACCAGTTTCTGCACCGAATCATAGATAAACCCATCCCCGGCATTGACCGCCTTGGCCTTGCCGGGAGGAACCAGATAAGGCGTCAGGATCGAATACGTCATTCAGGCGATTCCGAAATAGCGGGCGATGGCCGGAATGGCCGGTTTGCGATTGGAGCCTTTCATATGGATGATTTTTGCCTCCTTGTTGCCGATGGAGATTTTCTGGTTTTCCACATGCGGGGAATAATTGTAGGTCGCACGATCGAGAAACAAGACCTTCGCCGCATCAATCTCTACCGCATCGGGATATCCCGCCACCAGCAACGGGCCAAACACCACCATAAGAGCGAACTGATCGCCACCCCAGCGCTTCAGGGTCTGGTCTTCCGGCGGCACGTTATCCATGGGAATCCGCAAATGCGCCCGGCCCTCGTAAAAGGCCTCTCCCATTTCGGCCAGTTGGTCATAGGCGTCGAGGATGCGTTGCCAGAGCGCCAGAGCGGCGGCGGTCGGGCGGGAAAAAATGACCCCGCCATTGATCGGCGAGACGTTGCCCTGCACGCTCATGCCCAGTTCATCCAGCGGCGGCTGCGCTGCATCACCGAGACTTTTTTTTGTGCAGGTCAAAGCCAGATCAAAGGGTGTTTTCAGCAATTCATCCAGAGGATTGATGATCAGGCAATCGGAATCAATGAAACAAACCAGCGAATCCTTGGGCGCGCGCTGCATGAACGCCAGATACGCCCGGGTCCGCTCATACATGAGATGGCTGAAATTGATGTCGAGCGGCTTGATAGTAACGCCGGAAAGTGCAGCAAAAGTCTCGACTTTGTTGGTAAGTACGGTCAGGCGCGCGTTGGGCTGGTGTTTCTTGATCGACTTCCACATAGTCGTGATCAGATAGGCGTTGACCACGTCAGTCTGCTCGGTTTCCAAATCATCCAGGTTGGGGTCCGTGCAACAAAAGACGACAAAGTCGATATCACTCATTTTGATGCGCCCCATTTGATGACAGGCCTACGTGCCCTGCCCAAACAGGAACCCGTGCCTTCGATACCCGGCCACAGCGAAAGAACAAAAGCACCGCCAACGACCCGGGAAGAAGCTGAATAGTCGCCGGAAAACCTTAATTTTTGATTAGGCCACCAACCGGGCCGGTGGTTTCAGCACTTCACAGGAGGCCCATATAAAATGGGTATATTGCTGTTCGTTGTGAAATGGCGCACCCGACAAGATTTGCACTTGTGGCATCCTTTTCGGGAACGTCTGCATCGGAAGTCCTACGTCAAGCCATTCCTCCGTCGTACCTAAGTAAAATACCCGAGGCAATTGTCCGATGGCTTTGGGTGCTCGATGGAATGTCGCTTTTTTCGGAAAAATCGAATTGATTTTTCCGCTACTGCTATCAAATCAGCAATCTGTCTTCCGCTCTCGGTCGACTCATGGTTGCACTGTTTCTTTTGCGTAGGATTTTATTAGCGCGTAAATTTGGGTTTTTACCTCACCTTCAGGAATAGCTTCGAAAATTCTGGCGGTACGTAAAGTACGATCATGAAACTCTTTCCCTTCATGAAGAGGGTTAACCGGGGAAGTGCTATCGGGAAGATTGTTATAGAAATAGGAGATATCACAGTCGAGCGCCCTGGCGATTGCGACTATTCGAGATGCGCTTATCCTATTTGTTCCGTTTTCATATTTCTGTATTTGCTGAAAACTGATCTCCACCCTGTTCGCAAGGCCTTCCTGTGTAAGATTGGCGAAAAGCCTTGCCTGCCGTAATCGTTTCCCCAGCAACTCATCTATATGATTTGTCACGCGCATGTGAAACTCCTTTATATTGTATTGACGTTACGTAATGTTCAGGCAGCGACTGCAACCATGCTTGTTATTTTGTTTCCTACTTCGTCTTTAATAAGCATTAGCAGTTAACATTTTGGCTGTCAATTTGTATTGTCTGTCGTTCGTATTTACCATTAAGTGTTGTTATGTTTACGCTTATTGTCAGCTTTCCTTAACCAAACGGAGGAAAGTATTATGTACGGAAAGCTGAATACAACGGGAAGTCTTTCATCTTTGGCGCAATACGCATCGAGTCCACTCTTTGCCGACGTCGACCACTGGCTCATCGACAACAATGCGTTTCGTCGACCTGTTCGACCGCAGGATCTTCACCTTTTTGATTTTGCGACCCCTTTGTCCGAAGAGCAGGCGCTGTCCGCAAGCAACCTCACAGCCAATAGGCTACTGCTCAATATTTATGAACAGGATCTGGTTTTCTTGCCGGATCGGCAAAACGCCTCTTCAAAGGCCGACTTCAATCTGTTCTATAATCCGGAAATGCGGCGTAATGGGTTTGCCATTCGCCACACCCTTGAAGATCATGTTTTTGGTTTTCTTCGACAGGAAGTTGAAGTCGGAGGATCATGGACTCTTGAAACATTCAAAGCCTATTGTGAAAGTGAATTCAATTCGGAAAAGAATAACAGCACGCTTATGGATGCCATTCTGAATTCGAACGATCCTGAAGCCGCAGCAAGGTTTTTTCTCATACAGCTCGCCGGTGATTATCTGACTGAAGCAAGCGCTATGGCCAGAAACATGCCTGGGAACTATGGAGAGGCGCAATCCAACCTGTTCACCATTCTGATCGACGAATACGGATATGGCGTTCACGACACCAAACATTCGACCCTGTATGAAGACACGCTGAGAAGTGCCGGTCTGAGTGTAAACCTGCACACCTATTGGCAGTTCTATCTGTCTTCATCCATCGCCCTGATCAATTATTTTCATTTCATCTGCGCCAATCATGAGCATTTTTTCAAATATCTGGGTGCGCTGTACTATACGGAAACATCGCTGGTTAACTCCTGCCGCAACACATCAAAAATGCTTCACAAAATATTCGGCCCGGAATTTTTTACGGCCTATTTTGACGAGCACGTCCACATTGATCAACATCACGGAGATATGGCGTTTCAGCGAATAATCGTCCCTATTGTCGAAAAGTGCGGACCAGAGGTGTTGCCACAGATTCTTGCGGGGTTTGAGGAATTCAGACTTCTTCAGGAAATTGCTGACCGGGATTTCATGGAACAACTGGCCTGGTCAGACAGTCTCGGTACTCACGCAATACGAGCCGGGGAAATTCTCCAGCAAGGCGGAATCAAGGCGGATGCGTCGTTTGTCGAACGTAAAGGTGAGCTATCCGTGACGCATGTTCATGATGAGTCTGAACTTTTCTATGTTACTGATGGTGTTATCAAACTGGTCGCAACCCCAGAAAAGGAAATCACCCTGCAAGCCGGCGAGGGCATTGTTATTCCACAGTTCCGTTTGCATGGATCGGAAGTGATTTCGGATAGTTGCACATACGCGGTGAAATCAATTGGGACTTAAAAAATGCTTCACATAAAACTGAATACCGATGCGCATAATTTTTTCCTGGTTGGAGAAAATCGCAGCCCCTACTTTCTGCTGAAGGCAAATCAGGAAACGTATATCACTACGGATCGATGCCCACATCGGGGAGGTCCGTTGCATTTGGGTTGCTGGACAGGCAAGTCCCTCAAATGTCCTTGGCATGAAACCATTATGTCTCTTAATTTTTTAAAGAAGCATGCCCTACCCTTTGTGCGTCGGAAAACAGTGATCACTGCGATCATGGAAGATCAGCCTGAAGACACGAAAGTGGAACTCCTGAAAAAAAGGATCAAAGCCAATGAGTGACCAGAATCTGAATAAAAGGATCGGTCTGTTTTCCGGTGTCATCATGGCGCTCAGCATTGTCATCGGCGCCGGCGTCGCAACGTTGCCTGGCCTGGTCTATAAAGCAAGCGGGGGCTGGGCGCTTTGGGTTTGGCTGATGGATGGTCTGCTGATCCTCCCATTGCTTGTTGTCTTTGTTGTTCTCGGACGCAAATGGCCGAGTGCGGGGGGCGTAACCGCTTACATAGGCGCAGCCTGGCCATGGCTGCGTCCAGGCTGTGCCTATGTTCTGATCGGGGCTTTTAGCCTTGGAATTCCTGCGATTGCTCTTACAGGTGCCGGATATCTGACAGATATCCTCAATATGACGCCGTCTCGTCTGAATATTAGCCTGATGGCCGTCGCCCTCCTGACCATTCCCTATTTTCTCAACGGCATAGGCGGAAAAGTCGCCCTGTCGGTTCAGAACACGGTCGTAACCTTGATGATTGTGGCTTTGTTTTGCGTCGCTTATCTGCCTGAAACACATCTGGATAACATCAACACAGCAGTCGGAAACCCGTCTCTTTTGTCATTATGGTCCGGTATGGGACTCGCCTTCTTTGCGTTTACCGGCTTCGAAATGCTCAGCTTTATGACCGAAGAATTCAAAAATCCGAAACGCGACTTGCCTCTTGTTACAGCTCTTTCACTCATACTGATCCTCGGCCTATACTTTGGAATCGCGCTGTCCGTTCAAACTTTCGTTCCCTATGACAGCGATATTCTGGTTTTAGCTCCTTTGAACGGTGTGATGAGGGCTGCATTTCCTGCATTTCCAAATATCGATTTAGTCCTTTCAACAGTCATCGTTATGATGACGCTGGTAAATTTAAATGGGGCGATCTGGGCAGCATCCCGTCTTATTTTTGATGTGTCCAGAGAAGGGAATTTGTTCTCGCGACTAGCTCTTCTTCAGAGCGGCATACCCCGTCATGCTTTACTATTTGCGGCTGTTCTAATGACGGCATCAATTGGGCTGTATCAATCTGGCAGTATTGATCTGGACGGAATGCTGAGACTTGCCAGCCAGAACTTTTTTCTCCTATACATGATAACCATGGCCGCGTTCGTTCGGCTGGCTAACACTCTGCTTTTAAGAATTATTGGTAGCTTGTCGGTCGCCGTTTGTTTCTTTTTTGCCACCATTTATGGCTATGGCCTTTTCTATGCGGTCATGCTGTTTTGTTTGCCGTACGTATTTTTTAAACCCTTAAGAAAACTTCCTTCGACATGACACATTTAGTGAGTCCCCTATGCCCAGACTAAAACCTGTTTTCGATGACATAGACAAGGCGATAATAGATTGCCTGGTTGAAGACAGCAGCCAGGCAATCGAGGCGATTGCGAAATCGGTTGGCTTGTCGCGCAATGCTGTTCAGCTTCGCATCAAAAATTTAAAAGACAGAGGCATAATTCAAAAATATACAGTTCATGTCGATATGAACGCGTTCAGAGATCCTGTGAAAGCTTTTTTAAATATATATCTGGGTCCCGGAAAATGTGCGGCCGTTTTGCCCGACATTGTGGAGTTTGAAGGAATCGTTTCCTGTTACTCCATCTCCGGAGACATAGACATGATTCTCTACGTGGAGGTCGAGTCCCAAGGGCATTTGAACAAACTGCGCGATCAACTTGAAAAGCTTCCGGAAGTTATGGAAGTCAAAACCTTTCCGGTTCTGGTGGAGCGGTTCGACTGGCGACGCTCACGCGCTGCCCCTGAGTTCTGATCAAATTCAGTGTATGATCTTTAAACACATAACAACCGCCTCCCATGAAGGGCCCGCTTTGACCTGCATCTTATTTCTGGACTGGTCGCGTTACACGGTAAGCGTCCGGCCTCCCCCACCTTACAACTGGTGCTCTGACCTGCGATTCTTCATCGACTAAGCGGGCAAATAGGTGTCCGCTTCAAAATAGGCGGACACTTATTTTATGTCTACGAGATTGAGGCGGCCGCGTCGTCGCTGGAGTGCTGAAGAGAAACAACGGATTGTTGCTCAGACAAAAGTACCGGGCTCCTCCGTGTCGGAGGTGGCGCGCCGTTATGACGTGAACGCCAACATGATTTTCAAATGGGCCCGTGACCCTCGTTTTAATCGGTCAGTCGAACCAGAAAGCGAAGAGACAACATTTCTTCCGGTGGAACTTCACGCCAGTTCCGCTTCGGATCCGGAGACAGTTAAAGACTATAACACACCGGGCAGGATCGAGATCCGCCTTGCCACCGGTCACCGTCTTGAGATGAGCGGCGCGTTTGACGTTGATGTCGTCATCCGACTGGTCCGGGGGCTCTGTTTATGATCCCTGTCCCGTCTCACACAAAAGTCTGGTTATGTGCCGGCGTGACCGATATGCGCAAGGGGTTCAACGGTCTTGCGGCGCTGACGGAGAAAGTCCTGCAACTGGACCCGTTCAATGTGCACCTGTTCCTTTTCCGTGGTCGGCGCGGTGATCTCATAAAGATCATATGGTGGGATGGCCAGGGGGCGTGCCTGTTTTCCAAAAGACTGGAGAAAGGCCGTTTCGTCTGGCCATCGGCTGGCGCTGGGAAGGTTCATATCAGCCCGGCCCAATTGTCGATGCTGCTGGAAGGCATCGACTGGCGCATGCCGGAACGAACCTGGCGGCCGCTCAATGCCGGCTGAGTGATAAAGGTCTCGTTTTATTAAACAATTCTCTTCCCTGGGATTCCCATTGAGGTCTTAATCCGATATAGAATAGCGATGTTGGAAGCACCCGAAACGCTCCCCGACGACGTAGCCGAATTGCAGGCGATGGTCACCGCCCGAGATGCGGATATTCGGGTTCGAGAACATAGCCGCATTCGGGAGCTCAATGAAAAAGAAGCGCTTGAGGCCAAAACCCACGACCGCGATGAGCAGGATCAAATCTCATTCCGGCATATGAATGATCGCCGAGCGTTGCAAATTCACAAATACGAACTGATTCAAGACTACGCTCGCCAGCGGGACGAGCTTTCCCACGAGCGCGGAAACTACGAAGCCATGTATTCAGGACATTCATGCAGTGAACCAGAGATGTGATATAAATAACAATGGAAAACCAAGACGAAGAAGTGATCAAGGCATCTTGTAAGACCGTAGCGCGCTCAACGTGTTATCGAAGAATCGAACCTGCATATAAAGCTTTTCCCATGATTCAGGAACCGAAATACGTGTCATGCCTCGCTCTTTGGCCCCTTTCCAAGGCGCCCAATTAAGGGATTCCTCGTCGGGTTCAATCGGATATTTCCGAGTCAGCGCTTCAGGATTACTTCCGACCAAAATTTCTTTAACTGCTGGAGCGTTATTCGTGAGATCGTGTGGATGGCATTCGGGTGGGCCGCCGGTAGCGCTGCGGTCGTAACTTCGCTGGCACCATACCCACGTGGAGCCATTGAGGATATTTGTCTTCAGTTGCGAAAGGGCTATTCTCGAAAAGTCCACGTCAAACGCGCGTGGTCCAATCGCCTTACCTTTTGCGGTTTTGTATCTGAGAGTGAAAGTCTTCGCGCCCGCAGCGTTCGTGACCTCTATATCGTGAGAGCTTGTCGATTCGCTCTTTAGTGGGGGGGCCGCTCCAAATTGACTGCCATCCAGACTGTATTCCGGGTGCGCACCCTTCATGGTATTTGACACACGGTTTGAAAAACGAATTCTTGTACGCCAAGTTGAGTTGGAGCCGCCATTGGCAGCCTTCTCATACGTGACTTCAATTTTAGCGGAATCCAGCAGGCTTGCTAGATCATCAGCAGAATTTTCCAACGAACCGCTCGAATTTTTTTCTGCGAATTCGCCGAAGTTTAGAGTATATTCGAAAGGGCCGATTTCTGTTCCCTTCCATGTTTTAAACTTAATGAACAAGGAACTAGCCGACCAAAACCTCTCGCCTTTAACAGGAATAGCATCAACCATTCCATATGGAGAAAGTTCAAATTTCTCGCCGTCTGCTGAGAAATAAAGTTCGGTCAACTCATTCCAAACCGCAGCTACTCGGGATGACCATTGCACACTGACCGTCCAATTCGGAACACCTTGAATTCTCTCAAACAACAAAAACTTCAGGCGGAAATCTTCCTTTTTCAAACTAGAGACCGAAGCCAGTCGAGCATCTCCGTCGGTTGTTGAATATCCGATGATGGAGCCCGACATAGCGGCCAGCAACCAGATAGCTCCCACTACTAAGCGAGGGGCCGGGGACAGGGAAAATTGGCCGATAATCAAAAGACCAATATGCGCAATGGCAAATGCAGCGACAATCCAAGTTGCCAATCCCCATGTGGCACTATTCAACGATAATATTGCTGCTATCAGCCCAATCCAACCAACACCAACACCAGATATGCGGCCAAACGTGTGCCTGCCTTCGTCATCACGACCAAAAATATAAGGCTGTAACTTCCCGTTTGCTGCTCGAATAGCGATTCGCAGCATACCCAAATTTTCAGCCTCCGTTTTCGGCTTTTCATCCATCGCCGTTACCTGATTTCCGACCCAACTGATTGGTGCAGTTTAGATATTGGCATATCACGTTTTGATTTTACACCCAAATAGCCCGAGCGTTATCGGGGCAGGTCATGTCCACTTAAGTTAAGTGGGCACCTATTGCCCGCTTAGGAGCTATAAAATCACAGATCAAGGAGTCATATGGAAGGTGTAAGAGCCCGGACGGTTACGTTACACGGCACCAATCCTGAAATTTAAAGCAGGCTTGGTGTCGGAACAAAAACACTGCCTCAGGAAATAAGCGCCCGGCCCGCCCCGAACACCCGCAAAGCGCGGACAACACACCAAAACAGGCCTTGGGAAAATACATCTAAGTCATTGAAATATTGGTGTACCTGACAAGATTCGAACTTGTGATCTTTGCCTTCGGAGGAAAAGAGCCGTGTCTCATTAAAGCATACGACAATGCGTCGTAGAAACAGCCATGCACATTTTCCCCCGGCGACCTAACGATAATAGGCCTCACTCTTAAAGGCCTTTTTGCATTTGGCGGCTTTCTATTTTGCTCGATAAAATTTGTTTGCTGTCGAAATGAACCAGGGTCTCCCATCTGGGCCAACGTCTACCCACAAGGCTTTCACACCAGAAGGAAGAGATATCGAATCAAAGGATTCATTTGAAAAATTCCACTTTAAAAGGCGTCCGCTGCCGCCCAGTTCTTCGCTTATGTAAACGGATCCATCGCCACCAATTCCAACTTGATCGAGTTTTTGAGATTTATTCTCAGGACGAAACTCAAACTTCTTTCCGGTGAACTCCATCAAATAACCGCCGGTGTTATAGATCCAGGGGTGCCCGTCGGGATCAACAGACAAATCGCCCGACGTATAGCCATCCTGATCGTCAAAGGTCTCAAATTTATCCTTGGCTTCGTTATAATCATAAAGCGTGCCGGAGGTGTCAGCCATTATCACCTTGCCTTCGTAATTGATATCGATAAAGCCCGCCGTTGTGAAAGACGTAATCTGCTTGTACTTGTCAGTTCCGTTAGGCCGCCAGATTTGGCCATCCGTATAAACGAACCAGGCATTTCCATCCAAATCAACGGCAAGCCGGCGAACCGTCGTGCCAGCAGCTCTGGGCAGGTCTGTATACTCCTTGAATTTATTTTGGCTCGAATTGAATTTCCATATGGTTGCTTGATCACTACTCAGTGCATAAGCGGCGTTATCGCGGCCAACAACGAGAATTCGTGGTGTTGCAGAGCCCTCAAAGGTCAGGGTGTCAAATTTCATGTTCTTGGAAAATGTAAATAGCGATGCAGTGTCTGAACTTCCAGTCGCAGCAACACTGGGTAACCTGGCCTTGCGATCAATAATTTTCTGGGCGGTGGCAGCAATCTGAAGATCCTTGCTTTCATCCCGGTCAAAGAAAGCCGAAGTAAAAATCTCGCCCTTGTTATTAATCAGCCACGGCTTTTCGTTGGGCCCAATTGCGACGGCCATGACCCCTTTCTGAACAATATCCCAACGGTTTTGGTCCGCTAGATACCTGTAGAGATTATTTGATTTATCAATCATCAAAACCAGCCCCGATTCACCGACGGCAATATCACTTGCAGAGCCTGGCAAGCGGGTACAACGGCTTTCAACACACTTAAAGATATCGCCATTGTCACGGACACTCCAAAAGGCCCCGGCGCTGTCAAACGTAAAGCGAATGCCTTTCAGACGAGATCTCTTGAACCGCTTTGTTTTGCGATTATAGCTATAGATGTTTTCTTTGGAATCGCTGACCCACACGACACCATCAGGCGCCAGGAACAGGTCCATAGCATTTCGAAATGAAGTGGCCTTCCATTCTCGGCCATCAAAAAAGAAAAAACCGCCTGATTTTGTGACGGCCCAAATTTCGCCATCAACACCAATAGCCAATCGGCTGGCATTACCAGGAAACGCAAAGAACTGATTTTTTGCATTATTCCACAATCCCATGCTGCCATTATTCAGAGCCGCGAAAACCCGGCCATCCTGTCCAATGGCCAGTTCCTGTGCGGTACCCCGAACTTTTGCCAGCTTCAGATTAAATTCCTGCTCTTTCTTTTCTGCTTCAGACTCATCCCCCTCCTCAGGGGATTTACCGTCCGAGGCCTTATCCTCACCAGCTTGGGGTTCTGGTTCTTCTGCTTTTATGGTCGGGACCTGATCCAGTTTAACGAGATCGGTGGGCAATTTCTTTGTGCCATAGAATATTTGATTGGTTTTGTTAACAATCCATATCCGACCTTCTTTTCCAATTGCCTTCAGCCGCGCGTCAACCATCCCGTCAAGAACGATTGCCTCCCCTTTTATAGGGTCATAGAACCCAAGAACACCGGCGCTTGTCTGAAAGTACAATTGCTGCCCTTCCTGATCATAGATCACATTCTCCAGGCCATTCACATCGAGGGTTTGAAAAGATCCGTTTGTATACTTTACGAGTTGATTACTGTTGGAAATTCCCCAGAAAGATTTTGGTGTTTCTGCTGACAAAAGGCGAAGTTTAACCGTCAGGTCCGTGTCTTTCTCTATCCACTGGTCTTTCGACTCATTCCATTGAAGCAAGTCGTTATCGGAAGAAAGCGCCATGATTTTTCCGGATGACGTAACCGAAATATGACTGAGCGCCACTTTTCCCTTAGGCTCCCACCACACACGATTAAACCGGTAAGCTTGCCCGCCTGTTTCTGCCAGCGCCCAAACCCCGTTTACTTTGGGATGCGCGAACAATTCACTGAATTTCTCCTTCAGACTGAACCATCGTTTCTTGGGTGACAAAACAAGCTTATGTGCGACATGATTTTCATCTAGAGAAAACATACCTCCATCTCGCGCAACCGCGATTGACAGGGCCCGCCCGGCAACAGGCGTCCATTCCATTTGCTGTTTAATAACCTGAGCAAACCCTGAAGACGGCAGGCAAAGTGAGAACAAAACAATGAAGCTACAAAAAATATTTCTCATTTAAACGATCTCAGCCCCGCTATTAATAATAAAGAAACGGAAGAATATGCCGCAATCGATCAAAGTGTCCCTGTTGTCCTGACCAGCTTTCCGGCGGAAAGTCACCTCTCTTGAATTCCCGGTAGAGATCATTGTTTTGCATGTGCTGAAACACGCTATCCACATTGGGAGTTGGCTGAAACCAGTCCCGGAACTCATAAGACAGTTTTTCGATGTTCCTTTCCCGTTCACCCAGTTTATTGATGCTTTTCTCAAACTCTTCGGGGGTTTGGTCAACAGCATGCGCACGCCTTGGGGTAATCAGGATCAACACCGATTTGTTATAATCGCGCGTTGTTTTTCTGGAAAACAGGTACTGAACAACAGGAATTTCCTGCAGCAAAGGGACACCATCCCGGTCCCCCTCTTTTTCCCGCTCACTCAAACCGCCAAGGATCAATGTCTGCCCAAACTTCATGGAAACAGCAGCGTTTACTTCTGTTTTTGTTGTATCAAGCCGAAAATTGAATGTGACCGAACTGCTGGGTTGCGTCAGGAAGGTCCGTTCCGCGCTGACATCAAGGCGAACAAAATCATTTTCCAGAATTTCCGGCGTGATCGCCAATTTCACGCCGACTTCCTTGTCGATGGAAATCGAGTCCCCTGCGCCCCCTGAGACTGCGGCGGCGGCGATTTGAACGCCCGAAAAGAATTCCGATGTTTCACCAGACATGGCAACGAGGGTCGGTCGCGCCAGGATTTCATTTCTTCCTGTCGCAGAATTCGCAATATTCAGAGAATAGGACACCGATGGCAAACTGATAAAGCGGGTGACGGTCCGTGTATTAACTGTATCTGTCGGGTCCACCAGATCCGCGACTTTTTCTTTTCTGTAACTGAGCCCCGGCACCCCAGCCAGCGGATCTCCGAACTGGATTTTCAGTCCAGATAAAAGGTTTACCCCTTTTGACGTGCTGTTGTCATCTTCGGTCCGAAGAATAACAACATCAACAACAACCATCGGGTTGGGGTTCTCGGCTTCCTGTTGAACAGCCTGCTGAGTTTCATCAGACCTTTCTTCTCCAGACACAACAGGGGAGTTCGTAATATCATCGCTCTCAGTGCCTGAATTGTCCGGTTCCTCCTGTTCTCGTTCTATCTCGGCATTTCTCTCGATCGGATTTTCTTTCTCAACAGGAATGCTAGGCGATGCGGTCACAGGCGGAAGCTGGTTGAAGGGGTCATCTTCGTCATCCGGCAGGGCAAATTGCGCCGTATGCAGTATCGGCCTGTTGCGGTTATAGGTCTGGCGCCTGTGAAAATCGTTCCATGCCTCTATACGTTTTTCTATATAATCCAGCCGAAACGCATCCACACTTAAGCCCTTGTAGGCTGTTAAATAGTCCGCAGCTTTTCTGGGCATATTTGCGCCCGCATGAACAATAGCTCCGACGCTAAAAAGCTTTTTGTGCAGATCATCTCCCAAGTCCAAGCTCGTCAACTGCTTGATAGCAGAAACAGCGCTTTTTATATCATTTGCATAATATGACACTTCTGCAAATTGGAACAAGATATCGGGATTATTGCGTTCCAACAGCATCGCGCGTGCAAAGGCGTCCTGGGCTTGTTCAAATTTTTTGATGTCCTTGTAAAGCAGCCCTTCATAAAACACGGCAATCCAGTTGGAGGGTTCAAATTGCTGGGCAAGGCGATAACCGGTTAATGCAAGTTCAAAATCCTGACTGTTCCCATTCAGGGCCCGCAAATGATAGGTCAAGGCATTCAGAAACTGGAGGTTTGAATTACGAATATCCATCTTCAATGCTTTGTTGAAGTTTTCTTTCGCAACATCCAAGTCACCTTTTTCGAGCGCTTTTATACCGTCAAAAGTAAGTTTGCGTGGTTCCGTATTAACCAACGCTACCGGCACATCTTGCGTTAACTCAAACGACGGCACACTCGTTTTATTTGCAGAAATAGCTGGGTAGTAGTCGTCCAAAGTCTGGCACGACAATAACGCTGTAGCTAATAAACAAACACCAGCACTCTTGGACACATGACCAAGCAATTTAACTTTTATACTCATTACCAGACTCTAACCCTGATCTTTATTGGTTATGAAACCAGAAGTGAATTATCCCCCCATCGCAATAGCGATGGCTTCTTCCATTTTACCCTGCTCACACATCTTGATCGCTTCTGCTGGCGCACTGTTGCCGGCCATCTGCTTCACCGTCTCAATGCACATCGACACTTCTTCTTTAGAAGCCTGAGCATAGGCAGCAGGCACAGAAATATTTGCGGTAAAAATGAGCGAAAGGGTAACGGCAGTAAGTTTGTTCATTGTTTTTATCCTTCTATGTTGTGAAAAATCGTGAAATAGCACTTCCTGTTGATCATTGAATTGAAGCAGAGAAGGTTGCGCAAGCTTCGACAACGGCAATTGCCCCAGCGCTATATCTGCCTCCGCTGGGTGAGGACCCACGGATACAGTTTCCCGTTCGCTTGTTTTTAATCTGCCCCCTCGAAACATCCCATTGCATGCTGTCTTCGTTAGAGCAGTCATACAACCAGAGCTCATTACCTTCCTGATAATCGACACATAAACCGGCCAGCCCGAGGATATTCCCCGCATTGTTCATCACAAACTTGTCGCTGGGTGTGTTACGGCAAGCATCGAATCGCAATTCTATTGCATCGCGTTTATTTCGCTTCTCCGTAGCCGCCAAACAGAGATCCCCTCTCTCCCCAGCGACAGTAATGCTGACCTCGGCGAGTTGGTCGTCAATGCTGCTTATGGCAGAACGCAATCCACACGTATCCAACTCAGCCGGTGCACCTGCCTTGATTTCACCAAGTGCCCGGATGCATTTTTTCTCTTTCTGATTCTTAAAGAGATTCCCTTGCAGGTCCCAGGACATATAGTTCTTATCCACACAGTTATGGAGCCATAATTCGCCTTTTGCCTGTGGATCAATACAGCGTCCGTCAACGCTCACAATCTGTTTCTTGTCATTGATCCCGAAATTCTGACGGGCTGTGTTTGCACAGTGATTGAAGATCAGCCGAAGAGAACCGTGTTTGTTCTTTTCATCTGTTGCTTCGAGACACAGGCGCTCACCTGTCTTGTCTGTAAATGTCGTGACGTTGACGGGTTTGGTTCCTTCAATGGTCGCCAAGGGCATATTCGTTGTCGCCACGGAAGAACGCGCCTGGCATCTATCCGTTTCCGCAGGCGTCCCGCTGCGTATTTTGCTGCCAACACCCCGGATACACTTTCCATCGACCTGGTTCTGAAGTTTAAAGTCGTTTATCCGCCATTTCATTCCTGGATGCCCGGTGCATGTGTACAACCACATTTCCCCTCTTTCCTGAGGGTCGATACAACGCCCGCCGATGCTTCTCACTTCGCCAGATTTAGCCAGAATAAATGTCTGTGCCGGAGCTGTGCTGCAGGGTTCAAAAGCAAGCCGATTGGCACCGCGACCATTCTTTTCTTCCTTGGCCTCAAGGCACAAGCGGTTACCCGAAACCTCATCAACGGAACTGATGAAAATTTGCTGTGCACCTTCACCAAAGGTGGAAATAACACCGCTCAGCTGGTTGGCTTTCATATTGTATATGCGATTACGTAAATCCTGGGTTCGTTTCGCGCTTACCTTTTCCTTAATTTCCCGTACCCGCCGTTTAGTTTCAATCTGGAACGCAACGGCTTGATAAGCATCTTTACTTGATTGTTTAAGCCCCCCATTGCTTTCGATGATTTCTATTAGATTAGATTCCGCCTGCCGGGATTTTTCCAGAAATATATTTTCAAGCGCGGCCAGCATGGAATGTGGAATTATCCCTATATTTTTCGCGTCTTCCAAAATCTTGTTTGTCACAAGTCCCAGTGCGAGAACACTCATTTGCTCTACATTGAATGCAACATCTGTCAGAGAAAACGCCAATCGCTGGTTCAGACGTTTGCCGAAACTGGTGAAATCAATCTCAAGCACAACCGGTTTGCCGCGCACAGCTTCCTGCAGGGAGCCTTTGACAATCCCTTTTTCCAGCTTGAAGGAAGCGGGAACCTTCAAAACATTGACCCCGTTTGACACAAGATCGTTAAAGACGTCCGCGCCCGATACAGCCAGTTTTGCGGCATCCAGGCCAAGCATCGCAACATCACGCGCGGCAATCGGTCCAGATACACGGGGGTCCGCATCAACCGGCAGGATATTTGTCCCGGCCTTCGCGGCATCAAGTGCGAGTTGCGCCACTCCCTCGCTTGCCTGCAGTGCTGTTCTTTCGGTAAACAGCCGCGCAATATTCAAACGATGAGGCGTATTCTTGGCCTCGCACCATGCCCGCTCAGGAAAGTTCGGGATGGTCTCATGCCGACGACAACCAAAAAACCAGATTGTGCAGATGCGAATAGTCTGATTGCAGGAACGAATGGACCTTTCAGACCCTCTTATTTCACCATTAACATATCGAATGCGGTTTTCTATTTTGCTGACTTCGCGTTTAGCCGCATTCAGAGCATCTGTGACCGATCTGCGCTCATTACGAACAGCCCGGCGCTGTTCTGCTATTGTATTGTTGAGCTTGGAAACTTCAGCTTTGGCGATGTCCAGCTTTCTGAGAGAGTCTCGGTGAACCGCATTCAGACCACCCAACACATTCTTGACCGCGCCCAAGCCTTCGTTTTGCAACCACTTTTGCGGATCTGACTTCAGGCTACTCGCAAGACGGAAATCAGCCTTTGCAAAATCCGCAAATTCTTTGACGTCCTTGGTTCCAGCAAATGCTTTAAAATCAAAATCCAAGAGACTCGAGAACTTTTGCGATGTCGAAACAGTCGTCAGCAGCGGCGTGATTTTCACATCCAGATTGGTTCTGGCATTGAAAATCTTGGTTCCGGTTTTCAATTCAAGAACAGGAACATCCGACAAGCTGGCGACCATATTGAAATGGCTGTCATCCAGCGCCAGCGGACCGAGCTTGCTTCCTTTCACTTCCGTTTTCAGGATAAGGCCATCAGCCATGGTGATCCGGTTCTCGGTCTTGCCTATTTTGTGGACCTTCCCTTGCAGATGCATTTCCATTTCACCGGCAATGACGGCCCCAAACGTCTGGGTCGTGTCCCGTCCCGGGATATAGGCCCCTGGCGTGGCAAACATCAATTCAACGTTCTTGAAATTTAGCATCGGGAATGGAAGTTTATCGATCTGCAGAAGGCTTGCCATTGTCGTGTCTTTTTTGCGGAGCTCTTCTTGCAGTTTTTTTGCTACCGCCCGCTCGTTGGCTGGCAATTCTGCCAGTATCGCATTGGCCATGGGTCCCGTCAGTACGCCTTTAAAAAGAGCCTGCATGAAATCCAGGTTGGCAAATATATTCATTTCATTGGCAGCAAACCGGGCCCCCAGTTTCTTTGGCAGCGGGATGGTTGAAGAGAAGTTAATGTTAACAAGCATATCCCCTTCCGCTTTCAGGGTCCTCTTACTGCTCAGTTTTGTAATCGTGGTGCCACCCACTCCGATTTCAACCGACCCTTCGGTATCCACACCCAGAACAAAAGCCGGATCCTGATAGGCAATATTTTCGCTAATCCCGAAAGGAGAGTTCCATTTCCCCTTCATGGAAGCGGCAGCTTTTACGGAACCGGCAACGGAAACAAGATCAACGCTGCCAATGACTTCGCCTCGAACTTTCAGCTTGTCCACTTTCTTGGGTTCATCGAGCTGCGGCACGGACAGGACCATTTGACCACCAACACCAGCCTGAAATACTGTGTTTGCCGGGATCAGCCGCATAAAGAAATCGGCGCCAACCTTATCGAAACTAATAATGCGCGCCAGAGGCTGGTTTTTCGGGAGCTTAAAGCCTGGCAATTCCGCAAATACGGCTAAACTCGGCAATTTTCCAAAGAAATCTGCGACAGCCCCTCCCAATACCAAAGGACCGTCCAATGCGTCAAAAACGCCTATTTCGTCTTTTAATATTTTACGCAGGGCGCCTGGAATATTCTTTTCATCCAAAGTCGCCAGCAATCCCAAACCATTAAATATGGGGACCTCCTTATCCGGGTCCGTCGAAATATCACTCAGCATTTTCTGAACGAACTCAGGCATGTCTTTAATTGTTTTATTCCGAAGATCCCGGCTGCTTAAAAACAGCGTGGCACCGGGCAGGTTGATGTCTTTGAACATCGGGGGCAAATTGGGAACCAGTTTGTCTATCGACAGGTCATCTGCTTTGACCAGCAAGGTAAACGCGTTATCAATTTTCACCAACGCGCCGCTCCGTTTGATGCCGAACCGCTTCCATGCCATTTCGCCATGAATACCACCCGTGCCGATCTTCAAATCCGAGAACGAAAACTCTTTTATCCCAGGTATTTGATTAAAACCGTCCAATCGCGCAACGTCGACTTCACCTTGCAACGCAATACTAACGTCTTCAATTCCCTTAGACGAAACCGCCAGTTCCGCTATCGATGCCACTTCTTCTCTCCCGACCTTTGCGGTCGAGGTTAAATTCATGACAACGGCTTTCTTTTTGATATTAACTTCCCCTTGGACGCCTACATTTTTCAGCGTTAAAAAAGGAACACTTAACGGCTTGTCCCATTCCAAATCCGAACTCCCAAAAATCTTGAGAGCCCCCTCATCGGAAACCTGTACTTTTGTATCTATGGGAATGGTCTTGCCTGGCAGCTTCAACTCGGCCGCACCGGAGATTACCGGCAATTTATCACCTGCAAAAGTAATAACACTTCGTTCAATTTCCAAGACATGACTGACAACTGGTAATTTTAACTTTGGCATCGCCAGAGAGACTTTTGTCTGACTAAGAGCCGCTTTCAGATGCTTTCTAAAAAGTGTCTTCACTTCGTCAACTTTGTTGTGGTCCATCGTCACCAGATAAGGACTGAGCGATGCATTCATCAACAAATTGGTTTCTTTTACGCCAAATGTATTCGCCAGTTTTTTCATAGCGCTTTTGGACGTGTCCAAAGAGGCCATCATGGTCAATCCTGGCTGAAATCTAACTTTGGCCCGTCCGCCAACAGTTTGTTCAAGGACCTCCTTTAAAGGCCCAGGCAAATTTTGAACGCTGACCTCATCTGCTTCAGATCCATTCACAACAACATTGATGACCGTGTGACTTAACTGTGCGCGGCTAATAGGAAGCTTTTCAAGGGAAGGTATGAATTCCGCCAGATCAATATCTTTCGGCAGAATTGATAGAATTTTCTTTTTCTTACGGTTTGGTGAGAAAACGACAGCCTTTTGAGCTTTACCCATAAAGGTGACTTGACCAATGGTAAGGTCTTTATCCTGGTAGTGAATTTGGAAGGGCATCTTGCCAAGCCGCGGAAGTTCTTTATCGGTTACTCCCATGATTTTTGAGAGCTCTACATCTTCAACATCAAACCGCGCTGTTGGCGCATCTTTGCAATCCAAAAGAACAAGCAGGGTTCCCTTTTTTTCTGGATCCCCATTAAATCCGATACAGGCGCCAGATCGCGGGTGTTTAAGCTTGCCCTCTTCAAATTCATAAACTTTTCCAGGGTGGTTACTGCAACTGAAAAAGAACAGTTCATCCTTCTCCTGTGGGTCAATACACAGATTATCGCTTTGCAAATAGCCTTTATCATTAAAGATGAGTTTTGCCGGATTTTCGGCATCACACTTAACAGGGATGGCGTAAGGGGCTTTTCTTTTATTAAGCTCGGCGGACTTTCCAATGCACAGGTTTTTTTCTGTAAAGACGATGCGATTACCATCCGCTTCTTTTGCCTGCCCACCCGCAGAGACAAGAAAGATCGATAAAAATACAAGTATAAATATTTTTTTAACCATAAAGACCCCGCTTGTTACTTCTGATTGGGGCTTGATATGCCCGCAAAATTATTATTTAGGGCATATCCTTACGTTAAACTTTTCATAGTGACTATGCAGAACGTCCCATTTAATCTACATTTTGTTCTATTCGTTTATTTTTTATGCCATATTATTCCGACTATCTTTGGTTGGCTCAGTGCCTAGGACTAGGTTTTACAGACGAAGCAATGAGAAGAGTAATAACTTGCCAGATCATATAAATAACGGCGCTATTTCATCAGCCGTATTTAGCGTCAACGAGCTTGAGCAGAAGCAACGCTATGATGTTTGGAAGGAAAGCATAAGTTGTATTTTTGACGTAAATGCTGACAAGGCCGTTCAGCGCAGTGATTTTCATGCCACCGTTGATGCCCGCTTATACTCATCAATGATGTTGGCGAAAACAGAAACAGTTAAGCAGAATTGGGCGCGGTCTTCTTCAATTATCGCACAAGATGGGATGGATCATTATATGCTCCAGTTCTTTTTGAGCGGCTCAATGCATCATTCAGGCGCACATAAAGAATTTACAATATCTCAGGACCATATGGTTTTATTTGACCTATCTCAGCCTACAAAAACGTCAACGTCTGATTTTGCAAATTTATCGTTGATTATACCCCGGTCCAGCCTCGAAGGTGCCCTGCAGCAACCGGAAGACCACAACATGAAGGTTCTTGATGCCAATGAAGGCATCACTGCGGTCCTTCGCGATACCTATTTATCGTTGTTCAAAAACATTGATTCAATGTCGCTTGAGCATTCAGAAAGGGTGCTCAGCAGCATTACGGATTTATTGGCGACAAGCCTGAACAGTTCTGAGAAATATGGCTCCCGCGACTTCCACCAACATCAGGCAACAACCGTTTATGCGATCAAGAGGTTCATCCAGACGCACATCGCCAACCCGGACCTGTCACCTGCTTTTATTGCCGCTGAAATGGGATTTTCACGATCAAAACTATATCGCATTTTTGATAAAATTGGGGGCGTAACCGAATACATCCGCCAACAGCGAATGCAAAAGGCCTATCATCTCTTAACGCAACCAAATTTGTCACATATTCCTATTTACCAGGTCGCTCTTGAATTTGGTTACAATACGGATAATTCATTTATTCGGGCTTTTCGCGAACATTTTGGCATAACGCCAAGCGATGCCCGAAATCAGTATTCGAACAAGACCAGGGAACTGGGGCATCGTGACAGTAATATCGATAAACGCTATGAGGATTGGCTTTTCAATTTATCCTAGCATTAAGCCGCACTTAAAAAAAATTTCCTCAGCTTCACAGCCCCCGAGGCGGTAAAGACGCGATCACTTAATTTTATAGCTCAGTCGCAAGCTATTGCCGTCTTTCCACCAAACCGATGTCGTTAGGGTGACTAAAATTGCGGCTGGTGAGAGACCGTCCGGTGAGCCACCTCTCGACGACCTGACGATATCGCATTACGCCCAAGCCTGAGCGTTATGCCACGGTAGCAGTTCATCAATACGATTGATCTTGTGGTCAGCTATTCTGTTGAGCGTATCCGTTAGCCATGCTTGCTGGTCAACGATTGACAGACGACCACGCGCCGCACGGCCTTGAATGCCGCAGCGCTCCAGACGCTCCACAATTTGTTCAGACTGTTCACGTAATTGCCGTTCACGGTTTCGGCCATCAAGGAATGTGTCTCGGCCAACTTCACGGCCCACCATCATTTGCCAGATTTCTCTGCCTGATATTTCAATTGTCGAAGACTGAAGCTTCTTGCTATCAAAGAGAGTACTCATGACCCGCTCACCGCTTTCTGTAATGACTAACATTCCAAAGCATTGAAGGTCTATGGCTTTTAATCGCACATCAGCGAAAGCCCGAGCAGGTAGGGTTGATAACCGCCCTGCTGTCCTGATTCCATTGCCAACTACGTGTTCTGAGGACATGACTACGCCCTCCCCGTTAGTCGTCTGAGATACAGAACTGAAGGACAAATGGCAGACAAAGCACTTGTTGTGCTAATCCGTTTACACGTTAAGTCATTGAAAATACTGGCGCACCCGACAAGATTCGAACTTGTGACCTCTGCCTTCGGAGGGCAGCGCTCTATCCAGCTGAGCTACGGGTGCTGAGAGTGAGCGCAACTTAGCCTGAGGTTACGGTGATCGCAAGCAGTAGGTGGATGGCAGTTGATGCGGCAAGGCCTGCGATAATGGGCGCACCTCAAGACCAGCTCATTTTCCAGACCCTTCCTTCAGGGTGGTTTTTTAATTACGTATCAGGACCCTGCTTTTCCGTGTTTGCAGGGCCCCGCCGGCTTTCATTCACGCGATGCCTGGCGCCAACCCACAGTGCATTCAATAATGTGTTGTTCAGGTCCCGTCCGCAATTTATACGTCTTTTAACAATCATAAAGCCGCGCGAGGGGAAACAGGCAATGGGCTGGATCGAAATTTTGGGGTACGTCGCATCGGGCGCTGTTTTTCTGACGTTCTGTATGAAGACGCTCATTTCTCTGAGATTTGTCGCCATCGCCGGCAACATCCTGTTTCTCGCATATGGATATTACGCCGACCTTGGCAACATCGTCCTCCTGCACGGGTCCATGCTCCCTCTCAATTGCTGGCGGTTGAAGCAGTCCCTGACCCTGAGGCAAAAAATTCGGGAAATGGCGCATACCGCTTTTGATGCCCAGTTTCTGATACCGCTCATGTCGCGCTACGAGTGCAAAAGTGAGCAGTACCTCTTCCGCCGTGGCGATATTGCACAGGATATTTTTTATCTGCTGGAAGGGCGGGTGCTGATTGAGGAATTGAATGTGGAACTTGGAAATGGCCACCTGATTGGCGAAATTGCCATGTTTACGCAGGACAAGTCACGGACACAATCTGTTCGATGTCTGGAAAATTCCGTTTTCATGAAGATTACAGAAGAGAGGGTTTTGGAACTCTACGCAGAAAATTCGGAATTCGGTTTATATCTGACAAAAATGATGGTTCAGAGATTGATGAAAAACTCAGAATTTCACGAAAAAACCTGCCCCGCCTGAAGCCTCCTCGCGCGGCGCGCCAACCGAGGCCGCAACGCCGCCAGGGAAGGATGCGCGCCCACGGGCGTCCGCTTTTGAGTAAAAGCGAACGTCATGGCAGGCATTTTTCAGAGGGCTAGAACTTGACGGCAAACAGGGCCGGGTTCCAGCCTTTAGAACCCATGGAAAGGGAATGGCCCGCAACCGTTGCACCGCCAAACTCCACATCCGCCTCAATCCGCGCGGTTACGGTCCCTTCCGGCTTTTTGGCATCGCCGTCGACAGTCACATCCATGCAGAAGTTTGCCGTAACGCCGGGGACGGTCATGGACGCGGTTTTGGCTCCACCAATTTCACAGGTGTATGCCGACCCTACAAACGTACGCGTCAAAAGGTTGAGGCACATACTGACTTTTTTACCGATTGAAATTTTACAACTTAATGGCAACAACGCATTTTTGCCAAACATCGAGACATGCACCGTGGTTTGCACAGCAACTTCGCTATCGTCAATTCCGTCAAAATCCGCGTATACACCGCCATCCACAGCAATGCTGAAATTACCGAGGTTTATATTTGCGCATTGATGCAGGTCGGGTGTCCCCGGAACCGCCGGCGAACAGGGCCCCGCAATCGTATGATGGCAATGCTTTCCGGGGTGTTTGAAGGATGGACACGGGTATTTTTGCGTATAGGAAGGCGCGCATTTTTTGGGTGTGCCGGGTGTGCCGTGGATGGTCACGCACTGCTGTGCGGAAAAATCACTGGCGACCGTATTGTTCCAGGAAATCAGCTCACCTGAGGTGGCGGGTGATGCCAACGCCACACTAAATAAAACACCGAAAAAAAGAGCCTTAACCCGGTTCATATTCATCAAACGTCTCTCTTTCATATTTTTTAGAATTTCAACCCCGACAGGAATTGTATGCAAGTTTAAGCAGTAGGTGGGATGCGTTAATAAAGCAAGTTTATTACGGGGAAACGCAAAAGGCGATGTGCCTGATCATGCCAATCACATCTTAAGAGGTAAGGCGATTGGTGATGTCAATAAACACCGCTGCCCCATATGCGCTTCCTTTGGTCAGTACACAATGATACTGTGCCGCAAGGCGTTCTTCGCCGATAACAGGCAGGTTTTCTGCAGGCCCTAAAGCTATAACCCATCGGGAGTTTTGAATGAGATCTCATATCGCAAATATCAGCCTCATAGGTCTTGTCCTCTCTCTATCAGCTTGCGCATCGCCATTTGAGCCTAAAATCAACACGGTGGGTATAGAAAGCGAATCCGTATTCTCTGCGCTTCCGAGTTTGTCTCAAACAGTGGTCAAGAGTGCAGACGCCCGCCTTTTCACCTGTCTTGGCAGAGGGGCCGATGCCACGTTCAGCCAAGCGGATTCGGGTGACATTTCAATCTCGATAATTTCGACCGGCTCCAGCAGCGATTCTGATAAAGCTGATAATTCACAGAGTTCGGGCGAGACGGAAATGGGGGGCCGAACGCCGGGCGTTTTAATGGCCCGGGAAATGTTTTACCGAACTTGCGAATTTTCAAACAACTATCAACTGTCGAAATCGGAAGCGATGCAGTTGTATGTCCAAACCCTGAATGCAGTGAGCAAAGGCTGGGGTTCGGAAGTTGAAAAGACAACCATTACCATTGGCGAAACCGTCACGGTTAACGATACCGTTACAACAAGCGAAACGAGCGCTAACAGTATGAACAACACCGTTAGCTCTGAGCCTCTTGGTAACGGTTCGGGTCAACCGGCAACGAGCAACTAGACCCAATCCCATTGATTTTGAAAATTGCAAACGCGTTGGGTGGCGCCACCGCCTAACGACCTCGAATCGATAAATTACGCAAAAACCTGGCCCATCACTGAAGGTTTATGATCAGTCCTGAGCCAGTTTTTTATCAAAACCAGATCAGCTAAAGGGCAAGTTGATATACGCGGGTTTCCTCACCAAAAAGTTCACATTTCGTGAACTCATCTGAGCTTGTCATGCTGCCTCTTCATTCCGGATTTCAGCAATAAATTTACTCACTTCCGTATTCAGAAATTCGGTTTGCCTTGCCAGTTCACTTGTTGCCGAAAGAATATTCGATGCTGCAGTTCCTGTTTTTTCAGCTCCTTCTGTCACCCCGTCAACATTCGAAGAGACATCCTGTGAACCTGAAGCCGCCTGCTCAGCATTTCTCGCAATTTCTTCCGTTGCAATATGCTGTTCCTGGACAGCCCCTGAAACATTCGTCGTGTTTTCACTGACGATGTTAATACTCAGTCTGATTTCATTGATGGATTCTGCCGCATCAACAGCGACTTTCTGGATACTGGAAATCTGATTACGAATCTCTTCCGTCGCGCGGGCGGTTTGATTCGCCAGGTTTTTAACTTCCGACGCGACAACAGCAAAGCCTTTGCCCGCATCGCCCGCCCGGGCCGCTTCAATGGTCGCATTCAGAGCCAAAAGATTTGTCTGTTCCGCAACATCGGAGATAAGATTAACCACATCACCAATTTTTGTAGCCGATTCAACAAGCTCTTTGACTGTTTCTTCTGCCGTACCTGCCTTGCCAACGGCCTCTTCATTCGCGTTCAATGACAGTTTGACCTGACGCGCAATTTCATTAATAGACGCAGACAACTCCTCCGTCGCTGCCGCAACAGCTTGTACATTTGATGCACCGAGCTTGGAGGCTGATACAGCTTTTCCGGCCTGTTCTGATGTTTTTTCGGCTGTTGTCGCCATGGCAGAAGCTGACGATTGCATCTCGGCTGTAGCAGAAGAAACGGAATCGACGACTTGCCCGACGCTTGATTCAAAATTATCAGCCATTTTATTCATAAGACGCCGACGGTCCGCTTTTGTTTGCTCCAAATTAGCCTGGCGTTCAGCCTCCATATTTTCGACACGAACCGCATTTTCTTTAAAAACCTGAACAGCCCGCGCCATCTCTCCAATTTCATCGGCACGGTCCTTATGCAATATCTCAATTTCCGTGTTGCCTGCGGCCAAACTAGTCATAGAATTATTAAGGACCTTGAGTTCACGTGTCGCTATTAGGTTCACGATCATTGTTATCATTATAACATTGATAACTTGTGAGGATCCCTCAAGAACAAGTTCATTGATATGGATTGATTCACCCCCACTGAGTTCCACACCAATAAGCAAACGAACTATTCCAACAAATGCGATGGAAATCCAGACGACGGTGCCGATTTTACGGCTGAGAGATTTGGTTAACCAATTCCCACCCGATAAGGGCAAGACTTTTGTTTTTTCAGTTTTCATTTTTATCCCCAAAGAAACACTTGCGAGCAATTTTCCCCTCTAAGGCATCCTCGTCCAATTGTTCAAAAATGCGCATAGGCTGATGAACCTTAGAGCAAACCCATACGCTCAGAAAGGGACATTGATAGCCATTTTTTATGTTTTTTTATTGCTTAATCACCTTTAGCGTTTATTGATCTCTTCCGACCAAAGCAAATGGTTTTGAGAATTCCGGAATGCAAAAGGAGTTGGCGTCAATCACCAACCAATGAGCGAATCTCAACAAAGACTAAAGACGATGACCGAGATTGAATGCGGTGTCATTTTTTGATGTGTAATTGCACTGGCAGTTGGCACCAAAAGAATACATGATTATGCTTTCCAGAAAATGAATACATCAGGGAGTGGCTATGGGAAGATTTTTGGCACTTATTCTTATATGGGTCAGCGCTGCCATTGGCGGTTTTCTGGTTATTGGCGGCAATTTTCTTGGTTTCTGGATTGTTGCCGTTGCTGGCCCGCTTTCCCTACTTGGCATATATGATCTTGTCCAGCCGCAGCATACGCTATGGCGAAACTATCCGGTCATTTCCCATATGCGATGGATCTTTGAAGGGATTCGGCCGGAAATCAGGCAATACCTGATCGAAAGCGACGCCGACTCTTTCCCTTTCAGCCGTGAACAACGCTCTCTTGTTTATCAACGCGCCAAGAACGAGCTCCAGACGATCCCCTTTGGCACCCAGCAGGACGTCTATGCCCCGAATTACACCTTTTTCAGCCATTCCATGCAGCCGGAACATGTTGATCCGAAAACATTGCGGGTGAGGGTCGGTGGCGACACATGTAAGCAACCTTACAGCTGTTCGATTTTGAATGTCTCAGCCATGAGCTTTGGCTCGCTCAGTGGCAATGCGATTGCGGCCCTTAACCGGGGGGCGGCGATTGGAGGTTTTGCGCACGATACGGGCGAAGGTGGGATCTCCCGATATCATCGGGAAAATGGCGGAGATATTATCTGGGAGCTGGGGTCCGGGTATTTTGGCTGCCGCACTGATGACGGCAACTTTTCTCCTGAAATCTTTGCGGAAAAGGCACAAGACCCGCAGATCAAGATGATTGAGATCAAGCTTTCTCAAGGGGCGAAACCCGGTCACGGAGGTATGTTACCCGGTGCCAAAGTCACCCAGGAAATATCTGACGCGCGTGGGGTTCCGGTTGGCGTCGATTGCATTTCACCCGCCTCTCACAAGGCTTTTTCGACACCTCTCGAGTTGATTGATTTTATTTCAACGCTGCGCGACCTCTCAAATGGCAAGCCCATCGGATTTAAGTTATGTGTCGGCCACCGTCGGGAGTTTCTCGCCATGATCAAGGCGATGCTGAAACGCGATGTCTATCCCGATTTCATTGTTGTTGATGGCAAGGAAGGCGGCACCGGAGCGGCACCGGTCGAGTTCTCCAACAGCCTTGGATTGCCGTTGCGTGATGGTCTGCATTTTGTGAACATGGCGCTGATTGGTGCGGGAATTCGCGACAAGATCAAGATTGGTGCCAGCGGAAAAATCGTATCGGGTGCGGATATGGCCTGTGCGATTGGTTTGGGTGCGGACTGGTGCAATTCGGCACGGGGTTTCATGTTCTCCATCGGATGTATCCAGGCCCGGACCTGCCATACAAACAGATGTCCAACCGGCGTGGCGACGCAGGATGCTTTGCGTCAGTCCGGTTTGCATGTGGGCAATAAGTCACAGCGCGTGGCAAACTTTCACGACAACACATTAAAGGGGTTTGCCGAAATGCTGGGGGCCATGGGGCTGACCGCACCGGAACAGATCACCTTCAACATGATCAACTTTCGCGAACCCCATTTGAGCGGAACCTCCATGGTGCATCTTGATGAAGGTCAGCTGTTGAGAAAAGACTGTCCTGAGGAATACGCCCAGCATTGGCGCAATGCAGACCCGTCAACATTCAAACGCGCAAAGGAACCGGTCTTCTAGGTCATCGCAACTGTTCAGAAAATTGCGTCAATTGCCTCTTTCATGGCACCGACAATTTTATCAGCTTCCAACGTCTTTCAGCGGTACAATCTGCCTTTTATTAACGTCCCCCGGGGCCTAATCTCAACCGATGACGGATGAACCCTAGGTAATAGGTGTTTGATCATCCGGCGTTTTACCAGCGGGCTCATCTGCAGTGTCTTTTGTTTCGTCAGGATGCTTTCGCCACATACCATTTGGCCGGATTGACGCAAGCGTATCGGCTAACTGTTGCTCCGTGAAGGGTTTCGTTAAGACATCGACCATCCCCGCCTCCCGAAACTCGGCGAGACGTTCGGTAAAAGCTTCCGCCGTTAAACCAATAATTGGCGTGTTTTTTCCAATGTCCGTTGCCCGGATCGTCTTCGTCGCATCTATGCCGTTCATTTCTGGCATGTGAATATCCATTAGGATTAAATCGGCCCACCCTTCCTGTGCAGCTTCTACGGCCAGCTTGCCGTTTTCCACATGTTTTACCGCGTGCCCGAATTTATCCAAAAATGCCTTTGCAATGAGGGCATTCACCTCATTGTCTTCAGCAAGAAGAATATTCAGAGACACGGTTTGTTGTGTCTCCGGTTTTGATGACTTTAACGATTGTGTCTCCATCTCTTCTTTATAGGCAGCTTCAAACGGAATGAAGGCCATGAAGGTCGTGCCTTGATCAAGCGTACTGTTAGCCCTAATGGTTCCGCCCATAAGCTCAACCAATTGCCTGACAATGGACAGACCTAATCCGGTCCCGCCATGTTTGCGGGTTATCGTGCTGTCTTCCTGTGTAAAGGCATCGAAGATGGCATCGACCCGGTCAGGCGCGATTCCAGCACCTGTATCCTCAACACCGAAATAAATAACATGGTCTTTTGGTGTGGATATTTCGCGACGGATGGTTTCCACATCCGTTATGATTTCAGTGACCAGAACAACCCGCCCCTGTTCGGTAAATTTGATGGCATTGCTCATAAGGTTCCAAAGAATTTGGCGTAATCGAACCGGGTCGCCTTTGATCACCATATCCGGATCAAAATTAAAACGGGAATCCAGTTTCAGTTTTTTTTCATCGGCTAAACTCTGAAACGGTGTCGCTACAGAGGAAACCAGTTCCATCAAAGAAAACGCCTTGTCTTCCAACTCCAGACTGCCAGCCTCAATTTTGCTGATATCAAGAACATCGTTAATGATTGCCAAAAGAGTTTGCCCTGAAGACAGTATGGTATTTACTTTTTCGGTCTGCTCTTCGTCGAGCTTCGTATCTTTTAACAACTGCGCCAACCCCAACACTCCATTTAATGGTGTTCTGATCTCATGGCTCATGGTCGATAAAAAGCTTGATTTTGCCTTGGTGCCGGATTCGGCTTTGTCGCGGGCCTCTGCCAGTTTCTCCAGCAAGTCAACCTGTTCCACGGCCTTTTCTTCCAGTCTGATTCGATGGAGTTCAGCGTCTTTTAAGTGGGCCTCAAGTTCCATCGCCTGCTTGTCCAGTTCCTGTCGGGAAGAGGTTAACTCAAGCACAGCAGCCTCAAGGTTTGAGTTGGCTTGCTGCGCCGTCGATATTGCAGCGAGGCGGCTTTTCTCCTGTTTGGATGCATAAAAAATGGCGCCGACCCAGAGGGTACATAAGACGGCCATTACAGAATATGCGCGCCATCGCGTAGCCGACGCATGACCCTCAAACAGGCCCGGGTTCGGAAATCCAACAACAACCCATTTTGATCCGGGAATCGACCGTTTGTGCATTATAAGTTTCTGCTCCACCGCAGTGAGCGATATGTCCCTTGATTCTGTAATTTTGTCTCGGGTGCCAAGGGGTGAAATCTCTATCAGACCCACCCGGTCCCTATGAATGACAACCAGGTTGTGGTCGTTAATTTGGTAATTTTTTAAAATTCTTTGAATCGAATGCGGGAAGAAACTAACGAAAAATATTCCATTCAGCTCATTCTCGATTTTCCACGGTGCCATAATATCGAAGTGGTAATTTGAGGCCTGTGGATGAATAAAGACTTCCTGTTGGGCTTGTTTTATATGCGTTTGCATCCTTTCCGCCATCGGAGAGAATTGTGCGGCAAAAGTTTTAATATCGGCTTTGCAGACACCGCCAACGAACCCATCGATATCATCAATAAGGTCAACGCCTTGTGGAGACGCGACAGTGAATGTGAAATTTTCGGGAAACCACCGATCAAGCCGAGAGGCAATTTCTTCAATGAGCTCATTGTTTTCAGGCGAGAGAGACAAGGAATTAATCAGGTTGGAATTATCGATGGCGAACGCCTCAACCAAGGTTCTTCGACTAACAAGAAACCGTTCTATATCACCCGCTGCCGCCTGGACTTCGGATTGGATGATCCTTGATTGATTGTTTTGGAACCCGCTTATTTGACTTTCGCTCGCCCAAATCACAACAGAAATCGCGATAACGATTGAAATAGAGACAACAATCGTAAAATGAACAGGAGCTTTAAAAATCAAACCGTTCCTTTGAATTTAATATATTTTTGATCACAAAACTGCCTTTTATGGGTCCAACTGACAGTTCAGTGAGATTCTGTTCAATCCGCACTCTTCATTAATTTAGCATTTTCGTTTTGATGATTGGAAGCGCCATACACGGATTTTCCGGCATGTTCACGAGGTGAGCCCGCCATCAACAAACCTCGTCAATCGCCTCTTTCATGGCGCCGACAATTTTATCGGCTTCCTCCGTCGTTAGGCACAAAGGCGGGGCAAAGCCCAGGATATCACCCTGTGGCATGGCGCGGGCGATGACACCGCGCTTCAACAGCGCCGCGGCGACTTTCGCGCCCATGGTCAGGGCCGGGTCATAAAAACGGCGCGAACTGCGCTCTTCAACCAGTTCAACGGCCAGCATCAATCCTTCGCCGCGCACATCGCCGACGTTCGGATGATCGCCAACCGCGCCGGTCATGGCTTTTTTGAAGTGAGCGCCGGTGGTGCCCGCATTGGCGACCAGCCCCATGCTATCGATGAGTTCCAGATTGGCAACGCCAGCAGCAGCGCAGATGGGATGCGCTGAATAAGTCCAGCCATGACCGATGGCACCAAACTCGTCGGTGCCCTGCTCAAGCACTTTCCAGACGCGGTCTGATACAATAGATGCAGACAACGGCGCATAAGCCGACGTCAGTCCTTTCGCCGAAGTAATGATATCGGCTTCGATGGTATAGTGATCTGACCCGAACATGGAACCCAAACGACCGAACCCGGTCACCACCTCATCGGCGATTAGCAGAATATCGTATTTTTTCAAGACCGCCTGAATGGCCCCCCAATAGCCGGCTGGCGGCGGTACCAGACCGCCGGTGCCAAGCACCGGCTCGCCTATAAAGGCGGCAATGGTGTCAGGCCCTTCGCTCAGGATCATAGCCTCGAGCTTTTCAGCGCACTGGGCCGAAAATTCCTCCTCGCTCAGGGAAAGATCATCGCGGCGGAAATAATAAGGCGCCTCCGTATGGATCACCTGGGTCAGGGGCAAATCAAACTTCTTGTGAAAGAGTTCGAGCCCGGTCAGTGATCCGGTCATCAAACCGGAACCATGGTAGCCACGCCAGCGCGAGATGATCTTCTTTTTTTCCGGCCGGCCCAGAACGTTGTTGTAATACCAGACCAGCTTGATGTTGGTTTCGTTGGCGTCTGAACCGGAAAGACCATAATAGACCTTGCTCATGTTCGCAGGCGCCCGGTCGATAATCATTTTTGACAGGGTAATCGAGGCCTCGGTGCCATGCCCGACGTAAGAATGGTAATAGGCGAGCTTCTTCGCCTGTTCAGCAATGGCCTCGGCAATCTCCATCCGCCCATAACCCACATTGACGCAATACAGCCCGGCGAAGGCATCCAGCAGCCTGTTGCCATCGCGATCCTCGATATAAACGCCTTTACCGCCGGTGACGATCCGGTTGGCAAGGTCACCGCGTGCAAACTGGGCAAGATGGGTCGACGGATGAAAGAAATTCTCCCGGTCCCATTGGCTGAGCTGATCATTGGTTAACATTTAAGACTTCCAAAATAATGACGGGTTTCGAACGTAAAAAACCTGTGGGTTTCCATGGCCTGGCCCCATCGATAGCGATTGCCGCCGTGCTCTTCAATCATAGAATGCTTCGTTATACCGGCAAAGGATCTGGCACAGGCAATCGATAGACATGACTCTCAATAATATAATCGCCATATGTTATCTACTTATCCGTGGCATGGATTCGCCAGAATGATGACGAATGGGGGTGACGTGACAGCCTCCAAGACATCTCGTATTATGATTTTTAACAGGAAAATCGAACAAGGGTGGACCCGCCAGAAATGACCTATAAAGCAACCCGTTACGTCAGTCGCCTGACCAGCAAGACGGTGGCTGTGATTTTGGCTGGTGGGCGCGGAAGTCGGCTGGGTGTGCTGACCGACTGGCGCACCAAACCGGCGGTACCGTTTGGCGGGAAATTCCGGATTATCGATTTTACCCTGTCAAACTGCGTCAATTCCGACATCAAGCGCATCAGCATTTTAACCCAGTACAAATCCCATTCCCTGATGCAGCATCTGCTGCATGGCTGGAACGACCTGAATGCGGAACGCGGTGCCTTTCTCGATATCGTTCCAGCCCAGCAATGGGTCGATGAAGACCACTGGTACCAGGGCACTGCCGATGCGGTTTACCAATCCCATGATATCATTGACGGATACGGGCCGGAATATGTCCTGATCCTGGCCGGAGACCACATCTATTCCATGGACTATGGGGAAATGCTGGCTGCCCACGTCGATTCCGGTGCCGATTTCACCATTGCTTGCAATGCCGTG
The DNA here is from genome assembly GCA_048262255.1 of Rhodospirillales bacterium. GTDB lineage: Bacteria > Pseudomonadota > Alphaproteobacteria > Rhodospirillales > Casp-alpha2 > JABMNT01. The sequence goes on along the minus strand of JBLXFH010000001.1, from coordinate 1,178,841 downwards.
CCGATCGCCGAAGCCACAGAATTCGGCGTCATGCAGGTCGATGACACAGGCCGCATCATCGATTTTGAAGAAAAACCGGACCACCCGAAACCGCTGCCGGACAATCCGGAACAGGCCCTCAGCAGCATGGGGATTTATGTCTTTTCCCGTGAATATCTGATGAGGCAACTGAGCATGGATGCGGCTGACGACACATCCAGCCATGATTTCGGCAAGGACATTATCCCGAAGGCCCTGAAAAGCGGCCACCACATTCAGGCGCACCAGTTCCAGAACCCCTCTCACAAAGGCGAACCGTACTGGCGTGATGTCGGGACCATTGACGCCTTTTACCAGGCCAATATGGAACTGATCTCGGAAAACCCGCCTTTTGATATTTACGATATGGACTGGCGGCTTTGGACGGACCAGCCGCAGCTTCCCGCCGCCCGCTTTCTGGGCTACGGTTCGGCCTGCCAGATTGAAAACGCCATGGTCAGCGCCGGCTGTGAAATCGACATCTCCAAACTGACCAATTCCATCCTTTTTTCCAACGTCAAGGTCTATCAGGGCTGTGAGCTGGAGGGTGTTCTCGCCCTGCCCGGCTGCGAAATCGGCCGCGGCTCACGCCTGAAGAACGTCATCCTCGACAACCAGTGCCGCATCCCGGAAGGAACGGTCATCGGCGAGGACCCGGTTGAAGACGCCAAGCGGTTTATTCTGTCAGACAACGGGATCGTCGTCGTCAATCGCAAGATGCTTGGTCAGGATGAAGGCTATATACCCGGCATTGTCCGTGAAGATGTTGAGGTTGAGGTCGAGGTCAAGTCCTCAGCGTCCTAATCCGTGAAGAAGGGCGTGTGTACGCTGGCCAGAGTTTTTTCCAGACTGAAATAATCGACCTCTCCAGCATCCAGTTGCGCCCTGTCCTCGGCACTTGAGAAAACCAGTTCCCCCAGCACTTCCAAACCGCCGATCAGGCCCGACAGACCGTGACCATGCGCGCGCGCGCGGTCACGGGGAACAAAATAAAGGCTGATTCCCGAACCCCGCGTGTCACTCGAAACAATAAAATTGGAGGTCAGCCCGGGCAGACGCTCGCGATTGGCGTCCGCCCAGTCGGCCACCCAGGCCGAAGCCTTGGTGATCACATCGTCCGGTTGGCCTGTCCACATGGCGGCATCCAGCGGATAGCTTTCCACATACGTCACACCGGGAGCCAACCTGTGGTGCGCCCGGGCGACGCGCTCTAGCGGGAATTCGGGGTCGCTTTCGGGACGTTTGAAAAACTGGAAATGCAGGTGGCCGGGAATGGAAGCCCCGGCACTGACGCCGTTATAGAACCCGACGTATCCGGGCATGCGGGTCGCCAGACGGACCAGATCTTCCAGTAACCGGGAAACGTCGAGATTCCCGTTTTCGCATATCGGCCATTCCTGTGACGTATGATCGGTATTTGCGATTACCACATGAGTGGGCAGCAAGGGAAAGGGGTTCATCCAGGCGTAATAGTGATTATTTCCGATGTGCAGCTCATAGCCCATTTCCGTCCCCTGCTGCTGCCAGCGAATGTTATCGCGGCACAGGAAGCACCCGCCGTTCTTGATCTCGTCGCCGGGGGGCGGCGTCTTGATGCCGGCTCCGCCGAAGCGAAGCGCGCGTTCCGGATTAACCTGAACCCGAAAAAAACGGGAAGGGTCCTTGGGATGAAAGAAATTTGTGCGCTCGACTGATGACAGGCCCAGTTTGATAAAACCGCTGTCTTTCTGGTGCTGCTCAAGCTCCAGAAGGGCGCCATCCAGGCCGCCACCGGCTTCAACTTCGCGCAAACGGGAGTTCAACTGCCCCCAGATATCTTCATAAGTTCCGTGCATGTCTGACTCCGCCACTAACATTGAACGAGCCGAACCTTGAGTTGACCGGAAGCGGCTTTCAGACTTATACCTATAATCGCTGTATAAGTTAGAAAGCCCGACGATGAAACAAAAAAAGATCGTCAAATCTTCACCAAGAATAAGGATAAACCATGCGCGGTGACACTATTATTGTCGAAGAACACCACCGAAAAGCGGCCGCTCAAATCACTCCCCTGATCCTTCCCAAAATTTCTGCCACACAAGGCCGCTATACCATTACCGTGGCCGGGGAATCGGGCAGCGGCAAATCGGAAACGGCAACCGCCATCGCCGAGGCTTTAGCCGAACAGGGCATCAAAAGCATCATCTTCCAGCAGGACGACTATTTTGTTTATCCACCGAAAACAAATGATCGGATCCGGCGCAAAGACATTGCCTGGGTCGGCCCGCAAGAGGTCAAACTGGGCCTGCTTGATGCGCATCTCCAGGCCTTTCTTGACGGCGCGGAAACCGTCGACAAGCCCCTGGTGGTTTATGAGGATGATAGCGTCGAGAGCGAAATTCTGGAGACCGGTGATGCCCGTGTCGCCATTGCCGAGGGCACCTACACCTCGCTTCTGGAAAAGGTGGATACGCGCGTTTTCATTGATCGGAATTACGAAGACACTTTAGCGCACCGCCTCAAACGCAACCGCGACGCTTCCGAACTGGACGACTTTACCAGCAATGTTCTGAAAATCGAGCACGATATCATCGCCTCGCACAAACCGCGCGCCGATATCGTCATCAACCAAGATTATTCCGTCACAACTGCGACCTAAACCTCCCTCTCCCCCGACCTCCTGCAACATAAGGGTCATCATTATGCATATTGCCTTTCTTAATCCCCAAGGGAACTTCGACGAAAACGACTCCTATCTGGCCGAACATCCCGATTTCGGTGGCCAGTTGGTCTACGTCAAGGAGGTCGCCCAGGCCATGTGTCGCCTTGGTCACACGGTCGACATCATCACCCGCCGTGTTGAGGACCGCAACTGGCCGGAATTTTCAGCGGCGCTTGATCATTATGCAGGATATGAGGACAAGTTGCGGATTGTGCGCATTGACTGTGATGGGCCGGAATTTCTGAACAAGGAAGACCTGTGGCCGCACATGAATCAATTCGTCGACAACCTGATTGCCTTTTACGGCGGTGATTTACCCGATTTTACGACCGCCCACTACGCCGACGGCGGTTACTGCTCGGCCCGCTTTCAGATGCTGACAGGTATCGGCTTCACCCTGACCGGGCATTCGCTGGGCGCCCAGAAACTCGAAAAGCTGGGGACCACGACAGAAAACTGGCCGGCCATGGAAGCCCGCTTTCGGTTTTCCCGGCGCATTGATGCGGAGCGCCTGGCCATGGCGCGGGCCTACCGGATCATTACCTCAACGGAGCAGGAACACCGCGACCAGTATTCCCACGCGCTTTATCAGGGAGCCGTAGATGTGAACGCAACGGACAAGTTTTCCGTCATTCCGCCCGGCGTCAACACCCGTATTTTCACAGTCGATGAAGGCCCTGCGGATGCGGAAGTTAAAAGCAAACTACCCGCGCATCTGGGCGGCAGCAGCGATGACCCTTTTGTGCTGGTTTCCAGTCGGCTTGATGAAAAGAAAAACATCATCGGTGTCGTCAAAGCCTTCGCCCGGTCCGAGCCCCTGCGCAATGTGGCGCGACTGGCGATCTGCATTCGCGGGGTCAACGATCCCTACAAGGATATCGCGCATCTGCCGGATGCTGAAAAGATTGTGCTGCGCGAGATTCTGGATGTCATTGATCACGCTGATATGGCGGGACGGGTCAGCTATCTGAACATCCAGTCGCAGAAGGAACTGGCGGCGACTTATCGCTATCTCGCCAACCGCGGATCGGTTTTCGCCCTGACCGCTTTTTATGAGCCTTTCGGTCTGGCCCCTATTGAAGCGGCGGCCTGCGGGCTGGCTTGCGTCGCCACCCAGAACGGCGGCCCTTCCGAAATCTTTGAAGACGGGTCGGGCATTCTGGTTGATCCATTTGATGCCGATGCCATCGCCACCGGTTTGCTGGTTGCCCTCAAAAATCACACAGATCTGTCAGCAAGGTCGCGCCAACGGGTGCTCGATATGTATACCTGGGACAAAACGGCGGAGGCTTATCTGGATGTCATCCGCGACGGCGTTGCCGCAGGGAAAACCACTGGCACAGAAATCCCCGCCATGAACGCCGAAGAACGGATTGTTGCTTATCTCAAAACCGCTTGAGGCGAACAAACCGATACAACAGACTTCCGATCAGGCCGCGAAGGCGCTTTTCGCTTCACCTGTTTTCTGGGTTTTGAAGATGGAAGCGCTGTCCGGGGCCGGCGGCAACGGCAGACGAACCGGCACCGCTTCACAGCGCGGCTGGGCTGACAGTTCGCCGGTGACCACGCTCGATTGGACATGGTCCCACAAAGCCTGCTGACCCGTGCCTCCAAATTTCATGTAAGACCCGGACCCGAGTAAGGGCCAGGCATCAGCGGCGCGGCATTCGTAGAACAAGATCAGCCGATTGCGGTCCGACACATTGGCCGCCGAACCATGCAGGCAGCGGACATGATGAACCGTCATGGTTCCGGCCTTGCCGGTGAGCGTGACTGCCTTGTCATGATGAAAATCGGGATCCTGTGGGTCTACGGCACCGCAAAACACCCCGTTTGCATTGGTGTGAGCCAGAACCGGCCCTTTGTGGGAGCCCGGAATCACCTGAAGCGGACCATTCTCCATATCGACATCTTCCAACATCAGGCCAAACGCCAGCATGTCGTCATTGGTATGCGGATAAAAAGCCCAGTCCTGGTGCCATTCAACAGCTGCGCCACCACCCGGCGCTTTGGTGTTGAGCTTGCTGGTTTGAATGGCTGTATTCGGGCCGAGCAAATCATTGAGAACGCTCGTCATGGCCGAGTTTTGCAGAACCTCCCAGTAATAAGGATTTTGTATATGCGGCAGCTTGATGCGGGTCAGGCGTGGCTCCTCAGGCGAATGGCCTTCATCCAGATCATAAACCGCGTTGCTTTCTGTCACCGGTCGGGACTTTTCGATCAAGTCGTAAGTGATTTCACGCATCCGGTCGAGTTGCTCTGGTGTTACCGCGTTCTCGATCATCAGATATCCGTTTTTATCGTAAAACGCCAACTGGTCTTTGCTCAGCATTGCCGGCTCCCTTTCTGCTTCTCACTGTCCAACACGGTGCTTAACGTCACCTGTTGTTATTTATGGTATCGATACCATTGCTATTTTCAAAAGTCAATGGTATCGATACCAATTGGTTGTGGCTTTAGTGCCGGACGAATCAGGAGAATCGCAGCTATGGAAGAATCGACGGATCATGCGGCCCTGAACAAGCCCGGAAACTGGGTCACAATGGGTGATGTGGCCAAAAAAGCCGGCGTTGCACCGATCACCGTTTCCCGTGTCCTGCGCACACCGGACAAAGTCAAACCCGACACCCGTGACAAGGTCCTCGCGGCGGTTCGTGAACTGGGGTACGTGCCCGATGAAATCGCCGGCAACCTGTCTTCGCGCAAGAGCAATATTGTCGGGGCGCTGGTTTCCTCTCTGGACGGCTCGACCTTTGCTTCAACAGTGGACGGACTTTCCAGTCGCTTGCGCATAGACGGTTACCATCTCCTGCTCGCCACATCAGAATATTCACCGCAAAACGAAGCCGAGATCATTCCCGCCCTGTTGAGCCGACGACCGGCAGCACTTGTTTTGACAAGCACCGAACATACGCCAGCGACGCAGGCCCTGCTGCTCAATGCCAACATTCCGATTATTGAATTATGGGAACTGCCACCGGAACCGATTGACAGTGCTGTCGGGTTTTCCAATTTTGAAGCTGGCGCGGCAGTCACCCGATTTGTCTTTAAGCAAGGCTACCGACGGCCTGCCATCCTCGGCGACCAAAGTGAAGGCAATACCCGCGCCCTGCATCGTCTGAACGGCTATAAAGGGGCGGTCCAGGAACGCCCGGGAGCAACGCCCCGCTTTATCGCCACGGATCATTTCCCCGGCCAATCGGCGAAACGCGGTGCCAACGGGCTCGCGCTTTTGCTTGAAAAATGGCCAGACACCGACGCCGTTATCTGCACGTCCGACTCCATTGCTCTTGGCGTTCTCAGCGAAGCCCGCCGCTGCGGCCTCTCTGTGCCCAACGATATCGCCGTGATCGGTTTTGGCGATTTCGAGTTTGCCGGGGATTTCGGGCTGGAACTGACAACGGTGCGCATCCCCGGCCACGAGATCGGGGCCCGCGCCGCCGAACTGATTCTGGAGCGAATCAACAGCAAGACAGATCAACGCCAGGCCATCGACGTAGGGTTTGAAATCGTCTCGCGCAGCACGGCATAAAAGCGGCCCGTTTCCGACAGCCGGGGCGCAAGAAAACAACCATTTCACAAGTATTCTGGCATATTCATACTTTATTTACCATAATCAGACAGACTCTCTCATGAAACGTCGGCGGTCCCTTGATCCTGTCAGGGTACCAGAGACCCTCCGGCGACGAATGATTAAGCCAACGCCAGACACGATTTGAAAACCCCATGATTCACAAAAACGGTGTATCATGGTATTGTGATTCCGGCAGTCGACTTGTCCTGATAAGGAGAAAACCGTGAGCCCCCGTAAAGTTATCATCTCGACGTCGTTATTATCAGCGGTTCTTGTTCTGGGCATCGCCGCACCCGCCGCGTATTTCGGCTTTCACATGCTCGATAAAAAAATTGAAACCGGACAGGCGGAAGTCAAAAGCGTTGTCATTGAACTGAAGGCGGAAGCGCTTGAGGAAATCAAGACCGTTGCCGAACAGACGGCAAGCGAAGCGATGAGCAAGGGCGGCCCAAACGCTCCTGATGTTTCCGCCGCCCTGTCGTCACTCAACAGCGGCCTAACGGACCTGCAAACGCGCGTTTCTGACCTGCAAACCGAACAGAAAAACCTGGCCGAACTCATGAAACTGCGCACCGATGGGCTTATGGCTGCGGCCACAGCCCCAAAGATGGCGCGGCCGGGCGCCCGTGAAGACACTCTGAACCAGACCATTTATTTCTCTCTCGGTGTTTTTGCAGGACCGAAAACCGACAAACAAATTGCAGCCGTCATCCCGAAAATTGTGGAATACAGTACCTCCGGCAATTGCAAATCAAACGTTATGGGCTTTTCCGACACCCTTGGCGGCGACAAAAGCAATCTGGAACTGTCTTTAAAACGCGCTCAACATGTGGCAACGCTGCTGCGCGGGAAAAACATTCCGGTGGGCACGGTCAAGGGCTGGGGTGAACGCTGGCTTGATGTCCATACCGTCGATGGCATCAAAAACGACAAGAACCGGCGCGTTGTGATCGAAACCGTTTGTGGTGCCGCCCAGGTGAAAGCGACCCAATCCGTTTCCTGATCCTGTATAGATATCAAGCAGGCGGTCCGGGAGAAAGACCGCAACATAACGGCTAATTTTCAGCCCGTTCCAGCCAGATCATGGTCAGATCATCACCAAGAGGTAATGGATTGGTCTCAAAGAACCGGGCTTTCACTGCCGCCAATGGAGAACCCGTTTCAGCGGTTTGTGGAGCGGTTACAGCTGCGTCCACCATCTCGCGTACCCCGGCATCGTCAATAAGCCGGCCTTCCGCATCAAGACCTTCCGACAAGGCATCACTGTGCAGGAACAGAAATGAGCCCGGCGGAAAATCGAGGCGATGGTTTTCATAAGTCGTGCCTTTTTGGGCACCCAGCGGAATGCCCCTGCCGTCGCCGACATGAAGAACCCCGGATGTCCGGTTGCCAATTATCGGATTGGGTGCCGCCGCTGCCGCATAGGTTAAAGTATTGGCCTCCATATCGATCACCGCATAGAGCAAGGTCGCGAACTGGACCCCCTCCAGAACCCGGTTCAGGCCTTCATTCAGTTTCTCCAAAAGCGCGGCCGGTGAATTTTGGGAATAGGCCTGTTCGTTCATCATCAGATGAAGGCGAAACGTATTGATCGCGGCATAAACCCCATGCCCCATAAAATCCGCAATAAGCAGACCAAGACGTTTGTTATCGATGAAGCGCAGCGCAAAAAAATCGCCGCCCAGTTCCGACGAGGTTTCAAACACCCAGTCCGTGGTGCAGCCATAATCGGACAAGGTTCGGGCCTTGTCTGTTTCATACGGCAACAGCTGGTCCTGCATGACCTTGGCCAGTTCCAGCTCCTCACGTATGCGATTTTGGTATTCAACAAGACTGTTGACCATATCCTGGCGTTCCAGATGCATGCGCACACGGCTTCTCAACAGGTCAAAATTCAGTGGCTTCGAGATGATGTTGGTCGCCCCAGCGGCCAGAATTTCGGCGCGCTGATCCATAACAAACAAAGCGGTCTCGACGATCACCGGCAGATCCGCAAGCGCCGGCTGCGCGCGGATACGCTTTAGGGTCTCTATCCCGTCCAGATTGGGCATCTGGATATCAAGGATAACCAGATCCGGCACTTTTTTCTCGATTTCAGCCAGCCCCAGCAGGCCATCGCCGGCGGTTCGCACCTGACCGATATTGTCCGCCTCGAGCTGCAATTTGATGTACATGCAGATATGCGCATCATCGTCGACAACCAGAATATCCTTGTTCGCAAGCGAACCGATATTGAATTGCGCAGGAGTGTTATCCATGGAGCTCTCGCATCATGTCCGTTCTCTAGCCGACCCGGCCATGGCCGAGCCGGTCCTTGATACCGTACCAACTAATGACCAACGGCAGGAACCAGGGTTTGCCCGTATAGAGCGGTCGGGACTGAAAAGGATATTTCGAAAACACCGTCTCCGCATCCTTTTCACCCAAGATGGAGAGCGCCGCCTTCAGACCCAGCCAGTTGGCCCAGACAACGCCGGAACCGCAAAAACCAAGCGCATAATGAATGCGCTCGTGAACCAGAACCTTTGGCAGAAAGTCGAAGGTATATCCCGTATATCCCCACCAGCTGTGTGTCAGGCCGACATCCTTGAGCACAGGGAACACCTCCAGCAGCTGTTCGTGCAGACGCGCCGTCTTTTTCACCGGATCATCCGTATCCGCACCGCGCCGCCCACCAAAAATGATGCATTGGTCATCAGGCGAGGGACGGTAATAGTTATAGAGATTGAGCGTATTCCCCAGCATTCGCCGCTTCGGCATCAACTGGTCCATGAGCCCTGCCGGCAAGCTATCTGTGGCAATAATCTGGCTCGGGATCGGGATGATCCGACGCTGTAGCCATTTGATAAGGCCATCCGTATATCCGTTCGTCGCGATCACCACATCGCGGGCCTGGATGCTTCCGCGCGCCGTCGTGACCTGGAACGCATCGCCGGTGTTGTCGATGCCGGTCACCCGGGTTTCACAGATAACTGTCACACCCGCCTCTTCCGCCCGCGCCAAAATGCCTTGATGTAAAAGCCCCGGATGGACGCCGGCGATATCGGGGCGCACCTGTCCGCCGACATAATGATCGGTGCCCAATTCCCTGTGCTGGTCCGCCTTGCTGACCATTTCAACACCCAGATCGAGATGCCTGTTGAGGGCCTCGGCTTCATGCGCCAGTGTCTCGTAGTCGGTCTGCGAGTTCGCTCCGGTATAGCGACCAACCATCTTGAACTGGCAATCAATCTTTTCTGTCTCAATCATTGCCGCCAAATGCTGACGCGCGGCAATGCCTTCCGCATAAAAATCTCTGGCTCTTTCCAGTCCGAATTTTTTGATCATGTCGGGAAAGGAAAACTTGATATTGCCGCTGGCGATGCCGCCGTTGCGGCTCGACGCACCCTCGCCGGCGCGCAGCGCATCAAAAACAACAACCGACCGTCCGGCCCGTGCCAAGCGCAAGGCCGCAGATAGGCCCGCAAATCCGGCACCGACCACGCAGACATCGGCTTTTGCCGGGATATCGATTGGCTTCGCGTCCGGCCGGGGGGCGGCTTCCCACCAGTAAGGAGTCAGCTTCAAGTCGCTCATGGCTATTCCTTTTTTGCCAATACAGATACGTTGCGCAAATCAGCTCCAGAGGGCAACGGCGCCTTTTTATTTTCCATCCACGTGCCGATATCTTTCCAGACTGTTTCGCGCTGCAAATCCCTGAGCAGCATATGATAGCCGTCCGGATAGAGCGCAATCCGGTGCTGGCCCGCCGGTAGTTTCGGTAACCGGGCCAACATCCGCACTGTGGGCGGCTTGGGAATGACCTCGTCCTTTTCACCATACAGGATCAAAGCCGGAGCCGTCAGCTTTTCCGACCTTTGCAAGGCCAGGTCCATAAGATTAACGAGGCCAAATATCGTCCCGATCCGGGTTTGCTTGATCACCATCGGGTCTTTGCCAAGTGCGATCAGCATGTCCATATTGTCGCTCGGTTTGATTTTCAATCCTTGCCCGCTCAGCGTCAGATTGGGCAGGGTATGGGCGCCAATCCATAAAGCCAGCCGCTGATACCAGGGCATGGTCACCCGGCCCCAGACGGCCGGTGCGCTCAGGATAATACCATCCACCTCCGGGGCATCGGTATCGGTCATGGCAATCATCACCACACCGCCGCCCATGGAGGTCCCGAGAAGATACAAGGGCAACCCGGGATGGGCTTTTCGGAGTGCGATTGCCGCGCTTTTCACATCATGGGCGTAGGTCTGCTCACCTGCCCAGACGCCGGGTTTAGGCGGGGCCGCCCCAAACCCCCGCTGATCAATGGCATAAGACTGAACACCATAGTTTTCCGCCAGAAATGCGCCGGGATCCTTAAAGTAATCGGAATAGTCATTGAACCCATGCACCGCCAGCAGGACCGCTTTTGGTGCCGCCGACACCGGCCCCCAAGTGCGTACCGGCAAACGGGTGCCATCAGCGGCAATCAGTTCTGACGCATTTATAGTGGGTTCGATCATCACCTCCCCGGCCCTATACATTTCATTCGGGGCACAGGCACCGGCCAGCACTGTCACGACCAGCAGAAACAAGCCTGTAGGGAGCCCTTTTTTCATCCGCCAAGCTCCGCCTCCGGTTCACTCGTCATCTTGACAAAAATATCTTCCAGTTCCGCTTCCTTTGTCGAGATTTCGGAAATGGTCAGCCCGGCGCTGGAAATCGCATGGAGAATTTCCCCCGCCGCCACTTTGCTGGGTGTGTAGCGAAATTTCAACTTCCGGGTTTTTACAATCTCGACATTATAGGATTCAAGGGCTTGTGGAAGCTTATGAATATCGGCGTCCAGCGTGAAGGTGATTTCCTTGGAATCCAGACGCGACAATAAATCCGGCGTCGATTCGCAGGCGATCAGGCGGCCATGGTTGATAATCGCGATGGTGTCGCACATGGCTTCCGCTTCTTCGAGATAATGGGTGGTCAGCAGAACCGTCACACCGCGGGCGTTCATCTCCTTGACGTTGTCCCAAAGCTGGCGGCGCAAATCGACGTCAACTCCCGCCGACGGTTCATCAAGCACCAGAACCGGCGGGCTGTGAACCATGGCCTTGGCGACCAGCAGGCGGCGGCGCATACCGCCGGACAACGTGCGGGCATAGGCATTGGCCTTATCGGTCAGGCCCACCGTTTTCAAAATCTCGTCGCTGCGCCGCTCGGCTTTTGGCACCCCGTACATGCCTGCCTGTAAATCCAGCATCTCGCGCGGCGTGAAAAACGGATCAATATTCAGTTCCTGAGGTACGATCCCGATAGAACGTCGGGCACGCCGCATATTCTGATCAATATCATGGCCCCAGATGCGCGCTGTTCCCGATGTCTTGACCACCAGCCCCGCCAGAATATTGATCAGGGTTGACTTGCCGGCGCCATTGGGGCCAAGCAACGCAAAGAAAGAGCCCCGCGGGACTTTCAGGTTGATATCCTTCAACGCTTGTTTGGCGGGCTGCCGATGGGATGCGGCGTAGGTCTTGTTCAGGTCAACCGTCTCGATGGCGAACTCAGGCTCGGCATCGGGACCGTTATCCGGCGAGGAAGAACTGGAAAGCATTCAAAGATCCGTCTGTCATAAAAATCCCCACAATCTAGGCCGGAGGAGCGCAAAGGTCCATGCCCAGAAAGAACCGGTGACAAACCCCATGCACGATGCGCTTTGACGCTGGAACTCGGTACATTTGGGGGCTATGATCCGATTTAAGAATTCCGGTGACTTATGAGGACCCCATGTCAGATATCGAGACCATAGAAGTAGAAAGCAAACGCGTCGGCTGTGATGGCGGCGGCGCCCTTGGGCATCCCCATATTTATCTCGAAATGGGTGAAAAAAACGAGGTCGTCTGCCCCTATTGCTCCCGCGTCTATAAACTCAAAGAAGGCGCAAAGGCGGCATCCGGGCATTAATCGCGGCCTTTTTCAGTCCTACTCAAACGTTTTTAAATTAACGCCACGCCGCAAACTCCGATCAGCCGGGTTATTTGGCTGAGGGGTTGGTGTCGCCCTAGCGGGACACCTCAAATGCGCATTCATACAAAAAATAATTGCGGCTCTTGGCTTCCGCCACATAGAACTTAGCGGAGTCGGAGATTAACCATTCGTAGGGTTTTGTTGAATAATCAATGGCATTTGCACAAATCTCTTTTTTGGACAGCTTACTGAAAGCCGGGTTCCTGCCTTTTAGAGGCAGCAGCAGTTTATCCGATTTCGGCATGGTGCCGTACAGGACCGGCCCGTCCCAGACGATGACTTTGCCGCGTGCAAAAATCCTGCACGTCTTTTTCGCCTGTTTTTCGCAAAATTTTATCGCTTGGAATTTTGGCGAAACATCCCCCTGACATTGGTCTGGCCCTGCATCACAGCGGCTCCAACCGGAGCGCGCACCATCAACGGAAACCGCAAAATAGGCGGCACTCCTCATTTTCAAAAACCCTTTCAAGGCGGTATGAACGCCGGGAGTGATCCCTAGTTCCCCAGATCCCACAAAAGGATCTGCCGGTTTTACCTGTTGCGCCACTTCTTTTACCGTTTGGCAACCGGCCAGCAGCAGGCTCGCCAAACAAATCCCCATGAAGGGTCCAAGCCCATTGCGGCTCTGTTCAGACGGCATAGGATTTTCCGTATTCTTAAGGGTTCTGTATTTTCCCCACGCTGCTTTTTTAATTCAGAAAACCAGCGTGGGGGGTTTGGCGTTAGTTCAGTTTATCGCAATCCTCGAGCGACAGACCCCGGCGTTTGGCTTCCGCAACATATTTTGTCACTTCTGTATGCGTCGACCAAGTAAACGGCTCAACCGCGTAATCCACCGCAAAGGCGCAAACCACCTCATCCGACTTGGCTGAAGGTGATGCCCCACTGGCGACAGGAGAACCGCCATATGTAACAGGGCCCTTCCAGACGACATTTTTACCTCGGGCAAAAATTTTACATTTTTTACCACGCCGATTGCAGCCATTAATCGCCATCATATAGGGTGGTTCGCCAACACTGCAGCCATCCGGCCCGGAAGGACAGTAACTCCAGGACGCCATGCGCCCATCTTCTGAAATGGCGAAATAAGAGGGCCCGCCGCCACTTTTGTACTTCTCAAAATAGGACTGCATGTTGGCGCTGATATTAATTGGTCCATCGCCGTAAAAATCCGGCGCTGTTTTACAACTCGCCAAAGCCAACCCGGCCAGCCCTACAAACAAAATATTTCTGATGAATTTCAAAATGGTCTCCCCCGTCGTTTATTTTTTAAGGGCGTATCCACTGGTGAATATCCCAAACGATCAAACGCCTAAAAACCCAAAGGCGTTTCAGGAGCTAATCAATAATGAATTGAATTCAAGCATACAATTATTGAGAGAACAACCAAAGAGTGAAGTGTGTTTTGCCTATCTCTTTATTCTTTCAAACCGACGATTTTACATCCTTTTGGATTCTGGCATTGAGATACCGTCTCATGCCACAGATGATTTGCGGCGCGTCAGCACATAGGAAGTCCGTGACCATGACGGCAGGCATGGCCTCTGCATTTAAAAATGCCCCCCATCAATCAGGAGGGTTGATAACCAACCGCTTTTTGCTTCAGATTTTCCCAATGTTCCCCTGCCGCAATCACGCAAGTGACCCCGTTTGGGTGTGTCAGCAGGATGGTCCAGGTGCCGGTTTCGGATTTGGTCACTTCAACCACGGAACCGTTAGCCGCCAACCCCATTGATGCCGGGGCTTCTTTGTAATTGCCCGCCAGTTGTTTGAGCAGTGACGTCCGATCGCCGCATACGGCGCCTGCGGAGGCCTGGCTTGGGTTCATCAGGGATAGAGTTATTGCGAAAAGACCAATAACCACAGGGGTCAGAAATACGCTGTTCGGGATCCTCATGAGATATCTCCTCATCAAGTAGCCGGAAACCATGCCTTCCGGCCAATGGCACCTCCCTTTACGGGTGGTCCGCTCTCCCCAGTTTTCTCTTACCAACTCCCTACGCGTCTTTAATTAAACATCCATTCAGCAAACCAGAAAAACACTGACAAATCATTAAGAACACCTCTGGTGCATGGATTTGGCTTATTAATAGCATACTATTGTATGATTTCCTAAAAAATTCGATGCAGTGTTTCCGGCTCCCCCTAGGCAGGTTAAACTGCCGCTCAATTATAATATCACCACCAAGGTACACCGAATGACCGACCAGCCGAAGCATGTGTTTTTAATTGATGGCTCGGGCTTTATCTTCCGGGCCTTTCATGGCCTGCCGCCCATGGTCAGTCCCGACGGAACTCCAGTGAATGCCGTATTCGGCTTCACCAAGATGCTGCTGAAGCTGCTGGATGATACGGAAGCCGATTACATTGCCGTTATCTTCGATAGGGCCCGCAAAACCTTTCGTTCCGATATTTATTCCGAATATAAGGCCCACCGTCCGCCGCCACCGGATGAGTTGATCCCGCAATTTGAACTGGTCCGCGAAGTGACCCGATGCCTCAATGTTCCGGCCATCGACATGGAGGGTTTTGAGGCCGACGACTTGATCGCCACTTACGCCAAACAGGCCGCCGCTGATGGCGCCGAAGTCACCATTGTGTCTTCCGACAAGGATCTGATGCAATTGGTCGACGACAACATCACCATGCTGGACGCCATGAAGAACAAGGTAATCGGGCGCGAACAGGTGATGGAGAAGTTTGGTGTTGGTCCGGACCGGGTCATTGATGTGCAGGCCTTGGCCGGCGATTCGTCGGATAATGTTCCGGGTGTGCAGGGGATTGGCGTCAAAACTGCGGCCCTGTTGATAAACGAATATGGCGATCTGGATGGCGTGCTTGCGCGGGCCGAGGAAATTAAACAGCCGAAGCGCCGCCAGAGCCTGATCGAGCAGGCCGATATGGCACGGATCTCGCGCGATCTGGTGACGCTCAAAACCGATGTCCCACTGGACGTACCGCTGTCCGAATTCAGCGTCAAGGTGCCGGACCCGGAAACCATCGTTTCCTTCCTGCGCACTTATGGCTTCAAGTCCCTGATCACAACCATGGAAGGGCGCCTCGGCATGGACCCCGGCTCCGGACAGGAAGCGCCCGGAGCCCCGGCCCAGGAAACCAGATATGAACTGGTGCAAACGGCGGAGGCTCTCAAGGTCTGGATTGATGCCGCCAACAAGGAAGGCCAGGTGGCCGTTGATACGGAAACCACATCACTCAACCCCTTGCAGGCAAAGCTGGTCGGCATTTCCCTTTGCGTGCAACCCGGCCATGCCTGCTATATCCCGCTCGGTCACGTTTCCGGCGATGACCAGCCGTCTTTTGATCTGCTGGATGCGGCCGAGCCGAAAGCGCCGTCGGAATCGATTGAACAGATTGAACTGGAGACGGCCGTCGCCCTACTTAAACCTCTGCTTGAAGATCCGGGCGTGCTCAAAATCGGGCAGAACATTAAGTACGACATGCATGTCTTTGAACAGGTTGGCATTTCTCTTTATCCCATAGATGACACCATGCTTTTATCCTATTGCCTGGAAGGCGGTCTGCACGGCCACGGCATGGATGATCTGGCCCTGACCTTCCTTGGCCATGACACCATCAAATTCAAGGAGGTGGCCGGGTCGGGCAAAGCACAGGTGACGTTTGATCATGTGCCGCTCGACAAGGCGTTGGACTATGCCGCTGAAGACGCCGAAATCACCCTGCGCCTGCATCAGGTGTTCAAACCCCGCCTCGCGCTGGAGCATATGGTCAGCATTTACGAGACCCTGGAACGCCCACTGGTCGCAGTTATGCGGCGCATGGAAGCGCTTGGCATCAAGGTGGATGCGACGGAACTCAAGCGGCTGTCCGATGATTTCGCCCATCGGCTGGGGGAGCTGGAAACTGAAATTCACAAGCTGGCCGGACGCCAATTCAATATCGGCTCACCGAAACAGCTGGGTGAAATTCTGTTCGATGAGATGGCCATTCCCGGAGGCAAAAAAGGCAAGACCGGGGCCTATGGCACCGGCGCGGATGTTCTCGAAAACCTCGTTCATCAGGGCCACGAAATGCCGGCACGGGTGCTTGACTGGCGACAATTGTCAAAACTGAAAAGCACTTACACGGACGCCTTGATTAACCAGATCAACCCGAAGACGGGCCGCATCCATACCTCCTATTCGCAGGCCGTGGCCTCAACCGGTCGACTCGCTTCGTCGGACCCGAATTTGCAGAACATCCCGATCCGCTCTGAAGAAGGCCGCAAAATCCGCAAGGCCTTTGTCGCCGATGCGGGCATGACATTGCTGTCGGCCGATTATTCGCAAATCGAGCTCCGCCTGCTGGCCCATGTGGCGGACATTGACGTGCTCAAACAGGCCTTTCACGAAGGCCAGGACATTCACGCCATTACCGCCTCGCAGGTCTTCGGGGTGCCCATTGAAGGCATGGACCCGCTGATCCGGCGCAACGCCAAGGCCATCAACTTCGGCATCATTTACGGCATTTCCGCTTTTGGTCTGGCCCGTCAGTTGGGCATTTCCAATTCGGAAGCCGCGCAATATATCGACGCCTATTTCGAGCGCTATCCCGGTATCCGCGATTACATGGACCGAACCAAGGAAGAGGCCCGAAAGTTCGGTTATGTGATGACGCCATTTGGTCGCAAATGCCATGTGAAGGGCATCAACGAGAAAAACCCCAACATGCGTGGCATGGCCGAGCGCGCCGCCATCAATGCGCCCATCCAAGGCGGCGCCGCCGATATTATCAAGCGCGCCATGCTGTTGATGCCGGATGCGCTGGATGACGCCGGGCTCAATGCCCGGATGCTGTTACAAGTCCACGATGAACTGATCTTTGAAGTGCCCGACGCGGAAGTTGAAAAAACCGTCGCCGCCGTCAAAACGTCCATGGAAAGCGCCGCACACCTGAGCGTACCCCTGGTCGTCGATACCGGCACCGGTGCCAACTGGGATGACGCACACTGACGGCTTACAAAAACTGCTGGGTTGCGGTTTTTCCAATAAAAAACCCCCGAAGTCACCTTCGGGGGTTTTATGCGTCTAGGCTTTTAAAAAAAGTCATTCCAAGTGGTTCCCACCTTCATCTTCAATCCCCAGCAACTCGAGCAAGTCTGCAGCACGTCTCTTATGGATACGGTCTTGCATTTCGTTCCATCCGGGAATTTTAGATCGCTTGACCTTATCAGGTTCATCTTGGGAGGCCTGATCATCTTTATACCCCCAAAGAGTTTTTTTAGGAAAGATCGCTTCAGCAAGACGCTGCTGTTCTGCGGTCAATGATTTCCACATAGCTTTTTGTGTCCGAGGCTGTGTCATCCCTCGGCGTCGACTATGGGAAGGCGTTTCTTTCAATCCTAGCATTTGGCTAGCAATTTTTGGACTACCAGTAGTCATGACTTACTCCTCTTCCTGTTGATTTTTGAATTTTTATGCCTTTTTATGACTACTAAGCTAGGTGTATTTGGCTTCCAAAATATGACACTCATGTGACGATTTTGTTTCATTATCCACACCCCCCATTTACCATCCGTTAACATTCCCTCCTTATACCTGAAACGTGGAGTATCCGCGCAATAAGGGGGAGAACACCCATGCCGAACGAATCACGCGACATCCGGTTTAGCAAAGAAGAACTGATTGCGGTGGCCAGCCATTATCTGGCCCTGACCGGTCATCCCATGGCAGAGTTTACGCCAAAGCATGTGATCATTGGCTTTGAGCCGTCGCAGGCCTTGCGCGTCGTTTATATCAAAAACGCAGCCTCACAGTTTGGCCATGTGGATCTGGACATGCGCGATTTGAAGGATGCCCTCATCTGCTATTGCCGGGACCATGGCATCGCCATACCGCAAAACGCCGACAAGACCATTCAGACCCAGGGCGACGAGATCGTCATGACCGTTCGCCGGGCAATCGAACAAAACAAAAACGTCGCCTGACCCGTCTGCCATGAGCCCACCGCTTCCCTTCGATCAGGTCCGGACCATCGCCGTTCTCGGCACCGGCACCATTGGCACCAGCTGGACGGCCTATTTTCTGGCCCGCGGTTTCGCGGTTTCCGCCTGGGATCCCGGCGACGGCTGGCGGGGAAAGCTGAACTCTTTCATTGACACCGCCTGGCCGCAGCTGGAGAGTTTGGGCCTCAGCCCCCAGGCAGACAGACACGCCCTGACCCTGTTTGACAGCCCGGAATCCGCTGTTGCCAAAGCCGATTTTATCCAGGAAAACGCGCCGGAACGTCTAGATATCAAAAAAGACCTCTACGCCCGGGTTGATGCAGCCATGCCGTCGCATGCGGTTTTCTCGACCAGCACATCCGGCCTGATTTTAAGCGATCTGGTTACCGACATCGAGACCGCTCATCGCTTTGTTGTTGGCCATCCGTTTAATCCGCCGCACCTGATCCCGCTGGTCGAGGTTGTCGGCTCCAACCGCACCGATCCCGCTATCGTCGACTGGGCCATGGGCTTTTACAAACATATCGGCAAACATGCGATCTTGATTCGAAAAGAAGTGCCCGGCCATCTGGCCAACCGCTTTCAGGCAGCGCTGTGGCGTGAAGCCGTATGGGCCGTGGTTAATGATCTGGCCTCGGTCGAAGATATCAACGCCGCCATGGCGCAGGGACCGGGCCTGCGCCTCGCCCTCATGGGGCCGCACATGATTTTCAACCTGACCGGCGGCAAGGGCGGCTTTCAGGCGTTCTTTGATCACTTCGGCCCGGCCATGGAAACATGGTGGAAAACCATGCAGGGCGAGCCGGAACTGACCCAGGCGCTTTGCGATCAGATTATCGCCGGCCTGAAAGAGGAAGCCGGGTCGCGGACCATTGACGATCTGGAAGCCGAGCGCGACCGTAAACTGATCGCGCTACTGAACGCCCTCAAAGACTAAAAATCACCCTCGACTACGGTCAGACCCAGACCGTTCCAGGCCTGCATGCCTCCGCGATAGTACAGGATTTTTTCAGGCGGATAACCTTCACGCAGCATCGCCTTGATCGCCATCGGGGATTGTCCGCACCAGGGCCCGTTACAGAACAACAGAACCTTCTCGGCGTTTGCACAATCCCATTTGCCGTCACCACCTTTTTCGCAGCCAATTTCATCAAGTCGGCTGGCCATTTGCGTATAAGGCATGTTGATGGCGCTCGGGATCGTTCCTTCGAGATGCCATTCGACGGTGCGTCCGTCGATTAGCTTGCCGCCCGCTTTGGCAAATTCCAGCAGTTCAAGCTCGCCAACTGTGGTGACGCCGGGTGCGACCTGCATGGGCTGGATGCAGAACGGCGGACAGGGGCGCGAGGTTTTCGCGTATTTGGGATTGATTGTTGCATCCGTGTTTTGATCACGCATGATTATGAGCTCGCCATCCATGCCCTTAACGGCAACCTGGCTGATTTTTCCACTGATCTTGACAGCCATATCATCGGCGGCAAAAGCGCCCTGAGATATAAACACACACAACACGGCTATAATAATCTTTTTCATGATTTCCTCCCAAATTGTTCAACCTGCCCGTTACCGCGTGATTCCTGCTGTCAGATACGCAGGAATTCAGTTATTTTAAAAACATTATATATTTATTGAATGTGTTGTCGAGAGGAAGATACGCATCTCCGCTCTTTTCAATGGGCCTTTTACGCCACAGCCTGCGTCCGGCGGCGTTTCTTTTTCAAATAGGCCACAAACCGGTAACCCAGCAACAAAGCCAGATAACCGCCATAAAAAATCGGCTCTAGTTGCAGGCCCTTGCGCATCATCAGGAAATGGATGCAACCGGCAATCCCCGCCACATAAACCGCCTTGTGCAGGCGGTTCCAGTTTTTGCCGCCCATACGCTTGATCATGCCGGTGGTCGAGGTGGCGGCCAGCGCCGCGAGAATGACAAAAGCCACCATGCCCACCGTGATGTAGGTGCGTTTGAGGATATCCAGCCAGATTTCGCGCCAGTCAAAGAATTGGTCCAGACCCACATAGCTGGAGAGATGCAGCACCACGTAAAAGAAGGCGAACAAGCCCAGCAGGCGGCGAAAGCGGGCCAAGCCGGACCATCCCGTGATCCCGCGCAAGGGGGTGACGGTCAAGGCAATCAACAGGAATTTCAGCGCCCATTCACCCAGATAACGGTTCAAAAACTCAATGGGGTTGGCGGTCAGCCCACCGCTATAGGCGAGCCAGGCAAGATTGACCAATGGGGCCAGACACAGAACCCAGACAAGGGGTTTGAGGACGCGCCGGATCAGTTTGTCTTGAGTCATTCAAGCAGTGTCGTCTGTATGCGGTGACGGATCAATAGAACTTGTGCAAATCCATATCGGCGTACATGGCCGCCACTTCTTCCTCGTAGCCGTTGAACTTGAGGCTGGGGCGCTTAAGGAACTCGCCAATACGGCGTTCCTTGGCCTGGCTCCAGCGCGGATGGCTTTTTTCCGGATTCACGTTGGAATAAAAGCCGTATTCGCTGGGCCCCGCCATATTCCACGACGTTGGTGGCTGTTCCTTGGTGAAGGAAATGCGGACAATGGATTTAATACTCTTGAAGCCGTACTTCCAGGGCGTGACCAGCCGGATCGGCGCGCCGTTCTGGTTGGGCAGTTCCTCTCCATACAGGCCAACTGCCAGCAGGCTTAACGGGTTCATGGCTTCATCCATGCGCAAGCCTTCGCGATACGGCCAGTCGAGAACCGGGCTGCGTACGCCGGGCATCTGTTCGGGGTCATTGAGCGTCTCGAAAGCCACATATTTGGCGTCATTGGTTGGGCCTAAGCGCTTGATCACATCCGCCAGTGAAATCCCGACCCAAGGGACGATCATGGACCAGGCTTCAACGCAGCGGAAACGATAAACGCGGTCTTCCAGTTTGTGCGGGTTGACCAGATCGTCATAGGAATAGGTGCCGGGCTTATCAACGAGACCATCGATGGTGACCGTCCAGGGCTTGGGCTTAAAGTTCTTCGCGTAGGCGTAGGGATCTCCCTTTCCAGTACCGAATTCGTAAAAATTGTTGTACTGGGTAACGGACATGTAATCGGTCAGTTCTTCGCCCAGGGATTCCTGCGTCCATTTGCTGGGTTGGATGCCGCTCAGCTTTTTGCCGGTGCCGCCCGTATTGGCAAAACTGGGTGGAGCAATGGAACCTGCAGCAAAGCCAAGCCCGGCGATGGCGGCCGTTTTAAGAAAGCTGCGCCGATTCTCAAACACGGATTTCGGGGTGATTTCCGACGATTTGACATCCGACGCTTTGGCTATTTTGATCAGCATATAGAACTCTCCAACTCGTTTCCGGCTGCACAAATAAAAATCGGCGTTTACGATTCCGCAACCTGTATGGACTATCCTATTTTCATACGCCAAACCGTCTAGGGTCGCCAGTGACAGATGCTTCACTTTTTTGCGATATTAGCGTTAGGACAATGAATCTTGGCTGGACGCTGATTGTTTCTGCTGAAACCGCTTAGTATAAAGAGCCCACCATGCGCATCCTGTATCATCTCTGGCTCAATCCCTTCTGTCGAAAAATCCGCCTCGCTTTAATGGAAAAGCGTATGGAATTTGAAATGCGCACGGAAAGCGTTTGGGAACGACGCGATGAATTTCTGGCCCTCAACCCAACCGGCGAAGTCCCGGTGCTGGTTGAAGAGGACGGCACGGCGCTTTCCGGCAGTGACGCCATTGCCGAATATCTGGACGAAACCCAACCTGACCCGCCGCTGATTGGCCGCAGCCCGATAGAGCGCGCCGAAGCGCGACGGCTGGTTTACTGGTTTGACCGCAAGTTCAACGCAGAAGTGACGGAGAACCTGGTCACGGAAAAAATGATGAAGCGGTTTTTAGGACTCGGCGAGCCGGATTCCCAAGTGGTCCGGGCCGGTCATGCAAATATTCACATCCATCTCGATTACATCGGTTATCTGGTAGATCGGCGCAACTGGCTGGCGGGCGATCACCTAAGTATTGCCGATCTGGCGGCCAGTGCGCATCTATCGGCGGTAGATTATTTAGGTGATGTGCCGTGGAACGACCACCCGGCGGCCCGTGAATGGTATGCGCGCATCAAATCGCGGCCCAGCTTCCGTCCCTTGCTGGAAGATCACATCCCCGGCGCGCCGCCACCCAAGCACTACCGCAACCTGGATTTTTAGCGGCCATTTGCTATCTGCGTCGATCGGAGTACTGTTGAGGCACGTGAACCTCCAACGGACAGAGAAAACCCATGCCCAAGAACAAGCGGCCCAATCGCAAACCCGGCGTCAAAAAACCCGTCAAACGCCCCACTGAAGAGGCCCTCCACGGTGCACCCGACGAGGCCAAAAAGGCCAAATCCATCCCCAAAACCTACGGGTCTCCAAAATCCGCCGGCTCGCGCGTCAGCCCGGCCATGACCCAACGCTCGGCCCGTAGCCGTTAGGCCTTTCTCGGTCCCCTACTCTTTCCTCACATCCATATGTTCCAGATTCTTGCGCGCGGCTTCTGCAGCGGCGGAGTCCGGTGCCAGACTCAGAACGAGCAGCCAGTCCTGACGGGCGGCGTTGGCATCGTTTTGCAATCGATAGACAATACCCCGTTCAAGCAGGGCATCGGCATGACTGATATTGAAGGTCAGCGCCCGGTTGAGATCGGCCAGAGCGCCAGCCAGATCTTTCAGATAGCGCTTCGCCGTGGCCCGAAAAACCAGCGCATCAACGCGCCCCGGATCAAGGGCCAGTGCCTTGTCGAGATCATTTAAAGCCCCTGCATAGTCCTTGCGCGCCGCCTTCGCCTCGGCCCGGTCGATCAGCAACTCCGGGTGGTCCGGAGTCAAGGCCAGTGCCGCCGTCACATTGGCTTCGGCGCGCTCCGCATTTCCGTCCAACAGCCAGGCCTGGGCCGCCTGCGCCAGCAGTTGCGCCTTGATCTCAGGCTCGGTTTTGCTGGTCTGTGCCAGTGTTTCAAGCCGCGCCGCCGCGTCCTGATAAAGCTCAAGCCCGATCAGGGCTGTCGCCGCGCAATGTTCGGCGCCGCTGCCGCCGCCCAGATCACGCCAGCGCACGGCCCGCACGTAGGCTGTATCGGGCGTCGCTTCGGCCTCAGCCATACAGGCGCGATATTCTGCCGCATTATCGATTTCATCAGCGCCCGCCCCTTTCAGGGTTAGCGCACAGAGAGTTAAGATAAGAAAAAAGAATCGGGTCATTGCTCTGGCAATTTGCCGGGGTATAAGGGGCTCTGACAAGTTTTTTTGGACAAAAAATGACATCGACAGACAAACATCTCTTCTGTTTTGGCTATGGCTATTGCGCCAAGACCCTCGCTAATGACCTGGCCCCGGATCAATGGACCGTCTCCGGCACTTCACGCACTGCCGATCTCGCAGCAGCGGGCGCGCCCGGCCCGGCTATTCACCGGTTTGATGGCGATGCCACACTGGTCAATGGGGCGAACACGCTCCAGGGCATCACCCACATGCTGGTGTCTATCCCACCGGGCCAGACCGGCGACCCGGCGCTCCGCTGGCACAAGGCCCAGATCACCGGACTGACATCACTAAGATGGTTGGGCTATCTGTCGACAACTGGGGTTTATGGCAACACCGATGGCGACTGGGTCGATGAGACAAGCCCGACCCGCCCCACATCGCCGCGCAGCGCAAGCCGTCTGCAGGCCGAAACGGCCTGGCTCGATTTGTATCGCGATGCCGGGGTTCCGGTTCATATCTTCCGGTTGCCCGGCATCTATGGCCCCGGACGCAGCGCCATTGAGCAGGTCCGTGCCGGGAAAATCAGGCGCATCGAAAAACCCGGCCACCAGTTTTCCCGCATTCATGTGGCCGATATTGCACAAACGCTGGCGGCATCCATCGCCAAACCCAATCCGGGGCGTATCTACAATATTTGCGATGATGAACCCGCATCACCGTCCGATGTGATTGCTTACGCCTGCGATCTACTGGGCGTTGAGGCACCCGCACCCATCCCCTTTGACGTGGCGGCCAAAGAGATGAGCCCCATGGCCCTGTCGTTCTGGCAGGACAACCGGCGCGTCGACAATCAACGCATCAAATCGGAACTGGGCGTACAGTTGCTTTACCCGACCTATCGCGAAGGCCTGCAGGCGATTTACGAAGGATCGTCTGAGGGTTGATCCAAGAGCCCGTCCAGAGTTCGGGTCAGCCGGGCCAGATCAGTGGGCGCTGACAAACGGTGATCCCCGGATTTGACGTAAGTCACTTCTACATCTGTTGACGTGACTTTCTCCATAATTCGCGCCGCCGTTGACCATGGGACATCGGCATCCTGCATCCCCTGAATCAGCCGAATCGGCATATCGAGCGCAATCTCACCTCCCAGCAACAACTGGTTACGGCCGTCTTCCACCAATTTCTGGCTGATCCGGTACGGAGCCTGATCTTCATAACAATTGGGTAAATCCACATATCCCTGAGTGGTCATTTCGGCCTTTTGCACATCGCTAAACGCATCCCAGATCAGGTCTTCGGTGAAATCCGGGGCAGCGGCGATGCCAATCAAGCCAGCGATTCGTTTTGGGCGCTGAAGGGCCGCCAGCAGCACGATCCAGCCCCCCATGGAGGAGCCGACCAGAATTTGCGGGCCTTCGGTCAATTGATCAAGGGCATAGACCGCATCCTCGGCCCATTGCCCGATACAGCCTTCTTCAAATTTTCCGGACGATTGACCATGCCCCGTGTAATCGAACCTTAAAAATGCCTGACCGCGCTGAAGGCAATGTTCCTCAAGGGCCAGAGCCTTGCCACCGGTCATATCCGACTTAAATCCTGTCAGGAAGACGACGCCGGGAGACTTGCCAGAGCTTCGGTGGTAGGCGATAGTCGCCCCATCGTCGCGATTTAGTAATGCTGCCTCAGGGGTTTGAGGTCTGTCCGGTATTCGTCGCTTATTTTGGGTCATGGTAAACTTATCCGATGAATGAGACTTCCGATACTAACACTGATGCCCGCGAAGAGGAACGCCCGAAAGGTGGATCCTCGGCTTATCCGGCGCTGGAATCCGAACGGGTAACGACCATCCTTCAGGTATTGCCAGCGCTCAGTTCCGGAGGCGTCGAGCGCGGCACCATTGAAGTGGCGCAGGCGATTGTCGAAGCTGGAGGCCGGGCATTGGTCGTGTCCAATGGGGGCGGTATGGTTCATGAACTGGCCCGCGTTGGCGCCGAGCATATCGAATTGCCCGTCCATTCAAAAAACCCGTTAACCATGTACAAAAACATCCGACGCCTGACGGATGTCATCCGGCAGAACCGGGTGGATGTGGTGCATGCCCGCTCGCGCGCCCCAGCCTGGAGTGCTTTTTTTGCGGCCCGACGCAGCGGCAAACCCTTTATCACAACTTTTCACGGCACCTATTCGACTGAAAATATCCTGAAACGCAAATACAATGCGGTGATGACCTTTGGCGACCGGGTGATCGCCATTTCCAGCTTCATCGCCGGACATATCCGGCAGATTTATGGGGTACCCGTCAACAAGATCCGGGTCATTCACCGCGGCGTTGACCTGCAACGTTTTGACCCGAAGCTGGTGTCCGCAGAGCGGGTTGTTGCATTGGCCCATAAATGGCGTCTCGACGATGGTTTGCCGGTGATCATGCTGCCCGGCCGCCTGACCCGCTGGAAAGGCCAAACCGTCTTCATCGACGCCATCAAGACGCTCGCGCGGCGCGATATCCGCTGCCTGCTGGTTGGCGACGCTCAGGGCCGTGACGATTATCGAAATGAGCTTGAAACGCTGGTCGAACGACACGACCTCGGTGAAATTGTCCGCATCGTCGATCATTGCGACGACATGCCTGCGGCTTACATGCTGACCGACATCGTGGTTTCCGCTTCAACCGACCCGGAAGGTTTTGGCCGCGTGGTGATTGAGGCGCAAAGTCTTGGCCGCCCGGTAATCGCCACGGCCCATGGTGGAGCTCAGGAAACGGTGATTGAGAACGTGACCGGATGGCTCGTCCCACCCGGCGATTCGGAAGCGCTGGCCAAAACCATCGACAAGGCCCTCAACCTGAGCGCCGAGGAACGGGCCAAATTATCGGAAATGGGCATCAGCAACATTCACAATCATTTTTCCAAGGACACCATGTGCGCCAAAATTCTTGAAGTTTACAATGAAGTCCTTGCCCCTGCAAAAGCCCCATAACAGCCGCCATGGCTAGTTCTGCCGTTCTGATCATCAAGCTGGGCGCATTGGGTGATTTTGTCCAGGCGCTGGGCCCGCTGAAAGCCATTCGGGATCATCATCCCGATGCCCGCATCACACTTCTGACCACGGCACCTTATGAAGAGCTGGCCCGGGTTTCGGGATATGTGGATGACATCTGGCTTGATGAACGGCCGCGTTTTCTGCAAATCGGCAAATGGCTGCGTCTACGCAACCGATTGCTGGCCGGACAGTTTCAACGGGTTTACGACCTGCAGACATCGGACCGCAGCTCCTTTTATTACCGGCTGTTTGTGGGCGCATCAAAACCCGAATGGTCGGGCATCGCGCGAGTCTGCTCGCACCCGCATGACAACCCGGACCGTGATTCCATGCACACCCAGGACCGCCAGCGCGAGCAACTGGCCATGGCCGGGATTAAAGCCGTTCCAGCAACGGATTTGAGCTGGGCGGTGGCGGACCTGTCGCAATTCTCCCTGCCCGACGCCTTCGGGCTACTGGTGCCGGGTGGCGCGGCACACCGCCCGGACAAACGCTGGCCTATTGAAAACTACGGACATCTCGCCGCCGAACTGGTGGCTCGGGGCATCACTCCGGTTGTTCTCGGCACTGCTGCCGAAACCGACCTGGCACGAACCATCAAAAACGTTGCGCCCGAAACTATCGATTTAACCGGCAAAACCCGCCTGCTCGAGATTGCCGCGCTCAGCGCAAAGGCCCGCGTCGCCATCGGCAACGACACCGGCCCCATGCATATGGCAGCCATGGCTGGCTGCCCGTCCGTCGTGCTGTTTTCCAAAACATCCGACCCGGCCCTTTGTGCGCCGCGCGGCGAACAGACCGCCATTGTGCAGCAGGATAACCTTTCTGACCTCACTGTTGGGGCCGTGCTCAATCTACCTCTGTTTTGTGACATAGATTGATGCTCTTTCTCACGGTCTTTACAAATTTGAGACCGATCCGCCAAGCGCCTCAATCCGCATTTTACCCTCATGCAGGAAGCACGCTTTGTTAAATAGGGTCAGGTCCAGCGGATTTGGCAACCGCACATCGGCGAGCCCGGGAATTGAACGCCCTGACAGTTCGTAGGACCGGTCAATCTGGGAGATGCAGACAATAATAAGGCCGGTTTCCCTAGCAAACGTTTTTAGCGCCGATATTTGATCCTTCAGATCGGGATGGTCACGCTTTTGATCTAGAAGCTGCAGATAATCGATCACAACCAGAGACCCCGCTTCGGGTGTCCCCAATTGATCTATCATGTAGGCCGCACAGATCGAGTCCGAACAATCGAAATGAAAACGGTTCTCCAGACCTGGGGTCTCGCCGCCAACCTGTTGCAGGTGCTTTAAAACGTCGGCCTCGTTATATTCAAGTGTGTAAAAAAAACCTTTGTGACCGGCTTTTAACGCGTCTGCAATCAACTCCAAACCCATCCGTGTCTTGCCATGGCCCGGACGCGCCCCAAGCAAAACGAGTTCTCCCGGCTTTAGCTTGGGATATAATGGGGCGGACGGATAATCTTTCATGGCCTGTGACGCCAGAAGGCTCCAGCTTGTATAGCCTTGCTCTTTGGCCATTTGGTCCAGCGCCACGTGCAGAGGAATGCCCGCATCACGGGCCAGCTTTTTGGCTTTGTGTTTCAGTCGATAAAGGGGTGTTGTCAGTTTCATCAAGAGAACCTCCTATTGCGAGCGGATGCCACAATCCCTCCTTATGCGTGATGCTCGAACAGTGGGCCCGAAATAAGAATACCCGGCACGTCAGGTGCTTTCCCGATTGGAGGGAGGAGGCGCGGGCCACGCCGTGTAAGTCATCATATACTCAAGCCAAATGAGAAGAAATAGGCTGAAAATAATTTATGGAGATAAATGCGTCATCCTTGACCCCGGCGGTAAGCGGCGTATCATAGGCCCGTTATGAACAAACTGACCCACACAACAGAAATCGCAATTCAGCGAATTATGAGCCCGGCCTCTCACACACTTTGAGGTCCGGGACCAACGTGCTGATTTTTCTTTTTTTTCTGTTGAAGGGTTTTTCCAATGACAACCGCATTCTCTTGCGCACAAGCGCAATCTCACGAATCCACCGCCTGCTTCTCGCTCACCGCCGTCAGCGATCCCGGCACCCTGCCGCGTGTCCTTGGCGTGTTCGCCAAACTGGGCCATGTTCCCTATCAGTGCCACGCGACAGCCTTTGGCGCCGACAACGCGGATCTGCATATCGACTTGCAGTTCCAGGCCATGACACAGGCCGAGGGCGAGCATCTGGCGCGCACACTGCGTGGATGCGTTCTGGTCCGCTCCGTGCTGACATCGCAAAAACAGGCCCGGTTGATCGCCTGACGCAGCCTAAGGGCCTCGCCTGATGAGCCTAATGGACCGAATCAACGCCGTTGCCACCGATCTGTCGGCGGATTACGTCGATTTTTTTGTCGGGGATCAGCGCCTTGGTGGTGTTCACCGCAAAAACCTGGATCATCTGGCCGGGTTTCCAGACCTGCTCGGAGTTTCGGATGCGACGGTTTCTTTGCAGCCTTCCCTGCAAACCTATGCCGAGCGGTCAAACGCCATGGCACAGATCGCCCAAGACCTGCGCGGCAAAGGCCTGATCCCCGGTTGGCGCCATGAAGACTACCCGGTGGGTGTTAATTTTTCCGCTCCCGCTCTGTTCCAGATCGAGCGCGCCGCCGTACCGCTTTTCGGTTTCAAGGGTTATGGTGTGCACCTGAACGGCTACGTGCGCGACGGCGACGAAATCAAATTGTGGGTCGGCAAACGGTCTCTGAACAAGCCGACCGGACCGGGCAAGCTCGATCAGGTGGTCGCTGGCGGGCAGCCCGTCGGGTTGGGCCTCAAGGACAATCTGATCAAGGAATGCGCCGAAGAAGCCAATATACCAGCCGTTTTCGCCGCAAACGCCAAAGCCGTTGGTACCATTTCCTACCGCACGACCCGGCCCGAAGGTCTGCGCGACGATGTGTTGTTTAACTTCGATCTTGAGCTGCCTCATGATTTCCAGCCGGAGAATACCGATGGCGAGGTTGCCGCCTTTTATTTGTGGTCGCTTGATGAAATCCGCCGGGTACTCGAACAGACCGATGATTTTAAGTTCAATTCCGCCTTGGTGGTTATTGATTTTATGGTACGGCACGGCTTTATTGATGGGGACGAGCCGGCCTATGCCGAAATGGTCGCCGGTCTGCATCGTTGAAATACAAACAAGGAGCACGTTATGGCACAGCAGGAATGGTCAATTTATCTATCCGGGGAAATTCACACCGACTGGCGCGAACGCATCGAGGCGGGCCTGAAAGCCCATAATCTGCCTGTCAGCACGCTCGCCCCGGTCACCGACCATGCGTCCAGCGATGACTGCGGCGTTGATATTCTGGGCGCCGAAAGCTCCAACTTCTGGAAAGATCACAAGGGCGCCAAAATGAACGCCATCCGCACCCGTTCGCTGATCGACCGGGCCGATGTGGTGGTGGTGCGGTTTGGTGATAAATACCGGCAATGGAACGCCGCTTTTGACGCGGGGTACGCCAGCGCCAAGGGTAAACCGGTGATCACCCTGCATGACCCCGAACTGACCCACGCCCTGAAGGAAGTGGATGGCGCCGCATTGGCGGTTGCAGAAACACCGGAACAGGTGGTGCAGATCATGAACTATGTGATTGAAGGCAAACTTTAAGTTTATGGATATTCAGGAACTCCGTCAGGATTTGTACCCGGCCATCGAACCGACCGATCAGGGTATGCTGCGGGTTGACGATACCCATGAAATCTACTGGGAAGTCTCGGGCAATCCGGACGGCGTGCCTGTGGTGTTTGTACATGGCGGACCGGGTGCCGGCACCAACCCGGCGCATCGGCGCTTCTTTGATCCGGCGCATTACCGCATTGTGCTGTTCGACCAGCGGGGCGCCGGGCGCTCCAGGCCCTATGCTGAAATCACCAACAACACGACGGATCATCTGATCGCCGACATGGAGACCCTGCGCCGGCATCTGAACATTGAGCAATGGCTGCTGTTTGGCGGCTCCTGGGGTTCAACGCTCGCCATCGCCTACGGCATCGCCCACAACGCACAATGTCTGGGTTTTGTCCTGCGTGGCATTTTCTTAGGGCGCGCCCGCGAACTGGAGTGGTTTCTGTCCGGCATCCGCACAATATACCCGGAAGCTTGGCAGGCCTTTGTTGATTATCTGCCGGCAGACGAGCAGGGCGATCTTCTCGCCGCCTACCACAAACGCCTGAGCAGCGCCGATAACGCCCTGAACAGTGAGGCTGCAATGGCCTGGAACCGCTTCGAGCAGGACTGCTCCACCCTCAAACATGAGCCCCGCACGGACGAAGGGTCGGGTTATGCGGCCTTGGCCCTGGCTCGCATTGAGGCGCATTATTTCATCAATGACATGTTCATGCCGGAAAATGCGCTGCTCGACAATCTGGCCGCCATCACTCACCTGCCCGCCCGCATCATTCAGGGCCGCTACGACATGGTTTGTCCTATGATCACCGCCCATACGCTTAACAACGCCTGGCCCGGCTCGGAACTGGTGGTGGTGCCCGACGCCGGACATTCCGCAATGGAGCACGGCACTCGTGCCGCGCTGGTGGAAGCCACGGAAGCGTTCAAGGCCGTGATTACCTGACCTGAGATCGCGAACCCACAGCCGCTTGCATTCAGCCCGGAATCCCCTAAAATGCGCCCTCATAAGAATGTTTCTAGGGGGATATCTGGTGAAGTGGATAACTAAAGGGCTGTGCCTTCTTGCCGTTGCGGCTTTCGCTTTAAGCACGCCAACTGCAAAGGCTGCCGACGATCCGGATTATCTGACCGTGGGTGCAGGCTGGTTTGATTTCAACCGCCAGAAAGACCAGGGCGGCAGCTTCAGCCTTGAATACAAATCCGATTACAAACTCTGGGAGCTCAAGCCCTTCGCCACAATGAACGTGGCGACCAACGGCATGACCTTCATCGGGGCCGGCGTTCTTATGGATGTCTATTTCGGGCGGCGCTGGGTTGTCACGCCGAGTTTCGCGCCCACCTGGTGGCAGGGCAAGACGGATGATCTGGATATGGGTCATGCGGTCGAGTTCCGCTCACAGGTCGAAATCGCCTACCGCTTTGACGACCGCACCCGTGTCGGGCTTTCCGTTGCCCACTATTCCAACGCCAGCCTCGGCGATACCAACCCGGGAACGGAAACGGTGATGCTCAATTACTCCATCCCCTTTTCCAAAATCAGGAAAAAATTTGATTGAAACCGCTGAACCGGTTTCATGATCTTGCCTATTTGATTTCTATGTTATAAAGGCTGGATACGGTTGACCCCGTAGCTCAGTCGGATAGAGCGACAGATTCCTAATCTGTAGGCCGTGAGTTCGAATCTCGCCGGGGTCACCAGTTTTTTCGGGCTCTAGTCTGGCTGTAACAATAAGAGGCATTTTTTCAGATCCGGCTTTCTTGATTCTCACTCAGGCGCTGCATTGCTTTTGCTGGGCGTCAGACTGCACTGGCTCCATGCGAAGCCAGTCCAGAGCGTCCTTGCGGGTTTCCACAACATGATATTGGATCGATGTATTGATCGATTCACTGATCGTGCAAAACAGCTTGGCGACCAGCGTTTCCGTATCGCCGCCAATAACGGCAACCGTTCGGCCACCCCTTCTGGCAGACGAGAATTTTTTAACGTCTTCCGCGACGGCCCGGACACTATCGGAATCCAGATTTAAAATATTTGCGTCCACAAAACCCCAGATCACATCGCGTGCTGGGTGATACCTGAAATAATATCCCACAGTTTCTTTAATTTCTACCCAAGTGACACTCCCAACCGCAATAAAACAGACAGGTCTTCAGGATAGGTTACCTTACCCTGAAACGGACCGACTTGTGTAAACGGTTTCAACGGATGATGGGTCATAGCCGAGCCATTTCAAAGCCGTATCTCTTGTTTCCACAATGTGATAATCGATGGGGGACTCAATCGATTCACTAACTACGCAATATAATTTTGCAAACATGCTTTCCGTATCACCAGAGACGACGAACACCGTTCTCCCGCCTTTTCTCACCGATGCCGATTTTTTAATATCCTGTGCGGCTTCTTTGATTCCTTCCGCATCCAGACTGGAGAGTTCCGATTTCAACATATCCCAAATGACATTTTGTGTTGGGTACGTCAGATAATAATGCGCCGTAGCCTCCTTGATTTCTGCCCACGTCACTTTTCCATATACGATAAAGCTGGAAAGGTTTTCTGATTTATCAAGTTCAAACTCAATCATGCAAATAAGTCCTGATTTTCATTTACATCAGACTACCTTTAGTCGCACGAGAAAGCGACCATTTGTACAAACTAAAACCGACATACCTGAGCCTCTGGCATCCTATGCCTATTCCTCGGTAATCTCCCAGATACGGGCATGGCTTTCGCCATCGGGGTTGGCGATTTTGCGGACCTGTTCACTAATTCCGTCCGGCTCCATAGCACGGCCGATGGCCAGTAAAGTCCCCGCTGGGTGATCACATAATGTCGCCATGTCATCGAGTTCGCGCCGCGCCGCTTCCAAGGCAACCAGCATATCCGGCGCGCCAAACGTCCGGAACAAATATTCCGCCAGTTTTCGCACCAGTTGCTCGTATTCACTGTCGGGAATCACGACAACACGGACCAATGTTGAATAGCCAAAACTCTCAAGCCCCAGCCAGCCGCTTTTGAAGGCGATTGTCTGCTTGTTGTCGAGCGCCGACAGATCGGAATCGACAAACGCAAACGTTCCGGCAATCGCCCATTCATCAGGCCTTGCCGGATTTGCAAAGATGTTTAAATCAGACACATCCAATTGAATGGTTTTTGCGAGTTTCATTTCCTGCCTCGAATTGAATTTGACGTTACCGCCCCAAGCCCGTCAAGATAGCTCATCTGGATAAGGATCAAAGCAATTTTCGATTGGGTTTGAATAAAATGTTCCCGACACAAAAAATGGCCGCGTTTTTCCTGTGCGCCTTGATTTTGATAAGCGCCCCAACAGAAAAAGCAGGGGCTTTTGAGCCGCGTGTGCTAGATTCAGTTGTCAGTCTGTTGCCCGACTGGCCAGCCTCGCAGGCCCTTCCGAAAGCCCCGGAAGGATCCGCCGTAGCGATTTTTTCGGGCGGCTATCTGGCAACCAATGCGCATGTACTGGGGGCTGCCAAAACGGCGCAGATCCGATTGCATGACGGGCGTCTGGTTGCAGCAGAGATTATCGGTCGGGACGGGGCGACGGACCTTGCCCTGATCAAAGCCCCTATTGATCTTCCGGTACTGACGAAAGCCCCGGAACCCGGTTTGGGAGCGCCGGTTTGCTCCGTTGGCAACCAGTTTGGGCTGGGCTTATCCGTCACCTGTGGCGTGGTCTCGGCGGTTCGACGAACCGGTGTCGGATTCAATCCCATCGAGGATTTCATCCAAACCGATGCGGTGGTCAATCCCGGCGGTTCCGGTGGCGCGCTGGTGGACGAGCAGGGTCGACTGATAGGTCTGGTCTCCGCCATCTTCACGAAAGGCAGCGATTCCAATATTGGCGTCAACTTCGCCACTTCCAGCGCTCTGCTTTTCCGAATTCTTGAGGATTTGCGTGATTACGGAAAAGTCGAGCGGGTCAAATCGGGACTACAGGTGCGCAGCCTGACCCCTGAACAAAAGCGTCTCTACAGCGGCGCGCGCGTGATACACGTTAAAGACAACAGCGCCGCCTCGGGTGCGGGGTTGATGGCGGAGGATATTTTAACAGGCATCGGCGACAGACCGGTTCGGAAGCCATCTGATGTGTCGAGCGCTCTCCAACTGCACCGCCCGGGACAAAGCATAGCCATCCGCTTCCTGCGGGGCGATCAACCGATGGAATCGACGCTTCGACCCTAATCGTCCATAAGCAGCCGATCACGCCCGGCTCACGCGGGCGTCATTTTGCCCCGCCCCATGCAGGCGCTAGCATAGGTAAAATTCACCCCGCGCCGATCAGGAGACGACCATGCGCCTTTTTTCCTTGTTTGCCGCCAGCTGGTTGTGGTTAACACCGGCAATTGCCGAAACCCCGGCCTTTCCCGATGATGTTGACGTCATTGAGACCCACCAGCCTTTTGCTGCTTACGCAGATAAGCTGATCGCCGCCATCGCCCAAAACAAAATGGGTCTGGTCGCTCAGGCCTGCGCGACCTGTGGTGCCAAAAGCATTGGTGTAACCATTCCCGGCAACCGGGTGCTGATGATCTTCAATCCGCATTATGCCGTACGTATGTTGGAAACCAGTATTCCGGCAGGTATTGAAGCGCCCTTGCGCTTGTACCTCACCGAGCAGGCGGACGGAACGGCGCTACTCAGTTACAAAAAACCGAGCATAGTGTTCGCCCCCTACAATCATCCGGACCTCGACAAGATGGCGCTAGAGCTGGATCAGGTATTTCG
The DNA here is from genome assembly GCA_048262255.1 of Rhodospirillales bacterium. GTDB lineage: Bacteria > Pseudomonadota > Alphaproteobacteria > Rhodospirillales > Casp-alpha2 > JABMNT01. Next base: position 1,143,913 of record JBLXFH010000001.1, on the reverse strand, counting down.
GAAAATCATTCTTGATGCCGGGACTCCTTAAGCGAATGGCGGCTCCCGCAAATTCTCTCTCCCCCATTCAGCGGCCCTTTCTGTGTCTGGCCCTGGTGTTAAGCACCGGGCTCGGGATAACGCTTTTACAACAAAGCCCAAAGCTGGCAGCCCTGTTTACCATCGGCATGGGAATGGGCCTCGCGCTTTATCACGCAGCTTTTGGCTTCACCGCCGCCTACCGAAACGCCCTTGTTCACAAAGATATATCCGGCGTTGTCGCCCAGTTGCTGATGATTGGCGTCGCCATGGTTCTGTTCGCGCCCGTGCTCGCCATGGGCACTGTTTTCGGTCATGGCGTCTCAGGGGCGACAGCACCGGTCAGCCTTTCCATGGCGTTAGGGGCACTGATGTTCGGGATCGGCATGCAACTGGCTGGCGGTTGTGGGTCGGGGACCCTGTTCACGCTGGGTGGCGGCAACCTGCGCATGGTGATTGTTCTTGTGTTCTTCTGCATCGGTGGATTTTGGGGCAGCCTGGATCTGTCATTCTGGCAGCGCCTGCCGGGGATCGGCCCCGTGTCTCTAGGTCAATCACTGGGCTGGGGCTGGGCGATTGCACTGCAAGTTATGCTGCTCGCCGCAATCTATGCCGTGCTCAAGGGGGTCGGCGGAAAAATCAGTCAACCCCTATGGTCGACTGGTGATTTCCGTCTCAATAAATTGCTGCACGGTCCCTGGCCGCTGATCCTGAGCGCAATGTTGTTGGCTCTGTTTAACTGGTTGACGTTGCTGATTGCCGGGCACCCGTGGTCGGTGACATGGGCCTTTGCCCTGTGGGCAGCAAAAGGGTCTGTGGCTTTGGGATGGGACCCCTTAACCAGCCGATTCTGGACCGGCGGCTTTCAGGAACGCGCGCTCACTCAGTCCGTTTTGCAGGACACCACATCGGTGATGAATTTCGGCATCATGCTCGGCGCCTTCATAGCAGCGTCCCTGGCGGGTAAAGTCGCCCCTTCTTTCCGTATCCCGCCGCGCTCCCTGCTCGCTGCAATTCTGGGTGGGCTGTTGATCGGTTATGGCGCACGGCTCGCCTACGGTTGCAACATCGGGGCTTTTTTCAGTGGCATCGCTTCGACCAGCCTGCACGGCTGGGTCTGGATCATCGCTGCCGCCCTCGGCAACTTCATCGGCGTCCGGCTGCGCCCCGTCTTTCATTTGGCCCAATGAGATGACAGCCGCCTCACAGCCATATGATTTGGTGTGATCTCCCTCACGGCCTATATGGAATTCAACGAAGCGTTTTTATAAGGAGAGATGAGCGATGCAGAGCAAACGTTTGACCATATCAACAATGGCGCTGGCGGGAACCGCCTTCCTCACCTTGGCCGCCGCGCAGCAATCACAGGCTTCGGAGGTCATTGAGCTGACCCAGACCGGTTGCCAGTTTCTTGAACCGGAAGGCATGGACCATCACTATAAGACAAACCAAAAAGCCGATTGCGAAAAGATCAATGCCGAGACAGCGAACGCGCGTCTGGCCAAGGCCAAGGTGATGACCCTCAATCCCGGTGACTATGTTTTTCGTGTCACCAATAAAAACGTGCCCTACGAATTGGGATTCTGGTTTCGCAATGAAGATTACGACTGGCGCAACCCGGTTCATAAGGTGACCAAGACCAGCGTTTCCGGTGGCGGCCTGACAACGGGCAAAACCCAGGATTACAAAGTGACCCTGAAGCCAGGCACATACGTCTATTCCTGCCCCCTGAACACGACCCCTGATTACAAGGTGATCGTTCCCGAAAGTTAAGGCCGTTAGGGCTGGATGGTGACCAGACGGAAACCAATCAGGATATGCTTTAAGGCCCTGGGGCGGGCATGGCGGGCGGCGGAGCGACAGACGCCACAGCCCTTGTCGTCCCAGGAACCGCCTTTCACGATATAGCGATCAGGGCCGCTTACCGTCGCCGTCCATTCAAACACCTGCCCCGCGCCGTCAAGTACACCATAGGGGCTTTCTGCCTGCGGATAGCTGCCCACCGGCTGCGTCTCGAACGGCCCCTGATCGTGGCTGTTCAGTAGGGATGGATCGAAGTCATCACCCCACGGGAACCGGCGCCCGTCGGCTCCACGCATCGCCTTTTCCCATTGCGCCTCCGTTGGCAAATGCCAGCGTTTTCCTGTTTTCTGCGACAGCCATTCCGCATAGTCCGTCGCGTCCTCATGTGAGACAAGAACAACCGGGTGCTGGCTGCGGCCTGTTGGTGGTTTGTCATCAACCCAGGCATATTTCCGGGTTTGTTCATAAGGATGGATCAGCCCGTAACCTTGCCATGTCTTGCGCTCCACCTCCGGCGCCACATGCCCTGTATCCGCAACAAATTTCGCGTACTGGGCGTTGGTGATCGGGGTGCGGGTAATCTCATAGGCGTCCGTCAGGACCTTGACCGGCGGTTCGTTTTCATACCATTTCCATTGCCGGGTGCGGCTGTGCCCATAGGCCTGTTCATCGAGTTGGTAGGCGGCTTCGCGTTCAGCATGAGTTGAGCCCATTACAAACTCACCGCTGGGAATGGAAACAGTCGACGGGGACGCGATGTTGGCCCCCCTGGCGTATAAGGGCAAAACGATAAGAAGAGCCAGCGTCCCTATGAAATATCTGTAAAGTTTATGTGATGGTGCGCCCCGCATCGCCTACCTGCCTTCCACCTGTTCATGGAAAATCGCATGATAACCGAGTTCCTGCGGACCTCTCGGACTTATCACATGATGGTGAAAGGACGTGACTCCCGTTGCTGCGCCAAGGCGTCTAGATTTGTTTCATCGAAATTTACGAAATCAACTTTCAAAAAAAGCAGGAGAGAGACGAAATGATCAAGAAAACAGTTACCGCATTTGGTGTGGCCGCCCTGACAGGCGTTGGCGCCATGAGTGTTCTACCGATGGCGCAAGCCGCTATGCCGGATCGGGGAGACATTATCGAACTGGCTTCGTGTAACCCGTGCAATCCGTGTGCGGCTAAAAAGGCTGCCTGTGGTGCCTGTAACCCCTGTGCTGCGAAAAAACCCTGTAGCCCATGCAATCCCTGCGCGGCTAAAAAAGTCCCGTGCAATCCGTGCAACCCCTGTGCCGCTAAAAAGACCAACTAGTTTTTTACCTTGAAAAAAACCGCGAGCCTTATCGGGGCTCGCGGTTTTTTGTTGGCTTTCCCCTGATGAATACCGAAAATAGAGACAGGGTATTTAAACAAACCGATCACACAAACCGCAGGACAAGCCACGCATGTCACGCCTCTCCGAAACCCATCCCGACCAACTGCACCGCATGGCCGAAGCCGGGGCCCATATTCTCGAATGCTATCGGGTTCTGCAAAAAAGTTCGGCTAATGTGGTGGGCGAGGTCCTCAGAGGACAGGGTGATTTTTTCGAGTGGGATCATTACCCCACCGGCGATGTTTATGATCACGAAACCCATTCCCAATTCTATTACCACGCGCACCCGCCCGAAAAACGGGCCAATAAATGGGGCATTGAGCATGGGCATTTTCACACCTTCCTGCGGCCCAAGGGCATGCCCGACGGCACTGCACCGGCCGCTCTGGATGACTACACGCCACCCGATGACCCCAATGACGCACTAACCCATTTTATCGGTATTTCCATGAACCAGGCGGGTTATCCAATCCGCCTGTTCACGACAAACCGATGGGTGACAGGTGAAGTCTGGTATCCGGCCGAGACAGTTGTCTCACTGCTCGACCGTTTTGAGATGGACCTGAGCTACCCGTCATGGCCGGTTAATATCTGGCTGACACATATGTTCCGGCTGTTCCGCACAGAGATCGAAGACCTGTTGATCAAGCGTGATATCGCCGTCACAAAATGGCAGGCAGCGCATCCCGGCGTCAACAGCTATGAAGACCGCAACCTTGAAATCACCTCCATCCTGGATATTTCGGTCGAGGTGAAAATCAAGGCTGTTGAAGAGGCCCTTAAGACAAACGCTTAGGAGGCGGCTTCCGTCAGGTAAGCCATGGCTTTATCGACGCCGCCTTTCTGGTGCGGCACATCCGCCAATGACAGACCCATTTCCACACCCGCCAGAGTCCCCATCAGTGTGAGATCGTTGAAATCACCCAGATGGCCGATCCGGAAGACCTTGCCCTTGACCTTACCCAGACCAGTGCCCAGTGACATATCGAAATTATCGAGAATAACCTTACGGACATGATCCGCGTCACAGCCTTCGGGAACCAGTACGGCGGTCAGGATGGAGGAATACTCTTCCGGATTCTGGCAAAGGACTTCCAGGCCCCAAGCCTGAACGGCGCGGCGTGTTGCTTCAGCAAAACGATCGTGACGCTTGAACACATTGTCCAGCCCTTCCTCCAGCAACATATCAATGGCCTCACGCAGGCCATAGAGCAAATTCGTCGATGGCGTATAAGGGAAAAAGCCGGAAGCATTATTACTCAACATTGGCTGCCAGTCCCAATAAGAGCGAGCATAGGAGTTGGTTTTGGAGGCGGCCAGCGCCTTTTCGCTCACCGCATTGAAGCTCAGTCCGGGTGGCAGCATCAGGCCCTTTTGCGAACAACTGATGGTCACATCAACGCCCCAGGCGTCATGCTCGAAATCAATGGAGCCCAAAGACGAAATGGTATCGGCGAGAAGCAACGCCGGGTGGTTTGCCGCATCCATGGCTTTTCGCACATTGGCAACATTGGAAACCGCACCGGTTGAAGTCTCGTTGTGAACCACGCAGACCGCCTTGATCTCATGCGCTTTGTCTTCAGCCAGTTTGGCTTCAATGGCATCGGCCGGCGCGCCCCGGCGCCAATCGCCCGGGATAAACACCGGCTCGAAACCAAGCTTGGTTGCCAGTTCACACCACAGCGTGGCGAACTGTCCGGTTTCCGCCATCAGGACCTTGTCGCCCGGCGAAAGCGTATTGACCAGTGCCGCTTCCCAGGCACCGGTTCCTGATGCGGGGTAGGTAATCACCGGCCCCTTGGTCTTGAACACCTGTTTAAGATCATCCAGAACACCTTTTGCAAAAACTCCAAAGTCCGGTCCCCGGTGATCCATGGTCGGGTTATCAATGGCACGAAGGACCCGGTCGGGTACATTGCTCGGTCCCGGAATTTGCAGAAAGTGGCGGCCGCTTTTGAAAGTCATGGATAATCTCCTGGTCAAATTAGAAGGTGATGACCGGTGTTTGCACCCATCATCACGGCGCGCGCATTATGAATTCAAAATATGGAAACCGCAACCGTCTTTATGAAAAGGATTTATTTTCATATAACCTATTGATTTTTAATACAATTAAATAGATTTTATCTATAAAAACCAATCACATGATATTGTTCTATTGAAAAATGAATTCATTTTGCTACACTTCTTTTAATCAATTTAAGGAGACACCCAGATGGCGACACCGGCTCACGTTCGGGGCAACAACACCGCCCGCATCGGCGACAGTGCGCTGGCGGCGCGCCTGCAACATGAGCTTGAAGGCGATGTGCTCTTCGATGCCTTTTCGCGGGGCCGTTATTCAACGGACGCCTCCGTCTACCAGATCGAACCCATTGGTGTGGTTGTGCCCAAAACCACCTCCGACATACAAATTGCCATTGATATTGCCCGTGATGAAGGGATTCCAATTTTGCCGCGCGGCGGTGGCACCTCGCAATGCGGCCAAACCGTGGGTGAAGCACTGGTTGTCGATGTTTCCAAACACATCAACAAGATGATTGCGTTTGATGCCTCCGCACAAAGCGCCGTGGTCGAACCGGGCGTGGTTCTGGATCATTTGAATGCGGCGATCAAAAGTGAAGGCCTGTGGTTTCCGGTTGATGTCTCGACATCAAGCCGGGCAACCCTTGGCGGTATGACCGGCAACAACAGCTGTGGTGCACGCTCCATCCGCTACGGGACCATGCGTGATAATGTGCGGGCCATCGATGCCTATCTGATGGATGGCAGCGCCATGCATTTTGGCGAGGTATCCGATAACGCGGGCCTCGCAGGCCTGAGCGACCAGCAAAGCCAGCTGGTCGAAAAACTGTTAGGTATGGGACGCAAGGAAGGGGATGAAATCAGGGCCCGCTTCCCGGATGTCATGCGACGCGTCGGTGGGTACAACGTCGATGCCCTGCTCCCTGGTGGCGCTCCGAAAGGCCAATGGAAGGATGCCACGGTCAGTCGTCCGCAGTCCCATCCAAATTTGGCGCACCTACTGGTCGGCTCGGAAGGGACCCTTGGTTTCTCCACGGCGATCCATCTTGATTTGCAGCCCCTTCCGAAAGAAAAGGTTTTGGGGGTTTGTCACTTCCCGACGTTTTACCAGGCCATGGATGCGACCCAGCACATCGTCAAACTGGGCCCGGCTGCAGTCGAACTGGTTGACCGCACCATGATCGAACTGGCCCGCGACATTCCCATCTTCAAGGCGACGGTCGATGCTTTCGTTAAAGGTCAACCTGACGCGATTTTGCTGGTTGAGTTCGCCGGGGATGATCGGGATGAACAGTTGCGTAACCTGAAACGTCTTGTCGAACTGATGGACGACCTCGGGTTTCCGGGTGGCGTGGTCGAGGCCATTGATCCGGGTTTTCAAAAGGCCGTCTGGGAAGTCCGCAAGTCCGGACTTAACATCATGATGTCCATGAAGGGCGACGGCAAACCGATCTCCTTTATTGAAGATTGCGCCGTGCGTCTGGAAGATTTGGCCGATTTTACGGCCCGACTGACGGAAGTCTTTCATCAGCACAATACGGAAGGCACCTGGTATGCGCATGCTTCTGTCGGCTGCCTGCATGTGCGCCCCATCGTCAATTTAAAAGGCGATGTGGGGGCCAGACAGATGCGGGAAATCGCTGAACGGGCGTTTGAGATGGTCCGCGAATACAAGGGATCTCATTCTGGAGAACACGGTGATGGGCTTGTCCGGTCCGAGTTTCATGAAGCCATGTTCGGTCCCAAAATGGTGGAGATTTTCAGCAACGTTAAAACCGCCTTTGACCCCACCGCTCAAATGAATCCCGGCAAGATTGTCGATCCGCCCAAAATGGATGACCGTTCGCTGTTCCGCTTCAAGCCGGGCTACACACAGTTTGATATCAAAACCGGCCTTGACTGGTCGGACTGGGGCAGCTTCGCCAGTGCTGCGGAAATGTGCAACAACAACGGGGCCTGTCGCAAACGCGATGCCTCGGTCATGTGCCCGTCTTTCCGGGCGACGGAGGACGAACAACACCTGACGCGGGGTCGTGCAAATACACTGCGGTTGGCGCTTTCCGGGCAACTGGGCGATGACGCACTCACCAGTGACAATATGTATGAGACCATGAAGCTCTGTGTCGGCTGCAAGGGCTGCAAGCGTGAATGCCCGACCGGCATCGACATGGCGCGCATGAAAACCGAATTTCTATATCACTACCGCAAAAAGCGTGGCCTGCGGTTGTTTGACCGACTGGTCGCCTATTTGCCACGTTATGCGCCGCAGGCGTCGAAATTCGCTGCGGTTTTAAATCTACGCGACAAACTGCCCGGTGCAGCACGCTTGAGCGAGCTTGTCGCCGGGTTCAGCGCCAAACGCACCCTGCCCGTCTGGTCGCGCGCCCCTTTTGACGAAAAAACCGTTTCTCAGGAACAGCCTGACCTGATCCTCTGGGCCGACACGTTCAGTCGCTACTTCGAACCGGAAAACCTGCACGCCGCCCTGCGGGTTTTAAAAGCGGGGGGTTACAAGGTGCAATTGGCGGAACCCCGTGACGGCGGACGCCCACTTTGTTGCGGCCGGACGTTTCTGGCGTCGGGCCTTATTGATGAGGCAAAAACGGAAGCCCGGCGGGTGCTGGAAAGTTTCGCCCCCTTCATCGCCAAAGGCATCCCCGTTGTGGGCCTCGAGCCATCCTGCCTGCTGACCCTGCGTGATGAATTTCAGGCCATGCTGCCCGGTAAAGAGGCCGACGCTCTCGCCCAAAATTCCTTTTTGATTGAAGAATTTCTGGCCCGTGAACTGGAGGCCGGAAAACTCAATCTCCCGCTGCAGGCCATAGCCCAGAAACAGGCCCTGTTGCATGGTCATTGTCATCAAAAAGCCTTCGCGATTATGGGACCTGTTGAAAAAATCCTGAGCCGGATACCGGAACTTGAGGTCAAAACCATAGAGAGCAGTTGTTGTGGTATGGCTGGCTCCTTTGGTTATGAACCTTCAAATCTGGATGTCTCAAAACGTATGGCCGAATTGAGTTTGCTGCCGGCTGTTCGCGGGGCTGGAAGCGAGACGTTGATCGTAGCCGATGGAACCAGTTGTCGGCACCAAATTGAAGATGGTGCTCAGCGGCAAGCCGTGCATGTGGTTCGTGTCCTTGATCAGGCTTTGGCATAGGCTTAGGTTCAAAAATGCAAATCATCAATACCAACGACAACACGCAGAGCCAAATCATTGCCGGTGATCAAACAACGCTGCATGAGAAAGTGGTCGAACAGGTGCGCGAGATGATTTTCACCGGCGAGCTGGAAAGCGAATCCCGGGTGCCGGAAAAATTACTCTGTGAACGCTTCGGTATCTCGCGCACACCTCTGCGCGAAGCCCTGAAAGTCTTGGCCCGCGAAGGCCTGATTGCGCTCCTACCCAACCGGGGCGCGCGGGTTACAAAGCTGACACCGGCCGATATTGATGAGGTGTTTCCGGTGATGGGAGCGCTGGAGGCGGTGGCTGGGGAAGCCGCCTGCCAACACATTACCGAAGAAGGCATTGCCGAGGTGCGCGCCCTGCACTACCAGATGGCGCTGCATCATACCCGCGGCGAACGGCCCGAATATTTTCAGTTGAACCAGAAAATTCACGAGAAAATTCTGGATGCCGCTGCAAATCCGACCCTGACCCAGCTTTACAAAGGGCTATCGTTTCGTATTCGCCGCGCGCGATACATGGCGAATATTTCTCAGGAACGCTGGGATGAGGCCATGGCGGAACACGAAGCCATACTGGAAGCTCTCGGCACCCGACAGGGGGCAAAGCTGGGCGAATTATTAAAAAGTCATTTGCTGAATAAAAGCGAGGCTGTCAAAGCCACTATTCAGAGTGACTAAACCGCAAATTTATTGATACGATCCCTCCTGAATAAATTTGGAGATGATTAATGCCTTCTGCCTGGTTGAATAGAGCGTCGTGGTTTCAGCTTTTGACCTTTTTCCTTATCCTCTTTGGCTGCTCCTTAATCATTCTAAGTCCGAGTGCAATTGCGCAAAGCGGCGGCGGCATGAGCCCGGACATGCGCGAGGTTATTCAAAACCTGAGCAAAAAAGAACAGAAAAAATTCCGTTCCCTGAGTAAGGGAGAGCGACGGAAATTTATCATGAAGCGAATGTCTGGTCCACCTGCCAAGAAACCAGAAACAGAGACACCTCCCCCTTCGCAAGAAGCTCAAACGTTGGAAGGGTTTGTTCCCCTGAGCGAGATTTCCGAAGATATTCTGATCATGGTCGGTAAAAACAAGAACGGCGATGCCCATGGAAACGTTGCGCTGCAAAAGGCCAGAGGAGGCATCGAGACAGGGCTGGAACCGAGTTTTATTGGTGGTGCCGCCTGCCCCGAAATTGACAGTGAAAAATGGGCCATTGATTATACTGGAAAGCGCTCAGGTGCAGCGATTCATAAAGGCATTGACATTCCACAGCCGCGCGGCACTCCTATACGGGCGGTCGCCGCTGGAACCGTTGTTGGTAAATTTTTGAACGACGGTAACCGCAAAGGCATTGAGATTATGCTCCGGCATACGCCCGATCAAACAGGCCTTCCATTCTGGACTTACTCTCAATACACCCATTTGCAAGACCTGCCCTCACTGGAAATTGGCGCAAAGGTATCAATGGGCCAGGAGATCGGGAAGACAAGCAACACAGGAAAAATGGGAAAACGTGTCCGCCGCGATGCCCTGCATTTTGCGGTTCTCTACAGTGCGCATTCCGAATGGTCGGCCAGTCGGCGCTTTATCGTTCCGAAAGACGGCTACTGGATGGACCCCAACGCTTTTTACCGGTCTGAAATACCCATTGATTCCGTTTCCATGGCGGCGCGGCCAAAAGACCAGAAAAAAATTCCCGTACCCTACATGAAAACCGACGGGTCATTTGTGCCGGCGAACACAAAACGCATCTGGCCCTACCCCTGTCCATAGGATCAAATATTTCCATTCAAAGGTGAAAAAGACACATCTATATGGCTGGAATCACAGACAAGTTGTTTATCGCCCGCTAAAAGAATCCAGTACTGACAACAATATACAAAAAGACTGTCTGAAGATCATGTACACGCCCCGCTCTTTTATCTGCGAAGTCGCCAAACTGCCCGGCCTGTTCCGGTCCGGCCAGCATATCGTCCGTATCCCACCTTCTGCTCGATAAGCCTTTTTTCGCGACATCTTTTCACGCCTTATCAATTTCGCGTCAACGTGTTCCCGCTACAGGCGCGCCCTGTTATGGTGCATGAGAATGAGAGGGTCCCATGCTTGAAAAACTGACGCGCTTTATCTTTGGTGAAAAAATCTCAGGCCATTTGCCGGAACGGGTTCAGCAAAACATTGCTCTCCAGCAACAGCAAAGCGAAAAACTCATTGGCTGGGTCCAGTGCGCGTTGGTCGCCACTTTTGCAACCCTTTATGCGCTGGCGCCTAAAACCGGTGGGCAGGCTATGTTCCAGCCCGTACCCTGGGCGATTTCCCTGTATTTCGCCTTTACCGTCATCCGGCTTATCGCGGCTTACAAAAACTATCTGCCGGGCTGGTTGCTGATCTGGTCGGTAATCATGGACATGGGCCTTTTGATGTTTTTGATCTGGAGCTTCCATATCCAGTACGAACAGCCCGCATCGTTTTATCTGAAAGCGCCAACGGTGATGTATGTGTTTATCTTCATCGCTATCCGCTCTCTGCGTTTCGAGCCCCGCTATATCATCTGGGCTGGCGCAACGGCGGTCGTTGGTTGGGCCGCCATGGTCGGTTATGTGCTGGTCGCCGATCCCAATGACCCGATGATCACCCGAAACTATGTAAGCTACCTAACATCCAACGCCGTACTGATTGGCGCCGAGGTCGATAAGATTTTGTCCATGGCCGTGGTCACCATCGTTCTGTCCGTCGCTATTTTAAGAGCACAGCGCATTTTCAATCGTGCCGTTGTTGACGCCACGGCGGCAAAGGATTTGTCTCGCTTTGTCTCGCGCGAAGTGGCCGACCGGATTACATCCGCCGATCATGCGATCCAGCCGGGCGACGGGGAATCGCGAGTTGGCAGCGTTGTCTTTACAGACATTGAAGGCTTTTCCACGGTTTCAGAAAAACTAAGTCCGCAACAACTGGCGGAAATGCTCAATGAATATTTCGAGGCGACCAGCAAGATCATCGATCAGTATGGCGGCGTCATCACCCAGTTTCAGGGCGATTTGATGCTGATCACCTATAATGCGGTCACGCCCGACTCCGACCACGCCATCAACGCCATGAAAACAGCCATCGGAATCCGCGACCTGACCCTGAATCATCCCTTTGCCCATGGCGGCAAGCTGCCGACGCGCTGCGGCGTCAATACGGGTGACATTGTGATTGGTGCCATTGGCTCGAAAGAACGCCTGAGCTTCACCGTGCATGGTGATCAGGTCAATGTGGCGGCCCGTCTCGAGCAACTGAACAAGCAGTATGGCTCCTATATTCTGGTAGGTGAAAATACCGTCGCAGCCAGTGGCGCGGATTTCGATTTCACAGAGGTCGGCGAAGTGACAGTGCGCGGCCGGGCAACACCGACGAAGATTTATACGGTGGCTGACGACCGCCCGGCGATCAGCCAGTCCGCCAACTCAACAAACCCGGAGCCGGCTGCGCGCTCCGTTACATAGGCCGGTTTCTGTTCGAGTTGCTGCTCGAAATTTCGCAAATTGGCGACGCCAACGGCATTGGGGAAAAACCCGAACATCGGCTGATCATTTGGTGAATCGCCAACAAAGACAAAGCGGAGCTTTTCATCATCGATATTGCAGCCAAAAACATCCGCCATTAGATGCCGGGTCATGGTCAGTTTGTCATAGTTTCCAATCCAGCCGTTGACGTGAATGGAACTGACTTTCGCGGTTAACCCGTGGGTTTTCATGAAGCGCACAATATCGTCGATCCGATCCGCCGCCAGCGGCGCCACATCTTCGCAGAAATCGATGGCGATATCGGCTTCCCTGTAATGCTGGTCCGACGCCAGGGCACAGCCCGGCACGGCATGCAAAATGATTTTGGCGACCTCATCCAGCCGCACCCGGTTTTTTGCCCGGGTTTCATCATCGGCAAAAAACCGCTTGTGAAATTTGCGGGCCTTAGAATCGTAATAGAAATAAAAAGCTCCGTTTTCGCCAACGACGGCATCGATCGGCCACATGCGGGCGAAATGATCGCACCATCCCGCCGGGCGTCCTGTGATGGGAATGACCTTAAACCCTGCTGCCTGCAGGCGCGCCATGGCTTCATAGGCGGCGGGCGTCAAACGACCATCTGTCGTAATGGTGTCGTCGATATCGGCCAGCACATAACGAACCGATTGCAGGGCTTCGCCGGAAAATTCGGAGAGCGGACGCATATATGGGCTCCTCTTATGAGAGACGCGTATACGCCCCCAATCGACTATCCGCGCAAAACACCATCCGTTGACTTGGCAACGTTTGCGACAATCTTATCGGCAATCGCCTCAATCTCTGCATCCGTCAGAGTCTGTTCTGTCGGCTGCAGGGTCACTGAAATCGCAATCGATTTTTTGCCTTCACCCAGATTACCCCCGGCAAACACATCGAACACCGAGACATCGGTGATCAGTGCCTTGTCGGCACCGCGCGCCGCATTGACAATAGCACTGGCAGCTACGTCATCATTGACGACAAAGGCGAAATCCCGCTCTACGGTGTGCAACTGCGGCAATTCCAGATGCGGCTTGGCGGCCGATTTTTTGGCTTTCGGTTTGGGGATTGAATCGACGAAAATCTCAAACGCCGCGACCACGCCCTTGATACCCATCCGCCTGAGAACTGCCGGGTGCACTTCACCAAAATAGGCCAGTTTGTTTTTTGGCCCGAGGCATAAAGCGCCAGACCGGCCTGGATGATACCAGGCGGGCGCGTCGGCAATCGCCTGCAATTTATCTACGGCAACGCCCAGATCCTCTAGTACCGCCATGGCGTCGGCTTTCGCGTCAAACACATCAACCGGGCGCGGAGCCGCGCTCCAGTGTTTTTCTCCAATCCGGTTGCTGCGGATGCCGGCGGCAACGATAATCTGGTCTTCCGGCGTATCACCGGCAAACTGTGGGCCCACTTCAAACATCTGCGCCGCATTGGTGCCGCGCGCCGCATTGCGGTTGGCGGCGTTCAACAGGTTGGGCAACAGGCTTGGCCGCATCACATCAAGATCGGCACTGATCGGATTGACCAGCTTGACGCTATCAGCAACACCACCGAACAAGTCCGCGTCGGCATTGGCCAGAAAGGAATAGGTCACGGCTTCAACGAGGCCGCGCTTCGCCAACACACGCCGCGCCTGAGAATGACGTTTCTGATCCGGCAACAAGGCAACTTCCGGCAATGCAGTGTCCGGTTTAACAGGAATCGCCGGGATTTTATCGAAGCCGTAAATGCGCACGACTTCCTCAACGAGACAGGCCTCTCCGACGATATCGCTACGCCATGACGGGATCGAGACATTGAACAGATTGCCATCGCCTTCGACACCAAAGCCCAGCACCATCAGAATGCGTTCGATCTCTTCCAGTATCACATCGACACCGCCAAGGGTGCGAATGCGTTCCGGACGCAATGAAATGCTGCGCTGCCAGTCCGGCTCGCTACCGGCAGTTACAACTTCCGACGGCTCTCCGCCGCACAGATCGAGGATCAGGCGGGTGGCGATTTCCATACCGGTTTCAAGGAAGGCCGGATCGACACCACGTTCGAAGCGGTAACGGGCATCAGACATGATTTGCAATTTACGACCGGTTGTCGCGGTGCGGATCGGGTCGAAATAGGCGCATTCCACATAAACGTTTTCGGTGGTTTCCGTGCAGCCGCTGTCCTCACCGCCCATAATCCCGCCGAGCGCCTCGACTTTTTTATCGTCCGCAATGACGCACATCTCCGGGTCCAGCTCATATTCCTTGCCGTTCAGAGCCATCAGCTTTTCACCGGGCTTGGCGAGGCGCGCCTGTACGTCGCCTTCAAGGTGGGCCACATCAAAAACGTGCAGCGGGCGACCCAGGTCCATAGTGATCAGGTTTGTGATATCGACCAGCGCCGATATGGGACGCAGCCCCACCGCCAGCAATTTTTCCTTTAGCCACTTGGGACTTTCGCCGTTTTGCACGCCGCGAATATAACGACCGACAAAATACGGGCAGGCGGATTTTGTTGCATCGTCAAAATTCAAATGCACCTTGACCGGGCTTTCGAAATTTCCCGGAACCGGGCCGTTGGTCAACGGTTTCAGGCTCCCCAGACCGGCTGCAGCCAGGTCGCGGGCAATCCCACGCACACCCAGACAATCACCGCGGTTTGGCGTAATGGCGATTTCAATGATCGGATCATCCAGCCCCATGACATCAACCACCCGATCGCCAACTTTGGCGTTGTCGTCCAGTTCGATAATGCCGTCATGCTCATCGGACAACCCCATTTCGCGCTCCGACAACAACATGCCATTGCTCATGACGCCGCGAATTTCCGTCGGCTTGAGAGTGATGCCGGTGCCGGGGACGTAGGAGCCGCCCGGTGCGAATGCGCCCTTCATGCCGGTCCGCGCATTAGGTGCGCCACAGACCAGTTCCACCACGCCGCTGCCGGTATCGACCTGACAGACGCGCAGGCGATCCGCATCGGGATGCTGCTTGGCCTCAACCACGTAACCGACGACAAAGGTTTCCAACCCCTTGGCCCGGTCTGTGACTTTCTCAACCTCAAGCCCGACCATGGTCAGTTTTTCGACAATCTGCTCCAGCGAAGCCTGGGTATCGAGATGCTCTTTGAGCCAGCCTACGGTGAATTTCATCGGTTCAACCCTCCGACCATACTGGGCACATCCAAAGCACTGAACCCGTAATGGCGCAACCAGCGCAAATCGGATTCATAAAACGTCCGGAGATCGGGAATGCCGTATTTCAGCATGGCCAACCGCTCAACCCCCATGCCGAAGGCGAAGCCCTGGTATTTCGTGGAATCGATCCCGCAGTTTTCAAGCACGTTAGGATTGACCATGCCGCAACCGAGAATTTCCATCCAGTCGTCGCCGCGGCCAATGCGGAAGGTGCCGCCTTCACGAATGCAGCCGATATCAACCTCGGCACTCGGTTCCGTGAACGGAAAATAGCTCGGGCGAAAGCGCACCGGCAAGTCGTCTACGCCGAAAAACGCCCGGCAAAACTCGATGATACAGCCCTTGAGATGGCCCATGTGGGTTTTTTCATCAATCCACAGACCTTCGATCTGGTGAAACATGGGCGAATGGGTGGCGTCATAATCGCAGCGATAGGTGCGGCCCGGCACAATAATCCGGAACGGCGGTTCGCTGGAGGTCATGGTGCGGATTTGCACCGGGCTGGTATGGGTCCGCAGAACCTTGCGCGTCTCCACATCACCCGGCAGATAAAAGGTATCGTGCTCCTGACGCGCTGGATGGTCGAGAGGAATATTCAACGCTGTGAAATTATGCCAGTCATCTTCGATGTTGGGTCCTTCGGCGACGGTCATACCCATTTCACCCAAAATCGCCACCATTTCGTCAATGGTCTGGCTGATCGGGTGAATGCGGCCTTCCAATTCCGGGCGCACGGGCAAGGAAATATCCACGGTCTCGCCAGCCAATTGAGCATTAAGCGCCGCATCTTCCAGGCTCATCTTGCGCGCTTCAATAGCCTGCGCCACTTCGTCCTTGATCACGTTCAGGGCCTGGCCGGTGGCGCGCCGCTGCTCCGGGTCCATGGAACCCAGGTTTTTCATCATCGCCGTGATCTTGCCTTTTTTACCCAAAGCCGTGACCCGGGTCTGATCCAGTGCTGCCAGATCAGCGGCTCCGTTGACCGCCTCTATCAGTTCCGATTTCAGGCTATCCAAATTTTCCATCGTGCGTAACCGTTCCCCAAAATGACAAACGGGAGCGCCCGGCCAGGGCAGCTCCCGTTTTCCAAAGACTTAAAAGCGTTAAGTGCTTAAGCGGACTTGGCGAGAGCGGCCTGGGCCTGATCTACCAACGCTTTAAAAGCTGCGGGTTCGTGAATCGCAATATCGGAAAGAATCTTGCGATCAACGTCGATGCCCGCTTTGCTCAAGCCATGCATGAACTGTGAATAGGTCAGGCCGTGCTCGCGGGTTCCGGCGTTGATACGCTGGATCCACAGGCCGCGGAAGGTCCGCTTGCGGACGCGACGGTCACGATAGGCATATTGACCCGCTTTCTCGACCCGCTCGACGGCAGCCCGGAAAACGTTTTTGTTACGGCCTTGGTAACCCTTGGCCTTCTTTAATACTTTTTTGTGGCGGGCGTGAGTGGTGACGCCTCGTTTGACTCGTGCCATGAGATAGGTTCCTTAATTCAGAGACTAGGCGTTGGGCATGTAAGATTTAACCATCTTCGCATCAGCAGCACACAAAATCATTGTGCCTCGCGAATTACGGATCATCTTTTGAGAGCGTTTACTCATACCGTGCTGCTTGCCCGCAGGGGCGGCGCGCACTTTACCTGTGCCGGTCAACCGGAACCGTTTCTTGGCGCTGGACTTCGTCTTCAGCTTGGGCATTTCGTTTTCCTTTATAATACAGAGCGCCTGGTTAAAGGCCTCTTTGGACAACATGAGAGCGGCTGGGCATGCCCTGCCGGACCGCTCGGAAGCGCGGTTTATAGCGCTGCAGCTCGACATTGGCAAGCAGCAGTTGACAGGAATTTCCGTATTCCCAATACCCTTGAAACCGAAAGCGCACCACTTCAGACTTAATTGCCCTGCCCAATCCCCCCTCCGTCCTTGACAGAGAGCCGGGAATGCCTAAATTCCAGGCTTCTTTCAGGGTTTTAGGACAGAGAATTCATATGGTTGCGTTAAAGCTCCCCGACGGCAGTGTCCGCCAATTCGATGGCCCGGTAACGGGCGCCGATCTGGCGGCGGATATCGGGCCCGGCCTCGCCAAAGCGGCGCTGGCGATCCGGGTCAACGGCGAACTCAGCGATTTGTCGACAACCCTAAACGAAAACTGCGACGTATCCATCGTCACCCTCAAGGATGACGATGCGCTGGACCTGATCCGCCACGATACGGCGCACGTGCTGGCGGAAGCCGTGCAGGAACTGTTTCCTGGCACTCAGGTGACCATCGGCCCGTCCATCGAAAACGGCTTTTATTACGATTTCGCCCGCGAGACCCCGTTCACACCGGAAGATCTGGAGCTCATGGAAAAGAAGATGGCGGAAATCATCGATCGCGATGACCCGTTTGTCCGTGAAGTCTGGAGCTATGACGAGGCCATAAAGACGTTTCGCGAGATGGGTGAAATCTACAAGGCGGAACTCATCGAAGGCCTGCCGAAAGACGAAGAGATTGGCGTTTACCGCCAGGGCAAGTGGTTCGATTTGTGCCGCGGCCCGCACCTGCCGTCGACCGGAAAGATTGGCAAATCCTTCAAGTTGATGAAGCTGGCCGGGGCCTATTGGCGCGGTGATTCCAACAACGAGATGCTGCAGCGCGTCTACGGCACAGCCTGGCGCAATGACAAGGAACTGAACGCTTACCTGCACATGCTGGAAGAAGCCGAAAAACGCGATCACCGCCGTTTGGGGCGTGAAATGAATTTGTTCCATCAACAGGAACAGGCCGCCGGTTCTGTATTCTGGCATCCCAAGGGCTGGGCGCTGTATCGCACGGTACAGGACTATATGCGCAAACGGCAGGACGCTGGCGGCTATGTGGAGGTGAACACCCCGCAACTGGTTGACCGTGCCTTATGGGAAGCTTCCGGGCACTGGGAAAAATTCCGCGAAGCCATGTTCATTTCCGAAGCCGAGGATAAAATCCTCGCCATCAAACCCATGAACTGCCCATGTCATGTACAGATTTTCAAGCAGGGCCAGACCAGCTACCGCGACCTGCCGCTGCGCATGGCCGAGTTTGGATCGTGCCATCGCAACGAACCTTCTGGTGCGTTACATGGCCTGATGCGGGTCCGTGCCTTTGTCCAGGATGATGCCCATATTTTCTGCCGGGAAGACCAGATCCAGTCCGAGACCAAAATTTTCATCGAGCTTCTGTCGAAAATCTACAAGGATTTCGGCTTTGAGGAGTTTGTCGTCAAATTCTCCGACCGCCCCGACGTACGCGCCGGTTCCGACGATGTCTGGGACCGGGCCGAGACAGCGCTGCGCGATGCGACGCTGGCCTGTGGGGTCGATATGGTCATGAACCCCGGTGAAGGTGCCTTTTATGGACCGAAGCTGGAGTTCGTGCTGCGCGACGCCATTGGCCGCGACTGGCAATGCGGCACCTTGCAGGTCGATTTCGTTCTGCCTGAACGTCTCGATGCGCATTATATTGCCGAAGACGGTGAAAAACACCGCCCCGTCATGTTGCATCGGGCCATTCTCGGCTCTTTCGAGCGGTTCATCGGTATCCTGATCGAGAACTACGCAGGCCGCTTCCCGTTCTGGCTGGCGCCATTGCAGGTGGTTGTGGCCACCATCACCAGCGATGCCGACGCTTACGCGGAAAAAGTGCTGAAAGCCCTGAAAGCCGCAGGCTTGAAGGCGGAAATGGATGTTCGCAACGAAAAGATTAACTATAAAGTGCGTGAGCATTCCCACGCCAAAGTGCCGGTCATTCTGGTGGTCGGCAAGCGCGAAGCCGACGAGCAGACTGTGGCCATGCGCCGATTGGGCGGCAAGGAGCAGGAAATCCTTGCACTTGAACAGGCAGTTGCTACACTTGTCGAGGAAGCAATCAGCCCAGCAGACAGGGCTTAGTTTTCGTGCGTCTATTAAGGCGTAATTTATGCAAAATTTTTCACAAACCGAAACAGGAGATATTTAAATAGCCCGACGTCCTATGCAGCAGTCGCCATCCCGAGAGGGCCCGCGAGTGAATGAAATGATTGAAGTAAGCGAAGTTCGCTTAATTGATGCCGACGGAGAACAGGTAGGTGTTGTTTCCACACCGGAAGCAATGGAGATGGCCCAGGAAGTTGGGCTTGATTTGGTCGAGATTTCTCCCAATGTGAATCCGCCTGTCTGTAAGATTCTGGATTACGGCAAGTACAAGTACCAGTCACAGAAAAAAGCCAACGAAGCCCGCAAGAAACAGAAGGTCATCGAGGTCAAGGAGATCAAGATGCGTCCGGGTATCGATGAGCACGATTATCAGGTAAAAATGCGCGCCGTTCTGAAATTTTTGGAACATGGCGACAAGGTCAAAATGACTATCCGCTTCCGGGGCCGCGAAATGGCCCACCAGGATTTGGGCTTGAAGGTCCTGCACCGGGTTCGTGACGAAGTCGATGAAGTGGCGAAAGTTGAACAGTTTCCGAAAACCGAAGGCCGGCTGATGACGATGGTTGTCGCGCCCCGGTAAATCTGGATACGAAGCTTTTAATTAAAAACGCCCGGTTTTTTTAGCCGGGCTTTTTTCACGGATCCTGCGTCACCAACCGAGACGCAGCAACAAACAGGGAGGTTTAAATGGCGTTTTATGAAATACGGCAATACGAAGTGCGTCCGGGCAAGATGGCGGACTGGGTAAAAATGTTTAACACAGAAATCCTGCCCTATCAGGTGAGCAAGGGTATGGTCATTGCCGGCGTTTTCCAGGGTGAGGAAGACGATACGGTGTTCTTCTGGATGCGCCGGTTTGAATCCGAAGCCGACCGCGAGCGCCTCTACGCCGCCGTTTACGAAGATTCTCACTGGAAAGAGCAACTGGCACCGCGGGTTGCCAAGCTGATCAACCGCGAGACCATAATCTGTAACCGTGTCGTGCCGCTGGAAATGTCGGTCCTTAAATAAAGACCGTCCCGGCAACTGCCGGGGTCATACAAACCGGTTTTAAACCGTGCGGGGTTAAACGTGCGCCATCAGCCTTCGCGCACCCGCTCGATGTCGGCACCGCAGGCACTGAGCTTTTCCTCGAGCCGCTCATAACCCCGGTCCAGATGATAGACCCGGTTGACCAAGGTCTCGCCCTCGGCGGCAAGGCCTGCCAAGACCAGAGAAACGGACGCCCGCAAATCGGTTGCCATAACCGGCGCACCGGAGAGTTTTGACTTGCCACGCACGATGGCCGAACGGCCCTGCACGTTCACATCGGCGCCCATGCGATGCAGCTCCGGCACATGCATGAAGCGATTCTCGAAAATCGTTTCCGTGATCATTGACGCCCCTTCGGAGACAGCCATCAAAGCCATGAACTGGGCCTGCATGTCGGTCGGAAACCCGGGGTACGGCTCGGTCATCAGATCAATGCCCTTGAGCGCGCCATTGGTCCGGCTGACCCGGAGCCCGGTCCCGGTCTCTTCAAACTTGACCCCCACGCGGCTGAGAACCTCGATCACCGATTCAATCAGATCAATGCGTGTCCCCTGCAAAATCACATCACCGCCGGTGATCGCCGCAGCCACGGCATACGTGCCGGTTTCAATACGGTCCGGCAACACGTCGTGGCTGGCGCTATGGAGTTTTTTCACCCCCTGCACCTTCAGCGTATCGGTGCCGATACCTTCAATTTTGGCCCCCATGGCGCACAGGCATTTCGCCAGATCGGCGACTTCCGGCTCGCGGGCTGCATTACCAATCACCGTTTCCCCTTCGGCCAGGGTCGCCGCCATCAGGATATTTTCGGTGCCGCCCACCGTAACCATAGGAAACACCACATGTCCGCCCTTCAGGCCATTGTCGGCACGGGCATCGATGTAACCTTCCGCCAGTTCGATCTCGGCGCCCAACTGCTCAAGCGCTTTCAGGTGCAGATCGACCGGCCGCGTGCCGATGGCGCAACCGCCCGGAAGCGACACCCGGGCCCGACCCTGACGGGCCAGCAACGGCCCCAGAACCAATACCGAAGCACGCATTTTGCGGACCAGATCATAAGGCGCGATGGTATCGGTGGTTTTCGCCGCATCCAGTGTGAAAACCCGCCCACCATGGCCGCCCGGGGCGGCGCCGTTCATGGAGACATTGACGCCCAGTTCGCTCAGCAAATGGCTCATGGTCGCGATGTCGGCCAGATGCGGCAGATTCGAAAGAGTCAGCGGTTCCTCGCTCAACAGACAGGCCGCCATCAACGGCAGGGCGGCATTTTTTGCGCCGCCGATCGGGATAGTGCCGTGCAGGGGTTTGCCGCCGCGAATTCGAATTTGATCCATGATGCTCCGTTCAGAATTTGGGGGCCGCATGGGCCCGCTGCGTTAAAAAAGGCTTGTAACCGATGCGCTTAGGTCGCTCAAGCCCGGCAGGCACCCTGCGCGGCAATTATGACCAAAATAGGTTTAACAGCGGCTTAATCATCGGTTTTTTGCACATCGGGGTCTGCGCTGGCGTCGGTGCGGGCCCGAATCTGCGATTTACGCTTGGCCAGATTATCACGCAAGGCCTTGGTCAGGCGCACCGCACGTTCCTCACGCAGGACCTTCTTGCTGTCGCGCACCGTGCCCGAGGCATCGGGGGTCCGGGTTTTCTTATCCGTCATGGGGCCATCCGTGTGCTTTTACCATCCGAGGAAAGCCTATGTTTATAGGCCCGATCAGCAAGGTCAAGAATAAGCGCGAAAAGCGCGATTTGCGGGCTTGCGTCGGCACACACCCTATGGCATGTTGCGCCCGCTTGAAGAAGCTAGATGCCGTCGTAGCTCAGGGGTAGAGCACGTCATTGGTAATGACGGGGCCGGTGGTTCAATTCCACCCGACGGCACCATTTCCAGCCCCCGGAAATCCTGGGGTTTTTTATTTTTCAGCTTTAAATCTTTCTGATCGTTTTCTGGAAACGTGACTAAATCGTGCCCGTACTTGTTCAACGCCTCTATCGCCCGTTCCTGATACTCAGGAGCGAGATGAGAATAACGCTGAACCATGGTTAGTGATTTGTGCCCGGTCATGTGCATCACTTCGTACAGGGGTAAGCCCTGCTGAACGAGACGCGATGCAAAGGTATGGCGTAAATCATGAAATCGGAAGTCTTCCAGCTGCGCTTTCTTGCGAGCCGTATCAAAGGCGGACTTCACCCTCTTTAAAGGCTTCCCCTGATAGCTAAACACAGGGCCACTGTCTTTAGGCCCTAATGCCACCAGTATTTGCTTAGCGCGTTCTGTGAGCCGGATAGAGCGATCTTCGCCGTTCTTGGTCTCGATGAACGTCACCCGACCGTGCTCCAAATCCACATAGCGCCAATCCAACCTGAACAGTTCCGAACTTCTTCCGCCCGTATCCAGAGCAAAAGCGATTAACAGCCGAATCCGTTCCGGAGACGCCTTCAACAACCGATGCTCTTCGTCCACCGTCAGCCAGCGCGTTCTGCCTTTTGACTGTTTGACTTTGGGGAAGACCGGCAAGGCCAGTAAATCTCCTTCATCCTTGGCTTTATTCAGGATTGCCTTAATGAGTGCCAGATAACGTTGCAGGCTTGCATCCTTCTGGGTTTCCTGACATTTGTCGGCAAAGTCCCTAAGCAATTTTGCATCGATTTCACTCAGCATTTTGTCACTAAATTTATCCAGTATCATTTGTAACTGGTAACGGTTGGTGTCTTCGTAGCCTCTCGGGTTTTCCCGTTTCTTGGCTTCCGCATAGCGCAACAGGGCGTCGCGAAAGGGAACATCGGGGATAATGCCGAAATGATGCTCCATGAAGCTTTCCTGTTGCCATTTTCCCGCAAGGGCCTTGGCTATTGATTTATCGTCAGCCCCAGTGCTTTTGCGGTGTCTTTGACCTTTCTGGTCGATCCAAGAGACCCACCAGCTTGATGAGTCTTTGCGTTTGTAAAGTCGCATTTTTGCCTTCTCCTCTGATTGTCTGAGGTTCGGGCGCTGTCGCAGGATTTAGTATCGTTGAGATGGCCTTCGATATCAACGATGTCCCACCGCTTGCAACGCGGACCCAAATCGCTATAGGGAATTTCAAACGTCATGAACGTATCGACAGACACACCAATCCACTCCGCCGCTTCTTCGCGGTTCAGGTAACGCCGGGGCGGAATGTTCGCCTTAAGTGCCGTTTCCTTAGTCATGGTTTGCTAGTGATGCCCTGTCTAAATTGTGAATTCGACGATTTTGCCTGATCCTGTCACCATCTGTCCCAATCCCTAGGGATTGATCACTTAGTGTTTTGCCCTGATCAAATGCTTAGTGACGGTTCCTTTTATGGTCCCTTAGTGTCGAGTCCCTAGTGTTTGGCCTTAAGATCAAATGGCTTGCATACGGACTAGCTGAATGCCCGCCCTGCTGTCGAATTCCTTTAAAGGGATATCCGCCTTTAAAGGCATCCGGTTCCTTTAAATGAATAAGCAGAATTTACATTTTTTTAGCTCCATCCCTTTAAAGGGATAATTTTTAACAGTTCCGTCCTTAAGGGTCTTTTCTAGCTTAAGAACAGCCCGTCTAATTGGGTTCCGAATTATCCGCTTTCCTTAAGGGGAACTCGCTTTAAAGAACCTTGCCTTTAAAAGCCGGCTTTTGTCTTCGTCCTTTAAAGAAACGTTTCTTTAAAGGAATTCGTTTGTAGAAACCGTTCTTAAAACGCCTCTGTCTCTTAAAAAGATTGTCTTTTAAAAAAACACCCCCTAGATATTTTGCGCATTGATACCTCCCAAGCTCATCTCAAGGCGACCTTCAGGATATCCTCAACAAATCATATTTTTCGGTAATTTTCGTGGCTCCCTTAAGCTTAAGGGAATAGGTGAACCTTAACTCAAAATTGAACAGTTTAAATTGGCGAATCGATAGTGGCTTATCAGGAACCGGATTGGCCGCTTATTCCGTTGCACGTTATGTAACGAGAATTCAAAAATATTTAGATGCCCGTTCCTGATTAAGCATTTTCATTCCCCATAACATTATGTGTCAGGTTTCGAATCGAGTTGAGAAATACTCCGTATATAAGAACCACACCACCACATTACGTATACGTAATGTGCCAGAAAGGAATTTTACGATTTTAGGTTTTGAGCGGTTTTGGGAAACTTTACAGTGACATGAAGGGAGAAGATTCAAGACAAAGTTGACAAAAACATTATGTAAGATTATCTTACATAATGTAAGATTAAGGAGGTTAAATATGAATGCGCAAAAGATCAAAGAAGAGCTTTGTAAGGTAATCATCGAAATTCAATCTATTAGCGGTTTAGATTGCCCAACACTTGATGGCACTACGACCCCAGCAAATGATGTTAAGGAATTCACAAGCATTGTGTGGCCCATAGCTATTTCAATGCTCGAAGAGAAGATCGAAATTGAAATTCCTGATGATGAAAATCTATTTTATGATGACGATTCAAAGCGGGCTCTTACGATTGACCAGTGTGTAGAGAAAGTATTTTCAATAATAAAAAAAACCAATCCTATAAGCGACGACGAAATGAAACCCAATGAGTGAGTACGAAAAAAGAAAACTTATCGCCACACGAATCAAACAAGCAAGGCAGCTAGCGGGCTTATCACAAGGACAAGTTGCCAAATTGATGAATCTCCACCGCCCATCTGTAACAGAGATAGAAGCTGGTAATCGCCGCGTTTCAGCAGATGAGCTTTTGCAGTTTTCTGAAATATTCGATGTTAGTACCGCATGGTTACTTGCTGAAACAGACGAAAAGCTATCAACGAATGACCCTAGGCTTCAGTTAGCAGCAAGAGAGCTAGCGAAGATCAAACCTAAAGACCTTGATAAATTACTTACCTTGCTTGCCACGATGCGTGATGAACCGATGAGTTCGGAGGAGCGCTGAAATGTTAAAAATGCTTTCACAACAGCCTGCATTCGACCGAAAGAAATTAACTTTGGAGGCGATGAAAGCATCAATAAAAGCACGTAAGGCCGCTGGTGTTAATCTCATGCACCCAATTAATGTTTACGATGCATGTGATGATCATAAAATAATTGTTCGGTTTAACGATATTAGTATGGAAGGGATGTATGATCGGCACCCAAAACCACGAATTCACATTTCCGCACTTCGTCCTTTAGTTAGGCGGAACATTACGTGCGCACATGAACTTGGTCATCATGTATTTAATCATGGATCGACTATTGATGAGCTAAATGATCGATCCGAAGTTGCTGACCACAATGACCCAATTGAATTTATTGCTAATCAATTCGCGTATTTTTTTATGATGCCTACATTGGGAGTTCGAAACGCATTTGCATATCGTAATATTGATCTGAATTCAGTAACAGAGAAAGATTTGTTCAAAATTGCATGCAGTTTCGGTGTCGGCTATTCAACTTTGCTAACACATTTACGCTATGGCTTGGGAATGCTCCCAGACATGCAATTTCAAAAACACCGCCGTGCAACACCAAAACAAATACGAACTGAAATTATCGAGGACAATGTCGAAGAGCCTTTAGTCATAGTTGATAAGTACTGGTCATCTCCAACTTTGGACCTAGAAACCGGTGACTATGTATTATTCCCTTCGAAAATTGCACCCACCCCAACGCAGCTTTGTTACGAAGGCGAGGTGGCAGATGGAAGTGTTTATAGGGCTGCAAGTGCCGGAATTGGACGTATAGATGTTGTTGAATTGCAGTCAGGATTATTTGTTCGTGTAGCTAAACGGTCCATTATAAATGGTAAAACTGTTGGCTATATTGGATTAGCCCGATACCGGCACATGGAGGATGATGATGACACGTAAAAAAAAGTTTGTTGGTCCCTTATATATTGAAGATGACGATCTTTCTGTAGCTTGGGCAAGGACGGTTGCTCATATAAGCGAACACACTGGAACCGAAATTTCCCCCTTAATTATTAGTATCACAGGGTTTGATGATACAGGTGCTGTTAAGGAAACGTCAGAAATAAGAATGCTGTTGGATGACTTACTCGTATCGGAAAGTCAGCTATCCGTAGAACAGGTTGCATTTACAATTTTTCCCCAACGATATTGGGTAATGGCACAAGGAGATAGACATAAGCTTTTTGAATTATATAAAAAAGCTTATCCAAGGCTTAAAAAATGCGACCCCCGAAATAAGCATGGCCTTTATTTTGAGCGACTTACTATGTTTGGCGATAGCCCAAATGGAGGAAACCAATTGGAAACAATTTTATTAAGGTTAAGAAAAGGGTTTCAACGCATGCAAATGCAAGCGACTACCTATGACCCCAAGCGTGATCAAACCGGAACCGCAATTCAAGGGTTTCCATGCTTGCAGCACATAACTTTTGCTCCGACATCAGAAGGCTTGGTATTGAATGCATTTTATGCGACACAACAATTGTTTTTAAAAGCATATGGCAATTATCTTGGGCTCGCACAATTAGGAGCATTTATGGCGAAAGAAATGAACCTGAAAATGGCACGTTTGAACGTATTTGTTGGCATTGAAAAACTTGAAAAAGTTGCAAAATCTGACCCAAGAATTGTAGATATTATTAATCTGGTAAATGAGAATAGTGACGGGGAGCCGTGAGTAAAAAAATAATAAAGAATAGTCGTCAACTAGACCTACTTGAGAATTTTGGCCACTTAGAAAACGCTACATGGAAACCTCCGACGTATAGCACTAACACAAACCTTCTATCT
This sequence comes from Rhodospirillales bacterium, assembly GCA_048262255.1. GTDB lineage: Bacteria > Pseudomonadota > Alphaproteobacteria > Rhodospirillales > Casp-alpha2 > JABMNT01. Next base: position 1,117,140 of record JBLXFH010000001.1, on the reverse strand, counting down.
CCTGCTAAAATCACACCAGTTTATGATACCTACTGGTACTTTGCAGCTGAGCGTCAGAATGTATTTTACAATCGGCTAAGGCGGACCAATGGCCCTTGGACGTTGGACCCAATATTAACAGAGTATAAATTCACCAATGCTTACCGTGCGTCAGACAGAGTTAGCCAGTATCTAATTAGAAATGTTATTTACCGGAATGACCTTCCAAAAACTGAAACTGAAATTTTTTTCCGGATAATTCTCTTTAAACTATTTAATAAAATTGAGACTTGGGAGTTTCTTGAAAAGGAATTAGGCCCAATTACACATGAAGACTATGACTTCAAAAGATATGATGCTGCTCTAATGCGGTTGAAAATATCTGGACATGCTATTTATTCAGGGGCCTACATTATGCACCCTGGAAGTTCTTTCTTTGGGCATAAGCTAAAGCATCAAAACCATTTAAAATTACTCGAAAAAATGATTCGAGAGCATTTACCAAAAAAAATCGCTAATACAAAACGTATGCAAGAGGGGTTCGAATTGCTAATTGAATACCCAACAATTGGAAGTTTTTTAGGTTACCAACTTGTAACTGACCTAAACTACAGCGAAATAGTAGACTATTCAGAGATGGAGTTTGTAGTTCCAGGCCCCGGGGCTTTAGATGGAATTAGCAAATGCTTCACTGATTTAGGTGGACTTAATACAGCTGAAATTATTAAACTTGTTGCTGACCGACAGGATATGGAATTTGATAGGCTCGAATTGAATTTCGAAAACCTGTGGGGCCGAAAACTCCAGCTAATAGATTGCCAAAATCTTTTTTGTGAAATCAGCAAGTACTCAAGAGTTTCTCATCCAGATATTGCGGGTATTTCGAGTAGAAAACGGATTAAGCAAAACTTTCGCCCGAATTTCAAGATAATTGAATACTGGTTTCCACCTAAGTGGGGACTAAACAGCCGTGACCTTTCATAATATTTTTAAGGCTTTTTTAGGAGCATGCTATCACACTGGCTACTGCAACATTACCCGCATGGCTGAAACTAATCCACCAATTTCGAATTCCCTTTTCTAGTGCGATTTTTAATGCTTTACGATGTAATACCGGGGTTGGGGCACCACTAGTTTCTATTTTGATTTCTATATCAGTAAAACCTAAACCATTCCCGTAGCCATGTTGCAATGCCTTCATAATAGCTTCTTTAGCCGCAAATCGAGTTGCTAGCCGGAGAACCCAATCCTCCCCTTTTTCGAGGTGCTCTAACTCATTGCTTGTAAAATAGCGTAATAAGTATTTTTCTCGTTTCTCCGAAAATAACTTCTCGAAACGTTGCTTATCAACAGTGTCAATCCCGTGCCCAAGTATCATTTAATTGCTATCCACTTATTATGCATATTTTAAATGCTAGTTAGTCGTTTTGAAAATATTTGTATCTGTCAGAAGTCACATAAGTGCCATCACTTAGTTATATAAGAAAAATTAGATTCCTCATTTTTTTTCAATTTGTAAAAAGTTAGTTCACGTTTATGTAAATCAACACGAAGTCGACCTTTATCGAATTTACGTAGTTTATTGAAAGCGCGAAACCCCATTAAAAATGCTTTATTCCACTCCCAGTATTTAATTCCATCAAACCCTACTCTACTGCCCGAAACTTCAAGATTCTTTGTCAGCAAGCGAATTTGTTTTAAAAGATCAAAAGATAGGTTTCGTTTTCGATCATCTAATAGTTCATCTTCGCTTATCTCGACAGCATATGCATGAACTAATTTCACTATCATTTCCTCAACTATTTGTGCTCTTGCGCCATCTTCTGCATCGTCAACTTCATGGTTAGATTTTCTCTTTCTTTTCATTAGCCCCCGCATAACTGGGGACCAACCGAGAACCGCCACCAAGGCAAAATGAACGCTATCGTGAAACCTATACCCATCAATTTCACTCGGTCGCTTTCTTTCGAATTCTCTTTCGTTTCGTGTACTAGGCTCATTTTCTTTTTCGACGACGGCTGCTGTCTGATACGTATTATCTCTAAGCGGGTCACCAATTCGCAGTCCATTTATAATCATTATTGCTTCGCAGGAATTAGCGGGAGAAGGGCAAAATATAACGTCGAACACTCTAGGAAACTGTTCCAGTTTTGAAAACTTATCGTCGTATAATTGCGTGGGGACCCTGTCATGTTCAGGCGGAAATATAGATAAAGCTTTTTCAATATTTTTCTGAGCAACAAGATCAAGTTCAACTTTCAAGACTTTGGCAAAAACAGCCACGTACCACATAACATCGCCTAATATTTGAGCGATACGCATCTTTTCTGCATCATGCTTTTTAGTTGTGCCCGCACCCATATGGCCTAGAAGATCGCCTTGGTTCTTCCAAATACGCGAAAGGTATTGAAGAATACCTGACATATCGCTTCCAAATTTTGCAGACATGACAGCATGCTTTTGATAGATACTGAAGGTTTCAGTGAGGTCGTTTTGTTTATTGCTAACTATTTTTTTTAAATTTTTATTTGTTGCGAGGTGTGGTTCATAAAGCTCCGGGTTATCGCTTATTCTTTCCAAATTTTTGAGCAACACATCTCGTCTGAAGTTAAGGTTATTCCGCCGCGAAACGGCCACCGCATACCAAATAATATCTCCAAGTTCCTCAGACGCACTTTGTTGAAATACTGTAGTAGGGCTTGCATCGCGAAAATGTTTTTTGAGTGTTGTTAACAGTGAACCGATTTCTCCTGCTAAACCAAGAAGTGGTAAAGTATATTTATCCTTACCGACCGGCTTCATTATATCTGTCGATTCAGCCACTTTGACATAATTGTCAACTAATTGAACATCTCGTGTTTCCATTAAATTCACCAATTAATCGTTGTGATGGGTCTCATAAAACGACTATAGATTATTTCTGATTAGATAATACCCTTTTTAAAAAACACATAGGTTTCGCTGATGTTCCGGTTTTTGAGATTCGAAGCTAGTGGTCTTTCAGCAATATTATGGGGACTATTATTCGTGACCCCATACTTAGACCTCCCTGCCCTGATAAAATTCGATGCACCTAGTATTTTAATAACTTTATTTAGTTCAGTTTTAGTAGCTGCTCCAATTGGGAACTATATACATCAGGCTTCGGATACTCTGCTAAATCCGTTTAGGAAGAACAGACTCTATCTCTATCCTAGAGCGGTAATAGACGAAATTGTGAAACTAGCAGAGAAAAAAAATTTAGACGAAATGAAGGACAAGACCTTCCAGAGCATAACTACGATTTCAAAGGTCGTTGACAGAAAGGCATATATTTACAATTCGAAAGGGGGCACCATTTCTGAAGAATACTCTTTAAATTCCTCAATAATTAGAGAAGAAATCAACAATCGCTATTCATATTATTACGCCAGAATAGAGAATGGGTTGGTAGCCCCGATTTTAGGTTTTGCATTTAGCAAATTATTTTTATCTCTTACCGAAAATTTAAGTATTTTTTGTCCCGAGCCCAAAAGCTGGGATATTTGGATTATTTTAACAGCAATAGCCTTCGGATTTGTTCTGATTTATAGAATACCTCAACTATTTCGGGAGCTTGATGATTTAGAAGTGCAACTGGTACGAAGCCAGCAACCTTATTGGGGAAACGTACTCAGAGAAAAATAGACTGCCTTGAATGAATTCTTCGCAAAAGCTCGCAGACACAGAAGAAACAACACACAAGGATCGTTTTATGGCTGCTACTCCACCAAATTTGGCTGCGCAACTGGTTTTCAATTACGGAGAGAATGATGACCATGCAACTGCCGTCCTCCAGCACCTTAGAGATGCCCTCCGTTTCGAAGCTCTAATTGCTTTCGCAAAAGCTTCCGGTTTAAAGGCTATAAAAAAGAATTTGAAAGCCAGCCTAAAAAATCAAATGCGCGCACGGATTGTTATTGGTACAGATTTTTTTATAACTGACCCATCTGTACTCGACGATCTTTTCTCATTATCCAAAAACAACTCGCTTGAACTTTATATCCAAAATAGAGAGATCAAGTGTACTTTTCATCCTAAGATTTACGCATTTTTAAAAGCAGACAAATCTGCTGTCGTCGTTGGGTCCTCCAATTTAACTAATGGCGGCTTACACTCGAATTATGAAGGATCACTTGAAGTAACGGATTCTAACTGCGAGTTTTTCGAGGAAATACGTGATTTTATTGATGACTTAATCAATGAGAGAACCGTCATAAAGGCGACTAAAGCCACAATTAATAAATACCGACAAGATTGCGAAATCTATCGCCTTCACCATCGTCGCGCAGATAGACTCATTAAAACTGCATTGGATCCTAAATCACCAGCTTTTACTGATTTAGCATCATATTTAGCCCTAATGAAGAGAGAGCCATCTGAGAAAAATTTCAAAGAGCAAGTTCTCATTAGAACAAACAATTATACTAATTCAAAAGACGTCCTAAAACGTATCACCCAAGCACCACGCCTTACTAAAACTATGTTTAAGCCATTGTATTTTGAATTATTAGAAAATGGATGGCATTCCGGCGGTCTTCACAGAGGGAAAAATAATGTTACTCAATGGCCTAAAGAGTTTCAAAATGCATTAAATAACTTAAAGAGTTTACCAAGTCCCCCCATCCATGAAGCCTATGACCAACTGAACCGGGACCTCAAAAAAGTGAAGGGCGTTGGCATAAACGTTATTACTGAGATTTTACACTCATTTGATGGTACGCGTTTTGCTGTCATGAACCAAAATTCTGTATCTGGCATGTTATTAGCTGGTTTTTCAGACTACCCTCCAACGCCAGATAAAAAGAAAGTTACCGGTTCCCATTACGAGCAGTTTTGTAAAGAAGCAAAAATTGTACAGAACGCTCTAAAATTAAAAAGCTTTCTAGAACTCGATGCGTTGTTCAATTATGCATATTGGAGTTAAATATCGCTTCTCATCTGAGAATATTTATAGATGGCATTCCTTTCTCATTTATCAGCAATAGCCTTTGTCCTTATTTCTAAATAAAAATTAAGATACGGAGCTTGCGTGCCAAAATCGTGACACCCCTATTCCCCCTTATTCGATTTTATCCCGTTTTATCCGGTCACAGTGTGCGACAGCGACCGAACAACCAATTGATATTAAACGATTTTAATTCTGTACGGGCTCATTGGTAATGACGGGGCCGGTGGTTCAATTCCACCCGACGGCACCATTTCCAAGGCCCGGACTTCCGGGCTTTTTTGGTTTTCGGGCTTGCCTGTTTTTCTTCCGGCCTTTGGAAATGTGACTAAATCGTGTCGTTAAGTCCCGCAACGTAAGGTTCCTACAACCAATTGGCAGACCCAGCGGCCTTTATTTCATCTTGAATTCAATGCTCTGGGCCCCTTGCCAAAGCACCATCGGCCCGAGTTTTTCAAGGTTTTCCGTGCCGGACGTCAGGGTCAAAAAATGATTGCCCGCCAGTTGTCCCATTTTCGATGAAAAGTCGACGCCGCCATAAGCCAGCAAAATTTCCGTTTCACTGATGCCACCGGGATAAAGAATGAACTGACCGGGGGCCGGATGGCTGGTGTGGTTTTCATAGTCGACACCAAAGTCGCGGTCGCCCAGCGGTACCCAGACGCCCTCGCCGCTCCAGCGCACATGCACAACCTGCGAGACAAAGGGCAAGCAGGCCAGAAACGCCGCACAGGTTTTTGGCGCCCGCTCCATTTCCAGCCGGGCGTCAAAAACAAAAGGACCAATAGTGACCATCAATTCTGTCATCGTCTCAAAACCTCAAAAAATTAATTCGTCTTACATCCATTTCGGGACGTTGACCTTTTCAAACGCCAACAGCCCTTTCAGCAGGTCATCGGCCCGGCTTTCAACGACAATTGACTGGCGATGCGCGGCGGGCAGAAACGATTGACTGATCATATGGTCAATGAAACCCATGAAAGGCGCATAATAATCGACAACGCTGAACAACCCGCAAGGCTTGTCAAACTCCCCCAACTGGTTGAGCGTCCAGACTTCCATGAACTCCTCCAGGGTGCCAATCCCACCCGGCAGGGCAATAAAAGCATCGGCCAGTTCCATCATGCGGTGTTTACGATCCTGCATTGAGGGCAGGATTTCATGATGCGTGAGCCCTTCATGCAAATGACCCTTGTCGCGAAGACGTTCCGTGATCACCCCATGCACCTCGCCACCCGCGCCCAAAGCGGCATCGGCCAGCGCCCCCATCAGACCCTTGTGAGTGCCGCCATAGACAAGCCGAATTCCCGATCGAGCAAGCAATTTGCCCAACGCCTTTGATGCGTCGAGATAGGAGTCGCCGGTGCCGGTGTTCGAGCCGCAATAGACGGCGATCGACTTGATCTGATAATGAGCCACCTGTTTGTATCCTTTTCAAGCGTCCGGTTTCAGATCGGACCGGAAGATTGGCAAATGATCGCACAGGGTCCGCCGCCGTCCGGTCCCTGATGCTCGGCGCCGCCGGAAACAAAAAGCGCTGTCTGGCCGGTCATGCCAGCCAAAACGCCAGCAACAAAGCCACGTGCGTGGCGGGTTGAGGAAATATCGCTGTCATCGAGCATGGTATGGCGGGCTCCCCGAATGGTGCCGGAATGGGCGGCTTCGGCCTTGACCAGAACCGCCGCAACCCGATTACGCTCCGCATTTGATAATAGGGCAGACGGGCCCAGGTCAAGAGATATGAAGGTCTCGGCAATCGCCTGTGAATCAATGGCGTCCTGCATTAGGCCATGGCCGATGTGCAGCGGTCCCGCCCATCCGTCGCCCATGCCCATAACCAGAATTTCGCATTCCATGAGCTCGACCCCGGCGGAACAGGAGGCGCGGGTGCTATAGAGGCTCCAGTCGTTACAGATTACGCTGTTATTGATTTGATCGGGGGCCAGCTCACCAAGCGCAACAGCGACGCCAAGCGCCGACGCACCGCGCGACATTCCCATGGATTTCAGGGTGTCGCCGGTCGCCACGGTGCCGCTTCGCTCAGCTTCGGCAATCCGCTCCAGCGTCAGCAACGGGCATTTGATCTGCACAAAATGTACCTGGCCCGGATCGTCGATCCCGGCCTCCGCCATCGCCGTGCGAACCCCATCGGCGACGAGTAATACCTGTTCAACCCGGCCAATCTCCGACGGATCAAGGGGACGTGTGATGTGTGAACCAATAGCGAGCGCCGGCCCGTCTTGTTGCTCATGGGGGTCATTAATAACTTCAAAAACAATCCAGTGCGGCGACAACCCGCCTTCCGTGCCGCCGGACATAACCATACAGATGCGCTTGATTTGGTCAGCGTCCAGCGTTTCGGAGAGGGCCAGCTGCAATGACTGGACGGCATAACCGCGGGTCCAGTCGTTGACACAGCCATTACCTTCTGTTTTGCCCAGGATCGCCACGATGTTAGAGGGGTCTATTGTCCCGTCCGCGATGAGAGCCCGGATTTGTGACGTATCATCGGGACGACTCATAGGCAGCCGGTGAACGCGTGTGCTCCGTTTCGAATTCTGGGTCACGCCCCAGCGCCTTTCCGCATGGCCCAACTGGCAAAGCGTCGCTCAAACAGCGAGAAGATGGCGTAAAGGGTGACGCCCAGAAACGCCAGAACCATCAGCCCGGCGAACACCAGCGGTACATTGAAGGACGAAGACGCGATCATCATCAGATTGCCAACGCCTTTGTTGGAAGCCACGGTTTCCGCAACCACCGCGCCGACGAATGACAGCGTAATAGCGACTTTCAGAGACGCAAAAAAGTAGGGCATGGAACGGGGCAGGCCGACGTTCCAGAGGATCTGGCGTTTCGTCGCCTTCATCGCCTTCATCACGTCTTCCAGTTCCGGCTCGACCGTGGCAATGCCGGTCGCCACGTTGACGACAATAGGGAAGATACAGATGATCATTGCGGTCAGGATGGCGGGCACCGTACCGGCGCCAAACCACAGGACAAAAATCGGTACAACCGCCACTTTCGGGATAGACGAAATGCCGACCAGCAACGGATAGGCCGTATCAAAGGCCAGGCGCGACGAGCCGATCAGAACGCCCAGACTGAGGCCAAACAGAACACCGAAGAAAAACCCGATCATGGTCGTATAAAGGGTCTGATAGGCATGCGGCATGATGGCCGGCCAGAACTCGATCAAGGTTGTGATGATCTGGGTTGGTCGGGGAAGGATTAAATCGGAAATGCCGAAGATCAGAACAAATAGTTCCCAAAACACAAAAACGCTAATAATCAGGGCGATGGAAGCAATGCGGCGGCGGATATCTTCACTCATTTTGCGGTTCCTTCCGGTGCTCCGGCACTGGGCGCAGAAATCAGCCCGCGCAAGTGTTGAATCATGGCCACAAAATCCGGCTCGAAAGTCTTGTCGATTTGCCGGGGCCGATCAAAAGGAACTTCCCGGTCTTCGAGAATGCGTCCCGGGCGGGCGCTCATCACACAAATCCGGTTGGCCAGATAGGCCGCTTCGCGCAAATCGTGGGTGACCAGCAGAACCGTCGGGCGTTTGGTCATCCACAATTCCTGCAAGGTGCCCCAAAGCTCTTCACGCGTGAACTGGTCAAGCGCGCCGAAGGGTTCGTCGAGCAGCAACAGGTCCGGCTCATGCACCAGGGCCCGGCACAGGTTGGCGCGCTGCATCATGCCACCGGAAAGCTGCCACGGATTTTTGTCGGCAAAGGCCAGCAGGCCCACCTGATCGAGCAACTGATCGACCTTGTCCTTAAACTCGGTTTTTTTCTTTTTCCGAAACGCATCGCAAAATGGTGGCACAATCTTCAGCGGCAGCATGACGTTCTCGCGGATCGTCAACCACGGCAGCAGGTTCGAGCTTTGAAAGGCCATACCGACGCGCATGGGTTTGGTGCCCAGTTCGCGCCCACCAAACAGAATGAAGCCTGTCGTTGGTTCGAGCAGTTCGCTGACCAGTTTCAGGATGGTTGATTTACCGCATCCGGACGGGCCCACCAGCGCAATAAAATCGCCCTGCCGGATAGACATCGAGGTCGGGCAGAGCGCCAGGGTCGCGTTGTCCTTTGTCCCGTAAGTGACGCTGACGTCCTCGAACTGGACCTGTGCCGCGACATGCCCCTCCTTCGTTCCCTGCTGACTGTCCAAAAAGGTCATCGGGGCCGATCCCTCTCGATTATATTGTGAATATACTGGTCTTCGTTCTGCGGTTTGGGCGTTGGCATTTTCTGGATATCAGTCACCTGCTTGCCATGCCCGCGCATGGCCGAGACCAGTTGGCGATCACGCTGGACGAACTTTCCGCGGACAAGTGTATGGACCGGAGCGCCCTTGGTCCGCGTCCCTTCAAACGGCGTCACATTGCCCTTGGATTGCAGGTCCGCCGCCTCGATGGTTTCTTCGAGAGCGAGATCGACGACCGCAATATCGGCATGAGCACCAACGCCGATACGGCCTTTATGGGGCCACAAGCCAAAACTTTTCGCCGGGCTGACGGCGGTCAGGCGTACGTATTGCTGCAACGTCATGCGCCCGGCCGCCACCTGGGTCAGCATCAGCGGCATCTGGGTCTCAACCCCCGGGAACCCGCAGTCGGCATGCCAGATGTTATCGTTCTTTTTTTCGTCCGGAAGGTGCGGCGCGTGATCGGTCGAGATCATGTCGACAACGCCGCTCAGCAGCGCCTCCCAAATAGCGACGCTGTCTTTCGAATGACGGATGGGTGGGTTGACCCGGAGCAGGCTGCCCAACCGGTCATAATCATCTGTATTCAACAAGAGATAACCGGGACAGGTTTCCGCCGTGATATCAACGCCGCGGCGTTTTGCATCCGCCAGCGGCAGCAGTTCACCCGCCGAGGATACATGCAGAACATGAATGCGCGCCCCCGTCCATTCAGCAAGCGCCGCCGCGCGGCCCACGGCCTCAATGGCGACAATTTCCGGCCTTGCCGCGATGTGATGCAGGGGCGCACAGCAACCGGCGGCTTCCAGATGGCCCTGACGCCGGGCCATAATCGACGCCGTTTCGGCATGCAGCGAGATGCGAAGCCCGGTCGGTGCCAGAAGTTCAAAACCTTCCAGAATAGCCCCGGTGGACGGCGATGGCAGATTGCCAAAGGTATTGCCCATAAAGCATTTGAAGGCGTTCGCACCGCCTTCAATGAGGCCTTCCAATTCATCGATATTGTCTTCGGCCAACACGCCGTAAATACCGAAATCCACATAGGCCTTTTCAGCCGCTTCCTGCTTTTCCCGAAGCTCCTTGATGGAGCGCGTTGGCGGGTTGGTGTTGGGCATCTCGAAAACCGTGGTCACGCCCCCCATGGCAGCAGCAGCGGTTCCCGTTGCCCAGTCTTCCTTGTGGGTATAACCCGGTTCGCGAAAATGCACATGCACGTCAATGGCCCCGGGCAGGACATGCTTGCCCATGATATTCACGCGCTCAAGGCTTTTCGGCATGGTTTCCGGCGCACCGATAGCGACGATCAGACCATCCTTGATCGCCACATCGGCAACAAATTCGGTTGATTCCGTAACAACCGTCCCGCCACTCAGGACAAGGTCCACTTCCCCGTTCATTTTGATATCCTTTTATTCATTATAAAGCCGCCCATCCGCCATCGACCGGAATGTCGGCTCCGGTAATCTGGCGCGATACGTCGGAAGCGAAAAACAGCGTCGCATTAGCCACATCCTCGGCCGCCGTGATACGCTGCAGCGCATAATCCGCCGCATGTCTGGCCGCCGCTTCCTCTTCAGAAATATTCAGCCGGGCCGCCATCTCGGGAACGACTTTCGTTCTAAACCGCGGCCCATCAACCATGCCGGGCGCGACGCAATTGACGTTAATGTTGTCGCCGCCCAGTTCCAGGGCGAAACTTTTGGTCAACCCCCGAAGCCCCCACTTGGAGCTGGAATAGGCCAGTCGACCGGCGCGACCACGCATCCCGAAGGTGCCGCCGATATTGACGATCTTGCCGGATTTCTGCTGACTCATGGTCGGGGCCACGGCCCGGATCATGTTGAAGACCCCGCCCATGTTCAGATCGACAATCTGCTTGAACTGGGCCGGGCTGGTCTCGGCCCCCGTCAATCCAATGGGACCCGTTCCGCCAGCAATATTGACCAAAACATCAATGCGACCACCAAAATTTTGTTTGATGGTTGCAATGGCCATGTCCACATCTGTTTCATTGGTTACGTCACACTTGATGATCTCTACCTGGTCACTCAGTTTGGCGCACTGGCGTGACGTTTCCTCAATGGCTGCTGTATCCCTGCCGAGCAGAGCCAAACGCGCGCCCTCTTTTGCGAAGGCAAGGGAGATCGCCGCCCCCATCCCTTTTGCGGGACCGGTGACGACGACAACCTTATTTTTTAAGCTGAGTTCCATAGGTACGATTCGTTACAGCAACTTGAAAAGCGTTTCACTTTTCGGCGGCAGGAACTCGGTTGAGAAGACTTCCTCAATCGCCGGCGTACGCGGCAGGCTGTTGGCATCAACAACAATGTCGATTGCCTTTTTAAAGCGTGCCGGATCCACATTGCCAAGCCCGACTTTCGCCATTTCCGGGTGTCCCATTTCATCCTGCAAGGTTGCGATCAGGCGCTCTTTTTCAATTTCCTTGTTGATCAGGGCTTCGCGCTTGTAGACAGAATCAATGGCGGCATCCATGTCGGCGAGCGTATCGGCAATACCGCGGTTAATGGCGCGAACCATGCCCTTGACGACGTCGGGTTTGGTTTTCGCCATTTCCTTGGAGACGATAAGCCCGTTGGAATAGAGGTCCATTCCGTAATCACCGTAACTGATGAAACGGATTTCCTTATCCGGATCCATACCGGACAGTTTGGCAGAAAAGCGAATGGTGTTCACATAACCGAAAACGCCTTCAACCTGTTTGCTTTTGAGCATCTGTTCGCGGAGGTTCGGTTTGAAGTTGAGAATTTCAATGCCCGAGGCATCAAGACCCGACACCTTGGTGAAAGCCGGAAACAACTTCAGAGCGCCATCATTGGCCGCACCACCCAGCTTGCGACCGGCCAGATCACTGGCCGTCATGATGTCACTGTCTTTCAGGACGGCGACCGTGAACGGTGGTTTGTTATATATCTGATAGACGCAAATCGGTGCTTCTTCCGGTTTTTTCGCGGCCAGCTGGATCAACGCATTCACATCGCCAAAACCAACATCATAGGCACCACCGGCAACCTTACCGACCGCAGCGCCGGAACCGCTGCCCTGATCTATTTCCATTTCAATGCCTTCTTCGGCAAAATAGTCCTTGTCCTGGGCTATAAAGAACCAGGCCTGCGGGCCCTGATATCGCCAGTTCAAGACCATTTTCAGTTTGGTCATGGATTGCCCGATTGAAACCATTGGGAACCCGGCTCCGGCCACGGCCGCCATCGCCGCTGTTGATTTGATAAACGTTCTTCTTGAAGTCTTTTTAATCGTCATGCTTATTCTCCTTTTGTTACTTTGTGCTCTGGGATTGAAATGCAGACAAAACGTCCTGGGTGGTGGTGGTAAATCCGTAAAGAAGCCGGGTCAGATAAAGGATCGCATCGGTCACATAATCCGGCGACACACTGGCGCAGGCATCCGTTACAAGAATGCAGTCGTAGCCTTGAAAACTGGCGTCGGTCAGCGTCGCGAAAACACAGCGATCTATGTTGATGCCGGTAAAGAACAGAGTCCTTACCTCATGCCGGCGTAAAATCTGGTCAAATTCGTTATCGCGAAAGCCGGACAGGCGATGTTTGCTGACATGCAGATCGCTGGGCTGAACGTCGATGGCGGTAATGCTTTCGGCTCCCCATTCACCTTCCGCCAGAATGGCGCCATGTGGGCTGTCATCGCCATAAGTCGGGCCGGCACCGCAATCGCCCGCCTTATCAAGGACGCTGGCCGGAAGATTGGCGACATCTTTGCGCACCCCCCAGCTCAAATGAAAAACCGGACGGTCCTTGCCCCGAAAAGCAGCGGATAGCGAATTGATAGAGGGAACCGGCGCAAGCAGGGGCATCACATCGAGCCCTCGCGTTTTCCCAAACCAGCCATCCGGATCGAGAAAATCGTTTTGCATATCAATGATGACAAGCCCGCTATTGGCGATATCCAGTTGCAGGTTTTTAGGTTCTGCAGACATCCTGACAAGGCACGCGTCCCGCGTGGGCCGAACAAGGGAAACAGCGTCGCCATCCGGACACCAGCGGTCCTTGTGGCGAATTGCCTGATTGCCTTTATGCAGGGGGGTTCCTGACACGCTCACTCTCCAATATACTGCAAAACTCTAGGCATTGCTGGTGATCGTGGCTTCTGCTAAAAATAGCCTATGGCGTTCTAATAAACGCAACACAAAATGAAAAATTCATTTATATGAGACACTTAACAACCTTCAAACTGATCAATATGGTTGTTGAAATCGGCTCCATTCGCAAAACGGCGGAGGAAGCCTTTATTGCACCGTCCGCCCTGCACCGTCGTATCCAGTCCTTTGAAGCAGAGTTGGGATACCCGATCTTCGACCGGGTTCATGAAGGGGTTCGCCTGAATGCAGCGGGAGAACTCGTCATTCATCATATCCGCGCGCAAATCGCCGATATGGAACGCCTGCAATCGAAACTGGCCGATCTGTCCGGCATGCGCCGCGGCCACGTCAGCATCGCCTGCAGCCAGGCCATGGTTCCCTATTTTCTGCCACGTGAAATCAGCCTGTACCGGAACCTGTTTCCTCAAGTCACCTTCGACATTCTGGTTATGGAACATCAGGCAGCGGCGGAGGCTCTCGAGAACTACAGTGCTGACATGGCGCTGGTCTTTGATTCGGAAGTTCTGACCGGGTTCAACACCACTTTGACCGTTCACCAGTCCTTATACGCAGTTGTTTCCGGAGACCATCCTCTGGCCAAACAGAAGGTTGTTCGACTGCGGGACTGTTTTCTTTATCCACTTGCCCTACCGCATCGAAATTTCGGCGGGCGGCAAATTCTGGAAACATCAATCCGCGACAAGTCCCTCGAAATCGAGCCCGCGATAGAGTCCAATTCCTTTGAGTTTCTGAAAAGCTATGTGCTGAAAGAAGGCGCCGTGACCTTCCAGATTCCCATTGGCGCGCCTGACCGCAGCTCCCAGGATGGACTTGTCAGCCTTGAGATCGACCCGCGGGATGTGAAAGGCGGCTTTGTCAGCCTGTCGCAACTGCGCGGTCGCGCCATCCCCGTCGCGCCAGCCCGCTTCGCCGATCAGATTTCGCGCAACCTGTCGAAACAGTTCGAGATCGTCAACTGACCGTATTTCTCTGTGCTCAGCGTATGGGACCAGAGGAGGTTGCTAGAATTATGAGCCGTGTAATTGGCCGTGTTAGTGATGGGATTAATAAGGACTCCAGCTGATAATCGGCTCGTATAAGTATATAGGTCCCTTATTCTGCCTGGGCTTCAGAAATTCGCACACGAACCCCACCGCGCGGGCCGGTGTTCATGCGGTCGGCGAATTGCAGGGCCAGGGGGCGGGCGATGTCGGGGCGCTGGTTGATCCACATGCGCAACAGGTTGCGTTTCCGCTCCGGTTCCGGCCAGTCTTCGAAAGCCGTGCGGGAATGCAGGACGGAATGATTGTTGAGGATCTGGATATCACCTTTCTCGAACGTCATGTCGTAGCGAATGCCGTCCGACATGGCGATTTCGCCGACTTTCTGAACCGCCTCAAGGGCGAGACCACTCAACGGTGCGCCCGCTTTGTTTTGTCCGTCGATGATGGTTTTTTCATTGTAGCGACACGACAACCAGTTCTCATATGCTGAAAACACCGGCACTTTCGCAAAGGTCACTTCGTTTGGATCATCGGTTGCGCCTTCGCCGCGCAGATCAAAATGAAACCCTGCAAACAAAGGCTCCAGATATTCCGGATGGTCTTGCAGCAAGCGGTTATAGATGGCGCCGGAACTGGCGATCAGGCTTTCACCGCCGGATCTGGACGGATGCACGCATAGCAGCGAGACCAAATCCGAGCTGTCACAATGTGGTGCGAGACGGGCCTGAGTGGTATAGCCCCGGACGTTTTGACTCATATAATTGCGGCCGCTATCGCGCACATGCCCAATCATGTCACCCTTGGCATTCTGGTGAATTGGTATTCCCAGATGAACGCCAATCCCCCAATAGAGAACTTTCAGCTCGGCTTCGTTATAGTTACCGGCATCGAGCCCTCGCCAGAGCGCTACGCCCCGGCCATATTCCAGATCACGCGCACAGCGGGCCAGTCGCGTCGCCAGCCCCGGCAGTTCAAAGTCATTGCGATTAAACGTATACAACGGTTTGCCACTGCGTATGACCGCCATAACGGCTTCTTCCAGTTCGGCAATATCCCGCGCCTCAAAGGGCATGACCCATGAGTCATCCTCTGCCAGCTCCTGGGCCGTCCATACAGCCGGTCCTGTGGCTTTAGCCGGTGATTTCGTGACTTCAGTTTTCATGCCATTTTCCCCCTAAAGCCCCTGTTAAGGTGTTTTCCAACAAACAAGACAGCTCTCTTCTAGGGAAAGCTCAAAAATACGGCCCAAGTCTCTGCCTCTATAATGAATGGCCGCAGTGATAAATTCAAATGGGCATTGGGAATGGCTGACGGCGATTTTACCGTCTTTCCCTTTTACATATCGCCACCGACACTCCGGCATAAATTGCCGCGTCAGCCGGTGTCCGGGCATATTCTTCCCCCGAAATGGCTTCTGTGGTTTGCATTCACCAGCAAACCCGATTGGCAACCGATTGAATCTATTAACTTTTCATTAATTTTATGCCGAACGCCCCGTTTGGCACGAAAAATGCTCCCTTTGGGGGGAATGCCTATTGCGAAACGCCTAACTACGAGAAAGCCCAAACCCATGGATCACAGCCCCTATCTGGATATGAACCGCGACATCACTGTTCTCAGAAAACTTGTTCGCGCCCATCAGTTAAAAACCCACAAGCCGCTCAATCCGTCGCGTAACTGGTTTGAAACCGCCTCCCATGACTGGTCCTATGTGGCGGGTTCAGCCGCTTTTCTCAAATCCTCTTATCTCGAAGCCTCTTAGATCGTTACTTACCGGTCCCGCCGCCCACGGCGGACGGGGGCCGGTTTTACGGTTTTAAATCCATCTCCAGATGCACATAGTCGCCGCGATAAGAACATCGGCCAGATAGATGACCGTTCCATCTTCTGCGCCTCCTGCGTTGAGGCAGGATTCTTACAGAAAAGAAATGGCGTTCCCGGCTTCGCTCAGGCAGGCCGCGCACGCCATCCCTGCCCGGGCCTTTTCTCCGTGTCGAACAGACTTTGCAGCGACGTCTTCAGGAGTCACCATCGTCCTGGGTATAGACTCGATCCGACATCGTTTGCGTATCCCGTCTGCGCCACTGGCCTTTTTCCGCCGTCACAAAAAAATCTGCACACTGTTCATTAAACCGCGCGGGTTCTTCCAGATTGAGCAAATGCCCGGATTTTGGAAACACCGAAAGCCCTGCCATGGGCATGGTCCGCTTCAGCCAGAGATTAACGTCCAGACAGGCTTCGTCTTCGTCCCCCACCATCAATAAGGTCGGTGCAGTAACGACCGCCAGTTCCGCCTGCAAATCGTGCAGGCCAGGGCGGGCCGCTTGCACATGTTTTAGCGTATAGCCGCTGCCAATGGCCGGATGTTCGGCCAGTTGATCGCGGAATTCGGCCGAACCACGTGGGTCTTTGTATTTAAGCTGAATACGGTTGGGGCTGTTCGCCATGTCATCGGCTGGAACGCCTTTTTTCAAAACCCGTTCCGAGGCGGCCAGGGTTTCGTGAATGAACGTCTCGCGGGTCGGTGGGTGTGCCCCGGACCCGGCGCTCGCCGCCACCAGCGCCGAGACCCGATGTCCATGGCGCATGGCCAGCATCAGGCCCATATAACCGCCCATGCTCAAACCAATCACATGCGCCTGTTTAATATTTAGATGATCGAGAACGGCCACGATATCGGCAATATTCTGCTCCCAGCCATAGGCCTTTTCATCATCCGGTACGTCGGAAGGCGGATAACCCCGGGCCGCCGTTACAATGCAGCGATAGCGCCGGGAAAAATAGCGCACCTGTGCCTCCCAGGTCCGGGCGTCCCCGCCGAACTCATGCAAAAATACAAGCGGATGACCGCTCCCTGTTTCCTCAAAGAAAAGACGAACTCCCTCCTGATCAACAAACGGCATATAATCCCCCACTGGTTTTTCTATTGTTTATAAAACCCGATAAACCATATCCCCCGCCCGGAATTGAGGGAACAATAAATTCGCCGGACCTGTTCTTTTGTTTTAACCCGTTCCCCAGCCTAATCTCAAAAACAATTATACAAAATCACCATTGATTTGCCCCCACCAGATACGCGAGAGTGTGCGCCCATCTAAAATCTTATCTTTTGAGGAAATTGAAATGCTTATTGATGTACGCACATACCGCGTGAAACCCGGCACCCTGAAGGCGCATATGGATCTCTATGCTCAATACGGCAAAGCCCCCCAAGTCAAACATCTGGGAACCCCGCTGGCTTATCTGAAAACGGAAACCGGCGATCCCAACGAGTATGTTCATATGTGGGTTTATGAGAATGCCGGCGACCGCGAAGCCAAGCGTGCAGCCATGTGGCAAGATCCCGACTGGCTGGCTTACACCAAAAAAAGCGCCGAACTGGGCGCACTGGTCAAACAGGACAACCGGCTGATGGTTCCCGTCGATTTCTTCGACTTCAATCCACCGAAATAAAAATACAGATGCGGATGCCTGTCACAGGGCATCCGCGTCTTCCTCCTGGTTTCCCTCTTCTTCCCCCAAAGACCGATCACAGCCTCCTCACATTGGGATCACAGGCAGTTTATTTTACCAACGCCGTCTTTTTGCTTATTCCTTTACACAAAGAGATGCCGTCGCAATCAAATTTTTCTGACGACAATAAATGGATCCCTTCACGCGCAGGGACGTGTTCCTGCTTTTCGAAAAAGAGACCCGCCATGTTTAAAAGAATATTTTATTTCATCGCCCCAGTTGCCTGGCTTGCTGGATCGCTAACAGTTGCATCGCCTTCGATGGCGCAGGATCTCTCCACAGAAATGATCGACCGTCTGAGCGATGCTGTTGTCTTTGGAAAAACCGAGCAAAAAGTCGAGGCGCTTGAAAAGTTTGAAGCGCGCGGCAATCCGGATATTGTTCCGGGACTGGTTCTGGGCGTTCGCTATCGCCAGAACGATCAGGCCGTGCTCAAGACCATAAGCGCCATCACGGGCGAACCCATCACCAACTGGCGCGATGCCATGCTGTGGCAGGAAGACCACCCGGAGGTAAAACCACACACCAGTTACCGGAATCTGAAACTTAAGATTTTCAACCGGATTGACCCGAACTTCATGCGCTTTCTGAGTGGCGACAAATCCCTGCCGGAAAATCTCGATATCCGGCTGGAAGAAATTCTTTGGGGTGGCGTCGGCGTGGATCAGATTCCATCTCTCGATAACCCGGACCTGATTGGCGCCAAAGAAGCTACCTACATGGTCGACAGCGATCTGGTCTTTGGTGTTGAGATCAACGGAGATGTACGCGCCTATCCGTTGCGCATCATGGGTTGGCACGAAATGTTCAATGAAAAGATCGGTGGCGTTGATGTGGCGCTGGCCTATTGCACGCTGTGCGGCGCCGGTATCCTGTTTGAAACGCAGGTTGAAGGCCGCGACAAACCTTTTGTCTTCGGCTCATCGGGCTTTCTCTATCGTTCCAACAAACTGATGTTTGACCGCGAAACCGATAGCCTGTGGAACCAGTTTACCGGCGAGCCGGTTTCCGGCCCCTTGCGGGGAAGCGGCATCAAGCTGAACATACGACCCGTCGCCATTACGTCATGGGGCAAATGGCGCGCGGCGCATTCCGACACAAAAGTCCTGTCTGTTGAAACCGGGCACGCCCGCGATTACAGCTCGGGCGCGGTCTATAAAGACTACTTCGCCAGCCCCGACCTGATGTTTCCGGTACGTGTGCGCAATGAAGATACGCTCAAACGCAAGGAGTACGTCTTTGGCATTCGCGACGTGGCCGCGGCCAAAGCCTGGCCCGTCAAGGTCTTTGCCGATATTTCTGTGATCAATGACCGGATCGGCACCAAGAACATTGTCCTGATCGGCGATACCCAGACCCGCACGGTACGCGCCTATGAGCGCGGCACACGCTCTTTCAACCAGCTCAATGACGCTGGCGTCCTGAGCGATGCCAGCGGTGAATGGAAAATCACCGAAGCCGAACTGCAAGGTCCCGGCAATGAAAAGCTGGCCCGGGTGCCCGGACACATCAGCTACTGGTTTGCCTGGGACAGTTATCTCGGCGTCAAAAGCGAGCTCCATTCAGGAAAATAAAAACTCAAACCACGTCGTGGTCGATATGAATGCCCGGATCATCGACCGGCACCTTGATCAGGCAAGCCGGATTGTCGCGGATCACGGCCTTGCCGCCGGTATCGCCTTTAAGATGTTCAAGAGATGAAAATAAACGTCGCCCGAACAGAACCGGATTACCGGGCCGCCCATCACAGACGGGCACACAGATGTCACGCCCCTGATCAGGGTCGAAGGCGTTGATCAGGGCGGCACAGGTTTCGGATTGGATATGCGGCATATCGCCCAGCCCGATCAGGATACCTTCCACCTGATCCGCCAAAGCCCGAACGCCACAGCGAATGGACGACGCCATACCTTCCGCATAGTCTTCATTGTGAACAAAGACCACGTCGCGCCCGGCCAGCGCCTCTTTCACCCGCTCGGCCTCATGACCAGTGACCACAACCACCGGCCCGCAATCACTGGCCATCGCCGCATCGACGGCCGCCAAGACCATCGGCTTGCCATCAATAGGGGCCAGCAGCTTGTTGGTTTTGCCGGACCGCCTGGACAAACCCGCCGCGAGAAGGATCAGACCGATTTTAGGGGACATTTATGGAGGTTCCGTTCCGAATGTGCGTTACCGGATAACTCTTAACCCAAACCCTTCGACAATACCATTTTGAAAACAAATACGTGCGCCTGGCAGCAGATGAGTTATATTTTCTCCATGGATGGAAGCAACCTCAATAAACCCGTCGATGACATCGACAGCATCAAAACGGCCCTGAACTGGGTTCAAGAAGGTCGCATGGCGGCGCTTGCCTGCGTCACCCAAACCTGGGGCTCGGCACCCCGCCCGGTCGGCAGCTATCTGGCAATCAATGATCAGGGCGCTTTTGTCGGTTCTGTCTCCGGTGGTTGCATAGAGGGCGAGGTGGTCACCGAAGCTTTGGGCCTGATGCGCTCCAAATCCTTTAAAAATCTCGAGTTTGCGGTATCCGACGAACAGGCATCGGGAGCTGGCCTCGCCTGCGGTGGCAAGGTTTCCGTCCATGTCTTCCCGGTTCTGGAGACAACCCGCCGCGAGTTAGAACGTCTTGTTGATCTGACAGAGCAAAAATCTGAAGCCGCGTTAATATCCGATCTGAGCAATGGAAATGTGACCGTCTTTACTCCGGAAGATCGAACCGTATCACCCCATTCCGACGAAATTGCCGGACTTTTGCACAAAGGCCAACATGCAACGCTTGATATTGAAGGCCAAACCGCGCTTTTTGTCCGCTCGTTCCTGCCGCCGTTGCGTCTGCTGATTGTCGGCGCCGTTCATGTGGCGCAGGACCTGGCCGTCATCTCCAAACGCCTGGGGTATGATGTGACCCTGATCGACCCGCGCGATACCTGGGCGACGGATGACCGTTTTCCGGATCTCACAATTGACCGGCGCATGCCCGGTGACGCCCTCGCAACCCTGAAACCGGACCAGCGTACGGCGGTTGTCGCGCTCTGCCACGATCCGAAGCTGGATGACCCGGCCCTCGTCGAGGCGCTCAAAACCCGGGCGTTCTATATCGGTGCCCTGGGTGGACAGAAAAATCACGGGCGACGCCTTGGTCGCCTTGCCGAATACGGCTTTAATGAACAGACCCTTTCCAGAATCAACGGGCCCATCGGCCTTGATATCGGGGCCAGAACCCCGGCTGAAATCGCCATATCCATACTCGCCGAAATGACCCAGAAGCTTCGCCGGGGATAACCCGGCGCCCCGCTTCTTAATCTATCAAATTCACAAGACTTGTGATATTTAGTCACTTTTCATGCGCCCTTTGCTTCCTGTAGGCTTTGGATGCAGATTTCCGAGTTTCCCGCATTCAAAGGACACGAATAACCCATGCCCACAGTCAACGCCCGTATCAATGGGACCCCCGTCAGCAAAGAGGTTGAAGCACGCACTTTGCTTGTTGATTTCCTACGTAATGACCTGAGCCTGACCGGCACCCATGTCGGCTGCGATACCAGCCAGTGCGGGGCCTGTGTTGTTCATGTCGATGGCGTTGCGATGAAAAGCTGCTCCCTGCTGGCCGTACAGGCGGAAGGGTGCGAGATCAAAACCATTGAAAGTCTGGCGCAAGAAGACGGCACCCTGCACCCCCTGCAAGAGGCCTTCCGCGCACACCATGCCCTGCAATGCGGCTTCTGTACGCCCGGCATGCTGATGGCCAGTGCCGCCTTGCTGAAAGACAACCCCAAGCCCAGCGAGCAAGAAGTGCGCGACGGGCTGGAGGGCAATTTGTGCCGCTGTACGGGGTACCAGAATATCGTTAGCGCTGTGCTCGATGCGGCGAAACGGATGGAAGGCTGAGCCATGTATGATTTCAATTACCAGCGCCCCACCTCCCTCGCCGAAGCGCTAGATGCTTTCGCCAATGCCGAGGACGCGACGTGGCTGGCTGGCGGCCAGACCCTGATGCCGGTCATGAAGCAGCGTCTGGCCATGCCGTCCGACATGATTGATCTGGCTTCCGTCAGCGATCTTTCCGGGATCACGGTTTCCGGGCAAACGCTGGTCATCGGCGCGATGACGCCGCATGCCGTGGTTGCCGCCTCCGAAGATGTCAAAAAGCATCTTCCGGCGCTGGCCGAATT
Source organism: Rhodospirillales bacterium (assembly GCA_048262255.1). GTDB lineage: Bacteria > Pseudomonadota > Alphaproteobacteria > Rhodospirillales > Casp-alpha2 > JABMNT01. Next base: position 1,095,156 of record JBLXFH010000001.1, on the reverse strand, counting down.
GGCCGGAATGATCGGCGACCCACACGTCCGCAACCGTGGCACTATCGGTGGTTCTATCGCCAACAACGATCCGGCCGCCGATTATCCGGCGGCGCTGGTTGGCTTGAATGCGGTGGTTCATACGAACAAACGTGAGATTGCCGCCGACGCCTTTTTCACGGATATTTTCGAAACGGCGCTGGAAGAAGGCGAACTGGTGACGCGGGTTTCCTTCCCAGTTACCCAAAAAGCCTCTTACCAGAAATTTCCCAACCCGGCCTCCCGCTACGCCATGGTCGGCGTGTTTGTTGCGCAGACGGCGGACGGCGCGCGCGTCGCGGTGACCGGGGCAGGCCCTTGTGTCTTCCGGGTTAACGATATGGAACAGGCGCTGGACAAAGCCTTCACGGCAGAAGCAATCGCCAGGCTTTCCATGGCTCCTGACGATTTGAACACCGATCTGCATGCCACCGCCGAATACCGGGCCCATCTGGTCGGGGTTCTGGCGGGCCGGGCAATCAATGCGGCCATCAAGCGGGAGATCAAATAATGAAAAACGTCAACATGGGTCAATCCATCCCGCGCCTCGAAGACGCGCGTTTTATTACCGGCAAAGGCCGTTATATCGACGACATCAATCTGGACAATCAGGCCTATGGTGTCGCGTTGCGCTCGCCCCATGCCCACGCCCGTATTCTGTCCGTCGATCTTTCCGAAGCCCGGGCGCTGGCCGGCGTTCTGTTCTGCTTCAGTGGCCAGGACTGGGCTGGTGAGGGCTTTGGCCCCATTCCGACCAAATGCCCTGTTCGCACCAATAGCGACGGCACTGATTTCCGCGAGCCGCCGCGCCATTGCATGGCCATTGACAAGGCCCGCCATGCCGGTGAAATCGTCGCCTTTGTGGTTGCTGAAAGCCGCGCCATCGCGCTGGAGGCGCTGGAGTTGATTGTCGTTGATTACGAGCCGCTGGAAGCCGTAATCGACCCCATAAGCGCTCTTAAAGACGGCGCCGTCCAGGTTTGGGACGACATCCCCAACAATCTGTGCATCGACTGGGATCTCGGCGATAAAGCGGCAACAGACGCCGCTTTTGACAGCGCCGATCATGTGGTTTCGCTGGATCTCGTCAACAACCGGGTCACCGCCGTACCCATTGAGCCGCGCGGCGCCATCGCCAGTTATGATCCGACCACGGACCATTACACCCTGCACAACGCAACCCAGAACATTCACGCTAACCGCGACAGTTTCGCCACCCATGTGCTGCACATCCCCAACGAAAACCTGCACCATCTGGCGCCTGATGTGGGCGGTGGGTTTGGCGCAAAAAACGGTATCTATCCGGAACCGGCGCTGATTTTATATGCGGCCAAACAGATCGGACGCCCGGTCAAATGGGTCAATGACCGCTCAGAGAGTTTTCTCTCCGACACCCATGGTCGCGATCAGATCAGCCGAGTCGAACTGGCGCTCAACAAGGATGGCAAGTTTTTGGGTTTGCGCACGGATACCATCGGCAATCTGGGCTCACATTGCGCGACTATTGGTCCGTTCACGGCAACCGGCGGCTCGGCCCGTACCCAGGGCGGCCCCTACGCCTTTGACGCCATGCATTACCGCGGCCGCGCCGTATTCACCAACATCATGCTGATTGACCCCTATCGCGGTGCCGGGCGGCCGGAGGCTTCGTTCCAGACCGAGCGGATTGTCGAATATGCGGCCCGCAAGCTGGGGTTTGATCCCATCGAACTGCGCCGCAAAAACCTGATCCCGACGGAAAAGCTGCCGCGCAAAACCCCCATGGGGCTGGATATCGACAGTGGCGATTTCCCGCAAGTGTTCGAACAAACCCTTAACATGACGGATCGGGCCGGGTATGCAGCCCGGGTTGCCGCTTCGAAAACCACGGGCAAAATCCGCGGTTTTGCGATCACGCCGTATCTTGAATGTACCGGCGGCGCGCCCAAGGAATTCAGCCGCATTACATTCAATACCGATGGTTCCGTCGACATGGCTGTTGGCAGCCAGTCCACAGGCATGGGACACGAAACGGCCATCCCGCAAATTCTGGCCGGCCATCTGGGAATCGACATCGAGTCCATCAACTTTATTCAGGCCGATACCGACGCCACCCCCATCGGCGGCGGTCACGGCGGCTCGCGCGGCATCGAGGTGGGCGGCAATGCGGTCTATCAGGCAGCAGGAGAAATCATCAAAAAAGGCAAGGCCGTGGCGGCGCATTTGTTTGACGCCGACGCTGGCGACGTGGTCTTCGATGATGGTCGGTTTTTTGTCCCCAACACCAACTATTCCATGACAACGCGGGAGATCATCGACGCCTCGCTGGATACCGATAACCTGCCCGACGACATGGACCCCCATTCCATGAACACCGAATCAACCTTTGAGCGGGGCATCATCTCGATCCCCAACGGCTGCCATGCGGCGGAGGTGGAGGTTGACCCCGAAACAGGCGTTGTCAAAATCGATGGTTACTGGGTCGTCGACGATTTTGGCACGATCCTCAATCCGCTGCTGGCCGACGGCCAGGTCATGGGCGGCGTTGCCCAGGGCATCGGTCAGGCGATGATCGAGAATATTGTCTATGATCCGGAGAACGGGCAGTTGCTGACCGGCTCGCTGGTCGATTACGCTCTGCCCCGGGCCGACGACATCCCGCATATGGAAATCGGCTATTACGAGGGCGCGCCGACCAAAAAGAACCCGCTGGGCGTCAAGGGTGCCGGTGAAGCCGGATGCGTAGGTGCGCCGCCGGCCGTTGTCAACGCTGTGCTTGATGCGCTCAAGGACTACGGCGTCGATCATCTGGAAATGCCGCTGACACCGGAAAAGGTATGGCGTGCCATCAACCACAAATCAGCCGCCTAGAGAGCTCAAACAAAGCGCAAGGATCGGGTGGTTCTCGCCCGACAAAGTCTCTAAATCTCCGGTTCAGTGATTTGAACCGGAGATTTTTTATGTCCCATATCAACCCATCGGCTGTTATAAACAGCCCCATGAACACAGCATATGATCCTTCTGAAAAGAATGACGACATTGCGTCCTTGCGCGATTATGCGCGCATTGAAAAGGCCATCCGCTTTGTTTCCGACAACCGTCTGGAGCAACCGGAACTGGCCGATGTGGCAGCGGAAGTGGGGCTCAGCGACTTTCATTTCCAGCGCCTGTTCAGCCGCTGGGCCGGAATCAGCCCAAAAAAATTTCTGCAATATCTGACCCTCACGCACGCCAAACAGAGGCTTGAGGATTCTGCCAGTGTTCTCGATGCGACGTTTGACGTGGGTCTGTCCGGTCCGGGGCGGCTGCATGACCTGTTCATCCGCCTGCAGCAGGTGACCCCCGGCGAATATAAAGCACGCGGTCTGGGACTCGAGTTTCGTTATGGCTTTCACGCCACCCCGTTTGGCGAGGCGCTGGTGGTGGAAAACGCTCGCGGTCTTGCCGGATTGTCATTCGTTCTGGATGGCGATTACGAGGCGGCCCTTGAGGAACAGAAACAGGGCTGGGACCAGGCCCTGTGGAGGCCGGACCCCGAAGCCGGTAAGGACGCCATTAACCGCCTGTTCTCCACCGCTCAGGTTGAGAGCCAAAAGCCCATATCCGTTCTTATGCGCGGCACCCCCTATCAGGTCCAGGTCTGGCAGGCCCTGTTGCAAATCCCCGAAGGCTGCACAACCACCTATGGCACGCTTGCTGACAAGATCGGGTTTGGCAAAACAGCCGCCCGGGCGTTGGGCAATGCTTGCGGCGCCAACCGCATCGGCATTCTGATCCCCTGCCACCGGGTGATTCGCGATACCGGCATTGTCAGCGGCTACCGCTGGGGCATTGAGCGCAAGAAGGCCCTGCTGGCTTTCGAGGCGGTCAAATCCGGTGCTGCCGATTCTTTGGCTCTATAAAACGAAATTTTTAATCCAGTGTTTTATAATTGGTGTCAGCACTTAAACTGGACCTATGAAATCCAACCCTGACGTCCACACAGAACCATTTGCGGTTATAAAAAACCATCTCGCGGACCCGGCGACCAGTTGGAGCGTCGTTACTTTTGGCGCACTGGCGGAATTTTTCCATGCGCCGGACAGCCCCATTATTGTCACGGAGACCGGCGAAAGCCTTGCTGTCGTGACCCCGCAAGGAGCCATCCGGATCAAACCGCACGCGGACCTTCGCCTCGTTCCTTACGAAGGCCTGTCGAGCCTGGAGAATGCCTGGACCCAGGGGGTGCTGGTCTGCTTACCGACGGCACAGGCCCGGCTCAATGGTCGCACCGGCATTCATGAATGCGGGATGGATGACGACAGCCTGCAGCCCGAGGACGAAACGGCGCTTTTATTCGATCTCGGGCTCAGTATTGCGCATCTGGATGTGGGCATCCGCACTGCAGACCCCGACCTGATCGCATTGCTCCGAACCAACATCGGCCGCTCCCTGTTCGATGAAAGCTCTGGATTACTCCCAGCCCTCAAGGCGGCAAGCCCGCCCCGCGTGTTCACAACGCACATCGCCCGCATTGAGGCCTATCAGGAGATCCCCGCAGAAGACGGTGAAACGCCCCTGGGTCCACATACCCATCTGTCGCAAAAACTGCTGCAGCATAACCGGACACAGGCGGCGACGCTGCCCGTGCCAGATGGCTGGGTTCCGGTTCTGGCCTTTTATCCGCCTAACCCGCTGCGTGATTTGAGCGGCACACTCCGGCCTTTCGACACAGATGCCCAAGCCGATTTTCAGGCCCTGCTGGCTGCTTATGGTCCAGCCGAGTTAACCCATATAAAGAGCACATTTCGCGATGCCATGGCGGTGGGCGATGGCCCAGACAAGACGCCCACCCCGACAACCAAGCAGGCCCGCACAGCGTTGCGGGTCGCCATCCGCCAATATCATCATACGCACGGCCCGTCTGAACTTTTAGAGCGCTGGCGCCACGCCTTTGAGCCGCAGTCCTGAGCCTTTCTCGGGAATTTTTGGCATAACATTTTATCCGGTAATTCCTTGACCGACTTCTGGCCCCGCGCGCCTGATTCGACTATGATCAGCTATCTCATAACCAGAGGAAAATTTCATGCGCTATTATCACACCATGGTCCGGGTTTCGGATCTGGACGAATCCCTTAAGTTTTACTGCGACCTGTTGGGCCTCAAGGAAGTCCGCCGCACGGAAAGCGAAAAAGGCCGCTATACCAACGTCTTTCTGGGTGCCGATGAAAACCCGGAAGCGCCGATCGAGCTGACCTATAACTGGGACCCGGAAGAATACACCGGCGGACGTAACTTCGGCCACCTCGCCTATCTGGTTGAGAACATCTACGATTTGTGCCAGAAACTTCAGGATGCGGGTGTCACCATCAACCGACCACCGCGCGACGGCCATATGGCTTTTGTCCGTTCACCGGACGGTATTTCTATCGAAATTCTGCAACAGGGCGACTCCCTGCCGCCAGCCGAGCCCTGGGCATCTATGGAAAACACGGGAACCTGGTAAAGGCTTCCAGATCTCAGGTGCGGAGCCGCCGACGTGTTTGGCGGCGACCGCGTCTTTCCTTCGCCCCATCCGCTTCCAGCGCCTGAGCCCGGCGTTTGTGCAGTTCCGCCAGTACCGTCAGGCGCTGCTCGGAATTCAGATTTCGCCACTTGGTGATTTCCTGCATTGTCCGCCAGCAGCCCTCGCAAAAGCCGCTTTCCCGGTTCAGGATACAAACACTGATACAGGGGGATTCGATGTGGGTGTCGTTGCTCACGCGGCGCTCCGTTGCATGCAAGAGCGTAGCACGTAGGCAATCGAAGCGGTAAATTCAAGGATAGAATTGGCGTATCCTTGTTCACCGCCGCAAAAACAACCCCGATCAATCAAACAGGCCACCCTGCGACTCGACGGCCCGAAAAGATCGGTTATAGTCTTGCCATGACTGCTCAAACCGATCCCCGCTCCACCGTATCGCCAGCTCCGCTTCTCGGACCGGACGACCCGCCGACGTTTGAAATTCTGAACCCCGACGGGAAGGCGCAACTGCTGCTGATCTGCGATCATGCGAGCCGTATTGTCCCTGGCTCAATGGATAAACTCGGCCTTCCAGAGGCAGAATTCGAGCGCCATATCGCCTATGACATCGGGGCGGCAGCAGTGACCCGCAGTCTCGCAGAATCCCTTGATGCCATAGCAGTTCTGGCCGGTTATTCGCGGCTGGTGATCGATGTCAACCGCCCACCGGGCCATCCGCAATCGGTGCCACCGGTGAGCGACGGTACCCATGTCCCGGCAAATCAGGATTTGTCGGAGGCGGAACTCAATCACCGGGTCGAGACCCTGTTCAACCCCTACCACGAAGCCGTGGGCCAGCAGATGGCGCATCTGTGGAGCCGCGGCCCGGCACCGGTTCTGTTTTCCGTACATAGTTTCACCCCCCATTTCGGCACGGAAGACCGCCCCTGGGAGGTCGGTATATTGTGGAAACACGACCCGCGCCTTGCCGTCCCGCTCATGGACAGGCTATCTGCGCGCGGGCTTACGGTTGGCGACAATCAGCCTTATTCGGCCCTTGATATGGCCTATACCATCGACTCACATGCCGGCGCCGCCGGGCTGGCGTCCTGCGTTATTGAAATTCGCCAGGATTTGATCAGCGACCCGGCCGGTATCGAGACGTGGGCGCGCCTTCTCCACGAGGATTTGAGCGACTTGTTGCAAAACACCAGCCTTTACGAAGTGCGGGACTATTAAGCGTCAGCAAAAAGGGGAACATGATGCGCCTCAATCCAAGTTTTAGCGTTGGTATTGAAGAGGAATACCTGCTCGTTGATCCGGAAACGGGCGATCTTTCGGAAAACCCGCCCGAGGCCATTTTCAGTGAATGCGAGCGCCGTCTGCCCAATCTGATCAAGCCGGAATTTCTCAAATCCCAAATTGAAAGCAATACGCCGGTTTGCAAAACCGTACCCGAAGCCCGGTCCCAGCTGGCGGAATTACGCGCCATTGTTTCGGAAATCGCCCAAGCTCATGGCTGCGCCATTATCGCCGCCTCTACGCATCCCTTTTCGCAGTGGCAAAACCAGCACCACACCGACCGCGAACGCTATAACGTCCTGGCAAACGATCTGCAGGCCGTCGTCCGCCGCCTGCTGATCTGCGGTATGCATGTGCATGTGGGGATTGATGATGATGAACTGCGCATCGACCTGTTGAATCAGGTCTCCTACTTCCTGCCGCATATCCTGTCGCTCAGCACCTCGTCACCCTTCTGGCAGGGCGAAGTCACCGGACTGATGTCCTACCGGTTGAGCGTTTTTGATGAATTGCCGCGCACCGGCCTGCCCAATACGTTTGATTCCTATGCCGAATACCAGCGCCATATCGACACCCTGATCAACGCCGGGGTGATCGAAGACGCCTCCAAACTTTGGTGGGACGTGCGGCCCAGCCAAAGCTACCCGACGCTGGAAATGCGGGTCACGGATGTGTGCACCAATATTGACGATGCGGCCGCCATCGCCGCCATGTTTTGCTGCCTGCTCCGGATGCTATATCGCCTGAAACTGAAGAACCAGCGCTGGCGGCAATATGCGACAATGTTGATTGAAGAGAACCGCTGGCGGGCGCAGCGTTACGGGATTGACGAAGGGTTGATGGATTTCGGAATTGGCGAAATTGTGCCGGTTCAGGCACTGGTTGAGGAGATCATCGAACTGGTCAGTGAAGACGCCGCCGAACTGGGCTGCGAAAAGGAGCTGGCCCATCTGAAAACAATTATCTCTCGCGGTACCAGCGCCCACCGCCAGCGCGCGACCTATGACAAGGCTTTAAGTGAGGGACAAAACAGCCAAGCCGCCTTGTCGAAGGTCGTCGATTTTTTGATGGCAGAAACCCTGGTCGGAACAGCTGGTTAGCTGACCGTTTCGATTTTTTCGATACTCATCTGCAGGCCTTTCAGCAGCTGCCGGCCAATATTTCCGCCATCGCCGGCGACTTTCTCGCGAATCACGGCGCGCATGGAATCGATATGGCATTTGACGATTTCAACGGCACGATCATCCTCGCGGCAGCCTTCGCCTGATACATCGTACAGCATTTTTCCAAAGGTGGAGATCAGCGGATAACCAAAGGTCCCGCCTTGTCCTCTGAGCTCCAGAGCCAAATTGTGAATTTCCGTAAAATGTCGTGAGCGACGTCCCGGCTCCATCAGCGCTTCCGTACACAGATCGGACAGTTTCGCCAGATACTCCAGAGCCCAGACCGTGAAATCGAGCGACGCCCGCTCCAGCTGCTGCTCGGCCTCTTCGATCAGGTCCATCGGCACCTCACCCTTTGTGCCGCTGCTGAGCGCACCCCCTGCAACCTTGTCGCGCAAGGCGTTTGTCAACCGCCAGTACCAAACATCTGTCGGGCCGTCAGGCTTCACTTTTTTGTCCGCCGAATAGACAATAGCAACATCTTCATCCTTTTTTTCACGGCGTTCTTTATTGTCTGGCGGGAATTCCGATTTTCTGCGGCGATCCGGGCCGAAATAGTTTTGCGTCGTTACAAACTGTCTCGGATAGTCAACAACCTCCAGAAACCGCTCATAAACCGATGTGGCGGAAAATGGCTTGGCGATAAATTCCGTGACCCCCAGATCTCGTGCCGAATTGACATATTCGCGGTCCGCCGCACCCGAAATCATCAAAAACGGGACCATCCGGTTGGGGCATTCTTTTGCCGCACGAACCCAGCGCAGAAGCAGTAGCCCGTTAATCGGCGCCATTGCCAGATCGGAGAAAATAATGTCAGGTCCCGGATTTCCTGCCATTTTCATGGTTTTCAGGTAATCAATGGCATCCTCGCCGTTTTCCGCAGTTGCGATACGCCCGAATTTGAACTGACGAAGAAGATCTTCGAAGGTATTCCGCACATAAAGGTTATCTTCAACCAGAAGGATTGTGCAGCGTGAAAAGTCGTACTGTGCCAATGGATTATCGCCTAACTAAAAATTCAGTCACATATTTGGGGAAATGACGACCGTTTCGACATCAATCAGCCCATTCTCGTCTTGCAGAGCCGAATATTGAACGATATCTTCCCTCTCCGTGTTTTTTGGTATAACGCTGACCTTACCCGAATATGAACCCTATAAAAAAGGATAATTTAAATGAATGATGTGGCGGGTGTCGCTGGTGATCGTCTTCGGGCCTTTATAGAGCGGATTGAGCGCCTGGAAGAGGAAAAAGCTGCTCTTTCAGAAGACATCAAGGAAGTCTATTCCGAAGCAAAAGGCACCGGGTTCGACGTTAAAATCATGCGCCAGATCATTCGTTTGCGAAAAATGGAAGAGAATGACCGCAGCGAAATGGAAGAGGTTCTGGACGTCTACAAACGCGCATTGGGCATGCTGTAGGGCAGACGTTTACATTTTCGACAACCGAAAGACCCGGCCCGCATAGGTGACCAGTTGGGCAATGCTCTGATCAATGGACTGGGCATCGGTATCAATCCGCAATTCCGGGGTCTCCGGTGCCTCGTAGGGGGATGAAATCCCCGTAAATTCAGCAATTTCTCCGGCCCGCGCTTTTTTATAGAGGCCTTTCGGGTCCCGCGCTTCGCAAGCTGCCAGACCCGGGTCCAGATAGATTTCATGAAAACCGTCACCGATGATATCGCGGGCGATCTGCCGGTCTGAAACAAAGGGCGAAATAAACGCCGTCAGGACGACCGTACCGGACTTGGCAAACAACGATGCCACTTCCGCAACCCGGCGGATATTTTCACTTCGATCTTGGTCAGAAAACCCGAGATTGGCATTGAGACCGTGGCGCAGGTTGTCACCATCCAGGGTATAGACTTCAAAGTTTTCGGCAAACAGGGCGCTTTCAAGCGCCATGGCCAGGGTCGACTTGCCGGAGCCCGAAAGCCCGGTAAACCAAAGAACGCCGCCCTTGTGACCATGTTTTCGCCAGCGTTCCTCTTGTGCAATACCGTGTGAAACGGCCGTTATATTCGTTGATTTCATAAGTTTTTAGCGTTTCGAAATGGACGCAAGAAAATCGGCGTAAACAATCGACAAAGCCGTATTCAGGGAATTCACCGCGTCCGCAACATCGCCGCCGCTGGCATCATTCTCCAGCCGGTAGGTTTCGAGAAACAGCAGTTTTCCTGTGTCGGGTTTGCGCAAACCCAGTTCAATTTCCAGCACCGTGCGATGCCCTGCCTTCATGTGCACCTGTTCGAGATGCTTGATTTTACCGGTCAAGGCGTAGTCTGCCGCAACCCGCATTTCCGGCGTCACGACGGAATCGGATATCTGCGATGTCCGCAAAAATGCCACCAGTTCATCGCGCAGCATAACGGTCGGCGGTTTGATCCAGAAGTTATAGTGATAGGCTTTCACCTGGTTCGGCTTGTCCGCATCCGAATAGACTATGGCGCGCTCCGATGTCAGTCCGTCGGCAACAAACCGATCCACTTCAATGGTTCCCGGCAGGGCGCGTGTATTCATCGGTTCAGCGGCATAAACCGCCTGTAATCGGAAGAAACGATCTTCCGGCACCGGTTGCGGCGAGCCGCAGGCCGCCAGCAGGCCGCAGGAAACAAGCGCCGCCCAGGCCGTGAAATTCCGAAATATGATCTGTCTCATCGTTTGTGCCCTTGCTTTTTATCGTGCATCCGGCTGCGGAGTACTACCGAGCAGCAGGCCCGGATTGGCTCTGATTTGCCTGGAAAATTCATTCATATTGCGCGCTGCCGATTCCATGTTCTGGTTGATCGAATCGATATGCCGAGTCACAGATTCGACCACGTAGCGGGATTCACTCAAAATGGTTTCCAGATCCTCTTTTGGATCAATCGCCAGCCGGTTCACGTCTTCCAGAACCCTGTCCATGGAGATCAGAACATTATCAAATTTTTTGGTGGCCTGGTCCATCTGGCTCAAAATGCCTTCCACCAGTTTGCGGTTTTCCGGTGACGCAATACGCCCAACCTCCTGACTAGCCTTCGACATATTGACCGTGAAATCCTGAATGTTGTCCGCAATGCCCGGAATTCGGCCCTGCAGATCGCGAACGAGCAGTTGCATATCGTTCGCCAGAACGTTGCCGTCTTCGCCAATGAAACGCTTCAGTTCCCGAAATGTTGCGGTGACTTCCGTGAACAGGGGCTTCGCATCACTTTCAATGACCCGTGCGACCTGTTCCGCCAGCGAAGAGACGGCGCCAAAAACGCTCGACGCATCGCGAGAATTAACCCGCTCGCCTGGTGTCAAAGCATCGGCGCTGACTCCGGCATGAACCTGCAGGGCGACGGACGACAACAAACTGGGCGCGGCAATTTCAATCTGACTGTCTTCCGGGATTCGCCAGCCTTCAGTGATGGAAAAATCAACGCGGAATTCCATACGGCCATTGCGCTCTTCCGGGGTGACACTTTCCACCTGACCGATGGGATAACCCTCGTAGATCACCTGGGTCCCGAATTTGACGCCGGTGACATTGTCATAAACCGTGAAATAGCGGTCGACGGCTCCCGTCCGGCCCGTCAAAACGGCAACCGAAACGACGACGGCAACCAGCATGGCCAGAACAAATGCCCCGACCACGACATAATTGATTTTGCTATACCTCATAGGGCTGGTTCCTTATGTACGGCAACTCCCGTCAACCGTTGCAGATATTCATCCATGTCCAGACTGTCGTCCTCCGGCACCCGGTTCAACAAATTATAGACCCGTTCATTTGACGAGTTTTTGACTTCGTCAACGGTCCCGACCATCAGAATATGGCCGCGATCGAGTATGGTTATGCGATCAGCAATCTTGAAGGCGCTTTCCAGTTCATGGGTCACGACAACAATACTCATCTGCATGGCGTCGCGCAGCAACAGGATCAGATCATCAAGCGCCGACGCCACCACCGGGTCGAGCCCGGCCGATGGTTCGTCGCAGAATAAAATTTTGGGGTCCATGACAATGGCGCGGGCAAAGGCGGCGCGCTTGATCATACCGCCGGAAAGCTCCGATGGCATCAATGCCTCAAACCCGCCAAGCTCCACCACTTCCAGCTTCATGCGGCTCATGATTTCCATGGTTTTCTGATCAAGGTCCGTATGTTCGAACAACGGCAGCATGACGTTCTCACCAATGGTCATGGAACTGAAAAGGGCACCGCCCTGGAAAGCCACACCAAGCTTTTTGCGCAGATCGAAAAATTCGCGTTGGCTCAGGGTATCGATATCCTGACCCAGAATTCGCATGGTTCCTGAGGTTTTGGTTTCAAGCGCCATCAAATGGCGCAGCAACGTACTTTTGCCCGAGCCACTGCCACCCATGATGACCATGATCTCGCCCTCGCGCACATCCAGCGTCACACCCTTCAGGATTTCCCGGTCACCGTAATGGGTCACCAGATTTTCAACCTCGATCACATTGGTGAGAGAATTGGCCATATCAGCGCGTTGCCACAAATGCAAAAATCATGTCGGTCACCACAATGGCGGAAATCGCCTGAACAACGGATCGGGTTGTGGCTTTTCCAACCCCGTCAGCGCCGCCCTGCACGCTGGCCCCGTTGACCACACCAATAACCGCGATCAGGATGGCGAACAGTGCGCTTTTGCCAAGCCCGTGCATGATGTCGTCAACCGTCAGGATATCGACGATATCATGGACAAAGGCGGCCATGGAAATTCCCAGGTCGGCGCCTACATAAAGCCCGGCAGCCAACAACCCGACGATATCGCCAAACACCGTAAGAGCCGGCACCATGATCATCATCGCGACCAGAGATGGCACCACCAAAAAGCGGACCGGATTGATACCCATAACCTTCAGCGCGTCGATCTCCTGATTGATTTTCATGGTCCCGATGCGCGCCGCCAGCGCCGAACCCGAACGCCCGGCAATCAGGATGCCTATGATCAAAGGGGCAAACTCACGCACCACCGAAAAAGCGATGCCAATGGTCACCCGGCTTTCGGCGCCAAAAATCCGCAGCGTATGAATACCCTGAATGGCCAACATAGCACCGATTGCCGCCGTCAAAAGGGCAATGATGGGGATGGCCTGAATGCCGATTTCCATCATCTGCTGGAAGATGGAGCCCAGCCGGACCGGCTGTTTGATGCGTGGTCCGTAAAACAGCCAGTAAAGACTTTCACCTACCAGCGCGCCGCCATGCCCGACTTCCTCGACCCCGGCCGCCGTCGACCGGCCAAGCCGTTCCAGATATCGTGTAAATGCATTGCCAGGTCCGGTTTCAGACATGTTCGTTTTTAACCCAGTGCGGCAAGGCCGTCTTCAACGCTGTCACAAATTGTAAAGACCTTGTCCAGGCGCGCCAGTTTGAGAACACGCAATGCACCGTCGCTGACTGAAGCCAGAACCAGATTGCGCCCGCCCTTGCGCGCACTTTGAAAACTCTCGACCAATGAGGCGACCCCTGAAGAATCGATATATCCCACCTTGCTCAGGTCAACGACCACAGAATGGCCTTTTTGTACACACTCCAAGAGCACTTTCCGGGCTTCCGGTGATGTCTGTAGATCGACATCCCCCTCAAACCCAACAACAACACCGGCCGCTTCTTCCCTAATTTCGTGTTTCATTTTTTTCTCATTTGATCTGTTTTACCAACTTCAACAAATTCCCCCGCCCGTCAGGCGGCGGCAAAAAATCAACTTCGTCCATGACTTCACGAATAAAATGTGTCCCCAATCCCCCCGGACGAATATCGTTTAAATCGCGGGGCTTCACTGTCTTAACATCAATGGTATCTGCATAATCACGGATGAAAACCAAAAACTTTTCTGCCGTTCGGCATAGGGTTACTTTTATCGTACCATCCGGTCGATTGCCATAGGCATGGCGGATGACATTTTGCAGCGCCTCATCAACGGCAATCACCAGATCCTGAGCCATTTCGTCGCTGCATTCGCAAAAGCTGGCCGCCTGGGTAATCGCGTTGCGCACCAGTTTCAAACGGTCCGGCTGCGACGGGATGACAAAGCTGATGATTTCATCGGTCAATGCGTCCTCTTCTTCTACGGACACTGCGGCCAAGTGCGTTTGCGGTAGGGTATTCCGGTTTTTTTGCGTCTGCTCTATGCACAGCAGGGTGATATCATCGCGCAGCGGCCCTTTGCCGGTATGGATGGTATCGACAACTTCAGCCAGTCGGCGCGCCACCGGTTGATCCCGTCCCGCCTGCAGGATGCGGGTCAGCCCCGTTACCTCAAGTTCGCTGCCGTCGGCCTGATAACCTTCAGTCACGCCATCGGTGAAAATATAAAAACTGCCGCCTTCCAGCCGAAATTCGTTTTCCGGATAGCGATCGCCATCGGCAAGAAAGGTTGTAATGCCGAGCGGCGGCGCTTCGGCTTCAAAGGAGATGCATTCCCCCGCTTCGTTAAAAAACAAAGGCGGTTCATGCCCGGCATTGACGATACGGACAATGCCTGTACGCGGATCAAAAATACCGCCGACCATGGTCACAAACATGCCGCGGGTCGATGTCTCGCAGATTTCCGCATTGATCAGCGCCATCAGGCGGCCCGGTTGATGAATGGATTTACCCAGACACCGAAACAGGCTGGCGGTTTTCGCCATAAGCAGGGCGGCGTTCATGCCTTTGCCCGAAACATCGCCCAGATTGAAGCAGATGCGGCCGTCTTCCAGTTCGAAAAAATCAAAAAAATCGCCGGACACCGTGCGCGCCGCCACATTAACGCCGTGCACCGGAAAATCATCATCGCGCGCTTCCGGCAGCAGGGAACGCTGGATTTCCGCGGCCAGTTCCAGTTCGCGGGCAATCACTTCCTGCTCGACCAGAGCTTCCGCCTGACGGGCGTTGTGAATGGCGAGGCCAGCCGAAGCGCTCATGGTTTCCAGCAGGCGCAGGTCCTCTTCGGAAAACAAGCCATCAGCACTGCGCTTGTTGATCAGCTCAACAGCACCAATGCGCTGGTCCTTGACGCGCAACGGTGCGCAGATGATCGAACGGGTGGTGAAGCCGGTTTCCGCATCCACCTTGTTATAAAAACTCGGGTCATTTTGCACATCGCGGACAATTTCGGCAGAATGATTTTGCACCGAACGCCCGACAATCCCCTGATCGCTGGGCAGGGTTAAACCCGTGATTTCCGTGGCCCCGACACAGGCTTCGCACACCAGATTTTTTCCTGTTTCATCCAGCATGAACAGGGCCCCGCCATCGGCCTGCACATATTCCGTAATATGGGCGACGGCCCTTTCCAGCGAGGTTTTCATATCCCGGCTGGATGCAAAATCCCGGCCCATCTCCGACAACAACTCAAGTTGGTCGAACACCGTAGCGCGTTGTTGGGCGGATGTTTTAGACGCCATTTCCGTCAGCGCCGGCGTATCCGCAACCATTACCGGTTACTTATCACTTGAGCGGACAAGGACATAAGACCCCGGCGCTTCTTCAATGGGTTTCAGCTTGCCGTCGCCAGGCATCCTTTTATCGACTTTTGCGCCGGTGTGTTTTTTTACCCAGGCCTGCCAGTCGTCCCACCAGGACCCTTCATGCATTGTGGCCCCCTTGAACCAGTCGTCCGGCGTGGGTGGTTTTTTGTCATTGGTCCAATAACAATATTTATTGGCGGCCGGCGGATTGACGATACCGGCAATATGCCCCGAGGCCGACAGGACAAAGCGCACAGGCCCTTTATATATCTGGGTCGCCGAATAGGTGGATTTCCAGGGCGCGATGTGATCGTCCTTGGTGGAGGTCAGATAAACCGGCGTTTTGATTTTTCGCAAATCGATGGGGGTGCCGTCCAACTCCATAGCACCTGGTTGAATCAATTTGTTTTCCAGATACATGTTGCGCAAATAAGCTTTATGCATCATCGCTGGCATGCGTGTGGAATCGGCATTCCAGAAAAGCAGGTCAAAGGCCATGGGCTCGCGGCCCATCAGGTAGTTGTTGACGACAAACGACCAGATCAGATCGTTGTCGCGCAGCATATTGAAGACCTGGCTCATCTGCGCCGCATCCAGATAACCTTTTTTATCCAGGTGCGCATCGAGCTTTTCAAGCTGCTCCTCATCGACAAAAACGCCCAATTCCCCGGGGTCGGTGAAATCAACCATGGTGGTGAAGAAGGTTGCGGATTTCACCCGTTTATCGTCTTTTGCCGCCATATAGGCCAGCGTTGCCGCCGACAGGGTGCCGCCAATGCAATAACCGATCAGGTTCACGGATTTTTCGCCCGTCGCCTGTTCGATGGCATCCATGGCGGCCAGTGGGCCTTCCAGCATATAATCGTCAAAACGTTTGCCAGCCAGGGTTTCATCGGGGTTGACCCAGGAAATAACAAACACCGTATGGCCCTGATCCGTGGCCCATTTGATGAACGAGTTTTTTGGCTGCAAATCGAGAATATAGAACTTGTTGATCCAGGGCGGCACGATCAACAGTGGCCGCTTGAAGACCTTTTCCGTGGTCGGCTCATATTGCAGTAATTGCATGAGATCGTTCTGAAAGATGACCTTGCCCGGCGATGTGGCGATATTTTCGCCAGGCGTGAAGGCCTTGGTGTCGGTCATGGATATTTTCAACTCACCGGCCCCGGCTTCCAGATCACGCAGCAGATTTTCCAGCCCCTGCGTCAGGTTTTCACCTTTGCTCTCCAACGTTTTCTTTAATACTTTCGGGTTGGTCGCTGCGAAATTGGTCGGCGACAGGGCATCCAGATATTGGCGTGTATAAAAATCGACCTTTTCAGCCGATTTCGGATCTAGCCCCTCGACACTGCGCACCGTTGACTGCATCCAGTCGGAGATCAGCAGGTAAGATTGTTTGATGGTGTCGAACAGCGCGTCTTCGCTCCAAACCGCATCCTTGAAACGTTTATCGTCTTTCGCCGGCTCAATGACCGGTGCTGCCTCTTCCCCTTGCATGCGGTTCAGCGTTTGCTGCCACAAATTGGCGTAACTCTGAAACAACTGAGCCTGGGCTTCCGCCAGTTTCACCGGGTCCGACATCAGCTTTGCCGTCATCTCCATAAAGGCTTTGCCGATGACAACCGGGTCTGAGACCTGAAAATTATCATCCGAGTTCTGACGGTCGATGAAGGCCTGAATGACCCGTGCGGAGCGGTCGGCAAATTCCGTCATCTGCCGGGAAGCCTGTTCCAGATCAGAAAAGCCTGTGTCGGTTTCGGATTTTTCCGCCATGTCCTACCCTCTTTTTTATCGTATATCCCTGTAAAGACAGGATAAACAAGGATTTCACGGAATGCCACCTTCATCCAACGTCCAGCATATGAAAACGTGTTCTGGCGATGCCTCCCCGAGGCAGGCTATACTCTTTTTCACGGTGCGGGAGATAATTATGGATAATGCTAATCTTTTGAAAACGGGGATCATCAGCACGGTCCTTGTCGGTATCTGTTGCTTCACACCGGCTCTGGTTATTGCACTGGGTGCAGTCGGTCTTGGCGCCTACATTGCTGGCCTCGACCGGTTTTTATTGCCTCTGTTCGATATCAGCCTCGCCCTAACCCTTTATGCCTGTTTCAGAATCTGGCGCAACAAAAGGGCAAAGACGCAAGAGATCGAAGACGCATGAGTAAACAGCGTCCTCTTACACAATCGACCCTGACCTGCCCCCAATGCGCGCACCGCAAAACCGAGACCATGCCCACCGATGCCTGTCAGTATTTCTACGAATGTGAAGGCTGCCATCAACTTTTGAAGCCACTGACGGGCGACTGCTGCGTTTTCTGCTCCTATGGAGATGTGAAATGTCCGCCTGTACAGATGGGCGACGGATGCTCCGCCTAGATTTTTTCGTGTTCGGTTTTAACGGCCAAATGCTGCTTTAACCTGTCCGTAAACGGCCCGGTGATGGACGTTGGTCGAGTCCAGATAAGCCGGGTCCTGCATAATGTCCATAACCTCCTGCTTACGCAGGGCGAAGGCACGACAGTTGCTCGCGGAGATTCCGGATAAGGCCTGTTTCATTGGCCCGAGCCGAAGCATTTAGTCGATTTAACGGGCCTCTCCAAGGCGCTGGACGGCCTGACGGGACAACACATAAGCCCCTTCGCCCAATTCAAGCGGCAAATCTTCCACCGTAAGGAGCGGATTACCATCCGAAATTAATCCACCATCTTCCGACCGGAATGGTTCATTGGGATAGGCCAGCAAAAAGCCGCGCCGGACCTGCGCATAGGCCTTTGGTCGTTCCTTATGATAAGGGTTACTGTATTCCGACCGATTCATGATCTGCCTCAGTGCCGCTTCGCCATCGCGGCGCACTTCCCCTTCAAGGCCGTCGGCAAGCAGAACCTGATCCAGAATGCGCCGAACTTCCGTTTGTTTTCGCTTTGGAATTTCATTCAAGATTGTCAACAAATCAACGCCAAGGCGTTCCGCAGCACGTGGCGAAAACAAAAACTCGCCTTCTTGAACTACCGACGTCACCGGAGAGTTATCCTCCGGTGTTCCGTCTGTGACCAGTCCGCCCTGATGATAAAACCCAAACTCATCATAACCGAACTCATCAACCTGTGTCCGACGTTCCCGCTTACCTTGTTCTTTGATTTCAGCTGCTTTTTCTGGCCCTGACTTCAGATGTTCATTAGGTGGAGAAAAGAAATCATAAACACCATTAACAACGGCTCCGTACAGATCATTGTTATAACCTTAAATCCCACCGAGAATTGCCCCCGCCAGAGCTCCGGGCCCTTTTGCCAGCCTTGACCCAAGAAACGCTCCGCTGATTGCATCACCCGACATAGTTAACCCTCGCACATCCACTCTTGGATTTGCCGGCAGTTCGTTCGGGTTTTCAGCGGCAAACACTGAGACACCACCATAAGACTTTCCGTCATCCCCCTGATAGGTCAAACGCACTTCCCACTCGCCGGTCTTTGGATTGAATCTCAGTTTGGTCAGATATTTCGTTAAATCTGTCATTTTTCTTCCTTCTTCCTAATACTCTTCAATTCCATATAGTGACCCCATAAGAAAATAATAAATCCGTATTGATTATAAATAATAGAAAAAAACTTACACCAGTAATAATACTTAGTATCATACAATAGAAACCCAATAAAAATGGAATAATAAGATAATACAAAAACATTATATACCATATTATTTGAAAAAATAATTCAAACATTATTCCTCACATCTATCACAATATTCATATAATCCTATTAAGTGTATAAACAAATAATACTCTACCTTTAATTTATTCGCATCAAAAATATCGAGATTGCCTATAACAAACCCCAAGCCGCACCCGACACACATGAAAAAAGCCGGACCCTTATGGGTCCGGCTTTTTAAATCATTAAAACAAAAACAGTTGTGTGTCAGGCAGCGCGCGTCTTTCTTTCTTTTGAGGGTTTGACATACGCCCGCTCGCAATGACTTAAGCAATAAGGCTTGTCGGCAATCGAGGGTTCCCCACAAAAATGGAAGTTATCGGTTCCAGGCTCGCCTTCCGGCCAGCTGCACATGCCAGGCCGCAATGCGCCAAGACTGATGACTTCCGCCGGGCGTGGCTTTTGCTTGATGGGAGAGCCGCGCTTGGGCAAACCCAATCGGTGCACCTTGCCAACCACAGCATTTTTTGTAATCCCCAAGCGTTGACCGATGGCGCTGGTCGGCAAACCTTCGTTCCAAAGAGCAATGAGTGCGCTAATGCGCGTTGGCGTCCATTCCATTGACATTTGCATTTCCTATTTCCCCTCACGCCTGATCCGATATTCGCGTACGCGGATCAGCGTGTGGCCTTCTATGAAGCCAAAGTGATTTCATCTACATGCTGTGAGTGTACCCATATTTAGCCAAAATGAGCAACCCCCTACACCATATCTTGTATCCTATAAGGCTGTGGATAGTTCGGAAATAATGAGTCAAATCAATGTTCTATGCGCTTTTTTAGAATTGTACCTTTTTATCTTTTTTTATTTTTGTATACAAAAAATAAATTTAAAAATATTTAAAATGTGCTATCGTACTCATTATAAGAAATCAAAAGGCTCTCATATGCCCCGCCAGCGCAACGCCAATCTCAAGACCCGGATTGAAACCGACATCATTGCCGGCCACTTGCAACCGGGAGAACGGCTTGATGAAGTTTCTCTGGCGGAACGGTTTGGCGTTTCCCGAACTCCCATCCGCGAGGCCCTATTGCAGTTGAGTTCAATGGGGCTGGTTGAGTTGCGGCCACGGCGTGGCGCCATTGTCGCTCAGATTGGCCTCAAGGATTTACTCGATATGTTCGAGGTCATGGCCGAACTGGAAGGCATGTGCGGCCGTTTGGCGGCGCGGCGCGCGACAAAAACCGAATGGGACCAGTTGGCCCGCGTGCATTTAGCGAGCAAACAGGCGGTCAGTGCTGAAGATTATGATGCCTATTACCGCTGCAATGTTGAATTTCACGAAACCATTTACCAAGCCAGCCGTAATCCGTTTCTGGCCGAGCAGACCATGAACCTGCGCAACAGATTAGCCCCCTATCGGCGTTCCCAATTGCATCAAAACAACCGCCTGCAAAGTTCATATAATGAGCATGCATTGATTTTGGCAGCCCTCCAAAAACGAGATACGGAGACAACGGAACAACTCATGCGCGGACACCTGACCGCACAGGGCGGATCGTTACATGACTTCATTGCGTCGTTGCCTGTTGATGTGTTGAATATGCCGGGTAACCATGCCTCCGCCTATAACTGACGACCGACAATCGAAAAGAGATCGATCATGAGCAAAACAGACCCCTCCGATTTGAAGCAATGGCAAACCATGGCGGAAAAAGAGCTCCGCGGTAAATCACCGGACGATCTGGTCTGGCAAACTCCGGAAGGCATTGCCGTTAAACCTTTGTACACGGCGGAAGACTTGGTCGGCCTCGGCGACATCAATTCGTTGCCCGGGTTTGCTCCCTATACGCGTGGGCCGCGGGCCACCATGTACGCCAATCGGCCCTGGACCATTCGCCAGTACGCCGGCTTCTCTACGGCCGAAGAGTCCAATAAATTTTACCGCGACAATCTGGCCGCCGGTCAAAAAGGCCTGTCCGTCGCCTTCGATCTGGCGACCCATCGTGGGTACGATTCCGATCACCCCCGCGTGGTTGGCGATGTGGGGAAAGCGGGTGTTGCTATTGACACGGTCGAGGATATGAAAATTCTGTTTGACCAGATACCTCTCGATCAAATGTCCGTCTCGATGACCATGAATGGTGCCGTTTTACCCGTCCTTGCCGGATATATCGTGGCCGCCGAAGAGCAAGGCGTTTCTCCAGAGAAACTTTCCGGGACCATCCAAAATGATATCCTTAAGGAATTCATGGTTCGCAACACTTATATCTATCCACCCGAGCCCAGTATGCGCATCGTTGCCGATATTATCGCCTACACCTCGGCCCATATGCCCAAGTTTAATTCCATTTCCATCTCCGGATACCACATGCAAGAAGCTGGTGCCACGGCTGTCCAGGAATTGGCCTTTACCCTTGCGGACGGACAAGAATATGTGAAAGCTGCCTTGTCGAAAGGACTGGATGTGGATGATTTTGCACCGCGTCTCAGTTTCTTTTTTGGCATTGGCATGAATTTTTTTATGGAGATCGCCAAGCTGCGGGCGGCGCGGCTACTTTGGCATGAACTGATGGCACCATTTGACCCGAAAGATCCGCGCTCATCTATGCTGCGCACCCACTGCCAGACGTCGGGCGTCTCACTCACCGAAAAAGATCCCTATAACAACGTCATCCGGACCACCATTGAAGCCATGGCGGCGGTCTTGGGCGGCACCCAGTCGCTTCATACCAACGCCCTGGATGAGGCCATCGCCTTGCCGACCCCCTTCTCGGCCCGCATCGCGCGCAATACCCAATTGGTTATCGCCGAGGAAACCGGAATCCCCCAAGTCATTGACCCGCTAGGCGGCAGTTTTTATATAGAGAGTCTGACCCAATCAATTGCCAGTGAAGCTCGTAAGATCATTGCGGAAGTTGAAGATCTCGGCGGCATGACGAAAGCCGTTGCCACAGGAATGCCGAAACAGCGTATTGAAGAAGCCGCCGCACGCAAACAGGCACGGATTGATCTGGGCGAGGAACGGGTGGTTGGTGTTAACGCCTTCGCACGGGACCAGGAAGATACTCTTGATATTCTGAATGTGGACAATGACGCCGTTCGCATTCAGCAGGTGGAACGGCTGAAGGCCATCCGCAAGACAAGGGATCAAAACGTCTGTCAGGCTGCTCTCGATGCGCTTACGAAGTCTGCCAAAAGCGGCGCTGGCAATTTGCTCGAACTGGCCATAAACGCCAGCCGGGCACGGGCCTCGGTCGGCGAAATTTCAGATGCGCTGGAAAGCATCTATACGCGCTACAAGGCTGAAATTCGCTCGATCACCGGCGTTTATGGTGCCGCATATGAAGGAAACGAAGGCTTCCTTCAAATTCGCAAAGACGTTGAACAGTTTGCAGAAACAGAAGGTCGGCGGCCTCGCATGCTGGTTGTCAAAATGGGCCAGGACGGCCATGATCGGGGCGCCAAGGTCATCGCCACCGCCTTTGCCGATATCGGCTTTGACGTCGACGTCGGTCCCTTGTTCCAGACTCCTGATGAAGCTGCCCGACAGGCGATTGAAAACGATGTTCATGTGATCGGCGTCTCCAGCCAGGCTGCCGGGCACAAAACACTGGTTCCGCAAATGATTGACGAACTGCAAGCACAAAGCGCCAGCGATATTCTTGTTGTTTGTGGTGGTGTCATTCCGGCTCAGGATTATGCTTTCCTGAAAACCAAAGGCGTCGCCGCCATTTTCGGACCCGGCACCAATATTGCCGAAGCTGCCCGTGAGATTCTGGGAATTATCCAAGGCCAGCGGCTTGCTGCGGAGTAAGGATGCTAATCTCTTAAATTTGTTCAATAAAAATAGAACCAATGCCGCCCATGATAAAGAATCTGTTATTACGCATCAATTTGAAAGACGAGTACAGAGCCATCCCCTCCTGCACCCCCATATCCCGCCACTTGGTTAAACCCCCATCCGCCGTTCTGTGTATATGTTGTTGTGTTAGATGCCCCTCCGATGCATTGAACCATACCCACATTGGTATACGTCCCGCCGAATGCAATTGAAATCGAGCCCCCACCTGACGAACCTCCCGCGCCACCCGTCATTTGGTGAGTCCCGACATTTCCGCCGTTTCCTCCTCGTTTACCATTACTTTCAATTTTACCACTGGCATTAATAATGACGTTTCCTCTGGCGCAAATAATGAGAACTCCGCCGGCGCCCGTCTCGCCATTCCCAGCACTACCGGGACCGCTACCCGCAACACCACCTGGAATACCTGCACCACCACCAGCGTTTGCTCTTAGCCCGCCACCATTTGCCGATCCACCAGTTCCACCGGCACAGCCAAAAATTGCATCCGTACCCCCAAAACCATCCGTACCGTGATGCCCACCACCCCCAGCAGATCCACCAGCCCAAGCCGTTCCCGCAGCACCGCTATTGCCATTGTTAATATACGTTGGCGTCTGATTTATTCCACCACCCCCGGAACCACCTCCACCTGTCTGACCATACGTCCCGGCGGAGCCTGCTTGCCCATGGTGCGTTGTCGCCCCAAGACCTGCCGAACCTCCAACTAAGGGCGCACCAAGCCGTACTATATTGCTCCCACCTTTAAGCATTTCCTCTGGAAAATGACTAAAAGGGTTTCCGCTTGTCAACATGCCGCTGCCTGTTGCTTTGCGAAAAATCACATTATCTTCAACAGGAATTCCGGCAGCACCCATGGCACTCACTGACAACGTCCCGTTAACGACCACGTCGCCCTTACAATATATAAGAAAACATCGCACTCGATTTGCCGGGGACAGAGTAAAACCGGCTTCGATAGTCAGGTTTTCAGCGTTCATAATAGCCACACCCGTATCATCAACACCCGTCGAAGAAGCCCATAAAACATTTGATGCAATAACAACATCACCGTCGCTGCCGTTTCCAAAGTAGTTTTTTTCAAACCGGTCAGGCCTTAAAATTGTACTCATGCTGGGTACCCCACTAGATAAATCTTTGCTCCAATAGCTGTTCCATCTCCGATTTGGTCAATATCAATTGACAATTTTGCACCAGCGCCAATCGCCGTATCGGAGACAACAACGGGCGTTACAGCCAACACCGACGTCTCCTCAGTATTGTCGATCGTCAGTTTTGTGGACAGAATCGAAGAGTCTGATTTTTTAATATCAAAAGTCAGAATATCACCGCTGGCCTGAGCTACGGTGAGGCCGGCAACAACCGTTGTTAAGGTGAATGCAACCGGGGCATGGAAGGTGACGACCTCATTTGCCGCCTCAAGAGCCGTCGTTTCATCACCTAGAGCAATCGCCGCCACAACAATAGGTTTCAGCGAAATTGTCGAGCCTGACTTAACAAGCCCCGGCCCTGCTGATGTAGTCGATGCACCGAAAGTAACCCAGTTATCTGGTGTCGTGTCGTTGGCGATGAAGGTTACAAACTCTGTATCCGCCGTCAGAACATAGGAAGCTCCCCCATTGATGGTATCTGTTCCTGAACGGATTACGTCAATGACATTTGCAACCGCACATTTGACAATCCCGATCCGGAAACCCTCTGGTACTTCTGCTGTAATATCAGGCATTGCAACCTCAACATTTCCACCGGAGGTGTCGACGCAAAAAAGAGTGCCGTTGTCGGATGCCGTGATTGTAAAATCAGACGTTTTATTGGAAATTGTCGCGTAGAGGTTTGCAGCGGCTGCAATTGCCGCAGCGGCAGCATGCGCTTGGGATGCGACAACATCAGCTGCCGTTTGTGTGGCGCTGGCAGCCGCATCATTTTTACTCGCAAGCGCTGCAGCAGCGCTAAGCGCTGCGTCTGTAGCACCGCTTTCCATATCACTGATCGACAGCATTGATGCAACAGGGCTCCCGTTCGCATCAAAACCCAACAGTTTTTCCTGGCGCGTGACTTTATTAGGTAAAGTCAAAGACTCTGCCACATCCGTTTCAGACAATTGCAGGGAACGATCCGTCAGATCTTCCAGTTGCTGGGCGATCGCAATGATTTTATCCAATTCATCATTAATCACCTTGGCCCGAAATTCGCCAGCTTCCTGAAAGTCCGTGGTTCGTCGGATAACCAGCGACCGATGCAATGTAATGATCGCGTTAATGGCTGGTGGTAAACTGAATGTCACCGTACCGCCCGAAGACTCCCCCACCCCGGATACGGTATAATCAGTGACAACCGTCTTCAGGGCTGCCCCTTCATAAACGCGTATATCCGCCTCATCAAATACCGGAAATGGAAATATAAAAGTGGTCTCCGATCCATCTGCCGTATATTGAATGCGCGGGCTAACATCGCCAATTTGAATATGGTCTGCCATTTACCTGTCCTTAAAAATGAAGTAGCCAACGGCGCAATGGCCTGATGGATCTGATGTTGTGTTAATTGTCGTAGTGTCTTACGGGTTTGGTCGCCAAACCTTGATGCCTTTCTCCACTGACCGGCCAATGACATAACCGCCAACCCCGAGTTTCAGAAGATCCCACATGTCCGGCGGAATTTCTGCTGTGGGCGTACCGAACAACGGCACGACAATATAATTGTTGGCAATAATGACACCGAACAAACACATCAGCAGAGGACGCCAGTTACGCTGCAGCCAACTTTCGCCCTGGGCTTCAGCAACAATAATTTGTGCCGCCGCCTCGATCTCTTTCATTTGCCCGGTTAGCACCATTTCCTGTAATCTAGCCTTGATTGCGGCAGCCTGATCCTTGTCCTCCACGGCCTGATCAATAACGCCAAATACAACTTTTAGAATTGGGCTGGCCAACGATGAAATGAGGTTCAGCATTTCATTGACTCCACATTATTGTAAAAATGATGATGTCCGATTTCTACGGAATACATACGCCCCCGTGACCAAATGGGGGCTGCAGACGCAGTGTGATAATGCGTTGCCCCTTGTGTACAATCTTTCAGTTGCCCGGCAAGGGCTTTGCGAGCGATCCTCATGCAGGTCTGAAAATTGCGGTTATCTTTGGCGACACTCAGAATTTTTTGACGATTTACATCGTTACGATTCCAGCAGCTAAATTGCCAGGGTTTGAGGCAGACCAACCTAACGGTTGCTCCCCACCAATACCGACCACCCGATTTTTGAGCTCGGAGAACCCGATTGAGAACCACCGACGCCACCGCCTCTTTTCCCGCGATACTTTCACCGCGGGCTTCTCCATAAATGGTTCTGGCAAGAATCTCGACATCATCGACCTCTTCCAGTTCTGGTACATTTATCTTGATGGGGTCTTTAACAGGTTTTTTAAGATCTTGTGGGCTCATTCGCCACCCCCCGCCTTTCGGCGGCCTGTCGCATCGAGTTTGTCTTCAATCCGGACCAGATGGTTTGTCAAGCGCCGTTCTACTTCCTTCAGATAGGAAATGGAGGCATAGGATTTCGCCACTTCCAGTTTGAAAGCGGACAGACGCTCGCGAATGAAAGCCAGTCCCGTTTCCAGTTCGTGGCGAGAATCGTCAATCGCGATTTGACTGTCTCGACGGGTCCGCCAGTTAAGCCAGAACAGCCCCCCCATAACAGGCAGGTCAACAGCCGTGATCCACCAGATCAAATCGATTGTCCAAGTATTTTGCATTTTGTTATCCTTCCATATTATATAATCCGGCATGATGAACCGTATATTGCGGCATGGTTTTGCCGATATTTTCTTCTTGTAATGATTTATGTATTTATTTTTTTACAAATTAGGCGTGTATTTCAGATGAAATGCCTTTGCCTCTAACAAAACGATGCCTGCAAAAGGACTGCGTCATATTTAACGAGAGAGAAAAATCATCGGATCAGAAACTAAAATCGGTTTCCGCGTTAAAAGTACCCGCCCCCTGACGCCACTGGTGACGCTGAAACGCCTGTTGGTCCGGGGACTTCATATATTTTGGCAACCGCACAGGTTCGTTAAGCAAACAACCCGATACCGCGTCCAAGCCATCGTCCGGAGTTTTACCGTTGGGTCGCCATTCCCGCATTTCAGAAATCAGTGGCGTCGCATATACACTGTCATGTACGTGCAAACGTCGCGCCGCCATGACCACATCGAAGGCATCGATAATCCTCAAATGCTTAGATTTCTTTGAAACCTGCTCGACAACAGCGCAATGTATACCTGCCAATGACAATTCGCGGCGCAATAGGCCCGGCAGGAATTTCCCCAATCCGTTCGTTTCCAAATGCAAAACCGGAATAAACAGGTCGCTGGCTAGAACGGCAACCTGCCGGCACTGCTGGGTCGCTTCATCAATGGCGCTCACGATCATCGGGTTGTGTTTTATATAAGCAACCCGATGCAGCCAATAATCCCCCCCTTCATCGCTGAACAAAACAGCGACAACGCTGCCGTCCCCTTTTCCTGGCGCACCGTACGCCGGATCCCACCAGCAGGAAACGGATGACATCTTCCGCCCCGCAATAAACAACTGGGCTTCCCCATTGCCTTCCACATATGACAGGTCCCCTGAATACGGCCGCAACATATCCGGATCCAGCCGACCTTCTGAGCTGTTAACGGGCTTCAGCATCATTTGGCTTGAAAACTTGTTCGGCCCGGTATGGGCGCGGATTGTTTCAATTTCACAGTCGGGAAACCGTTCCGGCCAAATGCTTTTTCCGGCACCGTTCACTAAAGGCATCTCGAAACGCTGAAACCCGGAGAGATAGGCCCGCTCTTCACCGATATCCGAACGAGGCTGCTCTGCATAAATGGTATAATACGTGTGTGGTGTTCCGATATAAATTTGAGTTCCGCCCGGTACCAGAACATAATCGATTTCCGCCAGCCTTTCGCGCAGATCTTCGCGTTTACCTACCGTGTCCGATGTGTTGGGCACCTCAACATCGTCACAAATAATCACATCGGCCCGCGCTCCTGTAAGATTGGCTCCGATCCCCTTTGCCAACATACTCGGATCACGCAGTTCCATTTCACGCACAATGGTAAATTGGTCCGACGCCCATTGGTCCGCCCTTCCAGGCTTCAGGTTTTCTGTTAAGGGGTGACGTTCTATGATGCGTTTTACGTTGCGAACCAGTTTTCGGGCCAGCGCATGATCCGCAGCCAATACCAAAATCCTGAGGCTTGTATGGCGGCTTAGCACCCAGGCACAAAACAAACCAACCAGCGTTGACTTGCCGGAATTTCGAAACGCCATCAACAACAGCCGTTTGTCGTTCGTCTTCCAAGCCTGCTCAAGCCACTGACATATTTTTTTTTGATGTTGCGGAACGGACAAGCCCTGTGTCATACACCATTTCTCAACAAATACCGAAAATTGTCCTTGGCTCATAGGTTCATTCAACCTCTTTATTTTATTCCCATCGCAAACGAATTTAAGTCCAGATGGATGACGTCTTATTCAACAGATTCGGACTACTCAATTTCGATTTCAGTTTCCCATAAGCCATGCGTTCATAGGGCGCCGACAAAGCCAGCAGGTTTTGCCGTTTCGTTTCTTTATAGGAACTGTTATTGAGCCCGTACTGAATTTCGGCTTCCTGAGACTGCAAAGCCAAATCTTCATCTACACGTTTCCCCATTCCTCTCAGGACGGCTGCCGCAGACCCTTCTGAAGGGCTTATACCCATTGCCCCGTAGTTCGCCCGCTGTGCCGCTTGCTGTCTGGTGAGGGCTTCTTTTTTCCGACGCGCCTCAATTTCCTGACTTCGGCGGATACGCGCGTTTTCATAATCTCTTTGTGATTTTGCGGCTTTATTAGATTGCTGTGTTTTGATTGCATTGACCCCAAAATCCAGCACCATGGGCGCGATTGTTGCAAATTCCGCCACGTTCGTTTCCTTTCTTGTTTCTTATCCGTTTACGCTTATTTCTGTTGCCACCGACAACAATATAAATGGCAATGGCAGATCCTGTTCAATTCGCCATATCGATAGACTCCCATCGCTTTTCCAACCCAGAGCGCGAACCGTTTTGTCGCCTGAAAAGAGCTGAGGCGCCTTGTCCAGCAAAGCACTGCCAAATGTCTTGAACGGCACTTCTTGTAAACCCTTTCCGGTATCAAGGACCAAAGCCGCCGTTCCCATAAGCCTAAACGTCATTGATACGGGCCTCAGTTTTCCGCCCTGATTTCCACCCTGTCCGGTTTGCACAAACGGCGGCAATGGCACCACAAGATGTGCGTAGGCAAGTCCCACTTCAATCCGGTTGGCTTTGTTGTCAAGGGTGACAGCACCATCAACAACAATCTGGTTTTCGACCGGCGCTCCATCTGCCAGTATTGCAACTTCCATGCCTTCCAAATCGTCCAGCACGGTCCATTGCGTTTTCCCGGTTTCGTCCATATCGGTCAGGGCGGCATCAAGCTGCAGTTCTTCGTCAAACCGCTCTATCAGATAGGTGCCCTGCCGGTTTACAAGCACATAGGTATGGGTGCCAATCACCGACACCGAAACAAACAGGCCATTTGTTTCCTGAGCCGTCCAGGCTGTTATCTGCTCAGACCTGAACATCGTAACGGAACACAAAATGCCGTTCGCCATAACGATGTGCAGGAGCCGAGTTGTTGTATCGTAATCCTGATCCTGTGGCGCATCGACCATGTGATAGGCAATCTTCGCGAGGTCCGTCGACTGATAAGCCTGTTCCACATCTGCAAACAAAAATTCACGCAGTTCAGGTCCGTTTCTGGGGATAAACAGCGTTGCCCCGTCCACATCACGTGGCGGCACCCAACGGTCTATCGGTGAACCGATCCGGGTCTGTCGATTGAGCTGAATGCTCGATGGGGTCAGCGGATCTCCTGTCGCCATCCATTCCGCTCCAGATGTGAATATCTGCAAATGTCGCCCCGAAAATACAGCACGGACCGCATTTACCTGATCCGACAGGATTGCAAACTCAATGGATTCATCGTCCAGGCCCTCCCCCAGATCGAAGTTGAACAGATCCGATGATTTCGATAACCATAAGCGGTTAGGCAAATCCCGGGACCCACCGATCACCATCCGGTCCTGATGAAAACACAGAGATACTGGCCAACCCCGTACGCCAGAAAAGGCCTGCTCTTCCCAATCCTTTTGAGCCGCTGTCGAACTCAGAGTTTGTTTGGTTGTCGCCTGTGCCTGTGTGGCATTGGTGACGCCGGTGATTTCTACTTCCTTGTTGGATATCCGAAACCGTGTCCCCACATGCGCAGCAATAAACACATCAGCTGAAGCGGTCAGGGTAATCGACCCCGATGTTCCACTTGGGGTGAGAGTGACTTCTTCACCCGCAAACTTGTGTGTCGGCTGAAAGATACGGCCATCTTTTTCAACAAACGACCAGTCCTCTATGGTCCAGTTTTCTTCTGTCGTTCGTGTAATCTTTTTTGGTGTTGTTTCGCCATGGACAACAATCAATGTATCAGCGCTTTGCACCCAACTTAGCAGCTTGATCTGATTAGCTGTCCATGGGGTATCAATAGACACAATATTGATATCGTCCTTGTAGACATCAATTTTCTGTTCTGTAAAAACCAGCAAATAGACTTGTTCGGTATTGAATTCAAAAGAGACCAGCCGCCCTTTTCCACGCGCTGTGTCGACATAACGCAAACCTGGACGACGGCTTATGCCCCCTGTCGCATGGACAAAAACATTTCTCAGTTTACTGGCGCCGTTTTCATAGGCCCGCAAATCCCCACGGCCCGTTAATCGGGGCGCGACCTCTCCAGCTGTAAAACTGGTTTTTTGTGTCGTCAAACGCACGGTCATGCCCTCACGTTGGTTAGAGAAAAGTCTTCAATGCGTTCTGGCGTTTCCTGTTGGGAGTCTATGGATTTTGCATACTTGAATTCGATATCCGCCAATCGATGAAGGCTTTCCGAACGGCTCGTGCTTTCTGTAATCGGAATGCAAAATTCAGCGGCCAATCTGGCGATCAGGAGCTGGTCGAAAAAGGGCGGAAACGACTGTTCTTCAGGTCTGAAGATATAACTTAGGACGAGACTGTCCGCGTTGGCATAAAGCCGGCGCTCCTTGATTCGATATTCGAGCCCTCGGCCCCGCCCGTTCACTCCGGCAGACAAAGCCCGCAAAAAATCCGGTGGCAATTGAAAGGCTGCATGATAATCCGCAACCGGTTCCGCCGTCAGTTTTGCAAGCGATGCCTGTGCCGTTGCAAAACTCCACGGATGTGAGGACAACAACGCATCGCGTAACGATGGATACAGATTGGCCGCAACTTCCGCCTCGGTCGTACCGTCGTCGAAAGAGGCGATTGTATTGGCGCCCAACTTCAAAAAAGCGCGCGCACATATGGCGATGCTGCTTAGAGCCATCGATGATCTCCCGCTATTATAATAAATTAACTTGATTTTGATTATTAAAATAAAACCGATATATTACATTAAATTTAGTTAATTACCTCTCTGCGCATCGCGACACGCAGAGAGGGGGCAACGGACCCGCCGCCGGGGTCAGTCCGTATCTGCAGCACCAACAGCCGTCATATCCGCCACATCGACGGTGCCGCTGGTATTGCCGTTAATCAGAAAGATCCCCGATGCCGGGGTGCCGTCCGTATCCACGTTGGCCATCACCATATCGCCAACCCGAACCATATCCGTCGCCGCATTGAAGTAACCTTCGCTGTCGACAACGGCGGACGTGTCTTCGGTTGTGTAATGCCAGAGCGTAAAGCCGTTGGCATAGGCCAACACACTCAGGTCTTTTGATTGAAATGCCATAAGGCCCTCCGCTTTAAGTTTCGAGACAACGCATTGAGACCACGCCTGACGCATCGATCAGACAACTGCCCTGACTCATCATGTTGTTAATGAAGTTCGCCGCCCGGTCGCCGTGCCAGGTGACGTCGGTTTGCACATCGGCGCCAATGGCATGACCGATGGCCGTTTTGTGATACCAGTAGCAGTAACGCACACCGCTGCTTTTGGTGAGACCGGAATGCGGCGTCCACAGCGCGCCCAGCCAGCGTTTGGCCTGCGTGCCCTTCCACGGCAGTTCATCGTCACCAATATAATCGGCATTGGCAAATTCCTGGATATCCAGCAAATCCGACCATTGTTTCCAGCCGATGATCGCATAACGCTGCCCATCGTCCGGAACATCGGCTTCGCCCAGCAGCTCGAAAGCTTCCAGAACCTTGGCTTTGGTCAGGCCGTCGCTACCATCACCAGCGTAGTTGGTTGAACTGTCAAGCTGGCCGATGATCATCTCATCGGTTTTACGGCCCAGCGCATAAGCGCCGGCCCGCGCCACAATGGCCTGTTCGTCGTTGTTGGTTTTGATCTCATCCAGGCTGTCCACCCAGTCCCCGGCATAATAGTCGGCAAGCTGACATTCCACCGGAGTGTGATCAACGTTCATGACCGGCACTTTCCCGTGCCGCGCCTTGGTGCTTGCGGTGCCTTTCCCGACCTTCTGGAAGGTCGTTGAAGAGCCGATGATGTTGTTTTTCGTGCGTACGGTATTTCGAAGCTTTGAGCCCATTTGCTGGTATTGCAAATGAACATCGGCCTGGAAATGTTGCACGAACGACTGGTCGATCGTCGTCGACATATGTCATTCTCCTTTTTTGTAAGTGTTATGGCTGCTGGGCAGCGGTTAACGGATGCAGCTGAACGGGTTAGGGCTCCATTTGAGCCGCCATTTCAGGCACACCGGGAGACAACGGGCCTCAGCGGACCTTCCGGGTTTGCGCTGTCGGTTCTCCATTGACCATTCATTTGACCTTTCCTAGACTCGGAAAGGCTGGTATCGAATATGTTTAAGTTTTGGCTGCTGCAATGCGACAGCCGTGTATGAAATCGCCTTGGTGCTATTAATTGGCACTGAACAACAGGGGGGACGCAATCGTCCATGAAGACCCACACTCTCTATTCCAAAGGAAATCACCAATGGATACTCCTGGGTCGTGATCCTGAGCGCAGTACGCATGTCGCCGACACCAATCTGGCTGTTCTCCTGAGCGATGACACGACAACCCTCATTGATCCCGGCGGGATTGAGGTTTTTCCGGCTTTTCTTTCATCGCTAACCGGGGTCAGCTCCGTCGATAAGATCCAGCGGCTTGTTCTGACATCGCCCGATCCCGACGCCATATCCTCGCTTCCGCTCTGGCGGCAGGTTTGCCAGGGCGAATTGTCGGTCTATGCGCCGTCTCTATGGACGGATCTTGTCGGGCATCTCGACAGCACCTGTTTGCCTATCGCCATCGGCGACGAGGGAGGTACGGTTAATCTGCCCGAGGACAAAGTGCTCAAGCTGATTCCATCGCATTTTCTTCATGCCCCGGCCAGCTTCAGCGTTTATGACCCCATCGCCAAGGTGCTTTATGCGGGCTCCATCGGTTCCACCCTGAACACAGCCAATACAACCGGTGAATTTCTGGTCGACAATTTCGGCGCTCACATAAGTTTTCTCGAAGACTATCATAGCCGCTGGTTTGTCTCCGGTCAGGCCCGAGACGACTGGTTCGCGCGCATCGCGAACCTGGATATTGATTATCTCGTGCCGCACCGGGGGCCAGCCTATTCGGGTGCTGCTGTTCAGAACTTTCTCGACTGGTTCGCTCAGGCGCAAATCGGATCCGTTCTGCATTCAACAGCCAAACCTGTGACAAACCCTATGCCAGACAACGCCCCTGAAAAGAGCACCGCAGACTTTACAGATGATGACCTCTCTGAATTGCTGGGCACAACAAGCGATAAACCGTCACCCGAAAGCCAACTGGAACGGCGCAACATCGACGATGAAGACTTTGCCGATCTTCTGGGCCTCGATGCGGAACCCCCGCGCGGAGATCCGGAACCCGGCGCCAAATATCGGCTTGTCACACGCAGTGATTTTGACGGTCTTGTCTGCGCAGTTATCCTCGAACAGCTTGATATGATCGATGATATCCTGTTCGTTCATCCCAACGACATGCAGGAAGGTCGTATCGATATTACGGATAATGATATCACTACCAACCTGCCTTATGTTCCCGGTTGCTATCTGGCCTTCGACCATCATATGAGTGAAGTCTCCCGTCTTGGCAAAAAATTCGACAACCATATTATCATCCCCGAAGCACCCTCCGCAGCCCGTGTGGTCTACGAATATTACGGCGGCGCCGAAGGTCTACCCAAGGTTTCAACCGAACTGATGGCGGCCGTCGACCAGGGCGATTCCGCCCAATATTCCATGGACGAAGTCCTCAACCCCGAACGCTGGGCGCTGATCAATTTCATCATGGATTCCCGAACCGGTCTCGGTCGCTTCAAAGGCTTTCGGATTCCCAATTATGAACTGATGATGAGCCTGATTGAATATTGTCAGGACAAATCCATCGAGGAAATTCTTGAGATCGAGGACGTCAAGGAACGAGTCGATTTTTATAAAGAACAGGCAGAGCTTTTCAAGGAACAGGTCAAGCGCTGCTCAACCGTCCACGGCAATTTGGTCGTGCTTGATTTGCTTGAAGAAGAAACCGTGTTTGTCGGCAACCGCTTCATGATTTACGCACTTGTTCCGGAATGTAACATCTCCATGCATGTCATGTGGGGCCGTGACCGGCAAAACGTTGTTTTTGCCGTTGGCAAATCAATCTTTGACCGCTCCTCGAAAACAAATGTTGGCGACTTAATGCTCAAATATGGAGGCGGTGGCCACCATGCCGCAGGCACCTGTCAGGCAGACCCGCTGCTCGCCGATACGGTTAAGAACGCGCTGATTCAAAAGATCAATCAGGACGGATAACCGGGCCCGCTTCAGGCCGCCATAAATGGAAGATGGGCGCCGGCGTCCGGACACCGACGCCCGCCGGGAGAGAACCGAAAAGGAACAGGCCCCATCTCCCGCATGGCTCTACCGATTTGACGGATAGAGCGTTTCAAAACCCCTTTGCACCTGCTTGACAACGGCAGGATCGCGATCACGCCAATAGCGGGGATCGCGCATGATCGACTTGATACTTTCCTCACTCAGCGGGCCCGACGCCGGCGTTGAGCCGTCAATCATATCCGGTTCGTTGCGGCTCATCATACGGTATAGCGTACGGATGCCTTCGGGGTTTGACGCCAAGGCTTCAAAAACATCCTCTGACATATGTTTTTGTCCCCAACTGGAAATCTGGTTGGAAATTTCCCGCCACTTTTCCTCCCCGCCAAATTCTTCGCACAGGGAATTAATATGCTGATGTGACTGCATATGGGCCGCCATTTCCATAACCAGAGGCTGCAAATGCTCGTCTGCCAGCTCATAAACCAGTTGAGCCTGTTCGCGAGTGAAACCGGCTTCATGCAAGCGGGCGTTCAGGTCGCTATTCACCGTAATGCTGTCACTGGGCAGATGAATTTCATAACCGTCCGGTCCCTCTGGAATATCACGAACAGCCAATGCCTTATATTGCTTCTCAAGATTGAGATAGGACTTCAGCAAAGCATCAATCCGGATTTCGTTTGTTTCGGGATTCCAGAACTTTTCAGGGACGGCCAGACCATCCGGCCTATTCATTTGACCGGTAACATCGGGTTGGACCTGTTTATTCATCGCGGTGTTTAAAGCTTCGTTCATGGTCTTTCCTTATTCTGATATGTATGTGTGATTTCCGTCGTTAACGCCGCTGGCCTTCCTCGATCAAACGATGAATATGCGCGACCAAATGGCGCTGACCTTCCACATGACGCAACATGGCATCGCTGACATCCGGGCCCAGACACCGGTCCCGCGTGATTGCCTGCAGATAGGCCATCACACGATCACCGTCAGGCCCGGACAAACAACGGGCAGCGCTTTTCACAAGGGCGCCATCGCGTTTGAAGGACTCCGACACGGCCCGATCACCGAGATCTTCCAAAGCGCCCCAGCCCATTTCTTCACGGCTCATTTGTCGGCGCCTGTTCCATAATATTTGACAGATCGATGCCATTTTGTGCGGCCCAGGCGCTCGCCGCATCAATCAGTCCCGACACATTTACCGGAGCTGGCGCACCCCCGGGCACTGGTGCCAGTTCTTCGGTCGGTTCAGGAGTAAACATCAGTTCCGCAGGGACCCCATAGGCGCGGGCCAACCAGCGCGCCGTCACCGTTGGGTTAACGATGCTGGCCGCAGCAGGCCCCAATGCCTGTATAGACTCCAGCCATTGCAGGACACCACGCGCCTCCATCTGCGTTTGATTTCGCGCCAGGGGCGATTTGTACTCCAGATCCACCAACCGGCCATCGAGACTGAGGTCAGCAATTTCACCGCGGCGTTTGAGTATGGTCATCGCCCGGGTGACCAGCGGGGTCAAAAGTTCCGCCTGCAACCGCCCATAGGTCGCACCCAGCAGCCTTGAAATATCGGCACTGCGCTCCAGAACTTCCGTTGCCGTCATTCGCGGCTGGTCCGGCTGCCCCAACTTGTCGACCAACAGGGCCTGGCGGATTTTACTGCGCAGGTCTTCGAGAATCATCTGCGACAGATCAAACCGCCCTGGCGATTCCAGCGGCGTCAGCCCCTTCGAACCAACAGCTTTCGGTATGATCGTACCGGGGTGCAGTTTTATGTTCGCCGGGTTCAAAACCCCGTCATCTTCCGCCTGCCAAATGCCAGTAACGGCGATTGACGCATTTTTGAGGATCAACTCCACCACCTTGTTGGCGGTCTTGATGTCCGGCAGAGCCTTCATAACCGGTGAACGCCCATAGATCTCGCCAGG
This sequence comes from Rhodospirillales bacterium, assembly GCA_048262255.1. Taxonomy (GTDB): domain Bacteria; phylum Pseudomonadota; class Alphaproteobacteria; order Rhodospirillales; family Casp-alpha2; genus JABMNT01. Next base: position 1,058,443 of record JBLXFH010000001.1, on the reverse strand, counting down.
TGATTTCAACCAGCGGAAATTGATAAACGGCGAGTGGGCAAACGTCCCTTCTTTCAGAATATTCGCGGTTTCGTTCGTCAATTCCTCCCTTTCAAGAACCGCCTGGTACTGGTAACCATGGCCTTTGGGCATCACCGCTTCAATGACCGCAATCCGGCTCCCCGGGTCAGCCCGCAGACGGTCTACAAGGTCTGCCGGCAATGTGGCTTCCGGGAACTTCCCGTAAAACTGTTCGGCCGTCAGTTCTGAACGGCGATAGGTCGTATCCAGTTCTCCATAGGCGCTTTCTTCAAAAACCACCTGGCTTAGCGGAATCGCCGTAAAACGAAATGCCGAGGGACTTCCCGCCGGGGCTTCTTCAAACAACAGGGACGCCGTCCCCACAGTCACCAGGTCAAGATAACACTGGTGCATTTCAATATTGAAATTCGACCGGTCAAAGTGTGCCTGAAGGCTGCGGCTCGCAACGTCCAAGGAAGAACCGATCATTTTCCGTTCTTTCTCGGTAACGTCCGGGCCTTCGGCCAGGCCAAACCATTTGGCCCAGGGCGGCGTCAGCTGACCGAGAAGGCTCGCCGCCAATTGTTCAACGGAATCCGGCGCTGTTCCGTCAAACAACTTGTCCGTCCGTTTACCGCCCGCCGTCGCAATTCCTGAAATCACATCACGGTGCGGCAGGGCAAAATCATAACATTCACGCCAATGGCTCTCCCAAACGGCACGCCGCTCTTTAGCCCGCCTGTAACGTTCGGCAAGCGTCGTCGGTTGCGGAACGCTCATATCATTCTCCCAACAAGGTTTTGCCGGCGGAAGGATAACGCGTGTCACTCATCAAGCCGCGCGGCGATGTGGCAATCAGGCCCGCCCGGCCCCGCCGCTTGCGGTCGAGAATTTCCAGCCGACTCTTGCGCTCGTCCTCATCACCGTCCGCTTCCGTCGGTAGTGGCGGCGGGGGTGGCGGTGCTTTTGGCGCCGAGAATAAAGAGCCCATAGATCATCTCCCTTGTGGCGTGGGTCAAAACAAAAAAAGCCCGCCGATGCTGGCGGGCTTTGGACGCAACTGTCCTGTTCGTTGAGATGATGTATAGCAAATAAAATCACCACTGTCAATAATAAATTCCTATTAATTAGCTTTTTTTCCTATTTATTTTTAGATACGCTGCTCAGATAGCGGTAAAGCTGCCAGGGTGTGATAACCCACATCGCCTCGACGCCAAGGATCCGCTTGACGGCTTCGACACAGGTGAAGGGTCTAAAAAAATGGGCCCGAGGCAGCGCTGTCCGAACCTGTTGCCGTAGGACCCGGTAGCCATTCCGACGCAACCAGAACTCCACATCCACAGAATCAAACCCGGACATCACATCGAGGTGTAGCTGATGAGCTAGGGAATCGCAGATAATCCAGTGGCTACCTTTTTTTGTTACAATCAGGCAATGACGAAAACCCGGTTTCAGACAACGCAGCAACCGCAAACCGGTTTGCCCGGTGAAGGCTACCAACGCGGCCCCGTCCTGATCAAGTATCGCCATCATTCTATAATATCCTTGGCTTTCAGGTCCGGGCCCAACCGCGTCAAAGCGTCCTGCCAAACCCGAAAAGGGCGTTCCTCTTCCCGGCACCTGGGGTCGGGAGACCTTTCCTCGGCTCCATAAGCGCTCAAAACCCGAAGATGCGCGCGCGTCAGGATTCGCCTCTCGGCGAGACGCCGAACAACCCGATATATATCATCGGGATCACAGGGGCGAACAATCGCATGCCCCGACTTAACAAACCGCGCACCCGCGTCCCGGGCTTTCTGACAACGCACATACCAGAACCAGGCTTCTTCGGCCGAGCCGAAACGCAGGGATGTCCCAATTGCCGATACAGGTGGCGGCCCTTTGCGTTGGCGCATGGAATATTCTCCTTATAATTGTTTGATATTATAATTTTATATAAGTTTTAATTCCTTTTATGTCAAGCCAACACAGCCTATATATTCCTAATGACATACCATCCTACTTATAAGATAATGTTCCCATGCTAAAACATGCGGACGTATGGCGAGCTATTGATCGCCTCGCTTCAGAATATGGGCTATCAGCCTCGGGCCTGGCGAAACAGGCCGGACTGGACCCGACCACCTTCAACAAAAGCAAACGGGTCACTCCGGAAGGCAAGCTCCGTTGGCCGAGCACGGAAAGTGTTGCCAAGATTCTGATGGCGACCGGCGCCAGCTTTAACGAGTTTGTCTCCTACATCGGCGAAAGTGGCGGTGCCGGGGTTTATCGCAACATCCCGCTCATCGGTTTCGCACAAGCCGGCTCACAGGGGTTTTTCGACGATGCCGGATATCCGGTTGGCGGCAGCTGGGATGAAATCCCGTTTCCGGGGTTTGCCGACCCCCAGGCCTATGCCCTCGAAATCAGCGGCGACAGCATGATCCCGGTGTTTCGCGATGGTGATACGGTGATTGTCTCCCCTGATGCCCAGATTCGCCGCGGAGACCGGGTCGTCGTTAAAACCACCGATGGCGAAATTCTGGCGAAAGTCCTGTTGCGTCAGTCATCAAAACGCATCGAGCTGGTTTCCATCAATGAAGACCATGAAGACCGCTCCATCGATATCGAAAACGTGCTCTGGATGTCACGGATCATCTGGGCCAGCCAGTAGCTCGAGCCTCCACCCTAGCCTTTGCGGATATTCAGATAAATCCCGCTCATGATGATCAACGCGCCGAGGAAGACATAGGGATCCAGGGGCTCGTTATAAACCAGCACACCAAAGGTCGCGGCCAGCGGCAGGCGCAGGAAATCCATGGGCGCGACCACCGAGGCATCGGCCAGCCGGAAGGCGGCAGTCAGACAGAAGTGCGCGGATAGGGCCGATAGACCGACAATAATAACCAGCGGCCATTCGCTGAGCAGCGGCCAGTACCAGTCGTTCAAAGATGGTATCAGGCCCAGCGGTAATTGCACCACGGTCATATAAAACAAAATGGCCAGGGTGCTGTCCGTGGTCGAAAGCTTTTTGGTAAACACATGCGCAAAGGCGTAACAGACGGCCGCGCCAATAACGGCCAGCGCGCCAATATCAATAATCTCAACGCCCGGCCGCAGGATCACCAAAACCCCGGCAAAACCGATGGCGACAATCAGGATGCGCATGCGGGTCAGGCGCTCTCCCAAAATGGGAATGGCAAAGACCATGGTCCAGATGGGCACCGTATATTCAATGGCAAAGACTTCCGCCAAGGGTAACAAGGCAATGCCAACAAACCAGCCAAACTGCCCGCCGTAATGAATGATATTGCGGAAAATCTGCAGGCCCAACTGCTGGCTTTTCAAAATACTTGGTCCGGCCCGCCAGGCCAGAAACCCGACCACAATCAGCCCGACAAGACTGCGGAAAAACAGCAACTGGAAGGTCGACATGGTTGCCGAAAGCTCGCGCACGCTCAAGGCCATGGCGCTGAAGGAAAACAGCGTACCGAGCATCCACAAGGCCGCCTTGCTGACATTCTTTCGGGATTGGGGATCAGTCATGAAAAGTCCAGTAGATGCCGTAACGCCTCATGGGTATCGTTTCTGCGGGACTTCCACAACCCCCGATCTTGCGCTTCCAGCAAACGCTCCACCATTTCCTTCAGAGCTGCCGGATTGTGATCGGCCAGAAACTGCCGGACCTCAGGATCATTGAGATAAGCGTCGAACACCGCATCAAAATGATAGTCCTTCACGCAACGCGCTGTCGCCTGAAAAGCGAATAGATAATCGACCGTCGCCGCCATCTCGAAAGCGCCTTTGTAACCATGGCGCATCACCCCTTCGATCCATTTTGGATTGACCACCCGGGCCCGCACAACCCGGCCGATCTCGTCTTCCAGACTTCTGATTTTTGGTGATTCCGGGCGTGAGTGATCGTTGTGATAAACCCGTGGCTGACCGCCGGACAGCTTGCGGACCGCCGCCGTCATGCCGCCCTCAAACTGGTAATAATCATCGGAATCCAGCAGGTCATGCTCGCGGTTATCCTGATTCTGGATCACCGCCTCAACCCGTCCAAGGCGCGCTTCAAACAGGCCGTGCTCGGCCGCCCCCTGATGACCCGCCCCATAGGCATACCCCCCCCAGGCCACATAGGCGGCCGCCAAATCATCTTCCGACTGCCAGCCTTTTTCATCGATAAGCGCCTGCAGGCCGGCGCCATAGGCCCCCGGTTTCGATCCGAAGACACGGAATGCGGCACGTGTCTTCGCCGCCGTTTCATCCAGCCCGTCGGCCACCAGCACCGCTGCTTCGCTTTTGACCCGCGCCGCCAGCGGATTGGTCTCCGCCGACTCGTCCAGATCCGCAACCGCCCGCACTGCCGAATCGAACAGATCAATCAAACCTGGAAAGGCATCGCGGAAAAAGCCCGATATGCGCAGGGTCACATCGACGCGCGGACGGCCGAGAACGGCGGATGGCAAAACCTCAAACCCGGTGACCCGGCGCGACGCCGTATCCCATGTGGGTTTGACTCCCATAAGCGCCAGAGCCTGCGCCATATCATCACCTCCGGTGCGCATGTTGGATGTGCCCCAGGCGCTGATCGCCATGGTTTGCGGCCAGGCTCCGGCATCCTGCATATGGCGTTCGATCAGCAATGTTGCCGACTTCCAGCCAAGCGTCCAGGCGGCTGGTGTCGGGATGGTCCGGGTATCCACGGAATAAAAATTACGGCCCGTCGGCAAAACGTCCGGGCGGCCGCGAGTCGGTGCGCCGGACGGTCCGGGGACAACAAAATTTCCACTCAACCCGGTCAACAGCCCGCGCAATTCAGCCGGTCCCGATTGTTCCACGGCGGGGCGGATGGCCGTCGCCAGTTGATCGAGAACCATCAGCGTTCTGGCGTGACTTTTCGATGGTTTTACCGCACCGGATACATAGGCTGAGGCCAACCCTTCCAATCGCTCTACCGTATCGCCCAGAGTGCGCCAAGGATCGTCTGTTATTTTACTCAAGACATCGGGGCGTGGGCCTTCATAAGGGGCTGCCATTTCACAATCCAGCGCATCGAAACCCATATCGAAGTCTTCAGCCATGGCCCGGAGCAGCGACGCATCGCCTGGGTTTTCAACGCCTCTTGGCACCCGGAGCAGCGCCACCAGCAGATCGTCCAGCAATCTATCGGTCGGGGATTGTCCGAAAACATGCAGGCCGTCTCTGATCTGCATTTCCTTCAATTCGCACAAATAATTATCGAGCTTGCCGAGGGCTTGCTCCTCGTCGTCTCCGGTCTCGATTCCACAATCCGTATCCAGACCCGTCGCTTGACAAAGTGTCAGGATATCCTTTTTGAGAACCTTCAGCCGCCTCGGATCAACACCCGCCGCTTCGTAATATTCATCAACCAGTTGCTCCAGATCGCGCAGAGGCCCGTAACTCTCGGCCCGGGTTAGCGGTGGCGTCAGATGATCGATGATCACGGCCTGGGCACGGCGTTTGGCCTGAGTGCCCTCACCCGGATCATTGACGATGAACGGATAAAGATGCGCCATGGGGCCGAACACGGCTTCCGGGAAACAGTCTTCGGAAAGCGCCAGCGCCTTGCCCGGCAGCCATTCCAGATTGCCATGTTTGCCCATATGGACAATGGCATCAACCCGCGCCTCCTGACGCAGCCACAGATAGAAGGCGAAATAGCTGTGCGGTGGCACCAGCGCCGGGTCGTGATAACTCTCCACCGGATTGATGTTATAGCCGCGCGCCGGTTGCAGGCCGATGGTAATGTTTCCCAGCCGATAGGCCGGAATGGCAAAACGTCCGCAGTCGACCTCGCCCGGCTGGTAAAACGGATCGGCCTCCGGCGCGCCCCAGCGCTCAAGGACCTGCGCCTGCACAGCTTTGGGCAACTGGCCAAAAAAGATCTGATAGTCGGCAAGGCTCAGGCTTTCAACTACGTCGCGCGATGCCAGGGCTTTGAAATCATTGGTCGGCCCGGCCTGCATGCGTTCGATCAGTTCATCGCTTTCGGCAGGCAGGTCGCCTGTCCGATACCCGGCGTCTTTCAAAGCCTGCAAGACCGTCAGGGCGGCGGCTGGGGTATCCAGCCCGACACCATTGCCCATGCGGCCGTCCTTGTTAGGATAATTGGCCATGACCAGTGCAACCCGACGCTCCGCTTCCGGTATATATCGCAGCCGCGCCCAGGCCGCAGCCAATCGGCTGACAAACTCAATGCGGTCGGGAACCGGCTCATAGCGCACAATATCCGTCTGTGTCATTTCGTCACGGCGCGCCAACCCCTTGAAGGAAACGGCCCGGCTTAAAACCCGGCCATCCACTTCCGGCAGAGCGACGTTCATGGCAATATCGCGGGCCGATAACCCGTTGGTCGTTTCCTGCCATGCCTGTTCATTGCCACCGGAAAAAACCACCTGCAGGACCACCGGCGCCGCATCCCCCCGGCCCGCATCAAACGGCGTTTCAACCCGTGCCGCTCCAGGTGCACTGACGGCAAAACCGGTACCGTTCAAAATCACGTCCGGCGGCGCATCGGCAAACAATTGCTCCATAATCCCACCCGAGACCGGGTCTTTCAGGCTTTGCGTAAATACCGGCAACGGGTTGAGGCCCGCTTGCGCAAGACCCGCAACCAACGCATCAATAACCGTCGTATTGCCCGCCTGCACCAGCGCCCGATAGAAGACAATCGCCGCGACCGGTTGGTCCGCCACCCAATTCAATTGGAGGATGTCCATGGACGGCAGGGCTTCATCCGGCCAGTAAAGTCCCGCCGGGACCAGCGGTTTCGGTTCGCGCCATTCCGCCGCATGCCCGACAAGACTGGCCGCATAATTGAGAAAACCGTCGGCATTCTCCGGCCCCCCATGCACCAGATATTGCCACAGGCGATAATGAGCGTCGGGGGTCAGGCTGGTGATCTCCGCCAGCTCCCGGTCCGGCTGGTCATCGCCCGGCAAAAAGGCGACGGGGATTTTATTTGTCTCGCAAGCGGCAACAATTTCATCTGCACCATAGGGCCAGTATCCGCGCCCACCGAGCAGGCGAATCACCACCAGCCGTGCTTTCGAGACGATTTGCTCCACATACAGATCAACCGACATGTTATGGGCCAGATGCATAAGATTGGCGAGACGCAGCGAGGGCCGGTCAGGAAATTCCTTAATCAACCGCGACTGGGCGTCAGTCAGGGCAGCAAGTTCCGTATCGGCGGCAGACAGAAAGACGATATCCCCCGGCGTCTGCCCCAGATCGACGGCTTCCGATCCGTCGTTGATACCACCGGGCTGCGCCGCCAGAAGATGCATGTTAGCCGGCCAGTGCGGTGCGGATCGCCTCGACGTCCATACCGGTTTCACCAATGATCACCAGTTCCGAGCGGCGCACTTCATCGGACCGCCAGGGACGGTCAAAATAACGCTGGATGCGCGGGCCAACCCCCTGCACTACATGGCGCATGTCCTTGCCCGGCACATTCAAAAAACCCTTGATGCGCAAAATATCGTGAGTAACCGTCAGGGTCTTGAGGGTCTCTTCGAGCGATTCGGGGTTTTCAACATCCCCCATCTCAACCACAAAACTGTCGAAGTCATCGTGATCATGGCCGTCTTCCCCGTCGTGATGGGATTTCCGGGATTCAATGACATCTTCAACCGCCGCCCCAATACCCAGTAGAACCTTGATATCGATCTGGCCATGGTGGATGGCGAGAACTTTTGCTGCGGGGTCGGTTTCCTTGGAGACAATTTGTCGAACCGCTGCCATGGCCGTTTCATCCAGGATGTCGCTTTTGTTCAGCAGCACGAGATCAGCGGATAACAACTGGTCTTCAAAAACCTCCTCCAGAGGCGATTCGTGATCCAGCATCTCGTCGGCCTGACGGGCCGCCTGAACCGCATCGGGATCATCGGCAAAACGCCCGGCATCAACAGCGGGGGCATCCACCACCGTGACCACCCCATCGACCGTCACCCGTGATTTGATCTCCGGCCAGTTAAACGCCTGAACCAGTGGCTTCGGCAAGGCGAGGCCAGACGTTTCAATGACGATATGCTCAGGCGGCTCGGCCCGATCCAGCAGGGCTTCCATGGTCGGCAAAAAATCATCGGCGACGGTGCAGCAAATACAGCCATTGGCCAGCTCCATGATGCTGTCATCATCACAGCCTTCAATACCACAACCCGCCAGCATGGCCCGGTCGATCCCCAGATCGCCAAATTCGTTAATGATCAGCGCAATCCGCTTACCGCCCGCATTTTCCAGCATGTGCCGAATCAACGTGGTTTTACCGGCGCCTAAAAATCCGGTAATGACGGTTGCGGGTATTTTCATTTCTATGCGTCCTTCAAAATCTGCGGGAGTCCAGCGGTCATGAAGATGACCCGGTCTGAAGCCTCTGCAACTAGCCTATTCATGCGCCCGGCGCAATCAACGAATTGCCGCGCCAGGGCATTATCGGGGATGATCCCCTGCCCCACTTCGTTGGAAACCAGCACCACCGGTCCCCGGGCCTGACGCAAGGCCTCCAGAAGCCCTTCCAGTTCCCGGTCCACATCCCGCTCCGCCAGCATAAGATTTGATAACCACAAGGTCAGGCAATCGAGGAGAATTGGACGGGTGGGTCGGGATTCACGGATGATGATTTCCGCAACCGCCATTGGTTCTTCGCAGGTTTGCCAAAGGTCGCCTCGGCGCTGTTTATGGGTTTGAATGCGCTCTTTCATTTCCGTATCAAAGGCCTGCGCTGTCGCCAGATAAAATCCGCTCCCCTGCGCCTCGACAAGCTGCTCGGCATAATGGCTTTTGCCGGAGCGCTGGCCGCCCAGCACCAGTGTGATTTTTGCCATGCGCATGGTATTCACTTGGCCGGCTGGTTGATGGAAACGGCGCGCCAGGCCTTGCCCTTGCCGCGCAACAGGCCACCCTCAATATGATCAAGCCGGGTCATTGATAACGTATCCACGGTAAAGGACATACCGGTTTCCGGCGGAATGTCGAGGGCATGGGTAATGGCGGCGCGAATGGTACCGCCGTGCGTAACCGCCACAATATCCCTACCCGCATGCAGCGCCGTATAATGCTCGATGACCGCGCCGACGCGCGCGATCATGTCGGCAAAGCTCTCGCCGCCGGGGGGCCGGTTGCGGGCCGGCTGTTCCCAGAAGGTTTCATACCCCGCCGGATCACGCGACCGCATGTCATTCCACGAAATCCCCTGCCAGTCCCCAAAATGCTGCTCGCCCAAATGGACTTCCGCGATGGGTTTGGGGAATCTCAATCCGGCTTCTCCGATGGCCTGCGCTGTCCGGTGGGTGCGCGAAAGATGGCTGGTCAGCCAGACGGCATCCGACGGCAGACGACTCGCCAATGCAGCAAACGAAACACCATCAGAGGTGTCGCATTGCACATCATCGGAGCCATACATCAGGCCATCGACACCAACCACCGGCGCATGGCGCACCCACCACCATCGTGTTACCGTTGTCATAGGGCGTAAGCTCCTGCCGTCATCAGAATGGCGATTTCGGATATTTGCTGGGTTGCCCCCAGAACATCGCCCGTATATCCGCCGATTTGCCGGTGCGCAATAAAAGCCATGCCCAAAGCCACCATGACCGCAGCAACGACCACAACAACAGCAACGCCCTTTCCCAAAAACAGCGCAGCAACAATGCCCCCTAAAATCAGCGAAATGACCGCTCCTTTTGCCGTCGGACGTCCCGCTCCGGCAGCCAGACCATCGGTTCGGGCCCGTGGCATCAAATGCATCATCCCCGGCAACAGTCCGCGCGACAAAGCCGCTGTGCCCACAAGCGTTGCCGCCGCCATACCCGGCCCCAGCAATCCTGCCAGAATGGACGCCTTCAGGCCGACGCTGAAAACCAGCGCCAACACCCCGTAGGAACCGATCTGGCTGTCGCGCATAATGCGCAGTTTATCATCGCGCGTCGCGCCGCCACCAAAACCATCAACCACATCGGCCAGACCGTCCTCATGCAGAGCGCCGGTCACCAGTGCCGCCGCGGTCAGCCCGACAAAGGCGCAAGCCAGAGGATGCAATTGGATTTCCGAAGCCAGCATCAAAGCACCACCGGCAACGCCACCCACCAATACACCGATCAGCGGAAATGCCCAGACGGCCCCGGCCAAGTCTTCCGTCTTCACGTCCCCTTTAACCCGGAACGGCAGGCGCGTCAGAAACATTCCGGCAAGACACAGATCACGAAGCCATGTCTGTCTGTTCCCCGTCCCTTGCCTGTTGCCCTGTGATGGATGCGCCATCGCCATGTCCCGATCAAGTTTTGCGTGTGCATGAACCGCTATTTTGGTTATAGGTGAGGCGGCCCCTAAAGAAAACAAGTCGGTAACCCCTCCATGACGATTACTTCTCTTGATGATTTGCGATCCCAGCTACGCAAGCTTCCCGGCCCCGACCTGACCGCCCGCAAACAGGCGGCGGTCCGCGAGCCGCAACTGACCAAACCGCCCGGCTCGCTTGGCCGCCTTGAAGACATTTCGGCCTGGCTTTCGGCATGGCAGGGTGCCCACCCGCCCCGCATAACCACGCCCCGGGCCCGGGTGTTTGCCGGCAATCACGGTGTTGTCGCCAGAGGCGTCTCAGCCTATCCGGCAGAAGTCACACAACAGATGGTCTATGGCTTTGAAGCCGGCAGCGCCGCCGTCAACCAGTTGTGTAAAACCTTTGATGTGGAATTGCAGGTCATCGCTCTTGATCTCGACCGGCCCACCACCGATTTCACAAAAGCCCCGGCCCTCAGCGAAGCCGAATTTATCTCCGCCTTCAATACCGGCATGAGTGCCGTACCGGAGGAGACAGACCTCCTCTGCCTGGGTGAAATGGGCATCGGCAACACGACATCCGCTGCGGCCATCTGCCATGCCCTCTATGGCGGCGCGTCAACGGACTGGACGGGCACAGGAACCGGTGTTGTCGGGGCCGCCATGGAGGCGAAAATCGCGGTTGTTGAGAAAGGCGTACGGCGCCATCAATCACCGGAAAATGATAGCCTGGAGATTTTACGTCGCCTCGGCGGGCGGGAACTGGTGGCCATTGCCGGAGCGATTGTCCAGGCCCGCCAAACCCGGATCCCGGTAATGATCGACGGGTTTATTTCAACCGCCGCTGCCGCTTGCCTTAACGTCGCCCAGTCGGACGCGCTGGATCATTGTCTGGTTGCCCATGCGTCGGCGGAAAAAGGCCACAGCCAGTTGCTGAACGCCTTGAACAAGGAACCGCTGCTGGATTTAGGAATGCGCCTGGGCGAGGCTTCGGGCGCGGCGCTGGCCGTGGCGATCGTCAAGGCGGCGGTGAATTGCCACACGGGCATGGCGACCTTTGCCGAAGCCGGGGTCACCGACAAGGAAGAATAAAGCCTAGTTGCGTTCGATCCGGCGCTTCAGGCGCAGCAGTTCGCGGCGACGTCCGTCTTCGGCGATCAACCCTTCCACATAACGCCCCTGATACTGCGTGATGCCCAGCGAGCGGCCAAAATCTACCGCTTCGCGGTTATCACAGCGACAAAGAATGAGTTTTTCCGGGTTAATTTTCTCTATGACATCACGCAAGGTTTTGTGCACAACCTCGCCGCCATCCACCAGTTCGGGATGCCAGACCAGCTTGCACAAATCAGCGCCCAGGCGATCAAAATTGATCATGGCAAGCGTATCAAGCGTCATACCATCCAGACAAATGCGGTAACCCTTGTCCTGAACCATTTCACGCGCGAACAGATAGGATGGCAAATTGGAGAAGATGTCTTCTTTCTGCAGTTCGATGATCATCGTGCCACGGCGCGAGGCGGCCACGTTGTCATCGTAAACCTGAAACTCCTGAGAGAGCAGCGTCGCAATATTGGCGTTAAAACTGATGTCGCCGGATATAGAAACCCCGTCATTTTTAGTCAACATCGACAGCATGCGTTTGTCGAGAGTCTCCGTCAGATGTTGAAACAGCCAGCGGTTGGCCGTCACATTGACACCCGGCAGCATGGTTTCACGCAGGTCTTTAATCGATATAAACAGCTCGCTGAACATCTGTTCGGGAACCATTTTTGAATCGACATGGCAGATGAACTGCCGACGCACCAGATTGGAGAGATCGGCCCGGCTCAAGGCCGCTTCCAGACGCGACAGCACATCCGGCGTCATTGGCTCGCCCTGCTGCTGCTTGGCCTTCAAGGCAGCGCGGGCATCCATGCGTGCACGAACCACGGACTGGCGTTTCTTTTCAGCCTGGGCGATCCCCTGCACCAGATTGAGAATGGTTTCAAAATCCGTATCGGCGTCATACCAAGTGGCGAAGGGCAACTTGTGTTTATCGGCTTCGGCAACCAATGGGTCATCATCAAACAGAAACTTGATTTTCTGAATGATCGTCTCGACCTCGCCCAGAACCTCCTGCTTGAAGACAAAGAAAATATCGGAGTTTTTCAGGGTGAACAACTGACCGTTCAGGTTGGAAATCAGTTTGTCGAAATTGTTTGCCGCCGTGCGGATATGCTGGTCGCGCCGGTTAAAAGGCCTGAGCTGCGACAAATGAATATGGACCACACGGCGGCCTTTTTTATGGCCTTCCAGGCGGTGAATATAATCCAGAAGCAGTTGCTCTTGATTGGGAAGATTGCGCGTGTTCTCTGCTGAAACGGCCATCGCTTAAACCTTCCCTGCCGCTTTTTTCTTGCCGCCGCCGGCAACTTCGGCAAGGCGGTCAATAAAGAACCCCTGAAAGCGGCTCACGCCAATCCCCAAGCCCCATTTTACGGCTTTTTCCGTATCGACACGCCCGAGGATAACGCTTTCGCGACCAGCCGCGGAAATAATCCCCTTCATCAGCTCCAGATGGGTTTTCGGGTCATCCTCTTGCAAACTCTGATTCCAGCCGATCTTAATGAAATCCGCAGCAAATTTGGAGACATCAAAAAACTGCAGCGACAGAGGGTCAAGTCCATCGACCAACACCCGATAGCCCCGCTCCTGCAGGGAATCGCGGGCATATCCATAATTTTTTGTATCAGCGAAAACATCAATGATATTCAACTCAATCACGACTTTATTCGTATGCTGGCCAACGGCCTTGTGAAAGGCCTGGAAATCCCGCGACAGAACCGTACTGACGTTGAGGTTCAGGCTGATTGGCTCTTCCACTTCATCAAATTCCCACTCACTGAGCACAGAAAGTATGCGCCGGTCCAGGGTTTCCGTCAGATACTGGAACAGCCAGGGGCTGGCGAAAAAGTTCTTGTCCGGCGCAATCCGCTCGCGCACCTGGCCCATGGAAACAAAATGTTCTCGGAACACGACCTCTCCAGCACCACCGGAACGGACCAGCAAACAGGTTTGATGCTGCAGCAAGTCGGCCACGCGAATACGCATCAGTTTCCTATTGATATCAGACAGATGTTCCGACGCCAGAGGCTCTCCGGCGGCCTTTTCCTTATCTCTCTCAACGGCTTTTTCTGCCTCCAGACGCTCCGCTTCCAGAGACAGATCCGCAATAACGGAAAAGAAAGCGGCAAAGTCCTCTGAATTGGAGAGATCGTACCAAGTCGCGAAATTGTCTTCAAAACCCGATTCATCGACGACAGTCAGCGGGTCTTCGTTAAAAAGACCCCGCGCCTTGTCAACGGCGGCGTCCACGTCATCCACATCGATATTACGGCAAACCAGAACCACATCGGAATTGGCCATGGAAAACAGCGTTGCATCGTTGCTTTCAACCAGATAGTCGAAAGTCCGCGTTGCCACATGGATAAAATGCGGCTGGCGGTTGGCTTTACGCAGCTGTGATAAATGAATCTGGATCGCAAAATAACCGGATGCATTATGTTCAATGCGTTTCAACCGGCCGATCAGCAGGTTTTCACTGCTCGACGCGGCAGATGTCATCCCTGTTGTTGCTGTACCCCATTCGGCCATACTGATTTCGGGCTCCAACTCTCATCGGTGTCCGCGCACATAGGTGTCGGACTGTCTCATAGGTTACATGGTGAACGATTAATATCAGATTACCAGCGCGCATCTTGTCTTTCCTAACCAGGAAAAACGTAAGCCTTGAAAATCATCGCGCAATTTCTGCAATAGAATTAATCCTTCTTCAAATAGGGTGAGCCTGCAGGCAACACATTTACGGGAACCCGGACCGTCAGTTCGCCCAACATCAGAAACGACAGGGTTTTGCCGTGTCCGTCGAGGTTCAGACTGGCGTTAACACCGCCTTCCAGAGCATCGTCAATGACAAAATTGATGGCCTGCAGATTGGGCAATACATAGCGCCGGACAGCGCTGGCCCCGCGATGCCGAAACACAGCCAACACCCGCTCTTCCGTCACTTGCTCCACCAGAAAGTCAAAAGCGGCAGGCTCATAGGCAATAAGACTGATATTGGAACGATTCCCCTTATCACCCGCGCGGCCATGGGCAACGGCATGCAAAGGCAACTCCGTCATACTCATGACAACACCTCCTGAACCCGCACATGGGGCAGCACTTTCTCCGGCTCAATCAGAACCGAGGCCGTGCTCACCTGCTGGCTCACATATTGACGCACGCCACCCCCCGCCGCCGGACCGGAGCAATAGAGGCTTTGTACTTCATCGGCAATCTGCTGCGCCGGTTTTTTATCCATGCTGCGAACAGCGCCGCGCACCCGGTACTCACCGTTGGTCGGCAACACTGCACGCTGACGTTTCGCAGCCATATCATTGTCATGCACGGCACCGGCGCCAATGATATCAACCCGCACCGGTTCCTGGATGCCCAGAATCTGGCTGCGCCGTTTCACTACCGAAGCCGCCAGTTCGGCCCGCGCCAGAGCGTTGGGCCCGGCATAGGTGATTTCCCCCTCGCCCAGCCAGCCGCCATCAACGCTGACGGTCACTTTCAGGGTTGGCGGTGGCGGCTTGCCACGGGCCCCGGTCAGGCGCACCCGATGCGGGGCTTCTTCCTCAAGCTGCACCTCGGTTACGTCCAGCGTCACATCCGGCGTCAGATAATTGGCGGGATCGTGCATTTCATAGAGGATTTGCTCGGTCACCGTGGCTTTCGAAACCAGCCCCCCGGTATGAGCGGCCTTGGTAATCACAATTTCGCCTGTTTCATCAATCTCGGCGATGGGAAACCCGACTTCCGCCAGGTTTTCCACATCCTTGAAGCCCGGGTCGGCAAAATAGGCCCCCGTCACCTGACCGCCGCATTCCAGCAAATGCCCGGCAATGGTACCTTGTGCCAGTCTGTCCCAGTCATCGACGGCCCATTTATGCACATGCAGCAAGGGACCGAGCGTCAACGCCGCGTCGGTTGTGCGCCCAACCAGAACCACATCGACATCCATATCTAATGCATCGGCGATGGGTTGCGCGCCGAGATAGACATTGGCGGCAACGATTTCGCGGTCGCCAAGAGAAATGCCCTCCATGGTAGGCAGGCCGCGAATATCGTCGGCGCTATAAACGCCCAACAGATCATCGCCCAGAACCACGGCAATTTTCAAATCGTCAATGCCCTGCGCACGGGCAATGGCATGTATCCGTTTGGCCGCACCGACGGGATTGGCGGCGCCAAGATTGGAGACAATACGGATATTGTTGTCTTTCGCTTTTTTCAGAATCGGTTCGATATAATAATCCAGATAGGGTGAATAACCGGCATCCGGATCATTCAGCCGCAAGCGCTGTGCGATGGCCAGGGTCCGCTCCGCCAAAACCTCAAAAATCAGAAACCGCTCGCCATTGCATTCCGCCAGCGTCTCGACCACCGGAATTGCCGCATCAAAGCGGTCTCCCGAAAAGCCCGCACCACAACCGATAAAAACCTTAGGCATTTACTCACTTCCCTGTTCATTCTTTTTTCTTGTTTCCATTAACCAATGCGACCCCCTAAAATTCAAGACCTGCTTTTTTACGCACCGCCGCTTTTTGTGATATAGCACCAAAAAAAAACCGTGAGACATAAATGGAGGATCAAATGGCTATGCAGAACATCAAACCTTTGATTTTGGACCTTGTCGAATGGGTTGAAAAAGAACCCCGCGCCTATGCCGAGGTTATGGATGTCTGGAAAACCTCCTGCCCAAGGCTTACCGTCTGGGAAGATGCCGTTGATAAAGGTTTCCTGATCCGTAAACATGATGATCACGGTCAACGGGTGCTTGTCACTCCGGCTGGCCGCGACTTCCTGAAAGCCAACAATAGAGCCCATCATATATGAAAATCACCATTCTCGACGACTATTTCGATACCATTCGCAATCTCCCCTGCTTTGAGAAACTCAAAGATCACGATGTCACCATCTGGAACGACCATGTCCAGGAGACAGAGACTTTGGCCGAACGGATAGGAGATGCAGATGTTTTGGTGACATTCCGTGAGCGCACCAAAATTACCGCAGAACTGCTGGAACGCCTACCCAATCTGAAACTGATCAGCCAGCGCAGCGTATATCCGCATATCGATGTGGATGCCTGTACGCAGAAAGGGATTGTTTTGTCATCGGGTCAGCATCCGGGCTCCCCGTCCTACGCCACAGTGGAAATGGTCTGGGCGCTTATTCTCGCCGCCTTGCGTGAAATCCCTCAGCAAGTGGCCTCGCTGAAGGCCGGGAACTGGCAAGGCCGCCCCGGCAGTTCGCTGCGCCATAAGACACTCGGCATCTATGGATACGGGCGCATCGGTCGCGCCGTCGCCGATTTGGGGTTGGCCTTTAACATGAACGTCCTCATCTGGGCCAGCGAAAGCTCCCGTGAGCGGGCCAAAGACGATGGGTTTGTGGTCGCCGAAAGCCGCGAAGCATTTTTTGAGCAGGCGGACGTCCTGTCTTTGCATCTGCGCCTTTATGAGCCGACCCGCGGCATCGTCACCGCTGATGATCTCGCCCGCATGAAACCAACGGCACTTCTGGTCAATACCAGCCGCGCCGCCTTGATCGCCCCCGGTGCCCTGGTCGCGGCGCTGCAAGCCGGACGTCCCGGCATGGCGGCTGTCGATGTCTATGAAGAAGAGCCCATGCGCGACCCCAGCCATCCGCTCTTGCAATTGGACAACGCACTCTGTACACCGCATCTCGGTTACGTCACGAAAGACGAATACCAAATCCAGTTTACGGATATTTTTGATCAGATTCTCGCTTTTATCGATG
The DNA here is from genome assembly GCA_048262255.1 of Rhodospirillales bacterium. Lineage (GTDB taxonomy): Bacteria > Pseudomonadota > Alphaproteobacteria > Rhodospirillales > Casp-alpha2 > JABMNT01. The sequence goes on along the minus strand of JBLXFH010000001.1, from coordinate 1,041,304 downwards.
GCGCCCCGATCAACGTCATCAACCCGGAAGCCTTGGAATCATAATAGAGCCATACCTGATTTATGAATAACCTCTTCAACGGGCCTGCCTTCGACAAGGCATCCGGTTATATTAGCGGGCTTGGCATTGTCGCCATCTGGTCCGGGTTCATTGTCCTGTCGCGTGTTGGCATGGTTGGGAACCTCAACGCCTATGATATTACGGCGCTCCGCTTTATGGTCAGCGCGGTCATTACTTTACCGTTTCTCTATAGCTATTGGCCGCGCCATCTGGCGTTTCATAAAGTGCTGTTTTTATCCGCCTGCGGGCCCGGGGCGCTGTATTCCATGTTGATGTATACGGGTTTGAAAACATCCCCGGCGGCCTACGCGGGCGTTTTCGCCAACGGTACCATTCCCATATTTACCGCCCTGATCGGGTTTTTTCTGATGCAGACCCGCTTAGGGTTTCGATCACTGATCGCCATCGCGGTGATTTTTGTGGGCGGTCTGGCGGTTGGCTTCGACGGGCTGCGCGCCGGCGGCCCCGACGCGATCCAGGGAGTTGTATATTTTTTAAGCGCCTCAATTCTGCTGGCGATCTATTTTGTCGGTCTGCAATACTGGAAGCTTGAGCCGAAACAGGCGCTGGTCGTCGTCAACATCCCGACCGCTGTAGCTTTTCTCCCCATCTGGTATGTCTTTCTGCCTTCGACCATGGCCACCGCCAGTATCGAGGAAATCGCCCTTCAGGCGCTTTTTCAGGGGATCGGGCCGAGCTTTCTGGCGGTTCTGATGATGGCATACACGGTTCAAAAGCTGGGCCCGGGTGTTGTTTCCGGGTTCGCCGCCTCAGTGCCTTCCGTTGCCGCTGTTGCAGCGGTTTTTGTGTTGGGCGAAACCCTCGATCTCATCGAATGGGCGGGGATGCTGACGGTTACAGTTGGGCTTCTCATGCTTCTGTGGCGACGCTAGGGTTTTACCTTCCCGCACAAGCTCCACATACAATTTACAACAATCTATATACGTATATGGGGTTGGGCTTCAACCGGCCCTGTGGTATATGTACATACAGTCACTCTATCAGAACGTCCATGCACCTAATTTGTGGAAATGTCATATGATAGCTTATGATAGAACTTATCCTCTCCGTTGGATTTCCGTATTTGCCGTTTATATATTAGCCGCATATTTTTCTACCATCGCGGTTTCGGTAAACGCGCAACCTGTAAACCAGATAACGATTGCCTCCGATGATCACCCGCCGCTGATCCAAGGAGATGAATCTCCTGGAAAAAAACCAGGCGTCATGACGGATATTGTCAAAGCAGCATTTAAAAGCCAAGGCATTGACGTACAGTATCGCCTTATCCCCGCCGCCCGCATTGCCTGGTCTGTTTTGGAGGACAAGGTTTCTGCTGCCGTTGGGCCACTTGGGTGGTTCTCCGAAGCTCAACAGAGCAAGGTCCATTCTGAATTTATCTTCCCTGCAACATTCCGCTTTTTTTATTTAAAAAGCCGGTTCCCAAAAGGCTTTGAATACACCCGCCTCGAAGACCTAAAGGATTATCGAATTGGTTATCTAAACGGTGGTGCGGCGTCTTCTCTTCTCGAAAAGGCCGGGCTGATTATCCAGTATGTGAATGACCGGGACCAAAATACGGAAAAAGTTTTTCTTGGCAGACTTGACCTGATGGTGACTGAAACAACGGGGGGATGGGAGTCCATAAAAAGACTTTATCCATTACAACAGAAAAAATTTTCAATTTCTGAACAAGTAATTCTGGACGCACCCGGGTATGCGATATTCAATAAAAACCAACCGCAATTAATCCAACGATTTCAGGCCGGGTTGGATACGATTAAAAGCGACGGAACTTTCCAAATACTCTTAAACAGCTATCTTGGTGCCACATAGTTAATAAAAGCATTTAATACTTTATCTAAAAGATCATTCCATTTCGAAATCATCGGGTAGATACCGTCTTGCTAGATCAGTTATCAGGAAAGAGCCGAATTGCCCTAAAGTTGATTTTCTCGATCATCGCTTTCAGTTCACTTATTACACTTGTCGCAACAATCTTTCAGCTGGTTGACTCCTATAATCAAGAAGTTGGTAAAATTCGGAACGATATTGATGAAATCCGAATCACCCAAATTAACAGTCTCGGCCACAGCTTGTGGAATCTGGATATTGAAGCCATTCAGGTTCAACTGAACGGGTTGGCCAAAATCAGGGGTATAGAAAACCTGAAAGCTGTTTCCGACCAAGGCCGAATTTGGGAAGTTGGCAAAATCCGCTCGGTACACACAATTACCGAAAACTTCCCAATCACCTATACTTCAACGGATACCGTTACCCTCGGTGAACTGCATCTGGTCGCCGGAATTGATTATATTTATGACGAAACGATAGATAAGGCGCTGTTCATTCTCATCAGCAATGCGATCAAAACTTTTCTTGTCGCCATTTTTGCCTTCCTGACCTTCAGGTTTTTGGTCACACGCCACCTTACATCTATTGCCTCTTATCTGGAACAGATGAACCTGAAGCAGTTGAAAACGCCGTATCCTCAGGAGGAACTGGTTCTAGAAGAGCTCCCTTCTTCCAATTCATCTGACGAAATCGGCCAGATCGTTTCTGCCATCAATCTGATGCGCCAGAGAATTCAACGAGACCTGAAGCTGAAAGAACAGCTCGACCAGTCCGTTCAGCGCTATCAGAAAATAGAGGCTCTGGGCCAGCTAACCGGTGGTATTGCTCACGATTTCAACAATATGCTTGCGGTGATCTTGGGCAATTTGGACCTGCTGCGAGATGAAGTTTCGAAAAACCCAAAGGCGATGGAATATATTTCCGCAGCGATCCGCGGTGGTGCCCGCGGGACTGAGATCACGAAACGACTGGTTGATTTTTCAAATACAGAGCCGACTGAAACGCAATTGGTCAATATCAATAACTTCATCACAAGCCTGAAAAGCCTTATCGCCAAAGCCTTAACGCCGAAGATCAGCCTGAAACTCCATCTCGCAGATGACATTTGGAACGTTAACGTAAACACGGGAGAATTTGAGGATGCCCTCATAAATCTCTCTTTAAATGCCCGGGATGCCATGCCCGGTGGGGGCACCCTGATCATTGAAAGTGCCAACAAAACGCTAGATGAAACCTACGTCGCCCTGAATCGGGGAAGCTCGACAGGCGAACACGTCATGATCTCGGTGAGTGATACAGGAAGTGGCATGCCTCAAGAGATCATTGACAGGGCGTTTGAACCTTTTTTCACAACCAAGGACAAAGGGAATGGTTCAGGGTTAGGACTGAATATGGTTTATGGCTTTGTCCAGCGCTCAAACGGCCATGTTAAAATATATTCAGAAGTTGGAGAAGGGACGACATTCCATATTTATTTGCCCAGAGCCACAGAGCCCTCCGAACGGCAAAAAACCGGTGCCGACAACTCAACCAAGAACAGCCTGCCGGGCGGCAATGAAACGATCTTGGTCGTTGATGATGAGCAGGAACTTTTAAAAGTCGCTGTCCAGCATCTTGAAAGGCTGGGCTACAACGTTCTCACAGCAACCCGAGGCAAACAGGCCTTGGACATTTTCAAAGAGCGTGACGATATTGATCTGTTGTTCAGCGATGTTGTCATGCCTGATGGCACGAGTGGATACCGTCTGGCCATCGACATTATGAAAAGCCATCAAGGAACCAAGGCATTGTTGACCAGTGGCTTCACACCCCAGCACGAAATCGCCGTAAATGGTGACAAACCCATATATGACAAATTATCCCGTACCCTTTTAAACAAACCGTATAGCCTGACCGAACTCGCTCATGCCATCCGGCAAGCACTTGATGAAAAAGAGTAAACCCACGAAGCAGCACCGTCCTGCCCTCTCAAAAATGTGAAGAAACGCGATTTTACAGTCGAATAATGTCTCCTTATCGTTTGGCTTAAGCGCAACCAGATAAAGGTTCAGGCACATGCGATTGAATTTCCCTCTCCAGCTTCATAATACCATTAGCCTGGCTTTCGTGGCCCTGATGTCAGCATCTCTTCCTGTAAAGGCGGCGGAGAAGGGGCCGGTCGTGGTTGAGCTGTTCACCTCGCAAGGCTGCTATTCCTGCCCGCCTGCCGAAGCCTATCTGGGCAAACTCGCCAAGCGCTCCGATGTGATCGCCCTCGAGTTTCATGTCGATTACTGGGACGATCTGGTTTATGGCGCAGCTGGAAAATGGAAAGACCCCTTTTCAAGCCCTGCCAACACCCAGCGCCAGCGCCAGTACAACACGCAAATCCGCCGCACCGCCGGCGTTTATACGCCACAGATGGTGATTGGCGGACAACTGGAAGCTGTTGGCTCGCAAACTGGCAATGTTGAAGCCGCCATTTCCCGGATCGCCCAGTCCGGTGCGGGTCCGCTGTCTGTTCGCATTACACCGGGCGCGGACGGCAACCTAAACGTCCGTATTGACGGGCAGGCCCGCAGAGCCGCTTCGGTCTGGCTGGTGTCTTTTCACCGCGACATCACCACTCAGGTGCGCTCCGGTGAAAACAAGGGCAAAACCCTGACCAGCCACAATATCGTCAGCAACCTGCAGCGAATTGGCGACTGGCGGAGCGCGCCCATGGCCCTGACGGCACCGATGCCCGAGACGGGGCAAGGCTGTGCTGTGTTGGTCCAAAATGCGGCCACCGGACCGGTTCTGGGTGCCGCCTATTGCCCCGTAACGCCGTCTTCCTGAACGCGGACAGGAGATCGCCATAAGTTTTGTGTCTGCCGGTTCCGGGTGATAGGCTCGCCCGCATCATTAGGCAGCGGGCGAACAGGCGGATATGCATACGCGAAAACGAATTCTGGTGACCGGCGGCGCCGGTTTTTTAGGCTCTCACCTCTGTGACCGGCTGGTCGGTGAAGGCCACGACGTGATTTGCGTCGATAATTTCTACACCGGCTCGAAAGACAACATTCTCGGCCTGCTCGACAACCCGCATTTTGAGCTGATGCGTCACGATGTGACCTTTCCGCTTTATGTGGAAGTCGATGAAATTTACAACCTCGCCTGCCCGGCATCTCCTGTGCATTATCAGCACGATCCGGTGCAGACGACAAAAACCAGTGTTCATGGCGCGATCAACATGCTCGGCCTTGCCAAACGTACCGGTGCCAAAATTTTTCAGGCCTCGACTAGCGAAGTCTATGGCGACCCGCAAGTCCACCCACAGCCCGAATCCTATCACGGCAACGTCAACCCCATTGGTCCCCGCTCGTGCTACGATGAAGGCAAGCGCTGCGCCGAGACCCTGTTCTTCGATTACAAGCGCCAGCACAACCTGAATATTCGTGTGGTTCGTATTTTCAATACCTACGGGCCGCGCATGCACCCCAACGACGGGCGCGTGGTCTCCAATTTCATCATGCAGGCGTTACGCGGCGAACCCATCACCCTCTACGGCGACGGCCAGCAAACCCGCTCATTCTGTTATGTGGATGATCTGATTGAAGGTTTTATCCGGATGATGAACGCTGACGATTCCCTCGCGGGCCCCGTTAATCTGGGCAACCCCGGTGAATTCACGATCAAGGAGCTGGCAGAAACCGTGATCCGGCTGACCGGCGCAAAATCCGAACTGCTTAATCAGCCACTGCCTGCCGACGATCCGGCCCAGCGGCAACCGGATATTTCGCTGGCCAGAGACCAACTCAAGTGGAACCCAACCATCCAGCTTGAAGACGGCCTCGCCAAGACCATCGATTATTTCAGGGCGTTTGTTTAACCCCCGGCTCAAACGGTCGTTGCTGCCTGATAAACCGTCTGCGCCCAGCCTCTGAAGCCCCGTTCCTTGGTGCCGCTGCGCGCTTCCATCCAGCGATCCACCGGAATGGCAAAGCCGGTTTTCGGCCGGTGGATGATGCTCTCGGGTAAAGGTCTTTTCGGTGTTGCCGCCATTTTTTGTTTGGTCGGCCCATCGGCGCGCAAAACACTTGGAGCCAGTTGTTCAAACAGAACCCGATCAACAAGCGGCGTGCGGATCTCCAGGGAATGCGCCATGCCTGCCCAGTCCGAATCCCTGAGCAACTGATTGCGCATATATTGGGTCAACTCAAGCAGCGCAACCTTGCGTTTCGGCTCATCCACACCATCAACCAGATCATCCAGCCGGAGCCGTGGTTCCAGTTCAGCCAAGCCAGCCCGCGCCAGATCGCTGTCCATTACCTGATCCAGTTCCCATGGCATATACAACCCACGCCGCAACAGATAGGCGCCGCCATAGCTCTTTCCATATTCAAAAAGCCCGGCCGCCTTTGGCGACATGAAACGTGATATCCAGGGCGCTGTCAGAACCCGGAACAGTTTGCCAAAACCGCCAATTCCCGGAATTCCTCCCAGCTTGCCAACCATGTCCGGAACCTGCGCGAAGGTATCATAGCCCCCAAACAGCTCATCCCCGCCGAGCCCGCTTAGAGCCACTTTAAGGCCTTTTTCAGCGGCGGCGCGCGCAACAAAATAGGTGTTCACGCCATCAAGGGACGGCTGATCCATAACATCCAGCAAGTCGTCAAAGGACTGATCAAAATCCTTCGGGCCAATCCGCCGTGTCCAATGATCGGTCCCGTAAAGGCTGGCCACTTCTTCAGCCAATGCCACCTCATCAAAGGCCTGCCCCTTAAATTCATCAAAGCCCAAGGTGATTGATTGCAGCCCGGCACCCTGACACTCCACCGATAATCCGGCAATGGATGTGGAATCAAGGCCTGCCGACAAAAACACACCGACCGGCACGTCGGCGATAAAATGATCCTGCACGCTTTCCAGTAATGCCGTGCGCAAGTCTACCGGCGCGGCATCGCGCATCGGTTCCGCCAATAGCTGTTTGGGCGTAAAATAACTTTCCATACGCCGGTCGCCGTTGCCGCCAATGCGCATCCAGTGTCCGGCTGGCAGACTCCTGATGGCCCTGTATAGCGTATAGGGCTCCGGCACACTGCCCAAAACAAAATATCCCGCATGCCCGGCCGGCTCCGGGGACCGGTCAATGGCACCACCGGCCAACAAGGCTTTGACCTGCGAAGCGACGCGCACAGTCCGTCCGTCATCGGCGTAATAGAGTGGTTTGATGCCAAACGGGTCGCGCGCCATGAACAGGCTGCGCTCCTGCGAATCCCAGATCACCAGACCGTACATGCCACGCAGCCGGTGCAGCATCTCCGGCCCGTCCCGCTCATAGAGCCGGAGCAGTATTTCCGTGTCGGATTGGGTCACAAACTCATAACCCTGAGCCTCCATTTCCCGGCGCAGAACCCGAAAATTGTAAATTTCACCATTATAGGTGATATGATAGCGCCGGTTCTGGGTCGGCAGTGACATCGGTTGATGACCGGTTTCCGACAGATCAATGATCGCCAGACGGCGATGCGCCAGGCCAACGCGACCGTCGTCCGAATACCAGAAACCTTCCCCATCAGGGCCGCGCCGGATCATCCGGTCATTGATCAATTTCAACTCGTTTCGATCAACGCCCGGGGCATCGGAATGGTAGGCAAAAAGAGCTGCAAGTCCGCACATATCTGCTTCATAGCGCGCGGCGTCGGCAAGACAAAGTTTTTTAATGGATTCAGGCCTTTGCATTCCACCTGAAAATGTGGGTAAAAGTACATATGAAGCAAGTCATTCAAAGCCGACGCACCGGAAAACTGGCGCTCAAGGACGTTCCGGAACCAAAAGTGAAGGCCGGCCATGTTCTGGTTAAAAACCGCGCGTCCCTGATTTCCGCCGGGACCGAGCGCATGGTTATCGAGTTCGCCAAGAAAAGCCTTGCCGGCAAAGCCAAGGCGCGCCCCGATCTGGTCAAGAAAGTCCTTGAAAAGGCAAAGCGCGACGGTTTGAAAGCCACCTTCCAGACCGTTATGACGCGGCTTGATGAACCACTCCCACTGGGTTATTCGGCGGCCGGCGAGGTGGTTGCTGTGGGAGCCGGGCTGGAAGGTATTTACCATGTTGGCCAGCGGGTCGCCATGGCCGGTGCAGGCATCGCCAACCATGCCGAATTAAACGTCGTACCGCGCAATCTGGTGGCCCCGGTGCCGCAAGGCGTCAGCGACGAAGAAGCGGCCTTCGGCACCTTGGGCGCGATCGCCCTGCATGCCGTGCGCAATGCAGAACCGCGGCTCGGCGATGTGGTCGCCGTACTGGGCATGGGGCTGGTCGGACAGTTGGCGGCGCAATTATTGAGCTTGTCGGGGGCGCGGGTTGTCGCGCTTGATTATGATCCGGCACGGCTTTCTCTGGCGCAAGACCTGGGCGCCGAAGCGGTGATTAATCTGGGCACAAGTGATGCGGTGCAAATGGTTTCCGGTCTGACCGGCGGGCGTGGCTGCGACGCCATCTTGATTGCCGCTGCCACGGTGTCGAACGAACCGTTTATCACAGCAGCCGAGATGGCTCGCGACCGGGCCCGGGTGGTCATGGTCGGCATGACCGGCACCGAATTTCCCTATGCGGAATTCATGAAAAAAGAACTCAATATCCTGATTTCGCGCTCCTATGGCCCGGGCCGCTATGATGCGGACTTCGAGAGCCGCAATGTGAAATATCCTGAAGGCTGGGTGCGCTGGACGGAAACGGAAAACCTGGCGGAATGCCTGCGCCTGATGGCTCCCAACCTGAAGGCACGTCTGGATGTGGTGCCATTGATTTCCCACCGTATGGATTTCGCCCAGACAGAAGATGCGTACAAAATGATCACATCCGGCAACGAGCCGCATTTGGGCGTCATTCTGTCCTATCCGGAAATACAATCCGAACGGACATCATCGTCAAACTTCCCCACGCCAAAAAAGGCGAGTGGGAAATGTGTTCTCGGTGTCATCGGGGCCGGAAACTTTGCAAAATCCGTGTTGTTGCCGGAACTGCAAAAAAATACCGATGTCACACTCCATACCCTGGCGACGCAACGCGGGGCGACAGCAGAACACGGCCGGGAAACATTCGGGTTTTTGAACGCCACGGCGGATTCCGATACGGTCTTTTCCAACCCGGATATCAATGCCGTGCTGATCGCCACCCGCCACGATTCCCATGCTGCGCTCACCGCCCGGGCCCTCAAATGCGGCAAATCGGTTTTGGTGGAAAAACCCCTGGCCCTCGATCTGGAAAGCCTCAATCAGGTCATCGCGGCGCGTAATGCAACGGAGACCGCCTTCTTTCAGGTCGGTTTCAACCGGCGCTTCGCCCCCATGGCGGTTAAACTCAAGCAGGCTTTTTCTGATCTGAATGGCCCGAAAGTCATGAATTTCCGGATCAACGCCGGGGCCATTCCGGGCGACCACTGGGTGCAGTCGTCAGACGAAGGCGGCGGGCGTATTCTCGGTGAAGTCTGTCATTTCATCGATTTCGCGCGCTTTCTATCGGGTACGTCGATCACGTCCGTAAGGGCACAGGCAGCGGGCGGCGAAAGTTCACTGTGCGACGATGTCACCCTCTCCATGCAATTTGCCGATGGGTCTCTGGCGACCATCCTCTATACGGCGCAGGGCGACATGGCGGCAGGCAAGGAACGCTACGAAATTTTCGCGGGCGGGCGCAATGGCCTGATTGACGACTTCAGACAGTTGCGCATCTCCGGCGCAGGCCGCAATATTGCCGAAAAAACCGCTACCGACAAAGGCTTCCGCGTCGCCTTGTCGGCTTTTGTTGAGAGTGTGACAAACGATGCCGCTCCAGCGATCGATGAAAACGAATTGATTGAAAGCAGTGCCGCGACTATTGCCACTCTGGAAAGCCTGCGGCAAGGCAAACAGATAGACATATAAATTGGGATTGGCTTAAGACCATGGAACTCAGCACACTCTATACTTCTGAATTTGATGAACATGCCGAGGTTCTGGCCGCCACCCGCGCCGTTATGATCGAACCTTATGAAACCCTCATGGAAGCCTGCCTCGTCAGCATCCGCCAGGGCGGCAAGATCCTGTTTTTTGGTAATGGCGGCAGCGCTTCCGACAGCCAGCATCTGGCGACAGAATTGACCATTCGTTACAAATCAGACCGTGCGCCCATTGCCGCTATCGCTTTGACCACCGATACTTCGGCCATCACCGCTGGCGGCAACGACATCGGGTTCGAAAATATTTTTGCCCGGCAGGTGGCCGCACTTGGTAAACCGGGGGACGTCGCCATTGGCATTTCCACATCCGGCAATTCGGAAAATGTTATTCGCGGATTGACCCAGGCGCGCGACATGGGCATCACACCGGCGGCCTTTGGCGGCAAGGGCGGCGGGCGCATGAGCGCTTTGGCTTCTCCCTATCTGGTCGTGCCCTCTGACACCACGGCGCGCATTCAGGAAATGCATATCTTGCTTGGTCATCTGCTCTGCGATGGTCTGGAACGAAAGCTCGAACTGGTATGACAGACAACGCAACCCTGCTCGCCTTGAGTGAAAAAATTGCGGGCGCCCGGGTCCTGTGCATTGGCGATGTGATGCTCGACCGCTTCATCACTGGCGAGGTCGAGCGCATCTCCCCGGAAGCCCCCATACCGGTGCTGCGGATTGAACAGGAGAAAACCATGCTCGGCGGGGCAGGGAACGTCGCCTGCAACATCTCAAGCCTTGGTGGCGGTGTCAGTTTTATTTCGGTCACCGGCAACGATGCCGCCGGACAGCATATTGAAACCCTGCTGAAAGAGGTTCCCCGGCTGGATGTGCATCTGGTTGTCGACCCGGACCGCCAGACCAGCCAGAAAAGCCGTTTTGTTTCCGGCAACCAGCAAATGCTGCGGGCTGATCAGGAAGCCACCCATGCGGTTTCCGATGAAATCGCCCATATTCTGCTGGAAATCGCCGAAGAAGAATTGGTCGAATGCGGTGCGCTGATGCTGTCGGATTACGGCAAGGGAGTTTTGTCGGACGATGTCCTGTCGCGCCTGATCGGGTTGGCACGGGCCCAGAACAAACCGGTGCTTGTCGATCCGAAAGGCAGTGATTACCGCTGTTATACGGGGGCCACACTGGTCACCCCAAACCGCAAGGAACTGGAACTGGCGTCAGGCAAAGCGACACGCAGCAACGAAGAGATCATTGCCGCCGCCAACCACCTGATTGAACAATGCGCCATTGACGGCGTGCTGGCAACGCGCAGCGCCGACGGCATGTCACTGATCCGCAAAGGTCATGCGCCCTGGCACCTGCCGGCTGAAGCCCGCGCCGTCTTTGATGTGTCGGGTGCGGGCGACACAGTGGCCGCCGTTATCTCCATCAGTCTGGCCGCCGGTGGTGATCTTCAGGACGCCGCCAAACTGGCCAATGCGGCGGCCGGAATTGTTGTTGGCAAGGCCGGAACGGCGACGGTCCGCATGCCGGAACTGATCACCAGCCTGGCGGCACATCCTGTCCTTGATGACGAGAGCGCCCGGCATCAGGTTCAGGAATGGCGCAGCCAGGGACTGAGCGTCGGTTTCACTAACGGCTGCTTCGATATCTTGCACAACGGCCATCGTTCATTGCTGCAACAGGCGGGCGACGCCTGCGACCGGCTGATCGTCGCCATCAATACGGATGCCTCGGTGCGCAAGCTGAAAGGCGACGACCGCCCGGTCAACAACGAGATGGACCGCGCCCTGTTGTTATCGTCTTTGAAAATGGTCGATGCGGTGATTTTGTTTGGCGATGAAACGCCTTTGCGGCTGATCGAAATGCTGAAACCGGACGTGTTGATCAAGGGTGCGGATTATACGGAAGACGAGATTGTCGGCGCTGATATAGTCAAAGCCCGGGGCGGACGGATTGTCCGCGCCCAGTTGGTCGACGGCCTATCGACCACGGCAACCATCGCCCGCATGAAAAACGGCGCCTGAAGTCTTAGCGGTTTCCGAACATGTGTTGAATGGAGTCCCACAACCCGGCGTCCGTTTTAGACGCCGATTTGGCCGCGCCCGCCGTTGACGGGGCTTTCGGCAAGTCTTTTGGCACAACTCCTTCATGAGCCGCCGTCATCACGTCACGCCACAGCCGGGCCGGAAGCCCGCCGCCGGTCACCTGTTTCATGGGGCTGCCGTTATCATTACCAACCCAGACCGCCCCCACCCGGTCCGCCGTATAACCGATAAACCAGGCATCGCGGTAGTTCTGGCTGGTTCCCGATTTGCCTGCCGCCGGGCGATCGAGACGGGCGTTTTTACCCGTTCCCTGTTCGATCACCGCCTTCAGCATTTTATTCATGGCGGCAATCTGGCCCGGTTTTTCGACCCGGCCCGGGCCGCTGCCCTGGCGCTTGTAGAGAACCGTGCCCTGGCCGTCGCGAATTTCACGGATGGCATAAGGCCAGACGCCAAAGCCGCCATTGGCAAACACCCCATAGGCCGCCGCCAGTTCAATCATCGTCACTTCCGAAGCGCCGAGCGCCAGCCCCAGATCGGCCTCCAAATCCGATGTGATGCCAAGGCGTTTGGCGGTCTCGACCACGCGCTTGACCCCGGCCTTTTCCGCCACCCGCACCGCCACCGTATTAATGGAGCGGGCGAGTGCGTCGTTCAGGCTGATTTTACCCTCATAGGTCCGTTTGTAATTCTGGGGCTTCCATCCCGCCACGTCGACCGGTGCGTCACTGAGCACTGAATCCAGCGTCAATCCGGCATTGAGGCCGGCCAGATAAACGATGGGTTTGAACGCCGAGCCCGGCTGACGCAGCGCCTGTGTTGTCCGGTTGAACTGGCTGGCGCTGTAATTGGTGCCGCCGACCATGGCCAGCACTGCACCGGAGGTATCCATCACCAGCGCCGCACCTTCGCTGACATTTAATGCTTTTTTGTTGTTGGCAATGGCCTGGCGGACCCGTGTTTCGGCCTTTTGCTGCAATGAAGCGTCTATAGTGGTGATCACCGTCAAATCGTGATCGCCCGCAGACACATAGCTCGGCACCAGAGCCAAGACCCAGTCGGCGAAATGCCGCGCGACGCGTTTGCTGGTCGTCTGCAGGGTGCGACGCGGCTTGTTCTCCGCCGCCTGGGCCTGGGCTTCGGTCAGATATCCGGCCGCCACCATATTCTGCAGCACCTGCTGTGTCCGCCCCTGACTCAGGGTTTCACTGGCCTGCGGGTTGTACCGGCTGGGGGCTTTTAGAAGCCCGGCCAGCAAAGCGCTTTCATAGGTCGAAATCCGGCCCACCGGACGCCCGAAATATTTGCGTGCCGCCGCATCAACACCATAGGTCCCGGCCCCCAGATAAACGCGGTTCAGATAGATGGTCATGATCTGGTCTTTGGAGAAGCGATACTCCAGCCACAGCGCCAGCATAACTTCCTGAACCTTACGTTTGATTGTGCGTTCCGGTGTCAGAAACAGGTTTTTCGCCACCTGCTGGGTGATAGTCGAGCCGCCCTGAACAATGCGCCCGGCCCAGGCATTGCGCCAGGCGGCGCGCGCCAGACCGATGAAATCCAGACCAAAATGCTGGTAAAAGCGCCGGTCCTCCGTGGCAATAATGGCTTTTGGCAAGGCATCCGGCACATCGCTCAATTGCACAGGAACCCCATACAAATCTCCCGTTGCCGCCAAAACCCGGCCATCCGCGGCAACCAGCGTGATGGTTGGCCGCCGGGTCGCTTCGAGGGCATCATCTATGCTTGGCAGGGTCAGAAAAAACCAGCCGCAAACCAGCAATACGGAGATCAAGCCCCAGACGGCGACCGTCGTTGTCCATTTCATGAGAGAAACGACAACAGATGCCCATTTTGACGGTGCGGGTTGCGATTTTTTAGCCATGCCCCTTTATCGGCGTTTGCCGTTAGCAATGGGTTAATAGAGCCCCTGGATTTTAAATATTTATAAGATTAACCGGTCAGCCCCTGCTTGCCGTTACCCGGGATTTCCCGTAAATCACAAGGACACGATTTTATTGCCGTTTGAGGAAGTTGAGATGAATTACGCAGAACAAACCGCCGAAGCTTTGAGTGCCGCCACACCACAACTGGAAGAGCGCTACAAGGGTCTGACCCTGCGCAACATACAGATTGACATGACGCGCGGCAAACCGTCCACCGAACAACTGGACCTGGCCGACGCGCTGCTGGCCGGTCTGGATCGTGATGAATGCTTTGGCGCCGACGGCACCGATTACCGGAACTATGGCCTCGGCACCGGCACCCCGGAAGCGAAAGCCTTTTTTGCCGATTTTCTGGAAGTCGGACTGGATGAAATTATTGTCGGCGGGAACGCCAGCCTGAGCCTGATGTATGACATACTGGTCGGCGGTCTTTTGTTCGGCATGCCCGGCGGCGACGGCCCATGGAGTGCGCAAGGCACCATCAAGTTTCTCTGCCCGGCTCCCGGTTATGACCGCCATTTCGCCATTTGCGAACGCTTAGGCATCGAGATGATTGCCATCGATATGGATGAAAACGGCCCCGATATGGATCAGGTGGAAGCGCTGGTCGCCAAGGATGCCAGCATAAAAGGCATCTGGTGCGTGCCGAAATATTCCAACCCGACGGGTGCCACCTATTCTGACGAGGTGGTTGACCGGCTTGCCAAAATGCCCACGTCGGCCAAGGATTTCCGCATCATCTGGGACAACGCCTACGCTTATCATCATCTCGGCAAGGGCCCGGCCCGGGTTAAAAATATCCTGGACACCTGCAAGGCCGTCGGTACGCCTGACCGCCCCTTGTTGATCGGCTCCACCTCGAAAATCACCTTCGCCGGTGCCGGCATTGCAGTGATGGGGGGATCTGTGACCAACATCAAGGACGCGGCAAAAAAAATATCCTTCGCGACCATTGGCCCCGACAAAATCAACGAAGTCCGCCATGTGAAGTTTTTCGGCAACCTGGATGGCCTGAAAGCGCATATGGACAAACACGCGGCCATTGTTGCGCCGAAGTTCGAGATGGTGGACAAGATTTTGACGGAACGCCTGGGCGGCAAGGGCATTGCCACCTGGAGCCAGCCGGAAGGCGGCTATTTTGTCAGCCTCGATATTCTTGATGGTTGCGCCAAGGAAGTGGTCCGCCTTGCCGCAGAAGCCGGGGTCAAAATGACGGCGGCCGGCGTGACGTTCCCTTATGGCAAGGATCCGCGCGACCGCAACATCCGCATTGCGCCAACCCTGCCGCCGGTTGACGAGATCAGGCATGCCATGGATGTGCTGTGCGCCTGCGTTGAGCTGGCCTGTGTGCGCAAGCTCGCTGAGAGCAGCTAAACCAAAACCGTCTGCGGTTTTAGGCCCTGATACAGATCGGCCTGCTCGATCACGGCTTCGCTCAGCAGTTCGCGAAACAGACGCAGGCGCGCCGTTTCACGTAAATCCGGGTGTGAGACAATCCACATGTCAAAAAAAGGCTTTGGCTGGCTGTTTGGCAGACGAACCAGCCCCGGCTCCACATCGGCGGCAACACAGGGCAATGACGCAACCCCCAGCCCCAGTTTTGCCGCCTGCATTTGCAGCACGCCGTTTTCAAGCACATGGCGGGCCGGTATATGCGGATAAGGGCTGCTTTTCACCCAGTCCGGGAATCGCCCCTCATCACCCCAGCCGATCCAGCGGGCATGGCTCGGGTTTCGGTCCAGATCAACCCGCTTCAGATAGGCTGGCGCCGCATAATCGGCATAATACAACGTCGCCAGTTTGCGACCGATCAGGTGATCCGGTGGCTGTTTGTCTGGCCGGTAATAGCGAATAGCGACATCAGCTTCGCGTTTCGACAGATCGAGGTTGCGATACGACAGAATCATTTCCAGATCGATGTTCGGATAGGCCTCACTGAACCCAACCATGAACGGCATCAAGGAGTTGGACGTCAGATTGTCGGCGAAGGTCACGCAAATCCGCCCCTCCAGCCGCGCATCCTGCCCCAGCAGGCGACGCTCGAGGCCGTTCATATCGTCTTCGATACGCAGTGCGCTCTCCATCATGTCTTCACCGGCCAGGGTCAGGATGTAGCCTTTGGGGGTCCGGTCGAACAACCGCACACCAATACGTTTTTCAAAGGCTTCAATACGCCGTGCCACGGTCGAATGGCTGACCCCCATCTGATCGCCCGCCGCACGCACCGATTTGTGCCGCGAAAGCGCCAGAAAAAACCGAACATCATCCCAGTCCACAGCCATTTCTCCTGACATTTGTAACAAAAATGCACCAACAGGTATCAATATTTACGGTACCTGTTTCTTTTTTAATCCTCTAACATATGCCTATCAACAGATTGTTATTTGGTGCAGGAACCAAAAAGTGAAATCTTAATCTCCGTTATCTTCCGTTCTCAAAATGAAAGCCTGCGCATGTCTGCAAATCCCGCCGCATCCCTCAAAAACTTTCATGACCTTGAACCCAGTGAAGATGACTTTCTGGGCGCTGTTGTTGCGGGACTTTCGAAAAAACAGAAAACCCTGCCGGCCAAGTTTTTTTATGACGCAGCAGGCTCGCAACTGTTCGACGAGATTTGTCAGTTGGATGAATATTACCCGACACGCACCGAACTGGGGATTCTAGAGCATGACAAGCAGGCCATGGCCCGTGCTGTCGGCGCGAACTGCCATCTTGTCGAGTTTGGCAGTGGCTCCAGCATCAAGGTGAGAACCCTGATGAAGGCCCTTGAAGCGCCAAAGGGTTATGTCCCCATTGATATTTCGCGCGACCATTTACTGCAATCCGCGACATCGTTTTCCGCCGATTTTCCGGACATTCCGGTGACCGCCATTTGCGCTGATTATACCTCTGATTTTTCTTTACCCGACATTGCAGACGGCCATTACGTCGGCTTTTATCCGGGCTCAACTATTGGAAACTTCACCCCGGATGAAGCCCTCGCGTTTCTTAGCCGGGTCCGCCATAAACTTGATGGCGGCGGGCTGCTGATCGGGGTTGATCTGGTCAAGGACCTTCCGGTCTTGAACGCCGCTTATGACGACGCAAAAGGTGTGACGGCGCGCTTTAATAAAAACATTCTGGCCCGCAGCAACCGCGAACTGGGAACCGGTTTTGATTTGGCCGCCTTTGATCATTCCGCCTTTTTCAACCCGCAGGATAACCGCATCGAAATGCATCTGGTCAGCAACCGCGATCAGTTGATCGGGGTCGCCGATCAAACCTTCTCCTTTGCCAAGGGCGAAACGATCCATACGGAGAACTCCTATAAATACACGCTGCAGAGCTTCAGGGACCTGGCGACGTCCGCCGGTTTCCGTCCGGCCCACGCTTGGACAGACCCACAGGACCTGTTTTCCGTACATTATCTTTCTGCCAGCTAAAGACCCGACCGGAGGGGGCAAAATGGTCAACCAAAATCGCCACGCAGCAACCACAGAAATTAATTCAGGCGCTCTTGCCAGCCGCTATCAGGAGATCCGGACCGACAGCCTTGCTCTGGTTGATGGTTTGTCCGACGCCGATGCCACGGTTCAATCCATGCCCGATGCCAGTCCGTCGAAATGGCACCTGGCCCACACGTCCTGGTTTTTCGAAGCGGTTATCCTGCGCCCTCATCTGCCGGCCTACGAACCCTTCGATGAGACCTTTCATTACCTGTTCAACTCCTATTACGAAGCCATGGGCCCCCGCCATGCCCGCCCACGCCGGGGCATGTTGACCCGTCCCACACTGGAGCAAGTCTTCGCCTATCGCGCCCATATCGACGATGCCATGCAACGCCTGATGCGCGAAATGACTTTATCTGATGCGCTGATTGACTCCATCACACTCGGATTGAACCATGAACAACAGCATCAGGAGCTGTTATTGACGGATTTACTGCATTTGTTTGCACAAAACCCGCTCAATCCGGAGTATCGGGCTCCGGTGCCCCTGCCCCTGCCGGACTCGACCGCACCGGACATGACCTGGGCCCGTTTTGACGGGGGCATATATCAGGCCGGACACGATGGTCAGGGCTTCGCCTTTGATTGTGAAGGCCCCCGCCATGACGTGCTGATCCAACCTTTCCAACTGGCCGCGCGACCAGTCACGATTGGCGACTGGATCGGCTTTATGGAGGCGGGCGGTTACACAGACCCACTTCTCTGGCTGGCCGACGGCTGGGCCATGGTTCAGGAACACAGCCTCAATGAACCGCTCTACTGGGAACAGCGCAACGATCAGTGGTGGTCCATGACCTTACACGGCATCCGGCCGGTCGATGAAGATGCGCCAATCAGTCATATCAGTTTTTTTGAAGCCGATGCCTACGCACGCTGGGCCGGGTGCCGGCTGCCGACGGAGTTTGAATGGGAGATTGCCGCACAGGATTTACCATTACAGGGAAATTTTGCCGACAGAAAACTCTACCGGCCGCGTCCATCCTCCGACCATCCGGCGGCGCTTACACAAATGTACGGCGATGTGTGGGAATGGACATCAAGCCCCTATATGGCCTATCCCGGTTTCAAACCCATCGCCGGGGTCGCCAGCGAATACAACGGCAAGTTCATGTCCGGGCAGATGGTTTTGCGGGGTGGCTCCTGCGTCACCCCGGCCAACCACATCCGCGCCAGCTACCGCAACTTCTTCTATCCGCATCAGCGCTGGCAGTTCTCCGGGCTTCGTCTGGCGAAAGACAACTAGGCGGCCTGTCCGGTCTGCATCCGAACCACGACCACCGCGAATCGGTTATTTGTGGGCGATCGGTTTATCGGTAAAGACGTAGTCGCGCAGTTCCTTATCGAAGGTCGGGTCCTTTCGGCGAATCCATTCGAGCATCATTGCCGCATGCTCTTTTTCCTCATCGCGGTTATGGGCCAGAATGGCTTTCAGGTCTTCATCCTTACAGGCGTCTACCCGCTGATTGTACCAGTCCACAGCCTCCAGCTCCTCCATCAGGGAAACAATAGCCCTGTGCATGTCCATTGTTTCATCGGACAGATCCTTAACGGGCTCATGGTAACCTTCATTCGACACAGCGATCTCCTGTTGCAGTTGCGTTTCTGATTATCTGTATTCTGCGGGCTATTGCCACCGAGATCAACTCCACAAAGTCGCTTTGCGCCTGCTGGCGGCTTTAAATGCCGGAGATTAGCCGATTGCGAAACTCGGATGCGGTAAGTGGTTTGGCGAAAAGATACCCCTGCCCATACTCGCAATTCAGGGCTTTCAGAAATGCCGATTGTGACGGTGTTTCAATACCTTCCGCAACCACCTTCAAGTCGAGGCTGTGGCTCAGATTGATGATCGCCTTGGTGATCGCAACATCTTCCTGGTCTTCCGGCAGGCCAATAATAAAAGAGCGGTCAATTTTCAGGGTGGACAGGGGAAACCGCTTCAGATAGCTCAGTGAACTATAACCGGTGCCAAAATCATCGATACTGATACGAATCCCCAGCTTGCCAAACTTGTTCAGCAATTCGACCGTTTCGTCGATATGATCAACCAACGCGCTTTCGGTCAGTTCCAGTTCGAGATGACCTGGCAGAAGCCCGGAGGTTTCAAGGGCTCTGGTGATGTCATCATAAAGGTTCTTATTGCGAAACTGACGGGCCGATACGTTTAATGCGATACAACCGGGATTCAAACCTTCGTTGAGCCATGCCATTGCTGTCCGGCAGACTTCGTTTATGACCCACTCTCCGATGGGTATAATCAGTCCCATATCTTCAGCAATGGGAATAAACTCGTCTGGACGGACCGAGCCCAGGCTATCGTTTTCCCAGCGGAGCAGTGCCTCTGCGCCAATAATTTGCCGATTACTCAGGTCTACTTTCGGCTGATAACATAAGGAGAACTCCTTCTTTTCGAGCCCCTGTCGCAAACCATTTTCGATTTCCAGCCGTCGCAGAGCCTGGGTACTCAAGACTTCAGAATAAAACTGGTAACGATTGCGACCGATGTTTTTGGCGTGATAGGCAGCGGTATCAACATTCTGCATCAATTCAGCGATTGAGGACCCGTTGGTCGGGTAGATCGAAATTCCGATACTGCCGGATGTATATATCTGGCGCTGGGTCATTTCGATCGGTGTGGACAGTGTGTCAAGAATACGTGACGCCACCCGGGCTACGATCTCCGGGCTTCTGATATCCGGCAGGACGATGGCAAACTCATCGCCGCCCAGGCGTGCAACGGTATCGACCGCGCTGGTACTGGAGACAAGACGCTCCGCCACTTTTTGCAGGACAACATCGCCCACCGGGTGACCCATGGTGTCATTAATCGTTTTGAAGTTATCAAGGTCAACAAACAAAATACCGACCTTGGTGCTATTGGCATCCGCTGTCTGAATAGCTTCGGCCAGCCTCTCCTGAAACAGGTTGCGGTTCGGCAGGCCGGTCAGCGGGTCGCGCTGCGCCAGATAACGCAGCTGTTCCTCGTTGCGTTTGCGTTCCGAAATGTTGCGCACGAACCCCTCGTAATACAGGATATCTCCCTGCTCATCGCGCACGGCGCGGGCATTTTCGGAAATCCAGATTTCACTGCCGTCCTTTCGCCGGATTCGGCTTTCAAAATTGAAGACCGCATCATTTTCAAGCATAAGCCGGGTAAATTCCGTGCGCCGGGAAGAATCCACATAGAGCTGTGTGCCAATATCAACCAGCCCGCTCATCATATCTTCGGGCGTCGCAAATCCATAAAGCGTTGCGAGCGCCGGGTTTGCCAGTATATAGCGGCCTTTCGGGGTCGTTTGGAAAATGCCCTCCGTCGCGTTTTCAATAATTCCGCTGTGGCGCAGCTCAAATGCACTGGCTTTCAGCAGGTTTCGGTTGCGAATAACCGCATAGCCGATGACCCGCAGCAAATGCCGGGGCTTTGCCTCTTCAAGGGCAACCAGATCTTCAACCCCGGCGTCGAAGGCCAGACAAGCCGACTCCTCCTCATAAGAATCACCAATCGCAATCACGGGCACGGGTTTGGTTTGTTCACAGGTTTTTGCAAGGTTTCGATAGTCTTCCTCGGAGCCTCCTGTGATATCAACAACAATCGCATCAGGGCTTTTGAGTGCGGCCCGCCCCGTCATATCCTCAACATTGTCGACAAAATGGGCCATACAGGTCTCGTTATTATCAAGATGACGAGCCAGTTTTTGTTTCTGTTGAGGTTTTAAGCAGAACCACAGGACGAGCTGTTTATGCCTTGAAAAATTGAAGATATTTTGGCGGTCAACCTTGTCGTCCAGATATCCTATCGGTTGACTGTCCATGCTTATCCCCTTTCATAGCAAGCTGTTCACAATCAGCTGATGCCGACCAGCCAACAACGACCGAGGATTCATGCACCCCCCTTATCAACAAAAACACAAATCGCCCTTTATTTTAAGTCTCTGCTGTTATCAACAGACGGGCGTTTCTTAAGCGGCACTCTGTTCAAGCGTTGCACCTAACAGGGCGTCATGCCTTAAACTTCGCAAAATATATGCCAATAAATAGATTTAATATATTTTCTAGTTAATCAAAGGTTTCCGGCATAAGCGTACGGGTCTGAATATGATGCTATATGACAATCTGAATAAATAATAGGCAGTTTATATAATATGCCTGTTTTTACATCATCTAATAGAGGTCTAATTCTCAGAGAACTCTGCCCGTTAACAGAGTTGTTTTAAAAGTCTGGTTTATTTACTCTTGGTTTTCATCCGTTCCCTCTTTCGGTTTCACTTATCCAAAACTGGCCCGTTTTCATAGCCCTTAAGCCGTACAACCCAAGAGAAAGCCCGTATCCATGACACAAACCTTTCAACTCCATATCAACGGCAAACAGATGCAGGTCTCGGCCACCGCCGCAACCCCTTTGCTTTATGTTTTACGCAATGATCTCAATTTAAAAGGGGCCCGGTTTGGCTGCGGGCAGGGTGATTGCGGCGCCTGCACGGTACTGATGGACGGCCAACCCGTACAGTCTTGCGATATCTCGCTCGAACTTGCCGCGCAATCCAGCATCCAGACGGTCGAAGGTCTTGGCGGCGAAAACGGCCGTCCCCATCCAATCCAGCAAGCCATGCTTGATGAGCAGGCAGGCCAGTGCGGCTACTGCATGACCGGGATTATCATGCGGGCGAAGGCTCTACTGGATGACAAACCAAACCCAAGCCGGGCCGAGATTGCCTCAGCACTTGACGGTCATCTGTGCCGGTGCGGATCGCACCCCCGCATCCTGCGTGCACTGACCCGCGCTGCCAACGCTATGGGAGAGCCGCCACAATGAGCCCGGCTTCAGTTCCCGAGCCCCTGCTCGACCATCCATCCATTGAACACTGGATCGGTTTTTCTGATGACGGCACTGTCGAAATCCGTTCCGGTCGTGTTGAACTGGGACAGGGAAACGCCACAGCACTGACCCAGATTGCTGCCGATGAGCTGGATGTCTCTGCCCAGCAGACCCGCCTTGTCGCCGGCGACACCCGTTCCGCACCCAACGAAGGCTTCACCACCGGCAGCCGTTCCATCGCTGTCGGCGGCATGGCGTTGAGGATGGCCGCATCGGCAGCCCGCCATGTCCTGCTGGTCGAGGCCGCCAAATTACTGCAGGCGGAGACCGCCGATCTGAGTGTCGAGAACGGTCAAATCCTACGGGCTGGCGCACCCACCGGACTGACCTGGTGGGCGCTGGCAAAAACCGTCGATCTGGCCTGCCCGGTCCTGGATCACGCCCAGCCGAAAGCAGCAAGCCAACGCCATTTGAGCGGTCAGTCACTGGCCCGTATTGATTTGCCGGAGAAACTCGCTGGCAGCGGTTTTATTCACGATCTGGTGTTTGAGAACATGTGCCATGGCCGGGTTCTGCATCCGCCATCGCGCCGGGCTCGCATTGAGGATGTCGACATCGCTGCCCTTGAGGCCCGCGATGGGATCGAAGCCGTGGTTCGCAACGGGGCCTTTCTCGGCGTCATCGCCAAGCGCGAGGAACAGGCACTGGCAGCCCTCAAAACCGCCGAGCGGACAACCACCTGGTCTTCTGGCCACCCGGCACCTGCGGACCCCGTCGCCAGTCTGTATGAGGTCGGGGAACCCGCTCAGGTCACCCATGAAACCGGCGACATCACTTCAGCCTCCGGCCAGCGCTTTGAGACTCAGGTAGCCCGACCCTATGTGGCGCACGCCTCGATCGGGCCTGCCTGCGCCATCGCCCAATGGGAGGCAGACGACCATCTGACGGTTTGGACTCACAGCCAGGGGGTCTATCCCCTGCAGGGCGCCCTGGCCACTGCGCTTAAAATAGATGCCAAGCGGATTGACGTAATCCATAGCCCCGGTGCCGGATGCTACGGCCATAACGGGGCCGATGACGCGGCGCTGGACGCCGCCCTTCTGGCCCGGGCCGTGCCTGGGGTACCCGTTCGCCTGCTGTGGAGCCGCGCTGACGAACTGGCATCGTCTCCCGTCGGCACTGGCGCTGTCACGAAGGCTGTGGCGGTGGTCAACGATGCCGGACGGATTGAGGCTTTTTGTGTCGATATTACCTGTCAGCCCTTTGGCCAACGGCCGGGGCGCGGCGGCAACCCCAACATGCTGGCAGCCGAATACATCGATGGAGCGCCGCCGATACCCGTCGCCGGAGACGGTACCAACAGCGCCGAGCGCAACGCCCTGCCTTATTATGCCATCCCCCATATGCGAACCAGTAAAACCATCGTCCAAAGCCTGCCCTACAGGACATCATCAATCCGCGGGCTCGGTGCTTTTATCAATGTCTTTGCCATTGAAACCCTGATGGACGATATGGCTGATGAACTGAAGCATGATGCCGTCGATTTCCGGCTTGAGCACCTTGATGATCCGCGCGCTCAAGCCGTCATTCGACGCGTCGCCGAACTGGCCAACTGGCCAGGCAAACGCGGTGAAGGCATCGGCACCGGCATTGCCTTCGCCCGCTACAAGAACACCGGCGCCTATTGCGCCGTGGCGGCGCGTGTCGATTCCGATCCGGATATCCGGGTTACCAACTTGTGGGCGGTCTGCGATGGCGGCGAAGCGATCAACCCCGACGGCATTCTGCACCAGATTGAAGGCGGCATGATCCAGGCCATGAGTTGGACCCTGAAAGAAGAAGTCCGGTTCGAGGGCGAAGCCATTGTCTCTAAGGACTGGGAGAACTACCCGATCCTCAAATTCAGCGAAATACCGGAAACAACTGTCGAGCTCATTGCCCATCCCGAAGCGCCGCCATTGGGTGTCGCCGAAGCGGCTCAGGGCCCGACTGCCGCCGCCATCGGCAATGCCGTCTTCCGTGCGCTGGGGGTCCGGGTGCGCCGCCTGCCGTTGACCCGCAGCGCCATCATGGCGGCGTTTGAAAGCTAGCCAGCATCCAGATTCTTTATGAATTCATAGGCCATCACAAAATCGATAGGGATCAAAAATGTCACTAGGTTTTATAAAAATTCTAAAGTAATATCTGCGCCAGCTCCGACCTCTATCGGGCACAGGCACGCCGCCCCATTGCAAAACGTTCTTTTGCGCTATGTACGGAAATCGGCTGCATTTTAAGGACTCTTGAATAATGAAGTTTAGCAAACAAGTTGGCTTGCTCGTCGTCATCGGCATTGTCGGTGTTTCCGGCCATTACGGCTGGCAGACGTTCGGTCCCGGCACGAAAGGGTCAGAGGCCTCAACACCGCGCAAGAAGGCACGGGCGATTGCCATTGAAACGGCCCCGGCGAGTTTTCACGATCTTGATGTTATTGTTGAAGCCGTTGGCTCCACCCGGGCGCTGCGCACGGTTGAAATCACACCATTAGCGTCGGGCCGGGTCACGAAGGTTGGCTTCACGGCGGGCCAGGTCGTCAAACAGGGCGATGTCCTGCTACGCTTGGACGAGGATATCCAGCGCGCAGATCTGGTCGAAGCGGATGCCCGCCTGACCGAGGCGATCAACACGCTCACCCGCTCTGAGACCCTGAAAAAGCAAAACGCCGTTTCCGTCGCCACGGTGGACAGCCTGAAAGCCCAGGTGGCCATCGCCCAGGCCGAAAAAGACCGGGCCGCCAAACGGCTTAAGGACCGGGTGGTCACGGCGCCATTTTCCGGCGTCGTCGGGTTTTCCAATGTGGAACTGGGGACCCGTGTTCAGGATGGCGATGTGGTCACCGTGCTGGATGATCTTTCGGTGATTGAGGTTGAGTTTTCCCTGCCCGAAGGCCTGTTTGGCAAAGTCGGTATCGGCAAGCGCGTGATCGCCAGCGCCGCCTCCTTTCCGGCACGGGTTTTTAACGGCAAGATCGAACAGGTCAACAGCCGCATTGACCCGGTGTCGCGCTCTTTCAAGGCACGCGCCGCCATCGCCAATGACGACCGCGCATTGCCTGCCGGTATGTTTGTCCATCTAACAGTTGTCCTGGCCGCCGAGACGGTCCTGGCCGTCCCGGAAGAAGCCGTCGTTGTTGATGGCAGCCGCACCTATATCTTTGCCGTGGTCAAAAAGGATGCGAAAGACCATGTCGAACGGCGTTACATTTCCATCGGGCGGCGCTCCTTTGGTTTTGTCGAAATTGCACAAGGTATTAATGAAGGCGAACATGTGGTCATCCGCGGCCTGCAAAAGGTGCGCGATGGTGCCCTTGTAGAGATTCAAAGCCCATCCGCGACTCCGGACACATCCGCCGAAGGCGCACGATCCTGATATTGTCATAACCATTTTGCTGTAAAGTGCTCCGCAAATGACACTCTCTGAACTGTCCATCCGCCGTCCGGTTTTGGCCATTGTCACCAGCCTGCTCATTGTCACAGCCGGCCTTGCTTCGCTTTTATCCATACCTGTGCGCGAGCTCCCCGATGTGGATTCCGCTGTGGTCACCGTCACCACAACCTATACCGGCGCTTCACCGCAAATTGTCGATACCGACATTACTGAAATTATCGAAAGTTCAGTTGCCGGTGTTTCCGGCGTCAAAAGCCTGGCTTCCCAAAGCCGGCGCGGACGCAGCCGAACCGTTATCGAGTTTGACACCGGGCGGAATATCGATGAAGCCGCCAATGATGTGCGCGATGCCGTGGGCCGCATCCGTGGCAATCTGCCGGAAGGGTCGGATGAACCGATTGTCGTCAAGAATGACAGCGATTCTGATCCCGTGATGCGCCTCGCCGTGTTGTCGGACCGCCATTCCCCGGAAGAAATCACCGATTACGTCGAGCGCTTCATTATTGATCGACTGTCTACGCTCAACGGCGTCGCCAGTGTCGATATTCGTGGCGAACGCCGCTACGCCATACGCATCTGGATGGACCGGCGCGCTTTGGCGGCACGCAATCTGACCGTCGGCGATATTGAAGCAGCGATCAAACGCAATAACGTCGAGCTGCCCGCCGGTGAGGTCAAATCCAGCCAGCGACTGCTCGAAATTCGCCTGGATGGCCGCCTGAATTCGGTGCAGGGCTTTAGTGATATTGTCCTCGATACGGTGGATGGATATCCGATCCGGCTGGGTGATGTGGCCCGGGTCGAGCGCGGTGTCGAAGATGACGACACCATCATCCGCGCTGATGGAAACCCCGCCGTCGGCCTGCAGGTGGTGCGCCAAAGCCAGTCCAATACCATGGCCATTTCTAAAGCCGTTCGCGCCGAAATTGATGCTCTGAGCCCAACCCTGCCGGCCGGCATGAAAGTCATTGTCGGTTCCGATGATGCCCTGTTCATCTCTGCATCGATCAAGGAAGTCATGGTTGCCCTCGGCATTTCCCTGGGCCTGGTTATTCTGGTCATCTTGCTGTTCTTGCGGTCCGTCAGGACCACGCTTGTTCCGGCTGTCACAATTCCGGTTGCTCTGATCGGCTGCATGGCCCTGATCGCCGCTCTCGGGTTTTCGATCAACGTGCTCACTTTGCTGGCCCTGTTGCTGGCCATCGGGCTTGTTGTCGATGATGCGATTGTTGTGCTTGAAAATATCAAACGCCGCATAGATGGGGGGGAATCGCCAATGGTTGCCGCCGTGCGCGGAACCAAACAGGTAACCTTCGCCGTGCTGGCCACGTCGGTGACGCTGATCGCCGTGTTTATCCCCATTTCCTTTTTGGGTGGTCAGGTAGGACGCCTGTTCAGCGAGTTTGGTCTGGTCATGGCGGCTGCTGTGGTTATTTCCACCTATGTTGCTCTCAGCCTCTGTCCGATGATCGCCTCACGCGTTTTGAGTCATGCAAAGCCGGCCAAATCGATATCCGAAGGTGAGGGGCATGATGCCGACACCGCCATGGCGCAGTCAAAAATCGGGCGTTTGTACCGGTTTCTTCTAAACGGTGCGCTCGGGGCGCCACTGGTTGTGATTACGTTGTCACTCCTGTTCATTGGAGGGGCTGCTGGCCTGTATACCGATTTACCCCGGGAACTGGCGCCACGCGAAGACCGCGGCGTCGCCTTCGTTCCCTTAACGGCTCCACAGGGCTCAAGCCTCGCCTATACCGATGCTCAGGCCAAGACCGTCG
Organism: Rhodospirillales bacterium; assembly: GCA_048262255.1. Taxonomy (GTDB): domain Bacteria; phylum Pseudomonadota; class Alphaproteobacteria; order Rhodospirillales; family Casp-alpha2; genus JABMNT01. Next base: position 1,013,988 of record JBLXFH010000001.1, on the reverse strand, counting down.
AATCCATGCTCGCTCCGCAGGTCGCCAATGGCAATATCCGCACGTTGTATTCGCTGGTTGGCTGGGGAAATCGCCCCTACCGGGCCTTCGTTGTTCTGCGCCTGGCCCCATGGGAAGAGCGGGATGCCAAGCAGGATGAAATCGTTCGCAAGGTACAACCCACCGTGCGCAGCCTGCCCGGTGCACGTGCTGCCGTTTCCAGCCCCGCCGGATTAGGCCTGCGGGGCAGTTCATCGCCGCTCAGGATTGTCGTCGGTGGTGCAAACTTTGATCAGGTGAAGGAATCCGCGGCGGCTTTACTTGAATATGCCGAAGCCAACCCGGGCCTGATCAATGCCGAAATCGATTTTGAGGAAAACCAACCGCAACTGGATCTGGCGCTGGATCGTTCGCGCGCCGATGATCTGGGGATCAGCACCCAGGATGTGGCATCAACGTTACAGGTGATGTTTGCTTCGCGGGAACTGACAACCTATATCGATCGCGGTCGGGAATACCCGGTCATCGCCCAGGCCCGCCCAGAAGACCGCCGGACCCCGGGCGACCTTGAGAACATCTTTATCCGGTCCGGCAAAAGCCAGGATGGTAAAAATGTTCTGGTGCCCTTAAGCGCGCTGATTACTGCCAAGGAAAGCGCTGCAGCAGCCGAGCTCCGGCGCTATGATCGTCTGCCGTCAATCACCATTCAGGCCGGACTGGCGCCCGATTACGCGCTAGGAGATGCTATCACCTATATGGAAGACGGCGCCGCGCGCCTTCTGCCGACCAACACGAAGCTGGGCTATTCCGGCCTGACCGCCACCTTCAAGGATACTTCAGGCGATATTTTTATAACCTTCGCCGTCGCCTTGCTGATCGTCTTTCTGGTTCTCGCCGCCCAGTTTGAAAGCTTTATTCATCCGTTCGTGATCATGCTGTCGGTGCCGCTGGCCATTGCTGGCGCCATTTATTCGCTCACACTGGCCGGGTTGTCGCTGAATGTTTACAGCCAGATCGGCATCATTCTGCTGATAGGCCTGATGGCGAAAAACGGCATTCTTATTGTCGAGTTCGCCAATCAGCTCCGCGATGAGGGGTTGTCGGTGCGCGATGCTGTAATCGAAGCCTCCGTACTTCGGTTCCGCCCCATCGTGATGACCGTGATCTCGACGATCCTGGGTGCGGTTCCGCTGGTGATCGCAACAGGTGCCGGTGCTGAAAGCCGGGTTGCCATTGGCTGGGTGATTGTCGGCGGACTGGGGCTTGCCCTTGTCCTGACGCTATTCCTGACGCCTGTGCTTTACAATCTTCTGGCCGGTCTGTCGAAACCCCGGTCTGCCGTCGAAAAGGCGCTGGAGGCCGAGCTTTCGGATAAACCCGTCTCGTCACCAGCCGAGTAAGGGAGTCGCCCGAAAACTACTTCGCGTGCAGTCCCAGGAAATACTGGTGCATGAGCGGTCCGGCCTCTTCGTTCAGTTTGATTCTGTCGGGGTCGCGCAGGAACTCCTGCACAATCCCGGTCAGGTAGCACCATAATCCGGTACTTAGGCTTTGCGGTGCAATATCCGGATTGACATGACCTCTGGCTTTCGCGCGCTCAAAATACGTGTCGAAAAGCCCCCGGCTTTTGGCTTTTTGTACTTCCTGTTTCTGTAAAACCGCCTCCATGTCTCCGGAATATTCACACTTCAAAATGAATACGGACAGAAGCTGTTGTTTTGTTTTATTTTCCGCCAGTTCGGTCAGGACATTTGTGCAAAGCTCTTCCAATTGACGGAGCGGCTCCGGATGGTCGGTTTCCAGGTCCTGGATAATCATATCCATGAACGGCTGGTGAAGGGTGGCGTGCAGGGCTTCAAACAAATCGACCTTGTTCTTGAAGTGCCAGTAAACCGCCCCGCGCGTCACGCCTGCGGCTTCGGCAATTTCCTCAAGGCCGGCTCGGGTAACGCCTTTTGTATAAAACACCTGAAGTGCGGCGTTCAAAATCGCCTCGCGGGTTTCAAGAGCTTCTTCTTTGGTTCTGCGGGCCATGAATCCTCTCTCAATGACGGTTAACGGGCATACCCCTGCTGGCATTGTGCAGGTGCAACATTTTCTTGACATACATACTTGTATGTATATAAAAACCAACTCTCCCCTTGTCCAGAAAGAAATTGGCTATGAGCAACCCGAACAGATACATCCGGCCCCTCTTGTGGAGCGTTCCTCTTCTCGCTGCGGCGGCGCTGGCGTACTGGGGATTTGGCATTGGCAACAACAGCATGGCTCCAGCCAGCTCCACGGCAGCGGCCCCCAATGCCCTTGAAGTGGCGGCGATGACTGTAAAGCCGCAAACTGTGCCGATCTTTCGCGACTTGCCAAGCCGGACAAGCGCCTTCAAGGTCGCCGATATCCGGCCTCAGGTCAGCGGTATTATCACACAGCGCCTGTTCGAGGAAGGCGGTGCTGTCGAAGCCGGGCAATCGCTTTATCAAATCGACCCCGCCCCCTACAAGGCCGTCTATGACAGCGCCCTGGCCAATCTGAACAGGGCCCAGGTCAACGCCAAACTGGCGAAAGCCAAGGCAGACCGCTACACCAAACTGGTCAAGGCCAATACAGTCAGCCAGCAGGCTTTTGAGGATGTCATCGCCGAGCATGAACAGGCCGCCGCTGATGTCGCCGTTGCTGCAGCGGCCGTCACCTCGGCCCGGGTCGATCTCAATTACAGTAAGGTATCGGCCCCGATTTCCGGCCGCATCGGCAAATCGTCCGTTACGTCAGGAGCCCTGGTCACCGCCAATCAAGCTGACACTTTGGCGACAATCACCCAACTTGACCCCATTTATGTGGACCTGATCCTGCCGAGCCGGGACCTCATGCGCCTACGCCCGCAGTTTGAAAACGACCGCAAGCTGAAGGTCAGTCTTTATGACGAAGCCGGACAGTCGGTACATCCGCATGAAGGCGAATTGCAGTTTTCGGAAGTCACCGTTAACCAGACCACCGGCACAGTCCTCCTGCGCGCCCTTTTTCCCAATCCCGATCAGTTCCTGCTGCCCGGCATGTTTGTCCGCGCCAAGCTGCATCTGATGCCGAAGGAAGCTTTGCTCGTTCCCCAGTCCGCCGCCATTCGCGGTGGCGATGGCAAACTCTCGGTTTGGGTGATCAATGCCGAGGGTGTTGTTCAGCCGACCCCCATTGTCGCCCATCAGTCCGTCGGTAACAACTGGCTGGTGGAAAGCGGGCTGCAAAACGACGTCACCATCGTCACCAAAGGGTTTCAACGTCTCCGCCCCGGGGCCACCGTCAAGGCCGTTTTTGAAGCACAACCCGCCACCGCGAAAGCCGGACAACCGGAGTAACCAATATGCCTCGCTTTTTTATCGACAGGCCGGTCTTTGCCTGGGTTATCGCCATTGTCATCATGCTTGCGGGCGCTCTGTCCATTACCGAACTGCCCATTGAGCAATACCCCAATATTGCGCCGCCATCCGTCTCCATTCAAACGTCCTATCCCGGAGCTTCGGCAGAAACCCTTGAAAACAGCGTTACCCAGGTGATTGAGCAAAAGCTCACCGGGATCGACAATTTACGCTATTTTTCCGCCTCCAGTGCATCATCCGGATCGGTTCAGATCACTTTGACCTTCGAGCCGGAAGCGGATCCCGACACGGCCCAGGTCCAGGTCCAGAACAAGGTGCAGGCCGCCCTCCCGCTGTTGCCGCAGGAAGTGCAGAACCAGGGCGTCACCGTAACCAAAGCCAATGACAGCTTTTTGCTGGTGGTCGGGTTTTATTCGGAAGACGGCAGCGTCAATGAACGCGAACTGGGTGATTTTCTATCGTCTAAAATCCAGGACCCCATCTCGCGCGTTCAGGGTGTTGGCAACGTACGTGTATTTGGCGACCCCCACGCCATGCGCATCTGGCTTAACCCTTACAAGCTCTACAGCTTCAACCTGACAACCACCGATGTGCGTGAAGCGATCCAGGCCCAGAACGCCGATGTTTCAGCCGGCCAGATTGGCGGCCTGCCGGCTGTTGAAGGCCAATTGCTAAACTCGACCATTATTGCGCAATCACGGCTACGCACCGCCGAGGACTTCCAGAATATTATCCTGCGCGTCAATACCGATGGATCTCAGGTTCGCCTTCAGGATGTGGCCCGCGTTGAACTGGGCTCGCAAAGCTACAGCCGGATTGTCCGCTACAAACGCAAACCGGCAGCCGGCATCGCCGTCAGTCTGGCCAGCCGTGTTAACGCGCTGGATACGGCGGACCGGGTCAAGGCCAAGATCAAAGAGCTTGAAGCCTTCCTGCCGCAGGGCGTCAAGGTCATCTACCCTTATGACACCACCCCTTTTGTCAAACTGTCCATTGAGTCCGTTGTTACCACCCTGATCGAAGCCGCTGTTCTGGTCTTTCTGGTGATGTTTCTGTTTTTACAGAATATCCGCGCCACCCTGATCCCCAGCATCACCGTGCCGGTGGTTTTGCTGGGCACCTTTGCTGTGCTTTCGGCCTTCGGATTTTCTATCAACACCCTGACCATGTTCGCCATGGTGTTGGCCATTGGCCTGCTGGTCGATGATGCCATTGTTGTGGTCGAGAACGTCGAGCGGGTCATGCAGGAAGAAGGCCTGCCGCCGAAAGAAGCAACCCGCAAATCCATGGACCAGATCACCGGTGCTCTGATCGGCATAGCGCTGGTTCTGTCGGCGGTGTTTGTCCCCATGGCGTTTTTCGGTGGCGCGGCCGGTGCCATTTACAGACAGTTCTCCGTGACCATTGTTTCAGCCATGGCCTTGTCGGTTCTGGTCGCTTTTATCCTCACGCCATCGCTCTGCGCAACCCTTCTCAAACCTGCGCGCAAGAGCCATGCGGAGAGCACGACAGGCTTCTTCGGCTGGTTCAACCGTCTGTTCAATGCCGGGCGCGATGGCTATCAAAGCGGCGTCGGATATATTGCCCGGCGCGCTTTCCGCTTCCTCATGATCTATGTCGTTCTTGTCGGGGGGCTTGGTTATCTGTTTATGCAGTTGCCCACCTCCTTCCTGCCGGATGAAGATCAGGGCAATATGTTTTTGATGGTCAGCGCCCCGCCCGGTTCGTCAGCGGAGAGGACCCTAGAAAGTGTCAAACAGGTTGAAGACTATTTTCTTGATAAGGAAAAAGACAACGTCGAACATCTATTCACAGTTGTCGGCTTCAGCTTTGCCGGCAGCAGCCAGAATGCGGCTCTTGGTTTCATTGCGCTGAAGGACTGGTCAGAACGGACCCGCCCCGATCAAAGCGTTTTCGCCATCATCGGTCGTGCCATGGGCGCTTTTTCCAAGGCCAAAGATGCCCTCGTATTCGCCTTTTACCCGCCGCCCATCCGGGAACTGGGCAATGCATCGGGTTTTGACTTCCAGCTTATTGACCGCGCCAACAAGGGGCATGCCGCCCTGATGCAGGCACGCGGCCAGATGCTCGGCATGGCCGCGCAAAACCCGAAACTGGCGGGTGTCCGGCCCAATGGCCTGTCCGATGAACCGCAATACAAAATCAACGTCGATCATGAACGCGCCAGCACGCTGGGTCTGTCCATTGCCGACATCAACCAGACCCTGCAAACGGCCTGGGGCTCAGCTTACGTCAATGACTTCATTGATGACGGGCGGATCAAGAAGGTCTACCTGCAAGCCGATGCCGAATACCGCATGAACCCGAAAGATGTAGATCACTGGTATGTGCGCAACAACAAGGGCGACATGGTGCCTTTTGGCAGTTTCTCAACCGCCGACTGGACTTTTGGCTCGCCAAAACTGGAACGTTATAACGGCAACGCATCGGTCAATATTCAGGGCGGCGCGGCTCCCGGGATCAGCACCGGTGAAGCCATGGCGGAAATGGAAGCCCTGGTCAAAAAGCTGCCGGCCGGTTTCGACTTCGCCTGGACAGGAATTTCCTATGAGGAAAAGGCGTCGGGCTCCCAAACAACCCTGCTATATGCCTTGTCCCTGCTGATTGTGTTTCTCAGTCTGGCGGCGCTTTATGAAAGCTGGTCGGTGCCTTTCTCGGTCATTCTGGCGGTACCGGTCGGCATCATTGGCGCTGTCGTGGCATCCAAGTTCAATGGCCTGAGCAATGACATCTATTTTCAGGTGGCCTTGTTGACGACCATCGGTCTGTCGGCGAAGAACGCCATTCTGATCGTCGAGTTCGCCAAGGACCTTAACGAACAGGGCCACAGCCTGTTTGAAGCAACGCGGATGGCAGCCCACAAACGGTTCCGGCCCATCCTGATGACGTCGCTGGCGTTTATGCTCGGCGTAACGCCGCTGGCCATTTCCAATGGCGCCGGCTCGGCGGCCCAGAACGCCATCGGCATTGCGGTGATCGGCGGCATGATCTCTGCCACCTTCCTGACCATCTTCTTTGTACCGTTGCTTTATATCCTCATCCAGAAATGGGCCGGACGCAAACAGGACGAATCGGAATAAAACCCCGACGGCTAGCACCCTTCGCACCGTTTCATCGAAACAACACGCCCCCATGAGCTTGCTGGCTATGGGGGCGTGTTGTCATGAATTCTGGTCTATACGCTGGCGTTGCGACAAAGCGCGCGTTTCCGCTTGGCGACCCAGTCTGCGGTGATTTCCTGATATTCCTTCATGTAAGGAGTCTCGAAATGCAGGTCCAGCGCGGCCTGATCAACGTAGGTTTCATAGAGATAAACCGTATGCGCCGCTTCTTCAGACACCAGAATATCAAAGCGCTCAACACCTTTTTCATTGGCCAGTATATTGGCCCGGTGAATCCGTGCGCGGTCGAGAAAATCTTCCCAATGCTGCGGTTTGATCTCAAGCTCGACAACCAGTGACAATGCAAACATAAACCTCTCCTTTAACTGTTATTTGTCCACCCCGTGCGCCATGTGCATGGCTGCCAAATAACCGAAAACCAATGCCGGGCCCAGTGTGATCCCCGGGCCCGGATAGCTTCCGGCCATGATCGAGTTCATGTCATTACCTGCCGCATATAGCCCTTTGATCGGGGTCTCATCAGCGGCCAGCACCTGACCCTGTCCATCCGTCTTCAAGCCGGCGGCTGTTCCCAGGTCGGCCGGATAGAGTTTTACCGCATAGAACGGGCCGGTCTCGACAGGCCGCATGCAGGGGTTGGGCGCGTTCGCCGCATCCCCCACATAACGATGATAGGCATTGCCACCGCGACCAAACTGGCTGTCGACGCCTTTTAATGCATCCGCATTATAGGTGGCGATGGTTTGCAGAAATGAGTCCCGGGGAACCGCCAACTGATCTGCCAGGTCCGGCAGGGTTTCGGCTTTGATCAGATAACCGCTTTTCACGAAGGGCTTGAGGCTTAAATTCATGGGTTTGATAGCGCCCAGCCCGTACTGCCAAAGCGATGCCTTGTCACAGACCAGATAGGAAGGAATGCACGCGTGCAGCGCATCTGTTTCCAGCATGGCCAGAACAAAATCATGATAGGAATTTGATTCATTTGTAAACCGCAAGCCCTGGCTGTTGACCGCCAGCATGCCCGGTTTGCCGCGGTCCGTCACCGTATGCGGGAACACCGCCGGCGCGCCATTGGCCCGAACAAAACACGAGACCGGTGCCCAATAGGCGTTGTTGCCGTCATCGCCAGGCACCACCGCCCCATTATCGAGCGCCAATTGCAAGCCGTCGCCAGTGTTGCTTTTAGCGGATGCCGAGAACGGCCCGGCGTTGGCTGGCAGGTATTTATGGCGCATGTCCTGATTGTGCGAATAACCACCCGTCGCCAGCACAACGCCTTTTCGCGCCAACAGACGACAAGTGCCGGACGGCGTTTCCACCACAGCCCCAGCAATCCGACTGGCAGATTCGATCAGGCTTTGAGTGGTTGCCTCATACAGAATGGGGACGTTCAGGTCCTGCAGCGATTTCAACATGCGCCCAACCAGCGCATTGCCCAGAACCAGACTGGTGCCACGCGGATAACGCAGGCGTTGAATCCCATAGGCAGCAATCAGCCGGAGGACCCGTAACATGGATTTTGGCGATTTGAAGAGATTGCGGAAATGAACGAGATCGGGGCGCGCTACCATCATGCCGCCCAGCAGGGTGAACTCCGGCAAGGGCGGGCCCAATCGGGCGAAGTCCCGACCGAGCTCCCGACCATCGAAGGGGACGGGCTCAAGTACCCGGCCCTTTGTCGTCGCCCCCGGCAATTCCGGGTGGTAGTCGGGATAAAAAGGCACCGGCGTCAACTTCACATGCGTTTTTTTATCCAGATAAGCGATCGCCTGCGGTGCTTTTTCCAGATAGGCTTGGCGCAATGGCTTGAGTTGATTCTGTCCGGCCAGAGCGTCCAGATAACGGGTCGCCTGCTCAAGGTTGTCGGTCCCGGGTTCCGCATTCGACAGGTGGCTGTTCGGGGCCCAGACCATACCGCCAGAGATCGCCGCCGCGCCGCCCGCATAAGCCATCTTTTCGACAACGACGACACTCAGACCTTCTGTCGCTGCGGTTATGGCTGCCGCCATGCCGCCGGCACCGGCCCCAATCACCACCACATCATATGTTTGTTCCGTAATCGTCATCATCCGTCCATATTTATTAACGCAGACCTGTTGGCGCATTCATTCCAGATCATTTTCCGAGCGTCCACATTGACCCCGTCCAACCCCATGATGTATACATTTGTACACTTCATAAAAGACCCAATCAATAATGAAAGCCGGGGGGCAAAAAATGAAACATATCCTTGTAACAGGCGCTTCCGGATTTATCGGCCTCGCCCTGACCAAAGCCCTCTCCGCGCGCGGAGACCGGGTGACAGCCATTGATCTGCATATCGGTGACGGTCTTTACCAGCTGGCAACTTCCAGCGACCGGGTGAACGTCGAAATCTGTGAAATCACCGAATTGCCTCGGCTGATCGAGATTATCAAGGACGATCCGCCGGATGCCATTTTACATTGTGCCGCCATCGTTGGTGTTCTGGCCTCCGTACAGGCGCCCTACCGGACCATGCAAGTCAACGTGGAAGGTGCGATCAACCTGTTCGAGGCGGCTCGGCTCTATGGTATTCCGCGCATCATCCATATGAGTTCGGAAGAAACCTACGGCAACTTCGAACAGTCCGAAATCGACGAGTCGCATCCACAAAACCCGATGATGGCATACGGTATTTCCAAACTGGCCGTCGAGCATCTGGGCCGCAGCTATCGAGCCATGTACGGCACAGAAGTCATCAACATGCGGACCTGCTGGGTCTACGGGCCGGGCCTGCCACGGCTCCGGGTACCGAAAATCTTTATTGATGCCGCAGTCACCGGTGGCACCTGTCACTTGCCCTGGGGCGCGGACATGATTGTTGATCACACCTATATTGACGACGTGGTCGATGGCGTCCTGCGGGCGCTTGATCACTCGTCCTGCCCCTATGATGCTTATAATCTGGGTAGCGGCGTCGCGACCAAACTGTCCGATATGGTTGAGATCATTCGCGAACTGGTACCCGGCGCCGACATTTCCGTCGGCCCCGGCGCTTATGAACACGGGCTCCCCAATGCCTCGGCACTGGCCGTCGAAAAGGGAGCGCTGATTGTTAAGCGGGCGCATGACGTTTTGGGTTACACGCCACGCTTTAACATGCGCGACGGGCTCGTCGCCTATTTGGAAGCGACCCGCACAGCCATGAACGCATAGACCTTAGGGGCTATTCGCTGCTTTGAGTGCCTGCAATATCGTTGCCGCTCAGGATCATCATGACCCGAGAGCGCTGAGCCGCGCGGATATGCCCAGATGCGGCTTCGCGGGCTGCATCAGCGTTCCCTGCTTCAATGGCTTCGACGATTTTTTTATGCTCATCGAGCGCGGTTTCATGGCGACCCGGCAAAGAAAGGGTTGTATGCCCCAGCAAAATCATGGCGTCGCTGAGCGCACTCAGGCTTTTCAGAAGATAGCGGTTATGCGCCGCATGGCTGATAATCTGGTGAAACCGCTGGTTGGCTTGCGCCGCTTTCGCCGGCTCGTCACCGCTCAACTTGCTTTCAATATCGAGCATTTCGCGCAAGGCCTCAACTTCCGCCGGCGAGGCGTGAGCGGCCGCCGCTGCGGCCGCCGTGCCTTCCAGAACTTCCCGCATTTCATAAAGCTCAATCACGGCCTGATAGTCGAGCTCAGCCACGGTCAGCCCCTGACGCGGCTTGTGAACCAGCAGGCCTTCCGCCTCCAGCCGGAAAATCGCTTCGCGGACCGGAGTCCGGCTCATATTCAGCCAGCTGGCGATTTCATTTTCAGTCACCCGAACGCCCGGTTGGAACCGCCCTTTGCCGAGGGCGTCGCGAATCTGGTCATAAGCGCTGCCGCCAAGCTGATCGCGGTTGACGCCTGTAGACTTTGTCTTCGCCGGTTTTGCCATGTTTAAGTCTCGTGATTTATACAAGTCGCCTTCATAACTAAATCACTCCTCTTCAATTGTACACAACCGTGTTTGAATGGCGGTATGACCGGGCGGTCAAACCAACCGGACAGGGCATAAAACCCGCCTACCCTCCCATAGTGAAAATCAACTGATACAGGCCGACATCCGGCGCCTTGTCAAAAAGCTCTGCGTTTACAAGCTCTTGCGCATCCAGATGTTTTTGCGCAGCGGCCCGCACCTGCTCCGGGTAATTGCCGGTCAACAGAATGACCCCATCTGCCGCGCCGTCGGGCTCGCCACGGATTTCTTTCTCCTTTGTCGGCAAATGCGTGCGCGCCGCATCCAGTTGCCAAATTTGCAGACTGGCGATTCCCGGCTCCTGAAGAAGCGCTTCGGTCCGCTTTTGCATCTCTGCGTTCGATGCCATGCCAGCGGGATTAGAGGTCGCAAACCGTAATGTCATGACGCAGGCGCCATGCCCCACCCCTAAATACGCCTGGCGGGTGCAGACCAGACGGTTGGTATTCCGGTAGTGGGGCATGGATCTCTGGGTCCAGGGCGACGGGTTGTTGACGCCCGCGAGATAAGTTTCCGAATCCAGCACCGAAGGGTCAGTGGTTTCGTAAAAGACAAAATACTTGGGCTCCCCCTGCAGGGCGACATGACGGCGTGCCGAGAAAAACCCCGGCATTTCCATACGCTCGCGATGATGCTCGTGATTGTACCAGTCATTCACCGCCTGTTCGTGTTCCGGCACCATATCATGCCAGATCGCCAATATGCCCCGGGCCTCATTTGCTTTCATTTAACGCACCTCAAATCGAAACATCGCGACGGCAGCACCCTGAAGCGCCGCCGTCAGTCCTTATCCAGAATCTAGACCATACCGCCATTGGGCTGGACAATTTGACCATGCACCCACGATGCCTTGTCAGACGCCAGGAACGTCACGACCTCGGCCACTTCAGCTGGCTCGCCAACCCGGTTAAAGGGGCTGAACGTTCCCATTTTGGCAATCACTTCCTCGGTCTTGCCGATCCGGAACAGGTCTGTATCGACCGGGCCCGGAGCAACCGCATTGACGCGAATACCACGCCCAGCCAGCTCTTTCGACATGGAGCGCACCATACATTCCACCGCGCCTTTTGTTGCGGTGTACGCGCCACCATTGGGAACGGCAAAGCGAACCATGGAGGTGGTGATGGCGATAATCGTCCCGTTATCGGCGACGCGTTGCGCCGCATTGGTCAGAATGTTGAATGCGCCAACGATATTGACCTCGACCAGTAAACGGAAATCATCGGGTGCAAAACTGGCGATTGGTGACGGCGGCAGATTGATACCGGCATTGGCGACAACACAGGTCGGCGCGGCACCGAAGTCTTTTTCCACATCAGCAAACACCTGGGCAACTTCCGACAACTCGCGAATATCAACCCGGTAGGCCTTGGTGTTGCCCGCATCACCGATCTCATCAGCGCTCGGCGGGTTTTTGACGTATGTATAAGCCACGTCATACCCGTCCTGAACGAACGATTGTACGCAGGCGGCACCAATTCCGCGCGACCCACCAAAAATCAAGACTATCTTTTTACTCATTTAATGAACTCCAACTAATTAAAATTCCAGCACCCGGAACACCCAGCCGCCTTTTACAATGTCGAAATGCTGACGACCCGCTCCTCTGTCATTTCATGCACCGTATAGCGGGGCCCTTCACGTCCAAAACCACTGTCCTTGGACCCGCCATAGGGCATCATATCAACCCGCGAACTTGACGTCTCATTAATATGAACGCCACCCACTTCAAGTCGGTGGGCCGCTGCGACAGCATCCAGTAAACGGTTCGTAAAGACTCCGGTGGCCAGCCCAAATGGTGTTGCATTAACCTGATCAATGGCCTCATCGAAAGTTGAGAACGGCACCAGCGCCATCACCGGGCCAAACACCTCACAGCAGCCCACCTGCATGGTTTCGTTAACGCCCGTCAGCAGTGTCGGCGGATAAACCGCCCCCTGACGTTTGCCGCCGCCTGCCAGGCAGGTCGCACCCTTGGCAAGGGCTTCCTCAACCCAGGATTCAACCCGTATGGCATTCTGCTCGCTGATCAGCGGTCCAACGATGGTATCAGCCGCACAGGGGTCACCATATTTCAGTTCTTTCACCAGACCACTCAAACGCGCACTGACAACCTCCATGATATCTTCGTGAACCAGCAGCATCTGTATGGAAGTGCAGACCTGTCCGGCCTTGCGATAGGCCGCATTGACAATCTTCGGCAAGGCCTTATCCAGATTGGCATCGTCGCAAACGATAGTGAAGGCAATGGAGCCCAATTCCATCTGGGTGCGCCGCAAACCGGCCGCCTGCTGAATCTTGCGGCCGACCTCGGTGCTGCCGGTGAAGGCGTAAAACTTGACGCGCGGGTCCTCCAACAGATATCCGGCCACATCGGCAGATCCCTGAACGATCGACATAAAACCGGCCGGCATTCCGGCATCAACCAGAACCTCAACCAGTTTGCATGCCGTGATCGGAGTGCTGGTGGAGGGCTTCAGGATGACCGCGTTTCCGGCGGCAAAGGCCGGGGCGATTTTATGGGCGACCGTATTGAGCGGTGCGTTAAACGGCGTAATCGCGGCAACCACACCCAAGGGGACCCGTAACGTGAACGACAGGCGTCCGGCTTGCTGGGGGGCTCCTTCCAGTGGGATCATGTCACCTGCCAGACGGCGGGCTTCCTCGGCCGACAACTTCAGGGTCTGTACGCAGCGTTTGAGCTCTCCCGCCGCATCGGAAGCCGTAAAACCGACCTCTGCCTGCATACTCTCGACAAATTCCTCCAGCCGGCTTTCCAGCAAAACTGCGGCGCGTTCCAGAATGGCGCCCCGCTCAAACGCCACAGGGGCGCCCTTGCGGTAGGCCGCTTCCGCATCACCGATCACCTGTGTGATCTGACTTTGCGTCGCCGCCTTGACCGCAGCGAAAGGTTTTAACCGGTATTTGTCATTGATCAGGATTTTCTCACCCGCGCCAACCGACCATTTACCGTTGACCAGCATGTAATGCTCAAGAAGCGGGACAGAGTCCGCTGTTGATTGGGAGTTACTCATCATGTTGTCCTTTTCGTATTTTTATAGCCATAAAATTTCTTTTCGATAATCCAGGTCATTGAGCAGCGCTTGTGCCGGGCCTTCATGAAACACACTACCGTTTTCCAGAGCGAACACCCGGTCCGCCAGAGCCAGAACCAGATCGAGATTGTGTTCCACGATCAAAATCGGCAGATGCTGGCGCAACCGGTCAAAGACCACGAACAATTCTTCAATGACCGCCGGGGCCAACCCCTCAAACGGTTCATCCAGCAGCAAAAGGCGGACGTCACCGGATAAAGCACGGGCGACGGAAAGCATCTGCTGCTCTCCTCCCGAGAGATAGTCGGCAGCCGTATTCCGGCGCTCTTTCAGAACCGGGAAAAATTCGAAAATTTGTTCCTCGCTCCAGACAATCCCGCGATACTCCTCCGTCGCCCGCGCCAGGCGCCCCAGGCTCAGGTTTTCGGCGACGGTCATGCCCGAAAACAGACCACGCCCCTGGGGCACATAGCCAATTCCTCTACGGGCGATTTCATAAGCTGGCAGAGAAGCGATATCCTCTCCATCGAATTCGATACGCCCCACTGCCGCCGGAACCAGCCCGACCAGAGTTTTCAGAAAAGTTGATTTCCCGGCGCCATTGCGTCCCAGCAATGCGACGATTTCACCTGTTCGAATTTTCAGAGACGCATCGTTAAGGATATGGCTTTTGTCGTAATAAGTATTGATCCCGCTGGCGTTCAGAATTACCGGCGCATCTTCAAGTGCGGTCGTCATTCGCCCGCTGACGGCTGGCGTTCCGGAACCCGTATAGACCTCCTGAACCCGTGTGTCGGCGCGCACGGCATCGGGCCCACCCGACATCAAAACTTCCCCCTGGTTCATGACGGTCACATGATCGGAGAAGCCAAGGACCCGATCGATATCATGTTCGACAATCAAAACCGGAATATTTGCAGCTACGGTTTTCACCAGATTGGAAACCCGTTCGCGCTCTGCAGCGGCCAGCCCGGCCAGCGGTTCATCAAGCAACAACAACTGCGGTTTTGTCGCCAGGGCGATGCCCAGATCAACCAGCCGCTGTCCACCGTAAGACAGGTCGCTGCCCAGAATATCCTCGATCCCTTCCAGGCCAAGAAATTTGATCAACTCCTGCGTCTGGCGGTGGATATCCGCATAGCTATCGGTATCGCACCAGATATTAAAACGCGATGGATAGCTCGCCTGCATGGACAGGCGCAGATTTTCATAAATGGTCAAACCCTGAAACAGACTGGTGATCTGGAAAGACCGCGCCAGGCCCTGTTGGCAAATCGCCTCCACCGGCAAACCCTGGATATTCCGGCCATGCAAGCGAACGCTGCCGCCATCTGCGGCAAAGTGCCCGGAGACCAGATTAAACAGGGTCGTTTTACCCGCCCCGTTGGGACCGATCAGAGCGTGTATCTGGCCCGGCTCAACCTTCAGGCTGGCATTTTCGATGGCGCGGATACCCCCAAAATGCTTCGAGATGTTCTCAACCTCCAGCACGGTTCCAGTTGTTTTTTGCGGGCGCAGAAAAAGCGGTAGATCAAGGCCTTCATATATTTTTCGGCGGCTCATAGCAGCCGTTTCTTTAGGATCCTGTTTCCAGCGCTGGCGCAGTTTCGCCCAGATGCCAATCAGGCCGTTTGGTGAATAGATAACAAAGGCGACAAAGATCAGACCGAACCAGAGCAGCCAGTCGGTTGTCCAGATCGAGAACATTTCACGAAACATGATATAGAACATGACGCCAATGGCCGGCCCTAGAAGACTGCGCATACCACCGATCACGACCATGGCCAGTAATTCACCGGAAAAGATCGCTGACGTTGCTTCGGCCGAGACGATATAGTGCTGGAACCCCGTCAGCGCGCCAGCAAGTGCAGTGACCATGGCCGAGATAACAAAGGCAGCCAGCTTGTAGTGGCGCACCGAGTACCCCTGAAAGGCGGTGCGCTCCTCGTTTTCGCGGATCGCTTCCAGAACATGCCCAAAGGGTGAACGCACCAGCCGCACCATCCCATACAGAACGGCAAGACCAACCAGCGCAACCAGAATGTAATAGGTGTTTGAATCGTCAAAATTAATCGGCCCGAGTGTGCCCCGCTGCAATCCACCGAGACCATCCTCACCACCGGTCAGTTCCGTCCAGCGGAACGCAATGTTATAGGTGAGTGCAGCCAGAGCCAGCGTCATCAGGGCAAAATAGACACCCTTTCGGCGCAGAATAAGCACCCCTGCAATCGCCGCCAGAATCCCGACAAAGGCTAGTGAAAACAGGATAGGCAGCAGCATCTGATCGGCAAACCAGTGTTTTTGTGCAAGTGCCGCCGCATAGGCACCTATGCCGAACCAGGCGCTGTGTCCAAACGATACCAGTCCCGTATAACCAATCAGAATATTCAGGCCCATGGCGGCGACGGCAAGCAGTACAACAACCGATGCCGTATTGACGGTCTGGCCAAGCGCCAGCATGACGAACGGCAAGCCGATCAGCATGATGACACCAATCATTAACGGCCGGTATTTTGAATTCATCAGAGGTATCATTATTCAAACTTCTCTATGCGCTCGCCCAGCAAACCACGCGGACGAACCATCAAAACCAGAAACATCAGGACATACATGGAGGCTTCACCCGCCGCCGGGATAAAGTGGATGGTGACGCCACGCACCACGCCGACCAGCAGAGCGGCGCAGACAACGCCCCAGAAGCTGCCCAAACCGCCAATGATCACCACGACAAAAGCAACCGACATAATCTCGACGCCCATGGCGGGATGGACCACAGAGATGGGGGCAAAAAGAGCCCCGCCCAATCCGGCCAGGCCAACGCCCAGCACGACCACGGCGGTCATGTAAGGCTGCAGGCGGATACCCAGAGCTGCGACCATATCAGGTTGCTGGATACCGGCCCGGACAACACGCCCGAAAGATGTTTTCTGCAACAAATACCAAATTCCACTCAGCACCACGGCGACCACCGCGAGCATCAACAACCGGTACTGCGAAAACAGGAAATCACCGATAATGATCGGTCCTTTGAGCAGCGCCGGCATGGATGCGGGAATTGGTGCCGCGCCCCAGATAATACGCAACAACTGTTCACAGACCATGGCCAGTCCAAAGGTAACAAGCAGGCTCAGGATTGGATCTGCCCGGTAAAACCGGCGCAGGATAAACCGCTCGAATAAAACCCCCAACAGCCCCACCACAACAGGCGAAATAATAACCGCCGGGGCAAACCCGACATAATCGACAATTTGCACGGAAACATAAGCGCCTATGGCATAGAAAGCGCCATGCGCCAGATTGACAACGCCGCCAACGCTGAAGATCAATGACAGGCCCAGTGCGATGAGAAGGTAATAGCCCCCAAGGACGAGGCCATTCACTACCTGTTCCACCAAAAAAACAAACTGCATACTATTCTCGGTACCTGAAAAAAAAGATGTTGGCGTCCAAAACAGCGGACGCCAACAAAGAGTCTAATCTACGGGCCTGTTCAGAGCCCGCTACTGGCGTCTGCTATAGGGAACACACGCTTTGTTCACGCGTAGGGTAAATCACTTCCATCGATTCACTGTCGCCCGGAATGGCGCTTCCCAAATCCATCAGATCAAATTTATCCATAGCCTTGCCAGCCGGCTTGACCGAGAACGGATAAGCCTCCTGGATCAGCTGGTGGTCCCATGACCGGAAATAGGCTTCACGGCCTTTCAGGATATCGAACTTGGCACCGCTTTCGAAATATTCGATCAGCTTTTCCGAATCCGTGGATTTGGTTTCTGTCATAGCCTGCGCCATGAGCTTCAGAGATACATATTCGATCCACGCATGGTTCTCGGGCAACTTTCCGTATTTTTTGGAAAACGCGGCAACAAACTCTTTTGATCCCGGAGTGTCGAGCGTGTGGTACCAGACCGTCGGCCAGGTTCCGCTCAGATTGCCTTCTCCGGCAGCCCAGGCGTCCGAGGTATTCAAATTAAAACCGACCGTCGGGAACGGCAGCCCATATTCGGCATACTGCTTGACGAAATTGGTTACCTGATTACCAGCCAGATTCAGACACACCACATCGGGTTGCGCCTGACGGATTTTCAACAGATAGGGGCTGAAATCGGTGACATCCGTAGCGATCAGTTCATCGCCGACGACGGTCGCATCATTCTCGGCGAAGAAGGCTTTTGCGGCGCGCAACAGATCATGGCCAAATACATAATCGGCGGTCAGGGTATGGAATTTCTTGCCCTTCACCATGTTGTCGCGCAGCAATGAATTGCCAACCGCATTGACCATCACCGTATTGGGGATATCGGTACAGAACATATACCGGTTACAGCTCTTGCCGCGCAGCGTATCGGAGCGCGGACCCAGCGCCATGAACAGCTTTTTGTTTCTGGCTGCAACCTGCGAAATCGCAAGCGCCGAAGCTGAACTGATCTCTCCCATCAGCAAGTCCGCCCCGTCACGTTCCAGAATGCGCTGAGCTTTTGTCGCGGCGGTGTTCGGATTGATGGAGTCCTCCGATTTGACATCCAGCTGACGTCCGAGCACGCCACCGGCTGCATTGATTTCCTCCGCTGCCATCTGAATACCCAGAACCGCCCATTCACCAAGGCCGCCAAGAAATCCGGTCATTGGCGTCAGGTGGCCAATTTTAATGACGTCGGACTGGGCGCTCAGAATGTTCGGAAAACCAAGTGCCGCACCGGCAGCAACCCCGGCGCCGACAGTCAATACTTTCCGACGACTGATGGAACCGTTCTGTTGTTGAGTTGAGTTTTTATACTGTTTCACAACGCTCTCTCCTTTGCATGATAGTCTCTCCCTTGATTTCATTTTTTGTTTTTTCCGGTTTGACCTAACCCATTGACGCACACGGGTTGGTCAACCAAACTATTAGGTATACATAAGTATACAAATGTAGTTGAAAAATTAGAAATATGATTTAATGATATATGCGATCAGTTATACTTATAGCCTTCGGGCGCCCATTTTGAGGATATTATGGATAGTCGTCAGCTTCGTTACTTCGTCCGAATTGTCGAATGTGGCAGCCTTTCCCAAGCCGCCCGGCAATTGTTCGTCGCCCAATCGGCCCTCAGCCAGCAACTGGCGAAACTGGAAGATCAGGTTGGAAAATCCCTTCTTGATCGTTCCTCCAAGGGCGTAACCCCGACAACAAATGGTCTGGCGCTTTACAATCACGCGAAATTCACTCTGCGCCAGTTTGACCAGGCCCTGTCGGTGGCGCGCAGCGAAACCAGCGCCGTTCAGGGCATGGTGACGGTCGGGCTGCCGGCGACCACCGTCGCCGCCATAGGCCTTAAGCTCGTGCAACGGGTCCGTCAGCTGTATCCCGGGATCCTGCTCAATGTTGTCGAGGGTATGAGCGGTCACATCGGACAGATGATGCGGCTGGGCCAGCTTGATCTGGCGGTTCTGTTCAATCGCAACATTTCCACGGATTTGATCGTCGAACCTTTGCTTGAGGAAGAGCTGTTTGTCATTACCGCCGAACAAAGCCAGCTTGTCCCAACAAAGCGTAACGCCCTTCGCATTGCGGAAGTCGCCAGACTGCCGCTGATTCTACCCACAGGCTCTCATGGGCTGCGCCAACGGATTTCCGAAACCTTTGAAGATCACGGTCTGATTACAAACGTTGTTGCGGAAATCGATTCCCTGTCCCTGCTGATGAACTGCGTCTACGAAGATATGGGCGCAACCATCAAACCCATCGGAGCGGTAATGAACGAAGGTGCTCGTGGTCGGAAATGGCGGTATTTTTCCGTCACCGACGCCCCTCTCCGGCGCCGCAACTATCTGGTCTCCCAACCCCCTGAACGCCTGACGACAGCGATATCCGCCGTCGCAACAGAGCTCAAGAAGATCAAACAGGAGTTAATTCAAAACAACGACTGGCCCGGCTTTCAGGAGATCATGGATGCCCCACAAATGGCCGAAACCAGAGCCGGTTGACCAAGTCGCCGCCATGCACAGGGTTATTTGTCCTCAATCGGTGTCGTGACCACGATAAACGTCAAATCCGCCAGGCCGGAGTTTTCGATGGAGTGCCACACACCTGGCGGAATAAAGATCACGTCATGTTTCCGAACAACCGTTTTTTCGTCGCCAATTTCCATCAGCCCTTCGCCGTCCAGCACATGATAGACCTGTTCCTGGACCTCATGCCGGTGCCGTTCCACATAGGCCATCGGTTGATAGGTTGAGATGCGGTAGTCGATCTGGCGTGAACCGGTTGTTTCCGGACGGACCAGCGCTTTCGACAAAGCGCTGCCGAAGTGGCCTGGGAACTGCTGCCAGGGCTCTTCAGCAATATTGCGGATACTCGCCTTATAGGGTTCCGACATTAGATTTTCCTTCTTTCTTATGACCAATCGCCTTGAATTGGCGGGGGTTACTTTCCGTTACCAGTTGGGCTCCAGGGCACACCGAAGGCCGGTTCCTTAGGCGCCAACGGCGGCAAGGACCAGGAGCCGGTTCCCGGTGGCCGGATATCGGCATCCACATGAACATCGATCAGCGCCGGTTTGTTGGATGCCACCGCTTCCTGCAAGACACCGGCGAAATCCTGCGAGCGGGTGACCGTATAGGCATTAACCCCGGAGGCCTTCGCCCACATGGCGAAATCCGGATTGTAGGGTTCTTTCTGCGCGCCCTGGTAAAACGCCGTGCCAATTTCACGGCCATCAAAATACGCATATTGCAAATCGCGGATGGCCGCCCAGGCAAAGTTGTTCCAGACCACCCAGACAACCGGAATGTCATATTCCACCGCCGTGCACAGAACATGCGGCACCATGGTAAACCCGCCATCGCCGCAGATAGCGACACAGGGCCGATCCGGAGCTGCGAGCTTGGCACCAAGGATTGAACTTGGCCCGAAGCCCATTCCCGAATAACCCCAGGTATTCAACATGGTCTGCGGCTGACGGGCTTCCCAGAACTGCATGAACCAGTTGTGGTGGATGCCGGAATCGAGGGAGATAATCGCGTTGTCCGGCAGCACCGCCCGGCAATCGGCAACAATGCGCTCAGGCCGGATCGGGGAGCTGTGCATTTCGAACCCCGGCTGAATGAAGGCCGCCCACTCGGAGCGCCAACCGGCAATACTGTCGTGCCATGCTTTCAACTTGGGCTCAGCGTTCACCTTGCGCCGGTCCAGTTCCGACAGCACCTGCTGGAGGAAAGCCTTTGCATCGGCAAGAATGCCCAGATCCGGCGGATAGTTGCGACCGATTTCCGCATTGTCGACATCGACATGGATCAGTTTGGTTGACGGGAAGTTCCATGAATATCCGGGCATCCAGGATGATGCCGAGCGGTCATCGAAGCGCGCACCAATGGCCATCACCAAATCGGAATGACGGCCCGCCTGATTGGCCGGATAGGCGCCGTTACGTCCAATAAAACCAAGCGACAGGCCATCGCGCATATCCATGCAGCCCATGCCGTTGGGTGAACTGATGACCGGGATCGACAGGCGTTGGGCAAGAGCCGTCAGTTCATCACCGGCTTCCGACAGCGCGACGCCGTGGCCGATAAAGAAGACCGGTCGCTCGGCAGCCAGCAGCATATCGACGGTTTTCGACACATGATCTTCGCTGGCGCCGCTGCGGCGGCTGTTGAAGCCATCCCAGGCCGGTTCGCTGTTGACCTCGGCTTCTTCCAGAAACAGGTTATAGGGAATATCCAGATTGACCGGGCCAGGACGGCCACTGGTCATGGTGGTCGCCGCCTGACGCATGGCCAGCGGCAGCATTTCGACGCGAGTCGGCTGGAAGCTGCGTTTTACCACTGGTTTGATCACATTATTAAAGTCGGCCTGATGATGCTGGTTCAATTCCTGGAACGGACCCCGGTTGAACTGCGATGTCGGGACATTGGCAGTGATCGAAAAGATCGCCGAAGAGTCCGTCTGTGCCACGGCCAGGGCCATGATCATGTTGGCCGAACCCGGGCCCGTTGACGTCAGGGTTGCAGCCGGTTTGTGGCTAACCCTGAAAAAACCGTCCGCCATGTGACCGGCCGTCTGTTCGTGACGGGGCGAAACCAGTTTCACATCGTCCTTCACATCATAAAGCGAATCGAGCAGTCCGACATTCCCGTGTCCGCAGATGCCGAAGACATAGGGAATTTTTTCGTTTACCAGAAATTCGGCGATCAGATCGCCGCCTTTGCGCTTTGCCATGTCGCGCTCCCTCCTTGGGGTTATTGTTTATTAAAGATTAGTTCCGCTTACCCTTTGACGTACCCAGCCGCCGACTGGCCCGCAACTTTTCCAAACACCGCACCGTTGATCAGGCCGGTGCCGCCTGGATAGTTGTTATAGAAAATACCACCGGTCAGCTCTCCGGCCGCAAACAGACCTGGAATCGACCGATAATCGGTACTTTGCACTTCGGCATCCGTATTGATGCGCAGACCGCCGAAGGTGAAGGTGATACCGCAGGTAATGGCGTAGGCCTCAAAGGGGCCGGCATCCAGCGGATTGGCCCAGTTGCTTTTCGGCAGGCTTAATCCATCGGTACCACGCCCGTCTTTGATGTTCGGGTTGAACGGGATGTCGGTTTTGACGGCGGCATTAAAAGCCTTCATGGTTTTCAAAGCGGCTTCGGCGTCAACGCCTTCCATCTTTTCAACCAGCCCCTCCAGCGTATCCGATGACACTTTCGTCACTTGCCGGATACGATATTCGTCGCGCAGCAAATGCGTAACCTTACTATCGAACACCTGCCAGGCAAAATGTCCGGGTTGGGCCAGCACTTCACGACCGTATTTGGCGTAGGTGTAATTTCTGAAATCCGCTCCTTCATCGACAAAGCGCTCACCTTTTGCATTGATGATAATCCCGAACGGATAGGAGTGTTTCTGGAAATTATCGCCCACCGCCAGATCGCCAAATTCCGGCGCATTCAGCTCCCAGCCAACGGCATGGCAGCCCGACCAGTTACCAGCGGAAGAGGCACCGATATCTAACGCCATGCGGATGCCGTCGCCGGTGTTATAGGGCGTGCCCCGGACTTTAGCCAAATCCCAGCCCGGGCCCAGATATCGGGTGCGCATTTCCGAGTTTGCCTGAAATCCACCGGCCGCCAGAATGACCGCCTTGGCGGGAATATCTTTCAGTTCCCCGGCCTGACGAATTTGTACACCCTCAATCTTGTTGCCATCGGTCAACAGGCGGAGTGCGCGGGCTTCGTAGAGAATATCAATGCCGTTCTTTTTCGCGGACTGTGTCAGCATATCGACCAGACCGGGACCACCGCCAACCGCCTCAACGGTCAGGCCGCCCCAGAACTTGAACATGCCATCCACTTTGAAGGCCTGACGGCCATAGATGGGCACGAAACGAATGCCTTTTTCACGCATCCACTTGATGGTCGAGAAACTCTTTTTAACCAGAACCTCGCACAGATTCGGGTCTGTCCGATATTGGGTGACCCGAAACATATCATCGAAAAACTGATCTTCCGTGTAGGTCCCAAAATCCGTGGTTTCGATTTCTTCGTCCGTCAAATCGGTGACGACCTGCTGAATATCGTCAAGGCCGTTATAGGCGAAGCGGATGGCTCCAGCAGTGAACCGGCTGTTGCCGCCGCATTCGTCCTCCGGTGAGCACTCCAGAACGAGAACTTTCGCACCATTTTCACTAGCCGATAACGCCGCACAGAGCGCCGCATTTCCAGCCCCGACCACAACCACATCATAACCACCAGCAGACATTTCAAACTTCTCCAAACCACTTTGCAAAATCGTAATTTCCTGAATGTATACATTTGGATACAATTTTGGCAAGACGAATTTTAATAGGCGTGGCAATTCTGCTCATCCCCTGTTCAAACCTGTTCCGGGCTTTCGCAATTCTGTTGATCATTCATGATTACCCGTTAGGCTGACTTTTCGATTACGCGAAAGATAAATCCCTGTGCCTCCTCAAAAAACCATTCTCGTCTATTCCGATTCTCACAGTTTTTGCGGTGTTGGCCAGTTTTCTGCAGCTCTCATGATGTCCTTGAGCCGGGCCGGATACAAAACGTTCAGCGCACAACGCCGTGAAAGTACACCCCTGCAACAGCAACTGCACAAACAGGGCGTGGAGTTTTTATGGTTCGCCTATAACCCAGATTCCGATATTTTACGCTTTGCCAATGATACCCAACTGGCCCGTAACGCCATAAAGGCGGCAAAGCCCGATCTTATCTGTTTCACCAATGGAATCCCGCTCGCGTCCTTTTCCGCGATCATGGCGGCGCGGGAAATGAACATACCCTATGTCATTTGGGAAGGCCTGGTCCAACCCAAACACTTTCCATCGCCGGGCCACCATTGGGATCAGGCAAAAGAAAACTATTTGAATGCTGAAGCCGTGGTCTGCGTCTCGCAACAAAATCTGAATATTATTCAACGCCATTTTCAAATGCCCGACGGGTTTGGAACCCTCATCCCCACCTTTGCGGCAAGTCGTTTTTTTGAACCCGCCAATCCGCAACGCCGCAAACAAATTCGCCAAGCCTGGGCTATACCGGACGATGCCATTATCTGCATAACCGCCGCCAAGTTTGAGCCCGTAAAAGGATATGAGATTCAATTGGCGGCCCTAAAAAAACTGAAAAAGACAAAACTCTGGGAGCGTCTGTATTTTGTCTGGGCGGGCGACGGACCGTTTAAAGGCGCCGTCGAAAAGCGTCTGGGCGAAATCGGAGCCGCATCTCACGTGCGACTGTTGGGTCATGTCTGGAACCTTGAAACATATCTCGACGGCGCCGATCTGATGGCTCTGACGTCTCACGCCGAAGGTCTGCCGCTGACCGTTGTCGAAGGGATGGCCAAGGGGTTGCCGGTCATCGCAACCGATGTGGGTGGGGTAAAAGACGCCTTGGCCGGGTGCGGTCAGGTGATCGCCCCGCCACTCAACCCCGCCCGAACCCGCGATGAATTCATTCAGGCGCTACAAACGCTGGCAGCTGATAAAGAGCTGCGCAAGCAGTTGGGGCAGGCCGCTCAGACGCGGGCTGTCGCCCGCTATCACGAATCGTGGGTTATGGATCAGGTTGTTGAATTAATTGACAAAGGACTCGACCAGCAGGCCCGTAAAGGACGCCCACCTCCGCTTAGTTAAAACTCAGCCAACTCAGGTGGCCAGTTTGCCGCCGGTGAAAATTCGACAGGATCGAATCGGGAAGCTCGAACACCTTGCCCGATGTGATCAGGCTTTTCAGAAACGCTGCGTGATTAACCGTTCGTTTGCCGATGATCAGGTCCGCATAATTTGAGATATTCAGGGCCAGTGGCTGGTACTGCGGCTGATTGCGCAGAAATGTGGTGACGGCCTGGACGATCCCGAACTTCGCCGTTCCCGAGGCATTGATGGTATGATCGTTGAGCACCAGATAACCTGCGTCTTTTAATTTCGGATGCCATAAAAACAGATCATGAAGCACTGCCTCATAACTGTGGTCGGCATCGATATAAATCATGTCCAGAGACTGATCGGCAAAATCGAGAACCGCTTCAGCACTTGATTTTTTATATATGGTCACATTGTCCTTATCGGAAAATCGCGCCAGAGCCTTCTCATACAGACGGTCGAAAGTCGCCTGCTCCGTCACCGGGCCGCCAAAATAGGTCTCGATGAAGCGCTGGCCGTCGGGCCCGTCCTGATAATAGAAAGGCGGCTCCTCCTTAGCAAAAGCCTGCCACAGATCCACCAGATGAAGGGTTTCCGGCTCCAGATTGGTATATAACCATTCGGCATTGATCCCTTCACAGACCCCCACTTCGGCAATAGCCTTCATCTGCGCCTTGGGCAGATGCCCCAGCATCTCATGACGCGAACCGATAAAAGCAAACATGGAAGTTTCCTGTCCTGTTCCGGCTGTTCAGACTTCGCCCCACAGGCGATACAAATCGCCGTGGGTGCGCATCAGCATCAAAAGCTCTTCCGAGTCCGGCATTTTTTTCATCAGCGACTGACAGGCCAGATCCATCTCGCCGGCGATGCGCCGCTTGTGTGGGTCGGCAATAACGCTCTGCACCCAGCTGATGGCGACAAAGCGTTCGCCCCGGGTCACTTCGTTGACCGAATGCAGGGCCGTCGTCGAATAAACCACGGCATCACCTTTCGGCAGCTTTATGCTGGCGTTACCGGTATCGGTTCTGACCAGCAATTCGCCGCCGCCGTAATCCGCCGGATCACTGAGAAAAACCGTTAACGACAGGTCCGTGCGCAAAGCCATATCGCCGCCCATAATCGGGTTGTCCACATGCGTGCCATAACCCATGCCCTCGTTATATTTTACATAATAAGGCGGTTTGATTTTGCGCGGGATGACCATTGTCCGAAAGATGTTGTTTTGCCAAAGGCCGTTCAGAATAATCTGGTCCGCCTCGGCAACACGTGGCGTTTTGGCCCGGTCCAGCTGCCGGTTGTTCTTGACCTGCGCCGCCGTCTTCCCGGCGCTTCCCTGGCCGCTTTCATAGACCCCGTCCGCCAGCAGCGATTCAATCTCGCTCAAGGCGGCGGCATCGAGTAATTTCGGAAGAACAAGAACCATCGTCAGCAGGCGCCCTCTACAGATAAGCAAAAAATCGACATCCGGACTTTGTCACATTAATGTGTGCATTCCAAGCTTCGGGAATATGCCATGAAACCGCCCGCCCTTTTTGCTGGCCCCCTTTTCATTACACCACCCATTCATTAGGTTTTCAGTTCGCCGCACCGGGAAGGAAAGACAGGGTATTGTGACCAACGATCCTTTAATTGAAGACCTGATTGACCGCTACCGCGCCGAGATGATCGTGCCGCCCAATGAGCACATCATCCAGCTCAGCCAAACCTGCCTGACCGACCAACTGGACGATCTGACTGCCGACCTCTATGTGCTGCGTGGCCGCATCGATGCCTATTATCACGAACAACAGGACCGTCTGGCGCGGGGTGACATCCAACTGAACCCCCAAGAACAAGAGCACCTCACCGGATACCCGAAAGGTTATTGTCTGGAAATCACCCGTCGCCTGCTGCTTGAGCTGAACAAGGAAGTTGCGTTGGGGGACCTGAAAAGCATGGCCCTGCTTCAGGGGTTTTTACGCCAGGGCGGCACCATAAAACGCATCTGGGGTGGCCTGCGCGGCATCTATTTCCAGAACGCCATTCAGGCCGGCAGCTATTATGTGGATGTGGCCAACGACACGGTCGACGTGACAAAGCCGCAAATCGAGATACTGCCCATCGACGACGTCGACTATCAGCAGTTCGACAACTTTTTCGATTACAGGAAAGTTGCTGAAATTTACTGGAAGTGCCGGATGCTCCCCAATAGCTTTTTCCCCAATCTGGCGCCTTTTTTCCCGATCCTGACCTTTCACCCCGATGGCCGCATTCAGCTGGAAAGCAACAGCACCTTCATGTTCCCCATGAATCTTTCACGGCAATGCGCCCCGGCCCATGAATTTCTGTTTGGCGCCGAGCGCAGGGAAGCGGAAGATGAAAAATGCCGGGCGCGACTAATGCGGCTCATGGCTTTTCGGGGCGATACAGACGTGAAGGCGCTGCTTTCTTATACGCCGGACCGCGACGACTTGCGGCTCGAGGCGGCCTTTGCCCGAACCCGGAATCTGACGCCCGCCGAATTGGCGAAAACCGTCAAACAAGTTGTGGATGTGAATTGCCTGCTCGGACAATCAGAGCCATGGCTCCTTCATCCATAACAGGAAGGTGAAACAAACTTACACAGCGGGAATTTCAGAAGGCGGCGATGATTATGCTGGAGCTTGCATCGAGGTAATTACCAAGTCTTCACTGCCCAAATCTCCCGCATCGGCGATTCCGTCAAGCGTCGCCAGCAGCGTCAGTTCACTGGTCGAAGCGGAATCCACTGCGGATCCGTCTTCCGCAAAATGCCACAGGTAGGTGTTTGTATTATCGTCCATGGCGAAGATCACCTGATCGCCCGTGTCCACAAGCAGCGTTGTAAGACCGGAGATAACGCTCGCCGCACCGGCCGCCGTACCTGTATCGGTGGCTGTAAAGTTTGCACCGCCCAACCCGATCAAAACATCATTGATCCCGACAACGTCCGCCAACAGGGTCAGACTCAACAAGCTGGCGGTGCTCGTGCCATTTTCCACCAACCCCTCAAACTCCAGATAATCCGTGTTGGGCAAAAAACCGGTAATGATATCGCCCCCTTGAGACGTCGATGTGTATAAGAATGCGTAGGTCCCGGAACCGTCCAGATTATAGGTGTCACTGCCGGCGCTGGCTTCGATGAATGTGTCGGTCGTCCCGGTTAATGTCAGAGTGTCGTTGCCGGTGCCGCCGATAATTGTGTCCACAGAAGACACATTACCGAGAGTGACGTTATCGTCGGTCAGCAGGATACTTGTCCCCATCCCGCCTATCACCGTCTCAATCGTACCGGACAGGGTAATGATGTTTGCATAATCCTGAATACTGACCATATCCGTACCCGTGCCACCAACGATAGTACTATAGCCCGAAACATTGCCCAACGTATTGGTCTCACCATCGGCGAGGTTGATGGTGTGTCCAACGGCAGAATTTGCACCCGCCACGGTTTCAAAAACCCCGCTCAGGGTCGTCGTTTCCGCAATTGCCTGAAAGGAGAGACTATCTGTACCCCCGCCATCGGTCAGGGTTTCGATACCCGATATATTAGAAAGTTGCGCACCACCTGCGGCCAGGGTCACGTTGTCCGTTTCGGTGCCACCGGCAACTGTCCCAAAAAAACCCGACAGGGTTAAGCTGTTGTCGAAATCCGCCAGGGTCAGGCTTTCCCCTTCACCGCTGCTGGTGATGGAAACGCCGGACAGGGCCGAAGCGAGAGTCAGTGTGTTGCCATTGAGCGATATATTTTCAACACCGGAAATGGTCGTCAATTCGTTGCCGTTGACCGTGATCGTGTCCGTTCCGCTGCCGCCGATTATGGTCTCGACGTTGGATACCTGGGCCGAGAACGTGCCGGTTTCGTTAAACGTTACCTTGTCGTTACCGCCAGTAGCGCCGTAGATGTACTCCAGGTTGCTAACGGAAACCTCATTGCTGCCTGACGAGCTCATGGTTAGCGTATCGTTACCAGCGCCACCGTCGAGTGTCGTACCGGCAGCAATCAGCGATGAATAGGTCAGGGAATCGGTTCCACTGCCGCCAACAACCGTTTCGATGCTGTTCAGTGTGGTTGTGTTATTGGCCCCCGTAAATGTCACGCTATCCGACCCGGACGCACCGGTAACTGCAGCCAGATTAGTAACGTTAACCACGTTGTTCCCGGTATTGGTCAATATCAGGTTATCTGTCCCCGTACCGCCGTCAATAACGGTTCCCGAAGCGAGGGAGGTGTAGGTGATGGTGTCGTTGCTGGAGCCGCCGGTTAGGGTCTCCACATTGCTGACGGAAAGCGCAATGTTGCCGCCGGTATACATGGTCAGGGTATCTGATCCGTCACCACCGTCGACAACCGTTCCGGAGGCTTCAAGGGAAATGACACTGAAGGTATCATTGCCGCTGCCGCCGGTAATCGTGTCCACAAGGGAGAGCGTTGTTGTATGGTCTTCCGTGTCAGTAAAGGTTACGCTGTCCGTTCCGGAGCCGCCATAGATTGTCTCCAGATTGCTGACGGAAACCACATTGGAGCCGTTATAGCTCATTGACAGATTATCGTCTCCCTCCCCACCGTCGATGACGGTTCCGGAAATGATTTGCGTTGTATAGGAGATGTAATCGTCGCCCGCACCTGCATCCAGGAAATCCGCACCGTCGCTGCCGATCAGATAGTCCGCGCCAGCGCCACCGTAAATCTCATCATTACCAGTACCGCCGGTCAGAGTATCCAGGCCTGCGCCACCAAATATCACGTTATCTGCCAAGGTGCTGCCGGTTATGGTGTCGTTGCCGTCACCGCCAAACAGAATGGTGCCGACGGTTTCGCTCTCTCCGATGGATAAATTGTTAACCGTCAGGCCCATGCTGGCGTCAATGACATCGTTGTCGTCGCTCCCCGCAACGATATAACCAAAGCCCGATGCCCGGTCGCCAATATCGTCAACCAGATAGGAGCTGTCCTTGCCGTCGCTGGCATAAAGCTGCTCAATGCCATCCACATCTATACTGCCCGTAACGTCAAGCGGGTTCTGGGGGTCTGTATTGTCCTTATAGGTATAGGAGAGAATTTCCGTCGAAAGATCCAGATACCCTTCAAAATTACTGAGTTCGCTCAGCAACAGGGTATCCGTTCCTGCCCCGCCGTCAATAATGTCATCACCGCCCAGAGAAGAACCCTGCTCCATGATGAAATCGTTGTCGCTGGCATCACCGAACAGAACGTCGTCATCTTCTGTGGCGGTGGTTGTTAAACCTCCTTCTCCTCCTTCACCTCCTTCTTCTCCTTCTTCTTCGTCATCATCGTCACCACCTTCTTGGCCATCGCCCAGACCATCGCCCAAGCCATCACCCAGACCATCGCCCAAGCCATCACCCAGACCATCGCCCAAGCCATCACCCAGACCATCGCCCAAGCCATCACCCAGACCATCGCCCAGACCATCGCCTTCGCCGTCTCCCTGACCGCCGCCTTCGCCGTCTCCTTGGCCGTCTCCCTGACCGTCTCCTTGGCCGTCGCCTTGACCGTCTCCCTGACCATCACCTTGGCCGTCTCCCTGATTATCAATCGCAGCCTGCCCGGCCTCGGCGGCAGCCTGTTCGGCCTCAGCAGCTGCCTGCTCGGCTTCAGCGACCGCGAGTTCCGCCTCAGCGATAGCCTGATCTGCCAGCGCCTGCGCCTCGGCCAGGGTTTCGGCACCGGGAACATTCTGAATACCAGCAGCTAGGGCCGCACTGGCGACGGCGCCTGTCGAACTGGTCTGGACAACCGCCACCTGGGCCTGGGCAACAGCAGCCGCGGCCTGGGCAACACCGGCATTTGCGGCCGCCGCACCAGCCGTAGCCGTGGCGGCGACGACCTGTGCTTCAGCAGCAACGGTACGCGCTTCTTCAACCAGCGCCGCTTCGGCTTCGGCAACGGCTGCGGCCTCCTCGGCTGCGGCGGCGGCTTCTTCGGCGGCGGCAATCTGTTCGGGCGTCGCCCCCGGTGCAGCCGCTTCCGCAGCGGCGGCTTCGGCAATAGCGGCCGCTTCTGCGGCGGCGGCTTCGGCTTCGGCGGCGGCAAGTTCGGCTTCCGCTTCAGCTTGCGCCGCTGCGTCAGCTTCTTCCTGCGCAGCATCGGCTTCCGCC
Organism: Rhodospirillales bacterium; assembly: GCA_048262255.1. Taxonomy (GTDB): domain Bacteria; phylum Pseudomonadota; class Alphaproteobacteria; order Rhodospirillales; family Casp-alpha2; genus JABMNT01. The sequence goes on along the minus strand of JBLXFH010000001.1, from coordinate 983,206 downwards.
TGCGCCTCTTCAGCCAAAGCCTCCGCTTCCGCTTGCTGGGCCTGAGCCTCTTCGGCAGCCTGTTGTGCCTCGACCTGTTGGGCCCGACCCTCGTTAATGCCGTTAATGACGTCTTGCGGAAAAGCGTTCGCGCCGCCCGGCAAGGCGGCCAGCGCCGCACCAAAGGTTTGCCCCAGTTGCTGCGGGGTCATGGTGAACGGTGCGGTGGGTGCAAAATTGGCGGATGCGATATTGATCGCCTGCAAAGGCAAGTTGATAGTTTGTGAGCCAGCCCCGTTGCTGATCGTCATTTCGCCGATGAAACCGTTGCCTTCCGGGATCAGGACGATGGTTGTGACACCCTCGCCCGTCACTTCGCCGCCGGCGCCGGTGCCGCGAATCCCGATAGTTGCCGTCGGGGTGGCGATGACCATGGCGTTGGGATCGGTTTTGGCGATCTGGCCGGAGACAAAGGTAAAGGCGCCCTGCAGAATGGTCGCGCTCATACCGCCTTCCTGGGTGCCTGGATCATAAACCATTTCATCAAGCGTCATCCGCCCGCCTTCTCCCAGCGAGAAGGTGCTCTCATCGGCAAAGGTGACGCCGACGCTGCCGTCGTCATCGGTTTCCAGAATGTCACCAAGGAAAACCGGGTCGCCCTGTTGCAGGATCACCTCAGTACCATCCGCGCGAATGGCCTTAACGCCACCCGTGGCGGTTTCCACCCGGCCGATGGGGTCCGTCGCGCCGCCGGGGCCGGCTTGCGCATATTGACCCGGTGCCAGCGGTCCGGCCAGGCGGCCCGCAATATCGCCGTTCATGACAACACCACCCGATGTCGTCAGGTCCGGCAGCGGCTCCTGCATGAAATAGTCGCGGATCAGAATTTCCTGACCATCCGGCCCCGTGATATGCAAATCCGCGCCTTCGCGATCAAATTCGGCGCGCAGGAACCACGGATCATCGCCAATGACAATCGTATCGCTGCCAGAGGCATCGAGAACCGTCAGGCCGGCCTCTGGCGCAATGTCAAAGGATGATTCTGGTGATATGGATATTGCTGGGTCGTCCGAATACAAAAAAGCCACCTTATACTTGCTGAATGCGCCCATAAATCAGGCGTATTCAATGTGTTCTACAGGTCTTTATTACTCTTCTTCCCGCACGGTGCTTTTATGCTGTGTCTCTTATACAACGCATAAATTTAAGAGCATAAGAACACAATTACGTAAAGTTTTGTTCCCATTTACATCTCTTGTCAATCCCAAGCCCCGAACTTTTCACCGCGCTTTCCAGGCGGGCGAGAGCGCCTGATAAAGTGGGGCCAGGTGCGGTTTATAATCATTGGAAGAATGAAAAATTCCGGAAATCGTAAAAGTTGTTTCCGCTTCCGCTTGCAGATCCAGAAACGCCATCACTTTCGCGCGCACGTGCTGCGGCGCGCTGATCAACTCATCAAACTCAATAACGAGTAGGGGATTGACCAGAACGCGGCGCCAATGCGCCGCCTGATCGTGGCCAAGGCGCAGAAAACGGCCAATATGGGAGAGGTCTGTGCTATAGGCCTGAGACTGGAAACGGGTCGCGTAGCACGACAGCCCAACATCGGCAAGCGAACGTCGGCACAGAATAATCGGGGCCTGCGGGAACAACAGGCCCGCGAACCCCAGCAAAAACACATTGTTGGCGTTGGTATCGACAATATGCCGGGCTTGCGGCGCGCATTCCCTGAGGGCCGCCAGATACGCCCTGGCCAGTTCATCGACAAACCCACGCTGGAGTTGGCGCCCTGCCTCCTTCTCCGCAGGCCGGGCCATGGCGGCGTCCAGTTTGTACGCCGCATCCTGAAGCCGCCGGGTTTCGCCCGCCGGGTGAATGTCCGGCTGCCCTGTCAGCAGGCCTTCCAGGGTTGATTTTCCCGAGCGCGGCAATCCGGCGACAAACAGCGGAATCCGGCTTTCCGCGCCCCAGGACCGGGCTGCCTCAAGAGTTTGGGCTGTCAACTCCTGACGCAATGCAATCATTTTCGCTTCGAAGGCGGAAAGATCATAGGTCGGCAGGAGTTGGCGCTGGCGTTGGTTGGCGGACCGATAGGCGGTGAAGGCGGCGTCAAATCGCCCCTGCCAGTGCAGGCTGTTGGCATAGGCAAAGGACAGGGCGACCGCTGCCGCAGCGGGTGTTTTGTCATTTTCGACGAGATCGAGAAGCTTCTGTTCGTCCATTTCGTCGTGCCCCGGAGGGGCCAGAACGGACAGGCCCAACAGGGCTTCCGGGCAAAGCGGGTGCGTACGGAGGTGCGCCCGATAGAGATCCATAAGGTCCGGTGGCGGCACCTCCCTTATTTCCGCTTCAAGCGCACAGGTCTGTGAATCCTGGATCACGTGCCACGGCCCGAAAGAAGCGCAACGGCCCGAAACTTGTGCCCGTTAATCCCGATCATTACCCGAGCCTACTTCAGAAAGGGTTGCCATTGTGTGCCGCGCTTCGGCGCCCTTAACTCCGTCACTGCCTCTTTGTTGCATTCAACCACGGCCACATAGGGATAAAAATGGATGGAATGGATGCGCGCCTGAAAGTCGGTAGCTTCGGCGACGATCCGCCGTTCCGGGTCATCGGGGTTGTTGCGGAAATTCTGGCAGGCATTGAGACTGGCCGACAACTGGTGCAAATAAAGTGCGAACATGTTCTGCGGCCCATGGATGTCCTCGCACAGATAGACGCCGCCCGGTCGGATATGCGGGAGAATCTGCTGGAACGTCGTCAATTGCTGTTCCGGCCGGTGACCGCCATCATCGATCACCACATCGAGCATTGGCGTTTGCGTCTTGAAGGCCTGCCAGAAATTCGGGTCCCCCTGGTCGCCGATTTTGATTTTAACCTGTGCATCGTTGTAGAGTGCACAGTCCTTCTCGATATCTACGCCATATATGGAACTCTGGGGGCCAAAGTAGGATTTCCACATGCCCAGGCTGCCGCCACTGTAGACGCCAATTTCAAGGACATGGGCAGGCGTCTCGGCAAATTTGCGGAAATGCCTTTCATAGATATCGAAATAATGCAGCCATTTCCAGATGCCGGGGCCATCCCGGTTGGCTTCAAAATAGGCGGCCAGCCGGTTTTCCGGCGGGTCGGCGGGAGGCGGTTTACCGGTCGGTGAATCGGTCACAGGCGTTTTCCACAAAAAGGGGGGTTATTGTCGACGGCCATCCTCGCATAGGAGGCCACGATCCTAAAGCCTCATTGCTCGATATCGCCGCCCAGCAGCCAGTCGCCGATGGGCTCGACTTGTCCACGCACCATTTCCCGACCTGTCACCAGGGTACACCCGGCATCGATCGCCATAGCGGCAAGCCGCGTTTCTGGCGGGTCGGCAACAATATCGGCCACCCAGGTGGCTTTAGCGACAAGTTCAACCGTGAAAGGTGACGGATCATCTTCCTGCATGCCGAGTGGCGTCGCGTTGATCAGCAGATCATAAGATACCTGTGGCGAGATTTGCGTTTGCAACGCAGCGAAACCCAGTTCCTGACGCACCATGTGGAATGCGCCCTTCAGACGTTGCGCATCGGGCTCCACCAGGGTCAGGCTTGCACAGCCGTGCGCGGCAAGCGCCTGGGCAATGGCCATGCCGGCACCGCCCACACCGGCCAACAGAACATGCGCTTGAGACAGCGGGATGTTTTTCCCCAACACCGCATTGACCAGACCGGCGCCATCAAACTGCGCCCCGGCCCATTGCCCCGATTTGAGGCGTTTGATCGCGTTGACGCTGCCGACCTGCTGCGCGGCCTGGCTCACATGCGCCAGGTACGGAATGACCGCCTTCTTGTGCGGCATGGTCACCATAAAACCGGCAATGGACGCATCAGCAGTCGCCTCTTTCATGACGGCGGGCAAGTCCTCCGGCGCGACGTGGCGTGCTTCAACCGTCGCCGGACAGCCATGTTGCTGCAGATAGGCTTCCAGCATTGGCGGTGTCCGCACCTTGGTGATGGGCGCGCCGATCATGATGTATTTTTTCGTCATTATGGGGTTGGGTCCTGTTTCGCTTCAAGTTATCGAGTTTTGACTACTTAAACTTATAAACACCCATTTTTTCAAAGATTTCATAAATTCTCTGCGCATATTTGGCAAAATCGGGATAGTCGCCAAGGTGCGCCGGGCGGGGGCGCGGCAGGTCCACCTTAATCTCCTCGACGATGGTCCCCGGCCCGTTGGACATCACCAGAATGCGATCGGACAAGCCCACCGCCTCTTCAATGGAATGGGTGATAAACAGAACCGTCTTGCGGGTCTCCAACCAGAGCAATTCCAGATCATGGCGGATTTGCGTACGGGTAATGGCGTCGAGCGCGCCAAAGGGCTCATCCATCAACAGCATGGACGGGTCATGGACCAGTGCGCGGGCGATGGAGACCCGCTGACGCATCCCCCCTGACAATTGCCAGGGGTAGCGGTCTTCGGCCCCGCTCAGGCCGAGTTTTTCAAACAAACTGTCGGCGCGCTCACGCATCATCCGTTTATCAAGGCCGCGGATTTCCTGTTGCAGCATGACATTGTTCATGGCGGTGCGGAATTCCAAAAGCAGGTGATCCTGGAAAACGATGCCGACTTCGGAAATCGGTTTCGTCAGCGGTGATCCGTCAACCTCGAGCCGCCCCTCCGTCACAGGCTCAAGGCCCGACACCAGCAGCATTGAAGTGCTTTTGCCACAGCCCGACGGGCCGATCAGGCTGACAAACTCACCCGGCTTGATATCGAGATCAATGGGCCCCAGCGCGTGGTAAGCAGATGCTCCTTCGCCATAAATTTTTTTCAGGCCGCGGCCGACAATTGAAGCGCCTTTGGTGGTGGTCATTCGGTCTTTCCTGTTCGTCGTCTTTAAGAGGTATCTGTTTGATTCAGGGTTCGGATCACACTCATCGAACCCAAGGCATGAGCAGTTTTTCAACCGACAGCAAAGCGCTGTTGAACAGCAGCGCCACCAGCGCCGCCGCAATCAGGCCGCTGAACATAAGCGTCATATCCATGAACCCGGAAGCCTGCATGATCATATAACCCAGGCCTTTGTTCGACGCGATAAACTCGGCGATGATGACGCCTTCCACAGCTTTCACGATGCCTATTTTCATGCCCGCGAAAATATAGCGCATGGAGGCCGGGACACGGATATAGCGGAACGTTTGCCAGCGGCTCGCCCCCATGGACTGCGTAATATAATAAAGTCGCCGGTCAACCGCCTTGAACCCCGACATGCTGTCAACCAGGATCGGGAAAAAGCACATCAGGAAAACAATGAGCGCCGAGACCAGCGGGCCAATACCGAACCAGACGATCAGGATGGGACCGATAACGGTTTTCGGCATGATGTTCAAAAACACGATCACCGGATAAAGGCCGCGTTCCAGAGCACCGACGGAAACGATGGCCCAGGCCAACGGCACGGCAATTAGAATCCCCAAGGCAAAGCCCATGGCGATAACCTGCGACGTCGCCCAGGCATGCCCCATAATCAGTTGGTAGTCTGTGAACAGCCGGGCAATAAAATCGGACGGTTTTGGGATCAGCCATAAAGGCACGTCGAAAACATCGCTAAGAATTTCCCAAAGGCCCAACAGGGCCACCACGGAAATGGCCGTATACACAATGGATGATGCCCAGCCACCATCAAACAGAATTGTGCGTATGGTTTCATATCGGGCTTTAGTCGTGTTCTGCACGTCTTCGGTCCCTGCGGTAATAGCTACGGGCTGTTGTCTGGCGGGTGAAAAAATTGGGTGGGCTTTCCGTGAGAGAGAGCCGAACGCACCACCCATTTATTTTTCATTCGCCCTTTCCTGCCTCTTTATGGGCAGGTGATGGGGGTCGTTGGGAGATAGTCCAGTGTGTAGTATTTGCTAATCGGGTTGTTGGTTGGAAATTTCATGGCGGTGGTCATGACGCCGTAAATGGTTTCCCATGTCTTTGCATCGGTAACGCCAATGCTGTCGCCGGACCCATCCGGACAGGCCGAGGCGAAACTGTATGTCGCACTTTGCAACAATGCGTCTCTGGTTTTTTTGGTGTCTGGAAATACCGCCAGCAGGGCGTCAACAGCGGCTTCCGGATCCTGCATGGCCTGCTGCCAACCTTTCAGGGTGGCCCGGATAAACCGTTTATAGAGTTCCGGGTTTTCCGCCAGTTTGTCCTCGCGCGCGATCAGGCTCAGACTGACCAACGGCACTCCGTTGTTGTAAAAATACATGTTGCTTGCTTTCACGCCATCCGTGGCCAGAGGAACAACCACGTTCTCAGGCGTTTCAGCAATTGCATCCACATCGCCAGACACCAGCATACCCAGACCGGCTTTTTGGGTCGCCGAGACAATCTCGACGTCTGATTCCTGAATGCCGTTGGCTTTCAGAAAGACCGGAACCAACGGCACCATAGCTGTACCCGGCGCGACGGCAATTTTTTTGCCGACAAGATCTTTCGGAGAGTTAATGCCCGACTTTTCCAGCGACTGAATACCAAACTGGCCAGACTTCCAGATGGTCGAGATAATTTTAATAGGCGCGCCTTTCGAGGCGACATTGAGCGCCGCTCCAGCATCGGCAAACCCAAACTCGGTCTGCCCGGTCGCGACCATTTGCGCGGCGACAGACGAGCCGCGCCCTTCTTCCAGTTCCACGTCCAGATCCTCGGCCGCATAGAGCCCATTTTTCTGGGCCACGGCAAATCCAAGATGCGCAGAATCGGCCGTCCAGTTCATGGTCAGCTTGACCTTATCAGCCGCATTGGCACCGCCGACCGTCAGCATAATGGCCGATGACACTGCGGCCGCACCTAAATATTTCACAATCGTTTTCATTTTAAACTCCCTAGTTGGTTGGTTTGTTTTTTTCTTTAGTCGTGTTTTGGGCTGTTGGTATTCAGCCGCTCTCATTTCTGCTAAATCGCCAGGGTAAGACCAGGCGCTCAAGCAGATTAACGGCGTAATTCAAAAGCACGCCAATTGTTGACGCGACAAACAACGTCGCAAAGATCAAGGGTGTGTCATTGCTGTCGGTCGCCCGCAGCACGACATACCCCAGCCCATTTTTTGAGTTCAGCCATTCGACGACAATCACCACCGTCACCGCGATCACGATGGTGATTTTAAAACCGGAAAAAATACTGGCTGCCGCCGACGGCAATTGGACAAACCAGAAGGTCTGCCCCCAACTTGCCCCCATGGACCGGCTCAGATAATAGTGCCTCGGATCGACCGACTTGAACCCCGCGACGCTGTCGACAAGAATGGGGAAAAATGTGATCAGAGAGGTCAGCAGGATTTTTGGAAAGTCGCCAAACCCGAACCAGACCAGCAACAGCGGCGCCAGCGTAATTTTTGGCAGACCCTGAATAAAAACAACAAGCGGATAGAGCAGACGCTCACAAAGCGGATAGTTGGCGATCAGATAGCCCAGCATCATTCCGGGAATGGCACCAGCAACAAATCCGTAAGCGACAAGCCGGGTGGTTACCAAGCCGTGGTGTAACAGATAGCCAGCCTCGCGCGCCATGGCGGAGAAAAAATCAGAAGGAGCAGGAAGCAACAAAATTGACACGTCGAAAAGCCTTATGAAGACTTCCCAGATCACAAGCAGTCCGGCAAACCAAATGGCCGGCTCGATAATCTTACTGACGTGATTTTTCAGCAGCATGGGGTCTTCCCACATGCCGGACACCACCATTTAAAAGACAAAATCCCGGTCACGAGGCTTCTGCCTTCATGGCATTGCCGGATTTGCTTCCGGCCCATTCGTTTGAGCGCTGGCGTTTGCGGATCGGCCATAGCGCTGTAATCTCTTCTGCTGCATCCTTCAGATAGTGGCTAAGTTCGTCATGGCGTTCCGTACCGAACCGCACCCGCGGACCGGCGATGCTGATCGTGCCGGCCACAACCGCGTCGGCGGTTTCATTGGCGAAAAATGGCGCCGCCAAAGCGACGGTTCCGGCCTCAGCTTCATCTTCCGCAATGGCATAACCGCGTTCTCTGGTTTCATTCAGATGCTGACGCAAGGCATCAACGTTCTGAACGGCTTTCGGCCCGAGCGGTCGGTCGGCTTCAAAACCCCGCGCGCAAACAATGCGCAGCGCGTCATTTTCCGGTAAAGAAGACAGCCATGCCTTGCCATTGGCGGTCGCATGCAAAACGATTTCCTGACCCATGTCCGGATCGTACCGAAGCCCGACGGACGCTCCTTGCGCCCGGGCCACCCAGACCAGATCCTCGCCTTCGACAATTGCCAGACGGCAATATTCCTTCACCTGGCGCGAAAGCCTGTCGAGAACAGCCTGCACAATATCCGGGACCACCCGCGCATCCAGATCCCGGAAAGCCAACGCACTTAAGCGCAGAGACAGGGAATAGTTCTGGCTGGCCGCGTCCTGAACGACCCAGCCGCGCGCCGTCAGGGTTGTCAGTATGCGATGGGTCGCACTGTTAGGCAGCCCGACCCGGCTAGAAATCTCGACCAGTTCTAGAGGCTCCGTCTCTCCAGCCAGCACCTCGATCAGGGCCAGACATCTTTCAACAGCGGCAACGGTCATATTTTTTTCTCCCTGCTTTCATTATTATTATAGTATTTGTTTCTAAATTGGAATAGGTTTCTAAAATAAATTATAGCCTGGTTTTTCACGGCGTCTATTCATGTGATTTACCAAAGGAACGGGAGGTTTGAATGGGTTTGGCAGGGGTTGGTGCGGTCGCCATCTGGCATGACGTTATGAATGAAGGCAAAGAGGAATTCTATGCCTGGCACGGACAGCAACATATGCCCGAGCGGGTTTCGATCCCGGGATTCTTAAGGGGGCGGCGCTATATCGCCATTGATGCCGATCTCGAATATTTCAATCTTTATGAGGCCACAACACCAGACGTACTGACCGGCCCGGACTACCAGCACCGGCTCAACAACCCGACACCCTGGACCCTGGCAACGGTCAAACACTACCGCAAAGTTGCCCGCTCCATCTGTCGGGTTGCGGTGACAATCGGCTCCGGACAGGGTGGCTTGATCACTACGGTCCAGTACGATGTCGCGGACAAGCTTGCCGAAGCTCACATACAGACCATGACCGATTCCGTTTTACCGGACATTCTGAAACACCCGTCTGTTTCCGCCGCCCATCTGATTGTCGCCGACACCCAGGCCAGCGCCGTCGATACGGCGGAGCGCAAGGAACGCAACGAGGAAAACACCATCCCGCGCTGGATCATCATGATTGAAGGATGGGGGGAAGAAGACGTTTTTGCAGAGACCTGCAAGGCGGCGCTGTCAGATGACAAGCTGCAAACGACTGGTGTCAGCGGCTCAAGCAATCTGGGTATCTACAAGCTGCAGCTATCGCTTTCCCACGAGGAGTTCGACTAAGTCTGTCAAACGCCCACCGAACGTTGTGGCTGATCGCGCGTGCCTTGTTGCGCGACCAGCCATGCGAAGAACTTTTCCAAAAATACCGAAGTGGCGGGCATGAAATAACTGCCGTGGTGATAGAAGGGATCGAGGGTCGTGGCGACAAGGGTTCCCGGCGCGTAGGATTCCTTATCCTCAAACAACAGGCATTCTCCTTCCCGGGTGGTGATCAACGGAACCTGACCGGAATGCAGCGGCGTGAACGTGCCATGCAGATGCCAGGCCGCATTTTTAGGCGTGATATATCTGGCGATCGAGTGACTCTGATCGGAAATCCGGATCCCCAGATCGGCGTCCTTTTCCAGCCACCACCAATAATTGGTCTGCATGGGAATGAAGGAAATATTTGGCAACCAACGATCGGGGAAAGTCTCTCCCATGACAATAAGGCGCCCACCCTGACGCATATAATTCTGGAACTGTTGGCTTAAGGGAGCCAGCAGGCGGGCATTGGTCCGGCATGGTATGACCAACGTTTTGATCCGCGAAAGATCGGTGTCCGCAACATCCTTGATATAAATGATCTCGTCAAAATAGCTTTCCAGGGCCCCTCCTCGAAGGCTGCTGTGATGATAATACAATCCGGCATCCAGCGCTGCCAGACGAACACTTTTATTTGCAGCCTTGCGCTGGGCCCCGTTTTTGGACTCCTTCGTCGTGCGCATTTCAACGACCGCCTCGCTCGCCGAACCGGATTTCGTCTTTCGACGCTTCGACGTTGCAGCAAGCCAGTCGAGCAGGCGCTGCTCGAAGCTGCCGCCCTGTGGAAAATCGGCGCCAAAAAAACCCCACAGGTCATTGCCGGAATGACAAAAGATCTGACCACCTGCAGGCCTCTCATAAATCCAGTCAACGGGCCAGCGCTCAGGACTGATGGAATTGAGAACACAGGCCCCCGGCGGCGATGGGTTCGAACCACGGCCATAGAACCCGGCAACACCTTTTCGCCGCGTCAGCTGATCGCTATCGATATCATCATACAGCGGATGCGCGGCCTCTCGGTTAATCACCAAAGATTTCAGGTCGCGTTTTGGCAAAGGATTGAATGGCGCAAGTTCCGGCAAAAACGGGCAAGTCACATGACCGTTGAACACCACAGTTCCACCAAGATCCAGATAAGAATCGAACTTGTCCGTGATTTCGTTCAGGTGTTGTTGGTCGCAATGGGTTGACAACAGAACCGCCTCATAGGCGGACCAGTCAAGCCGCTCAGCGCCATACTGCGGCACGCAATCAATCGCGTGTTTTTGTATGCGAGACAGAAAACCGGGCGGACCGTCCGCAGCATTATCAAGGAACAGAAACCGGCCCTTATCAGACGATTTCGCTGTGTCTGCAGCTGGTTTGTCTTGTGCCAAAATACCTGTTCCCGATGCTGTACGAAAAGCCGTTCAGGCCCGTTGTTGTTGCAAATTTTCAGTGCCCCGAAAGGCGCTAAAACATATTGTCATAATATATATTGATAATGCAACTAAGAATTATTCTCATATTTTTATTGTAACCCGCAAATCACCGTTCTATCGTCCGTGCCGATGTAACGAACCGCATGAAAAGCAAATTTTTTCCATATCGGAGACACCCTAATGAGAGAACGAACGCGAATAAATACAGCAATTTCAATGCTGTTCGCCCTGGCGACCCTGTTGAGCCCGATGGCTTACGCCGACACGGACTCGGGAAAAAACAATAACGTTGTACCCATGGCTGCAATAGCGAGCACACAGGACCATCAGGGGCCGACGACTGCAAAGCACCTGAAAATCGGCATCTGGAACACGGCCGGTAACGTCACAACATACACCATCGGCAACAGCTGGAATGACTGGCTGCTGTGGCTGGTTTACGACAAACTGCGTGAACCTTCACCTTATGTCGGGCAGGCCGAGGACTGGCTTGCGTCTGATATCTCGCGCATCAGCGACGATGCACGGGTCTGGGAAATCACTCTGCGTGAAGGCGTCAAATGGCATGACGGTACCGATTTCACAGCAGAAGATCTGGCGTTCACTTATCGGTATTACCGCGAAGGGCCAGCCAACCGCTGGACCCACCACACATCCGCTGTGCCGCGCATGGAGAAAATCGAGGTTCTGGGCTCCCATAAAGTCCGCGTCACATCGCTCAAGCCCATGCCCAACTTCGATGTGATCACCGCCACCGATTTACCGATCATCCAGAAAGCCCAGTGGGAAAACGTCAAAAACCCGCGCTCCTTTGCCGACATCGGCATCGGCACCGGCCCCTACATGATCACCGAATTTAAGGCCGATGAATATTATAAGCTGAAAGCCAATCCCAATTACTGGAAAGGCAAGCCACTGGTTGATGAGTTGACGATCATCATGATCAAAGACCCGCAAACCATGTTCACCGCCCTGAAAACCGGCGAAATTGATGGCGCAGCACGAAGCCTGCAACCGGAATTGCTGGCGCAATGGAAATCCGATCCGGACATTGAAATTGCCAAGGCCCCCAGCCTTTGGGGAACGTGGCTGGATGTCAATTATGTCCGGGCACCCTTTGACAACCGCGATGTCCGCCAAGCTTTGTCTCTGGCCATAAACCCCAAACCGATGGTCGAACGCATCATGCTGGGCAAGGCGAAATCCGGCTCACATGGTTGGCCGCATGTCGACAGCTTCTGGACCAAACCGCAACTGAGCGCGCCTTACGATCCGGAAAAAGCCAAAGCCATTCTGGAGGAACAAGGGTTCAAGGACATTGATGGCGACGGTTTTCGCGAATTGCCCGATGGCTCGCCGCTCGACTGGGACATCAAAGCTGCGTCAAACCAGCCACTGATGTTGCGGGCCAGCGAAATGGTCTCCAGCCAACTCAAAGAGGTCGGTATCAAATCCCATGTCGAGTCCATTGATCCGGCCAGCCTTTCGGCGCTTTGGCGAACACGCGAGTTTGATCTCAGGGTTGCCGACATCACACCGCATGGGATCGCCGATCAGGACATGGTCATCATCATCTACAATGGAGATGTTAAACGCGCCCTCAAAAAAGATGAGGATCGGGCCAGCATCGTCGCCCGCTGGCATGAAGCGGCCACCCGCAACGACCGCCTGAACGTCAGCTACGAGCTCCAGGAATATGAAGCCAAATATCCGCACCGGATCATGCTCTGGTACCCGGACGGCTATTTTGCCTACCGCTGGAAGTCCTATGACAACTACGCGTCTTCTGCCGGGTATGGAATTTTCCATAAATATTCCTTCCTGCCTAAACCCGTGCGGAAGGGCACAGCGGAAGAACTTCAAAAATAAACCAAAACCGGGTGCGTCCTTCCTGCCAGCCTTCACAGGTCAGCGGGAGGACGCATTCAAGGATACAGACCATGACAGCCCAAACCTTAGTAGTTTACGAAGACGGCAAACAAATTTCCTATACATTCGACGATTTAATGAAATATCACGGTCCCGGATTTCCAGGCGGTGTCGTCCATGCCTACAAGGTCATGGAACGCGCCTTTCCGCTGCTCGCCCCCGATGGATATCTGGAGCGTCGCCGGATCGAGATCGACACCAGCTTTGGCGGCCCCGGTGGCCGCGATGCTTTTGAAATGGTGACCCGTGTGGTCAGCCGTGAAACCTACCGGGTCGACAAAAGCCTCGGTGATCCCTGGCTCGACGATGGCAACCGACGCCATTATTTTTTCCGTCTGACTTACGAAGACAAATCCGTTGAATTGATGATCAAACCCGGTCATCTGCGTGACGAATTTTTTGCCCTTGGCGCCATACAGGATAAGACCGACGATGAAAAACTCCGCCATCAGTGGCTGAAACAGGAAATGACGGACCGTCTGCTGGGGCTGGATGCCCGCGCCATTTATGCCGTGATCAACGAGTCACAGACAGGCTAAATCAGCCATGTATTATCTTCGCCTTCTGGCTCAATACAGCGTAACCCTGTTTGCGGCTTTGGCGATCAATTTTCTGCTGCCGCGCATCGCCCCCGGGAACCCGCTCGACTTTCTGTTGAGCGAGGCCACCCTGGCGGCCATGACGGCCGCAGAGAAAGCACAGGTTTTGACGGAATTCGGCCTCGACCTTCCGCTTATCCAACAGTTTTACGACTACCTCATCGGCCTGTTTTCGGGCGACTTCGGCATTTCCGTTCAACTGGGACAACCCGTCTGGGATGTTCTGATGGACCGCCTGCCCTGGACCCTTTTGCTGTCAGGCAGTGCTTTGCTGTTCAGCACGGCACTTGGCGCAACGCTCGGCGTGTTCTCTGCCTGGCATCGTGGCAAGACGACAGACGCATCCACCCTGGGGCTTGTCCTGTTTGCCGGCTCGATCCCTGCCTTCTGGCTGGCGATGATGCTGATCATCCTGTTTTCGACCACCCTGCAATGGCTGCCCTCTTACGGTGCCTATCCCATCGCCACATCCGCAGGCTCCTGGGAATGGTATGTGGGCGTTGGCCAGCGCCTCATCCTGCCCGTCCTTTCCCTGGGTCTGGTGCAGTCGGCCAGCGTCCTGCTGATTGCCCGTTCCTCCATGCTGATCACGCTCGAACAGGATTACATCATGTTTGCCCGCGCCAAGGGCCTGCAGGAACGAACCATCTATTTCAAACATGCCTTCCGCAATGCTTTGCTGCCGCTCTACACCAACGTCATGATGGGACTGGGCACATTGGTGGGCGGTGCCCTGGTGATCGAAACCGTGTTCAATTATCCGGGCCTCGGTAGTCTGATCGTCGGCGGCGTCAGCGCCCGCGACTACAATCTCCTGCAGGGCATTTTTGTTTTTACAACGGTCAGCATCATTTTCGCCAATCTGATCACCGATCTGTTCTATCCCCTGATTGACCCCCGAACCCGAAGGGCTGCATAAGCCATGACCGAAACCGCACAGGCGCACGCCAATTCTCTTGCTCGAAAGCGCTTGCTGGCACCAATGTCCAGCTTTACTGGAAAAGTGCAGGCGCTTGGCATTGGCATTCTGGGCAGCATGATCGTGCTCGCGATCTTCGCCCCGGTGTTCACCGGTTACGGGCCCAAGGATCTGGTCTGCGCACCATTTCAGGTTCCCGTTTCCAGGCACTGGCTGGGCTGCAACGATGTCGGTCAGGATCTCTGGGCGCAACTGATTTATGGTGCCAGAACATCTTTGTTCGTCGGCATTAGCGTCGCTCTGGTGTCAACAACCTTGGCCACATTACTGGCTCTGATCGCCGGCTTTTGCGCTGGCGCGGTTAAAGGAACGCGCCGCTTTATTCTGGACGGAAGCTGGATCGACCAGATCATCATGCGCTGTGTGGACGTCTCCTTATCATTGCCGTTTCTGCCATTGGTGATCGTCCTTGGTGTTTATTTCGGAGCCTCGATCCAGACCCAGATTATCGTCATCACCCTGGTCATGTGGGCGCATCCGGTGCGTGAGCTCAGGGCTCAGACCCTGTCGATCCGTTCTGCAGCTTTTGTCGAAGCCTCAAAAACCATGGGGGCAGGCGGAATGTTTATCGTGTTTCGCCATATCCTGCCAGAACTGGCGCCGCTGATAGTGCCGCAATTTGTCCGTATTGCCCATAACGCCATTCTGATCGAAACATCCCTCAGCTTTCTGGGCCTTGGCGATCCCCTGCAGAACAGCTGGGGCAGCACGCTCTATCACGCCAACGCCCGCGCCGCTTTCCTGACCGGGTCCTGGACCTACTGGATCGTGCCGCCGGGTCTGGCCGTCGGGCTGGCGGTTCTGTCCTTCGCTTTCATGGGATATGGCTTTGACGCTTCACTCGGCTCAAAAGGACTCCGGCTGAGCCGCCGCAAGATTGCGGCAGACGACAAAAAACTCACGTCGGTCCCGAAACAACCCCATGCCGCCAGCTCCTATCTGGACATTGAAGACCTGACGATTGATTACCCCACGGACAATGGCGTCATTCAAGCCGTCTGCCATGTGGACCTGAGCCTGAACAAGGGCGAACTGCTCGGGTTGGTCGGTGAATCCGGTTCCGGCAAAACCAGTCTGGCCATGGCTATCTTGCAATTGCTCCGTGAACCGGCGCCCATCTCTTCAGGCGCCATCCATTTTAATGGCCAGAACCTGCTTCACATGTCCGCATCCGAAATGCGCAAGCTCCGTAGCCAGAAAATCGCGCTCATTCCGCAAAGCGCCATGAATGCCCTCAACCCGGTGTTGAGCATTGGCGATCAGCTTGAGGAAGCCCTCGCCTTGTCGGGCCAGACGGAACCGCAAAATCGCAAAACGGAAGCCGTAACATGGATGGAGCGGGTCGGGCTCGACGCGAAACATCTGGCTTATTATCCACATGAACTGTCCGGTGGCATGCGCCAGCGCGCCGTTATTGCCATTGCGCTCTGCAAGAAACCGGAACTGGTCATTGCCGACGAACCAACAACCGGCCTTGATGTCCTGGTTCAGGAAGAGATTATGCAATTGCTCGTCCTATTACGCCGGGACATGCAATTGAGCATTCTGTTTGTCACCCACAACCTCCCCCTGATCGCGCGTCATTGCGACCGCCTGGCGGTGATGCTGTCGGGCCAGATCGTCGAAGCCGGATTGCCGGCAACATTACAATCGGGCTCCATGCACTTTCACACCCAGGCCCTGTTTAAAAACCTGCCCAAGCTGGACGAACGGAAACGCTGGTCAGTCCCTGTTACAGAAGCGACGGATACATCCTCCCTGCCTAGCATCCAGCCCCCCTTGCTGGAACTACGGTCCGTGTCGAAAAGTTTTACGTCTGCCTCGGGACGGCTGACCCGGATGTTTAGCGCACCACCTACATTGAAGGCCGTCGACAGCATTTCGATGCGCCTGAATGTTGGAGAAACACTTGGCCTTGTTGGTGCCAGCGGTGCTGGAAAATCAACCATCGCCCGGTTGATCACCGGTCAAATCCGTCCCGATGAGGGGCAGGTTTTGATTCAGGACTCGGATCGCCATACGCTTTCCGAGGCGGAGTGGCAGGATGCCCACCGGATTGTCCATATGGTATTCCAGGACCCTTACCAAAGCCTCAACAACCGCATGCCCATTATCGATCTGGTCTCGGAGCCCCTATACATACAAGGATACAAGCGATCGCCAGAATTGATCGAGCGGGTCCGCACCGCCTTGCGCGCCGTCCAGCTTCCCGACGACGATGCTTTTCTGACGCGGCTTCCGGTTTTCCTGTCCGGTGGACAGCGCCAGCGCGTGGCTTTTGCCCGGGCCATTATCGGCGAACCAAAACTGATTATCGCTGACGAGCCGACATCCATGCTGGACCAGTCCATCCGTATCGAAATCATGAATCTGATGGAACGCCTGCAGCGTGAATTCGGCACCGCCTTTTTACTGATCACCCACGACATTGTTCTGGCCCGGCATTTTTGCCAACGCCTGATGGTTCTGCATAACGGGCGACTGGTTGAAGAAGGCGAGGCCGATGCAATTGTACAAAACCCCCGTCAGGCCTATACCCGCGCCTTAATTGCCGCAGCATGACACAGCCCCCAATATCTCCCATACAGACAGGCGACAACGAACGATGAACACACTCCTCCCCTTCCAACGGCTGGCTGCCGCTTTCTGCACAATGATTTTATTAATCGCCGGTTCAACCCCGGCAGCGGCCCATTTTAATGTCGACGCCAAAACCCGAACTCTGCATCTGGTCGACGCCCGAACCTACAACCCCCTTGCCGGCCATGCACCAGCGGATCAGGGACTGCGCCTGATCATCCGGATACCCGGGCCGCTGGCCTTCGCCGAAGCCCTGTCGCAGCGCAAGGGTCCGCTTGATCCCATAGATGCCCCCTTCGTGAAAAAGGTCTCCATTGAAGGTGTGCCTTATTATGTCCTCGACAAAAAAGTTATCGCCAAGGATCCGTCCGGGTTTTCCGCTTTTCTGGCCAGCGGTTATCGCATTTCAGTCAATCATCAGCCTGCAAATGCGCTCGCCGTCCGGGCCGTCATCCACAGCAGTAAGGACCGCCCCCATTTCAGCACGCCCGAAGAAATCGCCACGACCTTCACCCAAGGCCATGCGACGGCCGATGATATCTATGTTGGCGACAGCCTGATTGATCTTGAGCTTTTATTGCCGACGGCGGCATCGACAGATCACATCTCCATAAAAAGCACCTTGCCGGAAATCAACGTGCCGCAGAATATCGTGCTCGACAATCTGGCCATGGACCACCGTTCATCACCGGTGATCTCGCAAAAAATTCTGGGCCAACTGCAAACGCCGGTTGTCTTTGACGGGTCCATGCTGACGTCGCTTCTGGGATTTGCCGAGGAAGGGGTTCTTCACATCCTGCAGGGATATGACCATGTCTTGTTTTTGATTTGCCTTGCCATGGCCTCCGGCCTGTCGGGCCTGATCGTCTGGAGCGTCACCGGCTTTACACTGGGGCATTCGGTCAGCCTTGCCCTGAGCTGGTTTGGTTATGCACCAAGTGCGCCCTGGTTTTTGCCCGCCATCGAAATCTCCATTGCGCTGTCCATCGTATTCACGGCCCTTCTGATTCTGTTTCGCAACACGCGAGCCCTATCCGGCCGCATGCAGAACCGGTTCTGGTTTCTGTCTTTAACAACCCTGATCGGGTTGTTGCACGGCTTTGGCTTTTCGACCCTGCTGCTTGATCTGACAGGCGGCTCGGCTAACCAGATCTGGGCCGCGCTGGCCGGGTTCAACCTGGGTCTGGAAGCCGGACAACTGGTGATCGTCGCATGCGTGATGGTGGTTTACTGGATCTCTGCCGGAATTGGTGAAAGCGCCTCCAAGGGGCTCCGCTATACAACGGCGGGCACGGCTTTGCTTATCGCCTCCTACTGGGCCATTGAGCGGAGCCTGGGTGTTTAAGCCTTTCTTCGACCCGCGTATAACTGTGATCAAAGGCGGTGCGTTTATGCCTTCAAAAAACTCGCTTTTTTCTGGCTCACCTGATGGTCCAGAAATTCTGCCACCACGCGCACGCGCCGGGTATTTTTCATGCTTTCATGAAAGGCCGTCCAGTAACTGCGGCGCACAGATATCTCGGGTAGCAAGCTGACCAGATCATTTTCGGGAACCGCCATAAAGTCATGCAAAACCCCAATACCCGCACCCGCCCGCACGGCCTCGAACTGGCCCAACACGCTGGAAATTTCGATATCCGAACGCCAATCGCCCAGAATCTCCGACGTATAATTCAGTTCCTGCGTAAAGATCAGGTCTTCCACATAACCGACCAGCCGATGCGTCTGCAGGTCTGCTGGGTGGGCGGGTTCGCCAAATTTGCGCAAATAGCTTTTGGACGCATACAGCCCCAGTGAATAATCGGTCAGCTTGCGGACCCTGAGCCGCCCCTTCGCCGGACGCCCGACCATCACCGCAATATCGGCTTCACGCTGCGACAAGGAAAAGCTGCGCGGTACCGGCACCAGTTGCACGGTCAGTTCCGGATATTGCTCCCTGAGCTTGTGGAGCTCGGGCGACAGAAAGGAAACGCCAAAACCATCGGGCGCACCAATGCGAACGGTACCGGATACCGCACCCTCCGGCTGGTGGATGACCGATTGCAACTCGACAAAATCGCTCTCGATCCGCACCGCAACATCCAGCAAAGCCGTTCCGTCTTCCGTCAACTGGCAGCCTTCCGTACTGCGTTCAAACAGTTTGCAGTCCATGGCGTTCTCCAGCGACGTGATGCGGCGGCTCAGCTTTGCCTGACTGACGCCCAGTCGCCCTGCCGCGCCCAGCATTTGCCCGGCCCGCGCCACCGCCAGAAAATATTTCACATCGTCCCAGTTCATTTTATTCCTCACTTTTGAATAACGAGTCTTCTTTATTATATATATAAATGAATAAAACGTGTCTCTAAATTGCTGCCAGCAACACAGGAGGCACCCATGACAGAGATCGCACATTTCATTAACGGAACACCCGCCGCCAGCACATCCGGCCGCAACCAGCCCGTTTGCAACCCGGCAACCGGCGCGTCCGACAGCACCGTCGCCCTGGCCTCGCCCCAGGAAATTGACACCGTTGTCGCAGCCGCCAAAGCCGCCTGGCCAGCGTGGACAAAAACACCGGCCCTGCGGCGTGCGCGCATTCTCGACAAGTTCAAAAACACCCTGTGGGAACGCGCCCCGCAACTGGCGGAAGCCATCTCCATGGAGCATGGCAAAACCCACGAAGATGCCCTGGGCGAGGTGACCCGCGGCATCGAAGTGGTGGAGTTTGCCATCAGCGCACCATCTTTTTTGAAAGGTGAGTTTTCGGAAAATGTCGGCAGCGATGTGGACAGCCATATGATCCGCCAGTCACTGGGTGTCTGCGTCGGCATTACACCGTTCAACTTCCCGGCCATGGTACCCATGTGGATGTTCCCGGTAGCGCTGGCGACCGGCAATACATTCATTCTGAAACCTTCCGAGCGCACGCCAACGGCATCGCTGTTGCTGGCGGAATGGCTTATTGAGGCGGGCCTTCCGGAAGGTGTTTTCAATGTCATTCAGGGCGACAAGATAGCGGTAGACGCCCTGCTCGCGCATCCCGATGTGAAAGCTGTCAGCTTTGTCGGCTCGACCCCCATCGCCCGTTACATTCACCAGACCGGCTCGTCGAACGGCAAACGCGTACAGGCGCTGGGCGGCGCCAAAAACCATATGGTGATCATGCCCGATGCCGATCTCGACATGGCGGCAAGTGCGCTCATGGGAGCCGGTTTTGGTTCGGCTGGCGAACGCTGCATGGCCATATCCGTGGCGGTGCCGGTCACCGATGCTGTCGCCGACGCGCTGATCGAGAAGCTCGTTCCGCAAATCAATGCCCTCAAGATCGGGCCCGCCAACGACCGCACGTCCGAAATGGGGCCACTGGTCACAGCCCAGCATCGGGACCGGGTGCGCGGTTATATTGACGGCGCGGAAGACCAGGGCGCGCGCGTTGTTGTCGATGGCCGCAGCTTCAAACAATCCATGCAGGGATACGCAAACGGGTATTACCTCGGCGGCACCCTGCTCGATCAGGTCAACGAAAACATGACCTGCTACAAGGACGAAATTTTTGGCCCCGTGGTTTCCGTTGTTCGCAAAAACACCTATCAGGACGCCGTCGACCTGATCCACAATCACCCCTACGCCAACGGCACGGCGATCTTCACCCGCGACGGCGATGTAGCGCGCAACTTCAGCCAGGACATTGAAGTCGGTATGGTCGGCATCAATGTGCCGATCCCGGTACCCATGGCATTCCACAGCTTTGGCGGCTGGAAAGCGTCGCTGTTTGGTGATCATCACATGCACGGCATGGAAGGGGTCCGCTTTTACACCCGGATCAAGACCACCACCACCCGCTGGCCGACAGGGCAACGTACGGATCCGGAATTCGTCATGCCGACCCTGGGATAAGACAAAAGAACCTGGCCGGACCCCGCACTCACAACTGGTGGGGTCCGGCGTGCAAAAGACAACTGACGTTACCACCTCTGTGCGACCAAGCCCGGCCGCCCACCTGCCGAGATGCGCAACATACTCGGCTTAAGGACCTTCGCTTAACACCCTTTATTTGTTGCTCTTCAGTCGATTTCATATAATCAAGATAGTGAATTGTTTTTAGTTTTTGTTCAAAATGACTTATCATTTGTGAGGCCCCAATCGTCCACCCCGATCCGATCCATCATAGATGAGCAAGACTATGGTACACATGAATATCGATACCGACCTGTTTCGAACTTTTGTCACCATTGTTGAACGCGACGGGTTCATCAAGGCGGGCACCGCACTGGGCCG
This sequence comes from Rhodospirillales bacterium, assembly GCA_048262255.1. Lineage (GTDB taxonomy): Bacteria > Pseudomonadota > Alphaproteobacteria > Rhodospirillales > Casp-alpha2 > JABMNT01. The sequence goes on along the minus strand of JBLXFH010000001.1, from coordinate 962,040 downwards.
CTCGCAATCAGCCATCAGCATGCAAATGAAACGCCTGGAAGAAGTGACCGGCTGCGAGTTGTTCCGGCGTGACGGGCGCAAGCGAAAGCTGACGACATCGGGCGAACTGTTACTGGGATATGCCAGACAAATGGTCGCCCTGCATGATCGGGCGCTGGATGAACTGCAGGAAAATCTGGTTATCGGCGAGGTCAAACTGGCGGTCATGGACGACTACGCCACACATATTCTCCCCCCCATCCTCGCCCGCTTTATTGCCCAGTATCCGAAAATCAAGGTCGAAGTGACCACAGGTTTTTCGAGCGACCTGATCAAACAGCTTGGCGAACGCTTCGACCTGGTTCTCACCACCCAGCCGAAAGGTCAGGGTGCGGGAAGGGTCTTGCGCACGGAACCGACGCGATGGGCGTTTTCCGCCGCCCATGCCCTGGATGATGAGGGCGTCTTGCCGCTGGCATTGCTGACGCCGGGCAATCTGTTTCGGGAATGGGCGCTCAAGGCATTGGATGAGGCCGGAATCCGCTGGCGAATCTGCTTCACAAGTTCAAGCATTGCCGCCGTTGAAGCGGCGGCGGAAGCCGGAATCGCAGTAACCGTGGTCAAGGAGGGCACGGCCCGACCGGGATTGAAGCTGCTCGATGAGCAATCCGGTTTACCGAGACTGCCATCGTCGGAAATCGCCTTGCATCATGCCCCAGGCAAATTGTCAGGCGCGGCGGCGACCCTGTCCGAATTTCTGGTGCTGGCGCTGCAGACTTAAGGCAGCGCGTTAAATTTCATCTGCCGCCCGGCAGACGGGCCAAAAACCCTTCAGGTCGCGTTTGCACGGATGAAGGTGATCAGGCCTGAAAAATCTTTCGCTTCCCCGCCCGTTTCGGCGTATCCGGCATAGAGTGCCATTGCTTTTTCCGCCACCTGCACATCGACTCCGGTGCTTTTCGCCGCCGCCAGAGCGAGCCCCATGTCCTTCAGCATCAAGGCTGTGGCGAACCCCGGCTCATAATCGCGGTTGGCGGGCGATGTGGGCACCGGGCCCGGCACCGGGCAATAAGTGGTCAACGACCAGCACTGGCCGGACGCCGTGCTTGAGACATCAAACAAGCGCTGCGCATCCAGCCCCAGTTTCTCGGCCAGAACAAAGGCTTCGGCGACCGAGGACATCTGGATGCCGAGCATCATGTTATTGCAGATTTTGGCCGCTTGGCCGTTGCCGGGGCCACCGCAGTGAACGATGGTTTTGCCCATGATCTCGAGCAACGCTCGGGCCCGCTCAAAGGCCGCCTGTTCGCCGCCAACCATGAAGGTGAGCGTACCGGCCTCGGCGCCGCCAACACCGCCCGAAACGGGCGCATCAACCATGGCCAACCCCTTTTCCGCCGCCGCCGCGTGCACGGCGCGGGCGGTTTCCACGTCAATGGTTGAGCTATCGATCAGCAATGCCTGCGGATCGGCCGTGCTAAGCAGCGGCCCCAGATAGACGTCGCGGACATGCGTGCCGGCCGGCAGCATGGTTATGACCACATCCGCCCCGCTCACGGTATTTTCGACCGATTCGCCAATGTCTGCGCCATCTTTGGCAATGGCCGCCAACGCGGTTTCAGACAGATCAAAGACCGTCACCTTATGGCCCGCCTTGATCAGGTTTCGGGCCATGGGTGCGCCCATGTTGCCAATACCGATAAATCCAATCTTACTCATGTTCTTCTCCCTGCTTGTTCTCTCATTACTTTGGGTTCCCCGCAAAAATCATATCCCGAAGCGCCTGCGCCAAAAGACCATCGGGCCGCGCCAGTTCATCAACAATTGTAAAGTGATTGAGGCCCTCCAGCAGGGCCATTTGAACCCGTTTGCCGTGCGCTTTCAGCATATCGGAATAATCGGTCGACTGACGGCGCAGTTCGGAAAGCTCATCACCGCCGACCAATATCTGATAGGGAATATCCGCGGCGGTGATCCGCAACTGGGGCGACAGCGTTTGCACCTCTTCCGTATCGATTTGCACTTTGTCATTGATATAGGTGAGCGCGACCGGTTCGAGATCAAAGATTCCACTGATAGCTTGCACACCTTTAATATGGGGGTTGTGCGACGCCATGGCCGCCAGGTGCCCACCCGCCGACCAGCCGCCGACATACATGCGTTCGCGGTCAAAACCGAGTCTGTCGCTGGCCTCAAACAGATAATCAATGCCGGTGTCGATTTCCCCGACCATCTGAGCCAGCCGGGCCTCGGGGGCCAGCGTGTAACTGATTACGGCAACATCAACGCCATGCGGACGCAAGCCCTCCGCAACAAACGAAAAGGTCTCCTTGCTGTTGCGCTGCCAGTAACCGCCATGGATAAACACATACAAGGGCGCATAGGGCATTCCCGAGGGAAAATAATCGATGGTGTTTCGGGGCTGGGTTGCATAGCGGAGATCCCGCAATACGTCGTCTCCACCCCGGACGTCGGCACTATGTTCCGCCCATCTGTTGACCCGCTCAGCACTATCAGAAACCGCTTTTGAATTGTTGTAGGCGGCATCCAGCGTCGCCTGATCCATGCCCCGATAGATGATTGGCTGCGCTGTCTGGTTTTTGTCCATAGGTCCACCCGGTTCCATCGGTTTTCATTCGCTATTTGCGGATCAGTCTAACGGGCGATGCCCCGGCTTCCCAGCCGAAATGGAGGCCCCGCCGCGCCTTTTCGCGCCTTACGCAGACCTGTCGTTTTAAGAGGCCGCCGCCTCGGTTTTCTGCCTCTGACGCCACAGCGCAAAGAGCAGAACCAGAAGCGCCGCGCTGACCCCCGTCAGCATATAAAGGGTTGAGGTAAAACCGCCGGTCATATCGGAAACGACGCCAATGGAGATCGGCCCCATGACGCCGCCGATCTCGGCTGCCGAGAAAAACATGCCGCCCGCCACCCCGGCCCGCTTGTTGCCGACTTGCGGCATATCCAGCAAGACCAAAATGGACAGGGTCATCATGCTGCCGCGGGCGATCCCCTGAAAGACAAGGGCCATCGGCAGGATTGCGCCATCGGTGGACTGAAGCAGCAGCGATGACACCCCGCAGGCCAGAAACATGATGCACAGAATCCACAGCCGCCGCTCCGGCGTGGCCAGCCGCGGCACGGTCAGCGACGCCATCACGGCGAAAGCCGCCGGTATGGAAGCCAGGTAACCGGCCGCAGTTGCCGTCATGCCCTTACTGCGCAGGATTTCCGGCAACCAATTGTTGAGGCCGTGATTGAAAAAGAAAATGCCGACGCTCATCACCAGAACGATTTGAAAGGCGGGAACTTTGATCAGTCTCAGGAAATTTTCTTTTTGCGATTCCCGGGGCTCCGCCGCCAAATCGGATTCCGCCGTCCTGAAGTGTTTATGAGAAGTGATCAGCCACCACAGGACGCTGGCCGACAGGATAAAACCCGCATAAAGCATCAACACACTGCGCCAGTCGCCGGAGAACAACGGCATGAACAAACTGTTGGTCATGGCCAGACCGGTCATGCTGCCGAGCGTCGGCGCTGTCATATAGACACCCATAGCGAAACCCCGCCCTTTTCCCTCGAACCACTGCCCAATCAGCTTTGGCGCACCGATCGAGACCAAAGGCCCGCCCAGACCAAAAACGGCAACCGCCAGAAACAAGCTGAAGTAACCAACGGCGTTGGCCCTGAGCAGCACAGAGACCGCAATAACAACAAAGGCGAACATCAAAGCGCGGCGGGCACCCATGCCGTCGAGGAGGAACCCGAGCGGAATCGCCGACCCGATATAGACCAACTGCCAGGCGCCCAGCACCGTTCCCATTTGTGAATGCGACAAGCCCAAATCGGTGGAAATTTCGGCGACAAGCGGCGCCATGGTCACGATCGCCAGCCCGAAACAGTAATAGGACAACCAGACGCCGGACAATATAACCCAACGGTACGGGTTCATATGGTCAACAAGGCCGGACTGTTGGAGACGATCAACCACCGCAGGTTCCTTCAATTAATTTTGACGCCACCGCAGAACACGGGGCCGGGATGCACCCGCAGAGTACCCCTGATTGCGCCATCGCCGCAATCCGTTTGAGAAGATCAGATTTGCAAATTGATTTGTCAAATTTGTAAAAATTTGTATATTCTTCGCATTGAACAGTTTGAAATGAAATGAACTTTTCGAAACCTGCCTATACCGGGCGAAACAGCCCTGTCCGGCAAAACCAACATTAATTTCACCATCTCGCCGAAGGAGCCATTGACGCCATGCCCACCTCTTCAGACCTCCACCAAGCCCTGACAGGAATATCCGGCATTCTGGTTACCCCTTTCAACGCGGCTGACGAGATTGAGGCCGCACCCCTCGCCCCGATTATCGAGCGCGCTGTATCCACCGGCGTTCATATTCTGGTCTCGAACGGCAACACGGGTGAGTTTTATGGCCTGACGACACACGAGGCGGAACAGATGGTGCGGGCTGCGGCAGAGATGATCAATGGCCGGGTTCCGTTGGTTGCCGGGGTTGGCAAAAGCGTCAAGGACGCCTGCCAGCTGGCCAAAACCTCCGCCGATGCGGGGGCAACGGCGCTGATGGTCCATCAACCGCCGGACCCGTTTGTCGCGCCGCGCGGTATTGTCGAATACGTCAAGCGCGTCGCCGACGCCGGGGGCGGTCTGCCGCTGGTGATCTATTTGCGCAACGACCTGATTGGCACCGACGGCATCAAGGCGATCTGCGATATCGAGGGTGTTGTCGGCGTCAAGTGGGCAACGCCAAACCCGATGAAACTGGCCGCCGCCATGCAGGCCTGCGACCCCGCCATCATCTGGGTCGGCGGACTGGCCGAGGTCTGGGCGCCAGCTTTTTATGCAGTCGGCGCGCGCGGTTTCACCAGTGGTCTGATCAACGTATGGCCGGAACATTCCGTGGCCATTCATGCGGCGCTGGAAGCTGGCGACTATGCCCAGGCCCGCGCCCTGATCGCCCGCATGAGCGCCTTTGAAGATGTCCGCGCCCAGGAAATGAACGGCACCAATGTCACCGGCGTCAAAGCCGCTTTACAGCTTATGGGTAACGATTGCGGGGCAACCCGCCCGCCCTCGGCGTGGCCGCTGACGGAACCGCAGATGCACGACCTGAAGGCCATGCTGGCGGGTGAAAATCTGCTAAGTACATTTTAGGGCTATGCCCGGAACCGGAACGGCACCATTTCGGCGTGCCGCATAGGCAAACCGGACACAGATTGCCGCCCATGGGATGCCTATTTCAGACGTTGCAGCCAGACGGCAGTGACATCATCGGAAGGAGGAATATCCGAGAGCCCATAAAACGTCTCCAACAGCCACTTCAATGCGCCAGTGCTTTCCGCCTTGGTAAACGCTTTATCAACCAGGTCAACGAGCCCCTCCTCTTCCAGAGGTGGTGACGTATCACCCGGTGTTTCGATGAGCGCATCCGAATACTGAAACAGAAAATCACCCGGGTTCAAGGCCAGTTCATGATCTGTGTATGTTGCCGATTTACTGATCCCCAGCGGTAATCCGCTTGGGTCGCCAACCGTTAACTCCCTGGTCCTGGCGTCACCGATAATCGGTGACGTGTGTCCCGCCGATGCATAGGTGAGGCGATTGCCTTTCACATCAATGATCGCGTAATTCATTGTTGCAAACTGGCCGCGGGGGATGAGGTCGGTGAGTTGCACATTCAGCGCTTCGAGATAGCGGGCCGGACTTTCCGAATCCGTAGCGATATCTTTCATCACCGTATGCAGGCGGAACGTGTTAACAGCCGAGCCCACCCCATGACCCGTAAAGTCCACAACAAAAACAGCAAATTTATGATCATCAATGGCCTGAATCCCCCAACAATCCCCGCTCAATTCCGATGACGGTTTATAGTGCCAATCCAGTTTCACGCCATAGTGTTGTTCCAACTCGACGATTTCACGCCCTCTTGGCAGCAACTGCATTTGCATGCTGCGCGCCGCTTCCAATTCCTGCTGGATACGAAGCTGATAGGCTTTCAGGCTTTTCAGTAAAAAGCGATATTCCAAATGCGTTTTCACCCGGTGCAGCAACAGTTCAAAATCAATCGGTTTTGATATGATATTTGTTGCACCGGCGCGCAGTACCTCATTACGGAACGCCGTCTGGTCGTGGCCCGTCCCGACAATAATCGGCATATCCTCAAAATCAGGATTGGCCCGGACTTTCGTGAGGACTTCAATGCCGTTCAGTCCCGGCATTTCAATATCCAAAATCACCAGATCCGGCCGGTCAGTCAGAATCCGGTCCAACCCGGATATTCCATCCTCGGCCATTTCGATGTTGACGTAACCGGCAGCCTCTAAATGCGCCTTGATAAGTTCGCGGATCACAATCTCGTCGTCAACAACAAGAATGACGCTGCTTAGCGTGATCGCACCTGCAATCACGAAGGCCTCGTCGCCCGTTGGGTTCTTGACCGTCGCCGGGCCGGTATCGAAGCGAATCTCCATACTTAAACCTCCATCAGGCCCCGCCGATCCCTGGTTTGACCCGAATAGTTTTTATGATGTTCTGGAAGCTTTCCGGACCTTGTCCTGATTGACTGGTTTCAAACCAATCCAATAGAACGGGCCAATGCTATGGGTTAATCGAGATGATCTCCGAAAACTTTGATATCTCCAGCATCTTTTGGACCTGACCTGTCGCCCCTTTTAGCTCTAGGCTTTTTCCGGCTTCCTGTAAGGCGTCGTTGATCAACAGAATCATTCCCAGCCCTGCCGAATCAATACTTTGCAGCTGGTTCATATCGATGGAACAGCGCGAAAAATTGCCCGGCGTGACCTCTTCAATTATTTTTCGAACTGTCGCATTGTCAGAAAATGAAAATTGCCCACTAAAACCCAACTCACATGTGGTGCCATCGGTTTTCGATGTATATTCCATACTACTTATTCCCTATGTTGCCGTAACGGCTATTCATCAAAACGCACAAGACCTTATGCCATTATGGCTCCTTACCAGAAGCGCATCATCAAGTTCATGCAATCATATTCATTCAAAATAACGAATTGAAACATATATTCCCAATTGAATTTTATCTCTTTTACCACCAAAATCATCTTATATATTGAAAATAAAGGGGTTTTTTATTTGCAGAATGGCTAATTTAATTATTTAACCGTTTGTTTTTACATGTTATCCGTCTTCTCAACCTCCTGAAAATACCGCGCCTCATTGGCGAATGTGCAATGTAGATTTACATTAAAAAAAACAACAATAATCCGGTGCACCGAGCAACATGATCAACATTTGATGGTTTCAAATTGAAACACATGTTCATAATGTATGCATCGTGCTGAAACAAAGGTGTTATAGGTTTTCCTTAAATTGGTAACTGTGAGTCAATTCTGGCTGATTTTTTTTCAGCGTGGGCTTGTCTTGTTGTTGTTTCATTTGTGTGCTCAGGAAATCGGTCCTGTATGTGTCTGATGATAAGCACGTTGTCAAAATCAGGGAGATCCGGCCCTTGAACTATTTTTAAGTATCGACACGCCATGAACAAAATAGGCGTGCAAGACAACAGCCAAATCTCCATTTATTTTCAAAGCCGCATAATAGCGTGGCTTATCCTTGCGGTCACCCTTGCTCTAACGGCAGCAGCCTGGGTTACTTTAAACAATCAGGTTCTTGAACGTGCGCATGACCGTTTTGTTTTTCAGGTTGATGATCTGGAAAATGCTATTGTTAAGCGCATGCGGGCTTATGAGACCGGACTGAGAGGAGGGGTTGGCCTGTTTCAGGCGTCAACACAAGTCACCCGGAACGATTGGCGCCGGTTTGTTGACAATTTTGAAATTGAAAAACAGTTTCCGGGAATCCAGGGCATCGGCTTTAGTAAATGGATTGAGCCCTCCCAGAAGCAGGCGTTTGAAGACGCTGTTCGCGCTGAAGGGTTTGACGATTTTGAAATAAAACCGGCAGGACCCCGCGACGCCTATTCTTCCATTCTGTATCTTGAGCCCTTCGATTGGCGCAATCGAAGGGCGTTTGGATACGACATGTATTCAAACCCTGTCCGGCGGGAAGCCATGGACAAAGCGCGCAACAGCGGAAAAACCGTGATCTCGGGAAAAGTCACGCTCGTCCAGGAAACGAATGAAGACGTACAGGCCGGTTTTCTCATGTATATCCCCCTCTATGACGATTCCAACGCCCCGGAAAACCTGGCACCAAGCCTGAAAAAACTTAGAGGTTGGGTTTACAGTCCCTTCCGGATGAAAGATTTGATGACCGGCATTCTGGACTCCGAAAAGACCGATCTGCACTACCAGGTTTTTGACGGCCACCGGATCCAACCGGACAACCTTCTTTACGATACAGAGGGGCATTCCCTTGAAGGAACGAATATAGCCGCCAAGCACCATGAAATAGCGAAAGCCGGTTTTTCAACAACACGGGTTATTAGCCTTGCTGGCAGGCAATGGACTGTGTTTGTTTACACATATCCTGCTTATCTTGATGCTTTCGATAATGACCTGCCAACCATCGTCGCTATCGGCGGCGTTATTATTGATTTTCTGCTTTTTGCGGTCATTCTTTCCTTGTCCACACAACGCCAACGGGCCCAGCGCCGGGCCGACCATATGACCGTGGAGCTTCGCCAGCAGCTTCAGGACACCAAAGAGGCACAACGCCATGTTGAGGACCAAGCAGCTGAACTGGTTTCACTGGCAGAAAGAGAAGCAGAGCTGCGCGATAAAGCGGAAGTCGCCACACACGCGAAATCAAATTTCCTGTCCACAATGAGCCACGAAATCCGTACGCCGCTAAACGGCGTTTTAGGTTTGGCGCAACTTCTGAGAGACTCAGACCTCAACCCCGATCAGACGATCAAGGTCAACACGATCCTCTCATCCGGGCAAACGCTTCTCTCCATTCTCAACGATATTCTCGATATGAGTAAGATTGAAGCGGGTAGTCTGGAACTTGAAAACAAGGCTTTTTCTCTCAGCGAATTGATTTCGACCATTACATCACCTTTTCAGAGTCTGGCCGACGACAAACAGCTGGAACTGGGTGTTTATAACCAAACCCCGGCCAACCTCATAATCAAAGGCGATCCCGTTCGATTGCGGCAAATTTTATGGAACCTTCTCAGCAATGCCATCAAGTTTACCGACACAGGGCATGTCAATTTGACAATTGAATTTGCGGATGGTCACCTGGGCATGCTCCCTCACCAGTCAGGGAAGCAGGATCAACTTCTGCGCTTTACACTCACCGACACAGGCTCCGGGATCGCTGCCGAACGCATCGATGCAATTTTCGATGCATTCACCCAGGAAGACGCCTCAATTACCCGAACGCATGGCGGAACCGGTCTGGGGTTATCGATTGTCAAAAGGCTGGCGACTTTGATGGGGGGTACGATCTCTGCCGAAAGCAAACCTGGTCAGGGAACCACGTTCTGTGTCGTTCTTCCGTTTGGCTCCGCTGAGGAAGAGGAAACGGAAACGCCCGCTTTGCAAAAGACGGACGATCTTGCCCCTGAAAATCGATCCCTGAATGTGCTGCTGGCTGAGGACAACGCGGTTAATGCCATGATCGCGAAAGCTTTTCTTGAGAAATTTGGCCATTCGGTACGGCATGTAGAAAATGGCCGCCTTGCGGTCGAGGTCGCCCAAGATGGCTGGCCGGATATCATCCTTATGGATATCCATATGCCTGAAATGGATGGAATCCATGCAACGAAAGCTATTCTCGCAATAGAATCGCTAAAAAACCTACCAATTATTGGCTTAACCGCCGAGGCCTTTGTCGAACGTCATGCCCTGTTCAAACAGGCTGGCATGGTTGATGTGCTGACGAAACCTTTCACCGAAATTCAATTGGCTGCAATCCTCGCTGCGCACCGGCCAACGGCACCCCTCCACAAACCCTCGGCCGCGAAAGAGCCTCCGGCCGGTTCAGCCTCAGCCAATACAGCCGATTGTTCTCCCGAGGTCGCAGTGGGAACCCCTGTCCCGCAGGCAATTAATTCACAGGCAGGGGATCAGGCGCAATTGGCAACGTTGCAGGAAAAATTACCAGCGGAAATTATTTCAAAACTCCTGACGGAAGCACAAATCACATTGGAAAAACGGTTACTGGAACTTCAACAGGGAGTGAAGGACGGCAATTCTAAAGTCATTGCAGAAGCCGCCCACGCCATAAAAGGCGCCAGTGGTTCCATGTTTGCCATCCAGATCGCCAAACTTGCCGCTGAAATTGAGGAAAAATCACATTCAATCGAAGTGGTCAAAGAATTGATGCCTGACTTTGAAGTGGCTGCCAAAGAAGCGATCGAATGGTGGCGCTTTCAAGGCGATAATGGATTTTAGCTGTTCGTGGAACATGCGCCGAAGGCTTTGTTCTAATCATTTAATAAAGATGGATATTTAAGCATATGACCCCAGATCAAATAACGCTCGTCCAGGAGACCTTTAAACAAGTCATCCCGATCAAGGAAACGGCAGCAGAACTTTTCTATCAACGCCTGTTTGAAATCGATCCCGAACTGCGTCCTTTGTTCAAGGGCGATATGGAAGAGCAGGGTAAAAAACTGATGTCGGCTCTCGGAACGGTCGTCAGCGGCCTGACAAATCTGGACCGAATTGTTCCAACGATACAAGAACTCGGGGTTCGGCATCTCGATTACGGCGTTCAGGATTACCATTACACAACCGTTGCTCACGCCCTGATCTGGACGCTTGAACAAGGTCTGGGAGACGCCTTTACAGATGACGTCCGCGACGCCTGGATCGCCGCTTACACGCTTCTCTCTGAAACCATGATTGAGGCCGCGCACGCACATCTCAGCCAACAGGAAACCGCGCCGATGCCGACTCAAACGCATGAAACCCCCGTTGAAGCCGTTACCGAGACAAACGCCAGGTCGGAAAACCTGAAAGTCGACATTGATGAATTGGGCGAAGAAATAAACCGTGTGGGTGTCGTCGCCGAACAAATTGGCGCCATTGCCAAACAGACCAACCTTCTCGCCCTGAACGCGACGATTGAAGCCGCCCGGGCAGGCGAAGCGGGCAAGGGTTTTGCCGTTGTTGCGGGCGAAGTGAAAAACCTGTCGGGACAAACCGCCAAAGCCACATCCCAGATCACCGAAGTTGTCGCAAACTTGCGAAGCCGTATTCAAGTGTTGGAAAGCAAACTCTGATCCCGTAAAATTTAGGCTCAGACTTTAGACCCGTCTGCGCAAATATGAGATTTCGCGCACTCAGTGTGCCATCAACGCGCCGCCGTTCACCTGAATGGTCTGGCCTGTTATATAACGCGCATAAGGCCCGACAAGAAACCGGACCAAATCCGCCATATCCTGTGGAGTGCCGTGACGGCCCAAGGGAATATTGCCACTGATCTTCGTTGCTTCCTTGTCTCCGGAGCCACCGGAGCGTTCCGTATCAAAGCGCCCGACAACGGCAATGTTGCAGGTGATGTTATGGGGGCCAAGATCAGTCGCCATGCCGCGGGTCATGCCGGCCATACCATCTTTGACCGCCGATTTGTGTGCCCCGTTCGAGGCGGCCGCGTAAGAGGTCATGCCATGGATAGAAACGACGGAGCCGCCACCGCGATTGATCATATGCGGCACACAAGACAGTGACATCCGGAACGCCCCATCAAGTGCAACTTCGCGAACACGGACCCAATCCTCAAACGTCAATTCGGTAAAGGGTGCTTTTGTGCGCACAGCGGCATTATTCACCAGAATGTCAATTCCGCCGAACGCCTGAACCGTTTGCGCGACCAGCCGTTCGACGTCTTCCTGCTTTGTGATGTCCGCCAGTACCGGGATCGCCTTGCCACCGGCTTGCACGATTTCATGGACAACCTCTTCACACAAATCCCTGGCAGAAACCGCATTGATGACAACTGCAGCACCAGCGCTTGCCAGCTCAATTGCCGTGCGTCGGCCGATATTGCGGGCGCTGCCGGTAATGACCGCCACTTTGCCCTCCAGCTCCCGGTTCCTGTCGATAGCTGCCGGAGATGGCATTTCCCGATTATTACTCACTGTTTTTATCCTTATAAATTCACCAAACAGAACGGGTTTTAACTGAAGCCCGGCACCTGCCTCCTCAAATGAGTTTTCGTTCAGAGACCTTCTTTCTCGAACGGCTCATAAGAATTCCGAAAACAACAACCGCAATGGTGAACAGCATGATTGTCAGCGACATTCCCCGCTCGACAAAAATCATTGGTGATCCGCGTGAAATGATCAGGGTTTGACGCAAGGTTTCTTCAGCAAGCGGCCCGAGAACCAGTGCCAGTACGGTGGCCGCCGGCGAATATCCGTAGAGCTTCATGAAGAACCCGATAATACCGGCACCAAACATCAGCCAGACTTCGATGATGCTGCCATGAACACTGAATGTCCCCATCGTACAGACCAGAATGACGGCAGGTGCCAGAATGCGATACGGCAGTTTCAACATCATTACGAAAACCGGAATAGCGAAGATGTTGATGGCGAGAAGCGCCATGTTGCCAAGATACATACTGGCGACAAGCCCCCAGGCAAATTCCGGATTTTGCTGCATCAGCAGTGGCCCCGGTTTGAGGCCCCACATGATAAATGCCGCCAACAATACGGCCGTTGAAGCAGACCCGGGAATACCCAATGTCAGCAAAGGAACCATCGCCCCGGCGGACGCCGCATTGTTTGCCGCTTCCGGGGCAACCAGACCCGGCATAGCGCCTTTTCCAAATTTTTCCGGTGTCTTTGAGGATGATTTCTCGATTGAATAGGCCATCAGGGACGCCACGGTCGCGCCTGCCCCTGGAACCACTCCGATACAAAACCCCAAAATAGAGCCCCGTACAAAGGCCATCTTTGATTCGACCCAATCCTTCAGGTTTGGCCAGAACTGCTTTTCGTTTTGGTATTGAATAATACCGCCCGATCCGGCGCGATGCAGTCCTTGATAAAACGCATAAAACAATTCGCCCAACCCGAACAAGCCGATGGCAATGGGAATGAACTCGATACCGCCGATGAGTTCAGGCGAACCAAATGTCATTCTTTGTAGGCCTGTTTCAAGATCGACGCCAACCGTTCCGAGCCCAAACCCGATGAGGGCTGAAATAGCCCCAAGGCGCCAGTTATCGCCAATCAGGACAACCAGCGTTACCATTCCCATCATGACCAACATGAAGAATTCCGGTGGTCCGAAGTTGCGTGTGACCTGGGCAAAAATGGCTGCCAAAACCGTAATCAGAATGACGCCAACCGTTCCGCCAACAAATGAAGCCGCCGCCTGCATCACCAATGCAGGCCCAGCCCGACCCTGCTGGGCAAGCGGAAAACCGTCAAAGGTCGAGGCGACAACAGCCGACTCGCCCGGCGTGTTGAGCAGGATCGACGTGATGGTGCCTCCGTACATGGCGCCATAATAAATCGCGGCCAGCATCATAATAGCCCCGGTGGGATCCATCCCAAAAGTCAGCGGCAACAAGATCGACAAACCGGCGGCGGGACCGAACCCTGGAATAATGCCGATGACCATGCCGATGATTGATCCCGACATCAGATAGACAATGTTGATCGGGGTGATCGCAACGGAGAGCCCGAGCAAAAGGTTGTCGAAGATTTCCATATGTTCTTACCTTAAGAAACAAAGTTTGATGGTGCCGCGTGAGGCCAGAAACGGTGCCATGGCTTATAGCGGGAGCCCGAGCATGCCCGGAGGCATCGCCGCGTTGAGAGAATAACGAAATAGGGAATAGAGGCCGATGGGCAATAGCACGCCAACCAGTACATTGGTCACATACCTGCCCCGGTTAAGAACCGACAAGGCCAGCAACATAAAAATGACCATGCCCGGAAGCGCTCCGAGATAGTGGCTTGCCGCAATCAGAACAGCCAGCATTGCGACCACAGCAAGCGTAACACGCCAATCGGATGCAACCGCTTCCTGGGACTGACGGCGGCGAAATTCGCTGACGGCTGTCGAAAATGTAAAGAGAACCAGAAGGCTGCTAATGATCTGCGGGAAAAAGCCGGGGCCGATACGACCGCGAGCGCTCAGAAAATTCAAGTCGGCAAATGCCAATGCCGCATAAAAGACGGAAAGCAGCAAGATCGTTAGAGTGAAATAGAGTCTCATGTTGGGTATCCGTGCGGGTGTGCTGATGAGAGACCGTCGAGGATATCAGAAATCGTTAACCCGCCATGATTTAAACGCCATAAAGCTAAAGTGGCAATCCGACGAGGAAAAGAGGCCCGCCAGACGAACCGCTGGCGGGCCTCCCTCAATAAACGATTTACTTGATGACGCCTTTGGCTTTCAGGATGCGTTGAAATTCACTCTGGGCATTTGTCAGGAAATTTGTGAATTCATCGCCCCAAAGGACAGTCGGTGTCAGGTCATGTTTTTTCACATACTCCTGCCACTCTGGTTTTTCGATAACCTGCTTCATGGTTGCGATCCACCATTCCTGGGCTTCTTTCGATGCTTCCGGCGGAAGCACGACGCCACGTGGCGCTGAAATGTTTACAGCGAAACCTTTATCCGCCAGCGACGGCACCCCTTTAAGGGAGTCCGGAGTCTTGGCCCCGGTGAAAACAAGCGCTCGCAGATCGCCGGACTCGAGCAGCCCCGCAACCTCACCCGGGTTAACCACCATTGCATCAAGAGCCCCGGACAACAAAGCCGTCGTCAACTCACCTTGTTTGTTGAACGAAACATATTCAAAGTCGTAACCAGCTTTTTCAGCCAACAGCGTTGGAACGATGTAGTCAACGTTGACCGCGCCCATACCGCCAACGGCCGGTGCTTTGGCTTTTGAATCACTAACCCATTGGTCAAATGACATAATCTTGGATTCCTTGTTAACGACAAGAATCAGATCATCTGCGGCAAGCAGGGCGACCGGGGTAAAGGATGACGGCCCCCATGGCGTGTTTGCTTTCAACGGCGTTGTTATGAAGCTGCCGGATGTCGTCGAGATACCGTAATCGCTACCCTTCTGGTTATACAAGTATCCCCAGCCGATAGCACCACTACCACCCGATCTGTTTTGAGCAACAATTTCGCCCGGATAGAGTTTGTATTTCTCCAGAATAGAAATAATAGTCCGGGCCATGATGTCGTTACCACCACCAGGACCAAAAGCGATTGTCCAATCGAGCCGCTCACTGGTGCTCGGATAATCGGCAGCTTGCGCTGTCGGCACCAAAGCCGTCGCCGAGACGACGCAGGCCAGGGCTGCCGCCCGTAATGTCATGCTTATAGATTTTTCCAGTTTCATTCCAGTTCCTCCACTGTGGGTTAATGATCGTTTGAATTCGCGATTAAGCGACGACCAGTGTCGTTAAACGTCTGTGTCTTGTGACCTTCTTTATTTTGTCTTTGGGATCTAGTGCGCGGGCGTATCCTTGGCCGTTGACAACAAGGTGCCCGGCTCCAGAAGAACGGCCTCCTGGTCGTCGTTGATAATTTGCCAGCGCCGCCGCCCGGCCAGCGCGTGCTGCTCACCAAGATGGCGTGCCTTTTTTGCATCTCCGGCCTTGATCGCCGCAACCAACGCCTTGTGCTCATCGTTGGATTCCTGCATGTGCGCCTGCGTAACGAGAGAGCGCTGACGCGACAGGTGGGTTTCGTTGATCAGGGACTGATATGTTTGCTGTGCGCGTTTGTGACGGGCGAAACGAATGCTTTCATCATGGAACTGAAGATTTAGCCTGTAATAGGTCACCGGCTCGTTCGCGACAATTGCGGCATCCATCTGCTGGACAAAGGATTCAAGGGACCGCAACTCGACGGCCTGAATTTCATGAACAAGTCGCTCGCAGATCAGTCCGTAGACAACGGCGCGCACATCGTAAATCTCGGACGTCTCTTCTTTTGAGACCTCGCGCACGAAAAACCCCTGATTGACTCGCATCGTTACCAATTTGGCTTGCTCCAGAGCGCGCATGGCTTCGCGTACGGGTCCGCGGCTGACGCCGAACTGTTGCGCCAGCGCCAGCTCATTCAGGCGCTCTCCTGGTCGGATTTCACCGCTCACAATCATCCGCTCCAGTTCTTTTTGAACCAGCGAGGTCAACGATTCTGCGCGGCGCAGCGCAATAGCTTCATGAAGATCATTGGTCATAGCGGGTCATTTACAAGGATGGTCCTATCTGTGTCAACAATTAATTACATATTGAATATTGATTATTGTTGACAATTATACGTTGGCACGGCACCTTCGCCAAAATTTTGGAGGAAGAATAATGCCCTTTACACCTGCATCACCTGCGCTTTCCCGTTTTACTGTAATTGACCTGACCCGCGTCCGTTCCGGCCCCACATGTGTGCGTCAACTGGCCGACTGGGGCGCCAACGTCATCAAGATTGAGATGCCGGAAGCCCTGGACGCTGCGGAAGGCCCCGGCGGACCCCGCCATGGCTCCGACTTTCAGAACCTGCACCGCAACAAACGCGGACTGACCCTCAATCTGAAATCTCCAGAGGGCGTAGAGGTTCTGAAACGCCTCGTCGCAAAAGCCGACGTCATCGTTGAGAACTTCCGGCCCGATGTGAAAAACCGGCTGGGCATCGACTATGAGAGTCTTAAATCGATTAACCCCTGCCTGGTCTATGCGTCCATTTCGGGTTTCGGACAGGATGGCCCTTACGCACAGCGACCGGGGTTTGATCAGATTGCCCAGGGGATGGGCGGGCTGATGTCAATTACTGGAAAACCGGGCGAAGGACCGATGCGGGTCGGCATCCCCATCGCCGATCTGACGGCGGGCCTGTATTGTGCGCTCGGCATCATGGTGGCTTTGCTCGCCCGCGATGAAACCGGCGAAGGTCAGTGGGTGCAAACCTCGCTTCTTCAGGCCCAGATCGCGATGCTGGATTTTCAGGCGACCCGCTGGCTGGTGGATGGTGAAGTGCCACCACAGGCGGGCAACAATCACCCGACATCCATTCCAACCGGCGTTTACGAAACCGCAGATGGGCACATCAACCTGGGTGTAACCGGTCAGGTTATCTGGGAGCGTTTCTGTCGTTCGATTGATGCGGAACGTCTGATTGAAGACGAAAAATACAAGACATCCACCTTGCGTTCCAAGAACCGCGATGCGCTCGGCGAAGAGATTAACGCCGTACTGCGCACCGCCGATAGCGCAACATGGATTGAGCGGTTCAATAAAACCGGCGTTCCCTGCGGCCCGATCAACACAATCGATCAGGTATTCGCCGACCCGCAGGTCCAGCATCTGGGTATGGCAAAATCCGTGACATCAAAAGAATTGGGTGACCTCACCCTTGTCGCTCAGCCCATTAACTTGAGTGCAACGCCAAGTTCTTTTGAGTTGGCGCCACCGGAACGGGGTGAGCATTCCGACGAAATCCTGCAGGAATTCGGTTATTCTGCGGAAGAAATCGCTGGCCTGAAAACCGGCGGCGTCGTCTGAACCACGGAAATACGATCCCCCTACCGCGACAGCGGCAATCGATACAATCCAAAATAAACCAGGAGCGCATGCACATGACAACCTCTCCCTCCACGACCATAGATGCCGAACTGGCCGCAAACGCCGGTGACGATATTCTCTATGAAATTCGCAACGGCATCGGCTTTCTCACCTTCAACCGACCGGAAAAACGCAATTCCATGACGTTTGAGATGTATGAGCGCATGGCCCAGATCTGCACCGAGGTCAGTGAAAAGCGTGATGTGCGCGCGCTCATCCTCACCGGCGCCGGTGACAAGGCGTTCGCCGCAGGAACCGACATGTCGCAGTTCCGCGCCTTCGACAAGGAAGAAGATGCGCTTGGCTATGAAGCCCGGATCGACCGGGTGTTGGGCGCGCTTGAGCGCTGCAAGGTGCCGACCATCGCCGCGATACGCGGTGCGTGCGCCGGTGGTGGCGCGGGCATTGCCGCCTGTTGTGATTTGCGGCTGGCGGCGCGCCCGTCGCGCTTCGGCTTTCCCATCGCACGCACACTCGGCAATTGCCTGTCGATGACCAACTTCGCCCGCCTGTCGGACCTGATCGGAACCGCCCGCGCCAAGGATCTGATTTTCAGAGCACGGATGATCGAGGCTCCTGAAGCTCTCGATTGCGGTTTCATTACGGAAATGGTCGAAACACCGGAAGAGGTGATGCCTCGCGCTGAAGAGATTGCGCAGCAGATTGCGACTTATGCACCGCTGACCCTGCAAGCGGCAAAGGAAGCCCTGCTGCGCTTGAGACCACAGCTCCCACCTGGTGGTGGCAACGATCTCATGCTGATGTGTTATATGAGTGAAGATTTCCGCGAAGGCATGGAAGCCTTTCTCAACAAACGCCCACCTGTATTCAAAGGGAAGTAACCATGCGTATCGTCGATATCAAAGAGTTCACCCTCAATACCGGCGAGAAACGCGCAAACGCAGTTATGGATTTCAGTGGTATGACGACAGGATTTGTCGCCATCACCACTGACGTTATCCGCAACGGAAAACCGGTTATCGGCTACGGGTTCAGCGGCACCGGTCGCTACAGCCAGAACGCCATCTGCCGCGAGCGACTGATCCCGCGTCTGCTGGCCGCCAAACCGGAGACGCTGCTCAACGATATCGGTGATAATTTTGATCCCTTCAAGGTCTGGGATTGCATGATGCGCAACGAAAAGCCGGGCGGCCATGGCGACAAGGCTATCGCCGTTGCCACTCTCGACATGGCCATATGGGATGCAGCTTCAAAAATCGCTGGTGAGCCTTTATGGCTTTTTCTGTCAAAAAGATATGGAAATGGCGATGCCCCGACACAAGTACCCGTATATGTTGGTGGCTGTTATTACGGCAAAAGCCATGCCGAATTACAGGATGAAGTTCGCCGTTATCTGGACGATGGTTTTACCATTGTAAAAATGAAAATTGCCGGCGCCGCGTTGGATGAAGATCGGCGCCGGATCGAGGCCATTCTGAATGTGCTGCCCGCAAACCATTTGGCAGTCGACGCCAATGGTAATTTCAAGCTTGAAGAAGCGCTCGCTTGTGGGAAGGCCATTCAGGAATATGGCCTGCGCTGGTTCGAAGAACCCGGATACCCGCTTGATTATCATCTGCAGGCGGAAATCGCCAATGTCTATGAAGGCACGCTGGCGACCGGGGAGTGCCTGTTATCGAGCTGGGATGCCATCAATCTTTTGCGCTTCGGCGGATTGCGCCCCGACCGCGACATCCTGCAATTCGATTGCGCACTGAGCTACGGCATCTGCGAGTATATCCGGACCATCGCCGCCATTGAAGACTTCGGCTGGTCCCGGCTTAGCTTGTACCCGCATGGGGGTCACCTTCTGTCGTTACACATAACTGCAGGTCTTGGTCTCGGCGGCACGGAAAACTATCCCTACAGCCACCAACCTGTCGGCGGGTTCACCGATGGCCTCAAAATCGAAAACGGGCTTGTTGGACTGCCCCAGATTCCGGGCCTTGGCTTTGAAGGAAAGGCAAACCTCAACAAGATTCTACAGGATCAATTCTGATGGTGCTGGCATCGGCGCAAATTTTGCGCATATCCTTTGAACACAAAACCGGAGCCAGACGATGAAACTTGTCCATTATCTGCAATGGGAAGGGGACGCCGTCGCTTCCCTGGCACCGCAATTTCCCGATGTCCGTTTTGTCAAAGCGGCATCCGCAGAACAGGCCGCACAAGAACTTGTCGATGCGGACATTCTGATCGTTGCTGGTCCCTACTATCCAGGCGCGGTTGCCCATGCGGTGAACGGCAACGCACCCAAGCTGCGCTGGATGCAGGCCTCCTCAATCGGTACCGACAAGTTCGAACAGGGCGGCGTGCCTGAAAACGTCATCTTCACCAGCGCTGCCGGATTGAAAGGCCGCACCGTCGCCGAACACGCCATGGCACTGATGCTGGGGCACATCCATGCGCTGCCGCAAATGGAACGCTTTCGAACGGCTTTGGAATGGGGACGCGACGCCCTCAGAACCGAGATTTCCTGCCTTGAGGAACAGACGTTGCTGCTTTTGGGTTATGGATCCATCGGTCGCGAAATTGCCCGCAAGGCAAAGGCCTTCGATATGAATGTGGTCGCCCTGAACAGTTCTGGGGAAGGCGACGGCCCGGCCGATACCATCGCTCCGCTACGGGATCTAGCCAACTGGCTTCCGGATGCCGATTTTGTCGCCTGTTCACTGCCGTTGACGCCCGATACGGACAAACTGATCGGCCATAAAGAATATTCGATAATGAAAAAAAGCGCCGTTCTGGTGAACGTCGGCCGCGGCGCCGTTATCGATCATGCAGCTCTTTTACAGGCCCTACAAACGAACGTGATCGCCGGTGCCTGTCTGGATGTCTTCGAACAGGAACCATTGCCTTTGGACGATGAGTTTTGGCAATTGCCCAATGTGATCCTGTCGCCACACGTCGCGGGCACAGGGGGTCCATTGGGCCGACGCTTTGCCGATCTTATATCGGAGAATCTCGTGCGGCTTTGTGAGGGCCAACCGTTAAAGAACGCCATGCGCATCGGCGGATCCTGACCGGCGCATTATAAGGCCAGGATTTCATTTTCGGATTTTCAGTTTCTTGTGTAATCGTTAATCGCCACAGTATCGGCTATCAATCCTCGTCCCATAACGACAAAGCCGCTTAAGCAACCAACGAGCGTTCAGCGACCTCTTTGTCCAGCTCCAGCCCGATGCCCGGACCACTGGGCGCTTTCAGGAAGACACCTTCCTCGGTCACTACCTCTTCACAAACGGGTCCGATAATCAATTTCGTCTGGAACTCCAGCAGTGCATTGTCGGCCATAAAATATTCGATCCATTTGACGTTTGGCAAACCGGCCGCCATGTGAATATGCACGGATTGCAAATCCCAGGGCGACACAGGAATGCCCTTCGCCGTGGCATACGCATGAACACGCAACCAGTCCGTAATGCCGCCGGTAATCAGGGCGTTCGGTTGTACGATATCGATATGACCGTCCTCAATCAGCGACCGGAACTCCTGCAATCCGGCATGCTGTTCGCCACCGACAATATAGGTACTACCGGAACGCGCCCGCACGCGGGCGTAACCGGGTATATCCTGAGGCGGCACCGGCTCTTCCAGCCAGTAGACATCATAGGGCTCCCAGGCTTTCAGCTGCTGGATCGCTGTATCCACATCCCAGCTGCCGTTGACGTCAACCATCAGGCGGACATCGGGACCAATGGCCTCACGGACCTGTCGGACCCGCTCGGTCGCTTCCGCTGGCGTCACGAAACTTCGGGTACCTCGGATCTTCAATGCCTTGTGGCCACGTGCCACGTAGGATGCGGCGCGCTCGGCAAGTTCATCCGCCGGCAGATGATGGGCGCAGTTGGCGTAGGTTGGCACCAGATCGCGATGACCGCCGAGAAGACGGGATACCGGAACGCCCAGTGCCTTGCCTTTGATATCCCACAGCGCAACATCAATGGCGGCAATACAGATCCGCACGAACCCATCGCCGCCGCGCCGCGGGATGGCATGCTGATGCATCTGTTCCCAGAGATCGCTCGTCATCTGCGGATCACCTCCGATAATCTTCGGTGCCAACACCGTCTCAATGATCTGCTGGAAAATCACGCCCATTTTTGGCGCCGCCATGGCAAAGCCGACGCCCGTCGTTTCCGCATCGGTCGTAACCTCGACGATGATGATTTCCGCATGATAGGAATCATTCGTGTTGCCGCTGTAACGGCGGGCTTTCACATCTGTGATCTTCATGAGTCTTGTTCCGTTGATTTATGTATAGAATTAATAGGCCTGTTCAAAACGCTTATCCTCGTAGGCGCCCGATCCATTTTGTGATGGATGACCCAAACAGACCAAAGAAGGCAAAGAGCATAAACAGGGCGGCCAGTGGCTGCGTGAAAATCCGCCACCACTCGCCATCGAACATCTTCAGCGAGTTCTGGAAGTTGGTCTCAACCATTTCACCCAGGATCAGCCCGACGGCAATAGGCGCCACCGCAAAACCATAGCGCCGGGCCAGAAACCCGACAACGCCGAAGATCAGAACTATCCAGACATCCAGCAGCGATGCATTCAGCGCATAGGCGCCGATCATGGCGAGAGCGAAAACAATGGGCCATAACATTTGCAGCGGCACCAGGGAGATTCGCGCGAACAGCTTTGCCGCGTAAAGCCCCATGATCATAAACATCAGATTGGCCAGCAGCATGGCGCCAAAAATCTGATACACCTTATCCACCTGTTCCGTGAACAGATAAGGCCCCGGACGCAACCCGTGAACCAGCAGCCCGACGAGGATCACGGCTGTCGTACCACTACCGGGAATGCCGAGCACCATTGTCGGGACCATCGCGCCGCCGGTCGCCGCGTTGTTGGCGGCCTCGGCACCGGCAATTCCCTCAATCGATCCCTTACCGAATTCCTCTTTGTTTTTCGACCACCGGCGCGCTTCGGAATAG
The DNA here is from genome assembly GCA_048262255.1 of Rhodospirillales bacterium. Taxonomy (GTDB): domain Bacteria; phylum Pseudomonadota; class Alphaproteobacteria; order Rhodospirillales; family Casp-alpha2; genus JABMNT01. The sequence continues at coordinate 939,609 of JBLXFH010000001.1, read as the reverse complement.
CCGATCATGGAAGCCACTGTCGCGCCTTCCGCTGGCAGCACACCAATAAACGTACCGATGCCGCACGACCGCAGAACGGTTTTCCAGATTCGCTTGTAATCCTCGCGTGTCGGCAGCTTAACCGCTTTCATGGTGATGGTTTCGATCAGCTGGTTGATTCGTTTTGACTGGACCAGTAATTCCGAAATCGCGAACAGACCGATAAACACCGGGACGAAAGCGAGGCCTTCATAAAGCTCGTAATTGCCAAACATGAACCGTTCAATGCCCGTCGTCGGCTCGGCTCCGATGGTCGCCAGCCAAACACCAAAAATCCCGCCGATCAGGTTTTTAATTGTCCCGCCGGAGCTGATTGAGGCGAGCATGGAAAGGCCGAACAGCGTTAGGGCGAAATATTCCGGCGGGCGGAACTCGTAGGCGACCCGCGCCAGCAAGGGCGCGGCAATACACAGGACAAGCACCGAGAACACGCCACCCACCGTACTCGAGACAACGGCAATTCCCAGTGCGCGTCCAGCTTCGCCGCGTTGTGCGAGGGGATAACCATCAAACGTTGTCGCCGCCGCCGCCGCCGTTCCCGGTGTGTTGATCAGAATTGCGGTAATGGATCCGGCAAATGTCGCGGACACATAGATGGTCGCCAGCACGGCAATCGCATGCACCGGGTCCATGGTCAGGGTGAACGGCAACAACAAGGCCGCACCTGTTGTTGCACCGAGCCCGGGCAACACACCAATCACGACACCCAGAACCGTCGTTATGAAAATCAGAAATAGCAGATAGGGATCAAAAATCACCGACCCCATGGCTTGCAAGGCTTCGATCACAATTGCACTCCTTAGCCGTAATACCAATTGGTCAACAGGCCACGCGGGAACCGCACCTGAAGCGCCAGATCGAATAGAAAGAAAATCGCCGTCGGTGTGGCGAGCGCCACGAAGGCGGCGATATGAAGGCGCCGTTCACCCCACAAAAGGCACATGGCAAACATGACAACGGCAATTGCAATCATCATATCCAGATAAACCGTCGTCGGGTAGAACAGGACAAACAGGGCGATCGTGCACCAGGTCCGAAAGCTTTCCGGCGGCAATTCATTCGGTGGCGTTTTTCTGTATTGAAAAGCGAGGAGCCCCGCCAACAGCAAATTGATCACCATTAAAAATATGGGAAAAACGCGGGGCTGCATGCTGTGGCCGACAATCATTGCCGGAGACACATCCAGTTGAAGGGACGCCCAAATTATAACCAGCGAAAAAATCGCGATGATTCCGGGAATCATATAAAGTTTCATAGATAAAAATGAACGGTGCTTCCCGAAGGAAGCACCGTCTCCATGCATTGGGACGCGGCTACTTAACCAGTCCCATTTCCTTGAGCGCCGGACCGAATTCGTTGACCATGGAGGCAATCTGTTTGCCCCACGGGCCCGATGTTTGCGGCGATGTGTTATCAAGACCCGAGTTCATCAGATAGGCCTGATACATGGAATGCTCCATGGCTTTCGTGATGCCTTTTTCAAGCTCTGCCCGACGCTCTGCTGGCGCACCGGAGTGCGTCACAAAACCGCGGGTGGTCGACAGCACGAGGTCAATACCCATGGACTTGGCCGTTTTTGCTTTTGGAATCGGCGCCATGCCGGTTTCACCCAGGATGACCAGCGGGCAGATATCGCCAGCTTCAATCGGAGCCGAGGCTTCCGACAGGTTAAGCACCCCAACATCAACAGACCCTGCGACCAGTTGCGTGGCCAGTTCTCCGCCACCCTTGAACGGAATGTAAGTCGGCATCGGCAGGCCCAAACGCTTGGCCCAGAGATATACCGTAATATGGTCAATCGTTCCGCTCTGGGTTCCCCCATACTTCACTTTGTCGCCCTTTTTCATACCGGCGACAAAATCATCCGGTGTTTTGTAGGGAGACGTTTTGCAGTTCACCATAAGGATTTGCGGATCGTTGGTGCCGCGTGCAATCGGCGCCATGTCCTCGACCTTCAACTTGGTTTTCCCACTGGCCATGGTAATGGCGTGGCCAACCGTAAACGTCATGATCGTATTTCCGTCCGCTGGCCGCGTCAGAAAATAATTCATGGCCGCAGCGCCGCCGCCGCCCCGCTTGTTGACAACAACCATGTCCTGACCCAGCGTCCGTCGGGCGCGCAACATCATCATGCGTGAGTTGACGTCCGTGCCGCCTCCCGCCCCGGCATGGGTGACAACTTCAATTGCAGGCTTGTCGGCGGCTTGGGTTACGGAGCTGGTCAGCGCCGTCATACCAAGGCCGGAGGCAATTGCAGTAAGCATAAGGACGCGTCTCCGCGTCGGGCTCATTTTCATTGAATTTTCCTCTCTGTTTTGTCTGTTAGACGTTTGACATTTTTTCGGGCTTTTCGCCCCTTTTTTCTTATCCACGAAACATTGACGTAAGTCTGTCGACAGGTCAACAAGTAATGGTATACCAAAATCAAGAAAAATAATTCAGGGATTTGATCTCATTGTATTCCCCCAAATATACAAAAATTAATTTATCTATTAAAAAAACAAAGCTTTTTCTAAGTAATTTTGTGAGTTACGCCATATCAAGGCATCAGAGCGGCCTGCCACAGGACTTGCCGGGCCTTTCCATCGCACTTCATGGCATACAAAATGTTCTCTGTCTGCATCCATACAGCGCCATCTTATCGCCCCCCATGCCGTCAAAGGAGCCGCCCTTCTGACTACGGCCGGTCGGGATAATCCTCGGCACTGACTTTCGTCCAGGTGTTGCCAAGATGCTTCGACAGACAATCCGCCAGCGCCTCGCCGTCACGAGCCTCAAGCGCGGCAATGATTTCTTCGTGCTCGCCAATAGCTTCATTCCACTTTGTATTCTGTTCGTTGGATCGATAACGGACACGATACAGCCGGGCATTAAAATGGGCATGCGTTTCAATGAGCGCGGCGCTTCGGCTCGCCGAAATAATACTCAGATGAATCTTCTGATTGAGCTTGAAATAGGCCAGCCGGTCCTTGCGGCTGTAAGCGGCCAGCATTTCAAAATGCAACGCCCTGATTTCCGAAATTTCCTCGCTTGTCGCGTTTTCTGCGGCCAAACGTCCGCCCAGCGATTCAAGCGCCCCCAAAACCTGCAGCAACTCCAACACTTCCTGCGGCGCCGGATTGGCGACGACCGCACCCCGATTTGGCAACAGCGCCACCAGTTTCTCGCCTTCAAGAATTTTAAGTGCCTCACGCAACGGCGTTCGGGACACATTCAATTCTTCCGAGAGCTGCCTTTCGCGAATACGCTCTCCCGGCTTGAAGACATTCTGAATAATCATGTCGCGAATGCTTGCGGCTACCTGATTGGTGAGCGGCAACCGCGTAACATCGCCCCCGAGCGGATCAATCGCTTGTTCAGCGAGGCCTGCCTCCTCCTTGTTCGGAAGCGTTTCCGTCATTTTATCATCTGTCATTTTCTTTTGACCATATCCTTCCCGGACAAACCTTACACCGAAAACAAGCATTATGGCATGCAAATTGATACGATTGAGCATTATTAATATTTCAGGCCATCTGTCCATTTTCCCCGATTTATCGGCATTTTTGCCTCCGCTTATCCATTTTCCAAATTGAAATCTGTTGACGGGCCTCAAGATTGTATGCCAAATCTAGATGCAATCTACAGCACCGGCGCTTTCATCGATAACCGGAACAGCAGACGCCCGCCCAACTCAACAACAGGAAACAGACATGAAGCCTCGTATCGCAATTACCCATGGGGAACCCTCTGGAATCGGACCGGAACTGGTCGCCAAACTGCTTTCAGAACCGGATATTGACGCGCTCGCGGATATCGTTCTGATTGGTGACCGACATGTTTTCGATCTCGGCCAGCAACAGGCGGGTACAGATTGGCCGATGCGGGAAGTTGATCCGGACCAGCCGTCTGACTGGTGGGGTGCACCGGGGTTCGCCTGGATTGCCATGGACACGATCACACCGGAAGAGTTGCAGATTGCCCAAACAAGCGAAGCCGGCGGGCGAGCCAGCCTGCGCGGCCTCGACAAAGCCATTGATCTGACAACAGCCGGACAACTCGATGCGATTCTGTTTGGTCCGTTCAACAAGACTTCTCTGCATATGGGCGGCATGGATGTCGAGGACGAGCACCGCTATATCGCCAAATATCTCGGCTTCACGGGCTATCATTCGGAAATCAACATGCTCGATGAGCTGATCACGACCCGTGTGACCAGCCACATCGCCCTAAAAAACGTGGTCGAGAATATCAATCAGGAAGCGGTCATTTCCGCCTGCCGCCTAGCCCATGACACCCTGCGTGCCGCCGGCACGCCGCGTCCCCGCATCGGCGTGGCTGCGCTCAACCCACATGCCGGAGACGCGGGCAATTTCGGAACCGAAGAGATCGACATTCTTGCGCCAGCCATTCAGCGGGTTCGCGAAATGCAGATTGACGCCGATGGGCCGTGGCCTTCCGATACCGTTTTCCTGAGGGCGCGCGACGGATTGCTCGACGCCGTCGTCACCATGTATCACGATCAGGGGCAGATCGCCATGAAGCTGATGGGCTTTGAGCGTGGTGTGACCATCGCCGCCGGCCTGCCCATTGCCGTCGCCACGCCCGCTCACGGCACCGCCTTTGACATTGCGGGCCAGGGCAAGGCCAATCTGGGTGCCATGCGCAAAGCCTTTGAGGTGCTATGCCGCATGGCACCGAATTTTCGTGCCGCCGGCTAGCCGGCGTACAGCCGCTACTCGTCTGCCGGTTGCATCCGCACGGATTCCAGAGTCGGCATGCGGTATCTATCCTCGGGATCAAGCCAGCCTTTGAAATTGGGTTTGCGCTTTTCCGAAAAGGCGGCGCGGGATTCCATCAGATCATTTTTATCGCCATGCTCATGCAGGGCGGTCGCCAGACGGCTCAGGTCCGGCGCGACCTGCGGGCGCATTTGACGCATCATGTAGACCGTATTGACCCGTGAGGCCGGCGGCAGGGTCAGCAGGTGTTCGGCCATTTCGTAGGCCGTCGGGATCAGTTCGTCCGGCTCGACCAGGCGGTTTAGAAAACCGACCTCATATAGCCGCTCTGCCGTAAAGCGGAAACCCAGCGCCATTTCCACGGCGATATGATGCGGCAGCCCGGCAAAGTGACCATGATTATAACCGCCCAGCAGCCAGCGCTTGGCTTCGGACACCTCGAACACGGCACCCCGCACCGCCACCCGCAAGTCCGTGCGCTCAACCATCATGAAACCACCCCCCATGGCGAATCCGTTGATCGCAGCGATAACGGGTTTCTCCAGAGTGCTATTCCAGAAGGGGTCCGGCAGAGGCGCGCCAGCACCGGGGGTGCCACGCTCAAGCGATTCCTTCATATCCTCGCCGGCGCAAAAGGCCCGACCGGTTCCCGTAAGAACAGCAACCTCAAGGTCGGGGTCTTCACGGAACGTCGTAAACGCCTCAGCCATCCCGGCGCGCAGTTCCGCTCCCATGGCGTTCATCCGCTCGGGCCGGTTTAACCGCACCTGAAAAATCTGTCCCTGTCTTTCCGTTTCAACGACGGCCATGCCTTTATTCCTTTCTCATTGATTGTCTCGATACCCCCTGATCGTATCGGGGAAACATGCGTAAACTTTTCAAACGACTCCGTCGTCTTTGAAACCCTGTATTTCGGTTTTGGAAAACCCGAGGCCTTCCAGCACGGCCTCGGTATGTTCGCTCAACTTCGGGGCGACACCAATCTTGACGGCTGATTCCGAAAACTTCCATGGCGAGCCATGCACCTTCAGGGTTTTGCCATAATCCGGATAATCGATCTCACTCACGTACCCGTTTGCGACAACGTCCGGGTCGTTGGATGCCTCCAGCATGGTGTTAACCGGTGCTGTGACAATATCGGCCTTTCGCAATATCTCCACCCAATGCTCCCGGCTGTCTCTGGCAAAACAGGCATCAAGCGTCTCCAGCATGGTCTTGCGCATCTCTTCCGATTCGACCACCACGCCCAAATCCCCGATCCCTGCCGCTTTTAATTCTTCGTAAAAACCAAGGGCGGTCATGGCCGCCTGCCATGTTTTTCCGCCGAGTTGAAACACAAACGGCTTGCCTTGCGCATCGGCAAAATTGGCGCTGATTGCTGGCCGGTCTGCCGTCCCGGCGATCCGGACCTGACCCGTCACCGGGTTCCGGTCGCGCCACATGGCGGTGGTCAGTGTCCAGCCCATGAGGCGGATCTGTCCGCCCAGCAACGAAGTTTCGACTTTCTGGCCAATGCCGGTTTTTTGCGCATTGTGCAAAGCAGCCAGAATGCCCCCGAACATCAGAATGCCGCAGGTTTCATCGGCCACGGATACAATGCCCGTCCGCAACGGCTGCCCGGGCGTCGAATAGGCTTCGGCAATACCACCCAGCGCCTGCCCCATGGCATCAGTCCCCGGCAGGGCCGCATTCGGACCATCGGGTCCATACCCTGAGATCGATGCGTAAACGATTTTGGGATTTATTTTTTTAAGATCTTCATAGCCGAATCCGTTTTTCTCGGCGGATCCGGGCCGGAAGTTCTGGCCAAAAACATCAGCATCCGCAACCAGACGATACAGAATATCTAGCGCGCGCGGGTCCTTGAGATTAAGGGTCAGGCTTTTGACGCCCCGGTTATTGGTTTCAAAAAATGTGCTGGGATACCCCGGCTCCTGGCCCTGCGTACGCGAACTGTCACCAATCCCGGGGACCTCAATCTTGATTACATCCGCACCCAGATCAGCCATCAAACTGTAGGGCACGGTCCCCGCCTGTGCAGTCGAGCACGATACAACCCTTACACCGTCAAGCGGCCCTTTTGTCTGTTCCATAGTCACCTCTCCTGTTTTTTTTGGCCCGTCTTGCCGACGGACTTCCACCTATATAGATGCTGTCGCGCTTATACAAAAAGAAATCTCGGTATGCGCAATTACAAAAATTCCAGCGAGTGACAGAGCCAGATGGCAGACCAATCGCTCCGTCGACGGCTCGTATTGACGCCAACAGCGGCGCTATCTGACATCGGATTTTTTTACCTGTCGCACAGGAGCGTCGCACCGCCGTTAGCGGGTAATCCTGCGGATACGCAACCTCCCTATGGGCACGGATAATTGGCATATGACATTTTTCCGTGATCCAAAACCACGCCCCGTCCGTAAAACCCTAGACGATCCAACTTCAAGCGGGAAAACCATTTTGAACGGGCAAAAGAAGACTGCGGGAGACAGAAGAAAATGGCAGAACCCTGTCCTGTTTTTTCTGACGATCCTGCTATGCGGCATTGCGTATATGCCAACATCCGGTTTAGCGCACGCCGAAAAAAGTATCCCTGACCCGGTTGCCCTGTATGGAAAAGAAATCCTGTTTGATGTGAGACGCAATGGCGAGAACGTGGGATTCCATTCAGTTCTTTTTGACCAAAAAGGTCCCGCTGTCTCCGTGCGCAGCCTGTTTCAATTAGAGATCCGCTTCCTGTTTGTGACCGCTTACCGATATCGTTATGAATCGAACGAGTACTGGCAGGAAGGCAAGCTGCTCCGCCTCCATTCACGCGTCGATGACGACGGTGATAAATTTGTAATAAGTGCAGAACATCAGCCTCCATTCTTCCAGATTTCCGGACCCGATGGTCGCATCGAAACGGCACAATTTCTATACCCGACCACCCATTGGAACGCCGCCGTCATCCAGAAACAAAGCGTTCTCAATACGCTGACCGGTCAAATCAATCAGGTGAGTATTTTCCCAAGCGCACGTGAAAAAATTGAAACGGAACGTGGTCCCGTCTGGGCCACCCGTTACGTCTATAGCGGAGATCTCGATACGGAGGTTTGGTATGACGCAGACGGGCGCTGGGTTAAAATGAAATTCAAGGGACGCGATGGTTCAGACATTGAATATGTCTGCCGCCGTTGCCAAGGCGGTGAGGAAGGAAACCTAAATCATGCCGGATAAATCAGGTGGGAAAGTCGCCTGGATTACCGGAGCGGGAAAAGGCATTGGCCGCGCTCTGGCGAAACGCCTGGCCAGTGACGGCTGGTTCGTTGCCGTGAGTGCACGCACTGAGGCAGATCTGCTGAGCCTCAAGGGCGAATGCCCCGAAGGCCACATTCATGCCTTCCCGCTGGACGTCACCGACAGCCAGCAAAATCAAGAGACAATAACCCGGATCGAGTTACAAGTGGGGCCTCTCGATCTCGTTATTCTGAATGCAGGAACCCATAGGCCAACTCCGGCGGAAAGCTTTTCGGTTGGTGCTTTCCGGAAATTGGTGGAGACAAATTTAATGGGCCCGGTGAACGGCCTGGCACCCATTATGACACGGTTTATCGCACGCCGGTCCGGCCACATTGCCGTGGTCGGGTCGCTCGCCGGCTACCGGGGCCTGCCAACCGCCGCCGCCTATGGCGCGACAAAGGCCGGGATAATCAATTTATGCGAAGCCCTGCGTGTCGAACTCGAACCTTATAATGTGCGCCTGACCCTCATCAACCCCGGCTTTGTGAAAACCCCTCTAACGGACCAGAATCCGTTTCCCATGCCTTTTCTTATTCCCGTCGATGAAGCGGTAGAGCATATTGTCAGAGGCTTAAAAAAAGACCGCTTTGAAATCGCGTTCCCGGGACGCTTTGCCGTCCTCATGAAAATGCTGCGATTTCTGCCAACGGCCTTGTTCTTTAAACTGACCCGAAGGATGGTAAAGCCGTGACCCCCCGCGCTGAACGTTACAAGACCTACCTGGAAACCCTGACACCAGAGACGTTAGAAAACCTCTCTAACAATGTATCAGAGACGGTGCACTTCAAGGACCCGTTCAACGACGTGCGGGGCGCGGAAAACATGCACCGCGTTTTTCAGCACATGTTTGAAAATCTGGATGACATCAAATTCAGGGTCCATCACACAATCGAACAGGGAGATTTATGCATGATGGAATGGCGCTTCGAGAGCCGGTTAAGAGGCCAGAAATGGGCTTTTGACGGGGTCAGCTCTCTCGTCTTTTCAGACGATGGCCGCGTACAATCCCATATCGATTACTGGGACGCAGCGACTCATTTTTATGAGCGGCTTCCGTTGATCGGCGCGGTGATCCGCTGGATACGCCGCCGCGTGGCAAAGCCCTGATTTCACTGGAGAGACGCGCTTGAATCCGGTTCCTTGGTAAAGGCCAAGGTCACGGAACCAATTTCAATACCCAGCTTGCTGACCCGGGCTCGATTAACAAGAACACCTGAAGGCTGCAGAAACATCCAGTCATCGAAGTGTACCCGCATCGTGCCGTCGCCGATTTTTAAATCCATGTCATAGCGCCAGTTCAGGGCATTCCCGGAGACATCCCCCCTGGCGGTGCCGATCACATCATCGGCACGGCCTTCATAGGTGGACTCACCGGTTTTAAGGATTTTCCAGACCCGGCGGTCGGTTTCCTTGTCGCTATATTCAAACCTCTCATCAAGGACCAGTTCCTTCCCGTCCCAACGCCCATCAATATCGACCGTAAACTGCCGGCGCACTTTGCCGAAGCGGTCTTCAAAAATGCCTGAGGCCTGGGTTTTGCCGGAAAAATACGTCTCAAGCACGAGCTTCGGTTCGCTATTCTTGAAATCGGCGGTTTTCATGTCATTACATCCACTTAACAAAATTAAGGCGCTTAGGGTCAATCCGCGAAGAAAATTCATCCTGTAGATCTCTCACTGTCTGTTCTCTCGTTGACCAAGGCGGCGGCGTATAACCGCGTGTTTCATCCGGGTCAAAGGGAAATCCGAAATCAAAAAAATTGCTGCTGCTTTTAGTACGACAGGAACCAGCGCATAGATCACAATAAGTGCCAATCCCGCGCTCCCGGGCTCGCCCGGTTTGAAACCAAAAGCCTCAAGCGCCGGCAGCGCAAGACCAACCGCGAGAGCCAGAGAGAGCTTGGTGCTCATCCCCCACAATGCAAACTGAAGCCCGGCATGATCGTCACCAAATTTCAGGTGGTGATAGTCAATAACATCGGCCTGGATAGCGGGCGGCAAAGCGAGGTCCGCGCCCAAAGCCATGCCGGTCACCACACAGACCCCGGCAAACAGAAAAAAAGAGCCTGCCGACAAAAAGGGCACTATCAGAAACGCCAGACAGGCGGAAGCCATGGCCCAACACCAGACGCGATGTTTGCCGAATTTTTGGCTGAGCCGGAGCCAGAACGGTATCGCGGCGATGCCGGCGACAAAATAGGTAAGGATAAACAGTGGCCGCTCATCCGGCCCGGCGCCCAGCCCGTATTCCAAATAAATGAAAAACAAGGCCGCCGGAATGCCATTGGCAAGCCCGTTCACAAACCAGCCCGACAACAGTTGTAGAAAGGGGCGGTTCCGGGCCAAGGCTTTCAGGGCGGCAACTCCGTTTTGTTTCACTACGGCCGTTGGGCGGGGCGTGCGCTTTTGTCCGTCGGGAACGATCCAGAACAGGAAAGGCAGAACGGCGACGCCCAAGAGGATGGCTGCCCAGGCAATGGCGCTGATGGACCGGGCTTCAGACCAACCCATTTGTATCGTTACCGCCGTCACTAACCCGGCGCCAATAATTCCAATCAAGGCCAGACCCTCCCGCCAGGCGGTAATCCGGGCGCGCTGATCGTAATCGGCGCTCAATTCCGCCCCCCAGGCCAGGTAAGGAACGGAAACCATCGTCCAGCCCGCATACAGAACCACAAGCCAGGTCAGCAGATATGTCCCCGTTACCGCATCCGGTGGCGACAGGACTTTATAAAGCCCGATCCCGGCAATCACCGCGCCTATGGCGATCCATGGTTTGCGGTGCGCGCCTCGAAACGAAAACCGGTCACTCAATCTCCCGATCAACGGGTCCGTTACGGCATCGAACAGGCGCGCGATCAGAAGAATGACCCCGGTTGCCGCCAGACCGAGCCCCAGTTGAACGCCGTATAACGACGGCAGATGGATATAGACAGGTATGGTCGGCAGCGCGACAACCAGCGCCGGAGCCACATAAGACGCCAATATGGACGCAGGGACTTTGGGTGCCGGTTCCTGCGTCATGAATGCGCGATGACGAAATGCCCGACGTCAATCGTGTCTCTCTCAAAACCGACTTCGCAATAGCATAAATAGTAACGCCACATTTTGAAGAACGTCCGGTCAAACCCCAGTTCGGCAATCTCCTGCCAGTTTTCCTGAAACAATCGATCCCAGCGCCGCAACGTTTCCGCATAGGATTTACCAAAATAAAAAGACTCCGTAATGCGCAAACCGGAACCGGCAGCCGCCGCTTCAAAAGCGGACGGACTGGGCAGCATTCCACCCGGAAAAATATAGCGTTGAATAAAGTCCGGGGTCCGACGGTAGCTTTCAAAAGCATCATCGGAAATCGTAATGATTTGTAGCGCTGCTCGACCGCCGGGCGTCAATCTTTGACCGAGGATATCGAGATAGGTTTTCCAGTACGTCTGGCCTACGGCCTCAAACATCTCGATGGAAACAATCTTGTCGTATTGTCCCTCAACATCCCTGTAGTCCTGGACCCGGATTTCAACCTGTTCACTCAATCCCTTGTCGGCAATGCGCTGTCTGGCATACCGGGCCTGCTCCTTGGACAAGGTCAGACACAGCACATGGCAGCCATAGTCCGCAGCGGCTATTTCTGCAAAACCGCCCCAGCCGCAACCAATTTCCAAGACCCGGTCCCCGGCTTTCAGGTCGATGGCTTTTGCAAGCCGTATATATTTTTGGCGTTGGGCAACCGCCAGATCTTGCGCATCATCATCAAACAAAGCCGATGAGTAGGACATCGTTTCGTCCAGCCACTTCCCGTAAAACGCATTGCCCAGATCATAGTGGGCGGCGATATTGCGGCGGCTTCCGGTTTTTGTGTTGGCGTTATAGGCATGGCGAACGCGGTTAAGCCCGTTGACAATCCAATGGGGTGCGATGGCGGTATCAAACGCTGTCGCATTGGCCGCACCAAAATCCAAAAGCTTTGTTAAATCGGGCGTTTCCCATTCACCCTGCATATAACCCTCTGCCAAGCCGATATCGCCGGCAACGGCTATTCTGTTGATAAGGCGCAGGTCATAAATTTGCAGGGACGCATTCGGGCCTTCTTCCGCCCCTTTAAAGACCACCCGCCCGCCTGACGGAAAGTCAACGGAAAGCCGTCCGAATTTTATGCGTTTGAGCCATTGGGCAAGAAGCTTTTCGCGAAACGCCAGGCGGACCGGACTTGTTGAGGTGTGGTACGTGTTTTGGGGTTTTGTAATTGATTTTTCCATCTGCAATCAGGACCCCATGGATGTGTTCTTGCCAACGCTGCTTTGCACCGGCGCGGCCGCGCTCATATGGGTAAAGACGGGAAAGCCTTTGAGCCACAACTTGCAGGCTTCCCAATGAATCCCACCCATAATTTTAAAGCTGAGAAAGGGAAACCGGAGAAGACAACTGGCAAGCGCTCTTTCGGTAAGCCGTTGACGTTCGCCTGTCAGTGAGGCGGCCAGAAGCAGGCCTTTGTCATCTTCTTCCCGGATCACGATATTGACGCGATCCTCGGGCGCAATGATGCGAAAATGATAGGTCATTTCCATATCAATGAACGGCGAGACATAAAGCAACTTTTTACAGGTCTGGCGAATCACGGGACGGCCCGAACGGGAAACCGGAATCACATAGGTATGGCGCTCTTTGTATGTATTGCAGACTTCATAAAGAATAGCGGCCAGGGCACCGGATTTCTGGTAACAGAAATAGGTGCTTATAGGATTAAACGCATAACCGAAAACCCGCGGGCTGCAGAGCAGACGAATAGCCCCGCCATCCGGTTCAATTGACGCCTCTCGCATCCGGGATTCGACCCAGGGCCGCAAAGGCGCTCCCTGCGTGTCACCATGGTCCTTGTCATAGAAGGACAAAGGCGCTGGCCGGTTATAACCAAACAAAAAGTGACGTTGATCAAGCTCCGTCAACTCATCCAGATCGAGCAGCAGCGAGAAAACCTTGTAACGGAGGCGATGGTGTTTTGGACGAAGCCGTTCATGAACGACCACGCCTTCATATATGGACGAATGCATATTCATGCGGCTGAGACCTGCGGTCCTGAGGTGATATGAATACGCCCGCTTTCGTTGTCGACCTGCCAGGGACGTTTCAGCTCCCCCAGTTGTTCCGCAACGGCCAGCCCCGCCTGCAGCGCATCTTCATGGAAACCATAACCAAAATAGCTGCCGCAATACCAGGTCCGCCGGTTGCCCTGAAGGTTCCAGAGATGCTGTTGCGATTGCAACGCGGACGCATCAAAGAAGGGGTGGGTATATTCAAATTCACGCAACGTTTTTCCGAAAGCTGGCTGAAGGTTCGGGTTCAGTGTCAGAAAAAGCGGATTCCCGGGATCAAGGGACTGCAGGCGATTCATCCAATAGGTGACGCAGAGACTTTGCGTCTCATCTCCCTTCTCCCCCTCGATAAAGTTCCAGCTCGACCAGACCCGCTTGCGTTTCGGCATAAGTTTGGCATCCGTATGCAAGACGGCTCTGTTTTTGCTGTAGCGCCAGGCGCCCAGGACATCCTTTTCCTGTCCGTCCGGGTCCACCAACAGGGCAAGGGCCTCATCCGCATGGGTCGCAATCACCACATGATCATAGGTCCCAACGTCTCCGCAACGGTCTTCAATCTGCACATATCCCTCTGCACGCTTTACGGAGCGGACACCGCCAAAACGGATTTTATCTTCAAAACCGGCAATCAGTCGTTTCACATATTGACGACTGCCGCCATCAACGGTCCGCCACTGGGGGCGGTTCTGAATAAGCAGCAAACCATGACTTTCGAAAAAGCGAATGAACGCCTTGGCCGGATAGTTCATCATCTCGGCTGGCGTTGTTGACCAGATGGCGGCCCCGATCGGCAAAAGGTGGTCGGTCAAAAACTCGGCGCTGTAAGACTCCCGTTTTAGATAATCACCCAGGCTCAACTGATCGTTTTCCGGCTCATTCAAAAACATTGGCGCTGATTTATAGAACCTCAAAAGATCTGACATCATCCGCCAAAACCGGGGCCGGACAAGATTGGCGCGCTGCCCAAACAAGCCGTTAAGATCCGTGCCTGCATATTCAAAGCCGCCGTTTTCCAAAGATGCTGAAAACGACATTTCACTGTCTTTCGTGGGGACATCCAGATGCTTGAAAAGGGCGGTCAGATTTGGATAGTTTTTCTCGTTATAGACAATGAAGCCGGTATCAACAGGGGTTGTCCCGGCAGAGGTCTCGGCATCCACCGTATTTGAATGCCCGCCAATACGGTCATTAATTTCATAAACGGTGACTTTATGTTTCTGGTTCAATAACCAAGCCGCCGACATGCCCGCAATGCCCGTACCGATAACGGCCACGTTCAACGGACGATTTTTCGGTGTATGGATATAATTCACGGTTTTGTTCTTTCTTCTGCGGATTGGGTTTTTGATAAAGGCTTCATAATCAACTACAACTCTTTACGTGGAGGCCGCTTTCGCGGATCACTTTGGAACAAAATTAATTTGTGAATGGGTGATCCATCGCCTGACCTATTGCGTAACAGAGTTATGGACATTCATTTTGAAAACTCACGAACCCCTCTGGGTGAGGGCATATGGTCGCATCACATGGCGTCAATCCAATCCCGGATCAATCGTGATGATAACCGGTCGGTACGAACGCAACGGAGAAACCGCGTCACCATGAACCCTCCCGTTACCTCCGCACCGGATGCGGACAGGATGAATGCATTGATTGCTGATGTGGCCCGTCACCAGAACCGGGCTGCCTTCGAGTTGATCTTCAAACATTTTGCTCCGCGCGTTAAGGCCTTTATGCTGGGCCAAAACACGCATCCGCAAATGGCCGAGGAAATCGTCCAGGAAACATTTGTCAATGTCTGGCGCAAGGCACACCAATTCGATCCTGAAAAGGCGTCGGCTTCGACCTGGATATTCACGATTTCCCGGAACTTGCGGATAGACCATCTGCGCAAACAAAACCGACCGGAACCCGATTTCAATGATCCGGCCTTCATTCCCGACCCCGTACCCTTAGCCTCTGAAACCATTTCCCAATCTCAGGATGCGGCCCAATTGAACAAAAGCATTGAAAGCCTGCCGGAAGAACAGAAAGCAGTGTTGCGCCTGGCTTTTTTCGCAGACAAGTCCCACCCGGAAATTGCTGAAACATTGGAACTTCCCCTTGGGACCGTTAAATCACGCATACGGCTGGCCATAAATCGGCTTCGGTCAGAGCTTGGAGACAAAGCATGAACATTTCCCATCATCCTGCTGAAGAATTTTTGGTCGACTATGCCTCCGGCGCTCTTGGTCAGGCCTGGAGCCTTGCCATTGCGACCCATCTCGCACTTTGCCCCGATTGCCGGAAAGCGGTTTCCCGCCTGGAAATGATTGGCGGACATCTGCTAGAAGACGCACGACCTGTCTCCGTCGAAGAGGATATTCTGGGCCGGATTTTTGAACAGATCGACAGCCCACAGACCACCGACACCCATTTGCCATCACCCTCCCCGGAGCGTTTGGAACCGGCTGTTCTTCCGGACCCCCTGCGCAGCTATGCCGGCGGTGATGTGAACGCCTTGCGTTGGCAGCGCCTCGGCCTTGGTGCTTCGCAATTTCTGATACCGACCGCCGACAAAGGGGTCACCGCCCGTTTGCTGCGTATTCCCGCGGGCCGACCCGTACCTACCCACTCCCATGGCGGGTTGGAGCTCACTCTGGTCGTAGCCGGCGCGTTTTCTGACGCCACGGGAACATATGGCCGCGGCGACTTGCAGGAAGCCGACAGCCATTTGGAGCACCAGCCCCATGCAACGGAGGAAGAGGATTGCATTTGCCTGGCCGTGACCGATGCGCCTTTGCAGTTCAAGAGCCTTGCCGCCCGCATTGTGCAACCGTTTCTGGGTATTTGACACCTTCCTGTTTTCACAGGAAAAACACCCCCGGCATCAGTACGCATTGTTTCAATATCTCACAAAAGGATCTGTGTGTACCTGTCTTTTAGCTGACCTGGTCCACAGGGCGTTAGTTGGCGTTGGACAAGAACCGGGTCGACTTTCAAACCAACTAGCGATTGGCCCGTGTCTCCCTTAATTATAAGGAGCCCTCATCTTTCCTTCGTATCAACGGAAACCCGAAATGCTTAGTTGCGCGCCCGGTTGAAAGCTTCAGCCAGCGCCGTAAGGCTGGTCTCGGTTTTCGCCGCTCCGGCCTTGCCACCGGTTTTTGTCTTGTTTTGACCGCGAGGCGCAGCTTGTTTTTTTGTCATTTGTTTCTTTTCAGGTTTCCGGGCCTCCTTGTCCGCCTTCGGGCGAGCATGGCCCTCACCCATTTTCATGGTGAGCGAGATGCGTTTGCGCGGCAGGTCGATCTCCTGCACCTTAACCCTGACCACGTCGCCCGGTTTGACGACCTCGCGCGGGTCTTTGACGAAACTGTCAGACAGTTGCGAGATGTGCACCAGACCATCCTGATGCACGCCGATATCGACAAAGGCGCCGAAATTGGCGACGTTGGTGATCACCCCTTCGAGGATCATGCCCGGCGTGAGGTCTGAGACCTTCTCGACCCCGTCCTTGAATGCCGCCGTCTTGAATTCGGGTCGCGGATCGCGACCGGGTTTTTTCAGCTCCTCGATAATGTCGCGCACGGTAATTTCACCAAACCGATCATCGACAAATTCTATCGGGCTGAGATTGCCAAGCGTCGATGTATCGCCGATCAGGGTGCCGATATCCTTGCCGGTGTTTTTGAGGATGCGTTCGACCATGGGGTAGGCTTCCGGGTGCACGGAGGACCGGTCGAGAGGATTGTCCCCGTCGGATATACGCAGGAAACCGGCGCATTGCTCAAACGTCTTGTCGCCCAGCATCGGCACCTTGCGCAGCGCTTCGCGGGACGCAAACGCACCGTTGGTATCGCGGTATTCGACGATATTACGGGCCAGCGATTCGCCAAGGCCGGAGACCCTTGCAAGCAGTGGTGATGAAGCCATGTTGACGTCGACGCCAACGGCATTCACGCAATCCTCGACCACCGCATCGAGCGCCCGGTCGAGGCGGAATTCCGATAGGTCATGCTGGTACTGGCCAACGCCAATGGCTTTCGGTTCAATCTTGACGAGTTCGGCCAGCGGGTCTTGCAGGCGACGACCGATAGAGGCGGCGCCGCGCAAGGATACGTCAATATCGGGAAACTCTTTCGAGGCATAGGCGGACGCCGAATAGACCGAAGCCCCGGCTTCGGAAACCATCACCTTGGTCAGCTTTAACTCGGGGTGTTTGGCGATCAGCTCCGCCGCCAGCTTGTCGGTTTCGCGCGATGCCGTGCCGTTGCCAATGGAGATCAGTTCGGCCTTATGTTTGAGGGCCAACGCGGCGATCGCAGCGATCGACGGGTCCCACTGGCGCTGCGGTTCGTGTGGATAGATCACCGCTGTATCGACCAGCTTACCGGTGGCATCGACGACAGCAACCTTGACGCCCGATCGATAGCCCGGATCAAGTGCGATGGTCGGCCGGGCCCCGGCCGGCGCGGCGAGCAGAAGATCGCGCAGATTCTCGGCAAATACGCGCACCCCCTCGGCTTCTGCCATATCCCACAGGCGGCTCATAAGCTCGAGTTCAATATGCAGGGAAATCTTCACCCGCCAGGCCCAACTGGCAGCCTCAAGCAGCCACGCATCCGCCGGGCGGCCCTGATCGCTGATGCCGAAGTGCCGGGCGATGCGCTCTTCACAGGGATGCGGTTTGGGCGGCGTATCCGGGTCACCTATACAGAGATAGACACGCAAGACCTCTTCCTTGCGGCCGCGAAACACGGCCAGGGCACGATGCGAGGGGACCTTGGTAACGGCTTCTGAATAGTCGAAATAGTCCTTGAACTTGGCGCCCGCCATCTCCTTGTCCTTGGCCACGCGCGACACCAGATGGGCGTTGTCCCACATATAATCACGAAGCGAGCCGACCAGATCAGCATCCTCGGCAAACTGCTCGACCAGAATCTGACGGGCCCCGTCCAGCGCAGCATCGGCATCCATGACCTTGAGGTCCCCCTCGGCATCCGGCTGCAGGTATTTCAAGGCCTCGGTCTCGGGGACAAGCCCCGGGTCGGCGAGAAGACTGTCCGCCAGCGGTGCCAAACCGGCCTCGCGCGCAATCATCGCCTTGGTCCGGCGTTTCGGTTTGAACGGCAGATACAAATCTTCCAGCCGCGCCTTGCTGTCAGCGGCGTTGAAGCTCTGACGCAATTCGTCGGTCATCTTGCCCTGCTCCTCGACACTGCTAATCACCGCAGCCCGGCGCTCTTCCAGTTCACGCAAGTAGCGCAGGCGCTCTTCCAGGGTGCGCAGCTGGATATCATCGAGGCCGCCGGTAGCGTCCTTGCGATAGCGAGCGATAAACGGCACCGTGGCGCCGCCATCAAGCATCTCAACGGTGGCAGTAACCTGTTCTTCAGCGACGGCGAGCTGTTCGGCAATACGGGCTGCAATGGATGGCATTAGAAACCTCAAAAGATGTGCAAGGCGGACAATCTATCCTGCTCTTCTCGCCTCCGGCAATGCACTTGTTGCAGGCGTTGGGTTGAACCAGCTTACTGGGGGGTTAAGAGCGTCAGATTCTATGGCTGAAGCGAATCGCGGCAATCTGAATGATAACAATTGAAGAAGATACGGTGCTTACATCGCCATATGCACGGCGACTTAAGCCCGTATATGTTGCGATTACTGTTTAATTTTCTGCCTTTTTGTTTAATGGTAACAGCATTGAAGACACCTGTGAAAACGTACGCACCTCACGGCAGACAAAAAGAAAGTCGGATCTCGGCTTCATACCATTTTTTTACTTTATGGAGAGCTCCAAAAATTACCAAACTTCATTTTACGGCATCTATTGTGACACCACGAACGACCCGGTCATATATAATCACAACAAAATGACGATCTTGATCAAGCGCTCTCAGCGCCCCCCCGTCTTACAAACTCATGTGATCCCGACGGGATACCTGATTTGGCGAATGCCTTCGTTTAATGCGGTTACGTCGTGGCTCCAGATCTCGCCCGGCCAGCGATATTCCAGAGTGCCGCGGGCGGGCCAGTAAACAGCCGTGTAGAGGGTTCCGAACCCGCGGTCATAAGCCGTCGAATAGAGTGGCGGTTTCTGGAACGCGCCAATAAAGCGGTCCGCCGGTTCGTTATGCAGGGTCAGGCGCTGCAGTAAAAACCGTTCCCGTTCGACCGTCGCCGTCGCCCGTGCATGGCGATGCCATTCAACCTGTTCCTGATGGTTGGTGGCGACACGCACGTCCTTGATAACCGCGTCGCGGTCCGGTGACAAATAGGCCGTAAAAAAACGGCTGTTGCGGTCAACGACTGTGACGTTGTAGGCCATGTGGCAAGGAATGCGCCGCAGGGCTTTTTTCGCATCCGCAGCCGTCCGGCAAAACTCGAGCAGATAGCGGATAATCAACGGCACCCCAAATCCATCACCAACGACCGTGCGCCCGCCAAATGTAAGCGACACGGCCAGGCCATCCTCATTCATCCCGTCGACCATTCCAAACAGGCCATCCGAGATACCGCCGACCCAACGGTTGTTCCAATGAGAGCCGAAGATAATCCCATCACACAGGGCCGGGGAATAGTCGTAGTTTCTGACCAGCATCGGCTCGTCCCCGGGCAGCACAGCCTGAGAACAGCCCGACAGATAGGGCGGCGGGCAATAAAAGCTCAAAAACCGGGCAACGGTGTCGCCACCACCGGCCAGTTCAACCAGAGTTTCATAGGTCGGCACCAGTTCCGGCATATATTTTTTCATGGCCCTGAGCCCGGCCAAATAAGTTTGTCGTGCGTCAATGCCTTCCGACAGAAACCATTTTTTATAGGCCGGCCAGTGGCGGGCAAACAAGGCCCGCCACCGCTCTCCCGGATTCCGTTCAGAAACCGCCTCAAACGTCAAAGATGTCAGAGAAGGTGACATTTCAATCACGCAAATGAGCTCCTAAAGCAACTTGAACGCCGGGGCTTCGGTCTCAATCGGAATTGCGCTGGGCAAGGCGCGCGCCTTGTACTGGCTTTTGATCCCGTTGATCCATTTTTTGGCCCGTTGCGTCAGATGGAATCCCTTGCCCATGGCATGGCCACGGGTAATGAGAATTCCAAGATCGGCGCCTTCATAACGGAAATCACCCGGTCCCTGAATGCGCAGGAAAAACGCCTCCGCTTCACTTTCGACAGCCCGGCGGTGATAATCGAAACGATTGTATTCAACCTGGCCATCGGGGAGCAGGCGCCAAATTCCGGATTCCGGCGCTTGCGTGATAATATCAACATTATCGTCAGTATGCTTGATCACCATCTGGCACCACTGATCGATATTGTCCGGATCGGCCCAGCGGTTATTCAGTTCCTGAACGTCGAGATCAAAATCGACGCCGGAGAATTCGAGCAGATGGAACAGGAAGAGCGGCGCATCGGCATGGGCAAAGGCCGCGTGGTTGGTCATTGAACTTGCGCCCGTGACCCGCGGGTTACATTCACCTAAGTAGATTTCGCCGGACTTTTCGTCAATCAGGAAGTCCAGTTCAAAATACCCCCGATAGCCCTCCTTGACCAACTGGTTGCCAAAGTCGAACGTGTATTTGCGGGCCTTGTCACGGATTTTCTGGTCGAAGGCGCCGGCAAAAATTTCGTTGCCGCACCAGCCGCCGCGATAGGGCGTCAGTTCCTTGAACCCGACGAGTTCGGTCATCAGGGGACCAACGATGGTTCCTTTTTTGGTCGCGCAGGCTTCGATGGCAGAGCCCCGGCAATCGATTCGTTTCATGACTTTGATTTCACCCTGGCCGACGATGTCCTGCTCGTGCCGTTTGAAATCCTTTTCGTTCTTGATGAAGAACGTGGTGTGACCACTGTCGCCGAAAGCCGACTGCAGGACCAGATCATCACCAATCGGTTTTGACAGTTCTTTCAGATGGGCATAGTCGCGGATTTTCGACAACACGTTGGGAACACTGGGCACACCAGCCTTGTTGCCAATGCGAACGGTTTCAATTTTGTGATCGATACGCTCACGAAGTTTGGCTTTCGGGAACCAGATTTCGATTCCCAGTTCCTTGCATATTTTTTCAATCCGTTCGTCGAACATCAGGAAGACAGCCTTCGGCCGTTTGCCTTTGGATTTTATGAAATCGATGACTTCTTTGTGCTCAAGAAGATAGGCAACGATATCCTCGATCGACTCAAATTCCGGGTGATCCTGTTCGGAGGGCACAAAAGTGTTCGGATGGCGGCCATCATAACAGTCAATATAGTTGATATAATGGAAGTTCCGGCACCATTCATCGATGCCCAGAAGATTGAAGTTTGTCGCACTGATAAAGAAAATCGGGTCTTCATTGCGGTGAAAATACCGCCGGACCTCGGATATGTTTTTCAACTTTGTTTTCTTGGCCCGCTTGGCCGGGCTTTTTTTAGCAGCGCCCTTGTTTGCAGGTGCTTTCTTTTTGGCTGGTTGCGTAGTCATGCGTTTCCCTTTCTGTTTTTCGTCCTCTGTATGCGAGACGATAGATTGGTGGATTGCGTTCTATTTCAGCACTTTTATTTCAGTCTGTTATTTAAGGCGTCATCCGTGAAAACCCGAAGTCCGAGATCGGGCCGGTAGCCGTGGATCTCCTTAACGTCCAGGTTTCGCAGAAATTCGATGATCTGCTCGCTGATCACCTGCCCCGGCACCAGGATGGGGAACCCGGGCGGGTATGGAATTATGAAGGTTGCCGAAACAACCTGACGGCCAGCCAGCATGGCCTGATCCAGCGTGCCGTCATTCAGGCCCAGATAATCACAGTTGTCTTCGTTATAGGACATAAAAAAGGCATCGCGCATATGCCCCTCGGGCGTCGTCCCTGTCGGGTCGGGACGAAACGCATCATGAAACCGCGAGAAGTCAGGTAAAGAAGGCAGTTCATGCGTTAGGGAATGAACTTTGCGCTGGTGAACGGCTCTTTCCGGGCCGTTCATATCCTCAAATCGCTCCTCCAGATCATTGGCAATTTTGACCAGAACCTCGATCAGATAAGCGATAGAGCTGCGTGTTGTTCCGATATTGGTCATGAACAGAACCGTATTACGTGAGGTCTTGTTGACTTGAATTCCGTATTTATCCATCAGTATGTCGTTCTTGAATGTATCCCCATCCAGTCCCGTGCTGCCGACAAACAGCGTGACCCGGGTCGCATCCAGGCAAAATTCATCGTCCGCCCAGGCATCCCAGATGTCGTTCCAGCCGCGGTCTGGGTCATAATAGCTTTCTATGCCTGACTGGCGGTGTCCGCTCGGAATCATGTCGCCGACGGTCAGAACCTTGAAATGTTTGGAAAGCAAGGGGTGGGTGCGAATACGCTGACGCAACAGCATGGCCAGCTCGACCTGTTTTTGAACCAGCTCGAAACCTTCCAGTTCGATCTGTCTGCGGCCCACATCCAGCGACGCCAGAATCTGGTAATTGGGCGACGTTGAGGTATGCGTCATATAGGCTTCATGAAATGGCTCGGCGACCTTGGCGTTGAAGTCCTGATCATAGACGTGAATCATTGAGCCCTGGCGAAGCGAGGTCAGGGTCTTGTGGGTGGATTGCGTTGTATAGACACGAATGCGCACTTTGTCGGGATCGGGAAACAGGTGCTTGTCCAGGAGTTTGTCGTGATCGTCCGGGTCGATTTTTGCGATCTCTTTGTGCTTTTTCGCATAGAGCGCGCGGTAAGACTCCGATTTATATTTTTTGCGCAATGAGTCCGCCGCATGCATACCGGTTCTCATGCGATACGTCGGGCCGGAACGGGCAAATGCAAACCAGGCTTCATCCCATAAGAAGACCAGATCCGGTTTGATAGCCAGGCATTCTTCCATGAACCGTTCGACGTTATAAACGATTCCGTCAAAGGTGCAGTTGGTGAGCAACAGCATCTTGACCCGATCCAGCTTCCCTGCAGCCCGCAGTTCGAGCAGGATTTTCTTGATCTCACGCAAAGGCACTGCGCCATACATCGAGTATTCATGCAGCGGATAGGAATCCAGATAGATAACATCAGCACCCGCCAGAACCATCCCGTAATGATGGGATTTGTGACAATCGCGATCAACCAGGACAATGTCGCCCGGCTGGACAAGCGCCTGGACGACGATCTTGTTGCAGGTCGACGTGCCGTTGGTGGCAAAAAAAGTTCGGCGCGAACCAAAGGCGTGAGCCGCCAGCTCCTGAGCCCGTTTGATCGGGCCATGCGGCTCAAGCAGTGAATCGAGACCGCCGGATGTGGCCGATGTTTCCGCCAAAAAGATGTTCATGCCGTAAAACTCGCCCATGTCCTGAATCCAGTGGGACTTGGTGATCGACTTGCCACGGGAGATGGGCATGGCGTGAAAAACGCCCGTGGGCTGTTTTGAATAATGTTTGAGGGCTGTGAAAAACGGCGTTTCATAACGCTCTTCAATCCCCCGAAGCACATTCATATGTAATTCAAGGTAATCTTCCCGGTTATAGAAAATCCGTCGGCAGGCTTCTCCGGCCCGCCCGGCAATCTCCTCGACCGATTGATCGGTAACCAGATACAAATCCAGTTCCGGACGCACTTCAGCTATCACGTTGGCCAACGTAATGCCGTACTCGTTTGGCTCCAACTCATCCAGGTTGCCACATTGGGCCTGATCCAGATACCGTTTCAAGACCGGCAGGTCATGCTCGGAATGCAACTTAAAACCAAACCGAATAACCACAGCCTGAATGGTTTGATTGAACAGGACCGCGATCAGTGCATCTTCAAAGCTTGGCACGAAAACCGGCTCATAAGTAAACGAATCTTCTTCCCGGCGCAGTTCAACCAGATTATCGCGCTGCTGGCGCTGGTGGGATAGCGGCATATCATCCACGACCAGAACCTCAAAATACGGACGCCGCCGTGCCCGCTCTTCAGAGTCATCATCTTCTTCCGGGCGCGCATCATCATCTTCGGTTTGAGCAGCAGTCAGATTCAGGTGTTTGCGGCGGTAACTTTCGCTCATCAAGGCGCCGACAATCCGCTTCGACAACTGGAACAGATGCTCAAAATCCTGGTCGCGCAAGAGTTGCTCCAGCAGCCGGAACTGATGTCGCCCTGGAAACGCAAAATACGATTCCATGGGTTCGATCTGGGCGATCAAACGACGCGCTTCTTCTGCGGCCTTTGTACTGCCCCGGTTTTCAGCCAACCGCTGACAAACGTTTTTCAACTGGTTCCAGGTATCGGCACGGAACAGGGAGGCATTGTAGTACTGGCTTAAGGATCGCTTCTGTGTGTCGGTATTGGTCAGTTGGTCGGCCATTGATTATTTCTCCCGTGTTGCACCCGCTATTTTCGTTATATCCACGATACCCGTTGGCAACGAAGTTTGGCCAATTGGCAGCACAGTTTCCGGTGGCGGCATATGAATGCCGTCCCGGCCCCCTTGTTTTGGCATGTCCAGCGCACCCAGACTGTTCAGATAGCGGGTATCGAATGTTTCGCTGTAAACTGGGAATACGCAATTTCGGTCGCGAAAACTTTTCAGTGTTTGCCCGA
This sequence comes from Rhodospirillales bacterium, assembly GCA_048262255.1. Lineage (GTDB taxonomy): Bacteria > Pseudomonadota > Alphaproteobacteria > Rhodospirillales > Casp-alpha2 > JABMNT01. Next base: position 914,974 of record JBLXFH010000001.1, on the reverse strand, counting down.
GACTGCGATGTCCCGTGACGCGCTGACGCCGGACCATGTCAAAGTCTATCTCTATGGGAATGATCTCTTCCTGGCCTGCCGCCTGATACACCAGATTGCCGACCGGGTCGACGACGCAGGACCGACCCGTCCCGCCCGTTCCCAAACCATTGATATCAAAGATGTAACACTGGAACATGGCAGCGGTTGCCTGGGCAATTGAAATTTCAATATCGCGATCCGTGGTTCCCGTCAGGACGGGATGAAGCAGAACTTCTGCTCCCATTGCCGTAAGCTGGCGCATGGTTTCGGGAATCCAAATATCATAACAAATTGAAAGTCCAAACCGGCCAATTTCCGGAACATCGAAGACCAGGCATTCTGATCCCCCGGTCACGCCGTGTTCGTACGGCGCGAATGGAAACATTTTGCGGTATCTGGCGATCAGTTCGCCGTGCGGATTGATCACAACGGCCTCGTTGTATAGGGCGCCTTCTTCACGAACAAACATGGACCCCGGAATTAGCCATATGTTGTGCTGCTTTGCTTTTTCACACAAGACAGCCAGCATTTCATCGTAATTTTCAGGGTGGTTTTCCGGAACCGGGCCATAGGGCGCCAGTTCACTGAACATCACCATCTGAATCCACGGAAACCGGATCATCGCAAGATCGATCTTGTGAGCCATTGCGGTGACGTTTTCGTGATCGGCTGCGACGTGCATTTGAACGCCGGCAATTGCAAAAGGAGTCATTCAGGTTTGTTCCTATATTCCCGTCGGTTTTTTTTGTTATAGCACAGTTAAACGGATTCTGATGTCTGCATCATTCAGCAGCGGTGGTTGATAAATCGGACAATGACTGCTCAAGAATATCGAGGCCCTCATCAAGGATTTCATCCGATACGGTCAGGGGAACCAGAATGCGGATGGTGTTTCCATAAACGCCGCAGGACAAAAGGATCAGCCCGTTGTCCAGCGCTTTTGCGCAAAGCGCTTTGGTCTTGGCAGCATCGGGCTCATTGCCACCGCGTTCGGTAACCAATTCAAAAGCAACCATTGCCCCCAGCCCACGGATATCCCCGATGGGAAGTGTGTCGTTGCGTTTGGAAATCTTTTGAATACGGGAGATGATCTTTTCACCCATCCGGGCGCTGCGCTCGTTCAGCATTTCATCTTCAATCACATCCAGTACTGCCAGCGCTGCCGCGCAACTCACCGGATTTCCGCCGTAAGTCCCACCCAATCCGCCGGGTGCGGGTGCGTCCATAATTTCGGCCTTGCCAATAACGCCAGCCAATGGAAATCCACCCGCCAGGCTTTTGGCGATGGTGATCAAGTCGGGGGCAACGCCCCAGTGCTCACTGGCAAACAGTTTGCCGGTACGGGCAAACCCGGTTTGAATTTCGTCGGCAATCAGCACAATCCCGTAAATATCGCAAATCGACCGCAGCTGTTTCACGAAATCGAACGGGGCAATATAAAACCCGCCTTCACCCTGTACGGGCTCGATAATGATCGCAGCAACTCGTTCCGCTTCCAGATCAGATTTCAAAAGCCGGTCAAGTGCCGCAAGGGAATCCTCAACGGTCACGCCATGCGCAGGCATGGGAAAAGGAAGATGGTATATTTCTGCCGGAAACGGGCCGAAACTTCTCTTGTATGGATCCACCTTGCCGGTCAGGCCCATGGTCATATGGGTCCGCCCATGGAATCCGCCGGAAAACGCGATCACGCCAGAGCGCTTGGTATGGGCCCGGGCAATTTTAATGGCGTTTTCGACGGCTTCTGCACCTGTTGTCACAAACAGGGTCTTTTTCGGATCAGCACCGGGAGCCAGAATATTCAGCCGTTCGGCCAATTCGACATAGGGCTCGTAGGGAACGACCTGATAGGCCGTATGTGTGAACCTCGAGAGCTGTTCGTTGACCCGCGCCATCACCTTCGGATGCCGGTGCCCCGTATTGAGAACCGCGATCCCTCCGGCAAAATCAACAAACCGGCGTCCTTCGACATCCCAGAGTTCCGAATTTTCCGCGCGTTCCGCGTAGATTCCGGTTGCCGTTGCAACGCCGCGCGGCGTTGCGGATTTACGGCGGGCTTCAAGAGTTTGATTGTTGGCCATGGTCAGTCTCCAAAAAATATCGAATGCAAATCCCCACCGTTTACGCGGACAGCATAAGCCCCGTCAGTGTGTTTCTCGTTTTGTCAGGCCGCAATGCTGTTGTCGGTTTTCTCTGTATGCGCGGTCATCGCCTTTTCTGACGTGAGGTCAACCTTGTCGGCCAGCGGCTCATGAACCGAAAAACCTGAAATCCCTATAGAGGCATCGGCCACTTCCTGTTCGATGCCTGTTTCGGCTTTACTGGCAATCTGTCGCGCGACAGACCAGACATGGCCAAACGGGTCGACAAACTTGCCATAGTGCTCACCCCAGGCGGTGTCTGCCATCGGCACCAGGATACCCGCGCCCTGGGTTACGGCCCGGTCCCAGACTTTGCTGGCCTCAGCCATATAAAGATGGATACCCACAGCCGTGCCACCAAAACCGGCTGGCGAAAAGATTCCAAAAATCGGCATTTCATCCATAACATGAACAATGGAGTTGCCGATTTTCAGTTCCGCCTGAAGAACGCTCAAACCGTCCTCACTCATATGTTTTGATAAAACTTTCGCACCAAAGACCTCGACATAGTAGGACAAGGCGACCCCGGCGTTGCGAACAACCAGTTGCGGAGTGACCGTGTGGTAACCTTTGGGCGCAGGCGTGATTTTCTTAGCCATTTATCTACTTTCCTTGATGTCTGATCGACTGTGATCGGTTTGTATGAACGTGCCTAAATTGTTTTTTGTGTTGGTTTTTCTGCCGGTTGGTTGAATCATCTTGTGGCAAGGTGTACACTATGATCAATGATGTAGCCTGTAATTGGAAGAAAGTCAACACTATGGATCAAGATGTATCCCTTGGCGTCACGATGACGATCACGCAGGCCGATATCCCTTTTCTGCGTCAAAATGGACGCCTCGGCGAATATGCGGTGGTCTACCGGGCCTACCGGTCGCAATCGGGCGGCGGGTTCGGTGACCAGGAAAAGCATCCGTACGCCTGGGGCGTTCTGGTCTATGTCGATACGCAGGTTGCACGCATTTACAGTGCTCGCGGCTTGCCGCGGGAATGGTCCGATTTGACACGCCTGGAAAAATGGATGCGGGCGCAAGGGTTCTGGTACTGGTGGATGCGCAACGACCTAGAGCCGCTGTTAATGACTTCGGCCGACGAGGAAAATGAAACCGACTTGAACACCAATGAAAAGGAACTGTCTGTTTCGGCTCCAGAGACACCCGTCGAAAATGAAACCGCGCCCCTGCCAACCCAGATGTTTAAAATGGTGCCAGAACCTGAAGATTGACACAAATCCGCGTAAAGGGTCTTCCTGTAGATGACGCCCTGTTACCGCTCACTCGCCACCGTATCCAGACCGCTCACATAATCTGTTTTTCAGAAAACCGACTTTCCACTCAAATGTTAAAGCCTCCTATGAAACCGGAGCCTTTCAACTATCGGTTATCTGCTTATTCTCACTTTATGCTTCCAAAAAGCTGAAGATGGTATCTGCATGAAAGACGCTTGCGCAAATCAAGCCTTTTCAGCAGATGGGCTATCGCTGGCGGCAGAAACATATCGGGTTAATGCTGACGGGACTTCGGCGCTTTCAAACGACCTTTTAAAGCAAATGGCGACCGACTCCAGCCTCGAGGAAAAGGCTGCATGGGTCTATTTCAACTCGATCTGGCGCATCGTTCCCATTATTTATTCTTGTGAAAATCGCTTCTTTGTCATTATCCCCGATTCCTATAGCAAAATATTTCAAAACCGGTTCAGCTATAAGGGGCTTTATATGTTTGTTTCGAGAATTAAAAAGCGCGTAGTCGAAAGCGCGCAAGCGCTTTGACTCTTTTGCTTAATTTGATACTCTTTTGAAAATCCGCAGAGTTTTGGGGTTTTTCGTCTTTACCGTGCATGAAAAGAATACGCCATAGACGTAAAGAAACGGCGGAAACATGCGGAAATAAAGAGAGGGCAGACTGTGATTTCCAGCGCGTTCAATATTCACATGTTTGCGCCCTCATGAGCGACAGCACGGCTGAATTGGCAACAGCCGTTAGTCCGGAGGCTCAGCCCTCTGCCGTTGCCGAGACCGGAGCGCCGCCGGTCATCGATACGGGCCTCGTCTGTTTCATTATGCTGGCGCAATACCTCGAGATGCCGGTCGATGCCGACCAGACCCGCCACCGCCTCGGCAAGCCGGGCGAACTGTTCACCGATACGGATTTGCTGCGGGTCGCCAAGGAACTGGACTTCAAGGCGCGGCTGATCGACACCACCTGGGACCGCCTCGACAAGACACCCCTGCCGGCCATCGCCAAACGGAAAGACGGCACCTATTTCATTCTCGCCAAGATTGCCAAAGACGAAGATAAAATCCTGATTCAATGCCCTTTGGCGGGCCGCCCAGAAACCATCACGCAGTCCCAGTTCGAAGAGCAATGGGACGGAACATTGTTGCTGATGACAACCCGCGACATGCTGAGCGGTGATGCGCGCAAGTTCGATATCTCCTGGTTTATCCCGGCCGTCATCAAATACCGCCATCTGTTTGGCGAAGTCATCCTGGCCAGTTTTTTCATTCAGGTGTTTGCCACTGTCTCACCGCTGTTTTTTATGGTCATCATCGACAAGGTGCTGGTAAGCCGCGGGCTCTCAAGTCTTGATGTGCTGATTTTCGCGCTGATTGTGGTCTCCGCCTTCGAGGTTATTCTTGGTGGGCTGCGCACCTACATCTTTTCGCATACCACCAACCGCATTGATGTGGAGCTCGGCACCAATCTGTTCAAACATCTGCTCAAGTTGCCAATCTCGTACTTCGGTTCGCGCCGGGTCGGCGAGACGGTAGCGCGGGTCAGGGAGCTTGAGAACATCCGCAATTTCCTGACCGGTTCAGCCCTGACCCTGGTCGTCGATCTGGCCTTCACCATCGTATTTTTCTGGGTGATGTTTCTGTTCGCGCCTGTGCTGACCTGGATCGTTTTGGGCTCGATCCCCTTCTACGTGGGTTTTTCGCTGTTCATCACCCCGGCGCTCCGGGCCCGGGTTGAAGAAAAGTTCCAGCGCGGTGCCGCAAACACGGCGTTTTTGACGGAGGCCGTCTCCGGCGTTGAAACGCTCAAATCATCGGCCATTGAGCCACAAATGCAACGCCGCTGGGAAGAGCAACTGGCGGGTTATGTACAGGCCTCGTTCAAAACCGCACAGCTTTCCAACATCGCCCAGCAGGGCGTGCAGGCAATTCAGAAGATCACCATGGCGGCAACCTTGTTCTTCGGCGCCAAGCTGGTGATCGCCGGTGATCTCACAGTCGGACAGTTGGTCGCCTTCAACATGCTGTCAGGCCGCGTCTCACAACCCATCCTGCGTCTGGCCCAGTTGTGGCAGGACTTCCAGCAGATGCGGGTCAGCGTCGAACGGTTGGGCGACATTCTCAACACCAAGGCGGAAGGTGCGGCGGAAGCCGGACGTGCCAAGCTGCCACCGATCCGCGGCGATGTAGAGTTTGACGGCATTGTCTTTCGCTACCGCTCCGATGGACCGGAGATCCTGCGCAACATTTCGCTCAAGGTTCCGGCCGGACAGGTGATCGGCATTGTCGGCCCGTCCGGATCCGGCAAGTCGACCCTGACCAAACTGGTGCAGCGCTTGTATCTGCCCGAAAAGGGCCGGGTGATGATTGACGGCACCGATCTCGGCCTCGTTGATCCGGCCTGGCTGCGACGCCAGATCGGCGTTGTCTTGCAGGAGAACTACTTGTTTAACCGCTCGGTCCGCGACAACATCGCTATCGCCGATCCGGCAATGAGCATGGAACGGGTCATTGAAGCGGCCCAGCAGGCCGGCGCCCACGATTTTATTCTGGAACTGCCGGAAGGCTATGACACCCTGATTGGCGAGCGTGGCGGCACCCTATCGGGCGGCCAACGCCAGCGCATCGCCATCGCCCGCGCACTGGTCACTAACCCGCGCATTCTTATTCTCGATGAAGCCACATCGGCGCTCGATTATGAATCTGAAGAAATTATCCAGACCAACATGCGCCATATCTGCAAGGGCCGCACGGTGTTCATTATCGCGCACCGCTTATCCACGGTACGCGATTGTGACCGGATCATCACCATCGAAGCCGGAGAAGTCGTTGAAGACGGCACCCACGCCAGCCTGCTAAAAAGCGGGGGGCGTTATTCGAAGCTGTGGCAAGCGCAGGCTGAAGGCACACCGATGGCGGAGTCAACAAAAGCGCCTGCTCCCGACCCTGCTGCAAAAAGCCTCACACCACCCGCCGTACGACCTGCGAAACGGAAAGCGCTTGAGCTTCCACAATCCACGCCACAACCACAGCAACCGGCCGAAGCCGAACAGCGCACTAATCCTCCTCCCCGGCAACCAGAACCGACCCGCCCGCGGGTAACCGTCAGCAAGGTACGGACTGGATCAGCTGGCGAGTTGCCGTTCAAAAAAGCCAGCGAAAAAGCGGACCCCCCCCTGCCAACGACGGCGCAACCGACATCTCCGGCGCCTTCACCTAAACCGGTCGCTCCGCAAACGACCGTGGCCTCACCGGACAAAAAGAGCAAGGTCGTCCGCGGCCGTCTTGCCGATACCCTGAAGGACAAGACCGGGAAGGAAACAAACTGAAATGGGTGCGTTGACCACACTCAAGCATCATGCCGATGTCGCCCGGGCAGCCTGGCAGGACCAGAAGGAAACACGCAAGCAGATGGGCACCGTTGGCGCGGCGAAGCGCGATGAACTGGCTTTTCTGCCCGCCGCCGTCGAGATTACGGAAACTCCGGCCCGACCATTGGGTCGCGCCGTTATGATCTCCATCTGCGCCTTCACGGCGATCGCCATCACCTGGGCATCCATTGGTGAAATGGACATCATCGCCACGGCCCAGGGCAAAATCATCCCCAGCGAACGGCTCAAAATGATCCAGCCTCTGGAAAGCGGCGTTGTCCGCGCCATTCATGTGACCGACGGCCAGTCCGTCAAAAAAGGTGATTTGCTGATCGAGCTCGACCCAACCGGATCGGAAGCCGACCGTGAACGACTGTTTCAGGAAGAGATTACGGCGCGTACGGAACTGGCCCGGCTGAACGCCCTGTTGTCGGAGGACCCGGTTGGCAATTACCAGGCGCCCAAAGGCGCGCCGCCGGCCCTGGTCGAACTCCACCGCGCTTACCTGATGAGCCAACTTCAACAGCACAAGGCGGAACGGGCAACGTTGGAAGGCGAAATCTCACGGGCACAAGCCGAAATCCGGACCACGACCGCCGGCATCAATCGTCTGCAAACCAAATACGGCAAGGTCAAACAGCGTATCAGCGACAACCGCCGACTTTATGAAAAGGGCGTCCTGCCTAAGCTCACGTTCAACGAGATGGAGGAGGAGGAATCCGATGTGGCCGGGCAGTTAGAGGTCGAGCGCCAGCGGTTGACGGAAAGCCAGGCCAGCCTGCACTCGGCCCGGGCCCAATATGCGGAGAAAGAGGCCGCCTTCACCCGCGATATCCACGCCCAGAAATCGGAAGTCCAGCAACGAGCCAAATCCATCGAGCAGGAGTTGGTCAAGGCGGTTGAACGCAAACGTCTGCAGACCCTGACCGCGCCGGTAGACGGCACCATCCAGCAGCTCGATATCCACACCGTAGGTGGCGTTGTAACACCAGCCCAGCCGTTGATGCAGATTGTCCCGGCCAACTCGAAAATCGAGGTGGAGGCAAAAATTCTCAACAAGGACATCGGCTTTGTCCGCAAAGGACAACAGGCCGAACTCAAGATTGAAAGTTTCCCCTTCACCAAATACGGCACCATTGAAGGGGAAGTGCGTCACGTCTATGCGGACGCCGTCGAGGATGAACAAAACGGTCTTGCCTACCCGGCACGCGTTTCCATGGCCCGGACAACCATGCTGGTCGGCACAAAAACCGTCAACCTGTCGCCCGGCATGTCCGTTACCATTGAGATCAAAACCGGCAAACGCAAAATCATTGATTACATTCTGGCTCCCTTGCAGGAGTATCAGGACGAAAGCCTGAAGGAACAGTAAGCCGTGGAAACGGAACCGCTTTCTTTCCTGCGCTCTGCCGATATTTTTGCGGTTCTCGAACCCGCTGAACTGGCAGAGCTAGCGGATGGATTGGAAACCCAAACCCTTGAAACCGGGCAGGCCGCCGTGCGCCAGGGAGAGGCCGGGAGCTCGCTGTTTATCGTCAAATCGGGCCGGTTGTCCGTTTATATCGCAGACGCCGGTGCCTCTGTTTACGTTGGCGATTTGTGGGAGGGTGAATTTTTTGGCGAGATGTCTCTGCTGACAGGTACGCCGCGCACAGCGACCGTACAAGCGGCAAATCCGGCAATCATTATTGAAGTCACCAAGACACGCCTCACGCCTTTCATGCAGCTCCACCCGGAACTGGCCTCGCATATGGGCCGGGTGTTATCGGAGCGCCAAAGCTCGAATTTAAAAACCCTCATGGATTTCGAGCGACCATCTGAAGACATTGAACAGGAAATTGTTGCAGAGCAAATCTCGTACAAAATCCGACAGTTCTTCGATATCCCGTCCAGTATTTGGGGTAAGGCGTTAGAAGGTATTTCCGGCCTTTCGATCAACGGCCCGCTGGGATTTATTCTCGGCAAACCCAGCGAACCGAATACCGGACCTTCTCCCTCCGGGCTCGCGGATAACGACCGCCAGGTCGCCTTTACAACTGCGATGATTACGCTGGTGGCAAAAATGGCGGCGGCGGGTGGCTCCTATTCGCAGCGTGAAATTTCCCAGCTCCGCGAGATTTTTGATATCCCGGCCGGAGACATGGCCAACGTCACCCGCATCTATAACCGCGCACAGGGTTCCCCCAAAGGGTTTGAACCCTATGCCCAACAAATCGCCGCCCTGTTCAGCGACCAGCCAAATGTGCTTGAAGAACTGATCGGCGCGTTGCTCAAAGTCGCCGCTTCGGCGAACAGCGGTCAGCCGTCGATGATTGGCGTTGTTGAGCGCATCGCTTCCTTGTTCGGGTTTACGGCGCAGGAGTTCGAGCGCCTGAAAACGATGAACCAAAACAACACCTCGTCGAGTGGGGATCATGACAGACCATATTTTCTAACGGTGCTGGCTCTCTCTGATGGTGCGACGTTGCAGGATGCAAAAAAGGCCTATCACAGACTCGCCATGCAAAACCACCCGGACAAATTGATCTCGGAAGGCATGCCGGAAGAGCTCATTCAACATGCCAATCAAAAACTCGCTTTGATCAACAACGCCTACGAACAGTTTCAAGCCGCACACAGGTCATCCTGATGGCAATCATTCAGATGCATTTGCCTATCCTTGGTATGGCTCTGTGTCTACTTTCAAGCGGACTAGCATCACCGGTCTTCGCAGCGGATGCCAAGCTCCATGAACGACTGCTCAAACTAAAAAGCAGCCCTGGGGACGATCACCGGTCCCTGGTTGACAGCGCGATGATGCCATGGCGGGCCGTCGGGCGCCTCAACAACCGGGGCGGCAGCCATTGCACCGCAACCGTAATCAGCCCAGGCCGCGTGCTGACAGCCGCTCATTGTTTATGGAACAAAAGGACCCGCCGATACCTACCCCCGCAAGCCCTGCATTTTGTCGCGGGTTGGAGTAAAGGCGAGTATCTGTTTCATTCGAAGGTCAAGGCCATCACGCCGTCGCCGGACTATAGGCCACTGGCTGCCAAATCTCTGGCCGTGTTCGCCCACGACTGGGCAATCGTTGATCTACTGGACGACCCAACGCCAATCACCGGACGGATCGAAATCAAACCGTTCGGGACAAATTCTTTTCAGGATCGCAAATCCGGTGCAGGCCCCTACACGCAAGCCGGATACAGTGCCGATAAAAGCCAGGTTTTGACGGCCCATAAGAACTGCGCCATCTGGGGGATCGATAAAAATCTGGGTCTTGCCCTGCATGGATGTAACGCCTTACCCGGCGATTCAGGATCGCCAATTCTGATCCGGCGGTCCAACGGCGGTTATGACCTTGTCGCCATACATGTCGGCTACGCAGCAACAGGTGGCGCCGGCACAGGCCTTGCCATTCCGGCATCCGCTTTCCAGAAACATTGAGGCGCCGATTTACGGGTGAACAAATTTGCAGGATTCTGACCACTATCGCCAAAAATCTTCAAATTTCGTAGTGATTGGTTATGACAAGATGAGTGTGTCATCCTCTAAACTCACCCTTGATTACTCAATCCTTAGCACGGAAGATATCTTCCCCGCCTGACGAGATGTTCATCGCCCATGGCCGCCCGTCGTTGGTAACACCAACCTTGTTAAACGAGGCTGTTGAGTTGACTTCATCGAAGGAGGAATTCGTCGCATTCCATCTCATCAATTTATTACTGCTATTTACGATGTAAATTGTTCCATCGCCAGCGGCTATATCCAGGGCGCTTTGCGCCGTTCCGGATGGTCGGTTCTCAAATTTTGTACCAGTCCATTGCTGAACCTTGGACGATTGATTCATAATCCAGATATCGCCTCCTCCAGCCAACGCGACGTAAAGAATGGAATCGTCGCTGAATTTCGTGAACCTCGATTCCGATGCAGGCTTTCGATAAAGTTTATTGCCAACGGCAACGTAAACGGTGCCATCTCCATCAACCGCCATATTGCGTGGCGTGTTGGTATCCGTACTGCTGATCACCGTATATGATTTTGTCTGCGTTCCCCGAATCCGATAGACAGTCGCCGGGGCAACAGACTTCAGCCCCCAGATATTTCCTTCGGCATCTGTCGAGACATCTGTGACGGAGTCCGGAAACGTTGTTGTCAGTGCTTCGAATTTATTCTTGCGCGTATTGAATTTAAAAACGTCGCTATTATCCCGAATAAAAACAGAGTTATCCTGACCAACCGCCATATCAAAAACCTGCTCCAGATTAGCATCCGGGTCACTTGATTTATAAGTTTCAAATTTAAGATTCTTGGTGAACGTGAAAGCGCTGGAGCTCTGTGATGAAACGACGGCTGCTGTGGCACCGGTCCCGGTGGTCTCTGTTATTGTCCGCAATGCCAGCTTACGGTCGTTGGATTCGTCGCGCTCAAAGAATTGGGTTGATAAAACTTTTCCGGCTTTGCTGACAACCCACGGGAAGCCTTGCGGGCCAACGGCAACATCATCGGGGATATGACCTGGAATCAGTACGCGCTCAAAATCGTCACGGCCGGGAAGCTTGCGCAACAATCGATCACGGGTCGAGACCAGAAACACACTGCCGTCTGGGCCTATTGAGATGTTACGGGCCAACTGCTTGACCGTTGTGCACGGGTTGGCATCACAGTGCTGCACCACATTATCAGCCCGGATTGTCCAGGGCGTTCCGTCCGGTGCGACGGCAACTTGCACACCCCGACCCGGAATGCGGTCAAACCGCCGTGTTTGTGGATTATACCGCGCAAGTAGACTGTTCGCATCCGCGGTCACAACACTGCCATCTGCGCCGATGGCGATATCCGATGCCGTCGCGCCTACGATCTGTCGCCACGTTTGACCATCATGATAAAAAACCCGCCCGAGTCCGGTAACGCCCCACGGGTTCCCCGCGTTATCAACAGCAAGCCGCGACAATTGGCCGGGAAAATCGTCAAGCCGTCGTCGCTCATTCGACCAACGTCGAATGTTGCCCCCCGTAATCAAGGCATAAATGCTGCCCTCCTTACCAATTTCGATGCGTGCAGCGGTGTTGCGCGTATCGGTGAAAGTCAGGTCCTGGGCTTTTGATTGTTCCGCAGGGTCACCGGACCCGCCCCGACCAGAACTTGGAGAGACCGAGCCCGACGCCTTACCTGAGCCGCTCCCTTTCCCGTCCGTACTGGATGTGCCCGGACGGGCTGAAGGCGCGTTTGGACTTGGCGCCTGGACCTGTGGGGCCTGCGACGTCGTCGCCTGTGAAACCGACGGTGTAACCGTATCTGCCTGAATTGAAGGCGCTATAATTTTCGGTGCAAAAATCGAAGGGGCTTGAACGGGTGGGGCCGTGGTTTGAGGAACCGCGTCTGGAATCTCGACAGGCGCATCTCCTGAACGGATCAGAACCATTGCCTGAAGACTTCCATCTGAACGAACGGCCCAAGCACCCCCGTTGGGTGTCACCGCGACAGAGACGACCCCAGATATTCCGGGAATTACATCCCAGCTTTTTGTTTCCACGTTCCAGACACGAACCTCTCCCTCAACATCAGCAACAATCGGGGTGCCGTCGCCACCAACGGCGATATCACGTGCGGCGACCCCTGACATCGCCTGCCACTTGTTATCGGCATATCGATAGATACGGTTATCCGGTGCTACAACCCAGGGGTTTCCCCGTTCATCAAGAGCGATGCGCTTGGCAAGACCCGACATCTGGCGCCAGTTACCCGATAAAGGCTCCCATCTTTTGATACGACCATCCACACCCGCCGTCAGGATATTTCCTACGGCATCGCCCGCCACATCGACAACGTTTGTCCCTTTGGTCTCCCACCAGAGGCCATTGAAGCGCATGACGGTGCCTTTTGCCGTCACAGCCCAAGGATGATTCCCTTCGCCTCCGGTTATCCGAACAAATTTACCAGACATCTTACTCCACCGCTGATCTGATGCGCGCCAACGCAGCGCGGCCCCGGTGCGCGAGACGGCATAGGCCTGCGCCGCATCGTTGATGGCGACATCAAGGACCATATCGGGTAACTGTGTCCATGTCGGTGGTGACTGCGCAGATCCAAGATTGGGCGCGAACAGCATTGCAAAAACAGCGAAACCAATTTGCCAGGCGAATTCCCGATACTTTCTCATTGTGTTTTTCGCCAAACCGTGGCGACCCCGCACTTAATTAATGACGGATGGATCGTGAAGTGCCGTAAATTTCTCAAGCACCTTTGAATCGTCACGCCAGGATTCTATCTTCACATCGCCTTGGCGAAATTCTTCGAAAAAGTCGTGATGCTGGAGCCTCTTATAAATCTCTGTAAACGTCGGGCGCGGCGTGAACCAATCTTCGTGGCGCCGAGCAAGACGTTCGATATCAAGCTCCACATCACTCAAACTTTCGATGGTGCGTTCACGGTTTTCCTGAGACTGGCGCGTATATTGCGGTCGACGCGGTGTCATGAGGATGAGAATAGACCGCTCGAAGTGCCGCTCTGTCCGTTCCGAGAAAAACAGATTCAGGCCGGGAATATCCATCAAACCGGGCACCCCGTCTGCGGATCGGGAAGTTTCGCGTTCGCTCAGGCCGCCGAGGATCAGGGTTTCTCCATAGCGCATCGTGACGGTTGCATTGACGTTGGTTTTGGTGGTGTCGAGACGAAATTCAAAGACAACCGAATTAGAGGGGTCGGTCAAAAAGGTCCGTTCGGCGACCACATGAAGACGGATCAAATCATTGTCCAGCGCTTCCGGTGTTACCGCCAGTTTCACCCCGACCTCTTTTTGAACAGACACGGAATCCCCATCTCCGCCCGAAACCGCAGCGGCAAGAATTTCTGTTCCTGAAAAGAATTCCGACGTTTGCCCTGATTGAGCGACAAGGCTCGGCTTTGCAAGAATCTCATTATTCGCATCAGCCGAGTTGGCGATATTCAATGAGTATGAGACAGCAGGAATACTGATACTCCGTGTGATTGTTTGCGTACTTTCGGCCAAACCACTGTTCAGATTGTCTTTGATTCGATTGGTGGTTACGCCGTACCCAGCCGCACCTGTCAGCGGATCTCCAAACTGAAGCTGCAAGCCGTTGAGCAGATTAACCCCCCGGCTTTCGCGGACATCTTCCTGGGTACCGATGAGGACAACATCAACAACCACCATCTCGGGTCCTGGTTCGGCTTCATTCAAGCGGCCTTGCCGATCGGTTTGCGTTTCATCAAGTGAAAAGGGGTTCTCCTGGCCCATACCAAACGGGTCGGCCTGATCCGTGCCAAACGGATTGGCTTGATCTGTGCCAAACGGATTGGCCTGATTCCCTCCAAACGGATTGGCCGTATCTGCCGGGAAAGGATTGCCCTGCGCCAGAATAATTTTTGCATCATGTTCATAAAACCCCGACCACGCGCGCAAGCGCCGCTTCAGACCGTTCGCCGTTTTGTCATCATGTGCTTGCGCCTCATACACACGCAAAAAAGCGTGCGCCGCCTGCGGGTCGTTGAGTGCGGCTTTGGTCATCATCTGGGCGCGCAACACATCAGGCTTTGACGCGGCTTCCGGATCAATCTTCGCCAACTGTGTTAATGCCGCCTCGGCGGTTTGCGGGTCGCGCGAATAATAAGAACTCGCCGCCAGATTATAGAGCACATTCACATCGTCTGGGCGGTGCAGGGCAACAGCCGCAAAATGTCCTTGCGCAATGCCAAACCTGCGTTGATCCATATACAGCAACCCCAGTTGATAGCGCGCCGCCAAGTGGCCCGGATCAAACTTCAGGGTCAGTTTCAAACCTTGTTCGGCCAGTTCCAGTTTGGCGGAATCGCCTTTAATACCCATAAGATGATATGTGTAGCTATTGAGGAACTGCAAATTCGCATTGGTCACATCAAGCTTTAGGGCCGAATTGAATAAGCGGGAAGCCCGTTCCAGCTTGTTGTCAGCCAATGCTTTATGGCCCTCGCGGATATACGCCTCAACCGCACTTTTGGGCGCATTGGCTTCTGTCTCGGTTTCCCATGCGGTACTGTCAAACGTTCCCCAGCCAGTCGTTCCACAAGCTGAAACAAGAAGTGCCGAAGACATACACAGCGCACGCATCGTGGTTTTGCCGGAATTCAACTGAAACATACCATATATTCTTTCGCTTCAATGCCTTAAGGCGCACAGACCATCACACCACCGACAGGATGGTAGATGGCCTGTAATCCCCCCAAAGTATTATTTGTATTGGAAAATCCGGCGGTCGTAGCTCAGGCTCCATAGATCATCGTCGCCCCCGACAGCAATCGCCACCGACATCGCATTATCCGACATACGCGTCCACGTCCGCTTATTAATGAACCCGTATATTTTTCCATCACTCCCGATGACCCGGGGGCGCATCGGCTTATCGATGGCAATATCAACAGCCTGACCATTAAATTTGTGCCATTTGCTGCCATCTTTGATGTAAATACGGCCCTGTGCATCGACCAGCCACACATCACCTGCTTCATCGACAGCAATCCGGCTGGCGCCACTGGTGGGCACCGTCTCTATGTAAGACTGGTAAGGCGTTTGAGGGTTGCCCTTGGGGTAGATATCCTGCTCACTAAGCCCTCCCTTGAATCGCGCCCAACGCCCGTTGCCAATGTGTCTATTCGCCAGACCGCTGACGGACAGGGTCCATACGCCTCTGGCACTTGCACCAATATCAATAGCCGGCGGACCCGAAATGGCGTCCCAGTCTTTTCCGTTTGCGGCAAGCCGATAGGTTTTACCCTCTGGTCCAATGATCCAGGGAGTTGTTCCCTCAACAGCAATACGAAAGGCCCCCGTCTTGGTCGGAATGGGCGTCCAGGAGCTTGCCCCTTTGCTACGTTTATAAATATTGTGCCCTTTATTTACTTTTCCCACACCCACAACATAAACGGTGCCATCAGAACCAACAGCCACGTCAAAGGCTTCACCATTGATTTGCCGCCATTTATTGGATGGCAGGGGCCCTCTGTTGTTTGATGTCGTCGTTGTGATCGGTGCCTTAGTCGCTTCAACAACTATTTTTTCGTGCGGCTCCACTATGACCTTCTCACCAACCAATTCCACAGATGGAATGTTTGCAGCATCTTTAAGAGCGGTCAGTTTATTCCAAATTGCCGGAACTGGCTTTATCAGCTCTTGTGTCATCAGCGCCCAATTTGTCAGAAGTTCATCTCGACCTTCTTTCGTTTTCGCCAGCCGACTCAGGATTACCGGCTGTTTGGCCATCTCAAGGGCATCATTAATTTGAGCCTCTGCTTTTTCCTGGTCTATAACCTGATCCATGGCAATACTGAACATAATACTGTAGGCAGTCACGATGGCGAAAGGTATTAGAACGGCTCCCAAACCTGAAGAAGTTGTCCCTGCAGCTGCAGCGGCTGTATTCCTGCCGACTTGAGCCGCAGCTGAAGCGGCCTCACGGAATCTAAAAGGAAACATGGCTATTGCAGATTTTTCGATCAACTTCGCTAAAACGGGAGAGGTGAAATGAGCAAGCGTAACCCCACCAACCGACATCATCATAACGCCGGTTGGAAGAAGCGCCGTCACATCAGAGACAATTATCTGATAATTCGGTGGGGTAACACCAAAATTATAAGCCGCTGACATAGACCGGCTGGAATGCATATTTCCTGCACGTGCCTCAATCCCCCGAACATAGCTTTTATGTGCAAGACTGATTTCTTTCGCGGTAATCTTACGCGTATCTTGTATATAAGTGGCAAAATACGACAGCAAATCCTTTTCTGACTTAACTTTTGTCCCGTTTTTAATCAGATCAACCACTTCGCCGAACGCCATTGCCGAAAGAAATTCAGATTTCTCCGGCGCCAACTTAATCAGCCCCCATGTGTTTTTCGAAATCACCTCTTCTGTGAGTTCTGATTGTGCCTGCGTAACGGCTGTAATACCCTTTTCTATCCGTTTCCGGTCATAAATCAGCTTAGCTGCAAGTTCATGACCTCCCGGCAAACCAAAGAGACCATTTCCCGTACGCTTAACCGCTTCCCAGTCCATCTCCGGGTTTTCACAAGCCTGGGCTTTATCGACTGCAAAAGGCGACCGCAAATAACCTTCCGGACACGTCCAGCAGGTTCCTCCGCCAATCAGGTCAAATATCTCGCCCGGCTTACATTGGCTAACCCCTTCCTCAGTTGCAGTCTTGTACTCTTCATCACGAAAGCAGGCATTATGTCCGGTTACAGCAGCGGCGGTCCGCCGATATCCTTCGGGACAGGTGTAACAACTGCCATTGAGATCGGGAATCTGCCCCTCCTCGCAGACACGATCAACAAATTCGGCCTTGCGTGCCTTTTCAAACGCTTTGCCGCAGGCATTCCACTCGTTCACGGCTGCCATGGTACGACCAAAACCTGCTGGGCATTTCCAGCACTCGCCCCCATTTATGGGGTCTTTAAAAGTACCTGATGGGCAAGATTTGTGCCCGCCTTTGCGTGTTGCGTATTTATATTGAGCCCCGATTTTCTTGGAACAGGCCTTTGCTTCTGTAACAGGAAAGGCTGTGCGCTGGAAGCCGCTTGGGCAGGTGTAACAGCCCCCTGTCCCTATATCGGCGAATGTGCCGCTTGGGCACTTTGTATTTGCACGGCCAATTTTTGTCGCTTTTTTAAAACCACACTGGGGCATAAGCGTGTTTGTCTTCAGATTAAAAGCACCGCAAGTGGCGTGCCCGGTGTCAAACCCTTGCTGAGTGGACGTATTCAGGCCTGCCGCCGCTTGCGCAGTTCCTGTCATCAAAAAGAAAACGGCAACCAGAAGGAGCCCTATAGACAATGAGGTTACCCTGAAAAAAGGCTTCAATAGACAAATCATTTACGGCTCCGCATACTGGTTTTATGTCACACATGCATATTCGTGTTCGCATGCAATCAACAATGATGGCTTCCTCAAACGAAACCTTCAGTTACGCTGACAATAAATGATGTACAAAACAATACAGCCGAAAACCCTGAACCAGCACTCTTTTCAGCGCTTTTCGGATATATTTTTCGTTATCTGGATAGGGCTGTTTTTGATCAGATGCTTCTACGCAATGTTGCGGAAGGAAGCTCACCAAACTCACGGGCATAGTTCTCGGCAAACCGCCCCAAATGAGTAAAGCCCCATTTTTGCGCAATTGCAGAAACTGTGATGCTATTGCTCCCCGACAAAAAATCGGCATGGGTTTTTTGTAGCCGGACCCGGCGCAAATAGTGCATGGGAGGCATACCATAAGCCTCATTAAAGGCCACTTGTAACGTTCGATAACCGCACCCGGCGACCGTTGCCAGATCTGAGACCGTAATGGACTCGCTTGCGTGGGCATGGATATGATCACGGGCCCGTTTGATATAAAAAGGGACGGCACCTGAGATGGGGGGCCCGGATAACAGATCACCGTAACTATTGGGTAAAAGGGCCAGAGCCTGGGTCAACAGCAAGTCTTCCAGTTGTTTCGCAATAAGTGGGTTATCATGAATAGGGAACGGGCCATCGAGGATGCTGTTGACATACTTCAATGTATCCGAAAAGACCTGACCGCTCGCCGTTGTCGGGTCAAAAGAATCGTCAAAACACATATCCAATGCTTGCGCCTCAGGTCCAATCAGCGCGCAGGCCTGCTGCCTTAATTTGGCCCGGGGCAAAGTCACCCCCAATGTTGAAAAGTTTTTTTCGCTACCGTGAACCGGGCGTGTCGTATCGCGAATGAGGGCGCGGGTTGATGATATATCAGTGACGGACTTTCCTTGATGCACCCGAGCCGAGCCGCTGATAATCAGCATGACCGACAATGCGTCCAAGTCATCTTCGGAGGACGCGACATCCATTTCAACGTCACCAAAATTTACATAATACAAGCCCAAATCACCAACATCAGCCGCAGAAAATGTCGTATCAAAGTTTTCCTTGTCACGGCGAATGTCAAAATGGTGATGAACCATCGTGCTGTTTATAGCCTGATGAACTTCATCCAAGTCATCGGACACAAGAACTTTGTGGTTATTCAGATAGCTCATAAACTTCCTCTAGGTTGGGCCAGCCTGTATTCGCATCGATATACAGCAATATATGATATCAGAATGTTTAATTATTTATAACATGTGCTTAAATGTATTCTATCAATGGTTTTTCATTATGAATGAGGAAGGGCCAATCAACATCTTGCACCGGCAGCCCCTCCTGGATTTGCCATCTCAGAAGTTAGAGCCTCTTACAAAACCTGAACTACTCAACTTATCAATTATCTGCTAGTTCTGTAGATTTGGTACGCACATAGAAATCTTATTTTAAAGCATATCCGAAACGTTCGGATTCCTGGATTTGCCATTTCTGAACTGTGATTTTGTACCCGCTAAGCATGCAATTGATGCCCATTTACTTAACCACACAGCTAATCTCCAAGCCCCCAGGCGGAGGCAATATCGGCACTATACCCACAACCGAACGGATTGACTTATTTCATCTGATTGCCGACAAATTCCATACAAAAGGCGCTGGCCTGATCAAAATCTACAGCACCCGTTACTTCAAAAACGGGAATTTCCTGAACAACAGGCAGATAATCTTCCGGATCGACATCAATAAAGCCAGCGGGTTTGTTGGCGCCCTCGGGAATATAAAAGGGTCCTGGAGGTTTCATCACGGCGGCTAACAGATCAGGTCGGCGCGCCAGTTCAACCATTTCAAATTTCGTCGATACCGCTGAATTGCGTTGCCAGTTTAGAATTAAAAAACCTGTCAGATTGGCAGCAAGCTGAAACCGTTCCGGCCCGAACAACGGACCGATGAGGGCATCGTATTTTTCTTCCAGATTCCAGATCTGATCCGCCGGCAGGCGGGCCAGTTCACGCTGGCGGGCCTCAGGAATAACCGATGCGAGAGCCGGGTTATTGAGGACAGTGCCGGGGTTGATGCGCGGATGTTTGGGCACGCCGCTCATAGCGGCCCTGCCCGCTTCAAGAGAGATCAATGTGCGGTCATTGCTGATGAAATCCAGCCCCTGACGCACAAGATGCAGGGCCAGGGTCGATTTTCCGCCACCGGAAAAAGCTGCAATGGCCAACCCCTTGCCCTGACACGCCACGCCGGATGCGTGACAGAGCGCCCAGCCTTTGTTCATGAGCCAGCCGATATATTGAGAGACAACCAAATTGACAACCTGATTGTCATTCTTTAGGCATTCGCCAAACACCAGCCTTTCGCCCGCCCCCAGCAAATACTGCAGGCCCGTTCGCACCTTGCGGCAGGCCCGCCCGTCCTCGAGGTCCGCATAACTGTCCTTGCGCCCCACCTTGCCTGCTTCGCGCGGCCAGTCGATAAATTGAACCGGCAATTCCAGAGCTTCCATTTCGAGGGCGCAAATGCGGATGTCCGGTTCTTCGGCTATTGATAGAAACGGCGAAAAATAAGTACTAAGCCGATCTCGCAATTCCTCAGAATTTGTCTGAACCTCAATCCAACACGCTCCGCATGTGACGTGCACAGCATAAGGCGTCTCGGTGTCGCCACGCACCTGACGGATCAGATCCTTGATACGGGGGCGGTTTCCATCCATCAAGCCGCGCCCTTTTGCATAACGGTGAGTTTATCCAGAATGTAGGTTGTATATAGCGCCGCCGCATCCATGCCATGGGCGTCACGCAAGCCGCGATATCCGCCGAAGGCGCTCACTTCAAAAACCATCGGCCCGTCCCCGGTTTCGACCACATCAACACAGGTGAAGTCGAGCCCGAACAGGGCCTGGGCCTGCGTCGCCATATCGATGATTTCATCTGACGGCTCATAGGGGGCATAGTGACCGCCACTATGAATTGTCGTATTCCAGCTATCACTGCTGCCAACGCGGGCATAAGTCGCCAGATATTTGCCGCCAAGAAAAACCACGCCCAAATCCTGGCCCGGAATCTCGAGAAATTTCTGAGCGTAAATCATTACATGTTCCTGCGCAAAAGCGCTAACAGCCTCCCGCCAGCCGGGCTCCCCGGAGTCAACAACCGTCATCCCCTTTGCCTTGGTCGAATACAGTGGTTTCAGGACGGCGCGGCCAAACCGTGCGATGGCCTCTCCGGCGGCATCCAGGTTTTCCGTTATCACCGTTTCCGGTACCGGAATGCCGCCAGCCCGCAAGTTCACCGTACAGGACAGGCGGTTGATCAGGCCGAGAACGGCGTCGGGTCTGGAGAAAACCGGAACACCCCGGGCGTTCAGAAAACGCAGAATTTCCAGCCGGTCGAGCACGGCCGGGGCATAGATTTCATCAATCTTCTTGACGACAACTGCATCCAGTTGCGTTAGATCCTCGCCTTTATAAAAGACGCCACCATCGGCCAGTGAAAGCTCGACGCCAGCCATATCGATCAGCAAACGGTAGCCGGTCTTTTGTTCAATGACATCGGCAAGCGCTTCCGACGACCATTTTCCAGGAATGCCGACAACGGCAATTTTCAGGGAACTATGTGTAACCGTTTCAGCCAATGAGAACCTCTTCCGGCAGTTTGTATTTTGCCGCACGCCGCCCCGTTGCTCCCATCAGACCTTCCAGCAGGAAGCGCGAGCGCATCAGCATATCCTGGGCAAAGGTTTCATCGAGCACAAATCGGGTTGACGTTACGAAGGACCGCGCGATGCCAAGCGCCAGTCTCCGCTCAAAGGTCTTGTCGCCAACCTCATTGGCGAAATCGGCGGCGAATTGCTTGAATGTGAGGATGGTCTGGTTAATCCGTTCGCGGATCGGCGGATCAAAGATTTGCAATCGGTAATTCGAGACCAGAAACACCGAGACATCCTGAACATAATCCTTCATCGAAGCCCGGTGCAAATCAATGAACCGGATCCGCTTGGTTTTCGTATCAAAAATCACATTATCGATGTTGAAGTCGCCATGTACCAGAACCTGAAACGGTGCCTGCAATTCCGGCTCCAGCGTTTCAGCCATGGACAGGAGGTCTTCATAGGAAGGAATGGTGATTCCACCCAGCACGCCGCATTGCGCGGCAAACCCGGGATGCACCGCATATATGTCGGTCAAGCGATTGCGAATCTGCTGTACGAAATCCACCGGCTTGTCGGTTTTTTGTCGGGTCTTTCGCCAGTCCGCGCCGAGCGTTGCGGTCAGATGGCCAAGCGCAGCCTTGAGGTCGCGAGTATCGCCGTTTAGCAAAATCTGTTCAAAGGTCATCCCGTTCAGATATTCAAACAGGATCGCACCCATATCGCCATCCTGATGGTGGGCATAGATGGTTGGCGCAATACCGGGCATCATGGCATCCCAGTAATCGACCCCCGCCTTCTCTCGCTGCAGTTTTTCGCGGCGTCCTTCCTTGAAGATTACCATGGTTGCATTCTGTTCTTCATCAAAGCTGGAAACCAGATCAATCCGGCAACCGGAATTGGTCTCTCCCATGGCTTTCAGGCTCAAATCCACCATGCGCGGATTCAGTTCGGCCTCGCTGAGGGTTTCCTCCAGCGCATCAAACTGGTCAATTTTAATGCGCTCTCCCAGAAAAGCCGACATCGCCGCTTCGCCTATATTAAGCAAGGAATCTCCCATCCGTTCGATGTAGCGCGCAATGAACAACGTGGTGACAAGGCTCTGGGTTTTTTCACCCCGCGACAGATCCGTAAGGATGCGCCGGAACATGTCACCGTACAGTTCATCGATTCGATTCTCGATTCGGCAAATGGTGATTGCCTTTGTCGCTTCATCATTGAGGATCACATCCTCAATGAGCCCGATGCCCGCCCGCACCTGCTCAAAAAGCGCCTCGAAATTATATTTTTTCAGAATATCTTCGTGTTCGATATAAGTCAGTTGGCGAATGGATTTTTCACAAAAGTCGGCAATTTTTTCAAGGTTCGCGGCAACGACCACGATCGCTTTCAGCGTCTCCGCACGGGCCGGACTGTTGTTGCCCTGTACGGAGACGGAAGAAAAACATTTACGCTGAATATTGGTTTTCAAATTATCGATATAATCATCACGCGAGAGAATGCTGTCCAACAACTCTAACTGCGGCTCGCGGATGTATTCGGCGGTCCGGTCGAGCTGCTTTTGCACCTCAAAAATCAGGAAGCGGAGGTTCTCCTCGACACTCTCATTGATAAACATGACCAGCCCTAGTCCGTCGAAATGATCAAAGCGCCCGGATTACGCTCGACGCTCGCATCATGCTCTTTCCAGTCGAGCGTAATGTGCAGCTCGCGTCGGTCCCGTTCGCGACTGACGCGCACGTTCAGGCGAATCAGGCCGTCGGGGCTGAGTGTAATTTCCCCATCATTATCAGCCAGCGACAGCATACCGTTGCCAACCCCATCGGTTACCGCTTTCAGGTATTTCCGGATCGATTTCCGGTCCTGCAAACTGATATGTTCGAACAGATCATCTTTATCCATGGCGACGCCCTGCATCATTGGTCATAGCCATGAGATCAGCCCGACGTTACGGAAATATTTCCGGCTTCCTTTGCAAGCCAGGACAACTTGAAAACCACGCTTTCCTCGCGCCCTTTGGTTCTGGCCCTGAGATCGACATCAACAATTTCGGAAGGATTGATAACCACCGTCTCATCACTTTGCCTGAATTGAACCGTTCCCTTTTTCAGGCCTTTCACAAGAGCTTCAAAATAGGCGACGGCCTCATCGCGCGGCATGCGCCCTTCAAAATCAATTTTGGCCTTTGCCTTGGCGCGTTTTTTGGACTGCTTTTTCGCCTGACGACGCGCCTTCATTGCATTCTCTTCCGCCCGTTTGGCTTTCTTGCGTGCCTGTTTCTCGGCTTCTGCCTTTGCCGCCTTTTCCTTCGCGGCAGCCTGCTTGGCCGCCTTTAGCGCCTCTTTGTTTTTTTTGCGGACCCGCTTTTCGGCTTCCGCCTTCGCCGCCTTTTCCTGCGCGGCAGTCTGCTTGGCGGCCTTTATGGCTTCTTTGGCTTTGAGGCCCGCCTGCTTATCGGCTTGCACCTTTATCGCCTTCTCTTTCGCAGCCACCTTTATTGCCTTATTCTCTGTCTGTTTTTGCGTAACGGCTTTGCTTTTCGGTACAACCTTTTCCACAAACGTCGGTGCGGGTTTTGTCAGTTCCTTCGATACGGCAGCTCTTTCCGTTGCAGCCGCCACAACCGGCTTCTTCGCCGGCGCTGCGCTCACTATCTTCTGGCGGGCGGATGCCGTCACCGGTTTTGTTCCGGCCGGAGAAGAAGATGTCCTTTTATCAGGACGGCTATCCTTGTCCGCTTTTTTATCTTCAACAGACATGCGTTCGCTCCTAAGCTCTGGCGATCACAGGAAATAAATTTCCAAGAACGTCTTGATTTATTTAGATAAGAGTGCGAATAAAGTATTCGCGCACCTGCATAAGAAAACACAGTGTATTGGAATAAAACAGTTACAACATATGAACTTTATGTTTCAGTTTTATTGCATTTTTATGACAACATAACCGACGAATTATTGATGTTGTCTTGGGGTGCTGCGCCAAGTCCTGCTTAGATAATTGTTGTTAGTCTGCAGAACTCTGTTGGCCTGAAATCCTTGACCAGCGGGTAATCCGTACTGATACCAAGCACACGCGCATCCGGATGTACGATCGTCACCGCGCCACCCGGGCCGGACAGGCCTTCCAGTTCGCGCGTTCCGGCGTCCACAGACGCATCGCACTCGAAATTCAGCAGTCCGCTGCGCAGCGTTATGCGCTGGCCGTTCCACAGATTCCGATGCCCGTGAATAACGCCGTATATGCCCGCCGCATGGATGTCGCGCAGTCCCTGAGCAGAGAAGGCAAAATCGCTGTCGCGGTACTTCGTCCGAAAGACGTTGCCCAGCGGGCCGTTGTAGAGATCGAACAGATCATCCTGCAGGGCTTGCTGGTAAGCCGCGTTCAAAGCGTCTACGCCGCCCTTGCGGATCAACGCCGCGACCTGATCGTCGATGCCTGCGTGAACCATCAGAAAGGAACCGGCCTGATGGGCCAGCTTCATTTCATCAAAGAACCAGAAAAACTCACCTGTCCGCTCGAGAAACAGGTCGCGGGCCTTTTCAAGAGCTGCGTAAACCATCGGCAATGTGAGTCCCATGGCCTCGCAACGCGCTTCAAATTCCTGGCTTTTCTCGGCAATACGCGCCACTTCCTTGGCGATTTTGGCATCCGGAATTTTGCCCCGCACCGCGTCGGGAAAATCCCCATACCACTGTTCGTTCGGGAACAACCGGTCGCGGACATAAGCCGCATCATAGGCCTGCCAGGCCTCCGGTCGGTCCGCCAGATACTGGTCGAATATTTCCTTGAACAAAGGCGCCGTCTTTTTCCCCATACGGACGAACAGGTGCGCGTGGTGGGCATCGTCGGCGCCGGCACAGGCCAGCCCGACAAAGGTTCTGAGATCGTGGTTGCCTACCAGAAGCACCAGATCGGCACCCGTATCCTTAAGCGCCTTGAGGGCACGCAGTAGCCGTAGGTTTTCCGGCCCTTTGTCAAAACAGTCGCCGCCAATGACAAAACACGCGCTTTCGCCAAAAGGAGTCAGCGTCATGTCCGCATCTTCGGGTCCGGTTTTATAAACACCGCCCGACGCGACCAATGAGCGCAGAAAGGCATCGGTGTCGGCGTGCATATCGGAAAAAAACAGATAGGGACGGGCCGGCCAGCACCAGGGTTTTGTTTTGGCATAGGCTTTTATTTCTCCGGCCAGGGCTTCCACGTCATCATCCGGTTGATCGACTTGAGAGAAAGGGCTGACCGCTGGCCAGGCTTCGGATTCAACCGGCAAGTGGCCGCCCAGCCAATCAAGCCCATGCACGTCCATAACCGGACGGTTTTGTCTGATATGTGTCACTGTTTTGTCATTCCCAGGTTTTACTAATCAACGGCCGCTTCACTTAAATTTCGCACTTTCCATTCCCCACCGATCTGACGCCACGTGCCGCCTGCCAGATACTCAAGAAAAACCGGCAGACAATGAAACATCGACAGGCGCGGCATCTCTTCCAGATCGAGAACGCCCAGATGCACCGCGGCGTGGCGCATGGCAGCGCCATGGCCGACAAACACTTTCAGAACCGTGTCCTTGCCGGTTCCGGCCAGCGCCTGCAGACGAGACGTTACATGGCGCGCAACCCGCGCACCGGCGTCCATCAGGGATTCCGCGTTTTGCAGGGGTAATCGAAAATGACTGTCCGATTTCCATCCTGGCGGCGGTGACGGGTAGCGCGGGTCGGCAGCCATCACGGCCTCGATTTCCGCGACCGTCAGATTGGCTGCACTACCAAGACCGCGTTCGGCCAGATCATCGAAACCTTCAACGGTAAATATCTGATTTGTAAAAGCACTCTGCTGGTCCGCCATAAGACGTGCTGTCTGCCAGGCGCGCAACAGGTTTGACGAGTCAATCTCCAGGCAGATATCCAGTTTTTCGGTGTCAGCAAAGCGACGAACAAGAGCTGCGGAGTCTCCAGCTTGCTTCATACCCTCTGCAGTGAGCGGGTGGGGCAAATGGGCGCTTGGGACACCAGCAGGCTGGCAATACATGCCATGCCGCATAAATGCTGCCACAAGTCTCGTCACGTCGAACCCCAGCCTCCAACTAGACCCGCGCCCTCCGACGCACAATCCACATATTCGTAATATATAGTAATAACAGCTATATGTGTAAAAAAATGTTACGGTTTTACTACATCTTGAGTAGGTGACCCGTCATATTCGCATTCAACTGATTGGAAGTGCTCTGAACCCATTCTTTGGATCGCCGGAAAAATCCAACCAAAAACGGACCCGTTTTCAGAGAGCAGAACATAACAGGTGAGTTCCGGAATCGTTATTTACTATCGTAAAGAGAACTGCACAGGGAGCGTAAGTTTTAAAAAACGATCTTCCATACCATCCGGAAATTTGGGTAACGGCTGAGCCCTGTCCAACATGGCAATTGCTTCCTCATCCAGACTGCCAAAACCGGAGCTTTTTACAATTCTGTATTCCAGAACGTCTCCATTTCTGTTTAATTTGAAAAACAATTCAACAACGCCTTCCTGATATCGGCGTTTGGCTTTTTTCGGATAGGTTTTATGGCGCTCAAGCCAATACCGCAGCTGAGCGATATAGTCCGGCTGGATATGGGCGACAACAGCTCCGCCACCTTTTTGTGTCGCCGTGTCCGCACGCTGCGCCATATTGTCGCTTTCGGCAGCGCCTTGGCTCTGATCCGCAGGTTGCGAAGCGGCTGCAATGTCCTGCTTCGAAGCCTGTGGCTGCGCAGTTTCCTCCGGTTTCTTCACCAAGGGCGCCGGATCGTGCAAGACAGGGGGCGGTTTGGCCTCAACCACTTTGGGTTCGTTGACCAAGACCGGTTTTTTGGGTCTTAATTTCGGTTTTGGTTTTTGCACAACCTTAAAAACCCGCTCAACCTTTTTAGGCACCTCAAGTGGGGCGGCATGGAACTGGTCAGGCAAGACAGGCTCCGGGTCTGGCAACTCTTGAGGCTCCGGTTCCATCAACACCTCTTCGGCGACAGGGATGACTTCCTGAGGTGTAATAACTTCCGGAACCGGCTCAATAATCTCCTCAACAGGCTGTTGTTCCTCCGTTTTCGGCTCTTCAATATCGGGCATTTTGTTTACCGGTTGCCGGCTTTCCGGCTTTTCGGGCTCTGTTTCTTGCTGGGCTGTTGCCCCGAGGCTCCCAGCCGCAGCGGCAACCATGCTGATCGAAACGTCAAAGCCCCCCTTGCCGAGAGCTTTAGCTCCCGTTTCCGGTTTTTGGTGATTGAATACGCCATAGGCAATCGTTGCGTGCAACAATACGGCGATGGCAGCGGCACAAAACCAGTGGCAGCGCGTCAGGCTCACTTGCCAGCTTCCAGCCGTGTCGCCAGATACACTTTTTGAACCCCCATCTCCCGTAACGTGCCAAGGAACGAGATGACCTCCTGAGCCTTATGCTGCTGATCGACCTTTAACCGGAACCGAGCGTTTTCATGCGTCTCTAAGTGGTTGCGCACCAACCCGGACAACCCGGCTTTCGTCGTTTCCTTATACTGGAAAAAAAGCGCCCCCTGCGGACCTAAATGGATATAGGCAACATGCTCATTTTTCTGTCTCTCGCTCTGCGATGCAGCAAGCGTTAAGGAAAAAGGGTCGGTCGTGCTGAGCCGTCCGGCGATCATAAAAAAGATCAACAGCAAAAAGACGATATTGATCAGAGGCAAAATCTGATCCTCATCATTGGCCGGCTTTTTACGGTATCGATTAAGATTTAAGCCCGTCATTTACGGCCTGGCGGATCGACGGCGAGCAATGAGAACTTAAGATCGGGTATAGCTGCAGCAATATCCAAAAACAGGACCAGGTCCTGCAATGTGGCATTAGCAGATGGCTTAATGAGAAATGTCGTTTCGAGGTTAGCCAATAGCCTGTTTTTCACGAAAGAAAGCTGTTCTTTCCTCTTATCGATCATGTACACGCCCTTTCCCAAAACCTCAATGAGGACCGGAGGGGTTGCGTTTGGTATCGGCGCAGAACGACCCTCTGGCGGCGGGATCAATTCTATGGACCTGTTTTTTTCAAAACTGGATGCCAACATAAAAAAGACCAGCAATATAAACACCACGTCGATAAGTGGTGTCAGGCTGATCTTTCTTTTTCGATGCGTTCCGTTAAGAGTGCTGGCGAGACTGGGCATTGGAAATAACCTGCAGTTTTGGTTTTTCGATATCATCCAGAAAGACTTGCGATATCAGATCGTCCAAATCATGGGCTAGCTGTTCGAGGCGCCGTTCAAAAAAACTGAGGAGTGTTACCGTTGGCATGGCCACAGCCAGCCCGACAGCCGTCGTCAGCAATGCCAACCAAATACCACCGGACAATATGGACGGATCGACCTGATTTCCGGAATTCTCAAGCTCCTGAAAGGCATTGATCATCCCCAAAACCGTTCCGAACAATCCCAGCAGCGGTGCCATCGACCCCGTCAATTCAAGAACCCGTAAATGCCCCTGCAGATTATTGAGGCGGTCCGCCGCATCGCGGGTCACTTCTTCACGTGCTGCGGAAGAGTCTGCAGATGTCTTCAGCCGTCCCTGGATAGATTTTGCGACCACCTGAGCGCGGATTGTCTGAGACTTTTGTGACTGCAGCAACGCGGCTTCTGTGTTTCCACCCCGGTAAAGTTCAACGGCCAGCCGCGCCGGGTGTTTTTTAAAAACACCCGCACGTTGAAACTGATAGAGCTTCGCCAGGGAGATTGTCACAACAACAATCGATAACCCAAACAACAGATAAACAACCGGCCCTCCAGCATCCAGCAGACCAAACATTTTCTCTAACGATACTTTTAAGGAGTCAGTCATCCTTGTTGTTTTCCGATAACACCGGCTGATCTTTAATGTCCCACAAAAACGTTAGTTCTTCCCGCCAGGCAAATTTGACCAGATGCTGCTCAATAATTGAATGCATCACCTGCAGGCCCTGTTCTTGTTCGGATGTACATGAGAACCTTAAATCGTCACCACTCGCAAGAATCGTACACGGACCCGGAGGGAACTGAACCAAACCTTTCTCTGCGTCATAGTCGACTTCGACTTTATGCGCGAAATGTTTACATAACTGCTGCAGGTATTTGGAAGCATGTTTTGTTTTTATGAGTGTTGAAGAATTCATGAAATCCCTTCCCTGTATGGGTTCTGAAGTGAGCCGGGCACAAGCCCGTCAGTAATCACAAAGGGGTGTCCGTTCGAACAGGTTTCGACACGCCCTTCAATCTGATAGGCTTGGCGGAGACAGTCTGGAGTCATCACATCTGCCGGCAATCCTTGTGAAATGACTTTTTTCTGCCCGAACAAAATAACGTAATCGCTATGGCGCAAGGCCAGGTTGATATCATGTAAGGCCAACAAACAGATTCCCCGGGTCTGTTCCAGCACCCCCCGCAAAACCGAAAACACGTCCAGTTGCCAGCGTAAATCCAGCGCGCTGGTTGGCTCATCCAGCAGCAGCATTTCCGGTTTGCGGACGATGACCTGGGCCAGGCCGACCATCTGACGCTCTCCGCCCGACAGCTTGCTCAGTTCCTGAAACGCCAGATACCGGATACCAAGTTTGTTGATCACGCTTTCCACCAGGTCTTCAATGTCTGCACGCATCAGGTCGGGACGAACAGCCCGGCAAGCACTGAATACTGCCTCATAGGCAACCAGCGTGGTTGCCTGCGGCAATTGTTGAGGCATGTAGCCAATCAGCCCTATTCGCCGGGCACGCGTCATCGAAGAGAGATCCTCTCCATTCAAGTCAACCTTTCCGCCGTATTCCTTTAATCCCGACAGGGCACGCAGAAACGTCGATTTTCCCGACCCGTTCGGACCAAGCACGCTGACCAGTGCTCCCGGTTTCAGCGTTGGGATTGTTATGTTCTGCAAAATCCGGGTTTTGCCATAGGACAGCGACAGATCGGTAATGGAAAACGCGGTCATGGCGTTTTCCTTTTTTGGTTAATCAACAGTCCAAGAAACAGCGGGATACCAATCAATGCCGTGACAATACCATCCGGAATCAAAATACCGGGGATCAACGATTTGCTGAGGACAGATGCTCCCGCCAAAATGAGCCCCCCCGCAAGCGCCGAACCTGGAAGGTAAAACCTGTGATCTTCACCAAAGGCAAGGCGGGCGATGTGCGGCCCAACCAACCCGACAAACCCGATCACACCGGTAAAAGAAACCGCCACAGCTGTTAGAACACTCACCCGAAACAGCACGATCAGGCGCAATCGCTCTACGGAAACCCCAAAACTTTTGGCATATTCTTCGCCGCCACGCAGAGCCGTCATTTTCCAGACATGGCGTATTGAAAACGGCAGACAGATTGCAAAGACACCGGCGATAATGAAAATCTTGTCCCACGTTGCCCGGGCCAGGCTGCCCATGGTCCAGAAGACAATTTGCTGCAGGCTGTCACTGTCCGCAACAAACTGCATCAATGAAATCAGCGCCTGTAGGGCAAAGACCGAGGCAATTCCAAACAGGATGACGGTATCGACCGTTGCACCAAATGCCCGCGACAGGCTCTGGATCAATAACACGGACAGAACCGCACCCAGAAAGGCGAAGATTGGGACGATGTAATTTTCCGGCAAACCAAATAATGCAATTTTGAAAACAATGGCCAGTGAAGCCCCCAAAGTTGCCGCATACATAACCCCTAAAGTCGACGGGCTGGCCAGAGGGTTGTTCAATACCGTTTGCATTTCGGCTCCCGCCAAGCCAAGGCAAGCTCCCACAAACACCGCCATCAGAGCATACGGCAGGCGGACCTGCCACAGGATCACCTCCTCGCTTCTCGATAGCGTATCCGGATTAAAGATGCCTGAAACAACCAGTGACAGAGGCATCCCCGACGGGCCTGTCATGATATTTACAAGCGACACAGCCACAACCGCACAGGCCAGGACGGTGATCCAGATTGCACGGCGTTTGACAAAGTTTCGATATTGTCGGGAAAGCGGGGCTGGCGAGATGGCTGGCGTATCAAGTTTCATTGGATTGTTATCACTCGTTCAATCCAATCCAGTAAACCCCGTCCAGATCAACCGACTGGAACTTCTCAAAATAAGTGATCAGTGTTTGTTCCGGTTCCAGATCCGTAAACGTTTCAGGGTGCAACCATTTTGCAATGGCCTGTACAGCAACGACATTCATAGGCGTGTTGTAAAAATGGTGCCAGATTGCGTAAGCGTGACCTGACTGAATGGCTCGCAGTTCAGCGATGCCCGTCCGCTTAACGGTTTCCCTGAGCGAAGCACGGGCAGCAGCCGTCCTTGTACTGGCCCCTAACGCAATTGATTTCGGGAAATGTTCCATTGTCTGCGGCGAGCCAATGGCCGTTCCGATATAAAAATCCGGCTGCTCGGTAATCAGGTGCTCTATGTTCACGTTGCCATGGGTTCCGGGTATCAATTCACCAAAGGCATTCACCCCGCCGGCCCACTCAATAAACCGCCCCATCATCCTTTTTCCGATCGCTTCACAGCAGTTCGGCATCAGGCCAACCCGGCTTTCCATGAAAACGTTGGGCCGGTCCTTAACGTCTTTGAGACGATCGCTTACCCGGTTGAGCTGGGTTGTGTAAAAATCCAGAAACGCATCAGCCTCTTTTTCCCGACCCATCAACTGCCCCAGCAATTTTAGACTTTTAGGTGTGTTGACCAAAGGATCGATCCGAAAATCAATGACCACCACCGGAATACCTGCGGCAGTAAACTGATCAAGGATGGCTTTGTTTTTGTCATTGGGGCCATGGCCACTGGACAGACCGAATAAGGCAACGTCCGGCATCACGGAAAAGACTTTCTCAACACTGAAGGTCACACCGCTACTGCTGCCAATCAAAGGAATTTCATCGATATGGGGAAACGCTTTTTGATACTGTGCATAGGTGGATGGATCGAATTTTTTGAACTCCCCCATCATACCCACAACCCGCTTTGTTGGGTCTTCCCGATCCAGAATACCCAAAGTCGGCAAAAACCGCCCTTCGCCTAAAACAAGACGGTCAACCGGCACCTGAACCGTCACTTCCCGACCCGAAACGTCGGTCAGCTTTATCTGCTCTTTTGCCTGAACATTTGCAGACACTATTGCCAAGAATAAGGCGAAAAAATATCT
Organism: Rhodospirillales bacterium; assembly: GCA_048262255.1. Classification (GTDB taxonomy): domain Bacteria; phylum Pseudomonadota; class Alphaproteobacteria; order Rhodospirillales; family Casp-alpha2; genus JABMNT01. Next base: position 882,555 of record JBLXFH010000001.1, on the reverse strand, counting down.
CATGTATCTTATCACTCATCAAACGTCTGAAATGGGCGCCAACCGGCACCCATTCCAGACTTCATTGGGATACGCGTTTCACGCACGCCTAAAAATCATATTTGGCCGTTACCAGGAACGTCCTGCCCGGGTCATTAAATGCGGAAACAGTGCTCGTCGTACTGTAGGAGCCGCCGTTGGCCCGATCGGCATAGGTCCGGTCGAACAGGTTCTTGACGTCGGCACGCAATAACAGCCCCTCCACCTGCTCCGGAGACCATTCGGCATATAGATTGGCAACAAAATAACCGTTCAGCGCAAACCCTCTGGTTTCCAGCGTATCATCGTTTTCCAGAACCAGTTCATTGGTTGTCCCGACCCGGACGCCGTATTCAGGGAAGGTGTGAGCCGCCTCAAGCGAGAACATATCACCGGTCAAAATGCCGTGGTAATATTCGTTTCCTCCACTCACGGGCACCGCCGAATCAATTCTCACTGTTGATTTGCTATAACCACCACGGACAAACCCAAGACCGTAATCATACTTGGCAGACAGGTTTACGCCTTCTGAAGTCACGTCATAGTTTGTTGACCGATCAGATGTCGTCAAATCATGCGAGTTTTTAATGCGGGTCTTAAAAACATTCCCATCGAAGGACAGGCCGCCCATTTCATAAACACCCCCGATTTTCATGTTATACGAACGCGACGGCTTAACACCGTTGTACGTTCTATCTGACGTCTGAACGCCAACCTCGGTCATCGGAATGCCGCCGAATACCGTCCCGACACCCGCATAGCCCATGACTTCGCTGGTTATGTCATATTCAATATTCGCGTTGCCGCTCAGGCCTGTATTGTTGAGATGTTCGTCATTATTTCCGACAAACCGATTGTGATCCAGACGACCACCAAATGATGTTCTTAGGTTTTCCGTATGCGACAGACGCGCCTGGCTGAACAGACCGTAATTCGATACTTTCTCCCTGCGATCCGTGGTGCTGACGCTGGTCACACCCCCGGTTCCTTCATCCACATAAAAATCTGCGCCAGCCGTTATTTTCCCCATATCCGTGGTTATCGTATTGGAGGCTTTGCCGTTTATCGACTCAACCCGGGCAATGATTGATCGGGAATTGGCGTACTGATAGGTATCCAGATGGGTTTTTGTCTGACTGATACTGATTTTTGGATCAAACAGATCCGTTGGCGTTTCATCGCCAAAGGATGCCGTTACGGACTGGCGACTGTAATCGTTATTGGAAAAACCCGTGTTCCCACCGCCATTCGCTGGAAGGGCAAAGTTTGTTCGGGCAGGCCGATAGCCAATGTCATCATAACGTGTTGCAGAGACTTTCAACCGATAACCGCTTGCCCCTGTGAATCCAACCTTCAGCAGTCCGTTCTCAACTTTTGGCGCGGTTCCAAGAACTTCCGTACCATTTCCGTCTGTATAGCTGTTTCCGCCCGCATGCGTGCCGTAAACCAGGGCATCAAAACCGGCATGACGAATAGCCAAAGCAAGGTCTTCCGAAAAACCTTCTGTATTGCTGTTGTAGCTGAGCTTGGCAAAACCTCCGAAATTTTCTCCTGGCGCGACAAAGTCACGGCCATCCTTGGTTTCCAGAGTGATCGTCCCGGCCAAAGCCTGCGGCCCGGCATCTGCAGGCGCGACGCCTGTCTCGATCTTGACCGCTTTCAATAAGCCCGGATCAACAATCGTCGTTCCTTCGTGATGATAGGTTTTATTGGCTTGTCGGGCACCATCCACATCGACGCTCAGATTGGTGTCTTCAATACCGTTTACGTAAACCTTCTGTGAGATCGACAAAGGAGAGCCGACCGTCACTCCCGGTTCCTGACGAAACACATCCTTGATGTCGACGGGATCAATACGGTCCAGGTCATCGCTGTTGAGCTGCACACCGCCGGTAATTACGTCGGCTTTCGCATCAATGGAAATAGGCTCCAGAACGATAACTTTATCATCCTCTTTACCTTCCGGTTTCTTTTCCTGGGCAACCGCATTCAATGGAATGAGTACAGCACAAACGCCAGCCACGAATACTGAATTTTTAAAGGCCTGTGAAATCTGAGACGATGACATTTTATCCCCCGCATGGCTCGTTCTTGTGAGCATAATTATTACCCCAAATCTTTACTTATTGAGAATAATTATTAATATCATGCTTAATGGGGCAATAATCCATAACCGATGTGTTTGCAAAAACATCTTATCTGTTTGAGAAAAATTCAACGAAAGCAGCTGATCAATGAGTGTCATGAATCATTTCTCCCGTTTTTTCACGAAGGCCCAATAAAATGAGCAGACACAGGCGAAACAAAGCCCCTTCCGGTATACAGGGCCATAAACAGTTCATTTACGACGACCAGATCAAGGAAAGCGCACTGCATGAACTGGTGAGCCATTCCTCCGCTTTACCCACATGCAAACCCGCGTCCCAGGATCAAAACCGGACCATCATGAAAGGACTGGTGAGCGCAACATCCTATGAAACCAACCTGTCCGTTCATGCCTCCGATACCATTGAGTTGTGTGACTATTCGACGTCAGCGATGCTGGACCCATCACTCAAGATCTGCCTGGTCTACAACGGTTGTATTGAAGGCACCATCGGCCACCTGCCTTATTTGCTGGATGCAACATCCGGACCTACGGGTTATTTTTGGACGCTCGCAAAACGAACCTCCTGGAGCCGGACGATTCAGAAGAACATGCGGGTCTCAAAAGTTATCATTACCATTCCCCATAGCTGGTTGATCCCTCAACTGAGGCGCCATACCATGGATACGGATACAATCCGGACATTCATCGATGGCCCGACATCGATTCAAAAATGGACCCCGTCAAAGCGCACGATGACATTGGGGCGCTCCATTTTGGGCCGCATAAAAGAGTCAGATATTGTCAGTAAAATCCGCATGGAAAGCAGCGCCTTGGAAATTCTCGGCGAGGTGATTGAGGCCATTCAGGCTCCCGAAAAGAACGCTCTCAGACTCCACAGCAATATCGAGAACCAAGCAAAGGCCAATCAAATTCGGGACCTTATCGAGCACAATATAGATCAGGAACTCAACCTGACAAGGCTGGCGAAAGATTTGGGTATGGGGATCAACAGTCTCCAGCGAACATTCAAATCCGCCTATGGCATGACGGTTATGGATTATATCCGCGAACGTCGACTGGTCGCCGCGAAGGATGCTATGGAGCGTGAAGGGCTGACCATTACCCAGGCCGCGTACCGTGCCGGTTATTCCAGTCCGGCCAATTTTTCAACAGCCTTTAAACGTGTTTTCGGCATCACCCCTTCAGAGCTTCAAAACTAAACCGTCCCTTGCACCAATAAAAAAACAGGGCTGACCCGACAACGTCTTTTGGGTCCGCAATGCGCCAAAGTGTAATCCGGTCCAGCAGCCCTTAGCGAAACTCCGGGTTTTCCATGACGTGTCGGATCATTTCCGTATAGACAAATGTCGGCGCAACGCCGTTAGCTGGATTGCTTCTCCAACTCCCCCGTAGCTCCTAGGCAAGTAAGCAACCTTCTTAGGCTCCCCATCATCCCTGCAATGTGCAGCAAGACGGACTCTATTCGATTTAGTGAACGTAGAGAGTCTCATGTCACGAACATGCTTTGAGGGGTGGAAAGTCTTTAAATCCTGTATGAGCTTACATTGTTTATGCCAGCTCAATCGCCCTTACGTTTATAGCCCTCTGACATGATAAACTCTGCCGCTTTTTCAGCAATCATCGTCACTGGTGCATGGGTATTACCTGAAACGATGGATGGCATGATTGAAGCATCAACAACGCGCAGCCCCTTGATGCCGTGAACACGCAAATGATCATCAACGACCGCCATATCATCGCGCCCCATTTTTGCGGTGCCAACAGGATGAAAGATAGTGGTCGCGATATCGCCCGCCGCCCGCGCCAGATCATCATCGGTAACGACATGCGGGCCGGGTTTGATTTCCAGTGGTGTAAACTCTGCAAGCCTTTTGGTTTCCATCAAGCGACGTGCATGACGGATGCTATCGACGGCAACCTGACGGTCGTTGGCGGTCGAGAGGTAATTGGGTTTGATGGCAGGCGCTACAGACGGATCGTTACTCCTGATATGGCAGGAGCCTCGGCTTTCCGGGCGCAGATTACAGACGGAAACCGTAATTGCCGGAAACGGATGCAAGGGGTCCCCAAAGGCGTCCAGAGATAACGGCTGCACATGGTATTCGATGTTGGCTGTTTCATAGTGGGCGGATGATTTGGCAAAGATACCGAGCTGGCTGGGGGCCATTGCCATAGGCCCGGATCTCTTGAACACATACTCCGTCGCTATGGCCATTTTACCCAGCAGCCCGGCCTGCATATCGTTCAGAGTGCGGGCTCCAGAGATTTTAAAAATCGTCCGGATCTGCAGATGATCCTGCAGATTTTCACCAACGCCTTTCAGATCATGGGCAACATCGATGCCCTTGTCTTTCAGCAGCGCCCCCGGGCCAATACCGGAAAGTTGCAGAATGTGGGGCGACCCGATGGCACCGGCACTGAGCAGAACTTCCCGCCCCATCATCACCCTTGAGGCAACACCCTTGACGGCGAGTTCCAGACCCGTCACCTGACGGCCTTCCAGAATCAGCCGGGTCACCTGTGCGCCCGTCACGATACGCAGATTTTTACGCCCGCGAGCAGGATCAATAAAGGCCTTGCGGGCATTCCAGCGGATGCCACCTTTCTGGTTGACCGGAAAATACCCGGCACCCGCATTATCACCCGCGTTGAAATCTTCAACCGGTGCAATCCCCAATTCTCCGGCGGCTTCGCGGACCGCATCAAGGATCGGCCAGGACAGGCGCTGCTTCTCGACGCGTAATTCTCCGCCGCAGCCATGATGCTCATCTGCTGCACCAAAATGGTGTTCCGACTTTTTGAAGTACGGCAAGACATCGTCCCAGCCCCAACCTGCGTTGCCCAGTTGCCGCCAGTGATCGTAATCCAGGCTCTGGCCCCGCATATAGATCATGCCGTTGATTGACGAGCATCCACCCAGAACCCGGCCGCGCGGGTAGTTCAGCGCACGGCCATTGAGGCCCGGCTCTGGCTCTGTTTTAAAACACCAGTCGGTTTTGGGATTGCCCATGCAATAGAGATAGCCAACCGGCACATGCACCCAAAAGCGGTTATCGCTGCCGCCCGCCTCCAGCAGCAGAACACGCACGGTAGGGTCGGCGCTCAATCGGTTGGCGAGCACGCATCCGGCGGAGCCCGCACCAATAATTATGTAATCATAGGTTCCAAGGTCCTGTCTCGGGTTTGTGCTCACTGATCGTCTCCGCATGCTCAATGGGATTTGGGCAAACCGTGAATCATCGGATGCCAAGAATTATTCGCTCAAGAACGGGACAGCGTCTTTAACTTGTTCCAGGGGCCAGACAGGCTATCAGCCAACTCGAGATACAGGTTGTAGCGGGCATCATAGACGGCCTGCCGGTCTGGGTTGGGTATGTAATGACGATCAAGGCGTGTCATCTTTTTGACACCTGCTGCATAATCCGCAAACACTCCGGCGCCAATGCCTGCCGTGATTGCCGCCCCCAGCGCTCCGGTTTCCTGACAGGCAGAGACAGATACCGGAACATTCAGAATATCGGCAAACATCTGTGGCCATACGGGGCTGCGCGATCCACCGCCCGACAATACCGCCTGTTCAAAAGGTGCGCCTGCGGCGCGCAGGGTTTCAATATGTTTGCGGTGCCCGAAAACAACCCCTTCATAAAGCGCATGCAGCATGTGGGCGCGCCCATGCCAGCCGCCGATGCCGTAAAACCCGGCCCGCGCCGCGCCGTTGGTCGACGAGCCATAGAGGAACGGGTGATAGAGCGGCAGCCCCTCATCGGGATCGACGCTTGCGACCAGATCGTTGCAAATATCAAAGGGCGAAACGCCATGGCTATGTTCCAGACCGGGTTCGATAAACTCCTTCACGAACCATTCTAGGTTGGCCGCCGAGGTGGCACTCGACTCCACTTCCATAAACATGTTTTCACCAAATGCCGTAACCATAAAAATACGGTCATCAACCAGTGGCGCCTCGACGATCACCTGATTGATGCTCCAGGTCCCGGCGACAATCGAAGCGGACCCCTGTGCGGCAACACCAGAGCCCAACGCACTGGCCACGACATCAAACAGACCGCCAACAATAGGCGTTCCTTCTTTGAGTCCGGTTTGTGTGGCCGCGTCAGAGGTGATCTGACCAACCACCTCATAGGGCTTGGCCAATGGTGGCAATTTGTCGGCACATTCTTCAACGCCATAAGCTTTTAGAATTTCAGGGTCATACTCACACTCCGGCATTTTCAGAAATGCACAGCCGCTCATATCGGAAATATCGCTGCCCAATCGCCCCGTCAGTTTGAAGGTAATGAAATCCTTGCACAGGAAAACCGTGCCTATTTGACCATAGAGGTCCGGCTGGAATTGCTTGACCCAGGCCAGTAATGTCGGCGTTTGCGAGGGCCAGGGTTTTTGCAGGGACCGGGGATAAATGTAATCGGCCATACCATCTGCCTGCCAACGATCAACCAGCCCCATAGCCCGGCTGTCCAGAGACTGGATGCCCAGTAACGCCTCGCGTTTTTTGTCCAACAGATACAGGCCGTTGCCATGGCCGCTGCACCCGATGGCCTGAATATCCTGCGCATCGATCCCGGCTTTTTGAATGCAGGCCTGAATGGCTTGTGTTGTTTGATCCCACAATTCATTCATGTCGCGCTCAACGTATCCCGGCGACGGATACTGGGATTTTCCATCCACAGCCGCCACCGCCAGTTCGCGCCCGTTCAGGTCAAACAGCACGGCCTTGACGATGGTGTTGCCGCCGTCGATCCCTAGCAAATATGATGCCATAGATATTCTTCCTGCTTTATGCGTTCTGGTAAATGTCCCAGGCGTCGTCACCCGACACCCCGTCGTGAATGATCGCCATCAGGCCCTTGACTACCTGCTTCGGGTTGTCATGCTGATATATGTTACGGCCATAGACCATGCCCTGTGCACCCTGTGCCATAAGGGCGGCCGACTTGCAGAACACCGCCTTCAGGTCTTCCTTGCCACCGCCCCGCACCAGCACCGGGCAGCGGGCGGCTTCAATCACCTTGCCAAAATCTTCGGCTTCCGTTGTCGGATCAGCCTTGACAATATCAGCGCCCATTTCCCGCGCCAACCGCGTCAGGGTGACAATCTTTTCCGCATCGCCATCGACCATATAGCCGCCCCGTCCGCTGTTCGGTTGCATGACCAACGGCTCGATCATCAGTGGCATGCCGTATTTTTCACAGTCGTTTCGTACGCGGGCGATATTGGCAATACACTGGCGAAACAGATCGGGCTCATCGGGCAGCATGAACAGGTTAACGACAACACAGGCCGCATCCATTTGCAAAGCGGCGAGAATGGGTTCTTCGGTGTTTTGAAGTTCCGCCCACATGACTCTATGGCGGTCCTTGTTGTAGGGGTTACCCATGTCGATCCGCATCACCAGCGCCGGCTTGTTTTTACCTTCAACAGTTTGCAGAAGATCGCACTGGCCATAATTCATCTGGATAGCATCAGGCGCGGCATCGACCAGTTGGGCAACGACCTTGCCGATATCTTCCAGACCATCAAGAAACGACGGCTCGTTACACACCCCGTGATCGATAGCGACATCAAGGCACTTACCCTGCCCGAACAAGCGGTTCATACGGACTTTTTTACTTACTAACATATTCTCTCCTATGCGACTTTTCTTTGCCGAAGCGTTTCTTCCGACAATCCGTGGAAATACGACAGGCGGGACAGCAGGTCCGTCCGTTCCTTTTCTTTTTCTTGAGGCGTCCAGTTTCTTGACTGCGCCAGAATATCGAGAATTTCGTCAATCAGCGCCAGTGACATGTCGCCGCTGATGGCGATCGCGGTGCGGCGGCACAGAATATCCGCTGCCGTCACCACATATTCGTTGGCGACAATATATTCGATCTCGCGTCGGAAATAGCCGGGATGATGGCACAGCGCCGAAGCGTCGCCGTCTGCAATATATTTGGCGATTGTCGCCGCCGATGTGCCGTAGCGTTCCACCAGACGCCGGAGCGCATCCTCGGCAAGTCCGGTCTGGTCGGACAATTGAACAATCCAGCCGGTTAACGCCTGCGCGTCGGCAGGATAGTCTTTGCCGCCCCCGATGGCGAGATCGCGGCTCACCGGCTTGGCCTGATAACCCAAATGCGCCATCACCTGCCCGGCCGCCAGTTCGGCGAATGCGCGAAAGGTCGTCCACTTGCCGCCGATCATGCAGAGCACGGGGATGTTGAACCCCTGTTCCCGGGTGATGATCTTGCAGATGTGGTCTCTGGATATCTGACCGGTGACCGAGCTGTCACTGCGGGTCAGCGGGCGAACCCCGCTGAAGGCATAGAGCACGTCGGCAGGATCGATTTTGATCCCTGGAAAAACGAACGACAGGGATTCCAGAATATAATCGCGTTCAAAGTCCTCGCAGCGATTGCCTTCCGGATCATCCAGCTTGAGATCGGTGGAGCCGACCAGAACGTTGCCGAAATAAGGAAACAGGATGCAAACCCGACCATCCTGATTTTCGTAATAGACCATCTGGTCACCAATAGCGCCCAATAATGCCGTGTTTTGGATTACCAGGTGTGAGCCTTTGGTGCCGCCGACCAACTCAGTTTTTTTATTATCCTGGGCTGACGAAAGAGCCCCATTGGTAAAATCGATCCAGGCCCCCGTCGCGTTTACAATCATTTTTGGGTAGATTGGCAGGCGCTGTCCCGACAGGCCGTCAGTGGTATAAACCGCATTCCCGTCCGAGCCATCGACGGTCATGTAATTCAGTGCCAATGCCGCGGGATGACTGCTTTCCATATCGCGAATCATCTCCAGGCCCAGCCGCTCCGGGTAGGTGATCCAGGCGTCGAAATAGGTGGCGCTGCATTTGACTCCGGGATGAAAGGCCGGCCAACGGCGGAAGGTTGCGGCTTTTCCGTGAAACCCATGAGACGGAAGCACCCGGTCTTTGCGGGTAAAAAAATCGTAGAGCGACAAGCCGAGCTTGACGATCATCGCGCCGCGCCGCCCCGGCTTTTGACTAAGTCCGAAAAATTTACTGAGGGCGCTGCCGACCCCGGAAAAATAATCGAAGACCGGGATGACCGTCGCCAGCGGGGCCACATAATGCGGCGCATTGCGGAGCAGGCGGTTGCGCTCCTGCAGGGCTTCACGGACCAAAGCAAATTCACCGTTCTCCATATAGCGCAGGCCGCCGTGTATCATCCGTGACAGGGCTGTGCTGGCACCGCTACAAAAATCGTTGCGCTCAACCAGAACAACATTCACGCCTTGTAACGTCAGTTCGCGATACAGGCCAATGCCATTGATCCCGCCGCCGACGATCAGAACATCCGGGTTCGGGTTTTGGCGCAATCTGTCCAACAGGTTTTCACGTGTACGCATTGGCTTGAAATCTTTCAATCTCTTAACTCAGCCCCTACGCATCCATATTTTTCAGATAATGATCTCTTGCCTTGCTGATTTGAGTAATGTCTTCCGGCTTCAGTTGAGCCCGACCGGCCTTAGCATTTTCAACGGCCTGCTCCGGGTTGCGAGCCCCGCACAGGGCAAAGGTGATGCCCGGCTGCTGGATGGTCCAGGCGATCACCAACTGCGCAAGCGTCAATTTGTTTTCGTCCGCAATCGGTCTGATTTCATCAAACAGGGTTGCTATTTTTTGCCGGTTGGCCGTGCTGAAGCGTGGATTGTCTTTGCGCAGATCATCCCCTTCAAATTGACGGTCCGGACCAATCTTGCCGGACAGAAGCCCCAGAGCCAGAGAGGAATAACTGAGGATTGATACGTTGTTTGTCTGACAGATAGGAAGCAGGGATTTCTCAACATCCCGGTCCAGCATGGAATAACATTCCTGTATGGCATCGACCGAGCCGGCGGCCAGATAAGACGCCAGATCTTCTGAAGACACATTGCTGATGCCAATGGACCGGATTTTGCCTTGCTGCTTAAGTTGCTCAAGCGCCGCCAGGGTTTCATCAACGGGGGTCGTCGGATCCTGCCAATGGGTGATGTAGTGGTCGATATAGTCCGTCCCCAACCGTTTCAGGCTGACTTCCAGTTCGTGGATAATGGACTCTTTACCAAGATAGCGATGCACCGGTTTGCCGGCCTGATCGAAAAAATGATTGCCCTCTTGTGTGTGCCAGACTAACCCGCATTTGGTAGACAGGACAACCTGATCGCGTCTGCCTTTTATAGCGCGGCCAACCAGCTCTTCGGATTTACCAAGACCATAGGCCGGAGCCGTGTCAATTAATGTCGTGCCTTCATCGAGAGACGCCTGCACGGCTTTGATGGCTAACGCCTCATCAGTGCCACCCCACATCCAGCCACCCATAGCCCATGTACCAAGGCCAACCGCCGTAGCCTGAATGCCGGAGGTTCCAATTACTCGTGTTATCAGTTTGTCTGACATGTTTTTCTCATCCTTTTAATGAGTTTAGAATTCCATTAGCTGTCGCTTCATCGACAACCAATGCATTCAAATAATTTCCGATCAAGGTGGCGCAGATCGGTGGGATTTTATTTGGTCCTGCGGCAATACCCACAGTCAAGGCAACGTTCGAAAGTTCCTGCGGCTTCAGGGCGACCAGCTTCGAGTTCAGGGAATAATCACAAGGCGTTCCCTTTTCATCCAACAGATGCGCCAAAAGCTCCCCGACCGCACCGACCCGTCGAATTTCATCCTGGTCCCCTTTTGGCATGGGATGGAGATCGTAATAACTCGAATCATCAGAAAGAATAGAGCCGACACCAACCAAAGCGATTGAGGCGTTGCGGGCTTTATCCAATACGTCATCAACTGACTTCATGGCCATCAGCATTTCTTTCTGCTCAACCGTTTCAGCGAACAATGGTGCATGAATTTGATAAGACCTGCCCCCCAGTTTTTCAGCCAGCAACGTCGCCACATGGTTGACATCGGTGTAATGCTTTCCTTGAACGCAACCGGTAGCCGGTACGACTTCAATGTCATACGTCCGCTCCGGGTTAAGCCCCTCGACCACAGCGCTCACACCCTTGCCGCCAGTGATCGCAATGGTGTCGCCATCTTTCAGGTTTTCCAGAAGAAGCGAAGCGGCGGCCTCGCCAACACCCTGCAAGACAATCTCCGCATTTTCCGAAACCGTTGGGGTGACTTTAATTTCGCGAAGACCTGTCCGCTTGATCAAGCGGTCTTCAATATCAAGCAACAGCTGGTAAGGCGACTTGATGTTGATTTCAACCAACCCGAGGTCGCGGCCCTGTTTGATCAGACGGTTGACCTTAGCCGTCGATAGAGATGTGCGCTCGGCAATCTCCGACTGCTTCAAACCTTCCACGTAATGCATGATCAGAACCCGATGAATCTGGCGGGCGATTTCATATTTTTGAATGTCAGTTCCAATAACCATTTTGTCCTCATTCTTCTTTTTAATTGGCCAAGGATTTTTTCTTGTGCATGTAGTGATCAAACATCACAGCGACCAACAGAATGGAACCGCGGATGATGTCCTGCCAGTAAGTGGAGACATCCAGCAAGGCCAGTGAACTGGTGACAAGCGATAGCAAGACAGCGCCCAGAATTGCGCCCAGAATCGTTCCCGAACCGCCCTTAAGACTGGCGCCCCCGATGACCGCTGCGGCAATCACATTCAGCTCCATGCCCAGCCCGAAATAGGGCGGTGCCGATGCAAAACGTGCCATGTAAATCACCCCGGCAACCCCACACAGGGTGGAGCAGAGGACCGTCGACAGGAAAATTACTTTCTTTGTGCGGATGCCAGAATAGGCCGCAGCTTTCTCATTACTGCCTGTGTAAAATACTTTGCGGAACACCGTCGAGCGCCTCAGCATAAAATCGAAAGCGATGACGATCACCAGAAAGATAATAATGACGATGGGCAGATTTTGAATATCTCCCTGACCTATAAACTTGAACTCCTTGGGCAACGTATACAAACCAAGCGGTCGTCCCTGGGTCAACAGCAGGCAAACACCCCTGAAAATCACCATGAAGGCCAGCGATACAATAAAATGATGCAGACCAATTTTCGTAACACAGTACCCCATTGCCGCGCCGACGGCAGCACAGGCAACAATCGCTATTACAGATGCCGTCCAGGGATCCATGCCGCCTAAAAAAAGTGAGCCAGCCAGGACCATGGCAAAGGTCACAACCGATCCCACCGATAAATCTATACCTCCTGCAATCAGCAGAATGCACATGCCAACGACAACAATCCCCTCGACCGCAAAGGCCATGCTCATGGCCCGCATGTTGGTCCAGGTCAGGAAATAGGGTGAAGCAAAGGACATCACTACAAACAAAGTAATGATGATCAGGATCAAACCGGTTTCGCGCATCATCGCAATGCGCCGCAGCTTCCCCAGACCCTGCCCAACCAGGCTAAGTCTGTTCTCATTTTCCAGAACGGCTTCCGTAGGTTTCATCGTCTGTGTTCCTGCTTTTTATATTCTGCATTTCTTGGCGCACCGGTAATTGACGCCAGATGCATGATGTTTTCTTCCGTCATCTCACCGCCCCCAACTTCGCCACTGATCAGGCCTTCGCGGATAACCAGCACCCGGTCACACAAACCGATCAATTCCGGCAATTCCGACGAGATGACAATGATGCCAACGCCCTCGTGGGCAAGGTCGCGCAGGATTTTATGAATTTCCGACTTCGCCCCCACATCAACGCCGCGCGTCGGCTCATCCAAAAAAATCAGCCGGGGGTTTATGGACAGCATTTTCGCGATGGCTACCTTTTGCTGATTACCGCCACTCAGGGAGGATACGGGATGTGTAATGTGTCCGCATTTCAAATTCAGTTGGTTGCCCAGTTGACGTGCCTGTGTCAGTTCCTTGCGATTATTGATTAACCCGTAGCGTGATGATATCTGTTCAACAGAAAGAGCTGAAATATTGGCCGCAATGGAAAGATCCAGAAACACACCATCTCCCTTACGGTCCTCCGACAGATAAACGATGCCCTCGCCAATACTGTCCTGATAACACGAGATGTTCAAAGGATGGCCTTTCAGGACAATATCCCCCGCCGCATTGCCCTCAAGCCCGCATATACCCTTTACAATTTCACTACGCCCGGCACCGATCAATCCGGCGATACCGAGAATTTCACCTCTGTGCAATTCAAAGGAGACATCCCGAAACCGGCTGCCATCGCTCAGGCCTGTGACTTTCAGGATCAGTTCTTCAGATTTTTCTTCCGGGGTTTGCTTTGGTGGGTACAGCTGATCAATGACCCGGCCCACCATGCTGTTAACGATATCGTCCGCTGTGATATCAGCCACATTGCTGGTCATGACATGCTGACCATCCCGAAATACCGATACGCGATCGCAGTTGTCAAAAATCTCGACCATACGGTGTGAGATATAGATAATGGAAATCCCATTATCAGCCAGTGAACGCATGATTGAAAAAAGGGTTTGTGACTCCTTTTCCGTGAGCGCCGCTGTTGGTTCATCAAGGATCAGAATTTGGCAATCCAGGGTCAACGCCTTGGCTATTTCGACAAGTTGTTGGTTAGATATCGAAAGATCCCTGACTAAGGTCGCCGGATCAATGGGACTCAGTTGGGCAAAAACGTCGCGTGCCCGTTTATGAATGTCGACATAATCCATTAAAAAAGACGTACGCGCATTGGTTTGCGCCATATAAATATTTTCAGCCACCGTCACATCGGGGCACAAGGCGATTTCCTGATGGACAAAACCAATTCCCATTTTCTGGGCCACGGCCGGAGATGAAATATGCATCTTCTCACCGTTGATATAGATATCCCCACTATCGGGCTGGTGGATGCCGTCAATGATATTCATCAACGTCGATTTACCGGCGCCGTTTTCACCCGCCAAAGCATGAATTTCACCCCGGCGCAGATCAAAATCGACTTCGGTCAGCGCTTTCGTCGCACCGAATGATTTACTGATCTTTGATATTTTCAATACGGTTTGTGAAGACATAACCCTGATTTTCTTTTTTGAATTTCCGAGTTGCTGCCCGCCGGAAAGTGGCCCCTAGGGAGAGAGACCCGGACCGGCAGACAGCATACCCAATCGTACGAAGAATCGTAACGATAATTAGGCCTTAACGACCTTTCATATAGGCACCGAGATCAAAATCATCGGCGTTATCTTTGGTAACCACGGCAAAACCGTTATCGACAAACGGCACACCCATGGGATTGAAACCGGTCCGTTTGTAGTCATTGAAGGGATCAATCAGATCCGGGTGTTTTGCCATGAAGGTCAAAATGAAGCCCATGTATCCCTGCATGCCCTGATTGGGGCTCAAGGCCTGGTGGATATTCCCGGCCTTGATGTGCTCACGCGTAACCGGGCTGATGTCGGCATGCATGATGATGACTTTGGCCTTGGCTTCCTGTACTGCCTGAACAGCACCTTCCGCAGATCCCGCTTCCGGAATCCACAACGCGCCCAAGTCCGGGTTGGCCTGCAACATGGCACCAACCGCCGTATAGGCTTTTGAGGCGTCCTGATTGGTTGCCTGACGGCCGGCCAGCTTCATATCCGGATAGTTTTTTCCCATGTAGGAAATGAATGCTGTCACCCGCAGGTCGTGATTGCTTTGTCCCGGATTCTCAAGCACACCGTATTTACCCTTTTTACCCATCAGTCCGGCAATCTCATCAGCCGCATATTTGGCTTCGGCCAGATTATCGGATGTGATGTAGGAAACCCGATTAGAATTGGGGGAATCAGCGGCAAAGGTAACGACAGTCGTTCCATTGGTAATGGCCCGGTTGATAGGCTCGATGAATGGATCCGCATTCATGGGGTGCAACAGAATACCGGCCGGTTTTTTTGCCAGATCCTGCTCGAACGAGGCAATCTGCTTGGTAATGTCGTAATCCGGCGTACCAGAGAAGACAACTTTACAGCCCATGGCTTCTGCGGCCTGCTTGTATCCTTCAAAGACCGGAACCCAGTAAGGGTGGCCGGAGACCATAACGTTCATGAAATAGGTTTCGCCCGGATTGCAGGCAAATTTGCTTCCTTCGGCATTGGCTGATGTTACACCTGTTACCGCAGATACCGACAACGCAACAGCTGCTGTTGCCAATAGTTTCTTCAAAAATAAAGGCTTCATTGAGGCCCCTCCTGTTATCTTGGTTTTTAAAGACCGACTCAGCTCCCGCATTGGTCGGTGTTTTATCCATAAGTGAATTATATTTCATTAGATGAATTTTATTTCACTTCGAGAACATAATTCTTTCTGAAAGTACAAGTCAACTATTTTTCTGCGAACGCCTTAAATCGGGGAGCAGTTCCGTTGGTCAGCAGGCTCTTAGAGTTTGGAAGGCGGTTTGGGTCTCTGGTCAATTTCAGTATTTGAGATCGCCTGCAGAAAGGTTTTTCTGGCGGAATCCAAGTGTAACCGGGCCTTCAATCTGATGTGTTCCAGGTTTTTACTGCGCAACGCCGCTATATTGGCCAGATGCTCGTCAATCGCGATTGCATTACGCTCGCGTTCATCCACTTTATTCCATTCTTGCGCTTGCGCACTTGCAGGCCCTCTTCCACATAAAGCCGGTGGGTTTTCTTGTGATTGGCCCCAAAGCCCTCACGGCGGAGTAAACCGTGCAAATGGGGATGACCGAAGCGACGGTGTTGAGCCGCCAGTTCATGCATGCGTTGCCTGAGCGCTGTCTCCGGCGGCCTTACAGATCGGTAGCGAACAGTAGAACATGGTGCTCCTAGCACCGTGCAAGAGCGTCGCTCACTCAGCCCCAAATCTTTGCAGATAACCACAGCTTTGTGTCGGTCCTTGGGACTCACATCTTTTTTAGCACTTCCTCCAGTGCTATCTTGTCCAGTGACAGATCGGCTAAAGCCGCCTCCTTAATTTCGGGCGGCAAGACAACATGCTCCCTCAGATCAGGTGCTTTAGACATTAATGCCGTTCTAGACACATGTTATAGATGAATCGATTCTCATTTTATGAGTGAACCCACACCAACAGGAATTTACACGTCCAGATTGGCGACCTTCAGGGCATTGCTCTGAATGAACTCGCGGCGCGGTTCGACGACGTCGCCCATGAGTGTTGAAAAGACGTCTTCTGCATCATCCGTATGGTCGACCCGGACCTGCAAAAGCGAGCGCACGTTGGGATCGAGCGTCGTTTCCCAGAGCTGTTCCGGGTTCATTTCACCCAGCCCCTTGTAGCGCTGGAAGCTGATGCCCTTGCGGCCAATCTCGATAATCATGTCGACCAGCGACACCGGCCCGGTGATAACATGCTCTTTGTCTTTTGCCGACAGCGTGCCGTGCTTTCCGAACAACTGCTGCAACCGTCCGGCCCGGTCGTTCAGGCGCCGCGCATCGGAGGAGCGGATCAGGGTGCCATCAATGGTATGGGTTTCCGTCACCCCGCGCAGGGTGCGCCGGAAAGTCAGGCCAACGGAGTCCGAGTATTCCCCCTGCCAGCCGCGTTCGGTTTCCGGTGACAGGACATCCAGCCGCTTGGCGATATAGCCGGCTGTCGCCATTGCGCGTTCCTGATCGGACAAAAGTTCCGGATCCAGAGCGCTGGCAATGGCCGCCTGTTCAAGGATAAATACCGGCACCAGTTTCGCCAGATGGACCAGCAGTTCCTTGACCTGGCGGCTTTCGTCCGCCGTCGCCCGCAGATCGGCGCCGGCAATCTGGTCGCCTTCATGCGTCGTAAACACGGAGCCATCATCAATGGCCGTCGAGAACAGATAGACTTCCAGCGCCCGGTCGTCCTTCAGATAGACTTCCGAATTGCCGCGCTTCGCCCGATACAAAGGCGGTTGCGCAATATAAAGGTAACCCTTTTCAATAATCTCCGGCATTTGCCGGTAAAAGAAGGTGAGCAGCAGGGTCCGGATATGGCTGCCGTCCACGTCAGCGTCCGTCATAATGATAATTTTATGATAGCGGCATTTTTCCGCATCAAAATCCTCACGACCGATCCCGGTGCCCAGCGCCGTGATCAAGGTGCCGATTTCTGTCGAACTCAGCATCTTGTCAAAACGGGCCCGCTCGACGTTCAAAATCTTGCCGCGCAACGGTAAAATCGCCTGGTTTTTGCGATGTCTTCCCTGCTTGGCAGATCCACCAGCAGAATCACCCTCGACGATAAACAGTTCGGAAAGCGCCGGGTCGCGCTCCTGACAGTCCGCCAGCTTGCCGGGCAGAGAACTGATATCGAGCGCCCCTTTGCGCCGGGTCAGTTCACGCGCCTTCTTGGCGGCCTCGCGGGCGGCGGCAGCTTCGACAATTTTCTGAACCACCCGTTTGGCATCGGCGGGATGTTCTTCAAACCATTGATCCAGTGTCGTGCTGATCAACGATTCGACTACCGGGCGGACTTCTGACGAAACCAGCTTGTCCTTGGTCTGCGATGAGAATTTCGGATCTGGGACTTTAACCGACAATACACAGGTCATGCCTTCACGGGCATCGTCGCCGGTGATGTTGACCTTGGCTTTTTTAGCCGATCCGGAATCGACGGCGTAGTTGTTGATGGTCCGGGTCAGGGCGCCGCGGAACCCGGCCAGATGGGTGCCGCCATCGCGCTGCGGAATGTTGTTGGTAAAACACAGCGTCGATTCATGATAGCTGTCGTTCCACTGCATGGCCGCTTCCACCGTAATACCGTCTTTCTCTCCGGTGATCGAAATGGCGTTGTCATGGAGACGGGTTTTCGAGCGGTCCAGATAGGTAACGAAGGCTTCAAGTCCCCCTTCATAATGCAGATCAATCACCTTCGGCTCGACGCCACGGTCATCGGTAATCTGCAAATAGACACCGGAATTCAAAAACGCCAGTTCGCGCAGCCGGTGTTCCAGGGTGCCGAGATCGTATTCGGTCTGGGTAAAGATTTCGGCCGACGCATGAAACTTCAACTCGGTTCCGGTCAACGGCGTACCGTCTTCGGTGAGCGGCGCATCGCCGGTTATGATTAATGGCGATTCCGCAGCGCCATCGATAAAGCGGATAAAATGTTCCTTGCCATCACGCCAGATTTTCAATTCCATCCAGTCCGACAAGGCATTCACAACGGACACACCCACCCCGTGCAGACCGCCGGAAACCTTGTAGGAATTCTGGTCGAACTTACCGCCAGCATGGAGCTGGGTCATGATCACTTCGGCTGCCGAAACGCCTTCCTCGTGATGCATATCTACCGGAATGCCGCGACCGTTGTCACTGACAGAAACCGAACCATCGCCGTTCAGAATGACTTTGACGATATCACAATGACCGGCCAGCGCCTCATCAATGGCGTTATCGACAACCTCGTAAACCATATGATGCAATCCGGAACCGTCATCGGTATCGCCGATATACATGCCGGGACGTTTGCGCACCGCTTCCAGACCGCGCAGAACCTTAATCGAATCAGCGCCGTAATCCTCGGCCGCCTCAGCTGTGGTCTGCTTTGCTTTTGGTTGCTCTGTGGGTTCGTCAGTCATGCTCTGTTCCGTCTCATCATAAATACGTCGAAAAAATTTTGACGTAAGGTGTCTAACTGGGGTTCGGCTTCAAACCATTATTCTCAATCTCAAAAATCTGCGCGTGGGGTTTCATGGCCCCAAACAAACTGTCATCGGTGCCTGTCAACCAAACCTGTGCGCCGAGCGCAAGCAGGTGATGAAACAGGGCTTCGCGGCGGTTTTCATCCAGATGTGCCGTCACCTCATCCAGCAACAACACCGGCACCCCACCCTCTTCGCGGCCCCGCAGTGCGGCGTTCGCCAGGGTAATCGCCACCAGCAGGGCTTTTTGCTCGCCCGTTGAACACAACGCCGCCGCCTGGCCTTTTTCCGCATGGCTAACGTTCAAATCCGTACGATGCGGTCCCGTATGGGTACGCCCGCTTAATTGATCGCGCCGACGGTCTTTGGCCAGGGCCATGCGGAAACGGTCTTCCGCTTCCAGCGCCGGGCCGCTATCAAGCCAGTTGTCCATCTCACCTTCCAGCGCCAAAAGCGCCCCCGGAAACGGCCCAAGCCCGGTTGCCGCCGATGGCGCCAGACGGGCAATCAATTCGCGTCGGGCCGCAGCGACAGCCATGCCCCGCTCCGCCATGCCCTCTTCCAGGGCCTTCAGCCAGGCCGGGTCCGGCTGGCTCTGCTCTTTCAGCAGTTTCAGGCGTTCACGCATTGATTGTTCGAAGGCCTGTACCCGTCCGGCATGTGCCGGGTCCCAGGCATAAACCAGACGATCCAGAAACCGTCGGCGCGCCGAAACGCCATCGACAAACAAGCGGTCCATCTGCGGCGTCAGCCAGTGCGCCCCCATATGTTGCGACAGGACAGCCTGATTTGATACCGTCTCGCCATCCACACGCACCACCCGTCGTTCGCGGCGCGATGTCCCATCCGGCACATAACCGGTTCCCAGTTCGACCGGACCTTCCGGAGTCATGACCCTTGCCGCAACGGCCCAGTCTCCGTCACCCCGGTCATGGGCCATTTCAGACATACGGGCCCGCCGCAGACCGCGCCCGGGCACCAACAGTGAAATGGCTTCGAGGATGTTTGTTTTTCCGGCCCCATTGGCGCCGGTCAGAACAATAGGGCATCCATCGGTTTCAATACGCAGACTTGGGTAGGAGCGAAACCGCGTCAGCGTCAGTCGTTCGACGGCGAACCGACGGGCCGGGGCTTCCGCCGCACCGCTATTGCCATTCATCCGCACCAAAGTTGGGTTTTGCTGCAGCTCAAACCCTCCGGTTAAACGCGCATCGGCATAAGCACATAAAGCGCGCTGGCATCGTCAACTTCCCGCAAGATGGTTGGTGAATTGCCGTCGGCTAGCGACACTTGCGCATTTTCACCCTCAATCTGACGCGTAATATCGAGCAGATAAGCCGAATTGAAGCCGATCTCCACCGGCTCCCCCTGGTAGCTAACCTCAATCTCTTCTTCGGCGCTGCCGTGTTCCGGGCTGGAGGCGGATAACGCCAGCAGGCCATTGCTCAACGACAGCTTGATCGCCCGGGATTTTTCGGAAGAGATGGCAGAAACACGATCCACCGCATCGGCGAACAGCCGGCAATCCACTTCCATTTCCTTGTCGTTGCCCGACGGAATGACTCGCTGATAATCGGGGAAGGTGCCGTCAATCAGTTTCGAGGTGAGGATGGCGTTGTCAAAGGAGAAGCGGATTTTGCTCTCCGACATGGAAATCGCCACCTCATCGCCGGACTCATCAATCAGCTTGCGCAATTCGGTGACCGTTTTGCGCGGCACAATCACCCCCGGCACACCGTCGGCGCCGGCCGGCAAGGGCCCCTCAACACTGGCCAGACGGTGCCCGTCGGTAGCCACGGCGCGCAACACGGCCACGCCATCGCGCTCGGCCTTGTGCAGGTAAATACCGTTCAGGTAATAGCGGGTTTCTTCCGTGGAAATGGCAAACTTGGTGCGGTCGATCAATGACCGCAATTCGGCTGCCGTTACCGAGAAATTATGCGGCAACTCACCCCCGGACAGGACCGGAAACTCATCGGTCGGCAAACAGGACAGCGTGAACCGCGAGCGCCCAGCACTCAACTGCATCTGACCGTCTCCTGCCATCTTCAACTCGACCTGAGAGCCATCCGGCAACTTGCGCACGATATCATAAAGCGTATGCGCCGATACGGTCGTCGAGCCAGGCTCTTCAACATCAGCAGCAACAGAATCAACCATATCCAAGTCCATATCCGTGGCATTCAAGGTCAATTTTCCGTCCGCTGCCTCAATTTTCACGTTTGAGAGAATCGGAATCGTGTTACGGCGCTCAACAACGCTTTGTACGTGGCCGAGTGATTTGATCAGCGCGGCCCGTTCAATTGTAATTTTCATGGTTTAATTTCAAGCCCTTAGCATACTTCGTACCGCAAAATTGAAAACCGGCAGAACGCCGGAATCCAGAACCGGAATTGGCCCCCCTTCAGGGCCCTTCATTATATCAGAAGGTCCCGGAACCGTAAGCTTTTTCGGTCATAAACAGGAAAGAACTTGAGACTTTTTTGACGGCCCGTCGAGAACCCTCATATCACTGACGCTTCAGCCCTCAAGCATCCGCTTGAGAAGCTCCACATCTTCGGCAAATGTCACGTCGTGTTCGCGCAGTTCCTCGACCTTGCGCACGGCATGCATAACCGTCGTGTGGTCACGGCCGCCAAACTTGCGACCGATCTCGGGCAATGAACGGGAAGTCAGCTGTTTGGCCAGATACATGGCCACCTGACGGGGCCGGGCGACGGAGCGGGCGCGCCGCGCCGAATGCATGTCGGCCATACGAATATTGAAGTGCGACGCCACCTGTTTCTGGATTTCCTCAATGGTCACCCGGCGGTCATTGGCGCGCAGCAGATCGTGCAGAACGTCCTGTGTTGCTTCCAGGGTGATGTCACGACCAACCAGTTGTGAATGCGCGACAACCCGGTTCAGGGCGCCTTCCAGCTCACGCACGTTGGCGGTGATTTTATGGGCCAGAAACTCAAGCACCTTTTGTGGCACCTGGGCGGAAACCAGTTGCGCCTTTGATTGCAGAATACCGAGACGCAGTTCATAGGTGGTGGCGTGAATATCAGCAACAAGGCCGCAATTCAGCCGCGACACCAGGCGCTCTTCCATGCCTTCGATATCCGACGGCGACTTGTCGGCCGAGATAACGATCTGGCGGCCCTCATCGACAAGCGCATTGAAGGTATGGAAAAACTCTTCCTGGGTCGAATCCTTGCCGGCGATAAACTGCACGTCATCAATCATCAGCACATCGACAGAACGGAACTGCTCCTTGAAATCAACCGTTGTCTGCTCGCGCAAAGCCCGGATAAACCGGTACATGAATTTTTCCGCCGACAGGTAAATCACATTGCGGCTGGGTTCCTGCTCGCGAATATGCCAGGCGATGGCATGCATCAGATGGGTCTTGCCAAGCCCGACCCCGCCATAAAGGAACAGGGGATTGAACGGCGTCGATTTCGAGGCCTCGGCAACCCGGCGGGCCGCCGCATAAGCAAATTCGTTGGGTTTGCCGACAACAAACTGGTCAAAGGTAAAGCGCCGGTCCAGACTGGCGCTGATTTGCGCCGAAAAGCTTAGCGCCGGGTTTTCCCGCGACGGCGAAGTGGCTGGAGTGTCGGCAATCGGCTCCGCCACCGCTTTCGGCTTAGGCGCGCGGTCCGTAAAGACCCCGACGTCCACATCCATCACACCTGCGTTTTCCCCCTGCCACAACTCGGTTATGCGCTCACAATAATGGGCAATGACCCAGTCGCGCATGAAGCGGGTGGGAACAGAAACACGAACGACACCGTCTCGCAGGTCACGAACGGAAATCGGTTTTATCCAGCTTTGAAAAGCCGCCTCGCCAATCGATACCCGCAATTGTTCGGAAACACGTTGCCACTCAGACTTCAATTCATCCATTTCGGTTCCATTAGTCTTTTTGCCGCCTGCCGCTTTTTCCACCGGTACCGTCATTATGTCTGTGCTGCCTTATCATTATGAGTCATTCAATTCGCCTCAATAAAAAAAAGCCCTGGCCGCCCGAATGAGCGGTCAACGTCAAATGCGGCCCGACGCAAGTCGGATTTGCAGTCATTTCAAAGGTGCCTAAAACCCCATTAGGCGCCATACAGATGCGCTGGAAATTCATTTGAACTGGGCGCGGCACGAATGTTTTATGTTTTTCTTCCACAACCATCATCAAACAGTGCGGAAAACAGAAAGCGTTCAAGCCATCCCTGTTTTCAATTTTATTTTCCTAAACGCCCCCTTTTAGAGAAAAGTTCTTAATCATTAAAATCACGATTCCTGCTTTTACAAACAGCAACCTTTAAACCCCTAAAGGATCGCCACTAACTCGGCTTCCTCTAATCATTACCCTCAATTTAATTACTTATAATTTTTTAGATAAATTTTTAAGTATTATATTTTCAGCACCAAATTCAAATAACAGCCTCAGACCATACAATAATGCTCAAGTGTTAATCTGTTTTCATACTTCATAACGACTCAATAAGGCTTGTTTTGATGAAGGGAATATTACGGATCGAATCATGTTCTGACAACAGGTTCGAAAGGGGAACATTCAAAATAATCTTCTTGACAATTATTGGCGATCGGAGTCCACCGCCCCCTCGCACAAAGTCAGATTTTAGGCGCAAAAAAGCCGTGCGGCGTAAGACCACACGGCTCTCTACGAACCACCACAAAAGTGGATTTAAGCTGACATTACCTTGATGCGGCGCGACAGCCGGGACAGCTTACGCGACACCGTATTGGTATGCATAACACCCTTGTTGACGCCACTCATGAGCTTCGGCTGCATTTCGCGAAATGCCTGTTCGGCAACAGACTTAACACCTCCCTCAATCGCTTCTTCAACCTTGCGCAGGCTGGTGCGAATAGAGCTGACACGCTGACGGTTTACTTCCGTGCGACTTGCCGTCTGGCGAATTCGTTTCTTAGCCGATAAGTGATTGGCCATGGTCTTCAAACCTTTGTAATTCCATAGAAGGGCTGGCTTATAACGGGCGTTCCAGATCACGTCAAGCGCCCTGTGCCCTGCTTTTCAGGTTATTTTTCCTCAACCGGCGATAACCGGAAATGAATTTGAACCTGGGACTGGTCGCCGCCATCAAGTTCCGCAACGTCGATCAGCAGCGACTCTCCCTCCCGTCTGTAAAGCGAGTGGGTTTCCAGTTGCCAGCCCAACTGCGGCAGGGTCTGGCTGTAGAAGGCGAAAACAGCTTCCGTCGTGGCCGAACCAGTTGCCGTTGTTTCGGCGATCCGCCCGTTTGCCGCCTCAAATTCCAGCGCGCCGACAACATCCTCAACAAAACCTGGCATCAAGGGCAGATCATCAATAACGCTTAAAAAAGACGGCGCTTGTGCCGACGCGGGCGTCGGGTGAGCGGCCACCCCCAGACACATCAAGGCCAAGAACAGGAAGGTTCGCGGGATGCAACGGAAAAAGGTCATACTTCCTTATACCTATCTTTGGCAGCGAGGACAAAAGAATGTGGTGCGACCCGACTGGGTGATCTGGTGAACAACCCCGGTCGGCCCGCAGGCCGGGCAGTCCTGACCGGTGCGCCCATATACCTGAAAACTGTGCTGAAAATACCCCAGCTCACCGGACGGCTGGCGGTGATCTTTCAGAGACGACCCGCCCGCCTCAATCGCCTTCATCAGAACGCTCTGGATCGCACCGGCCAGCTTGTCGGCCCGCCCGCCCTGCACGCTTTTCGCCTTGCGGCGCGGCGACAGTCCGGCCATGAACAACGCCTCGCAGGCATAAATATTGCCAATCCCGGCAATCAAGCTCTGATCCAGTAGTGCCGCCTTGATGGGAGCGGCGCGGCCCTTAAGGCGAGCCGCCAACGCCGGACCATCAAGGCCGGGGAACACCGGCTCGGGTCCAATTTTCGCCAACATCGGATGCGCCACCATTTCGGCCACAGAAGTCAAATCCATAAAACCGAAACGACGCGGGTCGTGATAGCGGATTTCGCAGCCGTCGGACGTGATAAAAACCACATGATCATGTTTATCCAGTTCCGGCGGATCCGTTTCATAAATGCGAAAACTGCCCGACATCCCTAAGTGAGAGATCAGAACCGTCCCGTCATCGAGCGTAATCAGCAGAAACTTCGCCCGACGGCCAACGGAGGTCACCTGCCGTCCGGTCAAACGCTGGCCAAAGCCGTCGGGGAATGGAAACCGCAAGTCAGCGCGGCGCATCTGTATGCGCTCCAGACGACGGCCTTCGAGTACCGGAACAAGGCCGCGGCGGACCGTTTCAACTTCGGGTAATTCGGGCATTTTTTTGGTTTCCAAACTTCCAAAAAGGGACATTGCAAACTGGCTTAGGCCGACGCCTTGGGCTATGGTCCAATCATGTCAGTAAAAAACACCAACGCCCCAACAACAACCCATTTCGGTTTCCAGGATGTTCTGGATAGCGAAAAAGCGGGTATGGTGAAAGGCGTCTTTGACAGCGTCGCATCAAACTACGATTTGATGAATGATATGATGAGTCTGGGTGTGCATCGGCTATGGAAAAACACCCTGATCGGCATGCTGCGCCCACGCCCCGGCATGCGTCTGCTGGATGTCGGTGGCGGCACCGGTGATATCGCTTTCCGGTTTCTTGATAAAGGTGGGCGCGATGTCACTGTCTGTGACATCAATGAGGAAATGCTGACTCAGGGCCGCAACCGCGCCATTGACCGCGGCCTGCTGAAAGGCCTCAACTGGATCACCGGAGACGCCGAAAAACTGCCGGTCGAAGACTCCAGTGTCGATGCCTATACCATCGCTTTTTGCATACGTAACGTCACCCATATCGAGAGCGCGCTGACCGAAGCCCGCCGTGTGCTCAGACCGGGCGGGCGGTTCCTGTGTCTGGAGTTTTCACGCGTCGCCCTGCCGCTATTTGAAAAACCCTATGACATCTATTCCTTCAAGGTATTGCCGTGGCTCGGCGACCATATCGCCAAAGACCGCGAGGCCTACCAGTATCTGGCCGAAAGCATCCGTCAGTTTCCCGATCAGGAGCGCTTTGCCGGGATGATCCGCGATGCCGGACTGGCGCGCGTCAGTTACCGCAACCTTTCAGGTGGCATCGCCGCCATCCATTCCGCCTGGCGCGTGTGACGCCTTAAATGATGCAGGCCCTGTCCCATATTGCCCGGTTTATCGCGATTGCGCGTATTCTGGCCCGCCACGACGCCCTGTTTGCGCTTGAATATCTGAAAGTCGCGCCCGGTTATGTGGCGCTGGCGCGTTTGGTCTCGAAACGCAACGTCGCGGGCCGCCCCGGACAACGTCTGGCCCGCGCCCTCAATGAAGCCGGCCCCAGTTTCATCAAGCTGGGTCAGGCGCTTTCCACCCGTTCGGACCTGTTGGGCGAGGAACTGGCGCAGGACCTGTCCGATTTGCAGGACCGTCTGCCGCCGTTCCCCGGCTCCGAAGCCCGTCGCATCATCGAGGCAGAGCTCGGCGATCCGGTCGAAGACCTCTATCAGGAATTTGAAAACGACGCCCTGGCTGCCGCCTCCATCGCCCAGGTCCATCGCGCCAAAACCCACGATGGCCGGGATGTTGCCGTCAAGGTCTTGCGCCCCGGCATTGAACAGGCCTTTCGCCGTGACCTGGAACTGTTCCGCTGGGTTGCCGGTCTGGTCGAGCGGACGCGCCCCGACCTGCGCCGCCTGAAACCCGTGGAGATGATCGAAACCATCGCCGGAACGGTTGAGCTGGAAATGGATTTGCGGTTCGAGGCCGCCGCCGCTTCGGAATTGGCGGAAAACTTCGAGGACGATCCGGATTTTGTTGTGCCCGAGGTCGACTGGGCCCTGACGGCGGGCCGCGTTCTGACAACGGACTGGGTCTCGGGCTGCGCTCTGGATGACCGCGAAGCCATCATCAAGGCTGGCCATGACCCGCTGGACATTCTCACAAAAGCCTCCGCCGCCTCCTTCCGGCAAGTCTTTCGCGACGGCTTTTTCCACGCCGATGTGCATCCCGGCAATATGTTCGTCACCGAAGCCGGACAAATTGCCGCCGTCGATTTTGGCATTATGGGGCGGCTCGATCTGAAAACCCGCAAATATGTCGGTACGCTTCTTGTCGCTTTTCTCAACCGCGATTACCGGCGCGCAGCGGAAATTCATTTCACCGCAGGTTGGGTGCCAAAGACCCAGTCGGTTGACAACTTCACGCAGGCCTGCCGCTCCATCGCCGAACCCATACTCGACAAACCGCAAAACGAAATTTCCATCGCCCGCCTGCTCGGCCAGCTTTTCCAGATCACCGAGACCTTTCAGATGGAGGCCCAGCCGCAATTGCTGTTGCTGCAAAAAACCATGCTGGTCGCCGAAGGCACCTCGCGTAAACTCTGTCCGGACGCCAATATGTGGTTTCTGGCAAGGCCCCTCATCGAGGCCTGGATGATCGAACATCTGGGTCCCGAAGCCCGCATCCGCGATACCGTCACTGCCCTCAGTCAGGCCGCCGAACGCCTGCCCCGCATGATGGATGATATGGAACAGGGGGCGCAACGTATGGCCGACGGCCAGTTTAAGCTGCACCCCGACACCATTCGCGCCCTGCAAGGCCATACGAGCCGCCGACCGGTCCTGCCTTCGCTCTGGATCATTATCCTGTTTCTGGTCTCTATTGTTGTTGCCGTTAAATTTTTCTGACGCTCTAACCCTTTAGAAATAAAGAACTTGTGCAGAGACCGTGAGCTTACTAGGTTAACAACACTTTTTTTACGTGAAATGGGAACGAACCCCTGTGTTGGATGGCAAAAGAGTCCTGTTAATTGTCGCCGGTGGCATTGCCGCCTACAAGACGCCCGACCTGGTTCGACGTCTGCGTGAGCGCGGCTGTCACGTACGTTGCCTGCTGACTCAGGGCGGCGCCGAGTTCGTCACCCCCCTCGCTCTGCAATCGGTCAGCGAAGAAAAAGTGTATCAGAACCTGTTTTCCCTGACCGATGAAAACGAAATGGGTCATATCCGGCTGTCACGGGAATCCGACGTCATTCTGATTGCACCGGCAACCGCCAATATCATCGCCAAAATGGCCCATGGCGAAGCCGACGATCTAGCGACCACAGCGCTTCTCGCCAGCGACAAACCGGTTATCATCGCGCCCGCCATGAACCACCGCATGTGGGATCATCCGGCGACCCAGGAAAACATCGCGACCCTGAAAGCCCGCAATGTGCGCGTGATCGGGCCTGAGGAAGGCGCCATGGCCTGCGGTGAATACGGCATGGGTCGGATGAGCGAGCCTCTGGAGATTGTCGCCGGGCTCAATGATTTTTTCAGTGAAAACCTTCTCCTGAAAGGACGCCGCGCTCTGGTCACCAGCGGCCCAACCTTCGAGGCCCTGGACCCGGTACGCTTTATCGGCAACCGCTCTTCAGGCAAGCAGGGCCACGCCATCGCCCGCGCGCTCGGCGCGCTGGGATGTGAAACCACATTGATATCCGGGCCGACCCAACTGCCGGACCCACTGGGCATAAACGTCGTTCATGTGGAATCGGCGCGCCAGATGCTGGCCGCCTGCGAAGCGGTCCTGCCTGCCGATATCGCGGTTTGTGCCGCCGCTGTTTCCGACTGGCGGGCCAGCACCGAACAAGGCTCCAAAATCAAGAAAACCGCCGGCACGGCACCTCCCGATTTAAAACTCACGGAAAATCCGGACATTCTGGCGACCCTGTCGCAGGCGGGGAACAAGCGCCCCGGACTGGTTGTCGGTTTTGCCGCCGAAACCGAAGACGTGATCGCCAACGCAAAAACCAAACGGACCCGCAAGGGCTGCGACTGGATTGTCGCCAATGATGTCTCAAGCGCCGTCGGAACGTTCAATAAAGACTCCAACCGGGTGCATCTGATCAGCGAATCAGGCGTAGATGACTGGCCGGAGATGAGCAAACAGGCCGTAGGCGAAAAGCTCGCCGCCCAAATCGCCAGCTATTTCAGTGAGGTTTCATGAGTACCGTTAACGTCGCCATAACCAAACTGCCGCATGGTGGGGACCTGCCGCTGCCGGCTTATGCGACCGCCGATAGCGCCGGAGCCGATTTACTGGCCGCCGTTGATGCAGACATCATCATCCAGCCCGGAGAGCGCCTAATTGTGCCAACCGGCATCAAAATCGCTTTGCCATCGGGTTATGAAGCGCAAATTCGCCCGCGCTCCGGTCTCGCCATCAAAAACGGCCTGACCTGCCTGAACAGCCCCGGCACCATTGATGCCGACTACCGCGGCGAGGTCGGCGTCATCCTGATCAACCATAGTCCGGAGCCGTTCACCATCTCGCGTGGCATGCGCATCGCCCAGATGGTCATTGCCCCCGCCCTGCAGGCGCAGTGGACCGAAGTTGCGGACCTGGATCAAACCGGGCGCGGCGCTGGCGGCTTTGGTTCAACCGGAACCGGAGGTTAATCACCGATCATGCTGCGTCTGTCAAAAAAAGTTCTGTTCGCCATCGAAGCGGTGCTGGATATCGCCTACCACACCGGGCCCGAACCGGTACAGAGCCGCGAGATCACCCGCCGCCAGGGCATCCCCCGGCGCTATCTGGAACAGGCCCTTCAGCAACTGGTACGCCATGACATCCTGGTCGGAACACGCGGCCCCAAAGGCGGATACCGTCTGGCCAAGGAACGCCGCCGCATTTCCGTTGCCGATATCGTGCGCGTGGTTCGCACCATGGAAACGCCGGAGAAGGAAACCGACGATGCCGCCGGCTCCGAGCTGGGGCAAAAGGTTGTTCGTCCCTTATGGAATGAACTTCAGGACGAAGCCCTGAAACGCCTGGATGCGACGACCATCGACGATTTGTGTTCGCGGGCCGATAGCGCGGGCATTGTCAGCGAAGGCCGCGAGAACCTCGACTTTATTATTTAGGATACTGCCATGCCCCCCTCCTCCCATCTGGAATTTCGCGGCCGCATATACGACAGCGTCATTGATACGGTGGGCGCAACGCCACTGATCCGTCTCGCGCGGTTTGGCAAGGACGCCGGAGTTGCCGGCAACATCATCGCCAAATGCGAGTTTTACAATCCTCTGAATTCGGTGAAAGACCGCATTGGTCTGGCGATGATCGAAGCGGCGGAACAGGACGGGCGCATTGGTGAAGGGGCAACGCTTGTCGAGCCGACCTCCGGCAATACAGGGATTGCCCTGGCTTTTGTCTGTGCCGCGAAAGGCTACCGCCTGATCCTGACCATGCCGGAAAGCATGTCCGTCGAACGGCGCAAGATGCTGGTCCTGCTGGGTGCTGAAATTGAGCTGACACCGGCAACGCTTGGCATGCGTGGCGCGATCGAAAAGGCCACGGAACTGATCGACAGCATCCCCGGTGCGATCATGCTGCAGCAATTCGACAACCCGGCCAATCCCGATATCCACCGCAACACAACAGCCGAGGAGATCTGGCGCGACAGCGCAGGCCAGGCCGACGTGCTGATCAGCGGTGTTGGCACCGGCGGCACCTTGACCGGCTGCGCCGAGGTGCTGAAAAAATACAATCCAAACTTCCACGTCGTGGCGGTGGAGCCTGAAGACAGCTCCATCCTGTCCGGCGGCACCCCGGGACCCCATAAAATTCAAGGCATCGGCGCCGGTTTTGTACCGGAAAACCTGAACACGGCGATGATCGACGAGGTCCTGAAAATCGGCAACGAGACGGCCTTCGCAACGGCCCGCAAGGTGGCGCGACTGGAAGGCATCGCCTGCGGTATATCTTCTGGCGCGGCTCTGGCGGCGGCTCTTGAAGTGGCTGAACGGCCCGAGATGGCAGGCAAGAATATCATCACCATTCTGCCGTCTTTTGCCGAACGCTACCTGTCGACAGCCCTGTTTGACGGACTCGGCTGATGGATTTTACCGACGAACAGGTCAACCGCTACGCCCGGCACATCCTCTTGCGTGAAGTGGGCGGCACCGGCCAGCAAAAACTGCTTGATTCGAAAGTTCTGGTCATCGGGGCCGGCGGGCTCGGTTCACCCTTGTTGCTCTATCTGGCTGCGGCCGGGGTCGGCACCATCGGCGTTGTCGATGATGATGTGGTCGATTTGTCAAACCTGCAACGTCAGGTCATCCATGCGACAAACGACGTCGGCCGGCTGAAGGTGGAAAGTGCAGCGGAAGCCGTGCGCGCCATCAATCCGGATGTAAAAATCATTCCCCACCAGACCCGGCTGGACGCAAGCAACGCGCTTGCCCTGATCCGCCCTTATGATCTGGTTGCCGATGGCAGCGATAACTTCGAGACCCGGTTCCTGATCAACGATGCCTGTTATTTTGCCGAAAAGACCCTGGTCTCCGGCGCTATCCTGCGCTTTGACGGACAGGTCGCGACCTTCAAACCGCACCTGAAAGATGCAGATGGTGGTCATGGTCCCTGTTATCGCTGCATCTTCCGCGAGCCGCCGCCGGAAGGCCAGGTGCCGTCCTGTGCCCAGGCCGGGGTATTGGGCGCAATGTGCGGCATGATCGGCTCCCTGCAGGCGACCGAGATTTTGAAAGAACTGATGGGGATTGGCGACAGCCTGTCCGGCTCATTGCTGATCTGTGATGGCCTCGCCTCAACCTTCCGCAAAATCAAGGTGAAACCTGATCCCGGATGCCCCTTGTGCGGTGACACCCCATCCATCACGGATTTATCCGTCCATGCCCACTGAAACCGCCCCCGACAAGCTCTCCATCGTTGTCTATGACCATCATTACGACAAGGTCCATTACGCGCTGGTGATGGCGTCCGCCGCCGCCGCCATCGGCAAACCGGTGACGCTTTTTTTTACCATGGGGGCCTGTCAGGCGCTGATGGGAGAGCAAGGCGATGTGCTGCCTGGCTGGAGTCAGATGCCCGTGTCGGACTCCACAAAAACCGGCCAGCAATGCGATCGGGATTATCGCAAAGGCGGGATCGGGACTTTTGAAGAATTGCTCGAAGCCTGCCATGCTTTTGGCGTTAAATTTATGGTCTGTGAAATGGGCCTGCGCGCCAAAGGGTTCGATGGCCGACAATTAAGAACCGATATTGAGATCGAAGTCTCCGGTGTCGTTACCTTTTTGCACGATGCCTCAAAAGACGGGGCGGTTCTCTTTATATAAGCACCCTATTTCAGATCGATGCCCTTGCGTCTGAGAAAATCGGCAAAACCCGCGCGTTCCGGCAAAGACAATTGGCGCGCCACGTTCTCCGACCAGGTGCATTTTTCCAGCACCCCGTATTTTTCCGTATGACGCTGCTTGGCGGGCGACAGCGGAAAGCGGGCGTGGTTGCGTTCGTCATAATCGGCAATATCCGCCGCCAGCTCTTCATCGTTATAACGGTCTTCATGAACAACGACGGATTGCGGCAGGCGCATGGAGACATAACCCGGATCGTCCGGATACCCCACGCACAGACCGGCGATGGGAAAAACGCCATCAGGCAAGGCCAAAATATCGGCCAGATCGTCAATGCGGTTGCGCACATAGCTGATCGGGCAGGTCCCCAGCCCCAGATGGTCGGCGGCAATGATAAAACATTGCATGGCCAGCGCCGCATCGACGGCGGCGTTCATAAAAGTATCGGCGTTGTTGTTCTGATAATCATGACCGCGCAGTTCGGCCAGACGCCTTATGCGCCGGACATCGCCCAGAAAGACCGCAATCACAGGAGCCGTTTTCATCCAGGGCATAGACGGCACCAGATCGGCCACCTGATTACGCACCGCTGGATCGCGGATCACAATAATGGAATATTGCTGCAGGTTGGATTTGGTCGGTGCCGACTGGGACGCGCTCAACAAAAGCGCCAGGGTTTGGTCGGATATGGGATCGGACGTATATTTGCGAATGACCCGGCGTTTCAGAAGCGCCTCAATGGCGACGGGGACATCGCCTTCAAGGCCCAGATTCAGTCCGTAGCGGCCTTCCGTCAGGGGCTCATCGTTGGTCATGGTGCTCGCCTTGCCGCCTGTTTCCCTAAAAGCTGTCGCTCAAAACCCGGTCCGGCGGCGTGTGTCCATCGGTGAAGGTCTTGATATTGACCAATACTTTCTCGCCCATATCAATCCGGCCCTCAAAGGTGGCGGAGCCCATATGCGGCAGCAAGACCACGTTGTCCATGGCCAGCAGCTTTGGATTGACGGCCGGCTCGTGCTCGAACACATCCAGCCCGGCCCCAGCCAGATCTCCGGCTTTCAACATGCGGGTCAGCGCGTTTTCATCAATCACTTCACCGCGGGACGTATTGACCAGAACGGCATGGGGCTGAAGCAATTTCAGCCGCCGCGCCGAAAGCAGGTGATAGGTGGCCGGCGTGTGTGGACAATTGACAGAAATAAAATCGACGCGCGACAGCATCTGGTCGAGGCTTTCCCAGTAGGTCGCTTCCAGCTCGTTCTCGACCGCCTCATGCACCCGGTGGCGGTTGTGGTAATGAATCGACAGACCGAAACCCCGGGCCCGTTTGGCCACCGCCTGACCAATCCGGCCCATGCCGATAATGCCCAGTCTTTTGCCATAAATACGGTGCCCGAGCATCCATGTGGGCGACCAGCCGGGCCATTGGCCGGAACGCAGTTGCCGCTCGCCTTCCGACAAACGCCGGGGAACGGCAAGGATCAGGGCCATGGTCATGTCAGCCGTGTCTTCGGTCAGCACATCAGGCGTGTTGGTCACGGAAATGCCGCGCTGGCGGGCCGAGGCCAGATCAATATGGTCAACGCCAGCTCCATAATTGGCGATCAGGCGTAATTTTTCACCGGCCTGGGCCAGAACAGCTGCATCAATATGGTCGGTAACGGTGGGCACCAGAACATCCGCCGTTTTCACCGCTTCAATCATCTGTGCCTTGGAAAAAGGGGTATCATCCAGATTGAGCTGAACATCAAACAGCTCCATCATCCGGGTTTCAATAACATCGGGAAGTTTGCGGGTTATGATCACACGGGGTTTCGCACTGGGCATGCATTTACCTTTCGAATTGCGCTCACTTTATCAGGCCATAGCAACCCGGACAGCGCTTGTCCAGACAGCTTAAAGCCACTGAATCGTTCAGGCAAACGGCAATAACGGTTTTCATAAACGGCTTCGCTCCCCATAATAACTTTTTTGTCCAGAAAGGCTATAAGCGCCCATGTCAGAACCTGAGCTTCCCCTGCCAACGGGCATCCGCTCGCGCCATGTTGATAATGGCAACGGCCTTAACATGCATGTTCTGGAATCCGGTTTTGAAAACCCGGACCGCCCCTGTATTCTGCTGCTGCATGGGTTTCCCGAACTGGCCTATAGCTGGCGCAAGATCATGACCCCCCTGGCGGACGCCGGGTTTCACGTAATCGCACCCGATCAGCGCGGCTATGGCGCCACAACCGGCTGGTCCGGCGCCTACGAAGACGATCTCTACCCCTTTCGCTTTCTCAATCTGGTCACCGATGTGATTGGGCTGGTCCGAGCCATGGGTCACCAAACGGTGCATGCGGTCATAGGACACGACTTCGGCTCACCGGTCGCGGCCTGTTGTGCCCTGATCCGACCGGATATCTTCAAGTCCGTGGTCATGATGAGCGCGCCCTTTGCCGGAACCGCCTCGGTTCTGTTCGGCTCCGACCAGGCCGCGCCGGCTGGCGATATCCATAGTGATCTGGCCGCTCTTGACCACCCGCGCAAACATTACCAGTGGTATTATTCAACGCCTGAAGCCAACGCCAATATGCAACATGCCTCGCAGGGCCTGCACACCTTTATGCGTGCTTATTACCATCACAAAAGCGCCGATTGGCCGGGCAACCAACCCGAACCGCTGGCGGGTTGGAGCGCCGGAGAACTGGCCCGCATGCCCACCTATTATATTATGGATCTCGACAAGGGCATGGCCGAAACTGTTGCCGAGGAAATGCCGTCGGCGGCACAAATTGACGCCTGCACGTGGCTGCCCGAGGAGGAGCTGCAGGTCTACAGCGATTCTTATGGGAAAACCGGTTTTCAGGGCGGCTTTCAATGGTACCGCTGCGTGACCAGCGGCCTGAACACACTGGATTTGAAAGCCTTTTCCGGTCGCACCATTGATCAGCCGTCTCTGTTTATCGCCGGCAAATCTGATTGGGGCCTGTATCAGAAACCGGGCGATCTGGAGAACATGCAAACCCGTGCCTGCTCGAATCTCAAGGGCTGCCATCTGATCGAAGGGGCGGGCCATTGGGTCCAGCAGGAACAGGCGGAAGCCGTCACCCGTCATCTGCTGGTGTTTCTGACTTCGTAAAATGAGCCTCCGCTTTATCTCGATATAGAAAATAGGCATAGGGATGTTAATCCGCCGGTATCAAAGCATCAGCACGTTCGGCCTTCCTTTCTTTCTCAACTCCCAGAATGTTGTTAACGCTCTGTCAATGCAAAGCTGTTAAGATCGGCTTGGCCGAAAGGTATATACGGGCAAAGCCCCCAGATGCATTGATTTTGAATAGGCGTGTTTATGTTGAACCGAATAGTTTTCATCCGATTTGTGATGATTATGGCCCTCCTATCGCTGGTTCTGCTGCTCAGCCCACCGCTTCATGCGCAAAACAGAAGCTCCGGATTGCCCCTGCCCCGCTTTGTCAGCCTGCGCGCTGACGAGGTCAACATGCGGACAGGGCCAGGCGTCCAGTATCCCGTTGAATGGGTTTACAAACGCCAGGGGTTGCCCGCTGAAATCATCGCTGAATATGGGACCTGGCGGAAAATCCGCGACTGGCAGGGCACCCAGGGCTGGGTCCACCAGTCCATGCTCAGCGGTCGGCGAAACCTGATCATCATCGGCGCCGAACGCACGCTCCGCGAATCCGCCGACAGCAACAGCGCCGCAAAAGCCCGCGCCGAAGTGGGCGTTGTCGGGCAGATTATCGATTGCGAAGGCCCTTCAAGCTGGTGCCGGGTCGAGATTGACGGCCACAGCGGCTGGCTCCGGCGCGTTGATTTTTGGGGCGTTTACCGTGGTGAAGAGCTCAAATAATTTTTTTTAAAGGGTTTAATTTTTTCCGGAAAAACCTGCACATCCCCGCCTATTATTATCGATTAACAAACCAGTTAGAATATCCTATCGACACCATCCAACGGCGACCATAACCAGCATAATATAGGTCATGGACGTCGCCTTTAGACGCGTGCCCAGTTTTTCCGGCGTTCAATCAGGGCTGTTTTACCCCACCCAAAACTGGCCTGTTTTCCGTGCCATAAATCTGGTGGTGATCTCTGGTAATCGCCGTGTGGTTCATTGCAGATATGATTTTTGTCACATGTGTCCCATCATCAGACAAGGGTAACCGGATAGATTGGAATGTTGCCTGTAGGCCGCTTTCTTTTACGGTTGGTGTGACGCATAGCAAGGCCGCTTTCTCTTGGCAAACCGTCTCGTATTCCTGAATATTGCACGAACGGATAAACGCATTTGCGATCTCAGAAGCCCTGAATCCTGTCATATCACGGCCGATCAAATTGGCTCGACTGGTTCCCCAATATCTATACAAATAGTCTGGGGGATCCGTTTCCACATCAACAACAACAACCCAGGGAAGGAGGGAAAACGGCAGCTTGTCTAAATGGAAGTTGGCCCATTTAGGGGCAAAACCCGAATTTTTTTGTGTCTTCCAATACTCATAAATATCTTTGAATGGCGTAGGAACAGATTCTAAATCGTTTAGAGTGATATAATTATGATTAACCATTTTTTCCTAAATCATCAGATCAACCTGAACGATATCATATCGAACAAAATGGAACGTGATCCCAAAACCCCCTATTGCCACAACTCTCCACCAATCACCAAGCCATCACAAACCAGTTTTTTATCAGCGACGATACGCTCGCCGATCACATCAAAAAACTCAAAGCTTCCTGCTTCTTCGTGCAGGATTGTCGCATCGCCCAGTGCACCCACGCCAAGATGGCCCAGATCCGTCTGATCCATGGCCCGGGCCGGGGCGATGGTGGCTTTTTCGATGATCCGCTCGAACGGCATGCCCAGCGCCAGAAACTTCGACATCACATGCAGCAGGTTGTAGGCCGGGCCTTCGATGCTGATGGCGTGGACGTCGCTACTGATCACATCGGGCTCAAACCCCTGTTCCATCATCTTGATGGCGGATTCAAAACCGAACGAACCGCGCCCGTGGCCGATATCAAACACCACACCGCGTTCACGGGCCGCCCGCATTTCGTTTTTGATGGACCCCGCATCACTTAACGGGCTGTTTGGAAAAGGCCGGAAGCAGTGGGTCAGGATATCTCCCTTGCCCAATGCACCGACCACGTCTTCGATGGTCGGTGGCGGCTTGTCGATATGGGTCATCAGCGGTTTGCCAAGATCTCCTGCCGCCTGAATGGCCGCATACATGGGCTGGGCCAGGCTATCGCCGCTGGTCGAGGCGCCGACCCGCACCTTCACGCCGACAATGTGATCCGCATAGTCCCGCGCCTTGGCGATAACATGAGCCGGGTCGCACAAATCCATGTTTTCACATTCGCCGACCCCGATGTCGAAACCGTAGATGCCAGCGAAGGAGATATTCAGAAAGGCCAGAATACGGCTGCGCGAACGCTGGATGACATGATCGTGAAAACCCAGAAAATTGCCAGCGCCGGCGCTACCCGCATCGACAAAGGTGGTCACACCCGATTTCAGGGCCAACCCGTCGGCATGCACACCCAGCGAGGTGCCGCCATGGTAGACGTGGGCATGAAAATCGATCAGGCCGGGAACCACTGTCTTACCCGTTACATCCAGGCTGGTTTTGGCCTGTTCCGGCGGAATATATGCCTGAACACAGGCGACACGGCCCTTTTCAAACCCGATATCGAAACGTCCCGATTTTCCCGATGCGGGATCGACAACGGTGCCGCCTGTCAGTGCGAAATCCATGCTGTTAGTCTTCCTTTCCTGAGGTTTGCCTAAACAGTATCAGGTGGTGTTAAAACAGGTAAAGAAGTCTTTGCACTAACTTAAACGGCGAAATCACTGGCCAGAGCAGCCCGCGTTTCCGCATTTAATATGGCAATATGGCCATATTTCGGGTGCGAAATGCCAAGCGTCACCTGCACCGACGGGTCTTTGAATTTGGCAATTTGCGTGTCGGTGAAGGGAAAATGGATGAACTGGATGGCCGAGGCTTTACCCGCCGCATTGGTCCGGTCTACATCTTCTTCCGGCTGGCCCTGAATGGTATCTCCGCCATCGAAAGAAATCGTCACAGTCTCTTCCACACCGCCCAGACCGGCCAGAAACTTGGCGCGGCGGACTTCATCATCGACCTCAAACATCAAGGTGGCGACCAGTTCCTTACCCTTGGGAATGAGTGGATTGTAGGCCTCCAGTTCGTCAACGATCTGTTCCTCGCCGCCCTTTTCAATCCACAGCATTTCATGAATCTGCTGAAACATGGTTTCATAACTCTCGAAATAGAACGTCGCGTCGGGGCCGATGGAAACCCGCCGCTGGCGTTTGATTTCCGTCATTTCCTTGCGCCGATCTTTACGTATGGCCCCGTATTCAGGCATGGGCATCAAGTCGTCGCGGGTGATTTCTGTTTTCTGTATCATAGGTCTTTCATCTCTTTATTCGGATAAACCATAGGCCAGCGCCATCAATTGGATGGGGTGCTGAACCTGTGAAATGGGAGGTGGCGTTTCGCTCAGGCGTTCAACGCCCTGGACGATGTGATCGCGCGCCAGAGGGCATTCCGAGACCACATGGGCCGCGGCTTTCTCCAGCACCTTGCGGGCAACGGGTTTGCCAATTTTAAGACCAACCTCGAAATTCTCCTTCATGATTCCCCAGGACCCGCCATGGCCGGAACAGCGCTCAATCACATCAACGTCGGTGCCGGGAACCAAACGCAGCATCTCGGCGCCCTTCTGGCCCATGTTCTGGGCCCGGGAATGGCAGGAGATGTGAATGCTCACACCGCCATCCAGCGTTTTCATGCCTTCGGCCAAACCCTCCTTGCGGCCGATATCGACGATATATTCCGTAACATCGAAGGTCGCCCGGCTGAGAGTCATGACGTCGTCATTTTCCGGCAGAATCAGCGGCCATTCAAACTTCAGCATCAGCGCACAGGACGGGACCAAAGCGATAACGTCATAACCCTTTTCGATCCACGGCTTCATGTCCTTTGCGACTTCCGCCGCCGAGTCCGCAACACCCTCGATATCACCTTGTTCCAGCTGTGGCATGCCGCAGCATTTGGGGTAGACGATTTCAGTCTCGACCCCGTTTTTCGCCAGCACGGCGCGGGCTGAAACGCCAATATCCGGATTGTTATAATTCGAGAAACAAGTGGCGTAGAGCACGGCCTTACGCCCAAACCCCGGCGCATCGGCATTAACTTTGGGAGCATCGGCTGCCCGGCTGGTCAAGGGTTTCGAGGTGAATTTTGGCAAAGCCGCCTCTTTATGTACACCCAGCGTTGCTTCCATAAGCGGTCGGGTCAACCCGTTGCCGGTTTTCGACGCCCAGTTGGCAATTGGTGCGACTGGCGCGGCCAGCTTGCCATTGCGATCGGTTTTGGTGAGCTGTTTGGCGGCAAAAGGCACGCCTTTTTCTTTCGCCTCAATGGCCCGGGCGCGCAGCATTAAATGTGGAAAATCCAGATTGAACTCGTGCGGCGGCACATAAGGACATTTGCTCATAAAACACATGTCGCAAAGTGTACAGGCATCAATCACCGGTTTGAAATCGACGGAATCGACCGTATCAAGCTCACCCGATTCGGAATCATCAATCAGATCAAAAAGCCTCGGAAAACTGTCACACAGGTTAAAACAGCGCCGACACCCATGGCAGATGTCAAACACCCGCCTGAGTTCTGTATCCAGACTGGCTGCGTCA
The DNA here is from genome assembly GCA_048262255.1 of Rhodospirillales bacterium. Taxonomy (GTDB): domain Bacteria; phylum Pseudomonadota; class Alphaproteobacteria; order Rhodospirillales; family Casp-alpha2; genus JABMNT01. The sequence goes on along the minus strand of JBLXFH010000001.1, from coordinate 843,043 downwards.
TAAAAGTCTTCGTCACGCCAGGCAATGGGATGGCGTGTGGGGGCCTCTAGGCTACCTTCGCTCATGGTTTCTAAGCTTTCATCAAATCAGAAACGACAAACGGGGGCACCTTAAACCAAGGCCCCCCGCTGTTCTTGAACAATCCCAATAGGGAGATGTGTTAGTCCAGGTTGTCCAATGCTTTCTGGAAGCGCCCGGCGTGGGACTTTTCAGCTTTCGCCAGAGTCTCAAACCAGTCGGCGATTTCATCAAACCCTTCTTCACGGGCCGATTTCGCCATACCCGGATACATGTCCGTATATTCGTGTGTTTCACCAGCGACGGAGGCTTTCAGGTTCAGATCGGTGGAGCCGATCGGCTCGCCGGTGGCCGGATCACCAACTTCTTCGAGAAACTCCAGATGGCCGTGGGCATGACCGGTTTCGCCTTCCGCCGTGGAACGGAATACGACGGCGACATCGTTATATCCCTCAACATCGGCTTTTTGGGCAAAATAGAGATAACGACGGTTTGCCTGGGATTCCCCGGCGAAAGCGTCTTTGAGGTTTTGTTCGGTTTGGGTTCCTTTAAGTGCAGGCATTTGACTCTCCCTTAAGTTCTGTTGGAATTCACATGAGAACATGTCGGTAAAAGGGACTAGGGACTGTCGCAGCCCCTATCCACATAAAACCATTCTTTGATTATGGATATTCATTTAGCCGTCGTCAAGAATTTTTATTAATTCTAACTTATATTATAAATTATTGATTAATAATGATTATTAAAATCAACTAACCCGTACGACCACATCAATTCGTGAAATTTTTGTGCCTTCCGGCGCCTTCGGAAGGGACGAAACAACCACATGCTCCGATGCAATATCCGTGAGCTGACTGGTCTCTTCGAAGAAAAAGTGGTGGTGGTCGGAGGTGTTGGTGTCAAAATAGCAACGCTGTGAATCAACAACGATTTCCCGCAACAAACCAACATCGCGAAACTGATTAAGGGTGTTATAAACCGTCGCCAGTGAAACCCGCACTTCCGCCTGCAGGGCCTCCTGATGCAGCATTTCCGCCGTCACATGGCGGTCTCCGCCTTCAAACAAAAGTTTGCCCAAGGCAATCCGTTGTCGGGTCGGCCGCAATCCGGCGGTTCTTAATTGAGCGATGATCTGGCTGAAAGGGCGCACGGTTTCCATGGATGTCATATGGCTTTCCGAATCTGATTGTTCACATTACGAATCTTAGAGATGACCGGCAATCATCCGGCTCCACTCTTTTTTTGATTCATTCCAAACTATATATACCCATAAAAAAAATATGGGGAAAGCTTTTTTCCTGATTTGTTGTAATCAGTCGCGGCTGTGCGGCATGCCGATGGTGCTGAAGCCGCTGTCCACATGATGGACTTCACCGGTGACGCTGGCCGATAAGTCAGACAACAGATACAACGCCGCACCACCGATATCATCCAGTTCCAGGGGGCGGGAAAGCGGTGCAGCATCCTGACAAAAGCGGAGAATATCGCGCGCCCCACCGATGGCACTCCCCGCAAGTGTCCGCATTGGCCCTGCCGAAATGGCGTTGACCCGGATATCGCGCGAGCCCAGATCGGCCGCCAGATAGCGAACACTGGCCTCAAGCGCCGCCTTGGCAACACCCATGACGTTATAATTGGGCATAACCCGTTCAGCCCCGGAAAAACTGAGCGAAACAAGGCTGCCACCGTTGCTCAGCAAAGGATCGGCGTAGCGCGCCACCGAGGTAAAGGAATAACAGCTGATATCCATGGTTCTCAGGAAATTGTCGCGGGTGGTGTTTAAATACTTACCCTTAAGCTCGTCCTTGTCTGAATAAGCGATGGCGTGGACCACAAAATCAAGCTGCCCCCAGCGCTCGGCCAGGCCGGCAAAAACCTTCTCAACGCTGGCTTCGCTTTCCACGTCGCATTCAAAAACCAGATCCGAGCCGACGGATTCCGCTAACGGCCCAACCCGTTTGCCAAGCGCTTCACCCTGATAGGTAAAGGCCAGCTCGGCGCCATGTTTGCGAAGCATCTCGGCGATGCCCCAGGCAATGGAACGGTTATTGGCGACACCCATGATAAGCCCGCGCTTTCCCGCCATCAACGGGGCCGGGATAACAGGATTTACCAGATCAACGGATTGTTCGGACACGTTTGATTTCCTGAAATGAGGGTGGGCACGAACCGTTCTTTAGGAACGATAGCGTGAAAAGGCAAGGGTCGCGTTGGTACCGCCAAAGCCGAAGCTGTTGGACATGACGCAGTTGAGTTCCATATCGTCAAGGCGCTGGGTCACCAAAGGCATATCGCCAACAAACGGATCAACCTCTTCCACATTCGCGGACGCGCAAATGAAGTTGTTGTTCATCATCAGCAGCGAATAGATCGCCTCTTGTGCGCCGGTAGCACCCAGGGAATGGCCGGTCAGGGATTTGGTCGAACTGAAATGCGGTATCCGGTTATGGGACTTGAACACTTCCTGCATGGCTTCCAGTTCTTTGGTGTCACCAATGGGCGTCGAGGTGCCATGGGTATTGATATAATCCACCGGACTGTCGAGATTTTTCATGGCCATCTGCATGCAGCGCACCGCACCTTCACCCGACGGCTGGACCATATCGGCGCCATCGGATGTGGCGCCGTAGCCCGTCAGTTCGCCATAGATTTTGGCGCCGCGGGCTTTTGCATGTTCCAGCTCTTCAAGAACCAACACGCCAGCGCCGCCGGCAATCACAAAGCCGTCACGGTTGGCATCATAGGCGCGTGAGGCACGCCCCGGCGTGTCGTTGTAACCGCTGCTCAGGGCCGGCATGGCATCAAAAAGAACCGACAGGCTCCAGTGCAGCTCCTCGCCACCACCGGCGAAAACCACATCGGCCTTGTCGAGCTGGATCAGTTCGGAAGCGTTGCCGATACAATGCGCACTGGTCGAACAGGCTGAGCCAATCGAATAGCTCAACCCCTTAATTTCAAAGGCTGTCGAAAGGGTTGCGGAATTGGTAGAGGTCATGGCTTTCGGCACGACAAAAGGCCCGACTTTTTTGGGACCCCGTTCGCGCGCGTTATCGGCCGCCTGGATTTGCGCCGATGTAGACGGTCCACCTGAGCCCATAATCAAAGCGGTTCGCACATTGGAGACGTCTGATTTTTCCAAACCGGAATCGGTGATGGCATCCTGCATGGCGACATAGTTGTAGGCCGCACCATCACCCATGAAACGTCGCCAGCGGCGATCGACCAAAGCCCCCAAATCAATCTCAGGTTTGCCATAGACGTGACTGCGGAAGCCCATCTCTTTGTATTCTTCGCTGAAGGTGATGCCGGAGCGTCCTTCGCGAAGCGATGTCAGAACATCATCCTGATTGTTTCCTATACACGAAACAATCCCCATCCCGGTAACAACAACACGTCTCATACGACCCTCTTAGTCTTCATCGCCGGTAAACAAGGTTACCCGCATTCCATCCGTTTCGTAAGCCAGTTCACCATCAACCAGCATCTGACCATCAGCGAAACCCAGCGTGATCTGCCGGTTCATGACCCGCTTGATATTGACTTTATAGGTCACCAATTTTGCCGTTGGCAGAACCTGGCCTGTAAATTTCACATTGCCGACGCCCAAGGCCCGACCTGCACCCGGAGCGCCGGTCCATCCCAGGTAAAACCCGGTCAACTGCCAGAGGGCATCCAGCCCCAGACAGCCCGGCATCACCGGATCACCCTGAAAATGGCAATCGAAAAACCACAAATCCGGCTTGATATCAAACTCAGCTTCCACATACCCCTTGCCGTAGGTTCCACCGTCTGAGGTGATTTTCGTAATACGGTCAAACATCAACATGGGGGGCAGGGGCAGTTGCGCGTTGCCGGGACCAAAAAGCTCGCCGCGCCCACACGACAAAAGCTCTTCATAGGTATAATTGTCTTTTCCGCTCAAAGAATTTCCAACCTGTTCTATTTCAGCCCGAGAAAGCAATTTTACTACTCAAAACACTTACAGCAAAATTCGTTCATTTTAAGGCATTCGTTGTTTTCGTATATAACCCAGCCGCTCCACAAACCCCAGACTTCTTTGCAGGTGCATATAAATTGTTGTTACACAATCGGAGTTTCTTAAACAAAAAAATAACGGTTTGTTTTTTGCTTTTCTCCAGGTCCATTTTATTGGTCCAGTAGAAACGAACCAAATGGCTTTAACCTAATGCGTTAACGTATATTCACAAATACGAATAAGTCATCCATTGAATACATATCGGTTATTATTTACTACCCATACAATACCAACCAAACCAAATTTCTATTCGATCATTAAAGGATCGCGCATATGACTATCAAAGCAAAAGTTTTCGGCATACTGGGCTTGATCGTTCTGCTGTCAGCGACTGCCATCGGCGTTTCAATTGTTGAGTTGACTTGGCAAACGCCAGGGCTGATCAAAACCGAACAACAGGTGGAAGCGGTTTCAAACGCATCAGTCCCCCTGCTCGTATCTATTAAAGACATCAAAACAGATGTGATTCAGGTCCAGCAGTGGCTCACAGATATATCGGCAACCCGCGGCCTTCCGGGCTTTGATGATGGTTTTGCTGAAGCCGAAAATTATGCCAAAAAATTTGCAGACGATGTTGCCGTTGCCCGAACACACGCAACAACGCTAAACCTGTCCGAAGTTCTCACAGCCCTTGATACCCTTGAAGCCGCTTTCCCGCCCTTTTATGCAGGCGGCATAAAAATGGCCCAAGCCTACATTAATGAAGGGCCTGAAGGCGGGAACATACAGATGGGGAATTTCGATGCCGTTGCCGAAAAAATGGGCGAAGCAACCGAGAACTTAGCCATGCTGGTTGATGCCGAAATCACTTCTAGCCTGAGCACACTGCAAGGGTTGGCTTATGGAATGCACGCAGAGAATGACAAGTTAATTTTAATACAGATTTATCTTTCTGTTGTTATCACTGTCGTGATGATCGTCGGCATTGTTTTTCTTTACATCATGCTCACCAAAGCCTTTCGCGATCTCAACCACGATCTTGACGTCGTTATGTCAGAAGATTCGGCAAAATCAGACAATACAATGAACATGAATCCTGCCCGCAAAGATGAATTTGGGCCGGTTGCCATGGCCTTGGATTTATTCCAGAAAAACAAAGCGAAAATCAAAGCTGCAGAAGCTTCCGAACTGGCCGCCCGTCAGGAACGCCAGGAAGAGCGCCGGATTGCCATGAACCAACTGGCAGACAGCTTTGACAGCTCTGTTGGCCTTGTTGTGCAATCTGTTGCAACCACCGCAACAAAAATGCAGGAATTTGCAGAAACATTGGTCGCAACGGCCAACCAAACCAATTCCCAGGCCAGCAATGTGGCATCGGCATCGGAACAGGCCTCACAGAATGTCCAAACTGTGGCTAGTGCTGCAGAGGAATTATCCGCTTCCATTGCCGAGATCACGCGTCAGGTAAGCGTATCTCTCTCAGCAAATGCGGATGCGGTATCGAAGGCTGACCTGTCGCAAAAAACCGTCCAGGAACTGGTTCAATCTGCTCAGAAAATTGGCGAAGTTGTCGAATTGATTTCGGATGTCGCTGAACAGACCAACCTGCTTGCCTTAAACGCGACCATTGAAGCCGCCCGGGCCGGTGAAGCCGGCAAAGGGTTTGCCGTCGTTGCTTCCGAAGTCAAGAATCTGGCCAACCAGACGGCCCGCGCCACAGAAGACATCCGGACGCAGGTCGGCAATATTCGAGACGTCGCAGAAGAAGCCGCGACCTCCATCAGCAACATCGGTGACAGCATTAAAATTGTCAGTGAAACAACAACAAGTGTTTCCGCATCTGTAGAAGAACAGGATGCCGCAACCCAGGAAATTGCCCGCAACGTTGAACAGGCCGCCGTTGGAACCCAGGACGTTGCGTCAAATATCACGCTCGTGACCAAAGGCGCTTCAGAAACCGGCACAGCGGCTTCCGAAATATTAACAGCATCCAGTGAACTGTCTGAGCAGGCAAAGAATCTAAGCGCCCAAGTTAACAATTTCCTGACAGAAATTCGCCAAGGTGATTCAACTGCCTAAAGCCTGGTCTAGAGGGTCCGCTCAGGTTTCTCACACCAAATACAACGAGCAACCCAACAGGAAGAGAAAGCACTTTATCAATAAAAGGCCCGCGTCATAGATACCGCGGGCCTTTTAATAATTCAGACGAATATCAGTGTTAACGGGTGGCAGAAGCCATCAGAATGTCCTGCATCCGGGCTTTTGCATCTTTCGCCGTGTTCCAGGCTTTTTCAGTAAGTTCACCATCGGGAGCCTCCAGCAAATCGAAGTGATTATACGTATCCTTGCCGCGGACCAGGGTGGCACAGGTCCGCCCTCCCATCTGACGAACCGATGTCGGGATAAAGCGCACCACAAAACCAATGCGCGGCCGAGAGGATTTATTAGGCTCCGAGCCATGGACCAACTGCACGTGATGCAGGCTCATTTCACCAGGCAGCAAAACCACATCCAGCGTTTCCATCTGGCTGACGTCAACGGCAATCTCCTGCCCACGCGACAACAGATTACCTTCTTTGAAGGTATCGCTATGGGGCAATTGATCCAGCGCATGGGATCCTGGTGCAACCCGCATGCAACCGCTTTCCGGCGTCGAGGGAGAAAGCGCAATCCAGGCCGTCGTAATGGTATTCGGCTCCAACCCCCAGTAGGTCGAATCCTGATGCCAGCTCACATAACCGCCATCGCCTGAATCCTTCAAAAAGAACTGCGATGACCAGATCAGCAGGTCCGGCCCCAGAACCTGTTCCACCGCATCAAGCACCGACGCACTTGTTGCCAGATCAAACAGCCAGGGAAACAGCAGATGGGGGTTGGTTTGCAGGGCCAGCTCAATATCTTGCTGCCCCGACCGCCGGGCCGCCATCACCCGTTCACCAAGGGCCTCCGCCTCCGCCTCTTCAAGGACGCGGAGCGGGGTCGCAATGCCGTTGTCATCGTAACCCGCGAGATCGTATGCCATCGGCACGCCCCTCACCTAGTCAAGAAAGACAGACGTGATTTCCGGGAACATCAGCATCACGGCCAGAACACATAACTGAATCATGATAAACGGCAGGAACCCTTTAAAGATGTCCGTCAATTTGATATGCGGCGGGGCGACCGATTTCAGATAGAACGCGGCCGGACCAAACGGCGGGCTCAGGAAGCTGACCTGCATGTTGACGCAGAACAGAATACCAAACCAGACACCCATGTGCTTGGGCTCAAGCCCGCCCAGCAGGCCCATATCGGCAGAGCTGAACTTCATGACAATCGGCAGGAACACTGGCATCGCCAAAAGCACAATACCAACCCAGTCCATAACCGCGCCCAGGAACAAGAAGACCGCCATCATCATCAGGATCACACCCATGGGCGGCAGATCGAAGCCAAGGATCGAATTGGCGACAAATGTCGGCCCGCCGATCAGCGAATAGGCCCCGGCCAGGGCGGTTGCCCCGAAAGTCACCCAGATGATGGTGCCCGTTGAACGCAAGGTGCGCTGCAAGGCCGACAGGAACAGGTGCGTGGTGAACTCGCCCCGCAGCTTGATAATGGCCAATGTGCCGATACAACCCATGGCCGCCGCTTCGGTGATACCTGTAATGCCGCCATAAATGGACCCCAGAATGGCAAACACCAACAAAACTGGCGGCAAAATCCCTTTCAGGGCGAGCAGTTTGTCCCTGAAGGTCACCTCTACGTCATGTTCGGGTAAAGGTGCAAGGGACGGGTTCAACCGGGTGCGGATAATAATATAAACAATATAAGCACCGCCCAGCATCAGCCCCGGAACAACCGCCGCCTTGAACAGGGCATGGATGGATGTCTCAGTGACAACGCCATAAATAATCAAAACAATTGATGGCGGAATCATGGTGCCCAATGAACCGGAAGCGCAGATGGTTCCGACGGCCAAATTCTGGTTATAGCCAAGCCGCAGCATTTGCGGCAGTGCGATCAAGCCCAACAACACCACTTCACCGCCAATAATGCCGGACATGGCGGCCATGATAATCGCCATAACCGACGTCACGATGGCGATGCCGCCACGCGTTTTACTCAGCCATATATTGAGGGAACTATACATATCCTTGGCGATATTACTGCGCTCCAGCAACATGGCCATGAAGATGAACAGAGGAACCGCTAGAAGCGCATGTTCGATGGTAATGTCGTACATACGCTGGCCGAGGATAAAGAATCCCCGTTCGCCAAATTTCCAATAGGCGATCGCGGCACCCAAAAAGCCGGACGCCAGACCCAGCGGCACACCCAGCGCCAGCAGGATGACAATACCGAACAACAACAACAGTGATATTTCTGCTACACCCACAGGAAAGCCCCTCTTTTAAAGATCGTCGGTCGGGTCGTGCGTTTCTTTCGGCTTCGACCAGTCCACAATGAGATTATTGATTGTTTGAACAGCCATCCAGGTACAGGCGATGACGATCAACGGCTTCATGGTTGCCGGGATCGGCGGGTTCCAGGCGGAACCATAGAGCTCCCAGGTAGAAAATTTGGTCAGGGCATTTTTCGAATAGCCGATTGCGACCGCATAACAGAAATACACAACACAGGAAGCGGCAATCAAATCAAAGATGCGCTGCACGCGTCTGGTCAGCATATCATAAACAATGAGAACGCGGATATGGGCCCGTTGCTGCATGGCATACAAACCGGACAGCAAGAATATGACGCCGCCCAGCCAGCGCGACAGTTCTTCCACCCAAAGCGTTGGTTTTTTAAAGAAATAGCGCAAAATGACTTCATAAAACATGATGATCATGATGACAGCGACGACAAACATCAGGATCGACGCCATATAAAGGGTGATCTTGTCGACAAACGTCAAACGCTGGTCCCCATCGTCTTCCGTCTGATGGATGGTACGCGACAGCATCGGAATCATTCGCGGCGAGACAAAGACCATCCAGGCAATGGCACCCAAGGTCAGGCACCCGATCCAGATGAGGGTGGATGTTTCAAGCTGTGGCATAAAAAACCTCGGCTAAATTTCTATCAAACAGAAAACGGCGGGCGGCAACTGCCGCCCGCCGGTATCGAATGGGCCTTGATTATTTGATCAGGCCAAGACGCTTCATGTAAGCAACGTGGCTGTCAACCAGAACACGTGCTTCGGGAGTTTTATCACCCCATTCCTGCCACTTCTTCTGAGCAGCGGCACGAAAGGCGGCGCGGTCTTCGGCAGACCAGTCATAAAGGGTAACACCTTCTTTTTGAATCTGCGTTGCAACAACGCTGATGTCCACCTGCTGGCTCATGCCATGCTGGAAAGACAGTTTTTGCATGGCCACTTCCAGGATGGCTTTGAGATCTTCCGGCAGGGAGTCATAGACTTCTTTGTTGATCGCCAGGTGATCGGAAGGCATGGAGTGGAAACCCGGGTGTGTGGCATGCTTGACCAGATCGTAGATCCCGATGGACTTGTTGGTGCTGACGTTTGATGCGTCGGCGCCATCGATGATTTTGGTTTCAAGCGCGGTGAACACTTCGCCGAAATCCATAACGATCGGTGATGCGCCCATTTCAGCAAAAATTTCGGTTTCCATTCCCGGAGGAGAGCGGAATTTCCAGTCTTTCAAATCAGCAGGGCCAGCAATCGGCTTTGAAGAGGACATGGATTCCTGTCCGCCAACCCACCAACCGATGAGCTGCATGCCATATTTGTTATAAAGAGGCTGGGCTGCTTCCAGTCCGCCGCCATAATACAACCAGGACAGCTGCTCCCAAGGGGTATTGTAGCCGCCCATGATGTCTCCGAGGAACTGGAACGCCGGGTTTTTACCGGTTTGGTAAGCAGCACCTGTCATGTCGCCATCGAGGATGCCGTTTGCGGCCGCATCGAAGGTTTCCGTCGATTTTACAACCGAACCGGAATAAAACATTTCAATCTTCAGGCGCCCGCCGGACATGGTTTCTACGTCCTTGGCGAATTGCGCTGCGTTTTTCCCGTTCAGGGACTCTGCACTCAGGTGTGTCTGAACTTTAAGGACAAAATCCTTAGCATGTGCGACACCCGTTGTAGCCAGCATCAGCGCCGTGGCGCAGGCTGCGTATTTTAGTAATTTCATTAAATATCTCCCAATATTTAGCCAGTTTTATTTGGTTTATCGGCGAAGCCTTACCCTCTTTGTTCAACACAAGATGGAGCTCAACCAACACGTTACAACTGCTTAATCGCATGAACAGGAGGAACCTACCACCATGTCCCGGTGAAGAACAAATACAAAGAGAGTATCAGCGGACTTAAACACCATGTTTTCTGACCAAGGCTCCTGTTGCTCTTCCTGACGTTGTAACTTTGAAGTCAATTTCACTTAATACTCTTGGTTTTAATGGTTTTTCGACTTGCGCATGACACAAAAAAAGACGAGCGACAAAAGCCGCCCGTCTTGATTTTATCATTCCGATCTCGCGAGACTTATGCGTCCGGCTTGATCTCCAGACCGGTTTCCTGATCGACCGCTTTCAGCGACAACTTGATTTTGCCACGGTCATCAATACCGATCAGCTTGACCTTCACTTCATCGCCTTCGTTGACGATATCTGTGGTCTTGGCCACACGCTGCGGGGCCAGTTCGGAAATATGAACCAACCCGTCTTTGGCACCCATGAAATTGACAAACGCGCCAAAATCAACGGTTTTCACGACTTTACCTGTGTAGATCATGCCCACTTCCGGATCATCGGTTATCGATTTGATCCAGTTGATGGCAGCCTGAGCGGCATCTTCATCAACGGCTGCAACCTTGACCGTACCATCATCGTCGATATCAATCTTAGCGCCGGTGGTTTCACAGATTTCGCGGATCATCTTGCCACCTGGGCCGATGATTTCGCGGATCTTGTCCTTGTTCACCGTAATCAGGGTAATCCGTGGTGCATTGGCGCTCACGCCTTCGCGCGCGTTGTTCAGGGATTTCGCCATTTCACCGAGAATGTGAACCCGGCCACCCTTGGCCTGATCCAGTGCGATCTTCATGATCTCTTCGGTGATTGAGGTGATCTTGATATCCATCTGCAACGACGTGATCCCAGATTCCGTTCCGGCAACCTTGAAGTCCATATCGCCCAAGTGATCTTCATCACCCAGAATGTCGGAAAGAACGGCGAATTCGTCGCCTTCCTTGATCAGACCCATGGCAATACCGGCAACCGGCGCCTTCATCGGCACACCGGCATCCATCAAGGCCAGCGACGCGCCGCAAACGGACGCCATGGAGGATGAGCCGTTGGATTCCGTAATCTCGGAAACCACCCGCATGGTGTACGGGAAAGCTTCTTTTTCCGGCAACAACGGATGAACCGCGCGCCAGGCCAACTTGCCATGGCCGACTTCACGACGGCCTGTAAAACCAAACCGGCCGGCTTCACCAACCGAATAGGGCGGGAAGTTGTAATGCAGCAGGAAGTTTTCCCGGCGATCGCCGTCCAGACCATCAATGATCTGTTCGTCCTGACCGGTGCCCAAAGTGGTGACGACCAAAGCCTGCGTTTCACCACGGGTAAACAGCGCAGAACCATGTGCGCGCGGCAGAATGCCAACCTGGCAATCAATCGGGCGAACCGTATCGAGTGCACGGCCATCAATCCGCTTCGACGTTTTGATGATGTCCTGACGAACGATGTCCTTTTCCAGGTTTTTCAGCAAGTCGCCACCGATTTCGGCCAGCAATTCCTGATCAACACTGTCGTCGGCAGCCAAAGCCTCTTTTGCGGCCAATTTGGCGGCATTGACTTTTTCGGTGCGAGTCTGTTTGACGGTCTCGCCATAGGCGGCGCGCAATTCGGTTTCCGCAACGGCTTTGACTTTCGCAGCCAGAGCATCCTTGCCTTCCGGCTCCGGCGTCAGATCAAACGGGTCTTTTGCACATTTCTCGGCCAGATCGATAATCGCATGGATCACCGGTTGGAAGTGCTCATGACCAAAACGCACAGCACCCAGCATGATCTCTTCGGACAGCTCTTGGGCTTCCGATTCAACCATCAACACGCCTTCTGTGGTTCCGGCAACAACCAGATCCAGATCGCTCTCGGCAATCTCGTCAACGGTAGGGTTCAACACATAATTGCCGCCAATATAACCGACACGGGCCGCGCCAATGGGGCCCTGGAAGGGAGCGCCGGAAATGGTCAGCGCCGCAGATGCTGCAATCATCGCAACAATATCCGGGTCGTTTTCCATGTCATGGGACAAAACGGTACAAATTACCTGAGTTTCGTTTTTGAAGCCTTTAACAAACAAAGGACGGATCGGGCGATCGATCAGCCGCGATACCAGCGTTTCCTTTTCAGTCGGGCGTCCTTCGCGCTTAAAAAATCCGCCTGGAATTTTTCCGGCGGCATAAGCTTTTTCAACGTAATGGACGGTCAGCGGGAAAAAATCGAGGCCCGGCTTTGGCGACTTTTCAGCAACGACGGCACAGAAAACCTTGGTCTCACCCAACGTGGCGATAACGGCGCCATCCGCTTGACGGGCCATTTTTCCCGTCTCCAGAGTGAGCGTGCGCCCATTCCAATCAATTTCTTTTTTGTATTCTTGAAACATATCTTTCACATCCTATTCATCATTCGGAGCCACAGCACAATTGCCGCGCCCCGATCCGAACCGGAACCCGTGTTCCGCTTCGGCTCCCGCCAGTGTCAAATACCTATAAATTTTTCTGAAATTTGAACCCCGGACGGGTTTGGCGGATCGAACCAATTTCAATCCGCCCCTATAGGCCGCCTTTAGCGGCGCAGACCCAAACGCTTGATCAGGTCTTCATAGCGCGAAGCTTGCTTGCGCTTCACATAATCCAGCAACCGACGACGCTGTCCGACCATCATCAACAGGCCGCGACGCGAATGGAAATCTTTGCTGTGTGTTTTCAAATGGTCCGTCAAATTGACGATCCGCTCGGTCAAAACGGCGACCTGAACTTCCGGCGACCCGGTGTCGCCATCTTTAACTGCGTACTCTTTGATTAGCTCTTGCTTGCGCTCAGCGGTAATCGACATCGTATACTCCTTACCTTAACGGTTCAAAACACGAAGCGGAACAATTTCCCCTTCGACTAAAGTGGCCAGCGCGATCAATTGTCCTTCAGCCATGGCACAAAAAACGTCGCCGTGGTTTATATCCCTGAAGGAGGATTGACCGCTCACGGAAACCATGGAAACGGCTTGTCCGTGTTTCAGCCTCCGGGCCTCTTCGCTTGTCAGTGCCAATGCCGGGATGTCGTCCAGCACGGCCTCAACAGCCAATAAAGTCCCCGAATCGCGCGCACTATGCCCCAGCGCCTCTAGAGAATCTAGCGAAATCGCATGTTTTTCAGCAAACGGGCCAACGGCGGTCCGGCGCAACGCTGTCACATGGGCACAGGTCCCCAACCGAAGCGCCATATCCCTTGCTAAGCTCCTGATATATGTGCCTTTTCCACACTCAACACGAAATGACGCATGGTCCGCGTCCGCACAATTCAAAAGCTCCAGTTTATGAATTCTGACCTTGCGTGACGGCATATCCACGTCTTTTTCGGCGCGGGCCAGCTCATAAGCCCGTTTTCCATCAATTTTTATGGCTGAAAACTTGGGCGGGGTCTGGTCAATCTCGCCTTCAAATTCAGCAAGAATATTCCGCACCTCAGATTCCACGGGACGATGGCTTGACGTTTCAATGACCGCCCCTTCCCGGTCATCAGTCGTCGTTGCTTCGCCCCAGCGCAGCGTGAACTCATAGGTTTTCCGACCGTCCATGGCGTAGGCGACGGTCTTAGTCGCTTCACCCAACGCAATCGGCAATATCCCGCTGGCTAGTGGATCGAGGGTGCCGCCGTGTCCGGCCTTTTGCGCATCCAGCAGATAACGGACGCGGCCCACAACCTGGGTCGAACTCATCCCCAAAGGTTTATCGATGATGATCCAGCCATGAACCGGCTGCCCGCGGCGCTTACGCGCCATCCGCATCCTCGTTGCCGTCTTCATCGTGTCGGACAAGATCACGGGCGACGTTTTCGGTACGTAACAGGGCATCAATTTCAGACGCGTTGTCGAAGGAAATATCGGCAATGAAATTCAGACGCGGTACGGCGCGCAATTGAACCTGAGAAATCACCATGCGCCGCAAAAACGCCGAGGCCCGGTTGAGCCCATCGACAACGGCCTGGATTTTTTCTGCATCACCACCGCCCAGCGGCACGATAAAGGCCGTCGCATTTTTCAAATCCGGGCTGATGCGGACTTCCGTGACCGTTACCGGCACACCAATGACTGCCGGATCGCGCACTTCGCCACGCTCCAGGGCCCAGGCCAATGCATGACGAATTTCTTCTCCAACGCGCAACTGGCGCTGGCTGGGGGCTTTCGCTTCCCGTCTAACCATAGCTGCCTCTATATGAGCTGTGCCGGCGCAGCCGCGCCAGCCTTCTGCCTAAAGCTGGCGGGCGATTTCCTCAACATCGAAACATTCGATGGTATCGCCGGGCCGCATGTCCTGATAATTGGCAAACGCCATGCCGCACTCGATGCCTTCCTTGACTTCCTTGACGTCATCCTTGAAGCGCTTGAGCTGACTCAGTTCACCTTCATGGATGACAACCTCGTCACGGATCAGGCGCACATGGGCACCTTTTTTGACCATACCTTCAACAACCATACAGCCCGCAACCTTGCCGACTTTCGAGACATTGAAGACTTCCAGAATTTTCGCATTGCCCAAGAAGGTTTCGCGCATTTCCGGTGCCAGCATGCCCGAAAGGACCGCTTTCAGATCGTCCAGCAGGTTATAAATGATCGAATAATAACGCAATTCCACACCGTCGCGTTTGGCCAGATCCCGGGCCTGCGGGTTGGCGCGCACATTAAAGCCAATGATGGCCGCGCCGGAGGCACGGGCCAGAGTGACATCGGATTCGTTAATGCCGCCAACGGCGGAGTGCAGGATATGCACCTTCACCTCATCTGTCGCCAGACTATTGAGCGCGCTGTTGATCGCTTCTACTGAGCCGTGAACATCACCCTTGATAACGATCGGCAGGGTCTCGGCTTCGCCTTCCTTGATCCGCTCGAACATCTGCTCGAGAGAGCCGCGCGCACCGGCGGCGGCGAGGGCGTTCTTATCGCGACGCTGACGGAATTCCGCCACTTCACGCGCCCGGCTTTCATTTTCAACAGCCGCCACTTCATCGCCCGCAGCCGGCGTGCCATTCAGGCCCAGAACCTCAACCGGAACAGACGGTCCGGCTTCGCTCAACTGATCGCCCGAGGCATTGTTCATGGCCCGGACCCGGCCCATTTCTTTGCCGGCAACAATAATATCACCGATGCGCAAGGTGCCACGCTGAACGAGGACCGTCGCAACGCTGCCACGTCCGGGTTCCATCTTGGCTTCAATCACAATGCCTTCTGCCGCCCGGTTCGGGTTGGCCTTCAGATCAAGCAGTTCCGCCTGCAACGAGATCGCTTCAATCAGCTTATCCAGATTGAGGCGTTCTTTTGCCGACACATCAATCGCCAGAACATCACCGCCCATTTCCTCAACCTGAATGTCATGCTGCAACAAATCGGTGCGGACCCGGGCCGGATCGGCGTCTTCGCGATCAATCTTGTTGACGGCGACAATAATCGGCACGCCTGCCGCTTTGGCATGGTGTATGGCTTCAATGGTTTGCGGCATAATGCCGTCATCCGCGGCAACGCACAGGACAACAATATCCGTGACACTGGCGCCGCGCGCCCGCATCTCCGTAAAGGCCGCGTGACCCGGCGTATCGATAAAGCTGATTTTGGTTCCCGATTCCGTGGTCACCTGATAAGCGCCGATATGCTGGGTAATGCCACCCGCTTCATGGGCCGCCACATCGGAAGACCGCATGGCATCCAGTAACGAGGTTTTTCCGTGATCAACATGGCCCATAACGGTAACAACCGGTGCCCGCGGGACCAACTGGGTTTCGTCCTCAGTTTCATTGTCGGTGCGCAGGCCGATTTCCACGTCCGATTCCGAAACCCGTTTGAAGTTATGACCAAACTCCTCAACGATCAGTTCCGCCGTATCGGCATCGATAATCTGTTGCGGCGTCGCCATGACACCCATTTTCATGAGCGACTTGATCACATCGACGGCCCGTTCGGCCATCCGGTTGGCAAGCTCCTGAACAGTCAAAGCTTCTGTAATAACAACATCACGTATAATTTTACGTCCCTCCGTGCGGGCGCTGATGGCCTGCTGGCGTTCGCGGTCGCGCTTGCGCTTAACCGATGCCAGGGACCGCTGACGGCCTTCCTGATCTTCAAGAGCTTCCGAAATGGTCAGCTTGCCGGCGCGGCGGCGCGGCTCATCCCGCTTGGTTGACGGGACCTTTTTGGGTGCTTCCGCCTTGACAACTTTTTTAGGTCGAACCCGGCGCTCCTTGTCGTCTTCCGACGGCAACGGCGGCACGTCGGCCGGGTCCGGAATTTTGATCTCTTCCTCGGCCGGTGCGGCATCCTTTTTAGCTTCTTTGGGCGCTTCCACTTCCGGTTCCGGCTCTGCCTCCGGTTCCGGGTCTGGCTCCAGCGCCTTGCGTTCCGCTTCGCGGCGCTTTTCTTCATCAAGCTGGCGGGCTTCTTCCAGCGCCTTCAGGCGCGATGCCCGCTCTTCGTTTGTCAGAACCCGACCGGACGGTGTCGTCGTCGGCACCGACTCCACCTCGACAACAGGCGTCTCGACGACCTCCGGCTGCTCGACAATGGGCTGGCTGGATTTCTTGACTTCCGCCATATGGCCGCCGGCATCCGGTGCAAATACACGCTTTTTCTTGACCTCAACGGCGACCATTTTAGAGCGCCCGTGCGAAAAGCTCTGGCGAACCTGACCCGTTTCCACGGTCTTGTTCAGCTCAAGTTTTCCCGGTCGGGCGGTCAGGCCCAGCTTGTTACCCTTGCTCGTTTCTTTGGTCTCGCTCATCGAATTCCGTTCCACCACATTTGCCCGATCCGGGCCTCATTCACGAGGGCTTCCCCTCATATGTAGGCTTGCATAGCCCAAATTCACGGCTCTTTCCATAAAGAACCCAAACTTTAACTTTCAACCACCGTCGCGCCGGGTTCACGAAACCCTTCCAGACGCCGGCATTCGCACGCCAACCGCTCGGCCAGGGAACCCCGGGACACGGCAACATGAATCACCGTTTCCTTGCCCAAAGCCTGGGCCAGCTCCAAACCCGAGAGCCGGTCCCATTCCTTCAATTCAGGCGCCAGATTGCGCACCTTCCGGCGCCCACCAATGGCCCCTTCCCGGGCAGCCAGCAACAAGCCAGCTTTGCCGTCCTGAAGAAACGCGCGAACTTTTTCATAGCCCGATACCACGCTTCCCGAACGGCGCGCCATGCCCAGCAAACCGATGCAGCGAGCTGCCAGCAACCCTTCCAGCAGATCCGCCAGACCTTCCGGCGCTTCCGCCTTGCTCCGCGCCGCCTTGGCGAACAGGCGTTTCGCGCATGCAGTATTTACCACATCTCGCTCAGCGCTCAACCATAATCCCCGGCCTGGCAGTTTTGCTTCCAAATCCGGAACAACCTGCCCGTCCGGTCCGACGACAAACCGGATCATCTCCTGTTTCGGACGTTCGGCCCCCAGAACGATACATTTTCGTGTGGGAACCAAAGCGTCTTTCGCTCTCGGCCAGCGCTTTTTGCCGGATGCCACTTTGCGTCCGCGCGCCATCTCTTAAAATCTCGGCCTATTCGCCTGCCGTTTCTGAATCCACCGGCGCTTCCTCATCATCAAACCAATGCGCCCGTGCCGCCATGATGATTTCGTTCGCCTGGTCCATGCCGCTGACTTCCGAACCGGCAATTTCCAGCAATTCGTCACCCGCCAGATCGCCCAGATCATCACGCGTTTTCACGTCGTTTTCACCCAGAATAACTAGCAGCTTGGCGCTTACGCCGTCCAGAGACGCCAGATCATCGGCAACGCCCAATTCCTTGCGTTGCGTTTCCAGCTTCTCATCCAGCGTCGCCAGATAAGAGCGGGCCCGCTCTCTGAGCTCGCTCGCCACATCTTCATCAAAGCCTTCGATTTCCGTCAGATCCTCAACCGGCACATAGGCGACTTCCTCAACCTGGGAAAAGCCTTCTGTTACCAATAAATGGGCAATCACTTCGTCAACGTCCAGTGCATCGACAAACATTTGTGAGCGTACCTGGAACTCCTGAGTCCGGCGCTCCGATTCCTCGGCTTCCGTCAGAATATCAATATCCCAACCCGAAAGCTGTGAGCCCAAACGCACATTCTGGCCGCGCCGTCCAATGGCCAGACTGAGCTGATCATCGGGGACAACCACTTCGATCTTATTGCGGTCCTCATCGAGAACCACCTTGGAAACTTCCGCCGGTGCAAGAGCGTTGACGATGAACATGGCCGGATCTTCGGTCCACTGGATGATATCGATTTTTTCACCCTGCAACTCACCGACCACGGCCTGAACGCGCGAACCGCGCATACCGATACAGGGGCCAACGGGGTCGAGGCTTGAATCGTGGGACAGAACGGCCATCTTGGCACGCGAGCCGGGGTCGCGGGCGACCGCCTTGATTTCAATAATGCCGTCATAAATTTCCGGCACTTCCTGAGCGAACAGTTTCGCCATAAATTCCGGATGGGTCCGCGACAGGAAAATCTGCGGGCCGCGGGTTTCTTCGCGCACGTCAAAAATATAGGCACGAACCCGATCGCCGTTGTTAAAATGCTCGCGCGGAATGCACTCGTCACGCCGCAGCATGCCTTCGGCCCGGCCCAGATCAACAATCACGTTGCCATATTCAATACGCTTAACCAGGCCATTAACGACCTCACCAACGCGGTCCTTATATTCGGCGAACTGCCGGGTCCGCTCGGCTTCACGGACTTTCTGGACGATGACCTGCTTCGCCGTTTGCGCGGCGATCCGGCCAAAATCAATGGGTGGCAGTTCATCAACAATAAATTCACCCGGCTCAGCATCGGCTTTTTTGCGTCGCGCTCTGGACACAGGCAGTTGCGTCACTTCATTTTCAATTTCCGCATCGTCGGCCATGACTTCCAGGTAGCGGGCCAGACTGATGGAACCCGAGGAGCGGTCGATATGGGCGCGAATGTCATGCTCGTGGCCGTATTTCGAGCGCCCGGCCTTTTGAATGGCCTGCTCCATGGCTTCCAGAACCTCGTCGCGTTCAAT
Organism: Rhodospirillales bacterium; assembly: GCA_048262255.1. Classification (GTDB taxonomy): domain Bacteria; phylum Pseudomonadota; class Alphaproteobacteria; order Rhodospirillales; family Casp-alpha2; genus JABMNT01. The sequence continues at coordinate 823,802 of JBLXFH010000001.1, read as the reverse complement.
ACCCTTGTCGCGGGCGACCGTTTCCGCCACCTGCAAGAGTTCCGGGCGGGAATAGACAGCACTGGTTTCCGTCATGGTTTCACTCATTCGTTTGTACCTTCCTTGGCAGCCGCAAGCAGCTCATCCGTTACGACCAATTTAGCTTTAAGAACATCGGCGAATGGAATAAGGATTTCCTCGCCTTTAACTGATAATTTGACATCGTCTCCGGCCATGCCGAGCAATTGGCCGCGAAACCGCCGCTGATCATCCCCGGCGCCACGCTTTTCTAGCCGCACCTCAAAACCCGCAAAGCGCTCGAAATGCGCTGGCTTGACGAGCGGGCGATCCAAGCCCGGCGAGCTGACTTCCAACGTATAGGCGTTGGAAATCGGGTCTTCCACATCCATCAGGGCAGAAACGGCGCGGGAAATCTGCGCACAGTCATCAACATTCATGGCGCTCTGGTCAAGACGATCGGCCATGATCTGTAAACAGGGATTCATTTCCCCCAGAACTTCCACACGAACGAGCTCAAAGCCCAGATCTTCGATCGTCGGGCTGATCATCTTTTCTATGCGGCCGGCCAAATCCACAGATGGAAACCTTTATCATTGAGGGCTTCACGAGGAAGCCTTTTCACCAAACAAAAAGGCGGGCCCGAAGACCCACCTCATCAAATCGCCTTCGTCTCTGGCAATAACGAGATACGTTCCTTACAGAAACGTGACGCTGATATATACCTCCTCAGAAAAGAATTCAAGACTTTCAAACAGAAAAGGCACTAGCCGATATCACCGGCACGGTTTGAGCGCTCAAACCTTAGATAAGCTGGCGCATCACCTTTTGCTTTGGCTTTCTGTTCGTAACGGGTCTCGACCCAGTCGGCGGGCGGCAAACGCCAGTCATCGGCTCCTTCTGCGGTCCAGCGCAAATTCGGGTTTTGCAAAAGATGCCACAGCGCCCAGGTCACATAACCCTGATGATCGCTGGCGAAGCGCAGCTCTCCACCGTCTTTCAGCAGACGGGCGAACTCAACGATGGTTTCCGTCTTGACGATGCGGCGGCGGTGGTGACGGGTTTTTGGCCAGGGGTCGGGGAACAGGATAAAAATCCGCTCCAGACATTGATCGGCCATCAGACCCAGCAAATGACGCACATCGTCGTCATAAACCCGGACATTGGTCAGCTTGCGCTCTTCAATATGCTTGAGCAGAGAGGCCACGCCATTGACGAACGGCTCGCAGCCGATGAACCCGATATCCGGGTTGTTTGCGGCCTGTGTTGCCAGATGCTCACCGCCGCCAAAACCGATTTCCAACCAGACTTCACGGACCGGATTTGGAAACAGGGTTTTTAAATCCCCGGGGATCGCATCCGGCTCCGGATCAAGCCGGAGTTCGGGCAACAGGTTTTCAATCAGCCTTTTGCGGGCAACCCGCAACGGCTTACCGAACCTGCGTCCGTACCAGCGTTGATCCGTATCCGTTTCGTTTTGCGTCAAGAAGCGCCAAAAGCCGATTTAAGATCGTCAACCAGATCGGTGCGCTCCCAGGAGAAGCCACCGTCGGCATCAGGAATACGACCAAAGTGGCCATAAGCGGCAGAACGCTCATAGATCGGACGGCTCAATTGCAAATGTTCGCGAATACCGCGTGGTGACAGATTAACCAGTTCCTGCAGGACATCGGCCAGCTTGTCTTCATCGACGTCGCCCGTTTCGTGGGTGTTCACATAAAGCGACAGGGGCTTGGAAACACCAATGGCATAAGCCAGCTGAATGGTGCAGGCATTGGCCAGACCGGCGGCAACAACGTTTTTCGCCAGATAGCGGGTGATATAGGCGGCCGAACGGTCGACCTTGGTCGGATCCTTGCCGCTAAATGCGCCGCCACCATGCGGGGCCGCCCCGCCATAAGTATCAACGATGATTTTGCGCCCGGTTAAACCAGCGTCACCATCGGGGCCGCCGATGACAAACTTGCCGGTCGGGTTCACATAAAGCTCATCTTCCGGGCACATCCAACCTTCCGGCAACACGCGCTCGATAAACGGACGGACCAGTTCGCGGACATCATCCTGCGACAGGTTTTCCTCATGCTGGGTCGAGACCACAACAGATGTCGCACGGACCGGCTTGTCGGCCTCATATTGCAGGGTCACCTGACTTTTTGAATCCGGGCCGATGCCGGGTAGCTTGCCAGCGTGGCGGGCTTCCGCCATGGCTTTCAGAATCTGGTGCGAATAATGGATGGGGGCCGGCATCAGAACATCGGTTTCATTGCAGGCATAGCCGAACATAATGCCCTGGTCACCTGCGCCTTCATCCTTGTTACCGGCAGAATCCACACCCTGTGCAATATCAGCGGATTGTGCATGGACATGAACCTGGACTTCCGAATTTTTCCAGTGGAAGTTATCCTGATCATAGCCAATCGCCTTGACCGCATTGCGGGCAGCGGCTTCCAGCTCTTCCTTGGTGACTTCCTGACTACAGCGGGTTTCGCCAGCGAGAACAATCAGGTTGGTGGTCACCAACGTTTCCACAGCGACTCGCGAAACGGCATCCTTGCCGAGATATAAATCAACGATGGCATCCGAGACCCGGTCACAAACTTTATCCGGATGGCCTTCTGAAACGCTCTCACTGGTAAATAAAAAATCTGACTTATGCACAATATATCCCTTCGATCTGATTCACTTCAAACGGACCAAGGGCATCTTTGCGTTTCGCGTACCAGAGCCCACTTAGCACAATTTTTAACGTGGTGGGCAAGCGGTCCAAATCCGTCCACGGCCTTTCACAAAACATACATAAAAGGCGTGTGTTTTTGGCAGGGAATAGAGGGCGGGTCAAGTGAAAGTCTGGTTGTCTTCGGCCCTCGTCAAACCGGGCTCTGCTGCAAAAATACGCAGCCCAACGCCACTCCAAAAAACAGAGAGCTGGCGCATAGCCGCAACTGGAACAAACGGCTGGACGGCGTCCGTCAGAGCTTGCCATCCAGCGGGATTTTAACCTCGCTCAATATCCGGGCTTTAATAGATTTCAGAACTTGGCCAATTCTGGGGCCAACCCACTGATTCATTTCTTGAGTTATCTGCGGTAAAACCCTGAGAGCTTTCTGACCCGTATCCGACTTGTAAAATGCAATCAGGTTGCGCAAATCATCCTCATTGTAATGTTTGACCAGAGCCTGTCCCGTAAACAGCATCAATTCAGGCTTCAATTTGATGAATTCTTCAGAGGTAATCGCAACAATTTTATTGACGAGATCATCTTTCAGATCCGGATGATCTTTTTTGATCACCGCAATAAGCTGGGGAGTAATTGCCTGACTGGTTTGTTCCATCATTTGCTCGAAATTCATTACTTTAAAAACTTCCAAGGCAAGCTTTTGTTTTTCCACTTCATCTGTGACCCCGGTCCGGGTCATTATAAAAAGCCCCACACAGAGGATCATGAACCCCCGAAACATCAGTTGCATCATATCTCTCCCTCTGTCCTGTCTTAAATGTCGCAATGCTGTTTTTATCTCTCGCAAAGACCGTAACCGAGCTCCCGCCAATGTCCACGACCTTTCGTGTTCCAAGCGCTTCAAAACGGTTTACATGATTTGCCTTATAGGTCAATAATGCTGACCTTTATGGGAGACTCGATCATGCCTTACACCATCATCGCCTGTTTATACGCGACGGAAAAAGGCCTTTCTGCCCTGCAGGACTTCGAATCGAAAGTCCTACCCCTTCTAGCAGACCACGGCGGGCAACTGGTGAGCGCCTTTGCGCCCGAACTTGACATTTTAACCCAAGAGGAAACGCCGGATGAGGTGCACGTCCTGCAGTTTCCTTCAAAAGATGCCTTTGCCGCCTATCGCGCCGACCCCCGCCATCAGGCCCTGAGCGGCGAACGCAATCGGGCGATCCGAAAAACCCGAATTCTGGCGGGCATCGCCTTCGCTCCTCACTATCCAAACAGTCCCCCCCGCCATGTCATTGGATAATCTTCTCGCTCTTCTGATCTTCGCCTTCGTTACTTCGATCACGCCGGGACCGAACAATCTGATGCTGCTGGCCTCCGGCGTCAATTTCGGCTTTTGGCGGACTCTGCCGCATATGCTGGGCGTCATGGGCGGCTTTTGCATTCTGCTGTTATCCACTGGTTTTGGGCTTGGGGTTTTGTTGACCACCTATCCGGCCTTTCATCTGGCGCTGAAGCTGGCCGGTGGCGGCTATCTGCTCTATCTGGCCTGGCGCATCGCCACCTCACGGACCCTGGGGCGGGCAAAAACCGGGGCGCGCCCCTTACCGTTTTTTGGCGCGGCGCTGTTTCAATGGATCAACCCCAAGGCCTGGATGATGGCCCTCACATCGATTGCGCTTTATGCGGCGCCGACCGGCGGTGCTTTGGCTGTGTTTCTGGTGGCTTTGGTTTTCGGCGCCGTTAATCTGCCCTGCATCGCGATCTGGGCGGGTTGCGGCTCGGCGTTACGCCGGTTTCTTGCAAACCCGGAACGGCTGCGCTGGTTTAATGGTGCGATGGGGTTTTTGCTGGCCCTGACCCTCATTCCGATGCTTCGCTAAACATCTCCGCCACCGCCAGCGACCCGGCCAGCTCCATAATCTGTCTGCGCACCTGCGGGTCGGCAATTTTGGTATAGGCGCGCACCAGATCAAGGGTTTCGCGGCGGGCCAGCGTTTCCATTTCAAACGGCGCCTGCGCCTGATCGGACATACCGATAGGCGTTGAAACCCCTTCCGTCTGTGGACCTTTTGGCATGCCTTCAAAGAAATAGGATATGGACACGTCGAGAATAATCGAGAACTGGTAGAGGCGGCTGGCGCCAATGCGGTTGCTGCCGCGTTCATATTTCTGGATTTGCTGAAACGTGATGCCAACAGCCTCACCCAGCTTCTCCTGGCTCATGCCCAGTAGCGAACGACGCTGACGCAGACGTTGCCCGACATGTAAATCTATCTGGCTGGGAACGCCTGCGGGGAGCTTTTCATAGCGCGGAATAACCGGGCCGGCGGGTCGGTGCCGATAGACCATCTGATCGCTTTCTCTTGCCAGAATACCCGAGGGCCCTGTTACAGCCCCCATACAATCCAGTCACTTAGTCTAACAGAAACACGGCAGGGGAGATACCGGTTTACCGGTTTTCTTATTGGCGCATCAGCCGCGCCAGAAGAAGACAGGCCCCAATCATCAGAAACACCAGGAGATCACCAAAGCGCCCATACAGCGTCTTCGCCTCCAGCGCCGTCGGCAAAGGCACATCGAGCACACCTTCCCCGCCCAACGGCAGCTGCTGCATAATCCGGCCATAGGGATCAACCATCGCCGAGATTCCGGTATTTGCGACGCGGGCCAGCGGCAAACCCATTTCAACGGCGCGAAACCGTACCGCCGCCAGATGCTGGTAAGGTCCGGCCGATTGGCCAAACCAGGCATCGTTGGTGATATTCAAAAGCCATTTGGGTTTTAGCCCAAGCTCACGCACCTCGCTGGTAAAAATCGCCTCATAACAAATCAGCGGCGCAAATTCCGGCAAACCCTTGAGCGCAATCGTACGGGCCGTTTTGCCGATTGAAAAATCGGTCCGCCCTTCCGTCAGCTTGGTCAAGCTGAGCAGGCTGCGCCACGGGACGTATTCGCCAAAGGGAACCAGGTGGCGTTTGTCATAGACCGCCCGAATATCGGCATCCGGCCCAAGAACAAGCAGGCTGTTCCAGTAGGATGGTGTTGCCGAAACCGGCGCGTCGGAACGCGGCGCGCCGGTTAACAAGGCGCCCGACGGCGGAACGATTTTCGACAAGCCGGCCAGAAGATTGGGTGAATGCTGCATGTTGAACGGAACTGCCGTCTCCGGCCAGATCAGGTGGGTCGGCGGCAGCCAGCCCGGTTGCGGCGGCTGTACACTGAGCTTCGCCAGTTTACGAACGTGCCCCATACGCAAATCCGCCTGCCATTTCAGATGCTGGGGAACGTTGGGCTGGACCAGACGCAGCCGGACACCCTCGACATTTGTCGTTTCAGCCGTCGACAACCGCAGCATGCCAAATCCGGCGATTATGATCAGGACCGCAAATCCGGCCAGCGGCCAAATCCATCGCCGCGTCATCGGGGGGCCTGACGGATCCGCGAGAACTGCGGGGAGTAGGGCCGCAATCAACGTTACAAGGCCGAGACCCAGCACCCCGCCCAGCGCTGCAAATTGAACCATGGCATCGGAAAAGACCCAGACCGAACCGATCAGATTCCAGGGAAACCCAGTCAAAACCCAGCCGCGAAGCCATTCAACGACGATCCAGATCCCGGCAAACACCATAACCCGGCCCACCGGAGCCAATTTGACCGTGCTGTAAATCCATCGCGAGACGCCGCTCACCAGGGCCACAAACAACGCCAGCCCGCACGCCATGCCGAGGACGGCGAAAGGTGCCATCCAGCCATATTGCGCCGCATCGACCAGAAAGGCGTAACCGACCCAATAAAACCCCACGGCAAAATGACCGACGCCGAACAACCAGCCAACCCGAAAGGCACGGCCCGGCGTCACCGCGTCATCGGTTGCCCAGAACAATACGACAAAGGCCGGAATGAGCAGGATGACGAGATGTAAAGGCGGCAAGGCGGTGGCCGACAAAGCGCCCGCCACAAACAGAACCAATGCCCGTGACAATCGGCCGGTGCGCATCAGACGCTGGCGCAGGGCCATCACCGTATCTTGTTGGATCAGGCCCGCCACACCGAGCGCCTCAGAGCTCGACTTCGGGTATCGAGGTCGCTCGTTGATGCATGCGCAAGCGCCGGATCCGGCGCGGATCGGCATCCAAAATCTCGAATTCCAGACCACTCGGATGGCAGACCAGCTCGCCACGTGCAGGAACCCGCCCCGCCAGAGAGAACACCAGCCCCCCCAACGTATAGAGGTCTTCGCGTTCCTCTTCGCTGAGGATTGGGCCCATCTCTTCTTCCAGCATCTCGACGGTGACCCGGGCGTCCGCGATATAGCCGTTTTCTGGAATCTTGATCAGTTTCAGTTCCGGGCTGTTGTCGTGCTCGTCCTCGATTTCACCGACGATTTCTTCTACCAGATCCTCAATGGTCACCAGACCATCGACGCCACCAAACTCATCAACCACCAGGGCCATGTGGGCGCGGACGACCCGCATCTCGAGAAGCAACTCAAGAACCTGCATGGCGGGCGAAACAAACAACACCTTGCGTAAAATTTTCGTCGGCGCAAAATCCTCGGGTGCGCCGTGCCAGGCCAGCACATCCTTGGCGTGGATAAAGCCCGTGGTATCGTCCAGTGTTTCCTTGTAGACCGGCAGCCGTGAATGGCCCTCGCGCGTGATCGCCTGCACCACGTCGGTCAGGGACATGTTTTCCTCAATCGCGTGAATATCAGCGCGAGGCACCATGACGTCACGCACGGTGCGGTCACGCAACTCCAGAATATTGGCCAGCAATAGGCGCTCGTCGGCGCTGATCGGCAGTTCCTGCTCCTCGCGCTCGTCAATCAGTTCTTCCAGTGTATCTCGAACCGAAGTCTCGCCGTTTCGCATGCCGAACAAGTTTTTCAACCAGCTGATCAGGGAAAACGGCACCGGGGGCGCGTCTTTAATGATCTCGTGAAACTCTTCATCTTCGTCCTTATGGCTCATTAATCCGTACCCTCTGCACCCTCATAAGGGTCGGCAATCCCCTGCATTGCCAGAATTTCCCGTTCCAAAGATTCCATTTCCTCCGCTTCCGCTTCTTCCTCATGGTCATAACCCAGCAGGTGCAATACCCCATGCACAACCATATGGGCCAGATGATCCTGTACTGTCTTCCCCTGCGCCAGGGCTTCCCGCTGGATGGTTTCCGCCGCAACAGCAATATCGCCGAGCGTCAGGGGCCCGTCTTCGGGAAACAGCGGCGCGTCGTCATCCAACGCCGCAAAGGACAACACATTGGTTGGTTTGTCGATTCCGCGGAACTGGTTGTTGAGCGCCTGAAGCTCGGCATCCGTGGTCAGGCGGATGGCAATTTCCGCCACGTCAAAACCGTCACTCTCGAATTCACCGATTTTCTGGATATGCTCGAAAGCCGCCGCAGCGAACGTCCTGCACAAGTCTTCAGCCTGCCCGGCAAGCATCGCCCAGGCGGACCTGTCAACTTCTACATCCGTTTCGAGTGATAACGCCGGAGACCCCACCGGGTCAGGGGATGCGTTAGCCGCCATTGTTTCCCGTATCCGTTTCTGGCGCGGGCTCATAACGCGCACCTGTACGACGCCGGGTTTCAACATCCGAATAGGCATTCACGATCTGACCGACCAGCGGATGGCGCACAACATCGCTGTCCGTAAAGGTGATAAAACCAATGCCCTTGACCGAATGCAAAACATCCATGGCGTCGCGCAGGCCGGACCGGGTCCCGCGCGGCAAATCAACCTGACTTAAATCTCCGGAAACCACCATGCGCGAGTTCTCGCCCAGCCGGGTCAGAAACATCTTCATCTGTACGGCCGTGGTATTTTGCGCTTCATCGAGAATAACAAAGGCGTTGGACAGGGTCCGCCCCCGCATAAAGGCCAGCGGCGCCACTTCAATCTCACCGCTTTCGAGCCGCTTCACCACCTGGCCTTCCGGAAGCATGTCATAAAGGGCGTCATACAAAGGCCTCAGGTAAGGGTCGACCTTTTCACGCATATCGCCGGGCAGGAAGCCCAACTGCTCGCCCGCCTCGACTGCCGGTCGCGACAGGATAATGCGCTCCACATCGCCGCGCACCAATCGCTCCACGGCCTTGGCCACCGCCAGATAGGTCTTGCCGGTTCCGGCCGGGCCTTGACCGAACACCAGTTCGTTTTCATCAACCGCTTTCAGATATTCAGCCTGGGTTGCCGATCGCGGCGAAATATGGCGGTTGGGCGTACGGATGGCGACCGACGTATCGCTGACGTCACCCTGCGGCGAACGCACCATGCGCATGGCCGCATCAACTTCAGCCAGATCCAGCGGCATTTTTTTCTGCAGGCGGGTATAAAGGCTTTCAAAAACCTGACAGGCCGCATTGACGTCTTCAATCGAACCGCTAATGGTCAGCTGATTGCCGCGGGCATAAATATTAACGTCGAGTTTCTGTTCAATGCGGGCGAGATGCGTATGGTGAGATCCGAACAAGGCAATCGCCAGTGAGTTGTCATCAAACGATCGCTCTACCGAAACGGCTTTTTGTGATGTTTTGGTGCGCGGCGTTTTTTTGGTCTTAGCCGTTAGAGCTGTGCTCAAGCGATTGCCCTTTTTTCCATTGTGCTCACATCTGATGGCGTCTCTGCAAAACGCGCCCCTAAACTGTTGCCGTGTGCATCGGTAATTGCAAGAGTTACAATCTCGCCGATTTGCGTTTCAGGCGCATCCACATGCACCGCCTGCATGTAAGGACTGCGCCCAACCAGTTGCCCCGGGTTACGGCCCGGACGTTCCAGAAGCACATCCATCTGCCGGCCGACACAGGCGGCATTAAAGGCCAGTTGCTGTTCGTTCAACAGCGTCTGCAAAGCGGCAAGGCGTTCGGATTTCACAGCTTCGGGCACCTGCAACTCGTTGGCTGCGGCCGGCGTTCCCGGGCGAACGCTGTACTTAAAGGAATAGGCCTGAACAAATTCAATTTCACGGACCAACGCCAGGGTCTGCTCGAAATCCTTGTCGGATTCACCCGGGAAACCGACGATAAAATCGGACGACAGGGCCAAATCCGGTCGGGCATCGCGCAGGCGGCGGACAATGGCCCGGTAGTCGTCGGAATTATGGCGGCGGTTCATGGCTTTCAGGATGCGGTCTGAGCCCGATTGCACGGGCAAATGCAGAAACGGCATCAGTTCAGCGACATCGCGATGCGCATGGATCAGGTCATCATCCATGTCGGCGGGATAAGATGTGGTGTAACGAAGGCCGCTCAGACCATCGATTTTCGCCAATTCACGTATCAGCTTTCCCAAACTCCAGTCGCCGCCATCCGGCGCCACGCCATGGTAATTATTGACGTTTTGCCCCAACAACGTGATTTCCTTGACGCCGGCTCCGGCCAGTCGCCGGGCCTCGTCGAGGACCTGCGTTGCAGGCCGGGAAAACTCGGCACCGCGGGTATAGGGCACAACGCAAAAGGCGCAAAACTTATCGCAGCCTTCCTGTACGGTGAGAAATGCCGAATATCCGTCCGGTGCCGATTGCTCGGGTAAATGATCAAATTTTGATTCCGCAGGAAAATCCGTATCCAGCACAACGCCTGCATCGCGATGTGCACGCGCCACCATTTCCGGCAGCCGGTGATAGGTTTGCGGGCCGAAAACCATATCCACATAAGGTGCGCGGCGGACGATCTCTTCGCCCTCCGCCTGCGCCACACACCCCCCCACCGCGACGATCAGCTTTTCGCCCTTTTCCCGGCGGCTGTTTTTGACCCGGTTCAAGCGGCCCAGCTCGGAATAGACTTTTTCGGCGGCTTTTTCGCGAATATGGCAGGTGTTGAGAATCACCAGATCGGCATCATCTGGGTTTTCCGTGAGACTGTAATCAAGTGGCTTGAGGACGTCGGCCATGCGTTCCGCATCGTAGACATTCATCTGGCAGCCATAGGATTTTATAAAAAGTTTTTTCGTCACCGCGCAACCAACAGAAAAGGAGAGCCATCTTCAGATGGCAATTTTCGGGCGCGCATACATATCAGCGAAACGGCACGAGTCAAGTCATCCCCCGCATAAACACGCTTATTCGTCTTCCGGTACACAATAAAGCTCAAGCCGGTGACCCACCAGTTTCATTCCGTATTCCTTGGCAATATCTTCCTGCAGCTGCTCGATTTTTTCATTATGAAACTCGATCACCTTGCCCGACTTCACATTGATCAGATGATCATGGTGATCGTCCGTCGCTTCTTCGTAGCGTGCCCGCCCGTCACCAAAATCATGGCGCTCGACGATATCCTCATCGGCAAACAGACGCACTGTCCGATAAACGGTGGCGACAGAGATTCTGGAATCAATGGCATTCGCCCGTCGATGCACTTCCTCCACATCCGGGTGGTCCTGCGCATCGGACAACACGCGCGCGATAACCCGGCGCTGTTCCGTCATTTTCAGGCCATTGCGAATACAAGCCTGCTCAATTCGTGATTCTTCTTCCATAATTTTCCTTGCTCAGCCCTTAAGTTTTCTGTGCCTGCCACCCCTGAAATCAAGGCCTCAAGCGCGTTTTTTTCCACGCGGCTTGGTTCCCAGGCCGATCTTTTTCGCCAGCGCCGAACGGTGCTTGGCATAATTCGGCGCCACCATTGGATAATCGGCGGCCAACCCCCAACGTTCACGATACTCATCCGGCGTCATATTATAGGACGTTTTGAGATGGCGTTTCAGCATTTTTAATTTTTTGCCATCCTCCAGACACACAAGATGATCCGGAAATATGGATTTTTTAGGCGGGACAGCCGGGCGTGGTTTGTCAACCGGTGCCGTTTCTGCGCCAACTTGCGTTAAAGTTGAATAGACCTCCTGTATCAATTGCGTCAAATCGGAGGAAGAAATGGTATTATTCATTACATGAGCCGAAACAATTTCCGTTGTTAGCTCCAATAGTTCAGTTTGACTTGGTTTGTCTGTCATTTGTGCGCTCCTTGGATGTTTATTTATAACATTTCTTATGTTTATTGCAGTCTTTAATTTGTATTTTTTGCGAAGAATGGGTTTTATATATAAACAGACTTTACCCAAATAAGGGAAACCCTTGCTTTGCTCGCCAAGATGGCCTCGGACACATCCAATATGAATAAACACACGGAATCCCAATCTGAACCCGCTTTCATCGACATCACCGGTGAAATCTGCCCGATGACGTTTGTCAAAACCAAGCTGATGATCGAGAAACTGCCCGCAGGTGCGCTGCTCGAAGTGCGGCTACAGGGGAAAGAACCACTGACCAATGTCCCTCGATCGGTCCGCGAGCATGGGCACGAAATCCTCTCACTGACACCAGAGACCGATGACCGTAACGCCGCTGTGGGCCCACACCGTTTGCTGATTAAAAAAGCCTGATCTCCGTTTTGGCGGCGGAACTGGTCAGGGCCGCAAACGCCCGCCATTTTTGGGGATAACCGCATCCGGCGGACGCAGATACAGCGGACTGGTGTCGGCAAGCGGCTGGCCTGTCCGTTTAAACCGTTCGGCAATCTGCGCCACAAAACGGGCATCGGGTACCCCAGGCGCACTGCTTAGCACGATGGCCCGCCCCGGCGCAGCTTGATGCAGCAGATCCAGGGCGAGGGGTGCCGCATCGCCAGCAATGACCAGAGGCCCTGCAAGACCGCACGCATCCAGACGCTGGGATATTTGTTCCGGCGCGACGGCCTCCGGCACGCTCAACGCCTCTCCCTGCGGGTTGAAAATCTGTACATAGATATCGGCGCGCTTTGAATCGAGGGCCACCAGAATGCCCTGGTCCGGATCCTTGAACTGTGCGGCTGCCTCCGCGATGGCCTCTGTCGACGTGATGCCACAACAGGGAACACCCGATGCCAGTGCCAGCCCCCGGGCCGCTGCCAGACCAATCCGCAGCCCGGTAAAGGCGCCTGGGCCGCAGGTTACGGCAATCAGATCAAAATCCCCGACCTGCAAAGCGGATTCGGACAAAACCTGCAAAACCATGGGCATCAGGGCTTCCGACTGGCCCCGGGTCATCGCTTCAAAAGCCGTGGCAATGGTGTTGCCGTCAACGCGGATGGCGACAGAGCAGGCTGATGTTGCCGTATCCAGGGCCAGAATTTTCAAAGGATACCTCTTTTTTTGCGATCTGGAGACACGTTCGACAGCGCGCCATTCGCGCTTAACCCTTGTCATTGACGCCAGAAGCAGAAAGAATCAATGAAAATCCGAATTTCAACTCGACAGCCAAATGATTGAAAAATGAAAATAACCTGCAGACTGCTTATTTTACCACCAGCCGCCGTGCTGCTTCTGACCCTGATCCTGTCGGGTCTCTGCCAAACTGCACTGGCTGCATCCTCGGCCGTCGTGATCATGTACCACCGTTTTGGCGAAGGCGATTATCCGTCCACCAATATTTCCCTCGAAAGCTTCGAGGCGCATGTGGCAGAACTGAAATCAGGTCCCTATACGGTTCTCCCCGTCTCTGAAATCATCAAAAAACTGAAAGCCGGTGAAGCGCTGGTAGAGAGGACCATCGGCATTACCATCGATGACGCCTATCGCTCTATCTATACGGAAGCCTGGCCGCGGCTCAAGGCGGCCGGGTTACCGTTCACGGTTTTTGTCTCGACCGCCCACGTCGATCACGGTGCCAGCCGCCACCTGACATGGGATCAAATCCGGGAAATGCGCGCCGCAGGCGTTGATTTCGGCCATCATAGCGTCAGCCATTTACACATGCCTCAAGCCAGTCAGGAGCAACTCCAACAGGAAATCGATGTCGCCAACGAACGGTTCCGTAAAGAACTGGGCGCCACCCCCACCCTGTTCGCCTATCCTTACGGCGAAACCAGCCTGGCGTCGCGGGCAGCCATCGAAAACGGTGGTTTCATTGCCGCCTTTGGCCAGCATTCCGGCGTTATCGACGCATCGGGAGACGCCTATTATATGCCGCGGTTTGGCCTCAATGAAACGTTTGGCGGGATCGACCGCTTCCGCCTGATCGTCAACGCCCTGTCCCTACCGGTGCAGGACCTGTCCCCTGCTGACCCCCTAATCGACGACGTCAATCCGCCGGCAATCGGCTTTACCGTCACCGGCAATGTCGGGGAACTGGACCAACTGTCCTGTTTTTTGAGCCATGAGGGTCAAAGAGCCGATGTCGCCATTTTGGGACCCCGGGTTGAAATTCGCACGCAGTCTCCTTTGCCGGTGGGGCGGACCCGCCTCAACTGTACGCTGCCAACACAGCAGGGACGCTGGCGCTGGTTCGGGCATCAGTTCGTACGGATCCAATAAGTCGTCAAAGGTTCTCCGGTCACGATGACTTAAAATCATGGCGTTAAAGACCAAACGCCACGAGAGTTTCATGTGTGATAACTGACCGAAGAAGCACGCGCGACATGAGGTCCTCTGGTCGCTCCGGGCACCACGGATCGGTACTTGGGTGAATTTCCCTGTGCTTTTTTGCCTATGAAACCATGAGAGCGACGCGCGCCGCCCTGTTCGGAGCGAAAAGCCTGATCACCTCGCCCTTTTGGTTTATTCTGGAAGTCCCTTTGGCCGGGCTGACTATGGAATATGTTGCCGTCCGGTTTGGCTGCGAAGGGCCAGCAACTCTGAACGCGACATAAGCCGTACCGAAGGCTCAGCTCAAGCGCCGGTATTCAGCTCCGCACTTTCGAACTGTTTCAGCTTGTTCACGGCCATAATGGCGCGAATTGTTTTGACGTAGTCCTGGCCCCGTTCAGAATAAGCCGTCAGGGTTTCAACCAGCCGCCGCCCCTGCACGGGCTCGCCCAATCGGCGCAACTTTTTGCGCACGGTCCGGAGTTCCCGATAAGCTCGATGGGTGTTCAAATTAATGGCGTAGGCGCGGGCCGAATGAAGCAGGCTTTCAAAAACCTTGATTTTATGTGTTTTTCCCGCGTCACGTTTGGCCGGAATTATGCCCTTGGCCTGTTTCGTGGTCCATTGCCCGAACATGGCGTTGCCTTCGCGGGTAAAGCGCGACGACCCCCAGCCGCTTTCTTCCGCCGCCTGAGCAAGCGCCAGCGACACCGGAATGATATCAACACGCTTAATCAGTTCCTTCAGGTTACCGCGTTTAACCTTGTAGCGTTCGGCCATGGCAAGCAGCCACAGGCGGTCCACCGCGGCCAGTTTTTCGCCATTCAGACGGCGGCTCTGCAAATCCAGCAGACGCGCGCGTTCATCACGAATCTCATCATTGACCTGCAGGATCAGCGGCAGCACGGTTTTGATAAAGAGCGCCTTTTTACGCCGCACTTCGCGAACATCGCCGATATCCTCTGGCATGCTGGCCAGAAAAACACGCGGAACACGGGCATGTCCCTTGCTCACCCGCTCGAGGTCATAACCAAGATCGGCGAAGGTTTTATCGAGGTTTTCAGCCGAATTCAGCGGTGCCGAATTGTGGTCCTGCAAGGCCCGCACATTAACGCTGGCCAGCAGCGTTTCAGAACCCCGCGCCTTGATTGGCAAAAACCGCATGGTTTTCGCCGAGGCCTTCCGTTCAGGAACGACGGCGACCGCCTGAACGTTTTTTTGCGCCTCAAGGACAGCTTGCGGGCGCGCCGTCGCGGCTTGCGGCGGGTTCAATATCGCCAAGGCAACCAATCCGCTGACCAACCCGCCAGCGGTGACCAAAGCGATGCCTTCGAATGTACGAATCATCGAAATTTCCAGAAATTACAAGTGCTTCGGCCAGAGGCACGCACGAAACATATCACATTGCAGTCCATTTTTAGACCTTCCCGCCTGTTCATTTTCCCTCGATTTGAACTTAACGGAACCTATTGGCCGGCTAACTCATGGGCGCGTAATTAACACATCCAAATTCTATTTTCCACGGAAAAAATGAAGATTGCGTTAAACACGTCCGCGCAACAGCCCGAACCCCCGTTTCTCTTCACTGAAACGCCTACACTTAATCGATGGCGCGCACTTCCTCGACTTCCGGAACATAATAACGAAGCATGTTCTCGATGCCGTGTTTGAGGGTTGCCGTCGAACTTGGGCAGCCCGCACAAGCGCCTTGCATATGCAGATAGACAACACCGTCTTCAAAGCCTTTGTAGACAATATCGCCGCCATCCTGCGCCACGGCTGGGCGCACACGGGTATCGATGAGTTCCTTGATCTGACGGGTCACGCTGTCATCTTCACCTGCATCGGCACTATCCGAGGTCGTCGCCTCTGTCATAACCGGACGGCCCGACTGAAAATGTTCCATGATCGCGCCCAGCACCAGCGGTTTCAGAAGATCCCAGTCCTTGTCGTCGGTTTTCGTGATGGTGATGAAATCGGCTCCCAGAAACACACCGGTCACGCCTTTTGTCGCAAACAGGTTTTGCGCCAATGGCGAAGTCGCGGCGTCATCTATCGATGTGAAATTTGCGGTTCCCGATACCATAACGTCACATCCCGGAAGAAATTTCAGGGTTGCCGGATTGGGTGTGTTTTCCGTTTGAATGAACATCAAATGAACCTTTGCTCGTCGATGCCGCCCAGGGTCGGGCGGCACATAATGTTACCGTACCCTTACATGGCCCCCTGACGGACAAAAATCAAGTGCAGACTGGACCTGTCAATACCGAGCCCGGAGAAAATACCTGTGCTCTGATAGCCAACCGGCTGTCCTGCTTACGGCCTTAAGCCAGCTGACCCCGGTTGGGGTCCGGCGGGGCGGGAACCGTGCTCTGGCTGACCGAGACCACCTCTTCACCGTCATCGAGTGTCGATCTGGCGGCATTTTTGGCCTCGTCGGGGGAGGCCGCCTTGATGCTGAGGGCGCGCGACTCGCCTGATTTCGCCGCAATCATCACCGTAAAATAAAAGGTTTCTCTTTTCTCTTTACCGTCATACCCGGATTCCGACCCCGAAGAATCGGTGGCCCCCATTTCCCGTTTGGCCTGTTGCGCCGCCTCCGGCAATGAATCATCCGATTGATCCGGTGAAGATTCGTGCCCGGACAGCCGGTTACCCAGTTCCTGCATAAACCCACTACTGGCTCCTAAGTGGAGGACGGCTTTTGTGGTGACATCGGTCATTTTCAATACTGCCTCGTGATTGCAGGCAAAAACCTACCAACGTTTCATTACCCAACTCTTAAGGATCCGGATTGCCTCTTGCCTGCCTGACCGCTCCATGAAAAAGTATCCAACAAATAATAAACAGGAGGGTAAAATGGCAAAAGGTTACTGGGTCGCCAGCGGTGATGTGACGGATATGGAGGCCTATAAAAAATATGTCGAAGCCAATGCCGAGGCTTTTAAGCAATACGGCGCCCGGTTTCTGGTGCGGGGCGGCGAAGGTGAGGTCGCGGAGGGTACCGTTAGGTCACGCACGGTTGTTATTGAATTTGAAAGTTATGAAAAAGCGCTGGCCTGCTATCACTCGGAGCCCTACCAGCGGGCCAAGGCGCTGCGACAGGGTGCTGCGGAACTGGATTTGTTTATTGTCGCCGGATACGACGGACCGCAACCCGGTGAAACATAACTCGAGGCCTTTATGCTTGCGGAAAACGCAGCGTAACTGTCGTGCCGTCACCTAAAGTGCTTTTAATTTCCATTTTACCGGCGTTGAGCTTTACCAGCGCATTGACAATAGCCAAGCCAAGCCCCGCACCGTCATGGTTGCGGGTCATGGCGTCTGTAACCTGACCAAATGGCTCCAACACCTTTGGAATATCATCCGCAGCAATACCGATCCCCGTATCCGTGACATCAAGAACCACATTGCGCTGATCATCTACGTCAAGCTTAAGGGTTATCTCACCCCCTTTCGGCGTAAATTTAATGGCATTTGACAACAGATTGAGCACAATCTGCTTCATGTGCATTACATCGGCTCGAATTGTCGGAATGTCTTGCGGTGCGTCAAATACCAGCCGGACCTGTGCCTGTTGAGACTGAAATTCCGACATTTTCAAACAGGAATCAATTGTTCTGAGAATATCCACGTTCTGGGGACGGGCAATGGTTACATCCGATTCAATACGAGACAGATCAAGAATATCATTAATCAGTTGCAGCAGGTGCTCCCCGGATTTTTGTATGTTCCGGCTGTAATCCCGATATTTATCAACAGAATGGGAACCATACATTTCACCTGCCAACACAGATGAAAACCCGATTATCGAGTTCAAAGGCGTGCGCAATTCGTGACTCATGTTGGCCAGAAAATCGGACTTTGCCCGATTGGCGATTTCCGACCTGTCCTTGGCTTCTAGCAGGGAAATTTCATCGGCCTTTCGTCGGGAAATATCCTGAATAATTGATATGTAATTCAAGACATTCCCGTCTTCATCACGGACTACCGACAACAACGCACTGCCCCAGACAGCATGCCCCTTTTTATGAATATAGCGCTTTTCCAAAACGCAGTAATCAATCTCCCCGCTTTCAACCCGCCGCCGCATTTCCATGCTTTCCGCCAGGTCATCCGGATGAGTCAGGTTTGCATAGGGCTCCCGTAACAAAGCCGCCTCGCTATGACCGACCATCTGACAAAACCGGTCATTCACACGTATCCGTCTGCTGCCATCCGCCGCATGCAGGACCATACCGACCGCTGATGTTTGAAAGAGCCCCTCGAACAACATCTCATTGCGCTTCATTTCCTCAACAAGGCGGCTTTTTTCGGTAATATCCGTACCTGATCCCCGATAACCGGCAAAATGACCACGCTCATCAAAAACCGGCTTGCCGTTGATGCTGATCAACATCTTGCGCCCATCAGACACTTTTAAAGGGTAGGTAAAATCCTTGAAAGGCCGATGCGCCTCAAGGTCGGCCAAATGAGCTTTCCATTTTTCCGAATCGACCGTTTCATTGGATACGTCTTGACGCGCTTTCCCCAGAAACAAACTTGGGTCTTGGCCAGTGACCTCCCGGTTACGCTCTGAAAAGAACGTATATTTCAACGCGGCATCCATTTCCCAAAGCCAGTCAGAAGAGATGGTTGCAAAATCCGTCAGACGCTGTTCGTTTGCGCGCAAAAGCTCCAGGGCTTGCTCCAGTTCAGCTGTCCGCTGAGCAACGCGTCCTTCAAGTTCCTCTTTGGCTGCCTTAAGAGCCGTTTCCATATTCTTGCGTTGTGAGATATTTGCCGTAAAGACAAAGGTTCCACCACCCTCAATTTTATAATAATCAAGACCGATCCAACTGCCATCTGAACGCAGAATTTCGTTATTTTTTATCCCTTTATTAAAAAGGGTTATTCTTTCTTCAATCCATTTTTCAATTTCGTACTCAGACCTTTCCGCATACCAGTGACGCGCCGCAAGCCCCATTACCTGACGAAAGGACATACCAGATTGTATGTCCCCCGCAACATCACCAAAATACCGAATATAGTTCTTGTTGCACTGAATCAGACAGTCGTCCGTATCATAAAGCGCGGCACCATCGCCAATGCTATCGACGATTCCACCAAGCAAACGCGACATTGTCTTATCATCTGCCATTAATCAGGTCCGAAACTTCCCGTTTTTCAAGCGGCCACGATTATCCGGACATATGTGTGCTGCCTGTTTCTTAATATCCTGATTTTAAACGGGACTGGGCATAACAAGCAACAAGGCATAACCGGTTAAGGCTGCAGAAACCCGACCTTTTCATGAATATCGCGCATGATCGGCTCGGCAATGGCGCGGGCCTTTTCCGTGCCGGTGCGGATAATCCCGTCGACATGGGTGGGATCATCCAGCAGACGGCGCAGTTCGCCCTGAATATCCGACAGCTTCTCAACCGCCAGATCGGCCAGCGCCGGCTTGAAAGCGCCAAACCCCTGTCCGCCGAATTCCGCCAGCACGTCGGCCGCCGTTGTGTCACTCAATGCGGCATAAATGCCCACCAGATTGGCGGCTTCGGCGCGGCCCTTTAAGCCCACCGCTTCGGATGGCAAAGGTTCCGCATCGGTGCGCGCCTTGCGGATTTTCTTGGCGATGGTATCGGCGTCGTCAGTCATGTTGATGCGGGACGCATCCGAGGCATCGGACTTGCTCATCTTGTTGGTGCCGTCACGCAGCGACATCACCCGCGTCGCCTCACCAAAGATCAGCGGTTCGACAATCGGGAAAAACTCATCGCCATAATCATGATTGAATTTGGTGGCGATATCGCGACACAATTCCAGATGCTGCTTCTGGTCTTCCCCCACCGGCACGTGGGTCGCCTTGTAGGCCAGAATATCGGCCGCCATCAGGTTCGGATAGGCATACAGGCCGACAGAGGCCCGTTCCTTGTCCTTACCGGCTTTTTCCTTGAACTGGGTCATCCGGTCGAGCCAGCCAAGGCGCGCCACACAATTGAAAATCCAGGCCAGCTCCGCGTGCTGCGGCACCTGGCTCTGGTTGAAGATGATGTTTTTGACGGGATCGACGCCCGACGCAATCATCGCCGCCGCCACTTCACGGGTATTGGCGCGCAATTGCTCGGGCTCCTGCCAGACCGTAATGGCATGCAGATCGACCATACAGAAAATGCATTCGTAATCGTTTTGCAGCCGCACCCAGTTGCGGATTGCGCCCAGATAGTTGCCCAAATGGAGGTTGCCCGTTGGCTGAACGCCGGAAAAAATACGCTGCATGGTCAAAACCCGGATTATCTAATTGGAAAGCGCCGATTTATGGCGGCTCCGGAGCCTGTGGTCAAGCCGGACGGTTGGAACGCGCCACCAGATAAATCAGCACAAGCACCGGAATACCCATGGCCGCCGTACCGATAAAGAACATTTCATAACCCACCGCCTCAACCATGACACCCGAATAGCCGGCCAGAACTTTTGGCAAGAGAACCATGATTGAACTGAATAAGGCGTATTGCGACGCCGTAAACCCGGTGCTGGTCAGGCTGGAAAGATAGGCGACAAACGCTGCCGAGGCGATCCCGGCGCTCAGATTGTCGGCGGAGATCACCAGCACCAGAAAAGCGATGTCGTTGCCGATCTGGGCCAGAACGGCAAACAGCAGATTGGACGCGGCGGCCAGAACGGCCCCCCCCATCAGGGCTTTAATAACACCGTAACGGACAGCCAGCGCACCGCCGAGAAAACCGCCGGCAAGCGTCATGATCAGGCCGAAACCTTTCGAGATACGGCCAATCTCCTGTTTTTCAAACCCGAGATCCACATAAAACACATTGGCCATGACGCCCATCACGATATCAGCAATACGATAGGTGGAAATGAGCGCCAGGATGAGCAGCGCCGTTTTGCCGTAGCGCCGGAAAAAATCGGTGAAGGGGCCGAGATAGGTTTCTGTGACCATTTGCCTCGGAACCGCTTTCAGGGCAACAAGAAACCAACCCATAAGTGCCGCCCCGGCAACGGCACCCGCCAACCGCACGGCTTCGACAAGAAACCCCGCCAGTTGCGGCGCCACTCCACTGAGTCCAGACAAAAAAGTCTTGGCCTGTGCCGCCAGATCGACGCTGATCAGAAAAACCCCGACAAAGGCTCCTGCCGCACATAAAAAGCACCCCAGAAAACGAAAATAGTCGGAGCCGCTTTGTAGGTTAACATCTTTCTGAGGAGGCGTTTTTGGTTCGGCAATCACCAGCGTGGTGGCAATGCCGATCCCCATGACGAGCGCCATGGCTAGATAGGTTTTTGACCAAGCCACCAGATCATATCCGTTGCCACCATCAAAGAACCCGGCCAACTCAAGTGCCCCGGCACCGGCGACCAGCATGCCGATGCGGTAACCGGCAATATAGGCGGACGACATGATGCCCTGCAGATCGGCCTCGGCGACCTCAATCCGGTAGGCGTCAATGACAATGTCCTGGGTTGCTGAGGAAAACCCCAGCAATACGGCAAATACGGCCAGTTGGGTCAAAGACTGCGCCGGGTCACCCGTGGCCATCAAAACCAGCGACAGGATGATCATGGCTTGTGAAACCAGCAGCCAGGACCGGCGGCGGCCCAGAACCCTAGCCAGAACCGGCAGGGGTAACTTGTCGATGAGCGGTGCCCAGATAAACTTGAAGGCATAGGCGAGAGCGGCCCAACTGAAAAACCCAATGGTCGCCCGGCTAACGCCAGCTTCCCGCAACCACACGGAAAGAGTCGAGAAGATCAGCAGGATCGGGATACCGGCGGACAGGCCGAGAAACAAAAGTGCAATGACCTTGGGGTTTTTGAAGGCCTGATAAACCTCCCCCCAGGAGCGTTGGGCGAGCTGCTGATCCGTCATTGTGCCGAACCTTTCAGCAAAACGGTGCAGGCCTCTTGCACCTGTGCCGGCGTGACTGCCGCCACACAGGGGAACGCGGCTTTCGGGTCGGTGCGTTTGTGGCAACGCCAGAAGCAGTGGTAACAGTCCATTTTTTCATAAACAAATCGCACATGGTCGGGTGTCGCCTGTTCAGGGTAGGGCACAAAACTCTCGAAATGCCCGCCGCCGACAATTCCCACGGTGGGTGCGCCCAGCCCGATAGCCAGATGCAGGGGCCCGGTATCGTTGCTGACGACCAGGGCGGCATGTTTCAGAATATCCATCAGACCCGCCAGATCGGTTTTGCCGGTCCTGTCGATAATCGTTATGGCATCGGCCGCTTCAGCGATTAAATCCTGGTCGGCCTTTTCATCGGCCTTGCCGACAAACACCACACGTTGACCCTGCTCCACGAGCCAGTTGGCAAGACCGATATAGGCTGTCAATGGCCAGCGCCGGCCATATTCATTGCTGCCCGGATTCAACACCACATAGGGCCCACCCGCCGTCAGGTCCGGTGGGGCATTACGCCAGGCCAGTTTGGGCGCCGTCGGCGCCAAGGGGCGACCTGTAAAATGCGCAATGAAAGCGGCATGACGGGCGATCTCATGGGTCGGATAGGAGCCGGTATCGACAATCGCCGTGCACTGGCTCAGATAATAAGTGAACTCGGCCCGTGTCGGCTCGTTGACATAAGGGTATGAAACATAGGTCTTTGGCGCTCCCGTCACCCAGACCAGACTGTCGGCCATGAGGGCGCGCCGGAAAAAGGCGTCGGAAACCACAATTTCCGGGGCCAACTGGCGCATCATGCCATTGATTCGGAACCGGTATAAAGGTTTTTTGGCGTAAGCGTGCTCGTTGATGGCAATCACCCGGAACCCGGCAAAGACCGTATCCGCAATCGATTGCCAGCTGGCGCAGCCGATCACCGTGATCTCGGATTTATCGACATCAAAAGCTTCGGCATAGTGGTCCAGCGCCCGGCGAAACAGCACCATATCGCCAATGCCGTCCATGCGGATGACCGCAAGCCCCCGACGGCGTTTGAAAACCGGCAGATAGCGACACAAAAGATCAATGGGGCGGAACAGCCACCAGCGTTTGCGCATGCCCGCCGGAAAGCAGCGCCAGAACGCGTTGCTTTCGACGGTCACAGCACCAGCATTGGAGAAATCTGTTCGTGTCATGGCGCGAGCCTACCCGCCGGATAGGCCCTGCTCAAGCGATCCCTTCAGGCACCAATCAACTCGCCGTCGCTTTTTCGGCAGCCCGAGACTGACGTTTGCGTTCATGCGGGTCCAGATGCTTTTTGCGAAGACGCAGCATGGTCGGTGTCGCCTCCACCAGTTCGTCATCCTCAATATAGGCGATGGCCTGCTCAAGAGATATCCGACGCGGCGGCGTCAGTCGGATTGATTCATCCGTTCCGGAAGCCCGGATATTGGTTAGCTGCTTGGCTTTCAGCGGGTTCACTTCCAGATCATTGCCCCGGCTGTGCTCGCCGATGATCATGCCTTCATAAACCTGCACGGCGTTACCGATGAACAGCGGCCCCCGACCTTCCAGGCCAAACAGGCCGTAAGCGTTGCTTTTGCCTGTGGCGTTGGAAATCAGCACGCCATTGCGACGGCCGGGAATCGGGCCCATATGCGGCCCATAGGAATGATAGATCCGGGCCATGATCCCGGTGCCGCGGGTTTCCGTCAGAAACTCGCCATGATAACCGATTAGGCCGCGCGCCGGGGCCAGGAACGTCAGCCGCACCTTGCCGCCACCAGACGGGCGCATTTCCGTCATCTTGCCTTTGCGCAAGCTCATGGCTTCCACGACAATGCCTGAAAATTCGTCGTCCACATCGATCTGCACTTCCTCGATGGGTTCTTCAAGAACCCCGGTTTCCGGGTTTTCCCGGAACAAAACCCGTGGCCGGCTGATCGACAGCTCGAAACCTTCGCGGCGCATTTGCTCAATCAATACGCCCAACTGCAATTCGCCACGCCCGGCCACTTCAAAGGCATCCTTGCCTTCGGCTTCCGTGACCTTGATCGCCACATTGCTTTCGGTTTCCCGCATCAGACGGTCGCGGATCATGCGCGAGGTGACTTTTTTGCCTTCCTGACCGGCAAACGGCGAATCATTGATGGCAAATGTCATGGCGAGGGTCGGCGGATCAACCGGTTGGGCGTCCAGCGGCTGTTCCACTTCAATGGCACAAATCGTGTCGGCAACCGTCGCTGTCGGCAGGCCGGCAATTGCCACGATGTCGCCCGCTTCGGCCCGCTCGATGGCGACCCGCTCCAGCCCGCGATAGGCCAGCAGTTTGGAAATCCGGCCCTGCTCAATCAGTTCACCTTCCCGGTTCAGGGCCTTGACCGTCATGTTTGGTGTGACAACGCCGGACGTGATGCGGCCGGTCAGAATACGGCCCAGATAGGGGTCGGCGGCCAGTGTTGTCGCCAGCATGGAGAACGGCGCGTCGGGATTTCCTTTCGGTGCCGGAACATGTTCGACAATCAGATCAAACAGTGCGTCCATGTTGTTATCGGAATCCTCCGGGGTCAGCCCGGCCCAGCCGTTTTTGGCCGAAGCGAAAGCCGTTTGGAAGTCGAGCTGGTCGTCGCTGGCATCGAGCGCCGTAAACAACTCAAAAACCTCGTCCTGAACTTCATAGGGACGGCCTTCCGGTTTGTCGACCTTGTTGACCACGATAATCGGCTTGAGGCCCAGTGCCAGCGCCTTCATGGTGACAAACTTGGTTTGCGGCATCGGCCCTTCGGAGGCGTCAACCAATAGCAACACGCCATCGACCATACTCAGAATACGCTCGACCTCACCGCCAAAATCGGCGTGACCCGGGGTATCGACGATATTGATGCGGGTGTCTTTCCATTCAACGCTGGTGCATTTCGCCAGAATGGTAATGCCGCGTTCACGCTCCAGCTCGTTGGAGTCCATGGCGCGCTCTTCAACGCGCTGGTTGTCACGGAACATGCCACTCAGGCGGAACAGCTGGTCGACCAGAGTTGTTTTACCATGATCGACGTGTGCGATAATGGCGATGTTTCTTAATTGCGTTGTCATTGCGTGTGTGGCCCTAACGGTATTACACAGGATTATAAGGAGGCGCCGAGTTTCCCGGCGATTAAGTCTTTCAGGCTGGTTTGGGCGCGCGCGCCGACGTGTGAAATCACTTCCGCCGCGCAAATGCCGCCCATGCGCGCCGCCGTCGCCATATCCCGGCCCTGCGTATAACCATGCAGGAAGCCGGCGGCATAGGCATCACCGGCACCCGTGGTATCAACCACCTTGGCAACCGGATCGGCGTCAACGACATGGACCTCGTCCGCTGTCACAACAACCGAGCCTTTTTCGCTGCGTGTCAGGGCCGCAATTTTGCATTGCCCCCGCACGGCCTGCAGCGCTTCGTCGAAACTCGATACTTCATAGAGCGATTTGATTTCATCTTCATTGGCAAACAGGATATCGACGTGATTACTGACGAGATCACGGAACTCGGTACGGTGACGATCGACACAGAACGGATCGGACAAGCTGAGAGAAACATCGCGGCCCGCCTCATGGGCGATGGCCGATGCTTTCAAAAAGGCGGCTTTGGCGTCTTCGGGGTCCCAGAGATACCCTTCCATATAGGTCACGGCCGACGCTGTAACGGCTTCTTCATCGATATCATCCGGGCCCAGCCCGACACAGGCGCCAAGAAACGTCTGCATGGTGCGCTCCGCATCCGGTGTAACCAGAACCAGACAGGTCGCGGTCGGCGGCCCGTCAACCGCTGGCGCGGTCTCGAAGTGAACACCCATGGACCGGATGTCATGCGCGAAGACACGGCCCAACTGATCATCAAAAACCTTGCCCACATAGGCCGCTTGTGCGCCCAGCGACGCCAGACAGCTGATGGTGTTGCCGGCCGACCCACCCGAACACTCGACCGCCGGGCCGCATTTTTCATAAAGCGCTTGCGCGGCATCCGAATCGATCAAGCTCATGGCCCCCTTGACCAGACCATTGTCCTGCAGGAAGGCGTCGTCCGTCTGGACAATGACGTCGATAATGGCATTGCCAATACCCAATACGTCAAAACGGGGTTTATCCATAAAAGTCTCCTGTGTCTCTGGGACAGCAATCAGTTTCAAATAAAAGGCGGTCGGCGGCGCGCAGTATACTCAGGATCAACTGGCTCACAAGCATTCCGCACAAACCCCTTGCCGTGCCATTTTTATGCCTTATTTTCAGTATGTTATTGAACTCGGCTCAGATCGCTATTTTATCTGTCTTGTAATAACCTAATTTTAAGTATTTATCTTGAGACTAGGAAGCCTGGACGGCCTTCATGTACTTCTTTAAGTTTTAGTATTTAAGCGAGCAATATCTGCATGTTAAATGCACTTTCTAAAGGTGTATCTCAGTTAAATGACAAGGCCACCCGGCAAATCCTGCTGCTGTGCATTGGCCTGTCCATCGTCGTCTTCATCGGGTTGTGGTCGGGGATTGCCTACGTACTCACGCATACGGCCTTTTTCCAATGGGGCTGGCTGGAAACCGCTGTTGATCTGCTCGGCGGACTGGCGACGGCAGTCCTGACCTGGTTTCTGTTTCCCGGCGTTGTCAGTTCCGTGGTCGGTCTGTTTCTCGATCAGATTGCCGATTGCGTCGAAGCTCGCCACTATCCGGGCCTACCAAAAACAGACGGTCCGCCGCTTTCCGAAAACCTGATTTCATCACTCAAGTTTCTCGGCGTCTTTGTTCTTCTGAACATCCTGATGCTGCCCTTTTTGCTGCTGGGGCCGCTTTTCCCGATCCTGTTTTACGGGGTCAACGGATATCTTCTCAGCCGCGAATATTTCGAACTGGTGGCGCATCGCCGTCTGTCTGCTGAAGAGGCCAGGGTCATCCGCAAAGCCAACCAGTGGCAATTGCTGATGGTCGGTGTGGTCTTTGCCTTTTTGCTGACCGTTCCGGTTCTCAACTTAATCACACCGATCATCGCGACTGCGGCAATGATCCACTTATTCCAGACCTGGCGGCAGGGCAGCCCTGCCCAGGCTGTTCAAACCAATTCGTAAATGAGGGAATTTTGAAATGTTTGGGAAGAAAAAAGACGACGTCCCCCCCGTTAGCCCCCAGCAGGACATGGCGGCTCCGCCCCTGAAGCCCTTCTCACGCAAAGGCTCACATGTCGCCTCAAAACCGCCAACGGCAACCACCTACCAGCCCGACGTGCCGCGCCGGGTCCCTGATATCGCCGGCATGACGCCGCGGCGCATGGATCGGCCCATGGGCAGCGATAACGACAGCAAATGTCTGGTTGTCGGTCGTGATATTCGCCTGTCCGGTGAAATTACGGCATGCGACAAGCTGGTCGTTGAAGGCCATGTGGAAGTCAGTCTGCCCGGTGCCCGGGCCATTGAAGTCAGCCAGAGCGGGCACTTCAAAGGCAATGCAGATGTGGAAGAGGCCGATATTTCCGGCCGTTTCGAGGGCGAACTGATTGCCCGTGACCGCCTTGTCGTGCGGGCTGGCGGCCAGATTTCCGGAACCATTCGCTATGGCCGTATTGTCATTGAATCGGGCGGTGAAATTTCCGGCGACATGCGCACCCTCGACAGCAGCGATCCGGCCCCGATAAAACCCACGGACGGAAGCGCGGCCTAAGTCCGTTGACACCTCGATTTAGATCGCATACCCCGCGCGGCCGGGCGCAAACCAGTGTCGTGACCGTCCTGATGCTCGTTCTCGGCCTTGGTGGCTGCGGCGCCAACCAGGAACTCAAACCGGCACCGGCGTCACGGTTTGTCAAAACCGCTCCGCAGGAGACCGCCGTGCCGGCGGTGGAAACCCCGCCGGTGACGATCGCCAAAGCGTCGCCGGTTGAACCGAAACCGAAACGCAACTACCCAGAACCCACTGTGCTTGAGGGCCTAATTGCGGATCAGGTTGAGGCATTGCTTGGCGCGCCCGGCTTCAAACGCAACGACGATCCGGCGGAAATCTGGCAGTACCGGGTCAAAAGCTGCACCCTCGATCTGTTCATGTACGAAACCCTGGACAGCCGCCAGCGCAGCGTCGCCCATTATGAAGCGCGCCCCACACCGGATACCGCCATGACCGTCCGCGATTGCTTTATCGACGTTATCAAGGCCGCCGAAACCCCGATTAAAACCGCTTCCTGACCGGCGTCAACCGAGCCCCTTGGGAGCTGATTACAGGCGGGCCTCGATGGCATCCCAGATGTCGGCTTCCAGACAGACCCCGTCAAAGGCGTTGACTTCCTGCAGGCCGGTCGGCGAGGTCACGTTGATCTCGGTCAGATAATCACCGATCACATCAATGCCGACAAAAATTAGTCCTCGCGCTTTCAGATCCGGGCCCAAGGCTTCGCAAATTTCATGCTCCCGCTTGGTCAAAACCGACTTTTCCGCACGGCCGCCCACATGCATGTTGGAACGCGCCTCGCCAGCCTGCGGCACCCGGTTTGTCGCGCCCACCGCAACGCCATCAATCAGGATAATCCGCTTGTCGCCCTTGCGGACATCGGGCAGATAACGCTGCACCATCAAGGGTTCCCGGTTGATGCCGGCAAACATTTCAAGCAACGAGTTCAGGTTCTCATCACCGGGTCCAATATGAAACACGCCAGCGCCGCCGTTACCAAACAGCGGCTTGACAATGATGTCTTTCTGATCTTCCCGAAATTCACGGATCGCCTGCGCATCGCTACTGATCATTGTAGGTGCCAGAAATTCCGGATATTTCAGCATGAACATTTTTTCCGGCGCATTGCGCACCTCGGCGGGGTCATTGACCACAAGAGTTTTCGGATGGACCAGATCAAGCAGATGGGTGGCCGCGATATAGGACATATCAAAAGGCGGATCCTGACGCATCAAAACCACATCCACATCGGCCAGATCAAGAGTGGTTTTTTCGCCCAGGGTAAAATGACTGCCGTGTTCGCGCCGCAACTGCATTTCCTGGGCCCGGGCCAAAACACGCCCGGCGTTATAGGACAGGTCCTTCGGCTCGTAATGCCAGATTTTATAGCCCCGGCGCTGCGCCTCGAGGCCCATGACGAAACTGCTGTCGCCGGCGATGTCGATGGTCTCGACGTGATCCATTTGAATGGCGACCTGTCCAGCCATGGTGTTTTCCTTTGTATTGAAAGATGCGGAACGTCTTAATTAAGACGTTGGCGGAGTTCCTGCAAGAGCTTGGAGGCGCTGTAGCGACCGTCACTGCTTTTATCATAGGACAGATAATTTTCCAGAGCGGCGATGGCTTCGGGCACATTGTCGATACGCGCATGCATCATCCCGCATTCGCGCCACAAATGCGCCGCATCGGGCGCAAATAAAAGCATGGTCTCAACCACATCTACGGCATCCTCAACGCGGCCAGAGCGCAGCAACCGGTTGCGGATATTGTTCTGAATTCTCAGCAGAATTTCCCGGTCCGAAACCGACTCGTAATAAGCCGGCTGTAATTCCGCATGATGCCCGGACAACGCTTTCAGTATATCCCGCAGGTCTTGCGGCGCGACTTCCGCGCCACCGCAGAAGGGGTCCATAATCAGACGCTCCGAGTTGACTTCCAGGCGCAGGAAAAACCGTCCCGGAAAGTTAAGCCCCTCGGCGGCCCATCCCTGTTGGCGGGCCACATGAATATAGATCAGGCCCAGCAGCACCGGCAGGCCGGAACGCCGGTCGATCACATAAGTCAGGTTGGCCGCTTCCGGGTCATCAAAAGAATCATCGGCACCCACATAGCCATAGCGCCGAAACAGAACCTGAACCAGGGCCTCGTGACATATGGCAAGCTCATGCGGAGCCCGCAAACCGCTCATATAGGCGCTGACCTCGTTGCTCAGGGCAGCGATATGGCGGCGATAGCTGTCCAGGTGAACCGCCGGTCGGTCAACCGTCGCCAGCAACAGTGCACCTTCCGCAAGGTCGACGCCATTGGGATTTTGCCCCAGTTCAACCAGGGCTTCGCAGATATCGGGTGGCGGCTTCAAGCCGCCGCCTTCTTCACCCGCACATGGGAAATCACCCGTTTCACATAACCCAGGTTGCGAGCGTGGGCGATCACCTTGTCGATTTCCGCCTGGTTTTGTGCAATGCCGATCAGGTAAACGATACCGTTAACGGTCTCCACCGAATAATTGATGGCCAGAATGTCCTTGTCGATGGTCATTTTCGATTTGAGCTTTGTCGTCACCCAACTGTCCTTGGCGAAATCCTGAATACCGGCATCGCCGATCTGCAATTCGTTAAAGACGTCTTTCACACCCTCGACCTTCCAGGCCTGACGCAGAGCTTCCGCCCGCATCTCTTCGGTTTTCACCACGCCGGTCATCAGGACCCGTCCCTCATAGACTTCAAGGCCAACATTGGTCGCAAATTTCTCTTTCGATTCGAGCAGATTGTAGCGGATTTTTGTGGCTAGCGTTGTGTCTTCTGCATGTACAGCGAACGAACGCTCCTCGAAGGCGGCAACACCCGCCGCAGCGCCGGCTCCGACAACCATGCTGGCGCACCCACCGAGCATGTTCGGTAAGGCCAGCAGAAAGACCAGGGCGATAATTTTTGGTGGGCGTGTCATGAATTTTTACTCCGAATATCTGAATGTTCAGGATTTTAACGCAGACAGAAAAAATGAAAAGCCTGTCTGCATGCAAGCTATAAGGCAAACCCATGAAAAATTCGTAAGGATCAGGTTGGTCGCCACACGTCGGTCTCATGCAACGGCCAGTGGCGGGGGCGAACCAGAATGATATCGAAGCGCATGTCCAGACTCTGCAGATCCGGTGCGCTTTGCACAAAAGACTGGGCCGCCCGTGCGATACGTTGCATCTGGCGACCGGAAACCGGTGTTTCTTCAATCGCGGCGGTGCGTCCCTTGACCTCGACAAAACACAAAACCCCACCGCGCCGCGCCACCACATCGATTTCACCAACCAGCGTTTTATGGCGCCGCGCCAGGATCCGGTAGCCTTTCAGCCGCAACAGCCAGACCGCCCGACTCTCTGCACTGAGGCCGAAAACCCACGCCCGATATTTTTTGTCCGGCGTCAAGCAGACCCGTCCTTAATCGCCAGCGCCCGTGCATAGACATGGCGTTTCGGCAGGCCGGTTTGCCCGGACAACCGGGCCGCCGCTTCTTTCACGCTCTGGCTTTCAAGCGCCGTGCGCAACAGTGCATCCAGTGCCTCATCGGATGGTGCCTCGGCGGCCTGCGGCGGGCCCACACAAAGCGTGATCTCTCCCTTCGGCGTCGCTTCATCGGCATAACGTGCCGCCAGTTGGTCCAGCGGTCCACGCCGTACCTCTTCGTAATATTTGGTCAGTTCACGACCGACAGCGGCAGGGCGGGCGCCCAGCACATCGGCCATATCGGCCAGACTGGCGGCCAGGCGCTTCGCCGATTCGAGAAAGATCAGGGTACCGGGAACAGCGGCGATTTCCTGCAGGACCTTTTTACGCGCCCCGGTTTTCGACGGCAGGAATCCCTGAAAGAAAAACCGGTCTGTCGGCAATCCGGACAGAACCAGTGCCGTCAGGCTGGCCGAGGGGCCGGGGGCGGCGGTCAGGGCAATGCCTTCTGCCAAACAGGCTTCCACCAGCTTGTAGCCCGGATCAGAGACCAGCGGCATCCCTGCATCCGATATCATCGCCACGATTTGGCCTTCATTGAGGCGTTTGATAACCATCGGGCGGACCCGTTCCGCGTTGTGTTCGTGATAGGCATGCAAGGATGCTTTCAGGCCATGAATTTTCAACAGCTTGCCGGAAATCCGGGTATCTTCACAGAGGACCAGATCAGCGCGGGCCAGAATATCAAGGGCACGCAGAGTGATATCGGCGGCATTGCCGATGGGCGTCGCCACCAGATAAAGTCCTGGCGAAAGCGGCTTTGGCAGTGGTTTACACGCGCCCTCACTCCCGCTAGGCTCGCCCTCGTTTACGGTGTCCATCGCTGCCGTCTCGCTCACGAAAGGAAGTTCGTCTGCTGATGTTTTGGGTTTCGCCATTTGTCTCCGGTTTCCGATTTGTCGCCTTGGCTCTGTTGATATCAACCGTTGCCCTTACCGGCTGCCAGTCTCTTGAAGTTTTGAACCC
Source organism: Rhodospirillales bacterium (assembly GCA_048262255.1). Taxonomy (GTDB): domain Bacteria; phylum Pseudomonadota; class Alphaproteobacteria; order Rhodospirillales; family Casp-alpha2; genus JABMNT01. The sequence goes on along the minus strand of JBLXFH010000001.1, from coordinate 791,751 downwards.
GGCGCAAGCCCCGGGTCCACAACCGCCGGCGGCCCGCAACAACACTCTCAATCCGGTGCCGCAGCCCCGTCAAAACCCGGCGCAGGCGCAAGCCCCTGTAGCAGCTCTCCCGGCACCGGCCCCACAACGGGTCCTGCCGCCCGGTGAAACCCCGCAATTGCCGTCATTTCTACCATTCCTGAACCGCCCGGCGGCATCGATCGGCGCGCCCGAACCCGCAGATGTGCGGGTCCCGCCCCCGGCCACTACAGACACCGTGCGCATTGCCATTTTATTGCCGCTGAGCGGCAGCAACGCGAGCATCGGCAAGGCGCTTCTCAATGCCGCCCAGCTGGCCCTGTTTGATTTCGCCGATTCGCGGTTTGAACTGCTCCCCCATGATACGCGCGGCACCGCCGATGGTGCTGCGCAGGCAGCCCGTCTGGCGATCAGTGACGGCGCGGCCATCATACTGGGGCCGCTGCTTTCGGGCTCGGTAAGCGCCATTGCGCCCGCCGCCCAGGCGGCCAATGTTCCGGTTCTCGCCTTTTCCAATGACCGATCGATTGCCGGCAACGGTGTCTATACCCTCGGCTTTCTGCCTTCTGAACAGGTCGCCCGAGTGGCTCGTTACGCCAATTCGAAAGGCGTTACCCGCTTTGCCGCGCTGGCGCCGGACAATGCCTATGGGGCGCGGGTCGTCGCCGCGCTGCGACAAACCGCCGAACGTTATGGCGCCAGCGTTACCCGGGCCCGCTATTATGACCCCTCCGCCCAGGATTTCACCGACGTCATCCGCGAATTTGCCGATTACGACGCCCGCCGTCAGGCCTTGCTCGATCAGCGCAAGCAACTCGAAGCACAGGGCGATGAAATCTCGAAAAGCGCTTTGAAACGGCTGGAAAACCTGCAGACCATCGGCGATCTGCCGTTTGAGGCACTGCTGGTAGCCGACGGCGGCAAACGGCTGTTATCCGTAGCCGCTCTGCTGCCTTTTTACGATATTGATCCGGGAACCGTGCGTATGCTGGGCACCGGACAATGGGATGAGCCGGGCATCGGTGCCGAACCGGCCCTCATTGGCGGCTGGTATGCAGCCCCGCCCCCTTCGGCGCGCTCCGATTTTGACCAGCAGTATCTTGATGTTTATGGCGAACGGCCGCCGCGGCTGGTGACCATGGCCTATGACGCAACGGCGCTGGTTTCTGTTCTTGCCCGTCAACAAGGCGGCGCCGATTTCAGCGCAACTGCGTTGACCAATCCAAATGGTTTCTGGGGTCGCGACGGGGTTTTCCGGCTGCGCCCAGACGGCACGGCGGAACGGGGCCTTGCTGTGCTGCAGGTCGGTCGTGAACAAAACAAGGTCATCTCGCAGGCACCGGAATCCTTTGAGGCCCTGACCAACTGACGCTCAGGCGGGCTCAACCAGTTTTGCAATAATTGTATTGAGACGTTGCAAGCCTTCCGTTGAGGCGCGCAAATGCGAGTCTGAACGGTGCAGAAAACCCGCGTCGCACAGCATCCGCAAATTCCGCTGATGAACATGCTCCATCAACACAACGCCGGTGCGCTCTGCAATTTCCCTCAAATTCAGACCCTGGCTCAGGCGCAGACCCAGGATCAGCAGCTCCTCGGCCCGTGACGTTGTGTCCAGCACCCGCCGTTTAGCTGTGCCATGACCTTTCTCCATAACCGATTTCAACCATATATCCGGACTGTGGATTTGATGGGTTGCCCATGTTTTGCCATCAAGGCGCAAACGGCCATGAGCGCCCGGCCCAATACCCACGTAGTCGCCACCCTGCCAGTAAACCAGATTGTGGCGGCATTCCTGCCCGGGCCGCGCATGGTTTGAAATCTCGTAGGCGGGAAGTCCCACCCGATTGAGCAGGGCTTGTGTATCTTCATACAGATCCGCCGCCCGCTCTTCATCAGCGGCTTGTTCACCTTGCCGAAAAAAAGCCGTGCCGCTCTCGATGGTCAGCTGATAAAGCGACAGATGATCACCAGCCAGATCAACGGCCTGTTGCAGCTGGTTTTTCCAGTGATCGCGGGTCTGGCCGGGGGTTGCATAAATCAGATCGAATGAGCGGCGATCAAAAATCTCTGCCGCCAGGGCTATGGCCTTTTGCGCTTCATCTGCGGAATGCTGGCGGCCCAAATAGGCCAGCACCTGATCATCAAAAGACTGCACGCCAAGTGACAGGCGATTGACCCCGGCCGCCTTGTAATCGTTGAATTTTGCCCCTTCCGACGAGGTCGGGTTGGCTTCCAGCGTCACTTCCAGCGGCCCATCCAGGCACCAGTGGTCGGCCGCACTCTCCAGAATGCGCGCCACCGTATCGGCCGCCATCAGTGACGGCGTGCCGCCGCCAAAAAATACACTGGTCAGGTGCCGACCTTTTGTTTCCTGTCCGTAATGATCAAGGTCGGCCAGCAGGGCGTCTGCCCATTGTGTCTGGTCGATGGCATCGCTGACGTGGGAATTAAAGTCACAATAGGGGCATTTTTTGAGGCAGAACGGCCAATGGACATAGAGTGCGAACATATTTGTTTGCAGCCCTTTCAAACCTTAGGCAAAACAGGCCTTCACCAGTTTTTCAAAAGCCAGTGCCCGGTGTCCGATCTGGTTTTTCAAAGCAGGGTCCAGTTCGCCAAACGTTAGCTCATAGCCCTTCGGCATAAAAATCGGATCGTAACCGAATCCGTTCAGACCCCGTCCCGGTTCGACAATGGTCCCATATATCCGGCCTTCAAATGTCTCCAGGTGACCGTCCGGCCAGGCCAGAGCGAGGACGCTGATAAAATAGGCGGATTTGTCGTCAAAATCGCGCAGCTTGTCATGAACAAGAGCCATAGCGATGTTGAAATCCTTTGTCGGGCCAGCCCAGCGCGCCGAATAGAGGCCCGGATCACCGCCCAGCGCGTTCACGCAAAGCCCCGAATCATCGGCCAAAGCCGCCAGACCGGACCCTGCTGTAGAGGCCTGCGCCTTAAGCGCAGCATTGGCGACAAAAGTGGTTCCGGTCTCTTCCGGTTCCGGCAAATCAAGCGCCGCGGCAGATTGAACATGGGTTCCGAACGGCGCCAGCAATTCGCCAATTTCGCGCACCTTGCCGGGATTATGGCTGGCGATCACCAGTTTTTTATCGCTAAAACGGCGCGCCATTTTTTCAGCCTTAAACCTGGCCTAAAGCGCGGCGCTGAACGGCAACGAGGTCCTGAATACCACCCTTGGCGAGACGCATCAGTTCCATAAAATCTTTTTCTGAAAAGGGCTCTTCCTCGGCCGTTCCCTGAATTTCAACAATTCCACCCTTGCCGGTGAGGACAAAATTGGCGTCGGTTTCGGCGGCGCTGTCTTCATCATAATCAAGATCAAGAACCGGCTGGCCCTTGTATATGCCGCAGGAAATGGCCGCCACTTCATCGGTCAACGGAATGGCGCTCATCAGGCCTTTTTCGATGCAATGCTCAAACGCCTGATAGAGTGCCACATAAGCGCCGGTGATCGCGGCTGTACGGGTGCCACCATCGGCCTGTATCACATCGCAATCGACACGAACCTGCAACTCGCCCATGGCTTTCATATCGACCACAGCGCGCAACGAGCGGCCGATCAGGCGCTGGATTTCCTGTGTCCGGCCGGACTGTTTGCCACGCGCCGCCTCGCGGTCCATGCGCGAGCCCGTGGCCCGGGGCAACATGCCGTATTCCGCTGTCACCCAGCCTTTGCCGGTACCGCGCATCCATGGCGGGACCCGTTCTTCAACGCTGGCTGTGCACAATACATGGGTATCCCCGAACCGGGTCATGCACGAGCCTTCCGCATGTTTTGAAAATTTGGGCTCCAGAGAAATGGAGCGAAGGGCGTCATAAGCGCGGCCGGAAGGTCTCATAAATCGGTTCCTGAATTGCAATGGGTGAAATCAATGGGGCGCAAGCTAACCTGTACGACGGGGCAGGTAAAGATGAACAGGCCCGCGCCCTGGTTTTGCATCCACCGGGGAGTTGACCCGTCGACGTTTTGGTCTAGGCTTTGTTCTATTATCGCTTCCAAGATGCGGATCCGGACAGTTTGACACCCATGGCACACGCACCCATCCATAATCGTATCGGCAACGAGATTTCCATTTTTCTCTTTGTTCTGGCGCTTCTGTGCCAACTGGCCATTCCTTTTACGCAGGCTCTGGCCACCCTGAGTACGGATGGTTCTGAAACATCGGGGACTTCGTTTGTCTTATGTACGCCCACCGGATTGATCCTTCAGGCCTCCGGTGACGCCACCCCGGCCAAAACCACCCCCTCTTCAGCGCCCTGTGAGTTTTGTCAGGTTTGCCAACTGGCCGCCAATGGCATGGCTCAGGCGCATCCGGCCACGCCCTATTCCTTTTTTCCCACAACAACAACAAGACCTTCCGGCTTTCACCTAAAAGACGCCACAAAAGACGCTTTCCGTCGTACCCACCGGCCCGTTCGAGCACCCCCTTCCGCCGTCTGACTCCCAAAAAAGAATATCCTTACGCCCGCTTTGCGGGTTTTATCAGACTTAGGAAATAAACATGAAAATTCTGTCCTTTATGATGGCTGCGGCCATTGCGCTCACCCTGTCCACCGTCACCCCGGCTTCCGCCCACGAACATGGCAAAATGGCCAAGGCCGGAGATCTTATGATTTCCGGTTTCTGGGCGCGGACAACCCCGCCAACCGCCAAAACCGGTGCCGCCTATATGGTAATCAAAAATACCGGATCGGCGGACGATACGCTTGTCGGGGTGTCCAGTTCTATCGCTGACAAAACCCAAATTCACGAAACCCAGATGGAAGGTGGCGTCATGAAAATGCGCCATGTCGGTAAAATCGCCATACCCGCTGGCGGCGTGGCGACTTTAAAGCCCGGCAGCTTTCACATCATGTTTGTGGGTCTCCACAATCCGGTCAAAGAAGGCGACACCATTGCCCTGACCCTGACCTTCGAGAATAGCGGCTCTGTTGAATTGCTGGTCAAGGCCCGGAAATCCATGGACAAAGCCATGGATCACGGCGACATGAAAACCCACTGATGCCGCGTATCGTCCTTTATGTCCTGATTACCGTCGCCCTTCTGGGCGGCGGTTATCTGGCTTTGGGGCCGGGCCCGAAAAGTTCAGATGGCGTCCACTATGCGCTAATCGACCACAACAGAAACCCCATCACCGAAACCGCCTTCGGTGACAAACTGACCCTTGTCTCCTTTGGTTATACCTATTGCCCCGACGTCTGTCCGACCACCCTGCTTGATATGGACCGGGTCATGGAATTGCTGGGTGACAAAGGCCGCAATCTGGTTCCGGTCTTTATTACCATTGATCCCGAGCGCGATACCCCTGAAGTCCTCAACGCCTATCTGTCCGACCATCACCCTGCCATGGTCGGACTCACCGGCAGCCCGGACGCCATTACTGCCGCCGTCCGCGCCTTCCGTGCCTTTGCGCAAAAAGAACCCGCCGATAAAAAGGATCCCGACAGCTATCTGATGAGCCATTCGGCGCTGATTTATGTGGTCGGTGCCAACGGCCGGGGCCCGCTCCGGCACTTTTCCTTCGGCGACCCGCCTGACAAAATCGCAGAAGCGCTTCTTCCGCTCTTATAAGCTCCCACATTGACGCGGACCCCGCATCTGCTTAAATATCTTCTCAGCATATAAAGGGTTGATCCTCATGATATCCGACTTGAACGAGCGTTCTCGCGAAGTGTTGCGCCAACTGGTCGACAACTATCTGCTGACTGGCGCACCGGTCGGGTCACGGACGTTGGCCAGACGCCTTAATCTCGATATTTCCCCGGCGACCATTCGCAACGTCATGTCCGATCTGGAAGATCTGGGCCTGCTGTTTGCGCCGCATACTTCGGCCGGGCGCCTGCCAACAGAAGCCGGCTTGCGGCTGTTTGTCGACGGCTTGCTGGAAATCGGCAATCTGACCCATCAGGAACGCGATGCCATTGAAAAACAATGTGCCGGCTCCTCACACAACATTGGCGGATTGATGTCCGAGGCCACGGCGGCGCTGTCCGGTCTTTCCGGCTGCGCCAGCATTGTCTTTGCGCCAAAAACCGAAAGCCCGCTCAAACATATCGAATTTGTCAATCTGAGCCCCGGCCGCACCCTCGTTGTTCTGGTCACGGAAAACGGCATTGTTGAGAATCGGATTTTCACGACGCCGGAAAACCTGCCCCCTTCAACGCTTGTGCAAGCCACCAATTTTCTGGGCGCGCGGCTTGTCGGACGCACAATCTCGGAAGCCTACGACGAGATTATCACTGAGCTGGAAGATCACCGGGCATTACTCGACGAACTGACCCTGAAAGTCGTTGAAAGCGGGCTCGGTACCTGGGCAGGCAGCCCCCAGGACGGCGCGCTGATTGTGCGTGGTCAGGCCAATTTGCTGGACGATGTCACCGCCGTCGCCGATTTGGAGCAAATTCGCAAACTTTTTGAGGCTTTGGAGACAAAAGAAGAGGTTTTGAAGCTGTTAAGCCTTGCGGAAACGGCGGAAGGAGTCCAGATATTCATCGGCGCGGACAACAATTTGTTTAATATGGCCGGTGTTTCCATGGTCGTGAATTCGTTCAGAAACACCAATCAACAAATTGTCGGCGCCATTGGCGTGATCGGGCCAACGCGCATGAATTACGCCCGGATCATCCCCATGGTCGATTATACGGCAAAACTGATTAAGCGCCTGATCGGCTGAATACAGATTTCAAAGGTTAAAAGGTAACATGACGCAAACAGAAACGAATCCCCAGGAAACGCCCGAATTCGATGGCGAGACAACTGCCGCCGATAACGAACACGAAGCCGAAATCATTGCTGCCGATGACATCCTTGATGAAAGTGCGGCTGCGGCTGACGCTTCAGAACATGTCAATATCGAAATAGATGATGAAATTCTCGAAGAGGCGGGCCCTGAAGAGCGTGTTCAGATTCTTGAGGCCCAAGTTGCCGATCTCAATGACAAACTGTTGCGCACAATGGCCGAAATGGAAAATGTGCGGCGCCGCGCCCAGCGCGAAAAAGAAGATGCATCAAAATTTGCCATCGCCAATTTCGCCAAGGAAATGCTGACCGTTTCCGACAATATGACCCGCGCCTTCGCCAGCATCGAAGGCGACAACGCCAAGGGCAGCGAGGTCGACGGGCCCTTCAAGAGTTTTGTCGAAGGGGTGCGGATGACCGAGGCGGACCTGCTGAAAACCCTCGAACGTCTGGGACTTAAAAAGATTGAGCCCCTGGGCCAGCGGTTTGACGCCAATCTGCATGAGGCTTTGTTCGAGTTTGAAGACAAAGAACAACCGGCCGGCACCGTCGCCCAGGTTCTGGAGCAGGGCTTTACCCTGAACGGCCGCCTGCTGCGTCCGGCCAAAGTCGGGATCACCAAGGGCGGCCCCAAGGCCAGCCCCCAGCCGATCGAAGACGCCCCAGCGGAGCCGGACGACCTGCCCAACAAGGACAGCCAGACGGCTTATGAGAACAAAGGCAGCGAGCCGGGCGGTCAGCTGAACGAAGAGCTTTAAAACCCGTCTTTTTAAGGTTCCGCTCGTATTGGGAGGCAAGATTATTTGATTGATCCTGAGCCTTGTCCGGGCCAGCATCAAGCTTTTTGCCACAATATATGATCAAATTGTTGATCTTATATTGTGGGCGCCCCTCCCGTGCCTAGTCTTTCAGACGCAAATCTTTGAGTTTATATAGGTATTCATGAGCTTGGCGGGGGGTCATTTCATCAGGATTGGTTTCATCCAAAGCCGTTTCCACCGCTGACAGGCCGCTGCGCTGACCGGCAACCGGACGGGGCGCCTCCATAAGTGCCTGAAACAACGGCAGGTCATCGGCCAGTTTTGAAATTGCCTTTGACTGGTCTCCGGCTTCCAGACTCTCCAGCACCTGCTCGGCCCGCTGCACCACAGCGGATGGCAAGCCAGCCAACTGACCCACATGAATGCCATAAGAGCGATCCGCAGCGCCACTGGCTACCTCGTGCAAAAAGACCACGTCGCCCTGCCACTCCTTGACCCGCATGGTATGGCATTCGAGCCGCTCAAGCTTTGTCGCCAGGGTCGTCAGTTCATGATAATGGGTGGCGAACAGGGAGCGGCATTTGTTCTGTTCATGCAGGTGTTCGACCACCGCCCAGGCGATGGACAGGCCGTCGAAGGTCGCGGTGCCGCGACCAATCTCATCGAGAATGACCAGTGCTCTGGGGCCGGCCTGATTGAGGATGGTCGCCGTCTCCACCATCTCGACCATGAAGGTCGAACGACCGCGCGCCAGATCATCGGCGGCGCCAACCCGCGAAAACAAACGGTCGACGATACCGATGCGGGCGCGATCCGCCGGAACAAAAGACCCCATTTGCGCGAGCACACAAATCAGCGCGTTTTGCCGTAAAAAAGTGCTTTTACCCGCCATATTGGGGCCGGACAGCAACCACAGCTGGGCCGTTTCCGCATCCGCGTCATCGGCCCCGGCCAGGGTGCAGTCATTGGCGACAAACCCATTGTTATGGCCATCCTGCAGCATCGCCTCGACCACCGGGTGACGCCCGGCAGCAACCTCGAAACAGGTTGAATCGTCGATTTCCGGGCGCAGATAGCGGCGCTCCAGGGCAAGCTGGGCCAGCGCGCTTTGACAATCGAGTTCCGCCAAGGCACTGGCGGCCTGCGCGATCCCTTCGGCCTGCGCCTGAACCAACTGTACCAATGCCTGAAAGGCTTCCAATTCCAGCGCCAGAGCGCGCTCTCCTGCTTTCGCGATACGGCCTTCCAGTTCCGACAGCTCGACCGTTGTGTAACGCACGGCGTTGTTCATGGTCTGGCGGTGAATGAACGGGCTTTCCGGACCCGAATCGACGCTTTCCGCATGGCGGGCGGAAACCTCGAGAAAATAACCGATGACATTGTTGTGTCGAATTTTCAGGCTCGGCACGCCGGTTTTCTCGGCATATTCAGCCTGCAATCCGGCGATCAACTGGCGACTTTTGTCACGAAGCTCAATCAGTTGATCCAAATCTTCAGAATATCCGACCCCGATAAACCCGCCATCGCGAGCCAGTAAGGGCAAATCCTCGGCCAATGCCGCCGCGAGGTTGCCAATCAGCTCGTTATGACTGCCGAGATCATTGCCTATTCGCAACAAACCTTCCGGCAGGCCGAAGCCGGCGTTCTCTGTCAGATGCTGTCGTATCTGCATGCTCAAATCGAGACCGTCACGAATGGCCGCCAGGTCGCGCGGCCCGCCGCGCCCGAGCGACAGCCGCGACAGGGCACGGGCCATATCCGGGCTTGATTTCAACTGACTTCGCACATCCTCGCGGGCCCGTGTCTGCTCAACAAAAAACCCGACCATATCAAGGCGCTGGCGAATGACATCGGGTTCCGTCGAGGGCTCGGCGACACGCCGCGCCAGCAATCGTGCCCCCGGTCCGGTAATGGTGCGGTCAATCACCGACAATAAAGAGCCCTTTGATTCGCCGGATAAAGTCTGTGTCAGCTCCAGATTGCGGCGTGTCGCCGCATCGATCTCCATGACAGAGCCGCTATGAATATGCAGCGGGCGCTCGAGACGCGGCAGTTTGCCCTTCTGGGTCAGTTCCACATAATCGACCAGCGCCCCGGCGGCGGCGATCTCGGCCCGTGAAAAATCGCCAAAAGCATCCAGCGCCGCGACCCCGTAGAGCGCCTGCAGACGGCGCACACCGCTCGCACTTTCAAACTTGATGCTGGGCAATGGCGTCAGAACCTCGGCCCACTGGTCCAGGACATCGGCCGCCTCGGGGCTGCGCAGCAGGGCTTCCGAAGCCAGCAGTTCACCGGGCGCAACCCGGGCCAAGGCCGCATCAAGGGTGCCCGTTGCCAGGGATTGTGTATAAAACGCACCGGTCGACATATCGATCCAGGCCAGAGCCAGCGCCTGTTCGGCCTGCGCCACTGCGCACAAATAATTATGGCGTTTCGAATCAAGCAACGTGTCTTCAGTCAGGGTGCCCTTGGTGACAATGCGCACCACATCGCGCTTCACCACCGATTTTGCACCGCGCTTTTTGGCTTCCGCCGGGTCTTCCATCTGTTCACAAATCGCGACCTTGAAACCGTGGCGGATCAGACGGTTGAGATAAGTGTCGTGGCTATGCACCGGAACGCCACACATGGGGATGTCTTCGCCCAGATGTTTGCCGCGTTTGGTCAGGGCAATATCGAGCGCGGCTGCGGCTTTTTCCGCGTCATCAAAAAACAGTTCGTAAAAATCGCCCATGCGGTAAAACAGCAGACCGTCCGGATGCGCTTCCTTGATCGCCATATATTGGGCCATCATCGGCGTTACCCCAGCCGCCGCAACGGCAGGCTGCACCTTCCCGGGCATCGGTTTTGCGGACTGCGGTTTGTTCACGGGAATGCCTGTCGCCTCTTTGCTTTGAACCGGTTTCACCTCCCGCCTTTATCACAGGACGGGGGCCTGACTTCAATAGGCCAGTCCGTATCCACAAAAGATTCAATTCCGGTTATACTGTTGCGTCATGACCCAGCAAAAGACCAAAAACAGAGCGGATATGAATTTGAGAGCTGCTATTCTGGAAGACGCGCCGGCAACCAGCGCCCTGTTAAAAGCGGCCTATGCGGTACTTATGCCGGACGGCCACGACGACCCGGTGATGGCCGCTGCCCTGCCGATGATGTCCAGGGCCAACCCGGCGTTACTGGCGTCGGGCACCTATTATCTGGCCGAAACCGGCTGTGGACAGTTGGTCGGCGCGGGTGGCTGGACGGAAGGGCGACCCGAAAACGGGAAAACCCAACCCGGCCTCGCCCATATCCGGCATTTTGCCGTTCACCCCGACTGGACCGGGCACGGCATTGGCCGGGCACTCTATGAGAAATGTTCAAAAGAAGCCCGGGCCATTGGCAGTCAGCGCTTTAACTGTTATGCGACCCATTATGCACAGGGGTTTTACAAGGCTTTGGGCTTTCGCTCGGTGCGGCAGCTTGAAGTCCGGATGGGGCCAGATCTGATCTTTCCCGCCGTGCTCATGAAAGCCTCTCTTGGGCAAACGGAAACCCTATAATGACAAGAGCCTCTGACATGCCCTCCCCTTTCCGGATCTACTCCGTTATGCCCTTTCTGCCCTGTTGTCTTGTGGTCGTTCTGGGGCTGTTTTCGAATGGCGCACAGGCGGACAGTGGATTTCCCTCTTTGGACGGCCTGTGGTTCAGTTGTGAATATGCCCATTCCAAATCACCGCCGCCGGATCAGTGCCAGACCCTGGATGACGACGGGTTTTTGGTGAAGGGAGATTACATCTGGTATATGAAGGTGCAGGACGGTGACCGGGAGGGTTGCCGCGGCGAACGGCCCGGCAACTGCTTCCGCCGTGACCGCAGCCAGCTCACTGCCACCCAATCGGAAATCGGGCAGCTGCAATTGACAGAAAGCGGCGCCATTATCAATTACCTATGGTGCGATCAGGCCTATGAAATCACAGACCGGGACATTTTTTCCGAAATTCGACCGACCGGTGGCCTCTGTTTCTGGGCCAGCGACAAAACCTATTACGTAGCGAAGTGGCGGGGGCAGATGGCGATTGTCGACAACGCCCCGCCGCAACCAAACAGGCCCTGAGCATCCGCCGTGGCGGCGCCTCTGATTCTATTCGCTCTCGTTTTCGGCTTCGGCCTTGGCGGCACGGTCCATACCCTTACGAATCAGGTCGGTGGCCTCCTCGGCTTCGCCCCAGCCCCTGACCTTCGCCCACTTGCCTTTCTCGAGGTCTTTATAATGTTCAAAAAAGTGGGAAATCTGATCCAGCAGGACCGGGCGGACATCCCGGTACGAAGCAATGTCCCCATAAAAGGGGTGCAATTCATCGACCGGAACACAGAGTATTTTCTCATCGATTCCGCTTTCGTCTTCCATCATCAAAACGCCGATGGGGCGTGAACGGATGACAACGCCAGGAATAACCGGGATTTGCCCGAGCACCGCCGCGTCCGTCGGGTCGCCATCGTCCGACAGGGTGTGTGGGATAAAACCGTAGTTACAGGGATAATACATAGCCGTATGCAAAAAGCGGTCAACGAACATGGCACCGGAGGCCTTATCCATTTCGTATTTTACGGGAACGCCGCCAATGGGGATTTCAATGATGACGTTCACATCATAGGGCGGATTTTCACCGACGGGAATTTTCGATATGTCCATGGCTGCACCTTCGTCACAATTTCAGGGACGGGTACATGACCCGATTGATGCGTGTTATATCCAAGCTCTTCGGGATTTCAACCCGATCCTTCGACGGAGGCATTATTTCCCCGCTTTAACAGGCCCCGGACCTCGGCGACCCGCATTGCGCCGAGGGCCAAGGCGAGTCCCGCAAAAACACTGCCGCCACCGAAAACCAGAGCGGCCAGTCCGACCCACTGGGCCAATGCCCCTTCTGTCAGAATATCGCCAAACTGGTGCGTCGCCCCATACAGGGCCAGCCCCATCACAAGGCTGGCCAGTAAAACACGCGGCACGCGCCGGAGCAGACGCGCATCAAAAACCAGTTCGCCACGACGCCTGAGCACAACGCCCAGCGCCAGCGCATTGATCCAGGCCGCCGCAGACGACGCCAGAGCAATACCCACATGACCCCAGACCTGCATGAGAACCAGATTGAGGCCGATATTGACAAGCATCGCATAAACCGCAATGCGCACCGGCGTTCGGGTATCCTCGCGGGCAAAGAAACCCGGCGTCAGAACCTTAATCAGCACGTAGGCGGGCAAACCTGTGGCAAAAGCGGCAAGCGCTGCTGCTGTAGCGCGGGCGTCAGCGGCGGTGAACGCGCCCCGTTCGAACAACACCTGAATGATGATCTCAGGCATCACCACCAGCGCACAGGCGGCCGGCAATGTAAGCAGCAGGGCAAACTCGAGACCGCGGTTCTGGCTGACCATGGCCGCGTCGGACTGGTTCGCCGCGAGCTGACGCGACAGGGTCGGCAGCAACGCCGTGCCGACGGCAACACCAACCACGCCCAGCGGCAACTGGGTCACCCGGTCAGCGTAATACAGATAGGACACCGCGCCATCGCCAACCAGCGAGGCAAGCACGGTGCCGATCAGCAGATTGATCTGATAAAGGCTGGCGCCAAAGACCACCGGCAGAATGCGCTGACCCAGCACCCGGACTTTCGAACTTAGCCGGGGCCGCACGAAGCGCACCGGAAATTCGGCGCGTCGGCAATGATAAACCAGCCACAAAAACTGCACGATGCCGGCAACAAAAACCGCCCATGACAGAACATAACCGGTATGGACGCTGTCTCCGGGGAAGGCCAGCATGGCGGCAATAAAGGTCAGGTTAAGCAGAACCGGCGCCGCCGCAGCGGCGGAGAAACGGTGCAGGGAATTGAGCACGCCCGATTGCAGGCTGACCAGCGAGATGAACAGAAGATAGGGGAAGGCAATGCGCGCAAAGTCTGTGGCCATCGCCATCTTGCCGTCAATCTCACTGAACCCCGGCGCCAACCCCATCATCACCCACGGCATGCAGATTTCCATAAGCACAACAAACAAGACAAGCAGCAAGCCAAGGACGGAAAAGGCCTGATTCGCAAAAACCCGCGCCTCATCCCGGCTTTCCTTTTCCAGGGCGCCGGAAAAAATCGGTACAAAGGCTGCCGCAAAAGCCCCTTCCGCAAACAGCCGCCGAAACAGATTGGGGAGGCGAAACGCCACGGCAAACGCATCGGCGACCGCGCCTGCTCCCAGAAAATTGGCGATCAGGATATCGCGGATAAAACCGAACACGCGGCTGAGCAGTGTAAATCCGCCCACCGATGTAATGGCTTTCAGAAGCGGCATTATGCCCCCTTTACCACCAAATGATGACGCAAGCGGGGCGATCGCTTACCCGTCACGGTTTTCCTGCCGCCGCCGTTGCGATTTCCGTTTTCGAACGGGGTTTTGCCTTAATTTCGGGTTTTTCCTTGGTCGCCGCTTTCACCTTGCTTTCGGGCTTCGGCTTCGATTTGGAGACGGGTTTCGGCTTGGCTTCGGCTTTTCCCTTAACATCGGCTTTTCCCTTAACATCGGGTTTTGCCTTGGCAGCGGGTTTCGGCTTGCCTGCAGATTTCCCAGGTTTTGGCTGCGGCGCGCCGCCAATCGCTTCCATCAGGGCCTTGCGGACCGTCTCAATTTTACGCGGGTTTTCCATACGCTGACCAAAGGCATCCTTCACATAGAACACATCGACAACCCGTTCCCCGTATGTGGAAATATGGGCGCTCGAGATTTGCAGGCCTTTATAGGTGATGACCGAGGTCACATCATGCAGCAGGCCGGGTCGGTCGCGGCCGTTGATTTCGATCACCGTATGGCTGCGGCTGGCCTTGTTGTCGATGAGAACGCCCGGCGGCACCTGGAAAACCCGGGTGCGGCTGGGTATGCCTGTTCGTTGCGCTTCGGCCAGTTCCTTCGCCGGATTGATTTTGCTCTGCATGGCGTCTTGAATGCGCTGCTTAAGACGGACGAGATCCGCCTTTTCACGAAACGCCTTGCGCTCCTGGCCATGGACCCAAAAGGTATCAAGAGCCATGCCGTTGGTCAGGGTCTGGATTTTTGCATCGACAATCGTCGCACCACACAGCGCTATGCCACCGGCAATGGCAGAAAACAAACCCGGATGATCCGGCGCATAGACAATGATTTCGGTAGCGTCACGATTTTTATCCAGGCTCATTTCAATGGCGAAGCCCTGCTTGTCCGCTTCCGTTTTGCGGATCAGGTGAGCATGGCGGACCAGCGTTTCCACATCGACCCCGAGCCAGTAGCCGGGCATACCCAGTTTTAGGTACCCCTTGATGTCGGCTTTCGACCAGTCGGAGAGGGCTTCCGTCAAACGTGCCTTCTTGCGCTCGATGCGTTCGCTGCGTTGCTGGACCGGCGCATCGTCAGACAGGGCTTCGCGCGAACGGAAATACAACTCGCGCAGCAATCCCGCCTTCCATGCGTTCCAGACGTTGGGACCGACGGCGCGAATATCGGCGACGGTTAAAATCAACAGCAAGCGGAGGCGTTCCGGCGACTGCACCACCTCCAGAAAATCCGAAACGGTTTTCGGGTCATCCAGATCGCGCTTGAAGGCGGTGTCGCTCATCAGCAGATGATAGCGCACCAGCCAGGAAACGGTTTCCGTCTCCCATTCGTTAAGGCCCAATTGCGGACTCAGTTTTTCCGCCACCTCGGCGCCCAAAACCGAATGGTTTCCGCCGCGGCCCTTGGCGATATCGTGCAACAGAACCGCCAGATAGAGAGCGCGGCGCGACTGCACTTCCTTGATCGCCGCCGCCGCCACGGGATGGTCCTCTTCAAGACGCCCTGTCTCGATGCCGTTCAGGATGCCGATGGCACGAATGGTATGCTCATCAACCGTATAGACATGGTACATATCGTACTGCATCTGCGCGACCACCCGGCCGAAGTCAGGCATGAAACGGCCGAAAACACCGGCTTCATTAAGCATCATCAACGCCTGTTCCGGTTTTTCACCGGTCAGAATATCCATGAACACGGCGTTGACTTTCGGGTCCTTGCGCAGCTTGGCGTTGACCAGCTTGAGGTTTTGCGTGACCAGCCGGAGCGCATTGGGATGGACGTCCAGCTTGTGCTGCTGCATGAGGCGGAACAATTGCAGCATTTTGATGGGGGCTTTTTTGAAGTCATCTTTACTGGCAACGTTCAGACGGCCGCTTTCGACACGAAAACCGCCAACGGTTTTTTTGCGAAACGGAAAGGACGGCATCCAATTGGGGGTGCGGCGTTTTTTATGCTGTTCTTCGAGGACCGCACAGAGAATACGGGTCAGATCACCAATATCCTTGGCGATCAAAAAGTAGTGCTTCATAAACCGCTCAACGCCTTGGGCACCGGCATGATCGCGATAACCCATGCGTTCGGCGATTTCACTCTGCACATTAAAAGTCAGGCGCTCTTCCGGGCGGCCAGCGATGTAATGCAGATGGCAGCGGGCCGTCCATAAAAAAGTTGCGGCTTTCTTGAAACGTTTGACATCATCAGCCGTCAGAACGCCGACATCCATCAGGTCCTGCACGTGCTCGACCTGATAGAGATATTTGGCGATCCAGAACAGGGTCTGCAAATCGCGAAAGCCGCCCTTGCCCTCTTTCAGGTTGGGCTCCAGCACATAGCGGGTATCACCCATGCGGGCGTGTCGGGCATCGCGTTCGGCGAGTTTTGCCTCAACAAAAGCCGGGCCGGTATTGGCCACGACATCCGCATTGAAACGCGCCTTAAAACTGTTGAACAGCTCCTGATTGCCCTGCAACCAGCGTGCTTCCAGCAGGCTGGTGCGGATGGTCATGTCTTCTTTTGACAATTTGATGGCTTCATCGACGGAGCGCGTCGCATGACCCACCTTTAACCCTAAGTCCCACAACGTATAGAGGGTATATTCGACAATCTGTTCGGAATGCGCGGTCAGTTTATAGGGCAGCAAAAACATCAGATCGACATCGGAATAAGGCGCCACTTCGGCCCGGCCATAACCGCCGGTGGCGACCAACGCCATTTGTTCACCGGTTGTCGGGTTGGCCGTCGGATAAACCCGGGTCAGGGCAAACTCATGGATCAGACGGACCAACTGATCAACCAGATAGGAATTGGCCAACGTCGTATCGCGGGCCGTCGCGCCACCTTCTTCGAAGCGTCGGCGAATTTCCTCCCATCCCTTTTTTTGGGCTTCCTTGAAAATTTCCAGAATTTGCGGCTGGGTTTTCGGGGTATAACCGGACCATTCAACCAGTTCGTCAAGCCTCAGGGTCAGAGCTTTGCGGTCGATGATCTCGCGTGGTTTCGATACGTTTGCCATAAAATGCCTTACTTTCTCTGACTCTTATATAAGCAACCCGACAGAATGCGAAAAGGGCCAATTCCGGATCGCCATCAGCCCTTGCGCCTTTTGATCAGAAAAATCAACGGCATTGCAATGACGGCGGTAATCGCAAAAAAAGCGAAAGAGTTCAAATATCCGATCATTGTCGCCTGCCGGTTAACCTCGGCGCTGACCGCTGCCATACCGCGCACCGTCTCCAGATCCCAGATCGCCGTCACCGAGGGAATTTGGAAGTTCCGGTTAAAAGGTGTCACCTGTTCCGATATTTCCGCGTAATTGATGCGGGTTGTATGGATGACCAGAGCAATGGACAGCGAAATATGAATGGAACTGCCGATGTTGCGCAGCAAGTGGAACAGTGCCATGCCGTCCGGCACGAACTTCGGATTGAGGGTTGAAAAGGTAATAATGCTGAGCGGCACCCACATCAGACCTACACCCAACCCCTGCAGGCAGGTCGCCCACATGACATCAATGATCGTCAGATTGATATCAAAGGTCCACATGGCGTATCCCGCAACCACCTGACACAGGAAGCCGATGGTCAGGGGGATGCGTGGATCAACGCGTCCGGCGAAAGCCATCACCGTAAAGCCAACCAGCGTGCCGACGCCGCGCGACGATAAAACCAGCCCGATCACCGAATCCGGGTATCCGCGCAACTGCTGCAGCAAAGACGGCAAAATAGTGATCGGGGTAAAGTTCAGCATACCAAAAACCAGAACAATGACCAGGCCAACGGCGAAATTCCGGTCCTTGAGAATGGCCGGACTCAAAAACGGTTTTTCGGCGGTCATGCTGTGCACGATAAAGATGTAGAAGGCGGTCAGACAGATGACCAACTCCAGGATGGTTTCTGTTGAATCAAACCAGTCGTTACGCTCTCCCCGGTCGAGCATTAGCTGCAAGGCGGCGATGCTCACGGCCAGCGCCAGGAATCCGGTCCAGTCGAGCCCCACTTTGCGCGGGTTGGTGCGATCGTGAATATAGACCAGAATACCGATCAGCGAGACCAGCGCGAACGGAAGGATCATATAAAATACCCAGCGCCAGGAGTAGGCTTCGGTGATGTAGCCGCCCAGCGTTGGTGCAATAATTGGCCCGAGCATGACACCAACACCGAAAAACGCCGTGGCCGAGGCATGCTGTTCTTTCGGATAGGTATCAACGACAATGGCCTGCGACAACGGCACCAAGGGTGCTCCCGACGCGCCCTGGATGACCCGGTAAAACACCAGCTCCTCGACGCTCGTCGCCATGCCGCAGAGAAGCGAGGCGATGGCAAACATGATGACCGCCCAGATCATCAGCTTGCGCCGGCCCATACGCGCCGCCAGCCAGCCAGCCAGCGGCGTTGCCGCAGCGGTGGCCACGATATTGAAGGTCACGACCCAGGCGATCTGGTCCTGGGTTGCCGACAAAGACCCCTGCATTTTCGGCAGAGCCACATTGGCGATGGTGACGGTCATGGCGTAGAGCATAGTCACCGTCGTCAAAGTCAGCAAAATAGCCCGGCGCTGTCCCGCTGTGAACAGGGTCGGGTCAAAATTGTCTTTTGAGTCCATATCCTAAATAGGCTCCAGAGAGGCCACGACGTCCATTGTCCGTTGGAAATTGTTACAGGTTCGCATTTTAGGAACAAAACGTGGGTATTGCACGCTCCGCAAGACACGCCTATATAATCCCCGAAAGTCATAGGGGTATAGACTTTTAATTGGAAAACATAGGGGATTCCCGCGGTGCCTTTTGGGCCGCATCTGAATCTGCCGCAAATATATGAGGATAATATGAGCAAGGTAATCGGGATTGACCTTGGGACCACCAACTCCTGTGTGGCGTTGATGGACGGTAAGGAAGCAAAAGTTATTGAAAATGCGGAAGGAACGCGGACAACGCCTTCCATGGTTGCCTTCGCTGATGGCGAGCGCCTTGTTGGTCAGCCGGCCAAACGCCAGGCCGTAACCAACCCCCACAATACACTTTATGCCATTAAACGACTGGTCGGACGGCGTTTTGACGATCCGATCACCAAAAAAGACAAGAAACTGGTTCCCTATAAGATCGTCAAGGGTGAAAACGGCGATGCATGGGTGGAAGCCGAAGACAAAAAATACAGCCCGAGCCAGATCAGCGCCTTCATTCTGCAAAAAATGAAGGAAACCGCCGAGAGTTACCTGGGCGAAACTGTTACCCAGGCGGTGATCACGGTTCCGGCCTACTTTAACGACTCACAGCGTCAGGCGACCAAGGATGCCGGTAAGATTGCCGGTCTGGAAGTTCTCCGGATCATCAACGAGCCGACAGCAGCGGCGCTGGCCTACGGCCTTGATAAAAAAGAATCCGGTGTGATTGCTGTATATGACTTGGGCGGAGGCACCTTCGACGTTTCGATCCTGGAAATCGGCGACGGCGTTTTTGAAGTCAAATCGACCAACGGCGACACCTTCCTCGGTGGTGAAGACTTCGACATCCGGATCGTTGATTATCTGGCCGATCAGTTTAAGAAAGACAACGGTGTCGATCTGCGTGATGACAGTCTGGCCCTGCAGCGTCTGAAAGAAGCGGCTGAAAAGGCCAAGATTGAGCTGTCGTCAACGACCCAGACCGAAATCAACCTGCCGTTCATCACCGCTGATCAATCCGGTCCGAAACACCTCAACATCAAACTCTCCCGCTCCAAACTGGAAACCCTGGTTGAGGATTTGGTCGAGCGGACGTTGGCGCCGTGCAAAACGGCATTGAAGGATGCCGGCCTGAAAGCTTCAGAAATTGATGAAGTGATCCTGGTCGGTGGTATGACCCGGATGCCAAAAGTTCAGGAACAGGTGAAATCCTTCTTCGGACGTGAAGCTCACAAGGGCGTAAATCCGGACGAAGTGGTCGCCATCGGCGCCGCTATCCAGGGCGGTGTTCTGAAGGGTGACGTGAAAGACGTATTGCTGCTCGATGTGACACCGCTGAGTCTCGGTATTGAAACCTTGGGCGGCGTGTTTACCCGTCTGATCGATCGCAACACGACGATCCCGACCCGCAAATCGCAGGTCTTCTCAACCGCCGAAGACAACCAAACGGCTGTGACCATCCGGGTCTTCCAGGGTGAACGTGAAATGGCCGCCGACAACAAGATTCTGGGCCAGTTCGATCTGGTCGGCATTCCGCCGTCACACCGCGGCATGCCACAGATTGAAGTGACCTTCGATATCGATGCCAACGGCTTGGTGAATGTCTCGGCCAAAGACAAGGCGACCGGCAAGGAACAGCAAATTCGCATCCAGGCGTCGGGAGGTCTTTCCGACGACGATATCGAGCGCATGGTAACCGAAGCCGAACAACACGCAGACGAAGACAAGTCCAAACGGGAAATGGTCGAGGTTCGCAACACCGCCGACTCGCTGGTCCACACGGCAGAAAAAAATCTGGAAGACTATGGCGACAAAGTCTCCGAAGACGACAAGCAGGCCATTGAAACGGCCATTCAGGAGCTGAAAGACGCCCTCGAAGGGGATGATGTGGAAACCATCAAAACCAAAACCGAAGCGCTGACGGAAGCTTCCATGAAGCTGGGCGAAGCCATGTACAAGGCATCTCAGGCCGAAGACGCAGCCGCGGAAGCTGCCGGGGATCAGGACGCACAAAGTGAAAATGCGGAAGATTCTACCGTCGTCGATGCCGACTTCGAAGAAGTCGACCCGGACGATAACAAGAAAAATTAATCGGACTTGCGGGGAGAGAGGCGGATGCTTCTCTCCCCGTTATTCTGTCGGTTAAATAAATTCTGCATAACGATCCGAGGCGGGCCTGATGTCAAAGAAGGATTTTTACGAAACACTGGGCGTTGACCGTGAAGCCAGCGATGATGAGCTGAAAAAAGCCTATCGCAAGCTGGCCATGCAATATCATCCGGACCGAAATCCGGATGACAAAAAAGCCGAACAGGCTTTCAAAGACGTTAACGAAGCCTACGAAGTTCTCAAAGATGGTGACAAGCGCGCCGCTTATAACCGCTTTGGCCATGCCGCTTTTGAACAGGGCGGCGCTGGTGGCGGCGGAGGCGGTGGTGGTTTTGGCGGGTTCAGTGGCGGCTTTTCCGATATTTTTGACGAAATGTTTGGAGACCTGGGTGGTGGACGGCGTGGCCGGGCCACGTCACGCAACGGCTCCGATCTGCGTTATAATCTTGAAGTCACCCTGGAAGATGCCTTCCGGGGCAAACAAACGGAAATCCGGGTCCCCACATCGGCACCCTGTGATTCCTGCAGTGGCACCGGTGCCGAAGGCGGCGCTGCGCCGAGTACCTGCGGTTCCTGTCAGGGCCATGGCCGGGTCCGCGCCCAACAGGGCTTTTTCACCGTTGAACGCACCTGTTCGACCTGTCAGGGAACCGGCGAAGTTATCAAGGACCCCTGCCGGGTCTGCGCTGGTGCCGGGCGCGTGCATAAGGAAAAGACACTCAGCGTCAATATTCCGGCGGGTGTCGAGGAAGGTACCCGCATACGCCTGAGCGGCGAAGGCGAAGCTGGCCTGCGTGGCGCGCCAGCGGGAGATCTATATATTTTTCTCGCCATCAAACCCCATCGCCTGTTCCAGCGCGACGGTGCCGATATTCATTGCCGTGTGCCGATTCCCATGACCAAAGCGGCGCTTGGTGGCTCCGTTGAGGTGCCGACGGTAGAGGGCAAAATGGCACGGGTCACGATCCCCTCAGGCACGCCCACCGGGCACCAGTTCCGGCTACGCGACAAGGGCATGACCATCCTGCGCTCGAAAGCCCGCGGCGACATGTTCATTCAGGCTTTTGTCGAAACGCCGGTCAATTTGACAAAACGTCAAAAAGAACTACTCAAGGAGTTTGAAGGGGAAAGCCCGGAAGACACCACAAGCCCACAAAGCCACGGCTTTTTCTCGAAGGTCAAAGAGATCTGGGAAGACCTGAAGGAATAGGCCATATGCCCACTTCAGCTTTGACTATCCGTGCTTTTCAAGCCGGTGATGAAGCGGCCATTGCCGATTTGATCGTCCCCATTCAACGCCAGGAATTCGACATCCCGATCACCCTGGCCGATCAGCCTGACCTGGCCGATATCACCGGCTTTTACGGCCATGGCGCGGGCGGCTTCTGGGTCGCGGATCATGAAGGTAAAATTGTCGGCACTATTGCGCTTTTGGACATCGGCGACAATCAGGCTGCGCTGCGCAAGATGTTTGTCGCACAGGACTATCGGGGTTCCGACATGGGTGTCGCAAACAGACTCCTTAAGCACTTGATTAACGAAGCCCGGCAAAGGGGCGTCCTTGAAATCTACCTGGGCACCACAGCCGCCTTCACAGCAGCGCACCGGTTTTACGAAAAAAACGGTTTCGTTCATTATAGCAAAACCGATCTGCCCGCCCGCTTTCCGATCATGGCGGTGGACAGCCGGTTTTATCAAATGACGATTTAAACACCGCCCTATCCACTCTGAACAAGCCCCATCTCTGTCAACAACAGGCCGAAACTCCTTCCATCACCCGAACAACTCGTCTACGACTGGTTGGGTTTTTGAGGTGATTCGGAACTTATGAGCTAGAAATGCGGAATTTTTTTTGGCCCACAGCGCTTTATGCTGTTTTATGCATTTTATTTTTTCCGCACCTGGAAAACATCCTTGGGCCAGACGCCCTTTCCTATATTTCTATCGCAGAATTTTATGCGAATCTTGAATTCACAAAAGCGATAAATGCATTTTGGTCGCCCTTAATTTCTATTTTCTTGGTTCCATTTGTCATTCTAGATATCGACAGAATAATTGCTTTTAAAATCCTCAATATTCTAATTGGGGGTGCTCTTTTTCCGACTATTTGGCAATTCATCTCAGCAATGGGGATCAAGGACAGGCACAACAGGCTGATTCTTTTTATCCTTATCCCTTTTATTGCCAGCGCCGTCTTTCTAAACACCACCCCGGATGTTCTTGTCGTCCTCGTCCTGACGCTCTACCTCACCCGCGTGTTATCCTTTTCAGACCAACGGCCCGTGAAAGATGGCATCATTATAGGGTTTGTTGGCACAATTGGATATTTATCAAAATATTATTTATTTCCGTTCTTTATCCTTCATATCTGCGGCGCCTTTTTGATTCGGGTTTTTACAAAATCAAAAAAGGGAATAAGTGGGTTTGGTCTCACCGTCGCACTCATCGCCTTCTTTTTATCGAGCAGTCTCTGGATCACAGCCATTTACCATCAATATGGTTTATTTACCTTTTCAACGACGGGTTATGTTGCACGAGCTTTGTTTTCACCCAATCGTGGCATCCACAACCCACTGCTACCCGACCTGCACATCCAAGATCAGCTTTCCGACCCTGGTGCCGCGTCTGTTTTTGTAATTGATCCAACATTTTCCATTTTAAAAGGAGGGGCTTTATCAAAAGATTACCAATGGAGTCCTTTGAGCAATCTCGACAATTTCAAGCACCAGATCAAACTGACAGAAAACAATTTACGTTATGCCTGGTATTGGCTGGTCCGGTTTTCGCCTTTTATCGTTCCTGTTTTTATTCTTCTCCTTATTTCGGGCCTGTATCAAAGAAGAGGCCCTGATGCCCACACGTCACTGTTATTGGTATGGTCTGCTGCGGCGCTTCTCAGCGGCTACCTTACCGTCACCATTGAAGGCCGGTTTATCCTTTTCTTAAGCGTTCTGGGTGTTGTCGGCGGCACCTGGTTTTTCGAAAAACGAAAACCATTTCCGTTAAAGACAGCTTTTTTTGGTCTTTTTTTACTGTCTTTTGCTGTAATGCCAACACGGTGGCTTCTTATCAATGCAGGCAATCAGAGCAATTTAGCTGAAATTGCAGATGTCTTAAAAAACGAGTTCCATGTTCAAGAAAATTTTGCATCGAACACAAATTTCATCGAATCCGCATATCTCGCTCTGCATTTAGGCGTAAAGTATTTCGGCCAATTAGATTCCGATGATCCGGTCAAAATTAAAAATGAACTTGAAAAGCACCGTATTCATTATTTTCTACATTGGAAAACGCCTGATGATGTAAAAGGGCTCTCTGGTCTTGGAATGGAAATTTCAAAGAGCAAATTTTCCAATCTGTATCTCTATAAGATCGAATAATTGTTCTGTTCTGCTCCGAGAGGAACAGGCCGCTTCTCATGTGGCCGGTAATTGAACGACATCCCAAAAGCCGGTGATGGAAACCGCCATTTGTTCGGCAATCCGGTTAAAACGCTCCTGATCCGCATCCGGAAACCTGTAATATCCGATAATCGATTGGGCAAAGCCCGCCTCTTCGGGATGAAAAGAACCGTCGACAATCGCCAGCGTCAGCAATTCGATGATCAGGGTGGTCCGGCTCTGGCGGTCATTGAACATATCCAGCAATGGCTCAAACCGGTCATCGCCATCCGGTTGCGTCTGGCTGAATCCCGCCTCCCGCAACAACAGATCCCGGTAACAGGTCTCCGCCGCCGCCACGATATGGTCGGCATGAATCATCTGGCTGGCCAGATTGAAAAACGCTCGTTGTTGTGGATCCGTCAGATAATGAAGAAACATGTGACGCGCCTCCGGTGGTTGGCAATGGGGTTTACAGTCTATCGCAAGCGCCCGCCCACCGTCACGGGCTAGTCTCCCCCTGGGCAAAAATAGTTGACCCTGACGGCTTAAGAAGACAGCTCATCTTGACCCACATCAATGTCTGCAGAGGTACAACCCTATAGGTTTATAAAAGAATGAAACATTTCCTTAAGGAGGTAAGTCATGAGCCCGCAAACAGAACCCACCACCGAAAAAAACGTTGCCGCGCCCAAAGGCAAAGGTGAACCTGTCGCCGTTAAGCAAGCCCCGACTCCTTCCATTTCCCGATGGCAGAAAGACATGAACCGCCTGATGGGCGATGTCCTGCAGTCTTGGTCCGAATTTGGCCAGATGTCGCCGTTCCGTGATTTTTTACCGGAACAGCAGAAAACAAATGGCGACATAACAGAATGGAAAGAACAGGCGGATCGTTATTTTGACGACTTACAACGCCGCTGGACCGACCTGACCCGCATGGGCCCCTTCGACATGTTTAAAGCCCCAACCGGCTTCATGCTGAATCCGGAGGTTGATATCAGTGACGGCGAAGACAAGCTGGTGGTCAAGGCGGAACTACCAGGCATGGACAAAGACGACATCGAGGTTGAACTTTCCGACAATCTGCTGACCATCAGCGGCAAGAAATTGGAAGACACGGAAAACGAATATACCGTGCGCGAACGCCGTTTCGGCTCTTTCCGCCGCACCTTTACACTGCCCGAAGAGGCCATCGCCAGCAAAATGGAAGCCGCTTTTGACAAAGGTGTGCTGACCGTTACGGTACCGAAAAAGATCGGCGCCCCGACAAAAGGCAAGAAGGTTCCCGTCAAAGGCTGAAACGACTCCGACGGCCACCTTAAACCCGCCCTGAGCAATTGGTTTGCCGGAGGGACTGTTTTGCTGCCGCTGGCGTTCTAAGGTGCCTCGGGTCTCGGCATGAAATGCCCAAGCGGGTTTTTGGGACGGCCCTCGGTTGTCCGGTTTTGCGGCGAGAGCCAGGCTTCAAACGCCGCTTTGATCGGTGGCCAGTCCTGATCGATGATCGCGAACCAGGCCGTATCGCGGTTGCGACTGTTGTAAATGGTGGCCTGGCGGAAAATGCCCTCGAAGGTAAAACCGTAGCGTACAGCGGCGGCCTTTGAAGCGGTGTTCAGATTGTCGCATTTCCATTCATAGCGGCGATAACCCATCTCATCGAAGACCCGCTTCATCATCAGAAACATGGCTTCCGTACCGGCCCAGCTGCGCTGCAGAGCCGGGGAATAATTGATATGGCCCACCTCGATGCAGCCGACGGCGGGCACAATGCGCAGGTAACTGGCGAGGCCAACCGCCATTTCGGTTTCCGCATCGATGATCGCATGAAACAGCGGGTCGTCCTGCTGGCTTACGTCAGCAAGCCAGGCCTCATAAACGACCTGATCGGTAAAAGGGCCATAGGGCAGATAGGTCCAGATGCGGTTTTTCCGGTCCAGCGCGTTGGCCGCAAACAGATCTCCGGCATGTTTCCCAACATCCAGCGGCTCAACCCGACAGTCCTGCCCGGTCATGGTCGTGCGCGGCGGGTGATTGCAGGGCTGCCAGTCGGGCATGGGGAATCCGATGGGCTGATCCAATTGATTTTTATATTCTGGCATTTTTTTTCCTGCTTGATCGATCTGGGTGGCACCCTCTCACAGAAACCGTCTTTCTGGAAAGAGCCGCTTTACAGATTTTTGGCAAGCCAATTCCTGGCCGCCAATCGCAACTTGTGCGCCATTCACCAATCTCCTAGATTCTTATTATGGATGTTCAATAAGAGAAAGAATCGCGCAATGATAAAGAAATGGACACGGACAGCCCTGCTGTCACTGCTCTGCTTAATGCCCGCTCTCGGGGCCATGCCCGTTCATGCCGCCGAGCCGCTCGCCATTTTCGAGTGCCCGCTCCCCAACCCAGCCATGGGCAAACAGATGGTTGTTCATCTTTACGCCGACGCGAAAGCCAGCCTGACCATTGAAGGCGCCGTTATCGGCGGTGCCCGCGACCCGAAAGGCGCTTACAGCTATGTGGAAAGTGGAGCCGACTTCAAGCTAACCCCCGCCAGCGCTATGGGCCAGCAAATAGGCCCCTTCACCCTGACCAACAAGGGCGAGACCCTGAGCTTTGACAAGAAAGCCTTTTCCATGGCCTGTAACAGCTAACACCAAACCGAGACAACCGCTGTAAACCTTCCCTCTTTCCAAGCCATAGCCAAAAGCGTAAAAAAACCGCTCACGGAATTGATGAGGCTAGTTATGAAAATCGGAATTGTCGGATGCGCCGGACGTATGGGCCAGATGTTGATCAAAGAAGTTCTGGCCAACCCGAAAGCCGAGCTGGCCGGGGCCACGGAAGCACCGGGCAGCGCTGCATTAGGTCACGACCCGGGATCGCTGGTCGGCGAAGCGGCGACGGGGCTGGTGATCGGCGATGATGCGGACGCCCTGTTCAAGGCCGCCGATGCTGTGATCGATTTCACCGCGCCGAAAGTCACCCTCAACCACGCCGAACAGGCTGCCGCCCACAAGACGGCACTGGTCGTCGGAACCACCGGGTTTGAAGCCGACCAGCAGGCGGCCCTGCAAGCTTTTGGCAAAAAGGCTTTTGTTTTTCAGGCTGCCAATTTTTCCATCGGCGTCAATCTGTTGCTCGGGCTCAGCCAGCAGGTGGGCGCGCTGTTGGGCGATGAGTACGATGCGGAAATTCTGGAAATGCACCACAAACACAAAGTCGATGCGCCCTCGGGCACGGCGCTGGCGTTGGGCCAAGCGGTCGCCAAAGGCCGCGGCGTTGATCTGGACGCCGTGGCACAACGTACCCGCGACGGCATCACCGGGGCGCGCAAGGCGGGCGACATCGGTTTCGCAACACTGCGCGGCGGCGACGTAATCGGCGATCATACGGTGATGTTTGCCGCCGACGGCGAGCGCATCGAGTTGACCCACAAGGCATCCAACCGCTCCATCTATTCGGCTGGCGCGGTCCGCGCGGCGCTGTGGAGCGCCGGGCGGGGTCCCGGCTTTTATGGCATGCGGGACATGCTGGGTTTTAACTGAAACGCTTCAGAACAACATTGAGACAGGCAGCAATGCGCCTTTCAGATGCGCCGCCGCCGTCGATTTTTCCTGAGGCGATAAAAAGCGTCCCAAACTGAGGCGCTGGCCGCGCGAATTGAGCGACAGGTGGGCGATAAACTCGTTGGGCTGATCGAAATCAACGCGCAACCATTGTGGTTGAAACTCCCACAAATGCTGTTTGCCCCAGGGGTCGATGCGCTCCACGGTAAAGGCGGCGTCACTCATGGAAACCCGCTCGACGGCCTGTGTGTTCCGCTGGTTGAGACGCAGCGCCCCATAGAGCAACAGCAATTCAACGCCCATAAAGCCGAACACCGGCCAGGCGCCAAGCAGCGTGAAAACAAAACCCGTCGGGATAAACACAAACAACAAAAAGCCCATGAGGATATGGACGCCGCGCAGCGTGCCGCTGCGGTTCGGCCTTAATTCCAGATAAAAACCCTGCTGATTTGTTTCTGCATGCACCATCGTCGATACCTGAGTCTGACACTCGCTCTGTGCCTTTATTCTAGGCGCGGGATTTTAATTTGGCAAAGAAATCTCTTGTCCCGGCGCGCCCCGAAGGTAGTCTGGCGGGATCATGAAAAAAGCCGATATCGTTGAATTTTATACAAAACTCGCCGAAGGGCGGCCCAACCCGACCAGCGATCTGGAATGGACCAACCCCTATACGCTGCTGGTCGCCGTCGTGTTGTCTGCGCAAGCCACCGACGTCGGCGTCAACCGGGCAACCAAGGAGCTGTTCAAGACGGTCGATACGCCGGAGAAAATGGTGGCGCTCGGCGAAACCAAACTGAAAGACCACATCAAGACCATCGGCCTGTTCAACGGCAAGGCGAAAAACGTGATCGCGCTGAGCCATCTGCTGATCCGCGAGCATGGTTCGGAAGTCCCCAATGACCAAAAGGCGCTGGAGGCTCTACCCGGTGTTGGTCGCAAGACCGCCAACGTGGTCCGCAATATCGTTTTTCATGAACCGACCATTGCTGTCGATACACATATCTTCCGGGTCTCCAACCGGACCGGATTGGCGCCCGGCAAAAACGTTGTGGAAGTGGAGAAAAAACTGGTCAAGGTGACGCCGAAAGAATTCGCCTTGCACGCCCATCACTGGCTTATCCTGCATGGCCGCTACACCTGCAAGGCCCGTAAGCCCGACTGCCCGGCCTGCGACGTGTCCCATCTCTGCCGCTTCAAGGGCAAGACCACCGTCTGACCCGGCACGCCCAAGCCAATTTATATAAGGCTACAGTTATCCCTGTTAACCGATACGGTCGCGCAGCGCATCTTTAACGCGGTCCAGAACTGAGGCCCAGTCCGCGCCATTGTCTTTCTGAAACAGACGGACGGACCGGTAAAAGGGCGTGACGTCGGTATCCTTTTGCAGCCACAGGGCATTCAGCGCCGGGTCGATCATCGCCCAGACCGGCGTGCCCAACGCACCCGCCAGATGTACCGTTGTGTTATCGATGGAGATTACCAGATCAAGCGCCGAGATCAGAGCCGCCTGGTTGTCCAGATCGGCCAAGGGGTCATTGTCGGACCAGTCATGAATTTCAATGCCTTGGGATTCTCGTAATTCGGCCAGTTCCGCCGCGGTCTCGCCATATTGCAGATTGATAAAGACTGCATCCATGGACAGCAACTCTTGCCAGTCCGCCAGCGGGACAGAGCGTTTATGAACAAATTCCGGCATACCGCCACGCCATGAAATCCCGATTTTCAGGCCGGGCCCAAGTGCCGTCAACCGGTCATGCCAGTCTGCCGCCCGTACCGTGTCGGCCACCATATAGGACTCCCGGTCAGGAAAATCATCGATCTTGGCACGCAGATATTTCGGCAGGCTGCCCATGGCCACATGAAAATCGACCGAGCCGTGGGCAGCGGTCCAGGTACGGCCGGTATCTTTTTGTGTCCCATGGATCACCGGACCCGAAAAGGAGCGGCGAAACAATGGGACCAGGCGCGGGTCGCATTCCAGCAATACGCGGCCCGGCGCAAACCGTTTCAAATCCGCCAGACAGCCGGAAAACATGATTTCATCCCCCACACCCTGCTCGGCCACAACAAGCAGCGTCTTCCCCTCAAGCGGCTCCCCGCACCAGGGAGCGCCCGGTACAGGCCCAGACAAGGCCCGCGCGCCGTCCAGCTTCAATCCCCAAGTGTATGCATCCCAACCTCGTTCCAGCTGCTGCTGCTTCAATAAAGAAAAGGCCATATTCCAGTGAAATTCGGCACGATCCGGGGCAAAGGTCAGAGCGCGCTCGAAACAGGCAATGGCATCATCCGGTTTATTCAGGTGTTTGTAGGTAATGCCGAGGTTACAATAAGTGTTTGCATCGTTTGGCCTCAAAGCCAGAACCTCTTGAAACTGCGCGACGGCTTTATCCAGTCGATTAAGATCGCGCAAGGCATTACCGAGATTATTGTGAACCGCCGCCTGACCCGGCGCCAGACGCAGTGCTTCGTGATAACACGCCACAGCATCCTCCGGACGCTCCAGCTCCTGCAGGACAACACCCAGATTGTAATGCGCCTCGGCGTAATCGGGTTTCAGAGAAATGGCCTTCTGAAAACTGATCGCCGCCGTTTCGTGTTGGCCAAGGTCTTTTTGCGCATTACCAAGATTGATCCAGGCCTCAAGCAAATCAGGGCGAACCGCAAGCGCTTTGGTGCTCATTTCCAGTGCCGTTTGTGGCTTTCCCTTCTGTTGTGCAATGACGCCTAAAAAATGCAGGGCCACGGGCTGATCTGGATCTGCCTTCAGGATATCCTGATAAAGGCCGGCCGCCGTCGCCAGGTCTCCCGCCTGATGTCGGTCGATGGCAACATCCATCCGTTGTTGCAGATCCACAGTCTGATTGTCCGCTTGCGTGCATTCCACATCTATGGCTTTAACCGCTTTGGATTTCACCTTGTCCGTTTTTTGTCGGCGGCGTCTTTCGGCTCTGTTCATTGTGCCCATTTCTCATGGCCCCTTGTCCTCTGCGGGCCCCGTTCTATGTTATAGTCCCTAAAGAGAGACATCGCCTTCATCGAGACAACAATCGGTTATGACCCTTATAGTCGTCATATTTAAAAGATAGATTAAAGAGAAAGGCCAATCGAATGGAAAGTACGCCGGGTACCAACCTCAAAGACAAGAGCACCTGGATGCGTCTTGTTTATATCATCATTTTCGCCATCGCCTTTTATATCGCAGAAATTCTGGTCGCCATCATCACCCTCGTCCAGTTTTTCTCGGTTCTGTTTACCAAAGCCCCGAATGCCCGCCTGCAAAGCTTCGGCGGCGATCTCGGTGCTTATCTCCGCGAAGTCACCCGCTTTCTGACCTTTCAGACCGACCAGATGCCCTATCCGGTAAGCGACTGGCAACATGCCGCGGAGCCGGAGCCAGTGCCTGAACCCGCTCCAAAACCCCAATCAAAAACGACTGCCAAACCGGCAACAAAACGCAAACCCGCAGCGCGTAAGGCAACGCCACGCAAAAAACCGGGCAGTGGTCCGGCGGCAAAAGACGGTTAGGCGGGCGGTTATTTAGCAGTTGGGTCTGTTTACGTTTTCCGCAATCCAGTCGAGGTATCCGGCGGCCCCATCGCTCACCTCAAGCGCATATATAGCCGGTTCCTCATAGGGGTGATAAGCCTTAATTAAGGCTTCCAGAGCCCCATAGGCGGCGGGAGTCGTCTTGAACAGGATGCGAAATTCCGGCTCGTTGGCGACGTCGCCCTGCCAATGATAAAAACTCTCGATCTCGTTGATCTGGGCACAGGCGGCGAGGCGACTTTCAATCACCCGCCTTGCCAACGCGCGCGCCTCTTCATGGCTGCCGATGCTCGTATAAACGGCAAGGGCCGCCACCATTAGCCGACGATGCCCATTTGCCACGGTACAAACTCATGGTGACCGAGGTCAAGGATCTCACTTTTCGATGGTTTGCCTGACGCGGTTTCCAGAAACAGCTCAAAAATGCGCTGGCCCATTTCGTCCATACTCGCCGTGCCGTCGGCGATCTCACCGCAGTTGATGTCCATATCCTCGGTCATGCGCTCATACATATAGGTATTGGTCGCCAGTTTCAGCGATGGTGCGGGTTTTGCGCCAAAGCACGAGCCGCGGCCAGTGGTGAACGCAATCAGGTTGGCCCCACCGGCGATCTGCCCGGTTGCGGCGACCGGATCGAAACCCGGTGTATCCATAAACACAAACCCTTTGGTGGTTACCGGATAGGCGTATTCATAAACCTCCATGAGCGGTCCAGTACCGCCCTTCATGGAAGAGCCCAGCGATTTTTCGGTGATGTTGGCAATGCCGCCTTTCTGGTTGCCCGGGCTGACCTTGCCATTGATCTGCACGTCGCGGCCCACCGCATATTCTTCTTTCCACCAGCGCAGGCGTTCGACCAGTTTCTTGCCGATTTCCGGCGTTGCGGCGCGCGAGGTCAGGGTATGCTCAACACCATAAATTTCCGGCGTTTCGGAGAGGATACCGGTGCCGCCATGGCGTGCCAGAATATCAACAGCGCGGCCAAGCGCCGGGTTGGCGGTGATCGACGAGAAACCGTCGGACCCCCCACATTGCAGACCCACCGTAATATGGCTGGCGGGCAGGGTCTGGCGCTTGCATTTGTTGGCTTCCGGCAGCATTTCCTTGACCGCCGCAATGCCTGCTTCAATGGAAGCGCGGGTGCCACCCTCGTTCTGCATGACCATGGTCCGGAGACGCGGTCCCTCTTTCAACTTTTGATGGCCCAGAATACCGCCGATCTGGCAGCGCTCGCAGCCAAGCCCCATCACCAAAGCCGCGGCCACATTGGGGTGCTGGATATAACCGCCGAGCGTGCGATACAAAACATCCATGGGCTCACCGGTCATTTCCATACCGCAACCGAGCGCATGGCTGAACGCCGCAACACCGTCCACATTGGGATAGTCGGCCAGACGTTCTTCCGTGAAATAGTCGGCGATGGCATGAACCACGGTGGCCGAACAGTTAACGGTGGAGACCAGGGCGATGAAATTGCGCGTTCCGGCCCGCCCGTCGTCGCGCAGATAACCCTGGAAGGTGGCGCGTTCAGGTTCCGGCAATAATTCCACCGGCTTGAATTCCTTGGAATAGGCGTAATCTTTCTCGCCTTCGTGGAACACCACATTATGGGTTTTTAACATGGCCCCCACGGGAATATCGGAATCCGCATAACCGATAACCACATTGTATTTACGCACTGCCTCGCCCTTCTTGATCGGCTGCGTCGCGATCTTGTAACCCGCCGTCACCGGCTCGATGGTGGTCACGCCGTCGGCCACCTCAACCCCAGTTGGAATTTCGGCGCGGGCAATAATCACGTTGTCGGCGGAATGCAAACGAATGACCGGACCGGCCATTTGTTTTTCAGATGTATCGAGCATGCGGGGGTCCTTACCAGAAGTCGGAATTTGTAAATAATTGTAAACTCATCATATGAAATTTTAAGTGAGCTGACAATCTCCCCAATGCGCGAAAGGGTATTCTTTTTTTATTGCCACACCTCCCCGATGGGTCTCGGAGGAAAAAGAAGCTTTTTCTGGTTCGGGCCCCATTTTCAGGTGGTCCTGAGTCGCAAGCAAATCCGCTTTACCATTATGCAACCTATGGTTTGTTGTTGCACAGAAAAATCCCTTTTAACGTCCCCCAACACAGGATCACACCGGGGGCTTAGATGGTTGCACATATCAAGACAGTCGCTTTTCAAGGTATTGAAGTTGTCGGCATTGACGTTCAGGTCCAAACCACCAACGGCTTGCCCGCCTTCACCATTGTCGGGCTTGCCGACAAGGCTGTCGGCGAAAGCCGGGAACGGGTGCGCGCCGCCCTACACGCCATTGGGCTGGCGCTCCCCAACAAACGGATCACCGTCAACCTGTCGCCAGCCGATCTGGCCAAGGAGGGAAGCCATTACGACCTGCCGATCGCACTCGGCCTTCTGTGCGCCATGGATGTCATCGCCCAGGAAGATCTTGACGGCTTTGTTGCGCTGGGCGAACTGGCACTGGACGGATCAATCCGCCCCGTCGCCGGTGTCCTGCCAACGGCCGTACATGCGGTTGCCACAAACAAGGGTTTAATCTGCCCGATGGCACATCTTCGAGAGGCGCTGTGGTCCGGCAACGGGCGCATTCTCGCCGCCGCCAATTTACTGGTCCTGATCAACCATTTTAGAGGTGTTCAGGTTCTGGCTTTTGGCGACCCGGGCACCCCCGACCCGGCCCCCGGTTCGCCGTTCGAGCCCCCCATCCCAGCCCCTGATCTCCGAGAGATCAAGGGTCAGGAAACGGCGAAGCGGGTGCTGGAGGTGGCGGCGGCGGGCGGCCATCATTTGCTGATGGTCGGCCCGCCGGGCGCCGGCAAATCCATGCTCGCTGCACGCTTGCCGGGGTTGTTGCCAAAACTCTCCGCCAATGAAGTGCTCGAGCTGAGCATGGTTCTGTCAGTGGCGGGCACGCTCAAGGACGGCCATCTGACGGACCAGCGTCCGTTCCGCGACCCGCATCACTCGGCGACCTTGCCAGCCCTGATCGGCGGTGGCAACCGGGTTCGGCCCGGTGAACTGTCACTGGCCCATCTGGGCGTTCTGTTTCTCGATGAACTGCCGGAGTTCAACCGCAACGCCCTGGAAGCTCTGCGTCAGCCCCTTGAAACCGGACAGGTCCGCATCGCCCGTGCCAATGCACATGTCACCTATCCAGCGCGGGTGCAGTTGGTCGGTGCCATGAATCCCTGCCGTTGCGGCCATCTGGCCGACCCCCAACGAGCCTGCACTCGGGCCCCGGCCTGTGGCGAAACCTATCAGAGCCGTTTATCCGGGCCTCTGCTCGACCGCTTTGATCTGCATATGGAAGTGCCGGCCGTGCGCCCCCGCGACCTTGCCCTGCCGCCACCAGCAGAAGGCACCGCCGACGTCAGCGCCCGTGTCGATACAGCACGCCGCTTACAAACGGAGCGCCTCAACAAACAAAAAGCCCCCGGCCACATCCGGACCAATGCCGATATGGACGGCACTTTGTTGATGCAGTTGGCGCAACCGGACGACGCCGGAGCCACCCTACTGATGCAGGCCGCCGAACGCTTTGGCCTGTCGGCCCGGGCTTATCACCGGATACTCCGCGTCGCCCGCACCCTGGCCGACCTTGACGGTTCAGAGGGTGTCCAGCGTGTACATATCGCTGAGGCCTTATCTTATCGCAAACAAACGCATCCACAGGCGCATCGAACCGCACAACCGGCCCTCAGGACGGTAAGTTAATCAGAATGGGTTTTATGTGACTTCTATTGGTGGTTTTTGTCCGTCTGCTTACCAACAAGTTTAACGAGGCGATAAATTCTGGGGCAGATTGCTGAGGGTATTTAAGAAGGGAAGGGCCGTTTTGCGGTCGGAGTATATTTATATACCCCGACCGCAGACGACGGCATCAGGAAACGGGGGGATTTCCTGTCGCCTTCTCGTCTCGAATTAATTGTTCCAGGTCGGCGGCTGTTGATTCGCGGCCCATTTTTTTCAACTCTTCAGCCAAACCTTCAAGGCGGTCTAGTTTTTCGATATCAAATGTTTCTTCAATGCCGCGTTTCAGTTCGGACGTTTTGCTCGCCATCACACACCTTTTTAATTTCAATAAAACACGACACCCGCGTTTATTAGAATATAATAGTGTGCAGCTTTTACGTCCGTATTTACGGAATATCAAAGCCGTGTGAATATTTGTGATGGATGCTGCGCAGTCAGTTGGTGAGAAGAAAATCCGCCGCTTCAAAGTCCGAGGCGTTGACGCTAATCAGAT
Source organism: Rhodospirillales bacterium (assembly GCA_048262255.1). GTDB lineage: Bacteria > Pseudomonadota > Alphaproteobacteria > Rhodospirillales > Casp-alpha2 > JABMNT01. The sequence continues at coordinate 756,354 of JBLXFH010000001.1, read as the reverse complement.
CGGCAATCTGGTAGGAATTGAGGTTGCTGGCTGCTTGAGCATCTTCCGTGTAGTAAAGCGATACACCATCGGTGCCGCTGTCGGCGCCCATCACCAATATGGCCGAACCCGAAGCGCCGCCGGAGATATCGATTGGCCCTGACGACAGAATTCCATCGGCGATTTCAAAATAATTCACGCCATCAGTAAGCGCACCTGTGTTGCCAAAGGCAAAATCCGCATCGGACAGGGAAAAACTGTCGCCATCAGCAGCTGAATAATCGGTAATGGTATCGGTGCCCAGGGACTGAACATGCTCAACCGTTGATACACCGCTACCCCCGGCAAACTGGAAACTGTCGGCACCATCGCCGCCGCTGAGGGTGTCATCGTCCGCCCCCCCTTGCAGGATGTCATCACCCGCGTAACCAAAAATATTGTCAGCGCCGCCATTGCCATACAACCGGTCCGCCCCCCCATCACCGGACAGGCAGTCATCACCGGCACCGCCAAAGATCTCATCATCTCCGGCACCACCCCACAGGCTGTCGTTACCGTCGCCCCCGAAAAGCGTGTCATCGCCGCCCGCTGTCGCACCCAATGAAAAGGTAAACTCGGAAAACAACGCCGCCGATGTATCCGGAACATCGCCATACAGAAAATCATCGCCTGCACCGCCCCACAGCATGTCATCACCAGCCCCGCCGGAGACAATGTCGGCACCGCCAGAAGACGAAAAAACAGGATTGGTCAGCGGGTTCAAAGCGTCATGGCTATTCGGGTCGTAATTGGTTGGCACATCCGCATAAAGATAGTCCGAACCTTCCCGACCACCCATGGCGTCCTGGCTCTGGCTACCCACCAGCAGATCCGAAGCCGCCGTACCTATGACGGAACTATAGGGGCTGATTTCCGTTGTTGACGCCACGACGTCCTGACGCGGCGTATCAGGCCGGTTTTCGGCCGGAACAAAAACCCTGACGGCTTCCGGTTGAAACTGAAAACCGAAACCGAAAGCCTGATCGTTGGCACCGGTCTGCCCCTGGGCAAATGCCGATAACAAACCTACCGGAATGGATGAGACAAAAGGCAGCGCATTCACAGCCACGGCTTCCCCTGTCTCTGATTCTGATGCTTCCACTTCAACCCTGTCAGCAGCATCATCCCGTCGGGCCGCTGTATTCAGGCCAATTCCTGAGGGAAGACTGGCCAGAGCTGCGCCGGTTTGGGCACTGGTCTCCACCTGTTCGGCAGCCTGAATGGCCGCAGACAGGGCTTCCTCCGCATCAGACCCCCGAGCCAGCGCCGCGTCAAAGGCGCTCAGTGCCGCCAGTTCACCGTTTTCCAGAAAGGCGTCCGGCAAGTTTTCAAGAAACGCCTCAAGGCGGGCGTCCACATCGGCTTCACGAAAAACGCTGGCCGCCTCCTGACCGATTGGGTCTTCAATCCCCAAAAACGCATGGATAATCTGTTCATCAGCCTCGATTTTTGCGGCCCAGTCCGCCGCCACCTGATCCAATGGGTCTGCCGGTTCTCTAGGTTTGAGATGATCAGCCGCCGCCGCTTTCGCCAACGCCTCTTTTTCGGCAACTTCAACAGCCAGTTCGGCAAACCGAGCCGCGGCCTGCAAAGCAACCAGATCATCATCCGCCGTCAGGCCGCCCATACGCGACCATTCCGGCCCCAGCAGGTCTGTGGCAAAGGGATCTGAAGATATATCTAGCGGGGCGGATCCGTCAGGCACGTGGTAAACCCTGGTTGCTTCATGTCTTCCGCAAAACGCGCAATTGTGAAACGTTATGCGAAATCACTACGCGATCAAAACGAAAAATATATGGCCTCTATGCCATTGAAAAATTTATGTTAATTCAGGATTTTGAAGCACGATTCTATCTCCTGTTCCGATAAACAGGGCAAAAAACGCTGTCGATTCGCTTAAGACGGGGGTTTAACTAACCCGCCCAGATCACGTCCGCCCAGCACATGAACGTGATAATGCGGCACATCCTGATGCGCATCATCGCCATGATTGGCGAGGGTCCGGTAGCCGGTTTCCTGCAGTCCTTTCAGGCGGGCGACCTCTCCGACAGCCCGGTTAAACGCTGCAATTTCCAAATCTGTAGCCTGGCTCGAAAAGTCCGCCATCGACACATAGGCACCTTTCGGAATCACCAGCACATGCACAGGTGCCTGTGGGTTGATATCCTCAAAAGCCAGTGCATGGTCATTTTCAAACACCTTCGTGCAGGGAATTTCACCGCGCAGGATTTTGGCAAAAATGTTTTCCGGATCATAGGTCATGGCATAGCCCTTCAATCATCCTGGGGGCGGCTGTTTTTTTCTTCAATGCCTGAAATACCGACCCGCCCCTGGAGTTCCGTCCAGACCTCTTCGGGACGCACGCCAGCTTCGGCCCACAGAACCAGAAGATGATAAAGCATATCAGAGCTTTCGCTCACCACCTCGCTTTTTGTCTCGTGCAGAGCGGCAACCACCACCTCGACCGCCTCCTCGCCGAACTTCTTACAGATTTTACCCCGGCCCTTGCTAAAAAGCTTGGCCGTATGGGATTCTTTCGGATCACCTTCACGCCGGCTTTCGATGACGGCAAAAAGGTCCTCAAGAATATGTCCGTTGGCGGGTTGATCTGACATCTGTTTTATCCTTCTGTCTCTATGGCGGCAGGGTCGCGCACCAAAGCACCCCGGCTGAGCAGGTGCTGTTTGGCCTCGGCGATCGTAAAGGTTCCGAAATGAAAAATCGAGGCCGCAAGAACCGCCGACGCGTGGCCCTCGACAATACCTTCATACAAATGATCCAGGGTGCCGACCCCGCCGGAAGCGATCACCGGTATTGAAACCGCATCGGCGACTGCCCGGGTCAAGGGAATATTGAACCCCTGTTTGGTACCGTCTCGATCCATAGAGGTGAGTAAAAGTTCGCCTGCCCCGTAAGCGGCCATACGCTCGGCCCATTCAACAGCATCGATCCCCGTCGCATTACGCCCGCCATGAGTAAAAATCTCAAATGTATCCGGTCCCGTTGATTTGGCGTCAATGGCGACCACAATACATTGTGCACCAAATTTGATGGCTGCCTCGCGCACAAATTCCGGGTTCTTGATGGCCGCCGTATTGATCGACACCTTATCGGCACCGGCCAGTAAGAGTTTGCGAATATCTTCCAAGGTCCGTACGCCGCCACCCACCGTCACCGGCATAAAGCACTGCTCGGCGGTATGGCCAACCACATCGTAAATGGTTTCCCGGTTATCGGAGCTTGCCGTGATATCGAGAAAACACAATTCATCGGCGCCTGCGGCATCGTAGACCTTGGCCTGCTCGACCGGATCACCAGCATCAACAAGATCGACAAAGTTAACGCCTTTGACAACGCGGCCTTTGTCTACATCGAGGCAGGGAATGATGCGTGTTTTCAGCATAGGCCTTCCTTGAGAAGACGTGTCGCCTCTGCCACATCGACATGACCGTCATAGACGGCGCGACCAGAAATCACACCCTCCAGCCTGCCATTACCGGTTTTCGCAATCAATTGAATATCTTCCATGGAAGAAACACCGCCCGAAACAATAACCGGTATCGAAACGGCATCAGCAATTTCCAGCGTTGCTGCGAGATTGGGCCCCTGCATGGCGCCATCACGACCAATATCCGTATGGATCAACGCGGCAGCGCCTGCGTCCTCAAACTGGCGCGCCAGATCGAGTGCCGGCAGGGTAGAGACTTCCGCCCAGCCTTCCGTAGCGACAAAACCGTTCTTGGCATCAATACCTATAGCCACCTGACCGGGGAAGGTTTTGCAAGCGGCGCGTACCAGATCCGGGTCGTTCAAGGCAATCGTACCCAGAATAACCCGCCGAATGCCCGCTTTCAGCCAGAATTCCATGGTTTCCAGGGTCCGGATACCGCCCCCCAGCTGTACGGGCATACTGACAGCGCTCAGGATCGATGCCACGGCTTCGGCGTTGACCGGCTGACCGGCAAAAGCGCCATTTAAATCTACGACATGTAGATATTCTGCGCCCTGTGTCTCAAACGCACAGGCCTGTGCACCAGGATTGTCGTTAAACACTGTGGCAGCGTCCATTTCACCGCGCAACAACCGTACACACGCGCCGTCTTTTAAATCAATGGCTGGAAAAAAAATCATCGTCTGGTTTGTCTGTCCCTGTGGCTCTTTAAGGAGCCCATTTCAAAAAGTTGGTCAACAGCCGCAGACCGACAGCCTGACTCTTTTCCGGATGGAACTGAGTACCGACCACATTGCCATGACCAATGGCCGCGGCAATATGTCCGCCATAATCCACATGCGCCAGCTCATCTGACTTTTCTCTACATTGAAACGCATAAGAGTGAACAAAATAAGCATGCGCCCCAGGCTGAATGCCTTCAAGTATTGGATGAGGTTTTTCTGAAAATATTAAGTTATTCCAACCCATATGGGGAATTTTTAAAGTTTTATCTGAAGGCGATATCGCTTTGACCTCACCCGGTACCCACCCGAAGCCCGGCGTGTCACCAAACTCCCGTCCCCAATCCGCCATGAGTTGCATACCGACGCAAATGCCTAAAAGCGGTTTACCCTGGCGTTTTACCGCATCATCCAGCTCCTGCCACAAACCGGGAATTGCCTGGATACCGGCCTGACAGTCGGCAAAAGCGCCGACACCCGGCAGCACAATCCGGTTGGCATTTTGAATGTGCTGCGCATCCGCCGTTACCCGGACATTGCCGCCCTTTCCGGCCTCCGCCATGGCACGCTCCAGTGCCTTTGCGGCGGAACGTAAATTGCCAGAACCATAATCAACAACACAGACATCCATAGTCAAAGGGCCTCACGGGCGAGATCGGGAGAAGCATCAAGAAAGCGCGCCAGAGCGGCATCGGCATTTTGCCCCACAACCACGCCGCAATCCGCAAACCCCTGCAATCCGAGGCTCCAGCGCCGCAAATCATTGGCCAACATACCAGTGAGCGCAGCGAGTGCAAAACCCATCAGCGTCGCTGTGGCCGGATCAGCACCGATCAGCCAGATCAGGCCATCGAGAGCAACGGACAGTACGACAAGCGCCAGTGCAACCCACCATAGGCGGTTCCACAGGGCCCAGAACAGGCTTAGAAAAAACGCCCCCCAGGAAAAGCCCTCGGCAACCAGAACCAGATCGCGGTCAAGATCAAGACCATGCCGACGCATGTGGACGGTATATACCTTCATACGCCGTCCTTTACAGAGATCCGCCCAGCACGCCTTTTGTTGACGGGATGGCGTCGGATTTACGTGGGTCAATTTCAATGGCTTGGCGCAAGGCACGGGCCAACGCTTTGAAACAGGATTCAACGATATGGTGATTGTTTTCACCATAAATATTTTCCACATGCAGGGTGATACCAGCAGCTTGGGCAAAAGCCTGAAACCATTCCTTGAACAATTCCGTATCCATGTCGCCCAGCTTTGGTTTGGTGAAATCGACTTTCCAGATGAGATAGGGGCGATTGGAAATGTCCAGATTGACCCGGGTCAGCGTTTCATCCATGGGGATGGTCGCCGATCCATAACGGGTGATCCCTTTCAAATCGCCAAGCGCTTTGGCTACGGCCTCGCCAATGGCAATACCGGTATCTTCCGTCACATGGTGAAAATCGATGTGAATGTCGCCTTTGGCTTTTACAGTCAGATCCATCAGGCTATGGCGGGAAAGTTGCTCAAGCATATGGTCAAGAAACCCGACCCCGGTGGAAACGGAATACTCGCCGCCACCATCCAGATTGACGGAAACGGCAATCTCGGTTTCTTTGGTTTTCCGCGCGATGCTCGCCTGGCGCATATTCGTGGCCCCTAAATTCTGGTTCAGTCTTACGTTTCGGCTTTTCTATCAGGAACTTTACGGCTTCACCAGCATGCAAAACGCCTGTTCTTTCGCAAATACCGGTCAAAAAGCGATTGCTGCGCGTTTCTCAGGGACCTATATATGCAGCCCTTACATAACGAACCCTTCACAACAGGTGTCAGATCATGGATGAACAGCGTAAAGGCTGGCGGGGAACGACCATACTTTCCGTCCGCAAAGGCAACCAGTTGGTGGTTGCCGGTGACGGTCAGGTAACCCTTGGTGATACCGTCGTCAAAGCCAACGCCCGCAAGGTCCGCCGCCTCGCTGATGGTGCCGTCATTGCCGGTTTTGCCGGGGCGACCGCCGATGCCTTCACCCTGTTCGAAAGGCTGGAAGCGAAGCTGGAACAATATCCCAAACAATTGACCCGAGCCTGCGTTGAAATGGCGAAAGACTGGCGCACGGACCGTTATTTACGCCGCCTTGAAGCGATGATGGCTGTCGCTGATCATGAAGTATCGCTAGTTTTAACCGGTAATGGCGACGTTTTGGAGCCGGAAGACGGCCTGATCGGCATCGGCTCTGGCGGGAATTATGCCCTATCGGCGGCCCGCGCCCTGATCGACATGGACGACATGGATGCCGAAGCCGTGGCCCGCAAAGCCATGCAAATTGCCGCCGACATCTGTATTTACACCAATGAAAACATTGTGGTCGAAAAACTATGAACAGCTTTACCCCCCGCGAAATTGTTTCGGAACTGGATCGTTATATTGTTGGTCAGGACGACGCCAAAAAGGCCGTTGCCGTGGCCTTGCGCAACCGCTGGCGTCGTCAGCAACTGGACGAGACCATGCGCGAGGAAGTTCTGCCCAAAAACATCCTGATGATTGGCCCCACCGGTGTCGGCAAGACCGAAATTGCCCGTCGCCTGGCAAAACTAGCGAAAGCCCCGTTCATAAAAGTGGAAGCGACAAAATTCACGGAAGTCGGTTATGTCGGGCGCGATGTCGAACAAATGATCCGTGATCTGGTGGAATCTGCCATTCACATGGTTCGTGAAACGCAACGCAAGGACGTCGAATCAAAAGCCGAGATCAACGCCGAAGAACGGGTTCTCGATGCGCTTGTCGGTGATACCGCATCGCGCGACACCCGTGACAAGTTCCGCAAAATGCTGCGCGAGGGCACTCTCGCGGATAAAGAAATCGAAGTGGAAGTCTCCGAAAGCAGTGGCTCCAGCATGCCGACCTTCGACATACCCGGAATGCCCGGAGCCAGCATGGGCATGCTCAATCTGAACGATATGTTCGGCAAGGCCTTTGGCAACAAAACGACGCCAAAAAAAATGACCGTCGCCCAGTCTTATGACGTGTTGCTTTCCGATGAAGCCGACAAGCTCTTGGATGAGGATAAGATCGTCAAAGAAGCCATTGATCTAGTTGAAAATAGCGGTATCGTTTTCATTGATGAAATCGACAAGATCACGGCCAAATCCGAGCATGGCGGAGATGTCAGCCGGGAAGGCGTACAGCGTGATTTGCTGCCGCTGATCGAAGGCACGACGGTTTCCACCAAACACGGCCAGGTCCGCACCGATCATATTTTATTTATCGGCTCCGGCGCCTTCCATATCGCCAAACCCTCTGAAATGCTGCCCGAACTGCAGGGCCGTCTGCCTATCCGGGTTGAATTAAGTGCCCTGACCCGCGATGACCTGGTCCGCATTCTGACAGAACCTGAATCCAGTTTAATCAAACAATACATAGCCTTAATTGGTGTTGAGGATGTATCACTTGAGTTTACAGATGCGGCCATTGAAGAAATTGCCGATCTGGCGGCCGAAATCAATCAAGGCGTTGAAAACATCGGTGCACGGCGTCTGCACACGGTTCTCGAAAAACTTTTGGAAGAAATCAGCTTCAATGCATCTGAGCGAAGCGGCGAAAGCGTCGTGATTGATGCCAGCGATGTACGCGACAAGTTAAATGATTTGGCACGCAACTCGGATCTGCGGAAATTCATACTCTAGAAATCTGTTTAACATACAGACGTAAACGTTTGGCACCATACGGTTTTATGTCTCTTCCGTCGGATCAGTGTGTCGGGCCTTCGTAAGGGCCATTGCGACTTTCGATTTCTGCCAGAACCCATTCAATGGTTTCTTCATCCAATTGTTTAATTTTTTCTGATAACAGATTGGCCAATAAGGTCGCATTGGCGCTCAGACCAGCGGTATCAACAACAATGCGCGGGTGCGAGAGTTGGGCCAGGCGCTCAAGCATCTCGGCATCATCCCACATCAACCCAAAATATCCACATATCTGCTGCACCAGACCCGATCCGGGGCGTCCCCTGTGACCGTGTTCGAGTGCCGAGAAATAAGCGGACGTCACACCCAGGTCTTCTGCCATTTTTTTCAGTGAGACTTTATTGGCTTTGCGCAGCGCCCGGACTTTCTCACCAAAGGGTGTCATCGTTTCCTCCTCAATAAGATATAAAGCGCCCCCTCGCCGCCATCCGACGGGGCCGCATAGTCAAATCCCTTAATCAAATTGCGCAGGGGTTGCTCATTCAACCATCTCGGTACGGCCTGACGCAAGATGCCAACCTCCCCACTGCGCGAAAGACCTTTGCCGGTAATCACCAGAACCGCCCGTTTTCCGGACCGATGAGCCCTTTCTAGAAAGTCATGTAGGCTGTGATGGGCCTCCGTCTGGATCATGCCATGCAAGTCGAGACGTGCTTCCACTTCTATTTTCCCACGCCGCATCTTTTTTTGCGTTTGGCGATCAAGCCCTGCTGCTTTGCCATGTTCAAAAGGCGCCGGGGTTGCAGGCTGCGGTCGCTGAATGATTTGGGGATGGTAACGCTTAACGGGTTCCGAGACCAGAGGCGCGTTTTTTAAAGAAGGTTTTTGCGTTACGCTTATATGAAACTGTTTTCCCTTTTGGTTTAAAGGAATGATCTTAGATGAAACCGCTTTCCACAATGCCTCATCACTCAGCTCTTTTTGGGGTGCCTTCGCCCTAGAATGTTGTTCCGGTTGACGCTGTTTAGGGGGCTTCGTCATCGACAATAACAATATGCAAGCGTTGTGGGCCATGGATTCCAAGAAGCAGGGTTTGCTGGATATCCCCGGTCCGCGACGGCCCGGTGATCATATTGACCGTTCGCGGAATAAAGTTATTAGTTTGATCTTTATTTTGAAAGGTTGTCCGCAACTTAGCCCAGGCATCCTCATAAGATCCAATCAAATCACCCGCTTTCAATACAACCACATGTACTGGCGGTAAAAAATTCAGGGTGGTGGGTGTTTCGGCGGCAGAATAGGTGACCAGGGTCCCCGTCTCGGCAATGCCGGCAAAAGCACTGGTCACACAAACCTCATCCGTCGCCTCGCCAATACCCTGTTTCACCTCCAGCAAGGTTTCTGACCAATCCAAGTGGGCCAAAGCCGGGGCCTGCTTGATCCGTGATGGCAGATTGTTGTCGGCCAGATAGGTGGCGACCTGCCGAGGCACGTCTCGTTCCGAGGCGACATGCATGACTGTGGCGTTAACCCGTTCTGCCTCTGCGGTAAAACGGGTAAGCCGGGTTGCTTCATCCGCACGGCCTCTTTCAGGTATAAGATTAACTGGATGATCTTTTATTCGGTCTGCCATAGGCCCCAGTTTGTTTTCGACCGCATCCGGTGCCGAACGGGTGGTACGGATTTTACCGAGGATATCCGAACGGGCGTCACTCATTGACCCATCTCCCGGAGCCATTGGCCACTGGCATCGCCGCGCGCACCTTTATGATATTGTTGAATAAATGTGTCTCCCTGAGGAGTCGCGAAATCCCGTTTTGATGTCCAGCCCCCGGCCAGTGGCAGCCAGCGAAACCGTCCGCTGCGGCGCCCGAACAGGCCCAACACTGCCATGATCAAGCCGTTGACCCTGTGATATAGTTTTGGCCGCTTAGCCAGCCAGGCCCAAGCTTGCAAGGTGCGCTGTCCCAATGTTCGTGACGGTTTGTTTTCAAAATGCCGGGTCCGCCAGGAACGAAGGAGTTTTGGTAACGGGATACGCATAGGGCAGACACTTTCACACTTTCCGCAAAGCGTCGATGCATTGGGCAAATCGGAGGCATCTTCCATACCGATCAGACCTGGCGTCAATACAGCACCCATGGGGCCCGGATAGACCCAGCCATAAGCATGACCGCCAATCGCCTTGTACACGGGACAGTGATTCAGACAGGCCGAACAGCGGATACAGCGCAGAATTTCCTCGAATTCCGAGCCCAGAAGATCGGTCCGGCCGTTATCCAGAAGAATCACATGATATTCCTCCGGTCCATCCGGATCGCCCAATCGTTTCGGGCCCGTACAAAAGGTCGTATATACGGACATGTCCTGACCTGTCGCCGAGCGGGCCAGAACCCGAAGGATGGTTGAGGCATCTTCCAGGGTGGGGACGATTTTTTCTATACTGGCAATGACAATATGAATTTTTGGCAGGGAATAGGTAAGATCCGCATTGCCTTCATTGGTAACCAGTACGTTGGAGCCGGTTTCGGCAACCAGCATGTTGGCCCCGGTCAGGCCAACATCGGCGTTCAGGAATTTTTCCCGCAACTGGCCGCGGGCTTCCTGCAGCAGAGATAAAGGATCTTCCAGGTTTCGGTCTTCCGGCAAGTCTGTATGAACGCGTCGAAAATCGGCCTCGACCTGGGCCTTCGAGACATGAATGGCCGGGGCGATGATGTGGCTGGGCGGTTCACCGCGCAACTGGATGATATATTCGCCGAGATCTGTCTCAATGGGGGCGATTCCGTTTTCTTCCAGAAAGTCGTTGATGGCGATTTCCTCGCCAATCATTGATTTTGATTTCGTAACGGTTTTCGCGTCGGCTGATTTGCAGATTTTCAGTATCTGCTTGCGGGCTTCTTCCGCGTCGCGGCACCAATGAACTTTACCGCCCTGTTCAATCACCCGCTGTTCATAGGATTCCAGATAAAGATCCAGGTTCGCCAGCACATGGTTTTTGATGTCACGGGCCTGATCACGCAACTGCTCAAATTCCGGCATGCGGTCGGCGGCCTGCTGACGACGCACCGGAAATCCTTCGCTCAAACGACCCAGTTCGATCTGCAGGCTTTCATTTGCCAGGGCATCACGGGCGTTGTCCTTAAATTGAGCGGTTTTAGAACTGACCATGGCTTAACGCTCCTTTTCCGGCGGTTGCGCAATTGCCGGTACATGTGTCATATCGGCCAAAACCTCGGCAATATGGCGCACTTCCTTATCAATACCCCGACGGCTTAGGCGTCCGGCAATATTCATCAAACAACCGAGATCGCCGCCGAGAACCAGATTGGCACCGGTTTTCTCCAGATCATCAACTTTCTGATCAAGCATGCTTTCCGAAATATCGGGGTATTTAACACAAAACAACCCGCCAAAGCCGCAACAGACCTCAGCCTGTGCGCCTTCCACCAGCTCCAAACCCTCTATCTTTTCAAGTAACTGGCGCGGTTGCTGCTTGATACCAAGCTCGCGCAGGCCGGAACAGGAATCGTGATAGGTCGCCGTTTTCGGGTAAGCGCCGTTTATTTTTTCGGTCTGCATAACATCGGTGAGAAAGGAAACAAGCTCAAAGGTTTTAGCGGCCATGCGTTCGGCCCGGGCTTTCCATGCATCGTCATCGGAAAACAACGCCGGATAATGATGACAGATCATGCCGCCACAGGACCCGGATGGCGCGACGATATAGTCAAAATCCTCAAAGGTTTCAATCACCTGTTTGGCAATGTCGCGCGCATCGGTGCGATCACCCGAGTTATAGGCAGGCTGACCACAGCAGGTCTGTAATTCAGGAACGGAGACCCGGCAACCCGCCAGTTCCAGCAACTTAAGGGTCGCGAAACCCACAGACGGTCGCGTCAGATCAACTAGACAGGTAACAAAAAGTCCGACAAGGGGAGAGGCGTTTTCTGTGGGGTTGGCCATGGCGTACTGGGTTCCTTATCAAATCGAGGGCAGGGGTCAGGATCCGGCCTCTGGATACTCCCGCGCTGCACTTTGCGGCAAAAGCATATAAATTTCACCCTGTTCCTTCATCAAACCGGCATTTAAAGCCGCTTCCGCTCCATGACCCCAGAAAACATCCCCGCGCACCGGGCCTTTGATAGCCGAGCCTGTATCCTGGGTAACCAGCAAGCGCCGCAATTTTTGTTTCGGTACATTTCCCGGGTATGTGCTGTCCAGCCACACGGGCAAGCCGAGGGACCAGAACGCACGGTCCACTGCCAAGCTTCGGCCGGGTGTGAGAACAACCCCCTGGGCACCAATCGGCCCGGCGTTTTCTTTTGCCACCTTGAAAAAGATGAAAGATTTATTTTTGCGCATCAAGGCCAGTGCCGCAACCGGATGAGCCTCCATCCAGGCCCGGATTGTCGGCATTGTAACGTCATCTAAACGCATAACGCCGGCAGCCACCAGTTCTCGGCCTATTGACGTATAACGGTGGCCATTGCGGCCATCATAACCAAGACGCACATGCGATCCGTCAGGCAGGATAATGCGGCCGGACCCCTGAACATGCAGAATGAAGGCATCAATGGCATTGTCCACCCAGACGGTTTCCAACTGCCGTCCCGCCAGCACTCCGTCTTCAATCTCGGCACGGCTGTAGTAGGGAACAAATCGGCCGTCTTTCAGGCGCCCGGCAATTGTCTGACCTATGTACTTATCATCAAAAGCGCCAAGATCGGCCCCAATCAAATCTTTTGGGCGGGCATAAATTGGATAGCGATAGCGGCTGTCCGGACCAAAAGCGCCGCGCAGATCAGGTTCGTAATAACCCGTGAACAGGCCACTGGTCTCAAGGTTGTTGCGCACGGTATAGGGCAAAAACCGGGATTCAAAGAAATACTGGGCTTCAATCTTGTTGCCCGGGCGGATGACCCGCGCCGCCTGACACAGGGGTAACCAGTCCGACACCTTGCCCATTTCCACATAGGACCCCATGAGCCGTTCTGCAGGAAGTTTTTCAATTTTCTCACAGGAACGGATAAAAGCCGGCAGGACTTTCGAATGATCGTCGGCCAGCCAACCGGGCAGCTCTTTGTAAGCTGTTGGGAAAATATTCAATACCGGTTCCGGCTGATTGGGCTGGGGCAGGGTCAGGGGTGGCAGAGCGTCAGCCAACTGAGAACAACCGGCAAGCCCGAGCAATGCCATAGTAACAACAACCGCCCGGGAGCGGGCCGCTGTAAAATCCAGAAGCTGGGAGAGGGGTCTAGTCAAGGCTCCGGGTAGCAACCAATGTCCAGTTCGGGTCCGAGTCTTTGGTATCACGGGCAAAGGTCCAGAAGTCCGTAACCGTTAATACCGTATTGGGGTTACCTTCGACCACATCACCATTTTCGTCATGCACCGCATTGACCTGTTCGGAAATAAACTTGACGGTCACATGAGCAACCCGGCTTTCCATATAAATTTCGACAATTTCCGATTTCATAATGCCGACCAGCGTATCTTCCATCACATGGCCCGCCTGTTCGCGATCCTGTATCGCCTTGGCGAAATTGCTATAGACCTCATTGCTCAGCAATGGCCGGAGCGCATCGGCATCTCCCGACGCATAGGCATTCAGGATCATTTCAAAAGCGACGCGGGCGCCAACCAGAAAGTCTTCTTCATTAAAGGTTTTATCGTAACGGTGCAGCTGACCCAGTCCGGCCGCAAGCGGGCTTTCGTCGATGGACTCATCAACTTTCTGCTCGGCATCTGTATCGGCGTGAATTTTATCCGTAACGTCGCTCTTGCCTGATCGGTCAGCCAGATTGACCACCTTGTTATCCTGTGCGGATTCTTCTTCCGCATCCACTTCCTGGAACAGATTGCGGAAACCCGATCCGTCATTGCCGTCACGTTTTCCCAATACGCCACGCAGGCGCAAAACGAGAAAAACCGCGATCATCGCGAAAAAAATGATATCAATAAACTGGAAACCGTTGCCCATGGATTTTATTGGCTTACGTTAAGGGCATTAAGAGGGATAACTCCCCTTGAAGGCCCAAGGTTAAACACGAAAGTTAAAGTCGAACTGAACCTAACGGGTATCGACGCTCAGGTCTACTATGCAATTGTCATTTTAGCCAACAGAAGCGATTTCAAACGCCAATGAAAGCCGTTGTAGGCTACATAGGCATATAAAAGGGAAAGGGCAAGTATGGGGCTGTTTATTCTGATCGGACTCATCGCCATGCCCATCGTGGAAATCGCCGTCTTTATCCAGGTGGGCGAACAGATTGGCTTGTTCAACACCATCGCCATTGTCGTCCTGACAGCCATCGCCGGAACCGCGCTATTGCGCTGGCAAGGGCTTTCCGTGCTCGCCCGGGCCCAGGAAAGCCTGCGTGAAAACCGCTTTCCGGTAGAAGAAATCTTTGATGGCCTGTGCCTGGTTTTCGCTGGCGCGCTGCTTCTTACCCCGGGGTTTGTCACCGATACCATCGGCTTTTTGTTGTTTTTGGCACCTGTTCGGCTGTTTATCAAAGGTATCATTGTGCCCATCGTCGCTAGACGGACACAGGTGCACATGTCTGGAGGTTTTCGAACCGCGCCCCGGGAAGACGGCGTTATCGACGGGGATTTTCAGGATGTTACGGACAGACCGACAATATCTCCCGATAAAATCACTGGGCAGGATTCACAGAACCGAGCAAACAAGGTGTCGGATAAAGATATAGACTGAATGCTTTATTACAGGGGTTGAACCCATGATGGCTTGAATCAACCGACATCCTCACCTTATGCTGAGGACACCGATTTAATGAGGAATACAATTTCATGGCCCGCAATTCACAAGTCAGCCTCGCCGACGATACAAAAGGCCGTTTTGGTCTGCTGTCCCTGATCGTATCCGGTCTATTATTTGCCGGCTCCCTGATGTTTTTTCTCTCAGAAGGGCCGGTCATTATAGGCATGGAAGTCGGGTCCCAGAAAGACACCTGGGGCTGGGTCCTGATGCTGTTTTCGATGTTTCTGGCGGTCACCGGCCTGTCGCTGGCCGTGACCATGAGCAGCCGCTAGGCCATTAAACCCAAAACCCTATTCATCATCTTTCGACTTCAACCCGCGCACGATATATTTGGCGATTATCCCGGCGACGATACCAATCAGCGCCGCCACCAGCAGGTTGTCTTTTAGCCATTCCATTACCGGCTCCCCTTAATATCCTGACTCTTTTAAATCAGGTATTCATCGAATCAAAGAAATCGGCATTGTTTTTCGAATGTTTGATTTTGTCGAGCAGGAAGTCCATGCCGTCAGAAACACCCATGGGCATGAGGATGCGGCGTAGGACCCACATTTTCGATAGGGTTCCCTTGTCGACCAGCAGTTCTTCCTTACGTGTGCCCGACTTGGTGATATCGATCGTTGGCCAGGTCCGCTTGTCGGAGAGCTTACGATCGAGAATGATCTCCGAGTTGCCGGTGCCCTTGAATTCCTCAAAGATCACCTCATCCATACGCGAACCGGTATCAATCAGCGCTGTCGAGATAATGGTCAGTGAGCCGCCTTCCTCGATATTACGGGCTGCACCAAAGAACCGTTTCGGACGTTGCAGGGCATTGGCGTCCACACCACCGGTTAAAACCTTGCCGGAAGAGGGGACCACTGTGTTATAGGCGCGGGCCAGTCGGGTGATGGAATCCAGCAAAATAACCACATCGCGTTTGTGTTCAACCAGACGCTTGGCCTTTTCGATCACCATGTCGGTCACCTGTACGTGACGGGCCGCCGGTTCATCAAAGGTTGAGCTGATCACTTCTCCCTTTACGGAACGGGCCATATCGGTGACCTCTTCCGGGCGTTCGTCGATAAGCAGAACAATCAGATAACATTCCGGATGGTTACGGGCGATGGACTGGGCGACATTTTGCAACATCACGGTTTTACCGGTCCGCGGTGGTGCTACAATCAGCGCCCGCTGGCCTTTACCAATCGGCGTGATCAAATCCATAACCCGCGACGTCGGGTCTTTTTGGTCAGGTGAATCGATTTCCATAAACAGGCGCTCATCGGGATAAAGCGGTGTCAGGTTATCAAAATTGATGCGATGACGGACATCTCCGGGGTCAGCAAAATTGACTTGATTGACTTTCAGGAGGGCAAAATAGCGCTCACCCTCTTTCGGGGCGCGGATTTGTCCTTCCACCGTATCGCCGGTGCGCAGGCTGAAGCGACGGATCTGGCTGGGAGAAACATAGATGTCATCGGGACCTGGCAGATAATTGGATTCCGGGCTACGCAAAAAGCCGAACCCATCCTGTAAAACTTCAAGAACGCCTTCGCCAAAAATGGCAACATCATCGTCGGCGAGATGTTTCAAGATAGCAAACATCATATCCTGTTTGCGCAGCGTGCTGGCATTTTCGACGCCAAGCTCTTCGGCATAGGCCAAAAGATCTGGGGGTGTCTTGGATTTTAAATCCTTAAGATTCATTGCCGTTTTTTCCGGTTCAATTTTTGAATTTGGGTGAGAAAGGTCAAATCGTTTTAAATAACGTTCTGAAAAGTAAAGGGGGAGTAGAAAACTGCTTAAACTTGATTTGTTGGGGCTTTGCCCGAAATCTTTTAATCTCTGTTTTCTTTTGAAAAGGTTCGCGTGAACACGCAGTCTATTCGCTTGTTGAAGCGAAGCATTAGCGTAAGCTTTTCAACAAGTCAATTGTTGTTTTGTGAATTGCTGTTAATGCCAACATTACTGTTAAGTAAGAGAACAACTGACATCTTACCAACCCTGCAATTAATTATGTAAATCCTTTTTTACAGGGGCTTAACAACTACCATTATCACAATAACAACCATCAAGACCGCTGGAGCTTCATTAATGAACCGGAAGAATTTCTCCGTTTTTTCATTAGCGTCAGCCTCAAAGGCCTTACGCCATTTTGCCAGATGCATATGAACGCCAACCAATAAAACCAGACAGACGAGTTTTATCAAAAACCATATTTCCGACCATATTTCTGGGCTTTGTTCATAAACCATGAAACCGCCGAGAAGAATGGAGACGATCATCGCCGGATTCATGATGGCGCGCAGCAACCGACGTTCCATGATTTTAAAGGTCTCTGACGCCTCGGATCCTGGAGACACCTGACAATGATAAACAAACAGCCGTGGCAGGTAGAGAAACCCGGCCATCCAGGAAATAACTGCCAAAATATGAAAGGCCTTGATCCACATATAGGTTTCACCGGACATAATTTATAGGCTTTCGATTACATATGGGTTAAAGGGCATTGGCTATGGCGAGCCGGACATAAACGACTTCCATCCAATTGACTGGAACAGATCTCCGGCCTCTGGTTCAGGGCACCGCGCACCAGATCAGCCAGACCCTCAATAAACGGCGACGTCGTGCCGACGGCCGCCACCCGATGATATTCAGGAATGCCCAGTTCCTCGGCCATTTCCGCATATTCAATATCGAGTTCGACCAGGGTTTCCGAATGTTCGGAGACAAAAGCAATCGGAATAACAACCACGCCTTTTTTGTCATCGGCGGCCCGTTGAATTTCCACATCCAGCGATGGCCCGATCCATTCCAGACGCCCAACCTTGCTTTGATAACATACCGCCCAGTCACGGATTGGTGGATCAAGCTTGTCAACAACCGCTTGCACCGTTTGTTCCACTTGATACTGATAGGGATCACCGCCATCGATGATTTTTTTTGGCAAACCATGTGCCGAAAAGAGCAAGCGGACCTGATCCGGGTTTTTGACTTCTTTCCATTTATCGGAAATCAATTTCACCTGGGCATCTATCCAGCCTGATTGTGTCGGATAACAGCAAAGTGCACGGGTCCGGGCTTTCAAACCGACAAAATCTGACGCCCGTTTCCACTCTTTCAGCGACGAACCGGTGGTTGTCGTTGAAAATTGTGGATAAAGCGGCAACAAGATAATTTCATCAGGATCAAAATTCTGAACCGCTTCTGCTGCCTGCAAACTCATGGGATGCCAATAGCGCATGGCGATAAAACATTTTACATCACCGCTGGAACTTAAAGCCTGTTCCAGGGCCTGCGCCTGCTGTTCTGTCAAATCCACAATGGGCGATTTTCCGCCAAGGTTTTCGTAAATTTCGCGGGCAACCGGGGCGCGGCGTTTGGAAATAAACCGTGCCAGCAACCAGCGAAAAGGAAGTGGCAAACGGATAATTGCCGGATCAAAAAACAGATTAAACAAAAAAGGCTGGACCGCTTCCGGACTGTCGGGACCACCCAAATTAAACAATACAACAGCAATTCGTTTGCTCATCAGCTCTACGTCTTTTGCCAGTTAAGAATAATCTCGGCGACCCGTTCCAAATGCTCCGGTGGCGTCGGTGGCAAGACACCATGACCCAAATTAAAAATAAAGGGTCCGTCAGACAAAGTTTCAAGAATTTGCACAACCGATGTTTCCAGTGCATCACCGCCCGCCA
This sequence comes from Rhodospirillales bacterium, assembly GCA_048262255.1. GTDB lineage: Bacteria > Pseudomonadota > Alphaproteobacteria > Rhodospirillales > Casp-alpha2 > JABMNT01. The sequence continues at coordinate 738,031 of JBLXFH010000001.1, read as the reverse complement.
GCAAAGCATGGTTATCCAAATTACCCTGAACGCAGGCATGCGGCTGCAACTTATCTTTCGCCCACTGAAGTCCGACAGAATGGTCGATACTAACCCCGTTCATTTTTGTTTCACGGATAAAATCCTCATACAAACTGCCGGCATTTCTTGGAAAGCCGATGATCGGAACATCGGGATGGATGGCCCGCACCCGTTCAACAATTTTTCGGTTGGGTTCAATAATCCAGCGCCTAAACTGGCTTTCGGATAACACGCCAGCCCAACTGTCAAACAACTGCAAGACTTCAGCGCCGGACTTGACCTGTTGTATGAGATACTCGCTGACCGCATCGACCAGAATATCTATGAGTTTCTGAAAACCGTCGGGATCCTGATAAGCCCAAAGCCGGGCCCGACCACATTCCGTACCGCCGCGGCCTTCCACCATATAGATCGCCAAGGTCCAAGGCGCCCCGGCAAAACCAATCAGACTGGTTGTATCGGGAATTTCTTTCGACAGACGCGACAGAACTTCATAAACCGGTGCCAGATGTTCATGCAGACGACCCTTATCCAGAACCCCTAATTGTTCAACGCTGCGGATGGGCTCGAGAACCGGACCTTCACCTTCTTTGAATTCCACTTTTTGACCCAGCGCATCGGGAATGACGAGAATATCCGAAAACATAATCGCCGCATCTGCATGCAGACGGCGCAAGGGTTGCAGGGTGACCTCAACAGCAAGATCCGGTGTGTAACAGAAATCCAGAAAATTTTTGGCCGTTGCCCGGATTTTCCTGTATTCCGGTAAATACCGACCCGCCTGACGCATGAACCAGAACGGAGGCCGGCCCTGAATTTCCCCTTTGAGGGCTCTTAAAATTTTTTTGTCTGGCTGTGAAATCATTGTTTTTTTTCCGGCTTTTCAAAGTTATCCCATACCCCTCTTAATTATAAAATATATAAATAAAAAGGATGTTGTAGTGGTAGTAGGGTGGATATCGGGGATTAAAGGTTATCCTAATTTTGATCCACATGGAAAATATCAGGCAGATATTTTTAGCGTGTTTGTGTATTGATTAAATCAATGTGGTTAATTTTTGTTAAGAATCAAGCGTCTTGCCGATTTGCCCATAGGTAAGTGTCTCATTGAGAGTCGGGGATAAAAAATTTTCCAGTAAACAGGTTTATAACTTCCGCACAGACCATCATAAGCCTGTCCACACCGTATAAGCTGCAGTGCAGAATGATGATGAAAAAGAATGAAATCGTTGATCCGGCTTTAGCAAGTGTTTATCCACATATCATACACAGTCTGAATATCCCGTTTCCTATAACGGGGCATAAACAGGAACAGTCAATTGATCAAAAGCTTTCATGTTCATCTGGTTTCGGATTCAACGGGCGAAACCGTCATTTTGGTTGCCCGTGCCTGTCTGGTGCAATTCAGTAATATCGACCCGCAGGAACATCATTGGACGATGATACGCTCGCCGGATCAGGTGGAGGGAGTGCTGGAAGGCATCGCCGATCATCCGGGTTTTGTTATTTATACCCTGGTTAACGAGGAAAACCGGAAGATTCTGGAAGAAGGCTGCCGACGTTTGCAGGTTCCCTGTGTGCCGGTTCTTGATCCGGTTGTTGCCGGTCTTGGCAGCTATCTGGGTGCCAAGGAACACGGGCGACCGGGTGGCCAGCATGTTCTTGATGCGGAATATTTCAACCGTATTGAAGCCATGCAGTTTGCTCTGGCCCATGACGACGGACAATCGACCTGGGATATTGATGAGGCGGATGTGGTTCTGTTGGGCGTATCGCGCACCTCAAAAACTCCGACCAGTATCTATCTGGCGAACCGGGGCATAAAAACTGCAAATATTCCTTTGGTGCCGGGTTGTCCGATACCGGAAGAAATCTTCGCGGCAAAAAATCCGCTGATCATCGGTCTGACCAAAGATCCAAAACGTCTGGTTGAAATCCGTCGCCAGCGCTTGCGGATGATTGAGCAGGATGAAAATACCGATTATGTCGACCTGGAAATGGTCTCCAAGGAAATCAATGATGCCCGACGTCTGTTCGCCAAACATGACTGGACGGTGATCAATGTCAGTCGTAAATCCATTGAGGAAACGGCGGCGACGGTTATCAAACTGTTTAATGCACGGGCGGAGACGGCGCTCTGACCAAGTTGCCGCCCTTTTTACTGGCTTCGCAGAGTCCATCGCGACAGGCTTTACTGACACAGGCCGGTGTACCCTTTATGGCCGTTCCATCTGATGTGGATGAAGACCCGATCAAGGAGGAAGGCAAACGGAAAGGTTTTTCCGCAGAAGACCTGAGCCTGCGTTTGGCGCAAGAAAAGGCCCGAACGGTCAGCCAGCAATATCCCTATTCTTATGTGCTTGGTGCCGACCAGGTACTGGATTGCGGCGGAACCCTGTATGATAAACCGGCGTCACTTGACGAAGCGCGGACGCACTTGATAGCTCTGCGCGGTTGTACGCATCGCCTGGTTAATGGTCTGGTGATTTGCAAGGGTGCCGATAATTTGTGGACACATACGGCTGTCGCCCATCTGACCATGCGCAACTTCTCCGATGCTTTTCTCGACTCTTATCTTAAAGAATCTGGTGATGACCTGCTTACTTCTGTTGGGGGCTACCGACTGGAAGATCTGGGATGCCAGTTGTTTGACTCTATCGAAGGCGACTATTTCACAATTCTGGGATTACCCATGCTTCCTTTGCTGGCATATTTGCGGCACATTCATATTCTTGAAAGTTGAGTATTGGAACTGCCTGACAGGAATTGAAACAGAAACCCATGGCTGAAATCAAAAGACAAAAACTGGCGGGTGTTATGGGATGGCCCATCAGTCATTCGCAATCACCGCGTTTGCACGGGTTTTGGCTGGCCCAATACGGCATACAGGGGGCCTATGTGCCGCTAGCGGTTTCGCCGGAAAATCTCGAACAGGCGCTGCGAGCGCTGCCTTTATTGGGTTTCGCCGGGACCAACGTAACCGTGCCCCATAAAGAAGAAGCCTTGGCAGCCGTTGATGTGGTGGACCCCATTGCTGAGCGGATTGGGGCGGTGAATACGATTTTTGTTAATGATAACGGGTCTCTCACCGGCACCAATACAGATGCATTTGGTTTTATGGAAAATCTGAAAAGTGGAGCGCCGGAATGGAACGCCAGCGCTGGCCCTTGTGTGGTGCTGGGTGCTGGCGGCGCGGCGCGGGCTGTTGTTGCAGCATTGGTTGATGCCGGGGTGCCGGAAGTGCGGTTGGTTAACCGCACACGGTCGCGCGCCGAAACGGTTGCAGAGGCCATTGGTGGCCCGATTTCGGTTCATGGCTGGGCGGAAGCCTCCGATCTTTTGGACGGATCAACCCTTGTCGTCAATACGACGACCCTTGGCATGCAAGGCCAGCCGCCCATGACCCTTGATCTGGACGCTTTGCCGACAGACGGTATCGTTACCGACATTGTTTATACACCGTTGATCACACCGCTTTTAGACAAAGCGCAATCCAGGAGTTTCAAAACGGTCGATGGGTTGGGGATGCTTTTACATCAGGCGGTACCCGGATTTGCGGGCTGGTTTGGTCAGCAGCCTGAAGTTACGGATGAGTTGCGTGCGTTTATCCTGTCCCAGATGGGTTAGATGATGATCATTCTCGGCCTTACCGGTTCCATTGGCATGGGCAAGACGACCGCGGCCAATGATTTTCGGCGTCTGGGGGTTCCGGTTCATGATTCCGATGCGGCGGTGCATCAGTTGCTGGCGCCGGACGGAGCCGCCTTTGGGGCCATTCAAATGTTATTTCCGGAAGCCATCGGGCCAGAGGGGGTTGACCGTCGGCGCCTGGGGGATTTGGTTTTCAATGACCCGGCGGCATTAAAGCAGCTTGAGGCAATATTACATCCGCTGGTCAGAGAACGGAAAAACCGGTTTTTGAAAATCGCCGCCCGGCAGCGCTCCCGCCTAGTGGTTCTCGATATCCCGCTGCTATTTGAAACGGGCGGAGATCGCGACTGTGATGCAGTGGTTGTGGTGACAGCTCCGGCTTTTGTACAACGGGCTCGGGTTATGGCGCGGACCGGGATGACAGAGGAAAAATTCACTGCCATTCTCGCCAAACAGACGCCCGACCGCATTAAACGCCGGAAGGCCGATTTTATTGTGCAAACGGGACTGGGACGGCTTGAGAGTTTGTCTACAATCCGGCAACTTATAAAAGTCGTTAAAACATGGAAACCCAGAAAATGGCCGCCGGCTGGGGCGCGGTGATTCTCTATCCCCTCAGGAGGGTTTTTCTTTAAAGAAGACCCCCTTGGCATCTGGAGCCTGAATATGCGTGAAATTGTTCTTGATACGGAAACCACCGGCCTGGACCCCAAATCCGGTCATCGTATTGTCGAAATCGGTTGCGTGGAACTGGTCAACCATATGCCGACCAGCCGGACTTATCACCAGTATATCAATCCGGAACGCGATATGCCGGACGAAGCATTTCGGGTGCATGGTTTATCGGTCGAGTTTTTGAGCGATCATCCGGTGTTCACGGATATTGCGGAGGCCTTTGTTGAGTTTGTTGGCGACGCCACGTTGGTTATTCACAATGCAGAATTCGATATGGGTTTTATCAACGCAGAACTTGGTAAACTGGGGCATGAGCCGCTTGCCATGGACCGGGCCATCGATACGGTGCGCATGGCGCGCCAGAAATTCCCCGGCGCACCCGCCAATCTGGACGCTCTGTGCAAGCGCTTCGGCATCGATAATTCCAACCGCGAACTGCACGGTGCTCTGCTGGATGCGCGGTTGCTGGCCGATGTCTATCTGGAGCTGATCGGCGGTCGGCAAACCGGTCTAGAATTTGCTGGCGACAAATCAAAAAACGATGAGGCGGGGTCTGTTCTTGTTTCGGCGGCCCGCCCGCCGAGAGCCCATGCGCCGCTACCGGAAGAAGAAGCCCGCCATCAGGCTTTTCTGGAGAAGCTCAGCGATCCGCTATGGCTGCGGGACAAGCCCGCGCCATAAGTGTGTTTGCATAAGAAAAGACCCGCATGCCGCGGGTCCTTTTCATAGCACATTTTCTGTAGGCTTTATGCGTCGGCGGGTCCTGCATCTGTGTGGCCGGCAGCGGCCTGATTCTGCATTTCACGCTGGAACATGGCGACAAAATCAACGGTGCCCAGCATCAGCGGCGGGAAACCGCCTTCGCGGGTGGCGTTGGCCAGAATGGAACGGGCGAACGGGAACAGCAGGCGCGGGCATTCTATATAGGCCAGCGGATGCAGATGTTCGGGTTCGCAGTTGAGTGTAAAGACCCCGGCATACTCCAGCTCCAGCAAAAACGCCGTGTCTTCTTCTACGGTGGCGTGAGCAGTAATGCTGAGGATGATTTCGAACACATTGTTTTCAAAAGCATTACTTTCCACATTAACGCTGACGTTGATGTCCGGCTGCTTTTGCTGCATGACCTGAAAGATGCCCGGCGCCGACGGGGCTTCAAAGGACAGGTCCTTGATATATTGCGCATTGATGACAACGGGCGGCTGCTGCGGGGCGGCTTCCGAAGCTTCGGGTGTATCGGCCATTTATAATCTCCATAATAGACAAGCGGGGGAACGGCTATCATGGAATATCCCCGAGAACAACCGTTTCTGGTCAACGACACAAATGAAAACGGGTCTGCTTTCGCAAACCCGCTGTTCATGTGTTGAGATCCACTTGCGTAATCAGGGGATGAGAACGGTGGAGCCGGTTGTTTTTGAGGCTTCCAGATCGTCATGGGCCTGTTTGGTGTCAGCCAGGGCGTATGTCTGGCCAATGTGAATTTTAACGACGCCGCTGGCGACCACATCAAACAGCTGGTTGGCGCAATCAAGCAGCAGCTCGCGCGTTGCGGTATGGGTGACTAGCGTTGGCCGGGTGACATAGAGTGAACCACCGGCGGCCAGTTTGCCGAGCGCCAGATCGGTGATTGCGCCCGATGAATTGCCGTAGCTGACCAGCATACCAAAGGGGCTCAGGCTGGCGAGTGAGGTTTCCAGCGTGGCTTTGCCGACACTATCATAAGAGACGGCGACACCCTTGCCGCCGGTGATCTCTTTGACCCGAGCCGCAACGTCCTCGCTTTTGTGCAGGATGGTGTGGTCGGCGCCCAAGGCTTTTGCGGCGGCGGCTTTTTCTGCTGTGCTGACAACGCCGATGACGGTGGCGCCCAGATGTTTCGCCCATTGAACCAGAATTTGACCAACGCCACCGGCGGCGGCCCAAACCAAAATGGTGTCACCGGGTTTCACCTCATAGGTTCGGCGCAGCAGATACATGGCGGTCATGCCCTTGAGCATCATGGCGGCTGCGGTCTGATCATCGACCCCGGCCGGTATTTTTACCACATGATGGGCATCAATGAGACGCTCTTCACAGTACGACCCCATGCCGGATCCGTAAGCGACCCGGTCGCCGACGGCAAATTCCGTAATGCCGTCGCCCACGGCTTCAACGACTCCGGCGCCTTCATTGCCTAATGTGACGGGAAAGTCTTTGCCGGCATAGAGGCCACTGCGCTGGTAGACATCGAGGAAATTCAAACCGACAGCTGTGTGACGAATGCGCAGCTGTCCCGGACCCGGTGCGCCGACCTCGACATCTTCCCATTTGAGTTGGTCTGATCCGCCGGTTTGGTGAATACGAATGGCTTTGGTCATGGTCGGCTCCCCTGTCATATTATTTCAGTTTTGCATGAAACGGCTTCTGCATTTAAGAAAATTTGCCTTCAAACCACAAGTGGCCTTTTTGCCGAACTTTTGTTCCCGAATGTCTTTAATCGCGGATGTGGACGGGCCTACCCGTTTTTTGAAGCAGGGGGGCATTGCAGGGAAACAATATAGCCGTTTACACAGGCTCCTTTCGATGCTGAATATGGGCACCGTAGAAAAGAGCGACAGATGACATCACAACCTCAAATACCATTTGAACAACGGGAATTTCTGCGGGGTTTTCGTGATGTCGTTCCCTTAAGCCTTGGAGCTGGTATATACGGGCTGGCCTTTGGTTTACTCGCGTCACAGGCTCTGATGGATGGTCTTGAAGTCGGGATTATGGGGACTGTTGTGTTTGCCGGTGCCTCACAAATCGTCGCTGTTGAACGTATGGCTGCGGGGGCCGGTGGTCTGGTTGCGGTGATTGCCGGGATTGCGCTAAACCTCAGACTTTTGCTGATAACGGCCTCCATTCGTGATGTTTATGCGGGTCGCCCCTTGTGGCAGATCGCCTTGGGCGCACATTTAACCACCGATGAAAACTGGGCCCTGTTGCTGGCGACCCGGGCCCAAGGCCGGAAAGCCGGATACGCGTATCTTGTGGGCGGGGGTTTTAATCTGATGTTTGTCTGGGTGGTGGCGACGGTAGCCGGCGCCGGCTTCGCCGGGACGATCCCGGAACCGAAAGCATTGGGTATGGATTTTGCGTTTACTGCCGCCTTTATCGCCATCGCCCGGTCCCTGTGGCGCGGTCGTGAAGACCTGATTCCCTGGGCGACGTCGTTTACGATTGTCGCGGTTTTTGTTTTGCCGGGGTTTGTCGATCCGTCTTGGGCACTCATTGGCGGAGGAATGGCCGGAGCAACGGTTGCGGGGCTCAGACATCATGGTTGATGCCTGGTGGATTATCCTGTCTTTGGCCGTGGCGACATTTGCCATCCGCATGGCGGGGGCCGTCGCCGGACAGCGCCTGCCGCAACAGGGCCGCTGGGCGCAAGCCCTGAAAGCTTTGCCCGGCAGTCTGATTGTGGCGCTGGTCTCGGTGTCTTTGTTATCCGGCAGTCCCGACGAATGGATTGCCGGGGCGGTGGCTGCGGCTATTGCCCTGTTCACCCGCAACCTGCCGCTGACTATGGCCGTCGGCATCGGTTGTATCTGGGCCTTGCGGCAGTTTTAGCGGGCTTTATCCCTCGACGCAGAAGGTCGCCAGCGCAGCTCGGTTGATTTCAATGCCGAGGCCCGGGCCAGTGGGAATGGCCACCACGCCGTTCACGTGCTCGATCGGCGTGGTCATGATCGACTGGCGGGCCGGATGTTCGGAGCGATCAAATTCCAGCATCGGTTCCCACGGTTGGCGTCCTGGCGGATTGTGCGGCAAGACAGCCAAGAGGTTCAGGGACGCGGAGAGCCCGATCCCGGTTCCCCAGACATGGGGGATCATGCGTACACCAAAGGCATTGGCCATATCGGCAATCTTTTTGCATTCGCTGAGGCCGCCGGCGGCGCAGGTATCGGGCTGTAGATAGTCGATAGCACCCGACGTCAGGATGTTGCGAAAGCCGAAGCGCGTATATTCGCATTCGCCACCGGCCATAGGGATGGGGGTTGAGGCCTTGACGGCGAGGTAGCCGTCCAGATCTTCCGGCGGCACCGGTTCCTCGAACCAACCGATGTTGAGATGTTCAACAGCCTGAGCCAGTCGGATGGCGTCAATGGAATCAAATCCGTGATTGGCATCCAGCATCAGTCCTATATCGGGGCCGATGGTTTGGCGGACCTTCTCAATGAGGGCGACGTCTTCATCCACATCAAAGCCGATTTTCAACTTTACGGCCGAAAAGCCCTCTGCCTTGTATCCCGCGACCTCTTCGCAAATATAGTCCATGGGATCGCCTGTGCGTTTGCGATAGGTCCCGGTGGCATAGGCTTTGACTTCGGTGCGGATGGGCCCGCCCATTAATTGATGGATGGGGGCGTTGAAATGTTTGCCCTTGATGTCCCAGAGCGCGATGTCGATGCCGCTGACCGCGCAGATGGGAACCCCCTTTTGGCCCTGGTCGCGGAAGGCGGCGTAAAGGTCCTGCCAGATTTTGTCGGTGGCCAGCGGGTCGGCACCCAGCAGCCAGGGCTCATAGGCCTTAACCATGGCGGCGGCGGGCCGTGACGGTCCGAAACATTCACCCCAGCCGACTAGGCCGGTATCGGTAATCACCTCAACCACACAGGAACCGCGTTTGGTTGCTTCGCCGATAGCCCAGTGAAAGGGCTCCGACAGGGTCGTTTCGAGAATGTGGGTTTTGACGGCGGTGATTTTCATAGGCGGCCTCGGTTGTTCTGGGCGTCAGGTGAGAGCAATAGCTAACCCGAAACCGCCTCTGTTGAACAGTCCCTCTTTGCGCAATTCGATAACTATGGGCACCCTCGCCAAAATGGGGCTATAGCAATGTGCCACACGCATAAGGGGTAGTCCGCATTATAAAAACAGTTATCATAGCGTACTTGGAAGTGTTTGGCGAAACTTTACCATTGTGATGCGGGAGCACCTAGGATGGCTTTGAATAAGGACAAGATTGCACAAGTCGTGAAGGAAGACCGGACTTTTGTGGGGTTACAAAATGAGGGAGAAGCTGTTGATCGGATTGTCTCTGATTACTGTTCAATAGAAGGTGGCTTGAATATTGATTTAAAGGCCCTGGCAGGGGGTGGTTCTTTACCCGGTGTTAGCCATCTTATTTCTGGTTCCAGTAAGTCAATTTTTGACTTTGTCAGCTTCAAACCGAAAAACGCCTTACTCGATTTACAAAAACTGATTACCGATGCCAGTACGCTGGCTTTTGAGCTGCCAGGGTCCGTCTATGTTTCTTTGGGCATGAATGCGCCTCTGGCCATTCCTTTTCTGGGCCTGTTCATCATCTGGAAACACCGGGACTTGTTTGAGGTGAAGCTCTCTGCCCGACATGCAGCGGCGGTCCTCGCCATCGCGAATAGCAGGGCCGGGGAGTTCGCTACCCACGCCGCGGCGTTTCAGGAAACAAACCATCTGCTCGAAAAACATGACCAGAACACCTTGTCTGATCAGAATTTCATCCAGGTGACGAATGAGCTCAGTGACATGGGTTGCATTGAAATACGGGACGGAAACTATTATCCCGTCGAAAAAATAAATCTCAAAGGTTAGGCCTCTGTATCTTACAGGATTTTGGTCAGGACCTTGTCGAGGTTCTCGACGGTGCGGTCGATGTTTTTCAGCTTGTCGAGACCGAACAATCCCATACGGAATGTCTTGAAGTCAGCAGGTTCGTCACATTGCAATGGCACACCGGCGGCGATCTGCATGCCCAGCGCAGCGAATTTTTTGCCGTTCTGGATATCCGGATCATCGGTATAAAGGACAACAACACCCGGTGCATCAAAACCTTCGGCGGCGACGCTGCGGAACTGCTTTTGCGCCATCAGGCTGCGCACCCGGTTTCCCAGTTCCTGTTGCTGAGCCTTGATTTTATCGAAGCCGTAAGCCTGGGTTTCTTTCATGCTGGTATGGAACTTGACCAAGGCGTCGGTCGGCATGGTCGCGTGATAAGCATGACCGCCGTTCTCGTAGGCTTCCATAATATCCAGCCATTTCTTCAGGTCGATGGCAAAGCTGGTGCTTTTGGTCGTCTCAATGGCTTTGCGTGCTGTTGCGCTCAGCATGACAAGTCCACCACAGGGTGATGCGCTCCAGCCTTTTTGCGGCGCGCTGATCAGGATATCAACGCCGATCGCTTTCATGTCGACCCACATAGTGCCCGATGCGATGCAGTCGAGGACAAACAGGCCGCCATGGGCATGAACGGCTTCTGCAATGGCTTGCATGTAGGCATCGGGAAGGATGATGCCCGACGCGGTTTCCACATGGGCCGCGAACACGACATCGGGTTTTTCGGCCTTGATGGCGGCGACAACCTCGTCAATGGGGGCCGGGGCGAAGGCCGCCTGCGGGCCACTGCTCACGGGCCGGGCTTTAAGAACGGTGGCGCTGGCCGGGATATCACCGGCCTCGAAAATCTGGGTCCAGCGGAAGCTGAACCAGCCGTTGCGGATAACCAGAACCTTTTTATTGGTGGCGAACTGGCGGGCCACGGCTTCCATGGCGTAAGTGCCGCCACCGGGAACGATGGCTGTCGAATGTGCGTTGTAGGCCTCTTTCAGGGTCGCAGAGATATCGCGCATGACATCCTGAAAGGACAAAGACATATGGTTCAGCGAACGGTCCGTGAACACCACGGAATACTCAAGCAGGCCTTCGGGATCGACAGCGGAAATGGGGTTGGTCATCACAGACTCCGGTATTCAGGGATCAAAGTTGGATGACCTGTAGCATTATATGGCGGGAGTGAAAATGCCTAACCGGCCGGGGCGAACAAATCCGGCTCTTTTGGTCGCCAGCCTTCATGGCGCAACAAACGTTGCTTGGTTTCAATACCCCCGGCACCGGAAAACCCGGTCATTTTGTCATCCGCTCCAAGGACCCGGTGGCAGGGAATGAGGATCGGGATCATATTGCGGCCACAGGCCCCGCCCACCGGCTGGGCGCTGCTGTTGAGGGTTTTGGCAATATCGCCGTAGGTCCGTGTTTTTCCATAGGGGATTTTCAGCATTTCCCGGCAGACGTCTTGCTGGAACAGGCTGCCACTTAATTGCAGCGGTAAATCGAAGGTTTGCAGGCGGCCGTCAAAATAGGCCAGAAGCTGGTCCCGCGCCTCTACCAGCAGACCGGTCGGCGTTTCGTTTGCTTCCCGGCCCCAGGTGACGGCGACAATTTGTGCGCCATCGGCGCTCACCGCCAATGGCCCGACGGGCGAGTTCAAATAAACGGTCTGGGTCTGGCTCACGAATGTCGTACTCCTTGAAAAACCGCCTCATCGTTACTTATAGGATATGGACATGCCTGGGCCAATCCTCTGGCGTCATTTGACAAGGCCAAAACGGATGCTTATCTAGGGGACGGGTGAAGGCCCCTGCCGCTCACTGGCACAAGCCATGGTGAAGCCTTCGTGAACCAGACACATCTTTCCTCATCGTTTGTATGCGGTCCGATGGCAACGTGAGCCCCATTCATATACCGCATCAAAAACGCAAAGAGGTTTATGATGAACGAGTCTGTAATCCTTCCAACTCTGCCGGCATTAAAAGATCAGGCAAAGCGCCTGCGCGCCCAATTGCAGCTTAGCGGCACCCAGATTGGGCATGGTCAGTCCCTTGAGCTATTGGCCCATCAGCATGGATACCGCGATTGGAATACATTGCATGCGGCAGTTGGCAATCGCCCTCCCGACGCTCCGGTTCAGTTGGGTCAAAGAGTCTGCGGAACGTATCTCGGGCAGCCTTTTGAGGGAGAAGTTCTTGGCGTACAGAGCCTTGTGCATTCTGACCGGCACCGGGTGACGCTGGTCTTTGATGACGCGGTTGATGTGATCACCTTTGAAGGCATGTCCAATTTTCGCAAACGGGTTTCCTGCACTATTGGTGCGGATGGCCGTACGCTTGAAAAGACATCAAATGGCTGCCCGCATTTGGTTCTGCAAATTTAGCCGCAATACCGTCTCAGAATAGAACGGAGGCTTAATCGTGGGGTATGGCAACGCGGCCCCGGGTTTTCTTGGTCGCGCCGCGTTGCTTTTTCGTGACAACCCGTTTGGCTTTTGCCGATTTGCTGGGTTTGCTGGGGCGGCGGTATTTTGGCGCTACGGCGGCTTCAACAATCAGGGCGACCAGGCGATCGCGGGCGTCCTTGCGGTTAAGCTCCTGGGTGCGATGGGAGCTGGCCGTAATCACGAGGTCCCCCTCCTGGGTCATGCGTCGCCCGGCAAGGGTTTTCAAACGCAGATAAACGGCGTTTGGCAGGGCCTTGCAGCGACGCGCATGAAAGCGGAGCTGGACGGCCGATGCCGTCTTGTTGACCTTTTGCCCACCGGCACCCGGGGCGCGGATGAACTGCTCCTCGATGTCGTCGTCGTTTAGACTGATGGTGGCGGTAACGGGGACCATGGCTGCTATTTAACGGTCCGGCTTGCTGGTCTGTCCATCCACGGCAGCACGCAAGGCATCAATGGTGGTGACGGGCAACCCACAGGTCATGCTCTGGCAGACATAGGCGGTCGCCTTGCCGTCGATCTGTGCCTTGCCGCTGGCCGGGTGGGATTGTGCCAGAGGCGCATCCGGCGCAATGACGTTGACCACCAGATTGGGCGCAGCGATCCCAAGGGCCGTCTGGTGCATCTGGGCCAGGGTTTTATCCTGCAGATCGCCGATCAGCACGATTTGTGTTGCGTGGGTCAGCATCTCGAACCCGCACATCAGGCTCGGGTGATGCAAAGAGGCGCGCGGGTCTTCGGGCGTCATGGCGTTGATCATGTCATTGGCGCGGGTTTCATAGGCGTTGTCGCCGGTGACCAGGAACAGCCGGGCCAGCACTTCGGCCATGACGCCGTTGCCGGAGGGCACGGCGTTGTCCTGAGCAGACTTTGGCCGGAATAGGGTATCGTTTGTATCGTCGGCACTGAGATAATAACCGCCATTTTCTGCATCCCAGTAATGATTATCGAGCACTGCGACCCAGGCTTTGGCGTCTTCCAGATAGGCCGCCTCGGCCGTTGTTTCAAACAGCATCAATGCGGCGCGGGCCATGTTGGCGTAATCATCGAGGGTTGCCGGGTGATCGGCCTTGCCGGCACACCAGGCATGGTGCAGGCGGCCGTTTTCTGTCATCTCGGTCTGGACAAAAGCATAGGCAATTTTGGCTTCGGTCATCCAGTCGGCGTGCTCAAAAAGTACGGCAGCCTTGGCAAGGGCGGCGATCATCATGCCGTTCCAGTCGGCCAGCACCTTGTCATCACGCATGGGCTGAACGCGTTTTTGCCGTTCCGTGAACAGCTTTTCGCGCGACACCTTCAAAGCCGTTTCCTGAGCCTCATCCAGCAAATCCATGCGCTGCGTCCGGTTGAGGATGTTGTGATCCTCCCAGTTGCCGTAGGGGCTGACGTCATAGGCGGCCTTGAAGGCAGGTGCAGCATCGCCAAGGATGGTATTGATCTCGGCTTCCGACCAGACACAGAACTTGCCTTCCTCGCCCTCGCTGTCTGCGTCAACGGCGGCGGCAAACCCATAGGAAACCTCGCCGCCGTTCTTCATGTCGCGGCACAACCAATGGACGGTTTCGGCGATGCGGGTTGCATAGAGTGGTGCGCGGGTTTCTTTCCAGACGTCGCAAAGCAGCTCCATAAGCAGGGCGTTGTCGTAAAGCATTTTCTCAAAATGCGGGGCGAGCCAGTATTCGTCAGTTGAATAGCGGGCAAAACCGCCGCCCAGATGATCGTAAATGCCGCCTTGGCAAATGTTGTCGAGGGTAATCAGCACGCCTCCTTTATAGGCCGTGTCGCCTGTTCGTTTGTAGGCGTTCCACAGAAACCGGAAAAACGAGGGCTGCGGAAATTTCGGCGCGCCCTGGGTGCCGCCATGCAGGGTGTCGACGGAATTAATCAACGCCGATGCCGCCTGATCCAGTGTGGTGCGGGAAAGCAGGCCGCCGGCCTTCGGCTGCGCCATCTGTGTCAGTGCATCTTTCAGCGCGTTCACATTATTGGAGATGCGGGCCGGGTCCTGACGGTAGGTGCGCTCGATTTGCTCAAGCACCTGCGGAAAGCCAGGACGACCGTACTTGGGGGTGGCGGGAAAATAAGTGCCGCCCCAGAAGGGTTCGCGTTCGGGGGTCAAAAACATGGTCAGCGGCCATCCCCCCTGCTCGCCCAGAAGCGCCAGGGCGCTCTGGTAGATTTGATCGACATCGGGCCGTTCTTCCCGATCGACCTTGATGTTGATGAACAGGTCGTTCATGACCGCGGCGATGGCATCGCTCTCGAAGCTTTCATGGGCCATGACATGGCACCAGTGACAGGCAGCATAACCGATGGACAACAGAATTGGTTTGTTGTCGCGCTGCGCCGCTTCGAAGGCCTCCGGCCCCCAGGCGTACCAATGGACGGGGTTGTCCTTATGCTGGCGCAAATAAGGGCTGGATTGATCAGCGAGGCGGTTGTGGGTCATGATCTTCCTTTTGGTAAACAAGAAAAAGAACGTCCTGCGTTGCCAGTGCGCCCCTTCATGCTTAGTTTGGGAGCAACGGCAGGGAAGACAACCGTTAATTTACTTTTATCGATGAATAGGACAGTCAGATGAAAATCAATTTCGATATTGAATGCACGCCGGAAGAGGCGCGCACTTTTCTCGGCCTGCCGGATGTGAAACCTATGCAGGAGAACTTGATGCGGGAAGTTGAGGATCGCATGAAATCGAATTTATCGGCCATGGACCCGGAAACGATGATCAAGACCTGGATGCCGGTGGGCGTTCAGGGTTTCGAGCAGCTGCAGAAAATGTTCTGGTCGCAGATGGGGCAATCCTCATCCGATGATTCCTCGAAAGAGGGAGCCTGACGCGTGAGTGAGAGTTTGCCTGTGACGGACCTGTTTTATAAATCCCACGTGTTTTTTTGCACCAATGAACGGCCCGACGGTCATCCGCGCGGCTGTTGCAAGGCGAGAGGCGCGGAGAAACTGCGCAATTACATGAAGGCCCGGGCCAAGGAGTTGGGTCTGGACCGCACCCGAATCAATGCCGCGGGCTGTCTCGACCGCTGTGAGCTGGGCCCGACCCTTGTGGTTTATCCGGAAGGGGTTTGGTACCGATGCGAATCGATTGAGGATGTGGAGCGGGTTCTGGTCGAGCACCTGCAAAAAGGGAATCTTGTCAAAGACTTAATGTTGGGGCCGAACGATTAAGGCCTACTAGGTGTCGTGTTTTGATTAAAGATGTTCTGAAACAGCAATGAAAACGGGAACCATTTTCGCCCTCGCCAGCGGTGCCGGCAAGGCGGGCGTCGCGGTCATTCGTCTGTCTGGTGACGCAGCCGAATCGACTTTCCGGCATCTCGGCGTTGCTTGCCCATCACCAAGGATCGTCACGCGAGTCCGGCTCGTTGATCTGCAAACCCAAAGTCTTCTGGATGAGGCTCTGGCGCTCTGGTTTCCGGGACCGAAGAGTTTTACCGGGGAAGACGTGGTTGAACTTCATCTGCATGGCGGCCGAGCCGTCGTTGACGGGGTGTTAAGAGCCCTCGCCCGCATCGATGGGTTTCGTCTGGCGGAGCCCGGCGAATTCACCCGCCGTGCTTTTGAAAATAGCAAAATGGACCTGACGGCGGCGGAAGGCCTGGCCGATCTTGTGGATGCGGAAACGGCGGCGCAGCGTGACCAGGCGTTACGTCAAATGAAGGGCGTTTTGGGTGATCTCTATGAAGACTGGCGAGCCCGTCTGCTTCGCGCTTCGGCCTATCTGGAAACCACCATCGATTTTGCTGAAGAAGATATCCCGGATGGGCTTGAAGCCGATGTCCGTTTGCAAGTCTCAGTGTTGAAAGGGCACATACAAGAGCATCTGGCCGCCGGCCATCAGGGACAGCGTTTGCGTGACGGGGTGCGGGTGGCCCTGTTGGGACGCCCCAATGCGGGGAAATCCAGCCTGCTGAATCAATTGGCGCATCGCGATGCCGCTATTGTCTCGGAAACCGCAGGTACAACACGGGATGTGATTGAAGTCCATCTGGATCTGGCGGGTATTCCTGTGGTTCTTTCGGATACGGCCGGAATCCGCGATACGTCAGATGGGATTGAGGGTGAAGGTGTGCGGCGCGCCTTGATTCAGGCAGCGGACGCGGACCTCAAAATTATTGTCGCCGACCCCAGCCAGAGCCCCCTGCTCCCGGCGGATATCGAAACATTGATTGATGGGCAAACGCTTGTTGTTCTCAACAAAAGCGATTTGGAACTGAAAGTGGAGACGGTTATCGACACAGAAGTGCTGACTCTTTCGGCTTTGACGGGCGCAGGTATTGGCGAGCTGATCGAAAGACTTAAGGTGCGGGTTAAGGACCGTTATGGGTTGTCGGAACAACCAAGCCTGACTCGAGCCCGCCACCGTGCCGCCCTGGAAGATTGTCTGGAAGCCCTTGCGCGCTTTGAAGATTTGCCGTCTTTGGTAGGGATGCCGGAACTGGCGGCGGAAAATCTGCGCACAGCCTGTGCCGCACTGGGGCGGATTACGGGACGCGTCGATGTGGAAGATCTTCTGGATGTTATTTTTCGCGACTTTTGTATCGGAAAATAAATTCCGCCATGTGTTTCACGTGAAACATCGAACAGGAACCCCCTATTCTTTCGCATATTGTTTCACGTGAAACAAAGACCCGTTTTGACACTCGTGCCCGGTAGGTTTGTTTCACGTGAAACATATGGCAAAACCCGCCAACAAAATCTGACCGCAAAACCAGATTGACTCCCTGCCCGCCCAACCCTACATTCCGCGCCATGAAGACCTATGATGTAATTGTGATCGGTGGTGGACACGCAGGCAGTGAGGCGGCGGCGGCTTCAGCGCGCCTTGGCGCCAAAACCCTGCTGTTGACCCACAAGGTTGAGACCATCGGCGAGATGTCCTGTAACCCGGCCATTGGCGGCCTGGCCAAGGGCCAGTTGGTGCGGGAGATTGACGCGCTTGACGGGCTTATGGGTAAGGCCATTGATCAGGGCGGTATCCAGTTCCGGGTGTTGAATCAGAGCAAGGGCCCGGCCGTGCGCGGCCCGCGGGCCCAGGCCGATCGCAAGCTCTATCGTAATGCTATTCAGTCCCTGCTTCAGACACAGGATAATCTGGAGATCATCGGCGAGCCGGTGGATGACCTGATTATGGACGCGCGAGGCCGTGTGGCCGGTGTGCGCACCGAGGCGGGCCAGGACTATCGCGCTGGAGCCGTTGTCATTACCACGGGCACGTTTCTGCGCGGGCTTATTCATGTGGGCAAAAGCCGGATTCCGGCGGGCCGGGTGAATGAGCGTCGGGCCGTTGGCCTGAGCTACACTTTCAAGCGGCTGGGGTTCCGTCTGGGGCGTTTGAAAACCGGGACGCCGCCGCGCCTCGACGGGCGGACCATCGATTATACCCATTTGGCAGAACAGGCTGGTGATACGCCGCCGCAGCCTTTTTCCTATTTGACGGACAGAATTACGACGCCGCAAATCCCCTGCCACATCACCCATACCAACAAAGAGACGCATGATCTGATTGCCGAGAATATCCATTTATCGGCCATGTATTCTGGTCAGATCGAAAGCATTGGTCCCCGCTACTGCCCTTCCATTGAAGACAAGGTGGTACGTTTTGCCGACCGCGACCGCCATCAGATTTTTCTGGAGCCGGAAGGTCTCGAAGACCCGACGGTCTATCCCAACGGTATTTCCACCTCACTGCCGAAATCCGTCCAGGAAGCGATCCTGAAAACCATACCTGGTTTGGAAAAAGCGACCATTCTGCGCCCAGGTTATGCCATTGAGTATGATTTTGTTGATCCCCGCGAACTCAAACCGTCCCTGGAAACGCAAAAAGCACCGGGATTGTTCCTGGCCGGGCAAATCAACGGCACCACGGGCTACGAAGAAGCGGCGGCGCAGGGCTTAATGGCTGGTGTCAACGCCGCCCGATTGGTCAGCGGTCAGGCGGCCTTCGTTCTGGACCGGGCCGATGCCTATATTGGGGTGATGATTGATGATCTGGTGACGCTTGGAACCAAAGAGCCTTACCGGATGTTCACTTCGCGGGCTGAATACCGGCTCAAGCTTCGGTCGGATAATGCTGATCAGCGCCTGACGGAACTGGGGGCTGCTGTAGGCTGCGTCACAAGCAATCGCTTGGTGGCATTCCGTGAGAAAATGAGCACCCTCACCTATTGGAAAGATCAAACAGATTCTCTTGTTAAGTCTCCCAATGAGTTACAAGGACTCGGCGTTGATGTTAAATCCGACGGCGTGCGTCGTTCGGCCATGGATTTGCTGGCCTATCCGGATATGTCCTTTGATCGGGTTGCCGATTTATGGCCGTCTCTGCAGGCTGTGCCCGAGACCGTGGCGCGGCAGCTGGAGATTGAGGCACTATATGTGCGGTATCTGGATCGTCAGGAAGCCGACATCAAGGCCTTTCGCCGGGACGAGGCTCTGAAAATCCCGGATGATCTGGATTTTCAACCCATTCCCGGCCTGTCCAATGAGGTGAAAGCGAAATTGCAGGAAGGCCGGCCGGCAACCCTGGCGGCGGCGGCCCGTATATCGGGCATTACCCCTGCCGCCTTGACTGTTTTGCTGGCTTATGTGAAGCGCGGCCAAACAAGATTAGCAGGTTAATCCCATTTTTATCACACAGGTAATGTTATGACAGCGGCCCCGTTTCTGGCACCCATGACGCGTGCGCAGTTTTGCGCGGAGACGGCACTGCCAGCGGCTTTGCAGGGCGATCTCGAGACCTATGTTAATCTTCTGGAAAAATGGCAACAGCGGATAAATCTGGTTAGCAAGACAACCCTCGCAGATGTTTGGCGCCGTCATGTTCTGGATTCCTTACAGATTTATCCGCTGATTCCAGATGGGGCGCGTAGCGTGTTGGATTTGGGGAGTGGCGCAGGTTTTCCAGGCATAATTATTGCTTTATTTTCAAAGACTTATGGAGGCCCTGAGGTTCATTTAATAGAAGCCGATAGTCGCAAAACGGCGTTTTTAACAGAAGTCAACCGGGCCACTTCGGCGGCCACGCACATTCATACCCGGCGTATCGAGTCGGTTCGCAATCTTAAATCCGATGTGATTACAGCCCGCGCCCTGGCTCCCCTGCCCAAGTTGCTGGAACTGGCCACACCCTTTGGCAAGGCGGACAGCACTTATGTCTTTTTAAAAGGCGAAAAGGCACAGGGCGAATTGACCGAAGCGGCAAAAGATTGGACAATGGATGTGGTTGAAACAGCCAGCATTACGCATCCCGGCGGCACCATTCTTACCTTAAAAGGCGTCAAACATCGTGACTGACAGGATTCTCCCGCAGCAACCCCATGCGCCCCTCCCCTCGCAACGCGGTACTCGCATTCTGGCGGTCGCCAACCAGAAAGGGGGTGTCGGTAAAACGACAACGACTATTAATTTAGGCACGGCGCTGGCTGCAATCCATCAGCGTGTTCTGATTGTTGACCTGGACCCGCAAGGAAACGCCTCGACCGGGTTGGGTGTGGCCCATTCAAACCGGGCTCAAAATGCCTATCATATGATGATTGGCACGGCGCAAATTCTGGATGTTATTCAGGATACGGGCATTCCCGATCTGCATGTGATCCCGTCCGGTCCCGATCTTTATGGGGCTGAGGTCGAGCTGGTGGGCGCCACGGGTCGCGAGTTTCGGTTGCGCGAAGCCCTGAATCAAGCGCGCGGTGCTTATGATTATATCCTGATTGATTGTCCGCCAGCATTGAGCTTGCTGACCGTAAACGCATTGGTCGCTGCGCAAGCCGTGCTGGTGCCACTGCAATGCGAATTTTATGCCCTGGAGGGCATCAGCCAACTGGTGAAAACCATCGAGCGCATCAAACATACGCTCAACCCGGGCCTGGAAATCCAGGGTATTGTTCTGACCATGCATGACAAACGTAACAATCTGTCGGATCTGGTGGCCAGCGATGTGCGCCAGCATTTCGGTGACAAGGTCTATAATACGGTCATTCCGCGCAATATCCGGGTTTCGGAAGCGCCTTCCCATGGCCTGCCCGTATTGCTTTATGATATGAATTGCCCCGGATCACAGGCCTACTTGACGCTGGCCGGGGAAGTGATCCACCGCGAGAAACGGATGAGCGCATAATGGTACAAAAACCAAAACAACTGGGCCGCGGACTGGCCGCGCTTCTAGGCGAAAACGATGAGCAGGACCTTCAGGAACTGGACAAGATCCGCGCACTCAAGCCGGTTCCGGTCGAGCATCTGCATCCAGGCAAATACCAGCCGAGACGCATCATCGATATGGACCATATTGAGGAGTTGGCCGCATCCATCCGCGATAAAGGCATCATCCAGCCGATTATCGTGCGTCGCCATCCTGAGAAAAAAGCCGAATTTGAAATTATCGCAGGCGAACGCCGCTGGCGGGCTGCGCAACGCGCCGGACTGCATGAAGTGCCGGTGGTGATCAAGGAATTCACCGACGAGCAGACACTGGAAGTCGCGTTGATTGAAAACCTGCAGCGCCAGGACCTATCACCCCTTGAAGAAGCCGAGGGATATCAAAGGCTTATGGATGAGTTTGGACATACGCAGGAAGTTATGGCCAAAGGGATTGGCAAAAGCCGTAGTCATGTCGCCAATATGATCCGTCTGATTGCCCTGCCGCGTCCGGTCAAGGATATGCTGGATGATGGTCGCCTCAGTGCCGGCCATGCGCGGGCATTGTTGATGGCTGCCGACCCGATTACGCTGGCTGAAAATATTGTGGCACGTGGGCTCAATGTGCGGGAGACCGAACGGATCATCAAACAACAGAGCGAGCCGAGCAAACCATCGAAGCCAGCGTTGCCGGGCAAGGATTCCGATACCCTTGCGCTGGAGAGATCACTGACCAACCAGTTGGGTCTCGGCGTTACCATCGCGCCAAAGGGCCGCGGCGGTACGGTAACCATCTCGTATGGCAATTTGGACCAATTGGATGAGCTTATTGAGGTTCTGGGCCAAAATCCCATCGGCGTGAATGGTGAGTCGGACGTTTAGCTCAATAAATCATCATGGGATTTAGCTGCGCCGCGCTGCCTGGGCAATTCGCATCAGGGTGCGGCCGCAGAGAATTTCAGCCGGAAGGCCTGTTGTTTTGCTGTCGATCTCATTTTCTGTCGCCAAGATCAATGCACGGCTAAGATTATCAACAGACCAGTTGCGGGCCTGCCTTTGAAAATCCGCTTTGCGTTTGAAAAAAACCGGTGGCCGAAGACGGCTTAGGGCCTGATCCAGATTTCCGCCTTCTGACATTTGACCTTTGACAAAATGCAGCCTTTGGAAATGCCGTTGAACGGCGCGAATAGCGGTAACCGGATTGATGCCTTCCGAGTAGGCTTTGACAAGGGTCTTGTCGATGGCCGACTGGTTGCCATCGCCGACAGAGTAAACAAGATTGTCTAAAGAGGTTTCCGAAGAATCGCCAATGCAGGCGATGGTGTCCGCTTCTGTGACGCGGTCCGGGGACTCAGGTTTGGACTTGGCATAAAGAACCAGTTTTTCCAGTTCGCGTCGGATGATCTGACGGTCGCCCGCCAGGGAAACCGTCAGAAAGGCCAAAGCTGCGGGTTCAATGGACAGGTTTTCTTCGCTTAGGAAGTCTTTGATAAAACTTTCCAGAGCACGACCTTCTTCGGGATAGCAGGCGATGGCGGCGAGATCAGGAGATTGTTCATACAGTTTTCGTAGATTGGAGCGAGGCGGGAGTTCACCGGCTTCAATCAGGATCGGCCAGGCTTGTGTTTTCAGGGCGAAAATATGTTGTAGGGGTTCTGTTAAAAAGTCCTGGGCATCACGAACCCGGACAACACAGTCGCCACCGGCAAGAGACATGGAAAAGGCCGCATCGACAAGTAAACTGTTATCCGATTTTAATTGGGGGCCGGTAAATTCACTTGTGGCGAAAGGATCAGAGGCATCGTTAATACACTTTTGCGCCAAACGTTTTGCATAGTCACGGACAAGACCCTGATCCGGGCCATAAAGCAAAACCGATTTGACGCCTAAAGCCGGGCGTTTGAGAAAATCATTTAAGCTTTTGCCGGTGATCTTCACTGTGCGGACGCGGGAATCTGGCTTTTAAAATAGGCTCCCAATTGTAGCCGTATTTCCTGAGCTAATTCTTTAACAGCGCGGTTCTGCGCGTCTTTTTCGGCTGCCAGAGTTGCATAATCGGAGGAATAGATGTTGTAGCTGACAATAATCGAATTGGAGCCACTGTTCAAAACAGAGCCGTTGATTGTTGAGTAGAGTTGATAGTTGGACTGTACATTTAAGTTTGTGCGTGTTGCGCTTGCTGTTTTTTTGACAGCCAGAGAGTAGCTTGTATCGTTTAGAGTGGTTGTCAGGCGATATTTGGGTTTAAGGGGATTGCGCTGGGGATTGAGTAAATGCCGAAGTTCATTGGTGAGCAACTGGCCAATGCGGTCTTTGCTGGGCGCCACCTGAATGTCAGAAAAGTCACTGATGATGTCTTCACTTCCTTTTGAACCGTAAAGGGGCTGAAAACCACAGGCCGTCAGAACGAAACAGGTGATTAGGAGGATAAGGGGTTTAGATAACAACATTCACAATCCGGTTGGGGACAACAATAACCTTGCGTGGCGGTTTTCCATCCATGGCGCTGATGACATTAGGCAATTCTAGAGCCTGTTGTTCGGCAATGTCACGATCACAATCCACAGGCAGATCAATGGTGCCACGAAGCTTGCCATTAACCTGAACGCCGATGGTCAGCGTATCGTCAGCCAACAGACTCTGATCCGCTTGTGGCCAGGGCGTATCGGCAAGAAGGGCTGTATGGCCCAATTGTTGCCAGGCTTCTTCTGCCAGATGCGGTGTCATCGGTCCAATCAGGCAAACTAGGGTTTCCAAGCCGTGGCGTAAAACCCAATCTGCACCTGTCCACTCCGCTTTCAAACTATCCAATGAATTAGATAATTCACGTATTCTGGCAACGGCCTTATTGAAATGAAACCGTTCCAGGTCATCACTGACGCCATGTATGGTTTTGTGGATAAAGCGATAGACTTGGAAAGCCTCCGCATTCATATCATCAGGTTTGTCGGCGGCAACGGGTGGCAAGGTGAGGGTTGGCTCACTAAACATCCGCCACAAGCGGTTGAGATAGCGCCAAGCGCCATCAACACCGGAATCCGTCCAGTCGAGATCACGGTCAGGGGGGCTATCCGATAGCATGAACAGCCGCGCAGTATCAGCCCCGTAGGAGTCAATAATGAACTCGGGATCAACGACATTCTTTTTTGATTTGCTCATTTTTTCAGAGCGCCCCATGGAGACGGATACACCGGTTGAGCGATGAACCAGATTGTCTGGATTGTCTGAAACAACATCATCGGGCAATACCCATTGGCCGTTTTCATCACGGTAAGTGGCATGACAGACCATACCTTGCGTCATTAAACCGGCAAAAGGTTCTTTGAGGTCAAGATAACCGCAACGGTTAAGGGCACGGGTGAAAAAGCGGGAATAAAGGAGATGCAGCACTGCATGTTCGATCCCGCCGATATACTGATCAACAGGCAACCAGTATTCGGCGGCGGTTTTGGAAAAGCCAATCTTTGAGTTTTTTGGGTCTGTAAAGCGGGCAAAATACCACGAGCTTTCAAAAAACGTATCAAAGGTGTCGGTTTCACGGGTTGCGGCTTTACCGCACTGTGGGCAATTGACGTGTTTCCAGGTGGGATGCTGTGCCAGTGGATTGCCGACGCTGGTCAGGTCGACATCGTCAGGCAGCTTAACGGGCAAGTCGGTTTCGGCAACAGGAACAATCCCACAACTGTCACAATGAATGACCGGGATGGGACAACCCCAATAGCGTTGACGCGAAACGCCCCAGTCACGCAGCCGGTAATTGACGGCCCGCTTTCCCATGCCCTGTGCTTCGAAAGTATCAATGACTTTTGTTTTTGCGGAAGCCACATCGAGGCCGTTCAGGAAATCGGAATTGATCAGGAGCCCGTCGCCAACCACAGCCTCTTTATCAACCTGCACATCTCCGGCATCGACGCCTTTTGGTGCAACGACAGGAAGTACGGGTAGATTGTATTTGCGGGCAAAATCGAGATCGCGCTGGTCATGAGCTGGACAGCCGAAAATGGCCCCGGAACCGTAATCCATAAGTACGAAATTGGCGATATAAAGGGGCAATTCAAGGCCGTCGATGAAGGGATGTTTACAGGTCAACCCTGTATCAAAACCCTTCTTTTCCGCCGTTTCAATGGCAGCCTCACTGGTTCCCATGCGATTGCATTCAGCAACAAAAGCGGCCAGATCCTGGTTACTTTGTGCAAGCTCCTGAGCAATCGGGTGATTGGCGGCAAGTGCGCAAAAGCTGGCTCCAAAAATGGTGTCGGGACGCGTCGTGTAGACTTCCAGTTTTTCATTGTGACCCGAGACATCAAACAGGATGTGAGCACCTTCCGAGCGGCCAATCCAGTTCTCCTGCATGAGGCGAACCCGGTCCGGCCAGCGTTCCAGTGTCGACAGATCTTCCAGCAGTTCCTGGGCAAACTCGGTAATTTTCAAAAACCATTGCGATAACTGGCGCTTTTCGACCTCGACACCCGAACGCCAGCCCTTGCCGTCAATCACCTGCTCATTGGCGAGGACGGTATTTTCGACCGGATCCCAGTTAACCCAGCTTTCCTTGCGGTAAACCAGCCCTTCCTTCAAAAAATCCAGAAACATTTTTTGTTCATGGGCGTAATAGTCTGGTTCGCAGGTAGCGATTTCCCGCGACCAGTCATAAGAAAGCCCCATAGATTTGAGTTGGGTACGCATGGTCGCGATGTTTTCGCGAGTCCATTTCGCTGGATGAACGTTGTTTTCAATGGCCGCATTTTCAGCGGGCAAACCGAAGGCATCCCAACCCATGGGATGCATGACATTAAAGCCCCTGGCTTTTTTATAGCGCGCGACCAGATCGCCAAGTGCATAATTGCGAACGTGTCCCATATGTATGCGGCCTGAGGGATACGGGAACATTTCGAGTACGTAATATTTTTCTTTTGTGAGGTCTTCCTGGACTTCAAAGCATTTATGCTCGGTCCAGAGGGACTGCCATTTTTGTTCTGTTTGTTTAAAATTATAACGGGCCATAATTACCGATGTTCTGTCTGAGTTGTGCGCTAGCTTGGGTTAATGGCTAGCAGATGTGGGAGCAAGCTGAAAAATAAGGGGTGTGGCGCTTGGGCGTAAAGCGCCTCATAACGGGTTAGCCGTTTTCCTGAAGAAGGGCCTGGCTTCGGATTTGCCGGGCACGGGTCAGGATCGCATCTTCGATTTTGATTTTAGTGGACTCAGGAACGGCGGCATCCTGCCAAATCTGGTTATTTCCCAGCTCCTGACGAAAAACGGCGACACGGATGCCGTCAGCGCGAAGGGAGCGGCCGAGAATATATATATTGAGTTTCAGACGTTCTCTCGGCGATTCCGCCGGGGAAAACCAGTCGGTAATGATCACGCCGCCAAATGGGTCGGCGGAGTTAACAGGCATAAAGGAGATGGTGTCCAGCGATGCGCGCCACAGAAAGCTGTTCACACCAAGTGCGCCACCGCCGTTGTTGTTGTTGTTATTGCCAAAAAAGCTGAGGCCGCCTTCTCCGAAGATGGTCGGTCGCTTTGAATGGTCGAGAAATGGATCGCTGTCTTTTTGGTCCTGCGAACGGGTATCCACCGGAACGGCATCAACACAACCAGCCAGCAAGCCCAGCAGGCAGAACGCGCTTAAAAATTGACCAAAATATCTCGACCAGATCATCAAACCAACTCCACCAGAAAAATCAAAAGGGCTTCGCGATCCTGCAGCAAAACCCGCAGTTTCATTTTAGCCGAGACCTCTTTTATACTAAAGCCTCCGCTCTTTCTAGAGTCCACATGATTTTGCGGGACCTATGTAAACAGGCCAATTCCGGCTATGCCGAAAGCGCCGGCAAAAAGCACCCGACGGGACGTTGCAGCATCAATTCCACCCAGTGCAAAAACGACTGTCGGAGACATTCGGGCAATCCGGGCAAACCGGGTCAGGCCCAGACTGCGGCCTCCCGGATGGCTAATGCTGGGAAAAACCGGTGACAGAAAAATACCGTCAACAGACAATTGCGCTGCCCGGGAAACCGCCGACAGGGAATGAGCCGCGACGGTAACAAGACCCCCCTGGTCACGATATGCGGCAAGGCCGCGAGGCGGCTTGCGGAGTTGCCATTCCGGCAGGTGCACGCCATTGGCTTTCAGCTTGCGGGCCAGCGCCAGATCACCGGCAATCAGGCAAATGATGCCACTGTCCCGGCAAGCCCGGACCACGTGAGCGGCCGTTTGTTCGCGATTAGGAGCCGCGTAGTGACGAAAGATAAGGCCAGCGCCTTGCGGCAAAGTTCTGACCAGATCGAGAGGCCCGCGCCCCCGATCGCTGTCCGTTAGGGCGAAGACATGCGGCAGCCGGGAATGGTCCGATGGCGGGAATGGGAAATTGAGCTCGCGGCGACGGTCTGGTATTCTGCTCATTGTTAACCCCCAAACCTCATAGCAATGGCTTTGTTGAATCTCATGACATATTCCGCTGAAATTTCAAAAAATCTGACAGCCGTTCTCGAAACCATAAAAAATGCAGCGGACAATGCCCAGCGAAACCCGTCAGAGATCACACTGGTTGCGGTCAGCAAAACACATCCGGCGGCAACCGTTCGTTTGGCCCTGCAGGCGGGTCATCGTGTGTTTGGTGAAAACAAAGTCCAGGAATCGGAGGAGAAATGGCCAGGATTGAAGGCGGAATTTCCGGATGCCGAGTTGCATCTGATCGGCCCTCTGCAAAGCAACAAAACAAAACGTGCCGTCCAGCTGTTTGATGTAATCGAGACGGTGGACCGGATAAAATTGGCCCGCGCCTTAGCCCGCGAGATGGCAGAGCAGGAAAAGCGTGTGGATTGTTATATCCAGATCAATACAGGCGAAGAGCCGCAAAAGGCCGGTGTACCGCCCTCCGAAGCTGATGCCTTTATCCGGGACTGTCTGGAAACACTGCATTTGCCGGTTGTCGGGCTCATGTGTATTCCGCCCGCCGATGACAACCCGGCGCCGCATTTCGCTTTGCTTGGCGAAATTGCCCGGCGTAACGGCCTTACAAAATTAAGTATGGGGATGAGCGGAGATTATGAGGTGGCGGTTCAATTTGGTGCGACATCGGTGCGGGTTGGCACCGCGATCTTCGGTTCACGACCACCGCTTAGCGCGGCTGTGGCTTAACTTCCAAATGGGTTTCCGGTCCACAGGCCTTCAACACGTCGAGAAGATCGGCCTGATTTAGGGCAACGCAGCCTTCTGTTGGTGCATAGTGGGGGGCAGCAACGTGCAGAAAGATTGCGCTCCCCCGTCCGGCTGCCGGCGGGTCGTCATTGTAACCCAGATCGATAACGAGATTGTAGAGATTGTCTTCACGCCAGAGCCGTTCGTGAGAGGCTTTAAATGGCAAGTTTACAGGGCGGTTGTAATCGGGGTGCACCGGATCATCACACCATCCGTCAACGGGCGTCAGGGCACAGGTGATAAGGCGGGTTTCCGGGATGTCCAAACGGTCTGGTCGATAACGTAAAGTTCTCAATGGAAAGCGGCCGACAGGCGTCGCTCCGTCTCCTTCTCGTTTGTTTTGTGAGATTCCGCTACGCCCGACGGCGCAAGGATATGATTTCCCGAGAAAGACCAATTCCGTAGAGGATGTAACAACAATATCCATAGACATCCACTCCTGTCGGTGATGTAAAAGACAGCCTAGTGCAGGGTTGATTCAAGGGAATCCGGGCTGGCGTTGGCCTGATCCGTTTCGTCTGCCTGGCGGTATTTGCTCAAGGCGTCGATCATTGTTGCCGTAAACCAACCACCATCGGTAGCGGCTGCCCCATTGGGTGTTGCCTGGGGGGTGCTGGCATCTTTAGGCTCTGTTCGTGTTGGCGGGGTGGGGGTTTCGGTTTCGAGGGATGCCGCGCGGTAAGCGTTGGTTGTCCGCCGCAGCCTTTCCAGAGTGGCCGGGGACGCGCGATAGTCGGGGGCCGTCTCATTCAGGGCCAACAGCGCGGTTGGGGGCGTGGACTGAGTGGATGGCGTTGATGGTAAAAGTGTTGATGGCGACTCTGTAGTTGCTGAGGTTGCTTCAGAAACCGGTGGTGGAGACCAAAGCGCCAGGGCGTCTGGCCCGGGCCTTTGCGGAGTGGCAGGGGCGGCATTGGCGAGCAAAGATGTATAGGGTTGCGTCGGCATGGCGAGACCCTGTCGGGCGGCTTCAGCCTTTTGGTAATTGATTTCTCCCATGGCCCAGGCGGTTACCGGATCGAGGTCGTCTGTGCCAGCGGCCGAAGGGGGCAGACCGGCGATTTCCGTATCGCGGACTTTCGTGTCCTGTTCTTTCATCAAGGCGATGAAATGTCCGCCCATGTCCTTGCCGGTAAATTCTTCAAGGGCGACATTGGCTGATGACACAGCGGTCCCCAAGGGGCCAAAAAACAGAGTGCTTCCGGCAATCCGTGAAAAGGGGTCGAGGCTGTCGCCGGTCAGCTCGCGATAGAGTGGGCCGACAAGCGGAAGATGCTGCAGGGGGTTGATGATGTCGAGAGCATCGAGAACGGTAAACCCGTCATCTCCGAAAGCTTGAAACCCGTCGTCCTTTTCTGCTTCTGGCGCCGCATCAAGGGCGAGATCGTTAAACTGAATTGCATCGTCGGCAGGGTCTTGCCGGAAGGACGCAGGCATAAAACGTGGTTGCCACACCTCATTGGACTGAATTGCACTTACCATTGATCTGTTCCCGTTCTCATATTTTTATATGTTAGACAAAGCAAAGGCTGTGCCAGTTATTTTTCCTATAAAAACAATCGGTTAAC
Source organism: Rhodospirillales bacterium (assembly GCA_048262255.1). Lineage (GTDB taxonomy): Bacteria > Pseudomonadota > Alphaproteobacteria > Rhodospirillales > Casp-alpha2 > JABMNT01. The sequence continues at coordinate 708,715 of JBLXFH010000001.1, read as the reverse complement.
AGTAAGGTGACCGGCAGCTATTTAAAGGGACGGAATCTTCTGCCGATGAAAGCGGACAAAGATTCCGACTTGATCTCGCTGATATAACGGCGCCAGCCGGTTCAGGCTTTGATTTTGCCAGACGTGCCGGGCAGTTTCATATGGATAAGACCTTCATGCCGCCGCTTGATCGATGGAGCGCACATAAACAGGCATAAGCGTTCTGATTTCAGGTCCGAACGATAAAACCCGCTCCCATTGGGAGCGGGCCTCAAAAAGAGATCGATCAGCCGCGTGATATATTAATTTTTTTCGACGCGGTGGCTTCCGGTGCTGTCTTGGCGATCTTGATTTCCAGAATGCCGTCCTTGTGCGTGGCCAAAATTTTATCCGGATCGGCATCGGCCGGCAATCGAAAGGACCGCCGGAAGCTGCCGTAAGTGCGTTCCGAGAAATAATAGCTTTTATTTTTTTCCTCATGGCGGGTCTGTTTTTCGCCAGTCACCGTCAGTCGATTATCGAGAAACTCGACATCAATCTGATCTTCGGAAACACCGGGTAATTCCATGGTAATCTCATAATAATCTTCAGTGGCGGCGGCTTCCGAGCTGGGCGAAAAAAATTCTGCGACCCGCGATCCAAAGTTTCGCATTGGCCCGTAAAGATGCGACCACCAGTCGCCGGGGTTGGCAGTTAATTCGGATTTTTCAACCATCATTCACTCTCCTGTTTTTTTGTAAAAATCGAAAAGGAACAAATCGGGGAATTAGGTTCCCCAGACCCAAGGGGAGATTTTACCAAAGTGGTCGCGAACGTCCTTGACGCCAGGGATTTCGGAAGCAGCCAACAGCAGGGCCTTGCGTTCAGTTTCCGACTCGACCCAGCCCCAGAGCTCAACAATGCCGTCCTCAACCATGACATTCATGGAACCATGGCTGGCAAACCCCTGCTCGGACAGGGACTTGTAAACCTGCTGGCGAATATCCCGATCACTGAGCGTCGCCGATTTTTTCACTTCTGTCTTTTTTCCGGCAACGGCCTGCAAAAGGTTTGATCGGCTGACGATCCCGACGATTTTTCCATCCTTCACAACCGGCACCCGTTTGATGCGATGTGTCTCAAGCGTGTGCGCCACTTCACTCAATTCGGCCGTTTCGTCGACGGTGATCAAATTGCGGGTCATAACATCCTGTGCCGTGCGCCCGTGTACCTTGATAAATTCGCTGGCGTCCTGACTTTGGCTGGACATCATTTTCACCCACCAAGGACGATCATCGCCAGCACTGCTGGACAGTCGGCGCAGCAGATCGCCTTCACTGATAATGCCAACGAGGGTGTCGTTGTTATCGACGACGGGCACAGCACTTATTTTGTTCAACACCAAAAGCTCCGCAATTTCGCTAACGGGCATTTCCGGGCGTACGGTCACGACGTTGGGGGTCATAATATCATTGGCCTGCATTTAGGTTCTCCTTCCCTGATGTGTGTCTGGAAAATAGCTGCGCTCCTGTCGGCTGTCCTTGATTTGAATCAATTCAACGGCGGGCGATAAGGGCAAAAAAGCGCCCTCTATGAAAACGAGGTGTATGAAGACGAGTAGGGCCGGCCGGCTATTCGCTGATCCGGGGAAGCCGGATTTCTACGGAGGTCCCTTCATTGACGACACTGTTTATCGTCATCGTGCCACCATGGATTTCGACTAATGATTTGGAGATGGCCAGTCCGAGCCCCGTTCCTTCATGGGCATGGTGGGCATTGGTTTGTCCGCGGACGAACGGTTGTGCGATGCGTGACAGGGTCAAGGGGTCAATGCCGATCCCCGTATCCTTGACCGTAATCAGAATATAATTCCTGCTTGTCTCGGAGATGACGGAAACAGCCCCGCCTTTTTCAGTGAATTTTACGGCATTGGACAAAAGATTGAGGAAGATCTGCCGAATGGCGCGTTCATCGGCATACAGGCGGGGAGTGGAGTCGGCGATGCGGTTTTCGAGATGGATCCCTTTTACCTTGGCCGCATAATCAAGAGATTTCAGACATTCCGCCAGCAAATCGACAAGATTCAGGTGTTCTTTTAAGAGGTTTCGTTTGCCTGCCTCGATTGCGGAAATGTCCAAAATGTCGGTAATCAGAGCGAGCAGATAATGACCGCTGTCGTGGATATCCTTTGCGTAATCCTTATATTTTTGATCTCCGAGCGGCCCAAATGTCTGGGCCTGTATCATTTCGCTGAACCCCAGAATGGCATTGAGCGGAGTTCGGAATTCATGGCTCATGGTCGCCAGAAAGTCGGACTTGGCCTGATTGGCCCGTTCTGCTTCGATCAGGGCGATGCGCAGGTTTGCTTCCACCTGTCTGTGTTCGGTCATATCATGATAGGTGGAGACAAAACCACCATCAGGTGCCGGGCGAGCCGTAATTGAAAGAATGCGGCCGCTGGGTAGGGTGCGTTCAAGGCTGTAGCCCTCAAAACCCTGCGCTGTTTTAATGCGGGCGGCCACAAGCCCTTCCACATCGCCGTCCCCATAATCGCCGCGCTCGGCGTTAAACCGGATCAGTTTCTCGAAGGAATCACCAACGGCAAGAAAGTTTTCCGGCTGTTCCAGAAGTTCGACCATGCGGTGGTTGAAAACCTGCAAGGTCAGGTTACGGTCAAAAAGAGTTATGCCTTCGCTCATATTGTCCATAATGACCTCCAGGAGGTCGGTTTTTTCTTTCAGGGCCTGTTGCCGTTGCAGGTAAAGGCGAAGCACCCAGGCAAGCCCGGTGGAAAACAGAAGCCCGAGAAGCAATAAGGCCTTTTCAAAGGGGGATTCGAAACCGTTCATGACGGCAGGTTTTGGTGAGGCGGTTACGGACCATTGACGATTGGCAATGGAGAAACCACGCTTGACCGAATAGACCGGGTCAGCGGCCTCCTGAGAGGAGGCTTTGATCAGTTCATCTTCATCGTGAAAAAACAAATCGTATTTGTCTTTGATGGTCGTTTCGACGATTGCAGTGGAGACCAGAGGATCAATTTGGAAAACAAGATTCAAAAACCCTTCTAGCACGCCCTCGCGATACAACGGTGTATATGTGGAAAAGCCCATGCCGCCCTGTTTCAAAGTCAACGGTGGCGAGATCTGAATTCTGCCTATATCTTCGGCAGCGGCGAGAACGGGTCCGGCAAGCGGGTGTTGTCGGATATCAAGGCCAATGGCCGCCACGTTTCCTTCATAAGGAGATACCCATTGAATGATCCCATTTGGATCAACCCAGTTGATGGATTGAAACTGGCTGAACAGGGTGTGCATGGAGCGCGCTTCGTCGAGAAACAGTTGCTGGGTATTGATAAGGTTTTTTTCCCACAACTGTTGAAAATGCGGACTGATTCCCAAGCGTGCATCCAGGAACGTTTTCAGACGGACCGCGACCTGTTCGGAAACGAGGGCGGAAGTGGCTTTGATCTGGCTGGTTTTATTGATTCTGTTTAGCTGCCAAATGCTGGCGACAGTGATCGACAGGACAAGAAACACCAGCATAGGAATCATGTTTATTCGTTTAATCATCCGCATGCATGCCTGACTTTGCTGTCAAAACAAGGGTTGAGCCCAGAAAAAGGTGAATTTTCCGACAGATAACCGGACTAACATACGTTTATATGTGATTGAAAGAAATTGATTTTTGTTTAACGCCGCCTGTCGAAAGGGTCAGGCAGACAACCGGTTTTAGGGCGACAAGGCGGAAATAACGCGCTGAATGACTTCTTCCCAGTTGCTGTGCTGCGTCTGGCGAAACAGTCGCATGCATGGATACCAGGGGCTGTCATTTCGATCCAGTTGCCAGCGCCAGTCGGGAACAAAGGGGAGCAGGGTCCAGACCGGGGTATTAATGGCACCCGCCAGATGGGCAGCGGATGTGTCGACCGAAATCAAAAGATCAAGGTTTTTCAGGGCAGCGGCGGTATCGCTAAAAGTTTTGATATCCGGTGCCAGGTCCTGAATGGCATGGCCAAAGACCTGTCCGGCTTCTCCATCCCTTCCCATCTGCAGGCTGTAGAGGTCGAGTCCGTCCAGGTGCGTCAGCGGCAAAAAAAGGTGCGGGTCCATGGACCGGTTATGGTCGTTTTCATGCTTCGGCTGTCCAGCCCAGACAAGGCCGACACGCCTGCCCAATGCGCCGCTCATCCGGCGGGCCCAGTTTTTGATTAACGTGCGATCCGGCACCAGATACGGGGTGCGGTTGGGTATGGAGTTCTGGTCTGTTTGAAACAGACGCGGCAGGTCGAGCAGTGGGACGTGAATATCGAAATCAACAATAGCTGAGTCGGTTTCCAGGACAAACCGGTCGATGCCCTTCAGGGTTCTGAGCAGGTTTTCGAGTTTGGGGGGAATCCGGAAAATGACTTTGCCGCCGCGCTCTGCTGCCATCGGGACATAGCGGGAAAACTGGATGACATCGCCAAACCCCTGCTCCGGATAAATGTATAACGTTTTGCCGGAAAAATTGCTGCCGTTCCATAACGGTTGTTCATAACTATGATGGGTCGACGGGCGGTTGGGCAAAAGCGCTCGCCATTTGTATTCCTGCCAACCGCGCGAGAAGTCCCCTTTCAGCAAACAGGCAAGGCCCAGGTTGTTGTGGGCCTCGGCGAGATCGGGGTCGATGGCGATGGCCCGTTCAAACGCTTCAATGGCCGGAGCGAGCTGCCCCTGATCACGCAAGGCATTGCCAAGGTTATTGTGCCCGATCGCATAGTCAGGCGCATTGGCCAGGGCCTTTCTGTACCAGTTGACAGCTGCTTCGCTTTTGCCTTCGGCGCGCAAAAGGTTGCCGAAGTTGTTGAGCGTCGCTGGATCTTTGGGCTCAAGGGACAGGGCTTTTTTAAATAACGGAAGGGCGTTCTCCGTCTCCCCAAGCAGGGAATAAATAAGCCCCAGATTGCCATAAGCCGCAGCAAACCCAGGGGCCTGCTTAATGGCTGTCTGGTAACTGGTGATGGCCGCTGAGAAGCGCTTCAATTCACGCAGGGCGTTCCCCCGATTGTAATGGGCTGCCGGAAAATCGGGCTGAATCGCCAAAGCCTGGGCTATGATCTGTTCTGCCTGCCCATAGGCCTTGCGCTCGAAAGCGAGCACACCTTGAAGGTGCAGGGCGCCGGGTTGCTGCGGGTCGATTTTGAGGACCTCTGCCAAAACTGCTTCGGCCTCGGCGTGCTGGCCTTTGCTAAAATAGTCACTTGCGGAATTTACGGCTTTTTTCAGCAGGCCTTTTTGCTGGGTTTCGGCCAGTCTGAGGGAACGCTCGTAGATTTTCTGTTTGATAAAATCCGAGGTCATGGCGAAAAAATAAAGGCCAATGGTTAACAGATTCTTGCCGCTTATATTGTTGAATAACGTCGGTCTTTATTGAAAGAGGGAACGGTATTGCCGGGGGCTGGTGCCGACCCGCAGACGGAAATGATGGCGCAGCGCATCGGCCGACCCGAAACCGGTGGCCGTCGCCACCTGCTCAATAGAGTGATCGGTCTGCTCCAGAAGGTTGCGGGCATATTGCACCCGTTCTCTCTGTACCCAGTTTCCGGGAGACAGGCCGGTGAGGGTGTGAAACCGTCGGCTCAGCGTCCGCACGCTGACGCCGGCCTGATCGGCCAGCCGCGGAATATCCAGAGGCTCATTTAGGTGATTGCGAGCCCAGTCCAGTAGGTCGGAAAACGGGCTGTCTGCGGCCTGGACCGGGCGGTCGATAAACTGCGCCTGACCGCCTTCGCGGTGGGCCGGGATTACCAAACGTTTGGCGACGGTGTTGGCGATTTGAGAGCCCCAGTCGCGGCGTACCAGATGCAGGCACAGATCCAGTCCGGCGGCGCTGCCGGCCGATGTCAGAACAGAGCCTTCATCCACATATAAAACATCCGGTTGCACGTCGATATCGGGATAGGCGCGGCTCAGCGCATCGCAATAACGCCAGTGCGTTGTTGCCCGTTTCCCGGCCAGCAATCCTGCAGCGGCTAGGATAAAGACCCCGGAGCAAATGGAAAGCAACCGGGCGCCGCGCTCATGGGCGCGGACCAGAGCCTTTAAAAAATCCGGCGGTGGCGGTTCATGCAAACCGCGCCAGCCAGGTAACAGGATGGTGCCCGCCATCTCCAGGGCGTCCAGATCGCGGGGCGCAGTAAGCTCAAGGCCGCCCAGTGCGCGGATCGGACCGGGATCAATGGCGGTGACGCCAAACCGGTACCAGTTATCAAATTCCAGGCGTTCCAGACCAAACACTTCGGCGCAGATACCGTACTCAAAAGAGCAAAGCCCGTCATATATCACGGTGGTGACGGTCAGATTATCCGGGGGATGTGGGCTTTTTGGCATAATATTAATGAATAATGGCAATTCGGCCACTCGTCAACGGCGACAAGCCGTGGCAATTTGTGATTCTACCCTTTGCCGAAACAGGAGACACCATGCCGACAACCGTAACCCAGACCGCCCCGGCCGCTTCGCCGCAGGCCCTAGCGCATTTTCAATCCATGCTCGGTTTCGAGACCGATTGCTGGGACGTGCATTTTGCGATCACCGAACAAGAACCGGATTTCGTTTTGCTGGACGTGCGTTCACCGGCGCTCTACGCCGCTGGCCACCTGCCAATGGCGGTCAACATCCCGCACGCAAAGCTGACCCGACACGGCCTGCGCGCTTATGACGCATCAACCCTGTTTGTGGTCTATTGCGCCGGGCCGCACTGCAATGGCGCCAACAAGGCGGCGGTGCGCCTGGCGAAAGCGGGGCGACCCGTCAAGCTGATGATTGGCGGAATTGAGGGCTGGAAGGATGAGGGATTTGAGCTGATCTGCGAAAATTGATCGTAAAAATCTCAGGAGGACAGAACATAGGAAAAGAATTCAGAATAAGGATGACGGGTTCCGGGGGTTTCGGAATAGGTTACGGTCAAGGCATGGGTGATGCGCTGGCCATCGTCGGAAAGCGGCAAGCGCAGGATCATCTGATGGCCGCGCAATTCGGACAGGCTGTAAAACTCTTTGATTTCGAGATGTGGGACCTTTTCCTGAATGAGTTTGTCATAGCCGTTCTGAGAGCTTGTACCGACAACAATGGGGAGGACATTGCGAACCGATTGCCCGGTATAGTCGGCACCGTGTAGGGTCGTCATCTGGGTACCCCAAAACCGGTAGGTGACTTCATTCGTTTCGATATCGATATCTGTGACGGTGATGGCTGGAATGACCTTGGGCGGAAAGTCCATGAGCGAAATATCGGACCAGCGCGGCGCGAACCGCGCGCCGCATTTTTCCTGCCAGTAGATGACGGCATCGCGCTGATAGGCCACAGGCGACTCCTGTGGGTTCATATAAACCGATTGGAAACGGTTTGGTGGGGGCACTTTTAAAGAAACCATTTGGCTTAGGCTATCAACTTCAGGCCTGAGTTGGCAAATTAAAGAAACCGCACGGATATAAAGAGCTTAAATCAAATGTCCGCTTTTGCTCTTTTTTGTATGCAAATAGCTTTCGTTATGCTGGTTTGACGGGAAACTATGGGCGACCCGTTCAACAACGCTTACACCGCACTGGATCAGGCCATCGACCTTATCCGGATTGTTGGTCATCAGGCGGACCTGATCGAAGCCCAGATGTTCGAGCATGCGGGCGGCCGGTAGATAAATCCGCTCATCGGCGTCGTAGCCCAGTTGTTCGTTAGCGTCCAGCGTATCGAAACCACGGTCCTGCAACTCATAGGCTCTGAGCTTGTTGACCAGCCCGATCCCGCGTCCCTCCTGCGCCAGATAGAGCAATACGCCAGACCCCTGACTGGAAATTTCGGCAATAGCACCGCGCAGTTGATCACCACAATCGCAGCGCAGGCTGCCAAGCAGATCCCCAGTGAAACATTCGGAGTGAATACGCATCAACAGAGGTGTGCCGGGTTGCGGGTCGCCGATAATAATCGCCAGATGTTCCAGCCCGCCGTCCCAAGGCCGAAAGGCGACAATCCGGGTTTCCTCCGCATCCGTCAGCGGGACCCGTGCATCGCTTACTGGTTTGAGGGTGCGCGCAGCGACAGCTTCATACTGGAAAATATCGCCGGCATCGACACGCAGCAAATCGTGGCGCAAACACCAGGCCGCCAGGTCGTCGGCTTTTGGGTCGTGCAGAGTTGCGGTGACGGCCGCTGGCAGGAGACGGGCCAACTTGGTTAGCTGTACGGAGGCGGAATTACAGTCGTGCGCGGTTGACGGTCTGACGTCAATATCGATTTGTGCAAGATCGCAGTCGGCCAAGGGATCGGCCAGTTTCTGTACGATGGTCGATGTGATCGAAGGGGCGGTGTTCAGAGTCACGACATCACCAATCGGGCTGTTGAGGCCAAGAATGGCGGCGCGCCGCGCCGTTAACGCGAGAATGGCTTCGCTGCCGGCGAGGCCGGAAATTTCCTCAAGGGCGCTATTGGTGACGCTTTCAGCCGCGCGCATCAAGACAGCAGTGCCGCCGCCGCCCTGTATGGCGACGATCCGCCCTCGGCGCAATTCGGAAATCGCCCGATCCACAGAGAGCAGGGAAACCGGCTCACGGCTGGCCGGCATGGAGGGGCTTTTTGAGTTAAGTCGCCGTTCAACCATTGTTTTGCCTTAATTGTCTCAATAATTAAGTAATGTCATATACGATTATATCGTTAATCTCTACATTCCCTTGGAATTCTTCTATATATTTATTTCGCGGGGTTGTTTGACAGACAGGGCTGTGACCTAAAAAAGTGAAATTACAGGCGATTATTTAAAGACGGGGCAAACCATATGACTTCCGGACGACGGATACTCATCGTAGATGATGATGATACTTTGCGTGAAATGCTGAGCGAACAACTGCAGCTGCATGAAGAATTTCTGACGACCGGAGCGGCAAGTGCCAAGGAATGTCTGGAGCTGGCCAAAACCGACTATTTTGATGTGATTCTTCTCGATGTGGGTTTGCCTGATATGGACGGCCGAGAAGTCTGCCGCCTGATGCGCCGCAACGGCGTCACCTCACCCATTCTTATGCTGACCGGTGCGGATACGGATGCCGATACGATTTTGGGTCTCGATGCCGGGGCTAATGATTACATCGTCAAACCTTTCCGGCTGGGCGTTCTGCTGGCCCGTCTGCGGGCGCATATCCGCCAGCATGAACGCAGCGATGATGCGGTTTTCACCATCGGACCCTATACCTTTCAGCCCGCCAACAAGCTTCTGTTACGCGAGGCCGACCAGCGCAAGGTCCGGCTCACCGACAAGGAAACGGCGATCCTGAAATTTCTGTACCGGGCCGGAGACAAGGTTGTCAGCCGGGACGTTCTGCTGGATGAGGTTTGGGGTTATAACGCCAGTGTCACCACCCATACGCTGGAAACCCATGTCTATCGGCTGCGCCAGAAAATCGAACCCGACCCCTCCAACGCCAGCATCTTGATGACCGAGCCCGGCGGTTATCGGTTGGAACCCTGATTGGGCAAGCGCGCGGTAGTGGCTTTTTGATCTTGTGAAATTTTATCTTGGAGCCAACCCGGTTTGGGATTAAATTTCCCTTATCTGAACAACAGGCAACAGGCGTTGAAGGCTTGTTTCGCCGCCCTCAAAATTCAAAACAAACGGGAGACGGGTGTGGACGTTATTTCATTGGGCAATGGGCTCGCTGCGGAAATTACCGGGGTCAATTTAAAAGACGGCGTTTCGGATACAGATTTTGATGCCCTGCACGAAGCGGTCGATGTCCACGGGGTTGCTGTGTTTCGCGGCCAGTTTCTGGAAGATGCGGAGCTTGTCGCCTTTGCCAAACGGTTTGGCCCGTTGGAAGTTCCTCTGAAGCGCGACCAGTATGGCGGGGTCGACAAGCAGGTGACCATGCTGGCCAATGTGGATGATGACGGCAAGGTTATTACGCCGGAGGACCGGCGGGCGATCTATATGAAAGGCAACCTGTTGTGGCATACGGACAGCTCATTCAAACCGGTTCCGTCGCGCTATTCCCTGCTGGCGTCCCACGAATTGCCATCGGAGGGTGGCAATACGGAATTCGCCGATGCGCGGGCCCTCTATGACGACTGGCAGGGGCCGTTTGGCGAGACAACAAAAGAAGAGATTGAAGATTTGATCTGTGAACATTCGATTATTTATTCACGGACCCTGATCTCCGGCGATATTTTTACAGATGAAGAAAAAAAACAATTTGGCGCCCCCCGTCAGCCACTGGTTCGCACGCATCCGCGTACGGGCCGGAAGATCTATTACGTGGGCAGTCACTGCTCGCATGTGATCGGTTGGCCGCTTGAAAAAGGTCGCGCCCTGGTTCGTGAACTGTCGGGGTTTTGTGCCCGACCGGAACATATTTATTCGCACAAATGGCAAGCGGGCGATGTTCTGATCTGGGACAACCGCTCGGTTTTGCATCGGGGCCGCACCTATAATCCGGCCGAGCGCAGGGTCATGCACCGTGCGACCGTTGCCGGTGAGGGGCCATTACTATAATTCGGTTCCAATAAAGCAGTCAAACCGGGTTTGATCACGAAAAGTTGACGTCCTCGCTGTAACATTTTCGAGGTCGGGTCATTAAATATAGCCCACTATACAAAATGTCTTACAACCGGGAGATTAGACAGTGAACCACATTATCAAGCGGAAAAAAGCGGCTGACTTTGACCAGGAGCTGCTGGATTTATTCGATGGCTATGTACACGGGTTGATTGAGCGACGTGAGTTTCTTGAGAAGGCGGGTAAATTTGCCGTAGGTGGCATGACCGCCGCCATGCTACTGGACGCTTTGTCCCCCAATTATGCCTTGGCCAAGCAAGTTGACGACATGGACCCGCGCATCAAGGGCGAGATGATTGATTATCCGTCTCCTGAGGGTCACGGCACAGTCAAGGGCTATCTGGTGCGCCCGGCGGGCGGCGGGACTCGGGGTGGCGTTGTTGTGGTTCATGAAAACCGCGGCCTCAATCCCTATATTGCCGATGTGGCGCGGCGCGTTGCCGTGGCCGGTTTCACGGCGCTGGCACCAGACGGCCTGACGCCATTGGGCGGCTATCCGGGAAATGACGATGAAGGCAAGGAAATGCAACGTAAGCTCGACAAGGGCAAGTTGCTGAATGACTTCATTGCCGCCTATGAGGTTTTAAAAGCGGATTCCACGTCCAACGGCAAAGTCGGTGTTGTCGGTTTTTGTTATGGCGGGGGTGTTTCCAATTCCATGGCCGTGCGGTTGCCGGAACTGGCAGCGGCCGTTCCTTTTTATGGGCGCCAGGCTGACGCCGCCGATGTGCCGAAAATCAATGCACCTTTGCTGGTTCATAATGCGGGTCTCGATACGCGCATCAATGCGGGCTGGCCAGCCTATGAAGCGGCCCTGAAAGCACACAACAAAGAATACACCATGCATGAATATCCGGGGGTCAACCATGGCTTCCACAACGACACCACCCCCAGATATGATGAAGCGGCGGCGACCCTGGCCTGGTCGCGCACCGTTGACTTCTTCAAGGCGAAACTCGCCTAGGGCGTGTACACCCGCATTTGTTTCTGATCCTGTGTCTGTGGCCGGTTTTGGCTGGCGCAGACACAGGCCTACCCTTCCCTATTGAGGAATGGGACGCGCCGTTTGTGTGACCCATTGATCTCATCTTATGGTTTGATCTGGTTTGTCCAGACAGGCAACAGGCCCAATCCACATGTCGGTTTTCACCCGGCTTGGAACGTTTTTGGTTGGTTTCAAAAATTTCGACAGGTGGCCGGATCGTGCGCGAGATGATTTATCATTCAAAAACAGACTATTTGTGCTCTAGCTCGAAACGGGGGATGCGGGATCAGGCGATAATAGGTTCAAGATAAGCCCTATCTTTTCTGGCTTATTTCGGCAATCCAAGTACATACGTAGTCGTGACGGAATCGATGTCTGTTTGTCGGTTCGACAGGGGAGATCCTAAGGCAATGTTCACAACAAAAGAGCCTTTTCTTCAGCAAGCGGCTTTGGCTGTTGATGCCGACCTCGGCGAATGGCCTATCCTCGAGGCTTTTTACGGGCATTGGCGAATGTCCAGGGGCGACCTTTTTGCACCGTCTCTCAAGGCCTTTAATCTGCCAGCCCTGTCATTCAGTGTTATCCCAAATCTCCTGGTTCTTGACCGTCTTGCCGCCTCACAGGATTTTTGTGTGCGTTTCTGGGGTACGCGTCTGGTTCGCGTCTATGGTCAAGAGCTCACAGGTGAAAGGATCAACGCGGATTGCGCACCGGCCTACATGCTTGAATGTTGGAAACAATGCCTGGCGGCCAGTGATTCGAAAACAGCCATGGCGCAAGTCCAGCGGCATTCCCTGAACAATGGAGAGGTGCTCGATTTCGCCCGGCTCTGTGCGCCATTGTCGACGGATGGCAGGCTGGTCGATCAAATGGTTGTTTGCAACGACTTTGGTCTCAATCAGAAAAAAATCGCGCAATTATTTGAGGACAATTCAGACCGCACTTAATGAGGTTATGGCGCCAACTCTTTTTGAGAGGCCAACAGGACCGTCACCGGAACATGGTCCGATGCCGGCACCCAGTTGCGGGCATCACGCAGAATTTCAACCCGCTCGACGAAGGTCGCCGCCGTCTGGCTGGCCCAGATATGATCGAGCCGCCGGCCCTTGTTGGCGGCTTCCCAGTCGGCGGCGCGGTAACTCCACCAGGTAAAGGCTTCTTCGTCGTCGCCCAAAAACCAGCGCATCACATCCACCCAATGTCCGGCTTTCTGCATGTTCTGCAGCCGTTCGATTTCCACTTCTGTGTGGGTGATGGTGTTTTTAAACCGGGCGTGGGACCAGACGTCGCTGGGAAGGGGCGCGATGTTGAGGTCGCCCAGTAAAAACCGGGGCAGGTCGCCGCCTTCTTGTCCCCGGGCGGCCCACCAATGGGTTTGGGCGTCAATAAAGTCCAGTTTGTGAGCGAATTTGGGATTGCTCAGCGGATCGACGACATCGCCGCCAGCCGGAACATACAGGCAGTGGATTTCAATCTCTCCCAAAGCGTCCCCTGTATCGACATTGGCAAAGATATGACGGCAGTCCTGCCGTCCGCACCAGTCCATGTGATCAGGGTTTTTGAGTGGATGGCGCGACAGGATGGCGACGCCATTATAGCTTTTCATGCCCCGTATGGCCTGATGCGGATAGCCCAGATCGGCGATTTCTTGTTCCGGAAACAGATGGTCCTGGACCTTGGTTTCCTGCAGGCAGATGACGTCCGGTCGCTGCTCTTCAATCAGTGCGGCAAGACCGTCCATGCGTTTGCGGATGGAATTGACATTCCAGGTGGTGATGGAAAAAGAGATGGTCTGGTCCTGATCGTTGCGGGCCGTTTAGCGGTCGCCGAAGAAGGGGTTGTCTTTTGGTTTGTACTCAAACAATTCCGGGTTCAATGGCACGTCAAAACTGGGGCCCAACAGCGATACCGTGGTTTTGATGCCCTGGGCATCGGTAACGATCCATTTGCGCAGTTCGATGGGTTGATCGCTGAATACCAGCTCAATGCTTCCGGCATCAGGCTCTTCAGCATTTAAGAGCCCGACCCGGATGACGCCGGGCGTCTGTTCAACGGATGTGACGATCACGTCCTTGCCAAAAAACCCGATGGATTCCCGTAAGATCAGTTCGGCGGGCGTCATGCTCAAATAGAGCGTTGTCGCCGTATCGATGTTGCGGTCGACAAAGGAAATATGGGTGCCGTCGGCAACAATCATGAGGTGGCTGGGTGGATCATAAACCAGACGCAGGCGGCCCGGCCGCTGCAAAAAAATCTCGCCTTCGGAGTAATCGCCGTTCGATGAAATCTGCAAAAACCGCGCATGCACGGTTTTCGACGCATTGAGATGGCGCTGCACCCGCATCAGGTCCGTGGTGTCCTGCTTGCTGAGCGTCAGGTTGTCGGCAAGGATTGCTGCCGCTGGCTGCGCCGCCAGCAGAGCTGCCGCGAAACCGGTTCCGTAAAGCAGTCGTGTAAAAAACTGAACCATATTCATTGTCTAGCCGAGACTATCATCCGGGTAAAGCTCGCCGATCTTTGCGGCTAAAATAGGGCGTTGCCACCTGCCCCGGCACCATTAGCTCAAACTGGAAGACAGCAGAATGTTGGCCGGGTCGGATTGCTGTTTGTTGTGGGTCAGGAGAGCGGCGGGCGGATCGCCGTAATCGTGCCAGATTTTGAGAGGCCCGTACCAGCTTTTCTGCCATTTGGGCCGGAAGTTCCAGTTGTGGGGCAGGATAAAGGGCTGGTGTCCGGACTGCTCGACGGCAGCCGCGAAACCGGCCTGATCGTTGAGCGGCATCCGTCCCTGCTGGCCGTCGGTGACAAAATACAGCGATGAATCGATTTTTGGAGCAAGCTGCGCCCACAGGTCAAACAGCGGGCGGGCGGCCTTCGTAAAAAAAATCACGCCGGTGTTGTATTCGACCATATCACCTTCGAGCCCGCCATAGCGCCGCGCCCAGGGGCATTCGCAAATGCTGACAGCCACATCGAACTGCCGGGCTTTGGTGAAACCGAAATCGAGATTGCCCATGACCACGGTATCGATATCGAGAAACAGGGTTTCGTCAAACGGCGACATGTCCAGCATACCGGCTTTATCAAGCAGGGTCGCCTGATCCGGCAGGGTTTCGATATGGATCGGAAGATCCAGATGATGGGCTTTCAAGGATGCCAGGGAGCGTTCCATGGCGGCTTTGTTGAAGTTACCCCAAACCACATAAAGAACACCACGCGATGAAGCAGCCATGTTCGCCCTTAATCCAGAACACGCGTCAAAATTTTCGACTTCCGATAAGCTCAGCAGGCATATGGTCCATGCGCACATACTGCGCCAGGATATGCATCAGACTTTGATGGATATCCTCGATAATGCCGTAGTTATCCCCATCCACATGCAAATTCACATGCGCCAATTTGGCTGTACGTCCGCCTGTAAAGCCGGTCATGGCAATAACATGAAGGCCATGGTCGCGGGCCCAGGTTGCGGCTTTAACCACATTTTCCGAATCTCCGGAACTGCTGACGGTGATCAGTACATCTTCCGCTTCCGCCATTGTCTTCAGTTGATAGGAGAAAACATCGTCATAGGAAATGTCGTTGGCAATGGCGGTGAGTGTTTCCAGATTTGAACTGAGACTGATGATCCGGGGTTTCAGGTTTGTATCGGTCTGCACGCCCTTTAAATGGTCGCAATGCAGATGATTTGAAATCGCTGCCGAACCGCCATTGCCGCAGGCATACACAGTTTTGCGGGCCAAATAGGCTGCGGATAAAAGAGCGGCGGCCTGATCCATGGCGGCCACATCCAGGGTTCCTGCGGTTTTGGCAAGGGTCTCAAAATAGACTTTTGTGAAGTCCGAGGCGGCACTGAATTTTGTATCTGGGAATGTCATGGGCGCATCATGGAGGAGGATTAGGAGTGAATCAATAGACGGGCTTTTCAGCGTCTTTCACCCGCAACAAAAGCAAAGCGCCAAGCACAAAAAAAACCAGGATGGAGGCCATACCGGCGCGCTGGCTGGCGAACAGATCGGTGGTCAGCGCCAGCAGGGCGGGCCCTAGAAAGGCGGTAGCTTTACCCGACAGGGCGTAAAGGCCGAACATTTCCGTGCGCATATCCGCAGGCGCCAGCCGTGCCATCATCGAACGGCTGGCCGACTGTGCCGGGCCGACGAAAACGCCAAGGCCCAGCCCGAAAACCCAGAACAGCGTTGTGCTTTCAATCAACAGCAATGCCGTACTGAGCACAGTCAGCGCGCTGACGGAAATCAGGATGGTCGGTTTGGCGCCTAGCCAGTCATCAATCCAGGCAAAGGCCGCCGCGCCCAGTCCGGCGGTGACATTGATCCCGATGCCAAACAGGATCAGGTCTTCGAAAGAAAACCCAAAGGAACCTGCCGCGTAAATGCCGCCGAATGCGAACAGCGTGTTCAGACCATCGGTGTAAATCATCCGGGCGATCAGAAAACGCGCGATGTTGGCATGTTTGCGGGCGTTGGCAAAAGTCGCGAGCAGAGTTGCAATACCGCGCCGGGTCGATTCGGCAAGGCCCAGCCCCTGGCGATGGTCCGGGGTGATAATAAACAGCGGAAGAGCGAACACCAGCATCCACAACCCGACCAGCGGACCGGTGGCGCGCAGATGTTCCGACTGACTGGTATCCAGACCGAACCAGGGTGTTTCGGTCTGGATGAAAGCAACCAGAGTCAGCGCCAGACAGGCCAGACCGCCTATATATCCGAGCCCCCAGCCCCAGCCCGACCAGCGGCCGATTTTGTTTGTTGGCGCCAAATCCGGCAGCATGGCGTTATAAAAGACCATGCCCAGTTCAAAGGCGAAGCTGGCGATGCCGACCAGGACCAAGGCACGCAGCACGGAACCGGGTTCCGGCATCACTGTCCACAAGGCGGTGGCAGCAAGAGCGGCGATCAGGGTGAAACCAAACAGCCAGGGTTTGCGCCGCCCCGAATGATCGGCGATGGCACCAAGCACTGGCCCGATAATCGCGACGGCCAACGCTGATATCGAGACCGCCCAGCCCCACTGGCTGGTGCCGGTCACTTCATCAACGGCAACGCCTTTTGTGAAATAGGCAGCGAAAACAAAGGTCGTGATGACCGTCGGAAAAGCGGAATTGGCCCAGTCATAAAGGGCCCAGGCAAAAAGCCCGCCGGGGCCGGTTGTGCGGGGTTTCGCCGTCCGTCCCGGAACTTCCATAAATTAACTGCCGATTTCCGTCATGGTTTTGATCTGGCGGCTGGCGACGGCAATCATCGACAGGTCGTTCAGTTCAGTGGACCACAATTCACCCAGCAATTGCTCGGTCGGCCCGACGGTCGCTTGATTTTTCGCAACCCAGGCTTCAACGGCTTTCTTGGTGTCCATTTTTGGTCCGGCGAAATCCATGAGCAGGTTGGCAAGCGCCAGCTGATGGGCATAGATTTCCTCGACCAGGGCGGCGATGGCCAGTTGCTGCCAGTGGTTTTCCGAGCCCATGGAATCGGTAGCGGCGCGCAAACGGCCAAGGCGGAAGCGGGTGCCGATGGCGTAATAGCGGCTGGCGGCTTCGAGAACCGGACATTTGCGTCGGGTTGCCAGTCGGACCACATCGAGCCCGGAATAGAGATTGACCAGCCCGGCGATTTTCAGGGCCAAAGCCTCCGGCACGCCCTTCTCCACATAAGGTTTGGCGCGTTTTTTCGCGTCACTGATATAATGAGGCGGCAGCGCCTTGTTGATGCCATTCGACAGTTCGGCGATACCGGTCTGGAATTCCTGAATATGGGCCCCCATATCGAGGCCTTCTTTGCCATTGCGCAAAAACCACAGGACGACCCAATCGAGCAGGTGTTGGATGTCGTTGAGCATGGCAGTCTGGGTAGCGCTGGGCACCTTGTTATCAAGGGCCTCAATCTCCGCCCACAGGTTGCGCAGCTGAAAAATGTCGCGGGCGATAATGTAGGCCCGGCTGATCTCGGCTGGCGATTTACCGGTTTTTTCCATGAACTCGGAAACAAAAGTATCACCGGCGCGGTCGACAAGAGAGTTGGTGGCACGTGTTGTGATGATTTCACGGCGCAGACGGTGCTTGGCGATCTGCGATCTGTATTTCTGGCGCAGGGGTGTCGGGAAATAGTCGACCAGGTCCTGCACAAGATAGGGGTCGTCGGGCAGGGTTGAGGCCAGCAATTCTTCATAGAGCCAGTTTTTCGAATAGCTGATCAGCACGGAAAGCTCCGGCTGATGCAGACCGGTATGGGTCAGGTGGCGTTCGGCAATGGTTTCATCATCGGGGAGATATTCAACGGCTCGGTTGAGCTTGTCCTTGCGCTCGAGCATTTTCATCAGGCGCTGCTGGTTGTCGAGCGCGTTGACGCCTTTCGAGCGGATCAGCGAAAGCGCCTGGGTCTGGCGATAGTTATGGACCAGAACCAGCTTGCCGACCTCATCGGTCATGCTGGCCAGCAGGGCGTTGCGCTGTTTCTGGTTGAGGCTGCCGCCGCTCATCACGGAATCGACCAGAATTTTGATATTGACCTCATGATCGGAGGAATCAACGCCCGCCGAATTGTCGATGGAGTCGGTATTCAGGGCGCCGCCGTTTTCGGCAAACTCAATGCGCCCGCGCTGCGTGCAACCCAGATTGGCGCCTTCGCCAACGACCTTGCAACGCACATCCTCACCATTGATGCGGATGGCGTCATTGGCCCGGTCACCGGCGTCCAGATGCGACTGGGTGCTGGCTTTGATATAGGTGCCGATGCCGCCAAACCACAGCAGTTCGGCCTCGGCCCTCAAAATGGTTTCCATGAGTTCGTTGGGGGTGACGGTGGCTTTGGAAATGCCAAAGCAAGCCCGGATCTCAGGCGTTAGCGTCAGCGACTTGGCGCTGCGCTCATAAATCATGCCGCCTTTTGAAAGGACTTTTTTGTCATAGTCCGTCCAGGCCAGACCAGGCGTATCGAACAGGCGCCTACGCTCCTGCCAGCTTTTGGCGGCGTCCGGATCGGGATCGACGAAAATATGCAGATGGTTGAAAGCGGCGAGCAGCTTAATGTGTTTCGATAGCAGCATGCCGTTGCCGAACACGTCACCCTGCATGTCGCCCACACCAACAACGGTGAAGTCTTCCGACTGGATATCCTTGCCCATCTCACGGAAATGCCGCTTCACGGATTCCCATGCGCCGCGGGCTGTAATCCCCATTTTCTTATGGTCATAACCCTGGCTGCCACCAGAGGCAAAAGCATCACCCAGCCAGTGGCCGTATTCAATGGAGACGCCGTTGGCGATATCGGAGAAGGTTGCCGTGCCCTTGTCGGCGGCGACCACCAGATAGGGGTCATCGGCATCGCGACGCACCACGTTTTTTGGCGGCACGATGGTTGGGCCATTGATGTTGTCGGTGATGTCGAGCATGCCGGCGATGAAGATTTTATAGCAGGCTATGCCCTCCTCCATGAACGCCTGACGGCTGCTGTCGGCGGGCGGCTGCTTGCAGACAAAACCGCCTTTCGAGCCGACGGGAACGATCACGGCGTTTTTCACCTGTTGGGCTTTCGCCAGACCCAGAATCTCGGTCCGGAAATCCTCGCGCCGGTCTGACCAGCGCAACCCGCCCCGCGCAACGAAACCGAATCGGAGATGAATGCCTTCGACCCGGGGGCTGTAGACGAAAATTTCACGCAAGGGTCTTGGCAGGGGCAGTTCGTCGAGCTTTTTGGCGTCAAACTTGAATGAGATATATGACTTTTCAACACCGTCAGCGTCGGTCTGGAAAAAGTTGGTGCGCAACATGTTATCGAGCAGATTGAGATAGCGGCGCAATATCCGGTCTTCATCGGCGCTCGCCACATCATCCAGAGACTTGTTGATTTTCGACTTCAGGCGCTTGGCTTTGGCGGCAGCAGGCTTGCCGGCATTCGGATCAAACTGGCACATGAACAAGGCGACCAGATCGGCAGCGATCCGCGGATTGCTGGTCATGGTCTGTTCCATATATTCCTGGCTGAACGTGATGCCGGTCTGGCGCAGGTATTTACAGAGTGCGCGCAGAATAACGACCTCGCTCCAGGCCATGCCGGTGCGTGGAACCAACGCATTAAAGCCGTCGCTCTCCACTTCACCCTTCCAGACTTTCAGAAAGCAGGCGTGGAAATTGTCGCGAATGGCGGTCATCTGGACGGCTGAGCCGTCCTGGGTCTCCAGACCAAAATTGTGGATGACCAGATGGTTCTTGCCGACGCAGACCCGATGCGGGCCACCCTCGTCGATGACCTTGAAACCCAAATGTTCGAAGATCGGCAGGACTTCCGACAGGGCAATGGGGTCGTCCTTGCGGTAAATCTTGAAACGGACCTTGTTGGCGGGCGCATCGGTGAGTTGGAACAGGTTCATGCCGATCTCGTCGCTGGCCAGGACCTGTTCAAGGATTTCGATATCGAAAATCGCTTCTTCGGAGGAATAGCGGTGATGGTAATCGGATTCAAAGGCGTCGGCCCAGCGACTGACAACGGCCAGGCTTTTTTCCTCACCCTGGCTTGCTGTCAGGGCGTCGCCCAGATGGTCGGCCCAGGACCGTGCTGCCTGCACAAGGCGGGCTTCGATGCGGGCATGATTGTATTTCGGAATACGGCCATTAAGCATCGGCACGATAATGTGGCAGCGGGCCAGGGAGTCTTCACCGAGCTGTGTGTAAAAGGCAGCGATGCGGCCATCCAGTTCGTCGGCCAGAATTTCCTGAATGTGCTGGCGCAGTTCGGTGGTGTAACGATCGCGCGGCACATAGACCAGACAGGAGCAATAACGCTCCAGTTCATCGGGGCGGATGAACAGGGCCGTGCGCGGGCGTTCCTGCAGGTGCAGGATGCCCATGGCGGCCTCAAACAGGCGGTCGTCGCTGATCTGCAACAACTCATCGCGCGGGAAGGTTTCGAGAACATTCAGCAGGGCCTTGCCATGGTGGCTTTCCGGGGCGAAACCGGCCTTGTCCATGGTCATCTGGATACGCCGACGCAGCAACGGAATGTCGCGTGGCGTCTTGTTGTAGGCACCGGAGGTGAACAGGCCGACAAACAGGCGTTGTCCGACAATGCGCCCGGATGTGTCATAACGTTTGATGCTGATGGTATCCATGTGGACCGGCCGGTGAATGGTCGAGCGGAGGTTGGATTTTGTCACCATCATCAGCGACGGGTTGCGAATAAAGGCGCGGACCTCCATGGGGACGGATTGTTCGGCGCCAAAGTCTTCAAAGACTTCTATTTCCGGATTGCGCAACAGACCGAGACCCGACGACTTGTTGAGAGTGGCCTTGAATTTCTTGCCATTGCCGCTCAGGTCGTATTCGCGAAAGCCCAGAAAAGTGAAATTGTTATCATGAATCCAGCGCATGAAATCGCGGGCTTCTGTTGCCTCGTCGACGGACATGCCTGTTGGTGGCGACAGGAACTCTTCAATAATGGTTCCCATGCGTTCGCGCATTGGGCGCCAGTCTTCAACGGCGGCACGTACATCGTTTAAAACATCTTCGATGCGGCTCTTAAGTTCGTTAAGACGGTCGCCGGACTGGCGAGTGATTTCCACCCGAATGAAGGATTCGCTTTCTGCGTCGGGCGCTCCGGCCTCAACAATTTCGGTAAATTTTCCAGCCTTCGAGCGGCGGACCTTGAGGACCGGATGGATCAGCAGATGAACCTCGAGCTCCTGTCGGGTGATTTCAGAAGTGACGGAATCAACGAGAAAGGGCATGTCATCATTGCAGATTTCGATAACCGTATGGTCAGAGGCATAACCGTTGGCTTTCAGGGTCGGATTAAAAACCCGAACCAGCAGTTTGCCTTTCGGGCGGTTGCCCGCGAGGCCGAAATGGTGCAGGGACAGGGCCGAGAGGTCAGCCGGCTTGAATGCCGAAAGATCACTGACGGGCGTGTTGGCGAAATAGCGGGTGATAAATGTCTGGGCTTCGGCGGCGCGGGTTTTGTTCAGCTTTTTTTTGGCTTCGGCGGTCACTTTTCGAATTAAGTCGGATGTCTTCGTATCGCTCATGGCCATAGGTTTTCCCCTCTATTCGCCCATCTTGGTGCGCGACCCTGTCAGGTGGCTTTTTGATGGGATGAGGCTAACCCAAACGCGAACAGAATCAAAGAACTCGTGTCAGGGACGTATGAATAGCAGTAAACAAAGACGGTTTTATAAGGTATCGAGATAACCGGTGAAGGCGCGCAGTGCAGGCTCCAGTTTATCGGCTTTCATGGCAAAACAAATCCGCACATGGGTTTTGTTATCCGGGCCGAACGCATAGCCCGGGGCAACCCCGACTTTCGCCCCGTAGAGCAGGCCTTCGGCAAATTTCAACCCATCGTCAATGCCCTTGATGCGCGGAAAGGCGTAAAAGGCCCCTTCCGGAGCTGTGTGATCAATGCGGGCATGATTACCGAGAATGTCGTTGGCAATAGCCTGGCTTTCCAGATAGCCCCGGCGCAGTTCGGCAAGCGCGTCTTCGCCCTTCTCCAGCGCGGCAAGGGCGCCCAGCTGGATAAAACTGGGGGCGCCGGTGTTGTATATTTCGGCGAGCACCGTCATCTGCTCGAGATAGCCGCTGGGCGTGACCATCCAGCCCAGCCGCCAACCGGTCATCGCCCAGCCCTTCGAAAACCCGTTGACGACGATCAGCGGATCATCGGGTCCGGCAAATTCGAGAAAGGACGGCGCCGCATTGCGGTCAAAAATGGTCCGGTGATAGACTTCGTCGGAGAGCAGAATAATGCCTCGGTCGCGACAAAAATCGAGCAGCCTTTCCTGTTCCGGGCGCTCCATGACGTAGCCGGTCGGGTTGCACGGGCTGTTCAGATAGATCAGCCGGGTTGCTGACGTGCAGGCGGCCATCAAGCCGTCCAGATCGAGGGCCCATTTGCCGCCTTCTGCATGCTGGCGAAAGTGCCCAATGTCGGCACCGGCCCATTTAAGCGCCATTTCGACATTCGGCCAGTGCGGGGTAACGATCAGCGCATGATCGCCCGGCCGGATCACCATATGGGCGGCCAACATGACGGTCATCATCGTTGAGGCGGGCACATGGATGCGATCCGGGTCCAGATCAATATCATACAGACGATCGTTATAGACCTTAAGGGCTGCGATCAGTTCACGCCGGCCACGTGGGCTGTTGTAAAAGGTTTCACCGGCATCCAACGCGGCGATGGCGGCATCGCGGATGATTTGCGGTGTCGGTTCGCTGCCTTCGCCAAACCATAGGGGGTAAACCCCTTTGAGGTGGCGTCCCTGGTCGGCAATGACGCCGATGCCGCTACGTTCGAGGCTTTCGAAGTTGGGGGGAAAGAGGGGTTTCAAAAGAGCGACTCCGCTGAAGTTTTAACCGGAATTCTTTGTTGCCGAGGATGGCGGCTGCGTCAACGCACAAATTTATGATGCCATCGCCGACAAGAGCGTTTATATAGTCGCCCCATGTCCAGCCTGATTTCAATCTCAAATTTAACGAAAACCTATGCGTCCGGTTTTGAGGCCCTGAAAGGCGTTAACCTGGAAATCCGCAAGGGCGAAATCCTGGCGCTGCTGGGCCCTAATGGAGCGGGTAAGACAACTCTGATCAGTACCATTTGCGGGATTGTCAGCCCAAGTGGCGGCAGCGTTACCGTTGATGGTTACGACATCATCAAGGATTACCGCAAAACCCGCAGCCTGATCGGTCTGGTCCCGCAGGAACTGACCACCGATGCCTTCGAGACCGTCTGGGCCACCGTTTCGTTCAGCCGCGGCCTGTTTGGCAAACCGAAAGATCCGGCCTATATCGAGGAAATTCTCAAAGATCTGTCGCTTTGGGACAAGAAGGACAGCATGATCATGGCGCTGTCCGGCGGCATGAAACGCCGGGTCCTGATCGCCAAGGCGTTGTCGCATGAACCGCAGATTCTGTTTCTCGACGAGCCGACGGCGGGCGTCGATGTCGAGTTGCGTAAGGACATGTGGAATGTGGTGCGCAAGCTGCAGGAAACCGGCGTGACGATCATTCTGACCACTCACTATATTGAAGAAGCGGAAGCCATCGCTGAACGCGTCGGGGTTATCAACAAAGGTGAAATCGTGCTGGTTGAGGACAAGTCTGAACTGATGCGCAAGCTGGGCAAAAAGCAGATGACGCTGGATTTGCTGCAAAAAGTCGAAAGCCTGCCGGACAGTCTTGAATCCTTTGGTTTGGCGCTTTCCGGCGACGGCCTGCAACTCACCTACACTTATGACACGCAGGCCGGACGCACCGGCATCACGGCGTTGTTGGCGGCCCTCAATGCGGCTGATATCAAGTTCAATGACCTCAATACCTCACAAAGCTCGCTCGAGGAGATTTTTGTCAATCTGGTGCGGGACAGCCAATGAACCTTTATGCCGTCAAATCCATCTACCTATTTGAAATGGCCCGTACATGGCGCACTTTGTTCCAGAGTATTGTCTCTCCGGTGATTTCCACATCGCTGTATTTTGTCGTCTTCGGGTCGGCCATCGGCAGCCGCATCACGGAAATTGGCGGCGTCAGCTACGGTTCGTTCATCGTGCCGGGGCTGATCATGTTGTCGCTGCTCATGCAGAGTGTCTCCAACGCCTCGTTCGGCATTTATTTCCCGAAATTCACCGGCACCATTTATGAACTGCTATCGGCGCCGGTCTCGTACTTCGAAATCGTTTTGGGATATGTGGGCGCGGCGGCCACCAAGTCGCTCATTCTGGGGCTGATCATCCTGGCGACGGCCGGCCTGTTCGTGCCGATCCAGATCGCACATCCCGTCTGGATGATGCTGTTTCTGGTGCTGACCGCCATCTCCTTCAGCCTGCTCGGTTTCATCATCGGCATTTGGGCCGATAACTTCGAGAAGCTGCAGGTGGTGCCGCTGCTGGTGGTCACGCCGCTGGTCTTCCTCGGTGGCAGTTTCTATTCCATCGATATGCTGCCGCCGTTCTGGCAGAAGGTGACCCTGTTCAACCCGGTGCTTTATCTGATCAGCGGCTTTCGCTGGAGCTTTTACGAGATCAACGATGTGGGCATTGGCTTGAGCCTCGCCATGATCCTGCTTTTTCTGGGTCTGTGCATTGCCATCGTCTGGTGGATTTTCAAGACCGGTTATCAGGTCAAGCAATAGAGGGCCCTAACGCGTCACACCCGGCGCATTTCTAAATCTGGCCTCTTATCCCGTTACCCGATAGGCTGCCTTCATGAAACCGTTTGCCTTCGATCTCTATTGGTCCTTTCGCAGCCCCTATTGCTATCTGGCGATGGATCGATTGTTTGCTCTGGCGGACGAAAGGGGCGCCGAAGTTCATATCCGTCATGTCTGGCCGGGGGCCATGCGCCGCGCAGGCTATTTCAATATCCTGCATGCCAATTACCCCGCTTATCACCGCCTCGATGCAGAACGGCTCGCCGAATTTCTCAATATTCCTTTTGCCCGTCCGGTTCCTGACCCTCTGGTTTTTGAACCTGATAGCCGTGAACCCCTCGCCGACCAGCCTCATATCCGGCAGCTGACCCGACGCGCATTGGCGGCGCGGGCGCTGGGCCAGGAGCGCAGCTATCTGGCAGCGCTGATGCGGTTGCTGTGGGATGGCCGGGTCCGCGGCTGGGATGCGGGCAATCATCTGACTGAAGTTGCCGCTACTGCCGGATTGTCGGCGGCCGAGATTGACCGTTTTGCAGAAAACAAGGCGGATGCGTATGACCGCGAAGTCGACGAAAACGGCGACAAGCTGGTTGCGACGGGCCATTGGGGCGTGCCCTGCATGGTGCTTGAGGGGGAACCGTTTTTTGGTCAGGATCGCATCGAGGTTCTGGCTTGGCGCTTGCGCCAAAAGGCTGAAGGGCCATTATAAAAATGAACCATACAAGGGAGTAGACATGACAAACAGTAAACGCACCGCATTGGTCACCGGGTCTGGCCGCAACATCGGTCGCGCCGTGGCCGTGGCCTTGGCGGCAGATGGTTTCGACATCGTTATAAATGGCTCAAGGGACAAGAATGCCTGTGCCGAAACACTGGCGGCGGTAGAAAAAGCTGGCGGTCGTGGAATTGTGGTTATGGGCAATGTTGGAGACCGTGCGGGGAATGCGGATGTCGCTGCGCAGGCCCTGGCCTTTAATGGCGGGATCGACGTTCTGGTCAATAATGCGGCAATCCGCCCGTCAGCGGGATTTCTCGAAATGCCGGAAGCTGATTGGCAGAGCGTGATCGATGTCAACCTGAACGCCGCCATTTGGCTGGCGCGGGCCTGTCTGCCTGGGATGGTTGAGCGCGGCTGGGGTCGGGTCATCAATTTTGCCGGTATGAACGCCATCCATGGTTACAATGGCCGCGCTGCCGTGTCGGTCTCGAAGCACGGGTCATGGGGATTGGCCAAGGCCCTGGCCAAGGAGTTTGGTGCAAAGGGTATCACCGCCAACATTATCTCGCCGGGGCCCATCCGCCCGGAAGACGACAGCGCCGAAAATACCCAGCATATTCAGTCCATGCTGCCGCGTATTCCCGCCGGGCGATTGGGCACGCCGCAGGAAGTGGCGGCGGCGGTCTCTCTGTTGGCCTCGGAAAAAGGTGCTTTCATCAATGGTCAGATGATTCAGGTGAACGGCGGCACGGAAACCTGAGGGAGCAGATAAAGGTTCCCTTCCCCATTGGGCTGGGATAGCCTCCCTGCACGGGATCAACCGACGATCAGGAGACATCGAATGCGCCCATTTATTTCCTATGCGACAGCGGCATTACTTGTGCTGGCCCCGGTGGCTGGTTATGCCGCTGAATCGGACAAACCTATGGACAACGAGTCAACGGTGGACAAGGTGGTTGAAGCCGCCAAGGAAAACCCGGGCAAGGCGGCGGGCGTTGCCGGTTGTGCGGCCATTCTGATTTTCC
Organism: Rhodospirillales bacterium; assembly: GCA_048262255.1. Lineage (GTDB taxonomy): Bacteria > Pseudomonadota > Alphaproteobacteria > Rhodospirillales > Casp-alpha2 > JABMNT01. The sequence continues at coordinate 682,291 of JBLXFH010000001.1, read as the reverse complement.
CACCGGCCGCCATCTGGTGCGCCGCGACCTTGATCGGCGGTGCTACGTATGATGGCGACACCCAAAAACTGGTGAAAAAAGCGACGGAATAAAATCTCCGCAATCGGGTTTCAGGATATGCCATGGCCTTTGATGAAGGATTAGCGCATCGTCTGGCGGAAGCCCTCGCCGATCAGCCGGAGTTGGTGGAAACCCGCATGTTTGGCGGTTTTGGCTATTTGCTAAACGGCAATATGTGTGTCGGCATTCACAAAGACACTCTGATTATCCGGATCGGTGTGGAGCGCGCCACCTGCGTTCTCAAGGAACCGAACGTGCGGCCCATGGACCTGACGGGCCGAGTGATGAAAGGCTGGGCGACAATTGAACCCGCCGCCATGAGCGAAGATGAGGACCTTTTGCGATACGCCCATTATGCAATCGATTTCGTAAAAACCCTGCCGCCTAAATAGCTTGACCCGAAGTCCCAAATCTTTCCCATTTGTGACACAAAACAGCAAACCGTTGGCGTTAAGACTCAAATCGAAAACGCAGCCGTTCCCCTATATGGAGAGCGCCCGCCCCCTTTTTATGACAGGAGTCTTAAATGCAAAAACCCGACAATGGCGAAATCTCGTTTGATGATTTCGATGAAATACAAAATCCGCCACCCGCCGAAACACAATTCGACCGGATTTGCGGCCGCGCTTTGTCGCGACGCGGCTTTCTCGGTCAGGGCATCGCGTTCGGTGCCAGCGCTTTCGTCATGGGTAGCACGGCGCTCACACCGTTCCGGGCCGCCGCAGCCAGCCGTCTTGGCTTCGATGCGGTTGCCGCCAATAGCCTGGATACGATCACGGTACCAAAGGGCTACAACTGGCATATCGTCGCCAAATGGGGCGATGCCATGTGGTCGGATAGTCCTGAATTCGATCAGGTCAGCCGCGGAACCGGGGCCAGCCAGGAGCGCACATTTGGCGATAACAATGATGGGATGGCGATGTTCCAAAAGGATGGGCGGAACATTCTGGCGGTCAACAATGAATATGTGAACCGCAACATCATTTATGGCAACCGGGCTTCCGGTTTGCCAGAAACCGCCGATGACGTACGCAAAGGCAAGGCCGGACACGGCGTCAGCATTTGCGAAGTCTCACAAGCTGGCGGCACATGGTCGATCGTTAAGGACAGCCCTTTCAACCGGCGCATTACGGCGGATACGGATATGGAAATCACCGGCCCGCTGCGCGGCGATGACCGGCTGAAAACAAATGCCGACCCCCGCGGCACAACGAGCAAAGGCACCTGGAACAATTGCGGCAACGGTCGCACCCCCTGGGGCACTTATCTGACCTGCGAAGAAAACTTCAATGGTTATTTTTCCAGCAGCGATGAGGCCTTTGAACTGACACCGGAGATGAAACGCTACGGCATTGCCAAAAAAGACTGGGGTTATGCCTGGGCGACGCAGGATGAACGTTTTGATATTTCGAAGCATCCCAACGAGGTTAACCGGGCCGGATATATTGTTGAAATCGACCCCCTGGATCCAACGTCAACGCCCAAAAAACGGACAGCGCTGGGCCGCTTCAAACATGAAAACGCGGAACTGGTTGTCGCGGATAACGGACAGGTTGTCGTGTATCTGGGTGACGATGAACGCGGCGAGTATCTCTATAAATTTATCAGTGCGGGCCGAATGTCCCAAGGTGGTAACAACCGGGACTTGCTGGAAACGGGAACGCTTTATGTGGCCCGGTTCTCCGATGATATGCGCGGCGAATGGCTGGAGCTGTCGCCCAAATCGACGGGCATGAAATCCGTTGCCGATGTGTGTCTGCATACCCGGCTTGCCGCTTCGGCTGCGGGCGGGACGACCATGGATCGTCCGGAATGGGTCACGGCGCATCCGGGTAAGGCGGAAGTCTATTGTGCGCTGACCAACAATAAAAACCGCGGCAAGAAACCCAATGCGGGTGGTGATGATACACCCGTTGGTGGCCCCAACCCGCGGGCTGGCAATAATTACGGTCAGGTGGTTCGGTGGCGTCCCGATAATGCGGATCACACATCAGCCGGTTTTAGCTGGGATTTGTTTGTTATGGCCGGAAACCCGACGTTGCATAACGATGCCTATGGCGGTTCGAAAAATGTTTCGGCGGACAACATGTTCAATTCTCCGGATGGATTGGCCTTTGATTCAACCGGGCTGCTCTGGATTCAGACCGATGGCAATTACTCCAATGCCAAGGACTTTGCCGGAATGGGCAATAACCAGATGCTGGTGGGCGACCCGGACACAGGCGAGATCAAGCGCTTTCTTGTCGGACCAAAAGAGTCTGAAATCACGGGTTTTGCCTGGAGTGCGGACCGCCAGACCTTGTTTATCGGTGTTCAGCATCCAGGTGAAAAAGGCGACAGTCATTTCCCCGACGGGGGCGACACAACACCGCGCTCGGCCGTGGTTGCGATCACCCGCGATGACGGGGGGCGCATGGGCTGACGATCTGTCACAGATCAGACGTGCAAACGGGAAGGTCGAAAGCCTTCCCGTTTGTCTTTAATTGCTTATGGTCCGGCCTTACGCCCCTGTGACTTAAGCGGCGCGTACCTGCGCGACAAATTTGTCGACCTCGCTTTTCAGGATGCCGGATTGTTCGTGCAGGCTGTTAGCAGATGTCAGGACATCCCCTGCAGAGCGCCCGCCTTCATTGGCGGCTTTTGTAACACCGCTTATATTGGTGGCCACCTCGCCTGTTCCAGCGCTTGCCTCTTCCACGTTGCGGGCAATCTCCTGAGTTGCGGCGCCTTGTTCTTCAACAGCGGCGGCGATGGCAGATGCGATCTGGCTGATCTCGGTTATGGTTGTGGAAATCGAGCCGATGGCCTCAACTGAGCCCTGCGTCGCCGACTGGATACCGCCGATCTGGCTGCTGATCTCCTCGGTGGCTTTCGCCGTCTGATTGGCAAGGTTCTTGACCTCGGAGGCAACCACGGCAAAGCCCTTGCCTGCCTCTCCTGCACGCGCCGCTTCGATGGTGGCGTTCAGCGCCAGCAGGTTGGTCTGTTCCGCAATATCGGTGATCAGGGAGACGACCTCGCCAATTTTGCTGGCGGCTGTCGCCAGCCCCTGGACCATTTCGTTGGCGCGCTGGGATTCGGTAACTGCGGAATTGGCAACTTCTGACGACTTTTGAACCTGACGACTGATTTCGCTGATGGATGCGGAAAGCTCTTCCGCGGCCGCAGCGACCGTTTGTACGTTGGCGGAGGCTTGTTCGGAGGCGCTGGAAACGGCGTTTGCCTGATTGGACGTCTGTTCCGAGGACGTCGACAGGGCCTGAGCCGAGGCTTGTAATTGTGCTGACGCAGACGATACGGCATCAACCACACCACCGACAGAGGCTTCAAAGTCGTCGGCCATTTTGTTCATGGTCCGGCGTTGTTCGTCTTTCGCCCGGATTTCGGCTTCCCGCTGTTCGTCTTCCAGATTTTTGACACGGATGGCATTGTCTTTGAAGACTTGCAAGGTGGTGGCCATTGTGCCGATTTCGTCGCCCCGTTCGGTTCCCTGAATTTCAACGGTTAGATCGCCGTCGGCCAACACCGACATGGCATTGGTCATGCTGGCGACGGGTCTGGTGATGCCGCGTACAATGACGGTGACCAGAACGCCGGTGATGAGCAAAAGAACAAGAGCGGCAGCGCTTGAGGCAAAAAGCAGGGATTTCGCATCAGACAGTATTTTATGGGATATATGTCCAAGGTCGTCGGCGATTGTATCCTCAACCTTTTTCATGAGGTCAATTTTCTTGGTGATTGAGGCAAACCAATAGGGGCCTTTGATCCCCTGTGTGTCCTTGCTTTCGATACTGTCGATGGCGATTTGCCGGAGGCGCTCAACCTCGGCGACATCCGGCCCGACCATTGTTTTTTTGTAAAGGGCTGCTTCTTCGGGGCTGGCGTAATTCAGAAACAGCGTAAAATAGGTGTTTTGCTGGGCAATCAGCTCAATGAACTTCCTGTAGACGGCGGGCGCAAAGTTTCCGGCTCCGAAACCAGCTCCGCCCATGGCGCGTTCAATCCCGGCCCGCTCCTTGCCTTGCAGTAAAGAAGTATAAGCGGTTATCGAATTGGAAAGGTGTGCATTGGAGCTCAGGAGCGGCATTTCCTCAATGATACTGAGAAGGTGGGCGATTGTCGGGGTGTAGTAAGCGGCCATCTCCGGGACGGAAGCGGTCAGCTTACCCACCTTACTGCGGATGGATTTCAGGTTTCCCAATGCGGTTTTCGCGGCCTTTACCTTTTGCGCCAGTCTTTCTCCATAGGATGCCGGATCGATCGTTCCCCAGGCGGCGCTCAGCGCGGCGTGTTTGGCGTCGGTTTCTTGTTTCTGGAGCGGAAGCTCATCGGCAAAAACCTGGCCCTTGCTACCGATATAGACAGCGGAGGTCCCGCGCTCTTTCTGCAATTCATGGACGACGTTGCTGATAACCGGCGCAAGCTCTTCCAGTTGCGTCAGTTTTTCCATTTCTCTGGCGGTCTGGAAATTGCTGAAAACCACATAGCTGGCAAAAACCAGCAATCCGGCAATTGGCAAGACCAGAGACAGCACGATGCGCGTACCTATTTTCAAATTTTTCATTAGTGAACCCATTTCTCATTCCCCCCACATGTTTGGATGAAAGCCGTTAATATTCAGCCACGTCGGTATTTTCTGACGCCAAGGATAAAATTTAACAGGCTTTAATATAGCAGAGCTTAATCCGTGGGCATTTCCGGATGATGAAACCGATGTGAAAGGTTGTGAATTTATAGGATTATATTGAGAGGACGCTTTTTATCGGTTTAAAGGCGGCGTCGAACTATTTGCGGCTAGAAATGAACAAAGCCCCCGGAGGCATTCCCCCGAGGGCTTTGATGGAGCGGGCGATGAGATTCGAACTCACGACTTCAACCTTGGCAAGGTTGCGCTCTACCCCTGAGCTACGCCCGCATCTTTTAAAAATGCAGTTGAGGGCTTCAGGTCTTCATGAAATCCTCATGGGGTAACCTTCTTTGCGAAGGCGGGCCGATCATACGCATAGAACGGCGCTTTGCAAGCCTGATTTTGCATCTGTTTTTTCGGGCTCCCAAACGTCAAAAAACCGAGGTGATGCTTGAGCCGGTTCGGGCCGCAAGCTACTATCCGGGCATGATAAAAACCAAAGATGACCTCTTCAAACGTCTTGATGAATTGAACATTACGACAACAACGGTTGCCCATGCTGCGGCGTTTACGGTGGAAGATGCAAAAATCCATCGCGGCGAACTGCCGGGCGCGCACGCCAAAAATTTGTTTCTGAAGGACAAGAAGGGGGTTTTGTGGCTGGTGGTTTGCCTGGAGGACCGAGATGTCGACATGAAAGACCTGCGACGCCGTATCGGCTCCGCCCATCTGTCGTTTGGCCGGGCCGACCTGCTGATGGAGGTGCTGGGCGTTGAGCCGGGTTCGGTTTCGCCATTTACCCTGATCAATGATCCGGAAATGCGGGTGCAGGTGGTTCTGGATGCGGACATGATGGGTTATGATCTTTTGAACTTTCACCCGCTGGAAAACACCGCGACCACACAAATCTCGCCCGACGACCTGAAATCGTTTATAAGGTCCTGCGGGCATCAAGCGGAGATCGTCCGCCTTTGAGCCCCGGTTCATCGGCTTGCATAAAAGACAAGAACGGCCCATTTAATCACCGGAGCCTTAATTGCAGATTAGAGGAAAAGCGGTATGGAATTTAAAATGAACCCCGACGGCACGATGGCCCCGCAGCAACCGGAAAGCGGCCAGCAACCGCCAGCGGCCGCTCAGCAGGGGGTTTATATGGAGCCCAGCCTTGACGCGCCGGTGCCAGGTGCGCCATCTGCGGGCGGCGTCGATATACAGGACGTGGGAACCGCAACTTTTATGGCCGATGTGGTTGAAGAATCCATGAACCGCCCGGTCATCGTCGATTTCTGGGCGCCTTGGTGCGGGCCCTGCAAAACCATCGGGCCGGTTCTCGAGCGGCTGGTCAAAAATGCGGGTGGTCTGGTCAAGCTGGCGAAAGTCAATGTGGACGAAAACCAGGAAATTGCGGCGCAGATGCGGGTACAGTCGATCCCGGCGGTGTTCGCCTTCCGCAATGGACAGCCGGTCGACGGCTTTACAGGTGCCGTCCCGGAAAGCCAGATCAAAAGCTTTATCGAAAAACTGTTGGGTGACGCCAAGCCGCCAATCGAAGCGGCGCTGGAACAGGCGAAAGCTGCACTTGATGCAGGCGACGGTCAAACCGCATCGGATATCTACCGTCAGATCCAGGCCCATGATCCCGAAAATATGGAAGCGCTGGGTGGTGTGATCCGCTCCGCCATGGCGCTCGGCGATATGACGACAGCCAGGGAAATCATCGACTCGCTGGATGACGCCTATCGGAAAAAACCGGAAATCGCATCGGCCATATCGGCCATGGAGCTGGCTGAGTTGGGCGATGGCGGGGCTGATGTGAGCGCTCTGGAAGCGGCGCTTGCGGCCAATGAAAACGATCATCAGGCGCGCTATGATCTGGCCGGCGCACTCTGCGCTCTTGGCCGTAATCAGGAAGCCGTCGATCATCTTCTGGAACTGATCCGCCGCGACCGGAAATGGAATGATGAAGCCGGACGGGTGCAGTTACTGAAAGTTTTTGAAGCGTTGGGGCCAAGTGATCCGGTGGTTATGGATGGACGGCGCCAGCTGTCTTCCGTGTTGTTCTCGTAAACCCAGAACGAGCGAGATTCCGTAATGATGTCCGACGGGGACCTGCCGACCGAGTTTCCGATCTTCCCCCTGACGGGAGCGGTGCTGTTTCCGTTCACCCGACTGCCGCTGAACATATTTGAACCGCGGTACTTAAGCATGATCGATGCGACGCTTGCCGGGCCGCGTTATCTGGGCATGGTGCAGCCACGCATCACCCGCACGGAAACCGTTGGAGACGATGGCGATATTTATGAAGTCGGGTGTCTCGGCCGTCTGACGGCCTTCGCCGAAACCGAAGATGGCCGCTATGTGGTGACTTTGACCGGGGTGGCGCGTTATCGCATTGAAAAAGAACTGGCCATGCGCAACGGCTACCGGCGGGTTCGGGTTCGCTATGACGACTTTCCCTCCGGTGGGCGGCGCGGCGCGGCGGCGTTGTTTGATCGGGCGCGTTTCATGGGAACGTTGAGCGCCTATCTGACGACGCTGGGCGTTGATCCAAACCAGGAACCATTTGATAACACCAACGACGAAGCCCTGATTGCCGCCATTTCGACAACGGCACCGTTTACTCCGGAGGAAAAACAGGCAATTTTGGAATGTCCGGGGCTTGATCAGCAGGCGGAAATGGTCCAATCGATTATGCAGATTGCGACTCATGGCAACGAACGTGATGACCCGTCATTCCGGCATTAGAGCCGCTGGCGGGTGGACGATCTCCGCACTGGCAGGCGGATGCAAAAAGGAAAACAGATGACGACCCATACCGTTGATCCCAAACTACTGGAAATTCTGGTCTGCCCGGTGACCAAAGGCCCGTTGGCTTATGACCGCGAAGCGCAGGAGCTGGTCAGCAAGGCGGCCGGCCTGGCCTTTCCCATACGCGATGGCATCCCGATCATGCTGATCGATGAAGCGCGCGCCCTGAAAGACGATTCCGACGAGGCCAACGCATGACGGACCCCTATTCAAACCGCCACACGCCGACCGAGATTCGCATCAAGCGGGAAGAAAAAACCCTGGAGATCGATTTCGACGACGGCAAGTCCTTTTCCCTGCCAGCCGAACTGTTGCGCGTCGAAAGCCCGTCGGCCGATGTTCAGGGCCATGGCCCGGGCCAGAAAACCGTGGTCGCCGGACGCCGTCATGTGGGCATTATGGGGGCGGAGCCTGTTGGCAATTATGCTGTCCGTCTGAAATTCGATGACATGCATGACACCGGCATTTTCTCCTGGGAAACACTTTATGACTATGGCCTGCGTCAGGACGAACTGTGGGCCGGCTATCTGGCGGCGCTGGAAGGAAAAGGCCTGAGCCGCGATCCGTGAGGGCGCAGGCTTGCGGCGCTTGATGTTTACTTGGCCGATGCGCATAGTATTGTCCTCATGAAATCAAGCCATTCTCCATTTATGCCGCTAACCTATGGAGCGGATGTCGAACGTCTGGGAGATCCGGACCGGGACGTTCTGGTGGCACACGGCCTGCTCGATATGGCGGAACTCTGGAAAACATGGGCGGGAGCCCGCTTTGCTCCAGCCTGGCAGGATGTAAATCTTCTGGAGATTCCGGACGATTTACGGCGCGGCACCATGGTTGCCGACTGCCTGGAGGTTCCGGATGATTTCCGGGTCCGCTTCTGGGGGCTTGATCTGGTTCGGGCCTTTGAGGTCGAGTTGACCGGAAAACGGCTTTCCGAGTCCGATGAACGGGGAATCATGCGCAGTTTTCGCGAAACCGCCATTACGGTGGTGCGTGAAAAGAAACCACAGTTCCTCATTCACAAAATCACCTCATCGCACGGGGCTGAACGTCTGTTTCCGGTGGTCCGCCTGCCGATCAGCGACGATGGGGAAACGGTCACGAAAATCATGTCCGTCGAAAACATCCGGATGTGTCTGCAGGCCTTCGCCGAATAGCCAGATCCGCAGAGCGTTGAGCCCTATAGCCCCTCGCCGCGCATCAGTTTCGGCAAATCCCCCGTTTCGCCCATGGCGTGGCGCATGAAGATTTTTTTCAAAGGTGGCATCTTGTCGACCAGGCCCAAACCGATGTCTCGGGCCAGCCGGATGGGGCCGATATTGTTGGAAAACAGGCGGTTGAGCAGATCCGTGGCGCACAGCATCATGGTGTTGTCGAACCGCCGCCAGCGTTCGTAGCGGGCCAGGGTTTCCGCACCGCCCGGATCGAACCCCAGTTTTCTCGCGTCACAAACGACTTCCGCCAGTACCGCCACATCACGCAGCCCCATGTTGAGGCCTTGGCCGGCAATCGGGTGCATGCCATGGCTGGCGTCACCAACCAGCGCCAGACGCGGCGCCGTGCAGGTTTCGGCGAATTGCAAGCTGAGCGGATAGGACCAGCGCGGACCGACAATTTCCGTATCGCCCAGAAAATCACCAAAACGCTCATCCAGCTCTTCCTTGAAGTCGGCATCGTCGAGCCCCAGCATGATGTCGGCCATGTCTTGCCGTTCGGTCCAGACGATGGAGGCCATGTTGCCTGGCGTTTTCGGGTCATCACCGTTCAGCGGCAGAATGGCGAAAGGACCGGCGGGCAGAAAATGTTCATGGGCCGTGAAGTTGTGGCTGAATTGATGACGGACCGAGCAGACGATGGCCGTTTGTTTGTAGGACCACTGGGTTAGCCGAATGCCGGCCGCATCGCGGGTCGGTGAGCGGCGACCTTCGGCGGCGACAACCAGTTGCGCCTTGATAAGGCGGCCATCGGTGAGCTGCGCTTCGGCGCCCGTTGCGTTACGCTTCAGCGCCGCAATGCTGGCCGGAGCAATCATCTGAATGTTGGGCAACTCGTTCAGGCGCGCCATCAGGGCGCGGCGCATGTGGCGATTTTCGACCATATATCCAAAGGGATCGTCACCGACGTCATTATGGTCGTAATGCAGGAAAAACAGCGATGGCCCGTCAGACACCCGGATATCCATGATTGGCGCCGGATCATGCCCAAGCTTTTCCCATACGCCTATGGATTTGAGAACCCGCCCGGTGGCCAGCGCGATAGCCGAAGTGCGACCGTCAAAACTCACATCCAGCCCGACTGCGGGGTCAGCGTGGTCGACAACGCAGACCTCAACCCCGGCCTGGGCCAGGGCGATGGCCTGAGCCGCGCCGACCAGCCCGCCGCCGACAATCAGAACCTGACAGGCGTGTATCACGGGGTCCTCTGAAGGCGAGTCATTGACCATAACAAGCGGCCTTATAATTGCACATTAATTGATCATTTTTCATATTTTGCATAATAAATAGTCACTAAATTTTACTCAAAATGAGACAACTTTTTTTCTATGTCACTATAATATGTTGATAAACAACGATAAATCAAGTTTTCAAAAAACTGGCACGGTCCTTGTAATGGAGAGGGGCGAGAACGGCCAGAAACAGTTCTGGGCGATGATAATTAGAGTGCGCCGCTTTGCCTGGGAATACTGTTCCTGACGTGTGGCGCACCCAGAAAAGGGGATTAAGCAGATGAAGCTCATCATGGCTGTCATCAAACCTTTCAAGTTGGAAGAGGTCCGCGAAGCCCTGACGCCCATGGGTGTTGAAGGCATGACCGTTAGCGAAGTCAAAGGTTTTGGACGTCAAAAAGGTCAAGCGGAAATCTATCGGGGCGCCGAATATACGGTGAACTTCCTTCCGAAAGTGAAAATTGAAATTGCAGTGGACGATGATGTCGCCGAACAGGTAGTTGAAGCGATCGCCAAGTCCGCACAAACGGGCAAGATTGGGGATGGCAAAGTGTTCGTCTACAACTTGGAAAAAGCTGTGCGCATTCGTACTGGCGAAACCAACAGCGACGCGCTTTAGAAAGGGAATTTCTTAATGTTACGTTTAAACACATTTAAACGGGCCCTTCCGGCTGTAATTGCAGCCCCGCTGGCCCTGAGTCTTTTGAGTGGCGAAGCTCGTGCCGAGGTTTCTGCCGAGACCGCCTATGTCCTCAACACGTTTTCCTTCCTGGTTCATGGCTTTCTCGTCATGTTGATGGCGGCAGGCTTTGCCATGCTGGAATCAGGTTTGGTCCGGTCGAAAAACACGGCGACGATCTGTCTGAAGAACATCGCTCTCTACTCCATCGCCGGGATCATGTTCTATCTCATTGGCTACAACCTCATGTATGTCGATGTGCCTGAGGGCGGTTATATGGGCTCCTTCTCATTCCTGTACAATCCGGGCGAAGCCGAATTGGCGCTGCTTGGCGCTGATGAAGCAACGGCTGAAATGGTAACGGCAGTTACCGATGCCGGCTATTCGGTGGCCTCTGACTGGTTCTTCCAGATGGTCTTCGTCGCGACGGCCGCTTCCATTGTCTCCGGCACGGTCGCCGAGCGCATCAAAGTCTGGCCGTTCCTGATCTTTGTTGTTGTTCTGTCCGCCTTCATCTATCCGATCCAGGCTTCCTGGGTTTGGGGCGGTGGCTGGCTCAACTCCATGGGCTTCACCGATTTCGCCGGTTCAACGCTGGTTCACTCGGTTGGCGGCTGGTGTGCATTGACCGGGGCGATTATCCTCGGTGCCCGTAAAGGCAAGTATGGTCCCGACGGACGGGTTAACCCGATCCCGGGCGCCAACATGCCGCTGGCAACGCTGGGTACCTTCATCCTGTGGTTTGGCTGGTTCGGTTTCAATGGCGGCTCTCAGCTGGCCCTGGGTTCGGCGGCTGACGCGACGATGATGTCCATCGTTTACGTCAACACCAATATCGCCGCCGCTGGTGGTGTGGTTGCCGCAATGATCCTGACGCAAATCCTCTACAAGAAAGTTGATTTGTCGATGGCTCTGAACGGTGCGCTGGCTGGCCTGGTGGCCATTACCGCTGGCCCGGACCTGACCAACCACTTCACCTCCATGATCATTGGTGCGATCGGCGGTGCTCTGGTTGTCATCTCCGTACCGTTGCTCGACAAGCTGAAGATCGATGATGTTGTCGGCGCTATCTCCGTCCATCTGGTGGCCGGTATCTGGGGTACATTGTGTGTCGGCATCTTCGGCTCGGGTTCGGTTCTGACCCAGTTGACGGGTATCGTTGCCATCGGTGTCTTTGCGGTTGTCGCAAGTGCCATCGTCTGGTTCATTCTGAAAGCCACGGTTGGTATTCGGATCAGTGAAGAAGATGAGGCTGGTGGATCCGATATGGCAGAATGCGGGATGGAAGCCTATCCCGAGTTCGGCAGAGGATCGCAAACGATCTAACCCATTTTCACCACGACCTGTAAATAAACTTTGGGCCGGAACCTGTGTTCCGGCCCTTTTTCTTTGCCAAATGGCCCGGATGTGAGATAAGCAGACATACCGCATCGGCTCTTTTGTTAAGGAAATATCATGACGACCGCAGTTCTTCACAACGCACCCCGTGCCGTTAAACTTGACCCCATCGATAACGTGATTATCGCCATTGATCCGTTTGAAGCCAACGCTCCTGTGGGCGACGGGTCGATTTCAACAACTGGTGAGATTCCGGCAGGGCACAAGATCGCGACAACTGAAATCGCGATTGGTGAAGAAATTACAAAGTTTGCACAAACCATCGGTTTTGCGACCCGGGCCATTCATCCCGGCGACCATATCCACGGCCATAATTGTGAATTCCGGATGATTGAGCGCGATTACAAGTTTGGCACCAATCTGCGCGAGACCCAATATGTGCCGGAATCCGAACGGGCCACCTTTCAGGGATACCGGCGACCCAACGGACGGGCGGGAACCCGCAATTATTTGGGCATCCTGACGTCGGTCAACTGTTCGGCGACGGCAGCCAAAATGATTGCTGCAGAAATTAACGGATCGGGGATTTTGGACCAGTACCCCAATGTCGACGGGGTGGCGGCCTTTGTCCATGGCACCGGCTGCGGCATGGCGGGGTCGGGTGATGGCTTCAGTATCCTGCAACGCGCCCTTTGGGGTTATGCGCAGCATCCGAATTTTGCCGGTGTGCTGATGGTCGGGTTGGGTTGCGAGGTTAACCAGATCCCGTTTTTGATGGATGCCTTTAATCTGGATGTGGGCAATACCTTCCAGACTCTGGTTATTCAGGAAGAAGGGGGCACCCGCAAAACGGTTGCCGCCGGGGTTGAGCGGATCAAGGCCATGCTGCCAGCGGCCAATGCCATTCAGCGCGAACCCATCCCGGTTTCCGAATTGACCCTAGCCTTGCAGTGCGGCGGGTCTGACGGTTATTCGGGGATTACCGCCAATCCGGCCCTGGGTGCGGCGGCCGATTTGCTGGTCCGCCATGGCGGCACGGCAATTCTTTCGGAAACACCGGAAATCTATGGCGCCGAACATTTGCTGACACGCCGCGCCATTAACGACAAGGTGGGCGAAAAGCTGGTTGAGCGCATCCACTGGTGGGAAGATTATGTGGCGCGCAACGGCGGCAGTCTGGACAACAATCCGTCGCCCGGCAACAAGGCGGGCGGCTTGACCACGATTTTGGAAAAATCTCTGGGTGCGGCGGCCAAGGGAGGCACGACCAACCTGACGGGCGTTTTCAAATATGCCGAGATGATCAACACAAAAGGTTTCGTCTTTATGGACAGCCCCGGATACGATCCGGCGTCGGTCACCGGACAAGTCGCTTCGGGTGCCAATCTGGTTTGCTTCACCACAGGCCGCGGTTCGGCTTTTGGTTTCAAACCGACACCGTCCATCAAACTCGCTACCAACACCGCGATGTACGAGCGGATGAGTGAAGACATGGATATCAACTGCGGACCGATTGCCGATGGGCAGGTCACCGTCGAGGAAAAAGGCGAGGAAATCTTCCGTTATCTCATTGAAATCGCCAGCGGTCGTCAGTCGAAATCCGAAGAGCTGAACTACGGTGACAATGAATTTGTGCCCTGGCTTGTTGGCGCCGTGGTCTAAGCCGAAGCGGTTAGAGGTTATCTGCGTCAGCGGCCCGAACGATTGGTGGCAGGTGTTGCCAGATGGATGGCACTTTCCTGAAAGCCAGCAATAAACGAGGCGACGCCATCGGTCCGCAACGGAACGAAAGGTTTCAGGGTCTGGCGACAGAGCTGCTTGACCTTATGAACGGCGCTGTGACTGATCTGATCGGTGGGAAAAACCACCGTATCGGCCCGCACGACGGCCCGCGCCAGTTCATCCATGGATTTTTCAAGGCCGCCGTCATGGTGCAGAAATTCACCGTTCCAGTCTTCCACGAGAGAACGCAGCCGACAGATATAGGAGGGCCGCCCGCCGACATAAAGGATGCACTGGCCCTTCAGGTTGACCGGGCAGGCGTCCCCAGGATGGGCGCTGTTCGTTCCGTTATCGAAATCAAAAGAAGCTTCCAGGGCGTTGAGTTCACTCTGCAGGGTATCGACGATGGCGGTAAGTTGCTGGTTGTTGATCCGGGTTTCATCCAGCTCATCTTTCAGGTCATCACAATGCTGGCGCAACTGAGCCATGTAAACTTCCGATTTTTCGAGGCTGCGGTCGGGAGCCGGGGATGGCGGAGCCGCGATCTTGTCGGACTGCAACTGAGCCGCTTTAAGGCGTAACAACTGGTCGTTCAGGTCGGCGATTTCACGGTCCTTCGCGGTGGCACGCTCGGCGTTCCGGCGGTTCTGGCGGGCCAGTTTGTCGAGTAGCAGGGTATTTTCAGCTTCCATTTCCTTGAGAGAGCGAATGTCGGCCCGGTTGGCCGCTCCGACAAGATGCGAGAGCATATGAACATCGGCGAACAAGCGCTCGGATAGGCTGAGGGTGACGGCCGGGTGGGTGAGGATGGCCCAGAAAGGTCCCGGGATTTCACCACGTCCGAGGGCCTCTTCCCAGAAGGCTTCCAAGGCATGCGGGCATTCGAGGCGGGCAATTTTTTTTATGGATATGGCGTGTTTTTTGTCGAGAATCTTGTTCAGCAGTTTTGCGGCCTTGTTGGCGTCGCCAATATTCGATGCGAAATGGCCGTGATACTGATAGTCCTCGGGGAAATCCGGTTTGGCCCTGAGTTTGAGTTTCTTGGCGAGGCCGCGCAATTCGCCGATGGTCACGCAGGTTCCGACAATCGAACAATGCCAGCCGCTTTCCAGCTCCCAGATTTTGCGGCGGCGGTTCAATGGCGGCGGGAGGGTTGAGGGCTGGCAGGCGTTACACATGGGCAGGCTCCTTTGGGGCCTTGTCCGCGGAAACCGGCTTTTCCTGTGGCTCGCTTTGCGGGCGCTTTGCGGGCGACCGACTGCGCCAGGATTTAGACGAAGCCACCAATAGCCCGCCCAGCAGTTTGGAGTCGGCAAATAAGAGAATCATGGAAGCAAGCACCTGCTGTCTAGGGGGGCGGGATTGATTGAAAGTAGCTCGCCGGTTTCGTCAAAACAGGCTTTCAGGGTTTCGGTGACAAGCGAAGACGGGCCTGGTGGGTTCGCAGGCATGCGATGCAAAAGGGTCTGTAGCTGTTGGCGCCCGATCGCAGTCAGGGTCAAAAGCGGGTCCGAGGCGCTGCAGGGATAATCGACGAATTTCAGATGACGGTCGCGTAGCGCCCGATGAACGGTCAGGGCCAGAACGTCGCGGGTCGGTTGCCACAAGTTGGGGATCAGGGAGCGAACATCTCCGATGATGTTTTTAACAGGCGCATCACCTTTGCTGACGACACCCAGAATGGCCAGCATCGGGTTGTGCTCCGTGGACAGTTCGTAATGGCTCATTCGGCGTCCTTAAGTTGAGAACGATTATCATTAACAACAATAGTCGGGCAAAATAAAAAATGCAAATAATAATCGTTCTCAACTTTAATTCGCGTAAAAGCAATTAACGGTATCCTGTTAAGCACTTTTAAAGAGGTCCATCGTATCAAGGAGTTATGACACAGGTTTTGAATATATTTGGCGGAGGCAAAATTCTGCCGCCCGGTGCACAGGACTATCTGAAACGGCGCGGCCGCGAGGTGCTGGGCGTGTTCTTCATGTTGGCCGCAGTATGGGCGTCTGTGGCGGTTTTTGGTTATTCCGCCGGGGACCCATCATTGAACAGTGCCGGTCTGGAAGCGCCGTCTAATCTACTGGGTCGTTCCGGTGCGGTTGCCGCTGACATTTTACTGCAAACGCTGGGTTTTGCCTGCTTTGTCCCGATCCTGACGTTATTGGTCTGGGGCGGACGGTTTTTGCGTAACAAACCGATTTCCCATGCAGGAGCCCGTTTGCTGGCGTTATTGGGGGCAATTGTTTTTTACGCCATTACCCTGAGCGCCCTGCCGGTTAGCGACAATTGGCCCCTGATGACACGCATGGGTGGGTTTACGGGCACCCTGTTAATGGACCGGCTTGTGGAATGGGAGCTGCTGGCTAAAAGCGGGGTCTCGGTGGCGGCCCTTGGCGCCATCAGCGGTTTTGTCGGTGTCGTTTTTTGGATCGCGGCACTGGGTTTGAGCCGTGAGGAATGGCGCACAACTGCGATGGGCTTTATCAAGGCGGCGGTGTTTGTCCGGACTCTGATTTCGAAAAGCCGGGCGCTGGTGCGTGATAATGCCGACTGGCGACAACGTCTGACACCATCTCTGCAATCGGCAAAACCGTTGTCCGGCTCTGCAATGCAGGAAGACGATGAAGACCATGTCGTTCACGTGAGCATCGGTGAAACAGACGCAGACATACCAGTTCAGTTGAAGGAAAGCCCGGCGGTTAACATGGAACGCACCGGGCTGGTTGCCGATAAGCGGGACCGCGCGGCAGAAAGCAAAAAAGCGAAAGCCAGCCGCCAACGCCAGCTTAACCTGGGTGACGGTGTTTATCAGATGCCGTCTCTGGATTTGCTGGAAGCGCCCAATATCAGCACCACAGTGGCCCAGCTGAATAAGGACGCCCTGCAGCAGAACGCCAAATTCCTGGCCAGCGTTCTGGAGGATTTTGGCGTCAAGGGCGAGATCGTCAAGGTCAGGCCCGGCCCAGTGGTCACTCTTTATGAACTGGAGCCGGCACCCGGCACCAAAACGTCGCGGGTGATTGGCCTGTCCGGCGATATTGCACGCTCCATGAGCGCCGTATCCGTGCGTATCGCAGTGGTGCCAGGGCAAAACGTTATCGGTATCGAGCTGCCCAACATGAACCGTGAAATGGTTTATATGCGCGAACTCGTGGCGTCCAGGGATTTTGAAAAATCAGGCTGCAACCTGCCACTGGCGCTGGGTAAGGATATCGGCGGCGCACCGGTCATTGCTGATCTGGCCCGTATGCCGCACCTGCTGATTGCGGGTACGACCGGTTCCGGTAAATCCGTCGCCATGAATACGATGATCCTGTCGCTGCTTTATAAGCTGACGCCGGATCAATGCAAGTTCATCATGATCGATCCGAAAATGCTGGAACTGTCTGTCTATGAAGGCATACCGCATTTATTAACGCCGGTGGTCACCGATCCGTCGAAAGCCGTGGTCGCGCTTAAATGGGCGGTGCGCGAGATGGAAGACCGCTATCGTATCATGAGTCAGATCGGTGTACGCAATATCGGCGGCTATAATGTGCGGATCAAGGAAGCTCACAAAAAAGGCGAAACCCTGACCCGGCGCGTCCAAACCGGCTTTGATGACGACGGCAAGCCGATCATGGAAGAAATTCCCCTGCCCACCGATCCCCTGCCCTTCATCGTGGTTGTGGTCGATGAAATGGCGGACTTGATGCTGGTCGCCGGCAAGGATGTGGAGGCCGCCATTCAACGTCTGGCGCAGATGGCGCGGGCCGCCGGTATCCATCTGATCATGGCCACACAACGCCCGTCGGTCGATGTGATCACCGGCACAGTCAAGGCCAACTTCCCGACCCGTATCAGTTTCCAGGTGACGTCGAAAATCGACAGCCGGACGATTCTCGGCGAACAGGGCGCCGAGCAACTGCTGGGTCAGGGTGATATGCTGCATATGGCCGGCGGTGGGCGAATCACCCGGGTTCACGGCCCCTTTGTATCCGATGAAGATGTGGAAGATATCGTAAAACATCTGAAGGCCCAGGGATCGCCCTCCTATCTGGAAGATATCACTGTCGAGGACGACACGCCGCTTTTGGGTGGGGGCTCGTCGAAAGAGGATAATGGCGATGCACTTTATGATGAAGCAGTGGCGTTGGTAGCGCGTGAAGGCAAGGCATCCACGAGCTTTATCCAGCGCCATCTGCAAATCGGCTACAACCGGGCCGCCCGCATTATCGAAACCATGGAAAAACAGGGCGTCGTTTCCGAGGCCAACCGGGTCGGTAAACGCGAAGTTTTGGTGGGCAACCACTAGACTTGCGCAACGCATTCTGAAAATAGATAAGCTTGCGAATGTTCGCGTATCTTATTTTTAGGCAAGGCGCTTCACTGTATCCGGCTTGCTTTTTAAGGCATACAGATTACCCTCAATCATGTGTATACAAATTGTATTGTGACTAGAGGGTTTAATGGCACAAATGAATTGTGGGCGCTGCGACACGCTTCCCAGCCTGATTGAGGGGGCTAAAACCTTATACTTCTGGCCACCACTCGGCCATACCCTGGGCAAGCTCGCAGGCATCATCAAACCTTTTGCCCCAAGCCGCAAAATTGCCAACGGACTGAGCGTTGATGTGAAGCCGCAAAACTTCAGGTCGATGATGCTGGTGATTGATGATGAACTGACATCTGGAGAAAAGACGGATACCTATTGTCTTGTCTTTGGCGGAGATGGCGAACCGACTTTAACCGATTTCGGTAACGTAACGAACTTGCAGGAAGTGGTGGCGCTCTATTCCGCGGATTGGCTCATAGATGTCTTGTCGGCGAACCGCTTGGCGACTTATTTCCAGCCCATCGTCTATGCCAACAAAACCAATATACCCTTTGCCCATGAATGCCTTTTGCGCTGGCAAACAAGCGATGGCCGCTTGAGTGCGCCAGGAGAATTGTTCGCCAAGGCCAAAGACGCCGACATGCTGTTCCAACTCGACCGACAGGCGCGGGACGTCAATATCCGCAATGCATCAAGTGCAGCAGTAAAGTCAAAAATCTTTTTAAATTTTACGCCGACGGCCATATACGATCCCGAGAACTGCCTCCGCTCAACGTTTGCTACCATTGAGGAAGTCGGTTTGTCACCGGATCAGGTAGTCTTTGAAGTGATTGAAACCGAACTGGTTAGTGATACGGATCATCTGAAATCAATTCTGGATTCCTACAAGGCACATGGATTTAAGGTGGCCCTGGACGATTTGGGGGCCGGGCACTCTACCCTGCAACTGCTGGGGGCATTGCGCCCGGATTATGTGAAACTGGATATGGATATGATCCGGGATGTTCACAAGGACACCTTCAAGGGCGAGCTCGTTAAGCGGATTGTCAGTCTGGCACATGAGTTTGATATTCAGGTGATCGCGGAAGGCATTGAAGTTGTTGAAGAATCCGCCTGGCTGATCAGTCAGAGCGTCGATTATATGCAAGGTTATTATTTCGCTAAACCCGGCCCCGATCCTATCGATGTCATTGAAAGACGCCAGTAAACGCCTGATGCGTGCTGCGCTTCTTACTGGGTTTTTAGGCCACGCCTTTGGGCCGACCGCTTCCGCTCTGAGTGAGAAGCCGGAACGGAGCTATATCTGCCGTCCCGCTTTGCCTATATTTTGCCGGAACGTCCATGTCAGTTGTTCGGGCAAAACGGATATCCCCACATCGCCGTTCCGAATAACCCTGTCGGGAACAGAGGCGCAAATTGCCTATAATGACCGGAACGGGCCTGTTCCGGGTGACGTCACAAAAGGCCCGGATCTGGTTATCCGTTTGTCGGGAACGAATGACTGGATACACATCGAGCCGAATGGGCGTTACAGCCACCGCATCTACCGCAATGGCCTGGCCGCCATGAGTTATGGGCGTTGCCTAGTGCCGGAAATGCCGCATGCCGGTAAAGACCATGGCTAGGCCTTGATCATCGGCAGCAGCGATCACTTCCTCATCGCGCATGGAGCCGCCCGGTTGAATGACCGCCGTGGCCCCGGCTTCAGCCGCTGACAGCAAACCGTCGGCAAACGGGAAAAAGGCATCTGAGGCGACCACCGAGCCGATCGCCCAGGACTGATCATCGCCAGCGACTTTGGCCGCATCGGCGGCCTTCCAGGCGGCGATGCGCGATGAATTGATGCGGCTCATTTGCCCCGCACCAACACCCACGGTGGCACCGTCCTTAGCGTAAACAATGGCGTTGGATTTAACGTGTTTGGCGACAATAAAAGCAAACCGCAGATCGGCCATTTCCTGATCTGTGGGCGCACGTTTTGTCACAACCTTCAGGCTGTCGAGAATCTGATTGTCGCGGCCTTGCAGCAGGTAACCGCCAGCCAGGGTGCGGATGGTCGGTGCGCTGGCGGTCGGGTCTGGCAGGCCATCGGTGGTCAGGACCCGCAAGTTCTTTTTCGATGACAGGATTTCAAGAGCCTGTGCATCAACGCTGGGCGCGATGATGACTTCGGCAAACAGCTTGGCGACGTCTTCCGCTGTCGCCCCGTCGAGTGGCCGGTTGAAAGCGATAATGCCGCCAAAGGCGCTTTCCGTATCGCAGGCCAGGGCCCGCGCGTAAGCCGCACTCAGGCTTTCACCAACGGCAACGCCACAGGGATTGGCATGTTTGACAATCACACAGGCCGGTCCGTCGCTGAACTCGGCGACCAGCTCGAACGCCGCATCCGTGTCATTCAGATTGTTAAAGCTCAGCTCCTTTCCCTGGATCTGGGTTGCAGTGGCGACACCCGGGCGGTTTTCAGAATTGGTATAGAAAGCCGCTTCCTGATGTGGGTTCTCGCCGTAGCGGAGTGTTTGCTTGAGCGTGCCGCCAAGCGCAATGCGCGGCGGGAACGTTTGTTTGGTTTCCGAATTGAACCAGCCGGAAATCGCCGCGTCATAAGCCCCAGTCCGCGCGTAGGCTTTGGCCGCGTAGGTTTTGCGTGATGTCTCGCTGGTCTCGGCGTTGTTGGACTTCATCTCATCCATAACGCGAGCGTAGTCTGACGGATCGACAATGACAGTGACGAATTTGTGATTTTTGGCGGCGGCGCGGATCAGCGCCGGACCGCCGATATCGATGTTTTCAATGCAGGTCTCAAAATCCGCGCCGGCGGCAACCGTCGCTTCAAAAGGATAAAGATTGACGACCAGCAGATCGATGTTCTCGATGCCGTGGTCCTGTTTGGCCTGTTCGTGCTCGGGGTTGCCTCGAATCGCCAGCAGGCCGCCATGGATTTTCGGTTGCAGCGTTTTCACACGGCCATCCATGATTTCCGGGAACCCTGTAAAGTCGGAGACTTCAATAACCGGGACCCCGGCGTCGCGAAGGGCCTTGGCGGATCCTCCCGTTGAGAGGATTTCAACCCCCTGCCCGTTCAGAAACTGCCCGAACTCGACAAGCCCGGTTTTGTCGGAAACGGAGATAAGAGCGCGTTTGATGGAGTGGGACATGAAAAAATCTCATTGGTTGGTGTTGTCAAAAACAAATCACTGGGCGGCAGAGGTGGCACCCTCTGGTTTGCTGGGTTGATATTCAGGAATGAAGGTTCTGATGAGGGCCAGACCTGCGGCAGTGTCTCCTTGGGCGCAAACCTCCATCAAGGTATCAATGCCTTTTGCAATATCGGCCAATTCAACGGTTCGTGGGGCGGCCAGAAGGATGCCCTCGACTTCTGTCTGTACGAGATTTTCATCGTCATGCAGAACTTCTTCAAAAAGCTTTTCACCGGGACGGACACCAGTGATTTTTATGGCGATATCGGTGTCGGGTTGATAACCGGCAAGGCGGATCATCTGCCGCGCAAGATCAATAATTTTCACAGGCTCACCCATATCCAGAACAAAAATCTTGCCGTCCTGACTGGCTGTTTGCGCCTTGTTGCCAAGGGTGGAGGCCTGCAGGATCAACTCGACGGCCTCACGCACCGTCATGAAATAGCGGGTCATGTCGGGATGGGTAACGGTCAGCGGGCCGCCTGCAACAAGCTGCTTTTGAAACAGCGGGATGACAGAGCCGGTGGAACCCAGAACATTACCAAAACGGACCGTTACGAAAGACGTGTCCGGCGCAGCATCAGGGTTCAGGTCCAGGGCCTGACAATAGATTTCCGCCAGCCGCTTTGAGGCACCCATGACACTGGTTGGATTGATCGCCTTGTCGGTGGAGACCATGACCATGGTTTTGACCTTGGCCACTACACAGGCATCAGCGACATTGCGGGTTCCGATGACATTGGTTGCCAGGCCTTCGCACACATTGGCCTCAACCAGTGGCACATGCTTCAGGGCCGAGGCGTGAAAGACCAGATCGGGTGTCAGAGTTTTGATAACGTCTGTGATCCGGTCCCGGTCCCGAACATCGGCAATCACTGTATTTCGTGTTAGAGATGGCCATTGCTGGGAAACTTCCTGATCGATTGTATAAAGGGCAAATTCGGAATTATCGATGAGCGCCACCGATTGCGGCTGGAAAGCACAAATCTGGCGGACCAGCTCGCTGCCGATGCTGCCGCCGGCGCCGGTCACTAACACCTTTTTGTTTTTGATGAGATTCTGCATGGCGTCGCGGTCAAGAGGCGTTTGCGCCCGACCCAACAAGTCTTCCACGTCGACTGGGCGGATTTCCATCTGATCGACCAACCCGGATTTGAAATCCGTCAGTTTCGGGATGCGGGCCAAGGTCATGCCCAGCGCGTTGGCCTGCTCCAGGATTGAGCGGACCAGACCGCCATCCATATCGTCTTTTGTCAGGACCACCCGCTGCGGCTGGTTGTCGGCGCTGAGGCTGCGGGTGATAGCGGCTAGATCGTTAACTGTGCCGAGGACGGGAATGCCATGAATTTCGCGCCCGATACGGCGCTGGTTCTCCGAGGCGATACCGACGACCCGGTAGCGCAAATCGGCGTTCTGCCGGAGAGAGCGGATGAACAATTCCGCTCCGTCACTGGCCCCTGCCAGCAAAACGGGTATCTGCTGGGGGTCAATGCTGCCGGCGCTCAGGTCAAACCGGCGGTCCTTAAGCAATCGGTAAAAAAACCGGGGGCCACCCAGTAAGGCCATCAGGACAAACCAGTTAATGATAAAAATCGAACGCGGCAGGGTTTCGAGCCGGGTCCACAGAAACATGACAAAGGCGAAAATCAATATGACAAAGGAGACAGCTTTGGTAATCGCCCATAAGTCGGTGATGGAGGCGTAGCGCCAGACTCCACGATAAAGCCCGGAGACCCGGAAGACGACAGCACAAATCACGGTAAAGACGGCGGAAACCAGGATCAGTTCGTCGATGTCGTAATAAAGATAGTCATCTGCGATCCGCAAATAGATGGTTACCCAGAACGATGCTGCAGCCATGATCAGGTCATGGGCATAGGCAATCTGTCCGCGATGGGTAATGGTCCGACTCATGATGCGTTTTGTGCGCCTTGCTGTTTCCAGTGGTTTTGGTCCCAATCGGCGGTTTTTTCAAGCCCTTGTTGCAGGCTGAAAGGAGGGGTCCAGCCCAGATGACGGCGTATTCTTTGGCTGTCTACCTGCAGGGAATCACAAAGACGGTGGATGATTGCAGACTTTCCGGACAGGGCGCCGGCCAGCCGCAACAGGAAAACGGGAACGGGGACGAGCCAGACGCGCCGGTTAAGGGCTTCTCCCAGAAGCTGGAATAGCTCCGGCGTTGAGATATCCGTCCCATCGCTGAGCAGATAGGTCTGGCCGATGGCCTGGTCATTTTCCAGCACCTGGACAAGGGCATCCACGAGGTTTTCGAGATAGACAAGGCTGCGTTGGTTCCGGATAGCGCCGAGCGGCATGGGCAGGCCCCGTCCGCACAGCCGGACCAGTTTTAAAAAGTTCCCCTTCACACCCGGTCCGTAAACAAGCGGTGCGCGAAGCACGGTGCTTTTAATGGTGGAGTGTGCGGCGATGATCTGTTCCGCCTGATGTTTGGTCCTGCCGTAGGCGTCCTGGGGGTTTGCTGCCATGTCTTCCGTAAAGGGGTGTGATGTCGTCGCCTCGCCGTTGACCTTGATCGAGCTGAGGAAAATCAGACGCCGCACCTCACAGGCATCAGCCTGTTCAAGCAGGCGTTGGGTCGCTTCTACATTGACGCGCCGGTACAGCGGTTCCGGATCTGCAGCCGTTTCGGTCATGACATGGGCACGGGCAGCCAGATGAATGATGGCATCCTGATCTTTCAGGGCGTCGGTCCAGTCGGTATCGGGGCCCAGATCACCAATGACAACGGTTCGACTCGCTCCGTCGATTGCCAGTGTCTCTACTGAGCGAACGGCTGCCGTTACCTGATGACCAGAACGCGTCAGGGCCGGACATAAGGCCCGCCCAACAAATCCGGATGCACCGGTAACCAGAACTCTCATGTGGTCTCGCTCCCGACGGTATGGCCCCGCCTCTCCGCTGCAGCCTCAAGCACAACCAGCATCTGCTTTGCCTGGGTTTCCCGGCTATGTAGCGGTGCTGCAGCAAGGCTGCGCGCCCGCAGGGTCTTGCATAGGGAGTCGTTATCGGCAAGGCGGCGAACCGCTTCGGCGAGGGCGTCGGGATCTTCCGGCGCGATGTGCAGCCCGGCTCCATCCTGTGTTAAAATGGCGCTGGCTTCACCTTCTGGCAGGGCCATCAGAACCGGCAGTCCCATGCCCATGGCTTCAAACATTTTTGACGGGATCACTTCGGCAAAAGCGGGCGTATCCTTTAGGTGAACCAGCGCCACATCACACAGGCTCCAGACCCGCGGCATCATGTCTTTGGGTTGGGGGGGCAGGAAAACCACGTTATCAAGGCCGCGCTGGGCCGCCTGTTCCATCAACGCCACCCGTTCGGCGCCATCACCAGCCAACAGAAAGCGAATGTCATCGCGATCTTTGAGCTGTTCCGCTGCATCGAGAACATTAACGAGGCCATGTGCCATGCCGTGGGTGCCCACATAACCAATCACGAATTTGTCCGTGAGCCCCCAGGTGGCAGCCAGTTCCGCGTCGCGCTTCTGCGGTGCATAACGCCAAAGATCGACGCCATTGATGACCACAGCGATTTTTTCAGGCGGAATACCGCGCGCCACGAGGTTTTGTTTAAAAGCGTTGGTCAGGGCAGCCACGGCAGCAGAGCGTCGATACAGGAACAGTTCAAGTTTTTCGAAGAGGCGCAGGGCGAGGCTCGGCTTCATGGCGCCAACGGCGACAATAGAGGCGGGCCATAGGTCACCCAACTCAAAGACAAAGGGAATACGGCGCACCGCACCCAGCGCCCAGCCGGCGACGGCTGCGAAAAACTGCGGCGAGGTTGCGGCAATGACGTCGGGGCGTTTTTCGAACAGTCCGGCGGCAAAGGCGGTTGCCATGAAACTCAGGAAATCGAGGGTGCGCCGTGCCGTGCCTCGGTTGGCAGCGATATAGGTTTTGACCCGAACGACGCGGATGCCTTCGCGCATCTCCGTCTGATGCCAGCGGTTTTGCCAGCCGTCATGAAGCTTGCCTTGCGGGAAATTGGGAGCCGAGGTGATGACTGTTACCTCATGACCGTCGCGCACCCAATAAAGGGCACGCTCAAAAACCCGGGTTGCCGCCGCGTTGGTTTCCGGCGGGAAATTTTCCGTCAGGAACAGAATTCTCATGGGCTGGCCGATTCCGGCGGTGGGGAGACCGGAAATTTCAGGTAATAGGCAAACAAACAACAGATGATCAACGCCGCTGCGGCGAGAGCCGGCAGCTCCTGTCCGGTGGTCGACCAGAGCGCGAGCCCGATCAGCGCCAGATTGGCGACGGCGGCACCCTGCGTCGTTTGGCGGTGGCTGAGGCCGCGCTGTACGGCCTGCTGGTAAAAGTGCTGACGATGGGCCTGCCAGATTTTTTCGCCGCGCAACAGGCGCTTAAACAGGGTGATGGTGGCATCGGCGAAAAACACCAGCGACAAAATAAATGCGGCGACACCCAACCCGGCACCGGCCAGCGAGAGTAATAGCCAGGCACATAAAAACCCCAAAGGAATGGAGCCCACATCGCCCAGGAAGATTTGTGCGGGGCTCCAGTTGGCGGGCAGAAACCCGAAGGCCGATCCGGCAAGCAACAAACCGACGATGGCGACGGCGGGGTCGCCCTGGGTGAATCCAACCAGCGCCGCACTGCCGAGCCCGATGGAGATGGTTTGTGTCGCGGCAATGCCGTCGATGCCGTCCATGAAATTGAACAGGTTGATGAACCAGACCCAACCAAGACCGATCAGGACCAGTTCTACGGCAGGCAGCACAAGACCCCCCAAAAACGGGCCCGAGACCAGAGCCAGGGTAAGTGCAACGGCGACCGCCAGAATATGCGAGCCGAATCGGATCAGGGGATTGAGATTGTAAAGATCGTCACACAAGGACGTGGCAGCCAAAAACAGGGTTAATCCACCGAGAATGAGGGCGTTTCGCACAGGCAGTATATCGACGGTGCCCGCCACAAGAAGTCCGATCAAGAGAACCCCGACAACAGCCAGCCCGCCGCCGCGTGGCGTTGGAATGGTATGGCTGGAGCGATTGTTAGGCAAATCAAGCACGGCGCGACGGCGCAATGGCGCAATAACGGCTTTGGTCAGAACAAGACTGGCCAAGGTGGAGACAAAAAAAAGACCGGATATATAACCCCAATTCATGTTGAGTTTATATCCGATCTATCTCGTCTGTGAAACGCTGCTGTGTGAAATTAATGCATTAACTGCGCCCGAAATCGTCTTCGATGCGGGTGATGTCGTCTTCGCTGATCAACGCGCCGGTTTGCACCTCGATCAGGCGTAACGGAGTTTCGGTCGGGTTTTCCAGCCGATGCGCCATGCCGGCCGGGATATAAGTTGACTGGCTGGCCACGAGATCAAAAACTTCACCGTCGCGGGTGACCCGGGCCGTACCTTCGACAACCACCCAGTGTTCGGCCCGGTGATCATGGAATTGCAGGCTTAGCTTGGCACCTGGATTGACGGTGATTTCCTTGACCAGAAACGTCTCGGCGACTTGCCGGTTCTGGTAGGAGCCCCAGGGCCTCAGTACGCGGGTGTGGGCCATAGCTTCATCCCGGCCCTGTTTGCGTAAAGTCTCTACGATATGACGAACATCCTGGTCGCGGTCGGCAGGGGCGATCAGGACCGCGTCATCCGTGGCGATCACGACCATGTTGTCGACGCCGACGGCAGTCACCAGCGGCCCGTCGCTACGCACATAGGAGTTGTGGCTGTCATGCAAAACAACATCGCCAATGCGGGCGTTACCGTTCGCGTCGGTCTCTGCGAGTTGATGCAGGGACGTCCACGAGCCGACGTCGCTCCAGCCGAAATCGGACGGAATGACAACCGCCCGGCTGGTTTTTTCCATGACGGCGTAATCCACAGATATGGCCGGGGCTTTTTCAAAGGCGGCCTGATCCAGTTTCAGAAACTCATAATCCTCGGACAGGGTGACAACAGACTCCCGGCAGGCGGTCAAGGTTTCCGGTGAATGAGTTTTTAATTCTTCTAGAAAATCACCGGCCCGGAACAGGAACATGCCACTGTTCCAGTAATAGGTTCCGGTGTCCAAATAAGCTTGAGCTGTTGCCGCATCCGGTTTTTCGACAAATGCCTGAACCGAAAATATCGAGTCCGAGCTGTTAAAGGAGTTGCCGGCATGAATGTAGCCGTAGCCGGTTTCGGGTCGGGTTGGTGTGATGCCAAAGGTTGCCAGTCGGCCGCTTTGGGCGGCGCTTGCGGCCTGATCAATGGCGGCATAAAAAGCCGGAATGTCGGCAATGACATGATCGGAAGGAAAAACCGCAATCAGGGCGTCCGGATGGTCTTGCGCGATCAGCAGGGTGGCTGCGGCAATAGCCGGCGCCGTATTGCGGGGGACCGGCTCGAGAACGATGGCGCGGGGCTGTCGGTTGGCGAGGCGAAACTCCTCGGCCACCAGAAACCGGTGATCTTCATTGCAGATGACGAGAGGTGGCGCAAAGCGGGGGTCGTCCAGGCGGGCGATGGTTTGCGCAAACAGCGTTTGTTCGGAGATAACAGGCTGAAACTGCTTGGGCCGCAGGTGTCGCGACACCGGCCACAGCCGGGTCCCGGCTCCACCGGACAAGATCACAGGGTATATCAATGACGTATGGGTCAAATCATTTGGCTCAAGTTGCCGGTCTGTGCACCGGGTCCGTTGTGGGCCCGGCGGCGCTATGGGTTGCCGGTATAGACGGTATCGGACCAGTCGAGAAAACGTTTCAGGCCATCATCCAGATCGACGGTCGGTTTGTAGTCGAGCTGCAGGCGGGCCTTGCGGATATCCGGGGCGCGGCGGTTCGGCTCGTCGGCCGGATAGCTGTCCGGATATTCAACGATGTCGTATCTGACAGGCTGTGATGAGACGGTTTCGATGCGCTTGACCAGATCGACCATGGAAATTTCCGGATCCGGGTTGCCGATGTTGTAGGCTTCGCCGGCGACACCCTTGAGGACAACCGACAAAAACCCGACAATGGCATCGGTAATGTAGCAAAACGTCCGGGTCTGGTTGCCGGTCCCATATACATGGAGAGGATCGCCGCTTTTAATGCGGCTGGCGAAGTTAGGCAGAACCCGGTAGTCGGTTTCCTGCATGCCGGGGCCGAAAACGTTGAACGGGCGGATGGTATTGGTGTGCGTGCCTTTGGTGTTATGGAAGATATAACAAAGCGTTTCACCAACCCGTTTGCTCTCGTCGTAACAGGCGCGCGGCCCCTGGCACGAAACGTTGCCGCGATAGCTTTCGGCCATGGGGACATGCTTGGGATCGGGATCGCCATAGATTTCGCTGGAAGAGAAGAACGTGAAGCGCGCGTCATGAGCGTCGGCCAGTTCCAGCATCTTGCGGGTGCCGGTGATGGCCACTTCCAGCGTTTCCAGGGGATAAGCCCGGTAATAGTAGGGCGAGGCAATACCGGCGGCGTGAATGACGTAATCCAGATCGCCTTCCCAGGTGAAATCTTTGACGACATCGTGATTGATAAACGTCACGTTAGGCAGGTCGGGGATTACGGCGCCTTCCTTGCCTGCGGTAATCATATTATCCAGAGCGACCAGTTTGACGGGTTCAGCCAGTGTCCCGTTGTTGAGAGCCCCGAAGACCTCCATAAAGTAGCGGCCCAGAAACCCGCGGCCACCGGTTAGCAGAACGGTTTTCCCGGAAAACTGCTGGGCATTTTCGCCCAGGCGCTCAACAATTTCAGCAATGTCGGAGTCGAGAAGAAATTCGGTCATGAAGCGGTTCTCTATGTTAAGAGCAGTTAAAAGATCAAATGGAGATAAAGAATGATGAAGGTCTGTATATGCGAGGAAACTGGATCTTTCAATTCATATGCACAGACGGTTTATTTCAAATGCTTGAAAACACCCGGCAAAGGGAGCCGGAGACCTACCGTAAAATAAAGCCATAGACATATGGTTAACATGAATAAGCTGCCCGTCATAAGCGAAAAATTCGATTCCGGGCAGGACAAAGAAATTAAAATTCCGGCTCCGATTCCATATTCAAGCGGGGGTTTATCGGGCCGGTTAAAAAAGCATTCAAGGCCAGCGAGAAACAGCCCGATAATCGCCATGCCCAAAACAACGCCGATTTTTCCAAAATTGGCATACAGCTCGGTAATCCAGGGCAAATTATAGGACATATTGGTATCTGTTACCCGGATGATTGAATAGCGGGCACCGAACGCATAACCCGTCTGTTCCTTAGGTTTATCGGGCCACATGAATCGCGGTACCCAGCTGGTAAACAAGGGACGATAGGTTTCGCCGTACCAATAAGGGACTGTGTCTGGTGTTTTATCAACAACATGGCTAAAGGCGAAAATCAGCCCGGTTCTCTGGAAAAGGACATCGCTTCTATTCAATAAATCGTCTTTTTTCAAAGAGAGATATTGCGTAAATGCGTCGTCTACCTGGCTTAATTTCTGGACAAGGCTTTTTTCCGGCCCGGGGACCCAGACCAAACCCCTGAAAAAGCTCATGCCCGGGTAAATGATGATAAAGGCCACTACAAGTGCGCCTATCCATCCCCAGGGAATGCGACATCGATGATAAAAATGAATGGATGCCCAAAGCCCAGCAAGCAAAATCAGCGACGTTAAAAAGCCGGAAGCAAACTGGCCTAACATCCAAAGCGGTAAAGCAATAATGAAATACGTATAAATTTGCCAGCGCGGAAATGCATTGCGGTAATAGACGGCCAGCATGATCGCGAAACCGATAAACCCAGCCGGCTGCAAAAACTGACCAACAGAGGGAAGAGAACGGATGGCTTCTGAATGCACATATAAAAGGTTGCCGATGATCAGCCCCCAGACAAGCACCTGAGCGCGCCAGCCCGGGTACCGGGAGGGCAGGGTGAAAGCGGGTATTTTCTTTTCCAGAATGCGTTTGAACAGTCCCCAGCTGGTAAACATAAAAAGCATCCCGATAAGGGTCAGGAGCTGTGCGGTAATGCTAATATCATCAAGCAAGTCACCGCCAAAAAACTGGATCTTCCCGGTCTCGTTGAGTCTCAATGCGGTGGCCGAAAAGGCGGTCAAACCGAAAAGAATGCCATAAAAAAGGCCGGTCAAGGGCATCAGGGGGAAGGGAGCCCTCTTTTCAGGGGGTGTCGAGAGATAAAGCAATCCGGGAAGAAATCCGACCCAGGCAATTAAAAGAGCCAGCGCGGCGCGATCCCATGTCAGCGTATCCGCCCGGAAAAACATTGCCCCTACAGAGCAAAGACACATCACAATAACAATTATGATGACATTGACCGGCGGCATTGCGGGTGCGGATTTTAGCATTCGCTCATGATGGTATTAGAATTTTGAGCTATCATTTGAATAGCTTTTATAGCGCGGTAACGGGACCAGGAATTGCCCACCCTGTTCCAGATAGGCGGCATGATTAGTGATTATCGGCTCGGCAAAATTCCAGGCCAGAATGACAACGGCGTCGGGTTTTTGTTCGTAAAGGGCTTGCGAAGGCAAAACTGGAATATGCATGCCCGGCGAATACATGCCCTGTTTCAGAGGGCTGTCATCGACGATAAAATCGATGATGTCCGGACCGATGTCGAAATGATACATCAGGGTGGTCGCCTTGGCCGGAGCACCAAAAGCGGCAATGCGTTTGCCTTGCGATTTGAGCGTCTTCAGCTGGCTGACAAGGTCCTGTTTGCAGGCATTTATTTTATCCGAAAAATGACGCAGGGTCTCTGCTTTGTCGAGCCCGAGACGGCGCTCCAGATCAATCAGGTTCTGCACGGAGGGATCGACGGTATGGGGGCCGCCACGGCGTTGGGCGATACCGCGCAAACTGCCGCCGTGAGAACCGACCCGCTCGGCGGCGATCAATTCCATATCGTGACGGGCGAAAAATGCTTTCAGGGGCGCGACGGAATGGTAGGCCACGTGCTCATGGTAAATGGTGTCGAACAGGGTGTTTTCGAACACATCGACCAGATAGGACACTTCAAAGACGAAAACCCCGTCAGGGGTTAAAAGGCTGCGGATGCCTTTGGTGATGTCAATCAGGTCGTCGGCGTGGGCATAAACATTATTGGCGCAGACAATATGTGCCGGGCCGTCAGTCTGGCGGATGTTCTCTGCCAGCTCCGAGGTGAAAAAGGCGGCTTTTGTTTCGATTCCCCGCGCCGTCGCGCTGGCGGCGATATCGCGGGCCGGGTCGATACCCAGTACTTTAAACCCCAAATCCTTGAATTTGCCGAGCAGGGTGCCGTCGTTGGAGCCGATATCGACGACCCGTTGACCATCAGGATTTGTTATGAAGCGACCGGCAATGGTTTTCGCATAGTCTTCAAAATGTTTCACGAAAACCGGCGAGGTTCCCGAGACGTAAACGTAATTTTCAAAAAGATGGGCAGGATCGACGACATCCAGCAGCTGCGTATGAAAGCAGTCTTCACAAAAGAAAACGTCCAGCGGAAACGTTTCCTGCGGATCATCAAGCTGGTCTTCAGTTACGAAGGCGTTAGCCGGTGGCGTTGGCGACAGCTTCAGAACAAGCTGCAGATTATCGCTTCCGCACAGGCGGCAGGTTGTGCGGCGATGGTGCAGGGGATGGGTCACTTGTCGCCGTCTTCTGGAGTCCAGGATTTGAGGCCTTCCGTCGGAACAAAATCGACACGGACAACGTCGGCTTCATACGTCGCCTGATCGCGGGGATTGCGCGAAAGCGTCAAAAAGACCGTATCGACGGGAAACTTCATGCCGTGGTCGAACATTGGCGGCGTAAAGACCATTTCGCCTTCGTTGACCATCAGCACTTCCGGTTCCGCATCGCTGCCCGTTGGCCGGTGCAGATATTCGATGGTGCCGGAAATGACGTAGCAGTAGTGCCAGTCGGTTTTGTGATAATGGTTGGCGCGAAGCGAGCCGGCTTTCGATTCGATCATCACGGCGCTGCGCATCATTTCATCGACAAGCGGCTGGATTTTGCCGCGCCCATCAATAAAGGGTTTCTCCAGTTTGACCACGCCATGGGCGGGCCAGCCTGCTTTTTCTTCTTTGGTAACGGGGGGGATGCTCATCTCTATCAAAAGTCCTGATTGTGTCATTAAGGGGCAGAAAAGTCTGAGCGACGGTTCGCAATTATAATCAAGTTTTTACCAAACGGCGGTGGGATAAGGCGTTCGAGGAAGCGGGTCAATGGAATGACAAAACGGTCATAAGCCTTAACCGCTCCTGGCGCAAATTCGGTTTGTCTGCAGACTTTGTTAATTAACCACCATGGGAAAACACCAGCAATATCAAAATAACGGGAATGCTCAATAAAAAACCCATTTTCCCGCAGTAGCGTCTCGAGAGGTCCTTTGTGATATCGTCGGAAATGACCATGAATCCGGTCAATGTCGCTAAACAGAAATTGCAAAGCGGGAACAAACAGCAACAAATGACCGTCAGGTTTTATCACCCGGAAAAGCTCTTTCAGAGCAGCGCCGTCGTCTTCGACATGTTCAAGAACGTTGACCATGATGACGGCATCCAGACTCTGGTCGGTTACTTGCGGCAAATGAGTCTCGAGTGTATCCGTGTAGTTCGTGACCTTGGAATTGTTTTGAAGTGCCGAAGGCAGGCGGCGTGTTAAGTTTTCAGAGGGTTCAACAAGAACAAGATGATCAACTTCGGAGATGATTTTCGACGCAATGGTCCCGATACCAGCACCAATCTCCATGACCCGTCCCCGTAATTTCGGGCGGAATATGTCGACTATCCATCGATAATAATTGGGAAGTGAAGCCAAAACCTCAAGTTCGGGACCTTCATAAATTTGCGTAGAAGACATTAATTGTCGGTCTCAAATGCTTTTGGCGCGCGAAAAACCCGCATTTTCAACATCGTCCATATGACAACAACAGCATGATGGGCGCGAATTTTTTTTCCATCTTCATATGTGCGGCCATGATAGCTGATCGGCACCTCATAGTAGATTTTACCGCGATGTACGGCCAAAGACAGAATTTCAGCATGTTGCTCCCAGCGAAGCGTTTTAAGCTCATCGGGGTTGACCAATTCGCGACGATACATCAGATAGCAGCTATAGACGTCTGTGAATGTCGTATTGTTCAAGATGTTAAAGATAAAGGTGATTAAATAATTGCCGACTTTATGCCAAAAATAGGACACACGAACAAATTTGGGCGCCGCAAACCGGCTTCCCATAACAACATCGGCCTTATGTTCAAGTGCCGGGACAAGCAGGTTGGCGTAGTCGTCCGGGTCATACTCCAGATCGGCGTCCTGAAATAAAATATAATCACCTGTCGCCTGATTGAGGCCGGTTTTGACGGCAGCGCCCTTGCCCTGATTGTGAGGTTGACGGATGAGCTTCGTATAAAGTTCAGGGCGCGCTTCAAGGCGCTCGATCGTTTTGTCCCTGGACCCGTCATCAATAACGATGACCTCAAACGTGACACCATCAATTGATTGCCGGGCAACGCGCTCCAGCAGCTGCACAATTGTCGATTGTTCGTTATATGCGGGAATAATTACGCTGAGCTTGGTCATTTATTGTCGATGCTGGAAGCCGGATATTCAGGTTGGAATTGCGTTTACAGGCCTTTGTTAAAAATTGTTTGTTTTCTTTAAAACCTTTATGCCGTGTCGAAAGCGGAAAGTCATTCACAAATAAAGCGAAACAGAACACCGCCCCACAGTGCTGTAAAGGCAGGCGTCATGGCCATATACCAAGAATCGGCAATTGGCGGGTGCTGTCGAATGTGGTTGTCAAGGAACAGCATGATATCCACCCCACCCATGTGCGGGTAACTGAAATCGGTTTGTACTTTATCAATAAGCGAAGGATGTTTGGCGAGTAAATGCGGAATTCGGCGCCTTCCGATTGAAGGCAGGAATACGGCATTAATTTCAGACGCAGATAATTTTCCGGCGCTTAACAGGTTTTCAATGAGAAGGAAGCAACGTTGTTGTTCACCTTGGAGATATTCAGAAAACGCATGCGAATCCTCAAAATCAACTTCAAGAGTAAGATCTGATTCCGGATTACAGAGATCAAATGCCATTGCATCCCCGTATTGCAATCTCATGGCTCCCCAGTTTGTTGAGGCATTTTCTTCTCGGTAGGCTGTAAAGTGAAGCCCAGGGCCGGGCTCGGATGTGATGAGAATGGCGACAGCGGCATCACCCCAGGAAAAAGCGCCATGTGTAAAATTCTTCATCAGGGTCGATGCTTGACAGGATGTTACGATCAAAACATCGCCTCGTTCAGGTTCTGCCTGCAGAAACTGTGCAGCGAGCCGCATTGCCACCAAAAAACCAGCGCAGCCCTGTGCGACATTCAGGCAATCCGATTTATATGATTTAAGCGCGGCCCTAATCGCAATAGCAGGTATTTCCAGACCATATGACGTTATCAATGAAGGTGCAGATATAATTAACCCGATCCGGTTTGGGTCTATTTTTGTGGCGGTTATTACATCTTGGGCGGCGGCAATTGCCATCTGCGTCGAATTTGTGTGGGACTGGAAGGTAAATTTTTGTCCGGTCTGGTCCAATCGAATGCGCGTCGCGCTTGGCTGATCGATACTTTCGAGAGAAATGGGCTTACCTGGAAAGAAAAATTTTATGCTGCGAATACGGGGTAGAGTTGCTTTTTTTGCGGGTTCAAAATCATTATTCAACATAAATATATGCCATAACTCTACATTATTAGTATTGTACTAAATGGTATGCGTACACGCTTTAATGTATTAATGGCAATGTAAACCCCTCATGTTAAGCGCAGAATATTTTCAGGGAACTAATAATATTTGAGGCTTGATGTCAACGCTTCAGCATAAAACCAGCAGCCCATTTTCCCGCAACATGTCACGAAAAACCGGCGAAATTCCAGTGTTGACCGACTGATCGCCATGTCTATATTGGCCGCACTTGCAGGTAGGATATAACTTTAATGACCGTCCGTATTATAGTGGATTAATTTATGAACAAAGATGAAGTTTTCAGACAGCTGACCCCTATTTTTCATGATGTTTTTGATGATGATGATATTGAGTTGCATGCAGAAATGTCAGCAGCTGATATTGATGAGTGGGACAGCTTGTCCCATATTCGTCTGTTTGTTGCGGTTGAAAAATCCATGGATATCCGCTTTAGCTCCTCCGAAATTGCCGGGCTTGAGAATGTGGGGCAATTTGCAGACCTGATTAAGAAGAAAATTGAGGGATGACTTCCGACACGCGTGGTAATTTTTGGGATGATCTGACGGAAGGGTCTCGGATATCAATTCCCTTTGTTATTACGCCTGCGGATATGGATGATTTTGGTCGCCTTTCGGGAGATTTAAACCCGCTTCATACGGATGCGGCGTTTGCGCAGGCGGGTGGGTTTAGCGGGCCTGTTGTTTATGGGGCCCTGATTGTTGCGAAAATCTCATGCCTGCTTGGCATGCACCTTCCCGGCACAGGATGTTTGTGGACCGGTTTGAATATCAGCTTTCGAAACCCGCTATATGTGAATGATGATGCTGTTTTGACAGGTGAAGTTACGCATTGCTCCGAGGCGGCCAGAATGCTGACTTTGAAAATAAGTGTCGATGTAGGTGAGAGCCGAATTGCGACAGCGACAGCGGAAACAGTAGTAAAAAATAATGGTTGAAAATGTCCTGTTATCTGGAGGGAGTGGCGGAATCGGCAGGGCGCTTTGTCGCCAACTAACAGAAACGGGATATCGCCCAATCATTGGTTATAACAGGAATAAGGGTGAGGCGCAGACCATTGCGTCGGAGACCGGCGGGATTGCGTTACACCTGGACCTGACAGATCATACCTGCATAGAAGACGCGGTGAACCGCCTTGTCGAAGAGCCAGCTCCCTTTGCCGGGGTTATTCTGGCCGCATCTCCTCCTCCGGCGATCGGACCCGTTTTCCGGTTGCCTGAAAATGAAATGACAGAGCAATGGTCCGTCAATGTGGAGGGGGCGCATTGTCTTTTGGGAGCGACAATCAAGAAAATTCTGAGACCACAAAAAACCGGGTGGGTCGTTGGAATTTTAAGCGATGCCATGGGTCTAAATACCTTTGCTGCCAAAAGTATGGGAGGTTATATCATCGCGAAATATGGATTGATGGGCCTGCTTAAAGTGGTTGATGCTGAATTTTCCTGGCTGGATGTCCATACGGTAAGTCCGGGCTATACGGAAACACCAATGCTGGAAGTTTTTGATCCAAGGTTTTTGGATCAAATACGCGAAACGCAACCGGGACAGCGATTTGCTACGGCCGAAGAGGTTGCAGACAGTGTCATGAGTAAAATTAAAGGGATATAAAATTTGTCCTTGATAAATCTTCCATGGCTGCCGGCAGCCCCAGATAGTTTTCGCGCGCGCTGCAAGTCAGCGACCGCTGAAAATCTTGATGAGGTTCGGTATCTGGCTTCTCATGCCCTTGACCTCAACCAGCTCAACAGCCTTGCCAAGACGCTCAAACGGATTCGCGCCGAGGATCACGTCCTCGACCGGTTGGAGCCACTGAAGCTTGGCATTCTGAGCAATTCGACGACCGCATTACTGGCCCCGGCGCTGGCCGCAAGCGCAGCGCGTCATGGTTTGATTCTGGATGTTATCGAAGCGCCTTTTGATCAGGCAATGCAGGCCGCCCAAGACCCGGGATCAGAAATTAACAAAGCGAAACCAGACCTCGTCTTGTTGGCTTTTGATCAGCGGATTATCGCGAAACCCAGTCGCATGTTCAGCGAGAGTGATGCCAACGATGTCGTCAATCAGGCGATGGAATATATGAATGCCGTGTGCGCTGGAATTCGAGAAAATTCCGGTGCATCTCTGATTGTGCAAACATTGCCGCATCCACCGGCCCATATGCTTGGCAGCTTTGACCGGCGTCTTCCCGCCAGCCCTTATGCGTTGATTGACCGGTTTAATAGCCTGCTTTTACAGGCGTTGGATGGGTCCGGTGATACCTTGCTTGATATTGGCGGACTGGCAGCAACCGTTGGGCTGGATATTTGGCATAATGCCTTGCAGTGGAACGTCGCAAAGCTGTCCTTTGCCCAGGAAGCCGTTCCCTTGTATGCCGATCATGTGGCGCGCCTGCTGGGCGCGATAAGAGGTAAGAGCCGAAAGTGTCTGGTATTGGATCTGGATAATACGCTATGGGGCGGCGTTATTGGCGACGATGGCCTTGAGGGCATTGTTCTTGGGCAGGGAGACCCGGCTGGGGAGGCCTATCTTGATATCCAGCGCACAGCCTTAAACCTGCGCCAGCTTGGTGTTATTCTGGCTGTCAGTTCAAAAAACAACGATCCGGTCGCCCGGCGCCCTTTTCAAGAACACCCGGATATGTTGATCAAAGAACAGGACATTGCAGTTTTTCAGGCCAATTGGTCTGATAAGGCATCCAATCTGGAAGCCATTGCAAAAGCCCTGGATATTGGCCTCGATTCGCTGGTGCTTTTGGATGATAACCCGGCAGAGCGCGCGCAGGTGAGAGAGGCTTTGCCTCAGGTTGCCGTCCCGGAACTTCCGGAAGACCCGGCCCTGTTCGCTCGAACACTTTTGGCTGCAGGGTATTTCGAAACAATTGCCTTATCTGACGAGGACCGTATCCGGGCCGATGATTATTCGGCCCGGGCCAGCCGCATAGAATTGCAGAGCACGTCGCGCAATCTGGAGTCTTTTTTGGCGTCCCTCGATATGGAAATATCCTTCTCCTCTTTTGATGAGGCTGGTCAAGGCCGTATCGCACAACTGATTAACAAATCCAATCAATTCAATTTAACCACACGGCGCTATACGGAAGTAGAAGTGGCCTCGATGCGCGATGACAATACCCTGTTCACCCTGCAGGTCCGGTTGCGGGACCGGTTTGGCGACAACGGCATGATCAGTGTCATAATATGCAGGCCAGTGGACCATATCTGGGAAATCGACACCTGGTTGATGAGTTGCCGTGTCTTGGGACGTCGGGTTGAAGAGGCTGTATTGGCTGAGGTGGTGCGCAATGCCAGAAAGGCCGGAATCCAGGCTCTTCGTGGTCGGTACCGTCCAACCGACCGGAATCAACTGGTTGTTGATCATTATAAAAATCTTGGGTTTGAAAGTGCTGAGACTGACGAAGAAGACCGTTTGTGGCACCTTGATCTTGAAAATTTCCAGTCAAAAGATATACCAATGAAAATCATTGAGTTGGTATCAGGAGGCCTTGAATGAGATTAAGCGCAGGCATGTCCTTGTCGTGGCTGATCGCCAAGGTGGTCATATTCCTGCTTATGATCATGCAAATGACGGATACGGTTATTATAGCCTATCAACAATTCTAAAGTGGTGGTTATGGTGTCATTTGGCATTCAACGAATATTGACGATTTGCTTTTGGGGGCTGCTGGTGCTTGGCGGTGCCGAGTTGGCGTTTCGATTTGTTGTCTTTCCGGAATATACATCAATGTTGCCGGATATGTTTCAGCGTCACCCGGTCCTTGGATACTACAACAAGCCGAATATCGAGGTTCGTCGCTACAACCCCATGAATTTTGATGTCATCAATCATACCAATGCGATGGGATTTCGGGGGCGCGAGGAAAACAGGGAAAAGGAGCTTTCCGGTATTTGGGTAGCCGGTTCATCGAATACATTCGGCGGGTTTGTTGAAGACAATGAAGTGTATGTCGCTCAACTCAGAAAATATGGCTATTGGGCTGCCAACCTCGGGTCTGAAGGGCACAATATAGATACCCAGTCCATTTTGATTCGATACCTCGGCAAACAAGGGTATCGCCCGAAGGCCGTTATCCTTGCGCTTCCCGTGTTGCACGCAATTCAGGACTATACGGAACGGTTTGACGCGCTGTCCAAGCCCCTTCGGGAGACGACAACGGTTGTTGAGAGAACCGTCGGCTTGCCGAGTGATGAGCTGTGGAATGGATTTAACAAATTATGGCTGGCGATACCGAGATCGTTTAAAGCGGTTCGGGGCCGTCTGCTGGAATCCAGTGCCCTTTACGGGGGGCTCAAGGTCGGGATCATGAATGTGCCGATGTTGCGCGCGTTTACCCTGAAAATCGGCTTTAGGGCAGATATCGACCTGATCAATAAAATGCCGCTTGATCTGTTGCGCCCATTGGACACGTCCAACCCGGCCTGGCGCGCGATTAATACCACGGCTGAATTTGTGGCGGCAACGCGTGCGATGATTCAAAAAGAGTTCGGGGTGCCGGTTGGCGTTGTTTTGCTGCCATCCTATCATCTGCTCTACCCTGAAGCGTTCCAGAGATATGTGAATCATTTCAATCTTCAGAAGGAAAACCTCGACCCATGGCGGGCGCTCAGCGCCTTCAAGGTGGCTCTTGCGGAAAGAAACGTCCCTGTGTTTGATACGCTTGCCGGGTTGCGCAAAAAGGCAACAGGTCCCTTAACATTTCCCGATAATGGTCATCTCAATGCGGAAGGGCATACAATTGTCGCTAAAGAAATTGCGGCCTGGCTGAAGTCCGGAATGAAAACAGCTCAACCTGTTGTGATCGCTCAATGATACCGGGATTGGAACCCATATCCGTTGGGTCGTTGCCGTTTGCCGTCATTGCCCTGTGCATGATCACTTTGGCATGGTCGAAACAGAAACATCTGTTTCTTGCCGGGCTGGCGGTAGCCAGTGGACTGATGGCGCTTTCCTGGCTCTCTTTTTTCGATTTGCTGGCCCTAAGCCTGTTTGTTTTGCCGCCCTATCTGATAATCCGGATGATGTGGGGGAACACCCGCTTCGAAACATCGCTGGTGGCGATGGGAATGGTTATTTGGGAAGTGGCGCTGTTCATATATTTGCGTAAATATGAGTGGGTCAGTGGGGTCGAGTGGCTTGATCATCCTTTTTCAATTGTTGGGCTCTCCTACATTCTGTTTCGGGTCATTCATCTTATTATGGAGGCACCCGGTCTCGGTCATCATCCTTTTAATCTGTTGTATTTTGGCACCTACACGCTTGCCTTCTGGACGTTTCTATCCGGTCCCATTCAGCGATATGAGGCCTTTATTCAGGGGCTTGAGAAAGTTGGTCGCCCGGCGACGGAGCAAATCCTGAACGGTGGGCACCGTGCTGTAAACGGTCTGATCAAGGCCTTTTTAATCGCGCCGGTTTTCCTGCAAGTGTCCGATCTGCAGAGCTTGACCAAGGATGGGGCGGGTTTGCTGGATTTGGGAGTAGTTCTGTATTCCTACACCATTTATCTCTATTTAAGTTTTTCCGGCTATACGGACCTGATGATTGCAATTGCCCGATTGTGCGGGGTGACGACGTTGCCGGAGAATTTCAATCATCCCTATTTGGCCCGCAATGTTCAGGATTTCTGGTCAAGATGGCATATCTCTCTGGGCACCTGGATCCGGCACTATGTCTTTACGCCGCTTCTCAAACAGCTGTTAACCGCATCTCCACCTGGAGCGCATAATCTTATGCTGGCGGTGGCGGTGATCATTACGTTTCTGATTGTCGGAGCGTGGCACGGGACGAGCGTCAATTTTCTGATTTTTGGGTTTTTACATGGAAGTGCGATTGTAATCACGGGGCTTTATGGGCGCATTTTGAAAAGCATACTGGGTAAGAAAAGAAAAAAAGCTTTTGAGGCACACCCGGCCACAAGGTTGATAAGTATCATTGTCTGCTTTCATTTTATCGTGTTGTCTATGGTGTTCATCCCCAATTCAACGTCCGATGTTGTCAATGTTTTGACGCAGTTTTTGATGGCCCAGGGCTAGGGCTTTGAAGGCTTGACGCTGTGGCAAGACATTTGCCGGGCAAAAAACCGGAGCGGTGGGAAGCCGCTTGATAGGGCGGCATCAAGACGGCCGAATAACGATCCGAAACGGCCAGACCGGCGGATGCCCAGGTCCGGGTTAAAGAGAATCTCCGTAAACCGGATGTCGGGGGGGGTGCCAAAACTTTTCGCAACCGCATCCAGTTGTTCCGGGGACATGCGTTCAAGATAGAAGGAGCCCGGGATCACGCCTTTGTAATGATAGGTGCGACCAAGACTTTTATAGACGCTTTTGACGAGGCCGGTGTAATTGAGTGAGTAGTTGGCGAACAGGCCTCCGGGCTTGAGCGTCCGACAGGCTTCCTGTACGGCACCGGCGAAATCGGGAATATGTTGCAGGGTTTGCACCGACCAGTAGCCATCGAACGAGGCATCGGCAAAAGGAAGGTCCGTCGCCGTGCCATGGACAAGAAAGATGCGCTCATCAATCTCTTCGCCAAGAACCTGTTTTGCGTGAAGCAGGTTCTCACGGACAAAATCGAGAATGATGACATAGGTGTCCGGCCTTAATGCCTTGAGGTCGCGCCAATGCCACCCCCAACAGCCGCCGGAATCCAGAATGATCCCCTGCGGACGGATCGGGCGCAGAAACCGCCGGACTTCCTGATCCATGACCGGAATTGAATGATGCAGGCTGATCTCGGCCAGATAGTTCGTGTATTGTTTGGTGGCCACGGAACGGCGCATGAGGACTTCTTCATCCTGCTGGCCGGTCATAAAGGTGCTGCTGTAGATACCGTCCTGGCCGCGTTTCAGGTTCTGCAGGACCGGCTTCACCGGTTCAGGTAAACGCATCTAGGCCTCCCGGACTGCGGCATTAGCTGCGCGCGCCAGGCCGCCGATCCGTTCGTCCTTGAATCCTGTGAAATTCTGAACGGTGACGCAAAGCAGGACGAATGGAAGCCGACAACAGACGGCTAGGATATTCGATATTTCTTTGCGGCGTTTAAACACCGTCAACGCTTCATAATGGATGGCCAGGGTTCGGAACCAGAGACTTTTGAGTGTGCACCCCTTATGACCTTTTAAAGCGGGCGCGTGGCGTTTTAAAATCCGGATCTGGCACTTCAGGCGCCGCCATGTATGGCTGGTTACGCTGCCGGGAGTGATGTGGTATTTGACCAGAGGATCCCTGAATACAAAAAAAGAAGCTTCCGGACGGCCAAGCAGGGTCAGGAACAAATCAAAGTCCTGGCCGACGGGCAGGTCCGGATCAAATCCGCCCGCTTCGAAAACCTTGTCGCGCCGGCAGACAACGGTGCAGGTGTCGATAAACCCTTTTTCATAAAGACCGACAAAAGGGTCTTCCGCATAGGCTTCAAACCGGCTGGCGCAATCGAGATCGCTGGACGTTCCATCCCCTTCAACAACCCAGCCGTTATGAGATACGAGATCATAGTCATGGCGTGACAAATGCGCCATTGAGCGCTCCAGTTTTTCGGGCAACCATTCGTCATCTGCATCCAGAAAAGCGACATACTTGCCCGTTGCTTTTGTAAGCGCATGATTGCGCGCCGCCCCCGGCCCGAGATTGTCCTGTCGGAAAAGCAGGAGTGTGACGCCGTTCATTTTGTCGGCCATCTGTTGGGCGACTTTGTACGTGCCGTCTGGCGAGCCGTCGTCGACGATGATCACGTCTTTCGGCAAAACCGTCTGGGCGGCAATGCTGGTCAGCGCCCGGGCAATGGTCGCTTCAGCTTTGTAGGCAGGCATGATAACGCTGACGTCAGCAAATTCAGGCATCAGCCAGCCCTCAGAATCAGGGTATCGCACCAGGGCAGCTGGACCTCATTGGTGATTGTCGTCACTTCTGCGGGCTGGTTCTCGCCATAAGCGGACCAGCTTTTGACCTGGCGGATTTCCCGTTGCCCATCCGCCTCAATGTTCAGTCCCGACCCAGCGGGCGCATGAAGGCGCCGGGTAATGACGTGGCGACCTGTCCCTTGCACCGTGTCCTTGATAAGGACGGCGCCGTCTTGCAATGTGATTTCACGCATGGCCGTTTCAACGCCGGACAATCGCCGGAATCCGTCATGGGCAAGGGTCAGGGACTCCGTTGTTTCCGATACGGAAGGCCTGTTCCCGCAGACATCGCGGCGAAAACTATCGTCATAATAGGGTCGGTTTTCCGGATAGGGGTTCAGACCATCGACCATCAGACCGTTATGGACCTGGGCCGATGTATAAAGCGCGGCATCGCCCGTATCGCCATAACCGCCACGCCCGGTATCCAGAATCAGACGCGATCCCCGGTAATGGAGTTCAAAGCTGCCAAAATCCTGATGGGCATGCCCTGCGGTCACGGGCCAGCCCATGGGCGATGCATAGGCGAGCAAAGACCAGCCCTTGTGATCCAATCGATGCCAGCCGTCTTTGGCGAGGGCCTTCAGGTCCGGAGTGCCCTGCCCGATGAGACCGGCCAGGCGGGATGGCGGCATATCTGGTGAAATATCGCCAATCAGTGGAAATCCCCCCGGCATGTCAAACAGGCTTGCCGCAGCCAGAGCCTTGTCGACCACACCGCGGAGAAAGGCCTGTTCCGGTCTTGCCTGCCGCTCTGCCAAATCAAGGGCGGTTTTGTATTGATGGGTAACCAGAAGGTGGTAATGGGAAGAGCCTTCGCGGAGCATTCCGGACGGCCCAAACAGGCGCTTGGCCTCTTCTTCCAGAATGGTTGCGCCAAGCTCGGCATAGGCCGGGATGTCGAGAAGAACACCAATGAAATACAGGCCCCGCCCGTTATTGGCCAGATGGTTGGAGGTTCCGGTCTCGCCGTAATACTCCAGATGCCCGGCGATGGCGGGACCGTGGTCGGCAAGACATGTCAGCGCGCCACCCGGCAGGCCAAATGATTGACCGTAGGTCAACAGATTAATGGCCCGTTCAGCGGCGGTGTAGGCTTCCCAGGCCCATCCCCCGTCGGGCTCGCGATAACGCTTTATCCAGCCCTGCCACAAGGCATTGACCCAGGCGGGGTCGGCTTTGTTGCCGATCAGGGGCAGCCAGGAAAAGCGGTGCAGAGCAGCCAATCGTTCCAGGTCGTTATTGGCCCAGTCAAATGCCAAATCAGCCTGGTTTGGCGTCAGCATCAGGGGGGCGCCGGGAAGCGGCAGGATGACCGGCTGGCTTGGCGGTTCTGGCGAGAGCAGGGGCCAGGTGACTGCGGGTATCGTGGTTTTTAAATCAAGGCGGTTTGCCAAATAGGCGGGCCGTCCCGGCTCAAACCGGTCGTTGCGCACTCGGCGTTGGCGCAACCGTTCAAACATCCACCGACGCAAAACGGGGTCAGTGATTAGCCGCTCAACTTTGCGGATCAGGGTTTGCAGACGCGACGGCTGGTGGTCTCCATAGGACCCGCCAACCTGTTCGCGGGCATTCAGCCAGCCGCGCCAGATGGCGAAATCGGCTTTATCAAACAGCTTTTCGGCATCGATCGAAAACGGACCCGGCGGGTTGTCGAGAGC
This sequence comes from Rhodospirillales bacterium, assembly GCA_048262255.1. Classification (GTDB taxonomy): domain Bacteria; phylum Pseudomonadota; class Alphaproteobacteria; order Rhodospirillales; family Casp-alpha2; genus JABMNT01. Next base: position 637,822 of record JBLXFH010000001.1, on the reverse strand, counting down.
GGCTTCCAGGTTTGCTGCGGTGACGGTCTGTGGATAAGCTGACAGACCTAGCGGCAGATCATGCCCGGCCTTGGTCGTTGGTAAAAACCGAAGCGTCGGCAGGCCGCCGATCATCGCCTCCAAACCGACCGTTGTCGCGGCGAACAGGACCGCCGAAACGCCATCTTGCTGTTCAAGAGAGCGATCTGTTTTTAACAGGTCTTCCGTTTCAGGCACCTCAATCGGGGCAAAGGGATGGAGACGAATCAAAAACCGGCGACCCTTTCGGGCCAACGGTCTGACCGCGGCAAGCAATTCCTCGGCGATGTCCGTATTGGCCGGCAACGCAACAAAAACGGGGCCGTCGGGATCATGCGGCAAGGTCGACATGACGGATGGGCGCAAGGCGCCTCCGGAAACGATGCGCCCGCCCGGAACTCCCAAAGACTCCAGCCCGGCCCGACCGGAAGACCCGTTGCAGACCACCAGATCGGGCAGACCAGCTGTACCCAACGGATCGGAATTCGGCGAATGGTTCCATTCCCGGGGGCTTACGGTGGCATGCTGATAGCCCAGGGTGCGAACATTGTGAAGGCGGGCTTGCGGAATAAAATGCCGTTCCCATGCATGGTGTTCCCAGGGCCAGGCAACGACTTTGGGGCGCATGGCTGCAAGCCAGCCTTTTTGGCAAATCTGCTGCCAGCGGATCATCGGCGCGGTTCCTGTCGCCCCTTCAAGATGGGCGGCTCTGCGCAGCAACCAATGCCATGGGCCGGAAATTTCGGGTTTCCAATAGGCGGTTATCAGGCGGAAGGCGCCAAAAAAACTGCCCCAGGCATGCAAACTGACGCTCTGCGTGCCCGCCAGATCCTGCGCCCGTCCGGCCGGGCAATCGACATGAAAAACCCGGCGCAGGCCTTCAACCTGATTGAGCAGATCGCCAAAATAAGCATCACCGCCTTTAAGGCTGGAAGCCGGGTGCCCGTAAACCAGCAGGTAACGCCCGCCCGGCTGAAATTTTCGCTTATGCGTCCGCAACCGGACGAGAGCGAAAAGCGCCCGTTTGACAGCCATTAGGCGGGCCACAAACCCGCGCAGTTTCAGCTTGAGTTCTCTGGATTGAAGGGGTGGCGCCGAACTTTGTTTTTCGACCCCGGCTTTTTGTTCGAAATGCCGAAACATCCAGGGGTCATCACAAAGGACCAGTATGGTTTCTTCCGCTGCAGCCCAGCGCTCGACCAGACGGTCCCATGCCATCATCAGGCCAAAATCGGAGGCATCGGAAACGCAAGCCGGGGTGTGAGACAGCAAAGCCGACGGCTGCTTAACCATATCCTTTGCCAGCTCCCACCACATATCGCGCACGACATCGAAATCTTCTTCCAGGGTTTTACCCAGATCCGGCACAACCCGGTCAACCGGCAAGCCCGGGCCGGCCACGACAACCCGGTAGCGCCAGCCGCTCTCGGGGGCGGCATTCGATGTCGAAAGATGGACGCTCACCAGGACGTATAGCGGTTGGCTACGGACAAATCGCGTTTAAGCAGGAGGGCAATAAAACCCTCATGATCGGTCGCCCGCCACAGGTGCTTTGTAAGGCTGAGCGGATGAAAGGCCGGATATTGCAAATAGGTTTTAAGGAAAACCGTTTTGAAACCGGCAAAGCGGGTCAGCAAAGACCAGTCGTCGGGGCTCAGCTCAAAAACATGCACTTCCTCGGCCGTCATCTGCTCCTGCATGCGGTCCTCGGATACCCGGATATGATGTCCACCAAAGCGGCTGGTTTTGGTGTAAGGCACGGTCACCAGGACATAATCGGCCGATCCCTCGGTTGCCAGACTGTGGAAAAAGCGCACGGGGTCCGTCAGATGCTCGACCATTTCGAAGGTCATGATCAGGTCCGGTGCCAGGCCTTCATGATCAAGGTTTTCGACGCGGCTCAGGATGGCTTCTCCGCCTTTTGATTTCACTTTCTCGACGGCCACCGGATCCAGGTTGACGCTGATCACTTTTTTGGTTTGTCCGGGTGCGGCCAGTGCCGTGAGGTATTTGGAATGATTGCCCGATGAGTCCCCGAGGTCGGCGATAACAAGGTTTTTACCACCAATCTCGTTCAGGGCATCGAGGGTGCTTTGCACCTGAAAAGCATGCAGTCCGCGCATCTTCACTTCCCAGAAGCGATCATATTCAACCGGGTCGAAATCTGTTGTATATTGATCGCTGACATCGGGAATGATTTTGCGGAGACCGGTACACAGTTCGGCAAGGCCTTGCGAGCGGATGGCCGCCTTGAGGCTGGCCGCCATAATTGATTGATACAGCCGGGTTGTATCCATTCCGACAGACCGCAGAATTTTTTTGATCATTTGTAACATGGGCGCGCTCTATCGTTCTATGCAGTAGGTCATGGCCATAACATCCGAAACCGGTGTTGTTGCCGAAGGTGAAACGGGATGCCGGTAGCCAAACTGGCTCAGCTTTGATGAACCGGCGCATAACCGGCTGATATCGGACAAGGCATCCGAGGTATTGATGATGTTATAGGGGAGATGTGTCGCTTTGTGTCGCGCATCGCCACCGCCGAAATCCATCCTGAAATAGGAACGGTTTTTGTCTTCAAGCGTCGGTTCCGCGCTTTCCCGTAAATCCAGGATCAGGCTGCCTTTGGTATGCGCCCAGGAATGGGCGATGGTGTCGCGCCAGTCTTCATGCAAATGCAGAATGCCCAAGCTTAAAACAAGGTCAAATTCCTGGCCGTTCAAGGGTGTATAATCCTGATTCTCGATCACATGAAAACGATGAAGTGGGTGCTTTTGTCTCGCTTTATCAATCATCTGGGCGCTGATGTCGATGCCCGTGTAGGAAAAATCGTTCAGATTTTCCGCCAGAATGTTGGCAAAGCCAGCTTGTGCGCAGCCCACATCAAGAACGCTGATGCCTTCGCGCAGACAGTCTTTGATGAAGATCCATTCGGAGAGGTAAATGTCGCTGGTTGTGGTCCGCGACGTTTCATAAAAATCCAGAACGCCGGGGAGGCCCCAGGCTTGGGCATTTTGATCTGAGGTCATGGATTAGGACTGGCTCCAAAAGCCTTAAGGTTATATATCAGGCGCCATCCGGTATACAGAGAGGCGTGCGGTTTAAATGAGCGAAGCGGACAACAAAGCGGATATTCAGAAGTTCTGGAAATCTCTCTATGATTCCGTCTACGAAGAGGTGGACACGGGACTGACCCGTGAAGATCTGATCGGGTCCGTTGAGGATCTTGAGGATTTGTTCCGGTTGCGCAAGCACATGTCCAGCGTCGAGCTTGATCTCAGCGGAATTAAAGGCAAGCGGGTTCTGGAGATCGGCCCTGGCGCCGGAGGTCATTCGGCGTTGATGGCCAAATACGGTGCTCACATGACGAGCCTCGATATTACGTTCGACCGGGCCCGCGCCACACAACGCAAATTTGACCTGATGGACGAGATGGCCAAAAATTGTCAGGCCATGCAAGGCGACGCTGAAAATCTGCCGTTTGCGGACAACACGTTTGATATTGTTTATTCGAACGGGGTTCTGCATCACACAGACGATACGGAAAAAACCATTTCGGAAGTGCATCGGGTTCTTAAGCCTGCGGGGCAGGCTGTGATCATGCTGTATTGCAAAGACAGTTGGCACTACTGGTTCAACATGCTGTTTTGCGTTGGCCTGTTGCAAGGCAAGCTGTTGACGGGGGATCATTGGCTCGGACGCGCCACGGAATGGGCCGGCAAGAAAAAACAAACGGTTCTCAATCCGATTACCCGCTGTTATTCGCGCCAGGGAATGACCGATCTTTTTGCGGCGTTTGAACGGGTCAGCCTGCGCAAACATGAGTTTTACTTCTATCTTATCCCTAAGTTCGGCAAGATTTATCGGCGCTGGCAGATCAAAAAATATGGAACGCACCCCGGGGGCGTTCTGGTCTATGGAGAGCCCTGGCCGGTTTGGTCGCCGCTCGAAGAATGGCTGGGCCCAAAGATCGGCTGGGCCTGGTATGTTTCAGGTTACAAAGAAGCGCCCGACGAGGAAAATCCGGGCTAACCGGATACGGCGCCGACCAATGATTTTACGCGGGTCTTGATGGGGCTCGGTAGACGGCGAAACAATTGCCGGGCATTGTGATAGAGCCAATATCTTACAGGCGAATTTTCGGACCGGCGATGGCTGTGCAGACGGGCTTTCAAATGTTCCAGCCCGGCAACGGCATCTTTCATTCCCCGTTGTTCGACCAACCGCAGACAGGTTGTAATCTGGCGATCCATTTCCTTCAATTGTGCATCTGAAAAGAACAGAAATTCTTTTTGAAACTCAGCTTTCTGGTCGGGATTGGCGACAAGGCCAACCAGAGGCTCGGCGTCTTTTTGCAGCGATAAGGTGACAAACTGCTCAATTTCGTGGCAATTGACGCTGTTGACGGTCATGTCAAGCGTGAAGACAAAATCCCGATGTTTATGCAAATCGGCAATATTATCAACGGTATCCATGACCGTTTGCCAATTCGCCTTGCGCCCCCGCACCCGAAGTTCGTCGAAACTCTCCGACGTTGCGGCATCCAGGGAAATCGCGAACAGACCGATATTGCGTTCTTTCAGCATTTCCTTTGTGGAATCGGTCAGAAGGGTCCCGTTTGTAATAAAGAAGAACTGCGTATTCGGATCGGTTTTCAACTCCCCCATCATGCGCGTCATCGGTTTGTAGAGGAAGGGCTCTCCCCCAAAAAAGAAAACGACCTGATAATAAGGCGCGAGTTCTTCAACCTGTTTTAAAAAGTCTTTGGACAGTTTGTCATTGAGCAAGGCATCTTCGCGCTGATAGCAATGATAACAATCCAGATTACATTTGTAGCTATAGCAAAACCGCATCCAGCGCGGCTGGGATTCAAGCGTTAACTGGCCTTTGCTGAATTCCTCATCGTTTTGTTTTGCATTGGCGCACATCACGGAGGGTTCTTCGTCAGACGGGTTATCCAGATCTTTGTACCAGTCGAGCTCCTGATAGGTTTTATAGCCATTGATCACCGGGCAGGTATGCGGGCACATGGCATGGGCCCCCTGGTCCCGCATGGTGCGCCGAGCGCTCTGGTATTTCTCACCATTCCAGATTTCGGCCACGGATTGCTCATGGACATTGCCAAGAACCGTCGAATTATCGCAGCACATGGTCACGTCGCCATTAGGATTGTTCACTTCAAAGTGCGTCCAGGGATAATTACAGACAAACTTTTTCATTTTGATTCCAATTCCGTGTTTTTGCCGGACGCAATTTCGAGAGGGTCCCCGGCGTTATCAAGTCCGGCAATCGCTGATCTTCCCATGGCGAGAATGGCCTCTTCCGAGCTTCCTCCAATATGGGGTGTGACAAGGAAATTTTCAAGCGACAGCAGGTCCATGTCCTCCGGCGGTTCGCTGGCAAATACGTCAAATGCGGCGCCCGCGAGTCGGCCTTCGGATAGGGCCGCCTTGAGATACGCTTCGTCGACCAGTTCGCCTCTTGCCGCATTGATCAGGATGGCATCGTTGCGCATGAGGGCAAGGCGTGATGCGGAAAGGATGTTGCGCGTCGATGAGTCCAGTGGAAGATGTACGGTGACAACCAGAGAGTCTCTCAAAAGTGTGTCCAAATCGACGGCTTCGACATCATGTGCGGTATAAAAGTCGGGAAAATCGACAATATCATAGGCCAGCACCCGGCAATCAAAAGCGCGCAGGATTGGTACCAGATCCTTGCCGATATGCCCGCAGCCGATGATGCCAACTGTTTTCCCCGTCAATTGTCGGCCCAGGTGCTGGCGCCATGTCCCTGCCCGCACTTCACGCTCTGCAGAGGGGACATGCCGGAGCAAAGCAATGGCGGTAGAGATTACCAGTTCCGTAACCGAGCGCCGGTTGACGCCGCCAGTCCAGCCAAGTTTCACGCCGGCCCGGGACATGGCGCCAAGATCAATCATATCCAGCCCAACGCCATATTTGCCGATAACGCGCAACTCGGGTAGGGATCGGAAGACGTTCTCATCCAGCACTTCCAGAGCCGTAATTGCTTTGGTGTGGCCTCTCAAAAAATCGATCAGGCCGGCCCCTTTAAGCGAAACCCCATCATCATTGAACGTGGTCTTCGGATACTTTTGAAGAAGTTCCGCACGCAAAACGGGATGGCGCGAGAAAGAGCGTGATGTTACGGCGACGGCCGTTTGGTTTTCAGATGATGTCACGGATTGGCTTTCATAGGGGATAGTCATATTTGGCTAGAGGCAAACCCCACTCTTCGGTGAGCTGCCGGTTCCCGGTTTTGTATAGGGTGTGAAGCGCCTGGGTGTTGGTTTCATCCAGGGCATAAGTGTCGGCTGTGTTGCCATCGAGGGCTTTTCTCAACAGTTTTTTGACAGGTGCCGGAACCAATGCCCGAACATCCCGACCGCCAAGAAAGTGCCCGAGGCGAACCCCAATAAGCTGCGCCCGACCGAGCCTTGAGTTTGACCGGGGTCCGGTTTGCTTCGCCGTTATGGCATCTATGAAGGGGTCTGGAGTTATTTCCATGAATTTGGCAAGGTCCTGGGCGAACATGGCACCGTCTTTTGTCAGGCTCTCGTGCAGCAACACACAGATGTTTTCCCGGCCAACCAGCGTCGCGTAGAAATCCAATAAGGGAGCATACTGATACATGTGAATCTGGACTGTTTTACGCTTCAGGCCGCGCGTGATCCAGTCATTGAAGGACATGTATGTGTACTGCCGATGAAAGGAGTCCTTGAGGTAATCCGAATAGACAGAGCGCAAGACAGCCATCTGATTTCGCAAAACAAGGACAATACGGATTTGGCCGAAGAGGTCTTTAAAGCGGCGCATCAACAGGCCCCGGTCGGCGATTATATTTTCACGCATGTTGGGAGGAACGGAAAAGTCTTCAGACGATAAAAGATTGATTTTGGCCGATGCGAAATGCGGCAAAACAGCCGTTTTCACCTGATAAGCCGCAAGGTCGGGATTGTAGCTCACCTCTTCTTCAAACAGGTGCGTGACAAAGGCGATGATATCCGGGTCTGTGTAGGGCTTGCCAAGCGAATTGATTTCCGGGTGTGCAAGAAACAGGTTTTCCTGCAAGAAGGTGCTGCCGGCTTTTCGTGCGCCAACATGAAGATAGAGCGGTTGGTCTGGATTCATAAGTGATGGGTTCCGAGGCAAGAACGGGCTTCCGGGAGGCGGGGCATTGCAGGCACGCGTGTCAGGCCTTGTCTGTACTTATTTGTATGAGGGCGTCTTCGAGGGTCGAAAAGCCGTGTATGGTCGTATCCGCACCCAGCGTTTCAGGGCTTTTGATGGAATAGCCGAAAGAGACGGCAATTGAAGAAATCCCGGCGTCTATGGCGGCATCAATATCGGATTCACTATCTCCGATCATGACAGCGCCGTTTGGGTTTATTTTCATCTGCTCCAAAGTGAGCAGGATATGTCGTCCATCGGGCTTCTTGTGCGGGACGCTGTCTCCACACACAACCACCTTAAAATATTTGGCCAGATCAAAGGAGTCGAGGACCAAACCTGTTGTCGCACTGGGTTTGTTGGTGCAGATGCCCATGGGGATGCCTTGACCGGCCAGGCGGTCCAACACGTCATAAACATCCGGATAAACCTCGGAAAACACGGTGGGGTGTGTGCGATAATGATCAAGGTAGGCCTCCAGAATATCCGGAAGACTTCGATCATTGAGACGACCGCCCGTCGCCTCAAGGGCCATTTCGATCATAGGGATGGCCCCATGACCAACCATTGTGCGCACTTCATCGACATCCAGGGGCCGTCTTCCTAGAACAGCGTTTAAAGATGCGGTCACATCGGGCAGTGTATGCACCAATGTACCGTCCAGATCGAAGATGAGGCCGGGTATTGATCTCATGATTCTGGAATACCTGCGATCCATATCGAGAGGCTTATCGCTGGCTGGGTCAAATCAGAGATTCCATTTATCTTTCCATTCCGGGTCCGCCCGGTAAATCCGGTGAACCAGCTCCATCGTATGCAAGGCATCCGCCGAGGAGCCTTCGGTCACAGGCTGGTTGTTGAGGATGGCGTTGGCGAATTCATCAATTTCCAGGGCCCAGGACGGGTCCTGATTGTAACGGGTGGTCTGCTCTTTGGGATCACCCTGGTCGTCATCGGTTGCGTAAACGACGGTCAGAGATTCAGAACCGTAGCTCTTGGAACCGGACAAGATGCCGCTCAGATTCAAAGACCCTTTATCCAGATTGATATCGAGGGTAAAGCGGTGTCGCCATTGTGTTGCCGTTGAATGCATCATGGCGACCACACCCTGATCCGAGCGCATCAGCGCATAGGCATTGTCTTCCACATCATGGTTCCAGAAATCGTTATTAACGAAACTCATCACGTCGTTAAATTCGCCGCCAAACAGGCGCATCAGGTCAACCATATGGATGCCCTGATCAAGGAGAATGCCGCCTCCGGCAATGTCGCGTTTTGTTCGCCAGTCGGAATCCGCACCAAAGCTGATGAACTTGGATTTTCCGTAAACACCGCGCATATTGATGATCCGTCCCATTTCGCCGGAACGGACAATGGACAGGGCCTCGCGGATCGAATCGTGATACCGGTGATTAAAGCCGTATTTGAGCTTCAGGCCAGGGTGATTTTTTTCCGTATCTCTGACAGCAATGATGTCTTCTACCGTCCGGCCCGGCGGCTTTTCGCAAAACACATGCAGGCCTTTGTTGAGCCCGGCTATCGTGACCTCCGGTGCAATGTCATTGGTCAGGCAGACAAACAGGACATCCAGGTCCTCCTTGAGAAGGTCCTCATAGCGGGTATAGCCATTTACGGTATCATCAATAACAGAACCGGCAGACAGGTTGCGGTCACAGACCGCGACCGTCACCATGTCGTCACGCAGGTCGATATAGTGGCGCCGCCGTGTTCCAACGACGCCGTATCCGGCAATCCCGACTCGGAGTTTTTTGCTGCTCACGATTTCAGATATCTTTTGGTTACGGGGTCCGCCGCCAGAATGCCTTCGGCCCGTGTTTTATCGGCAGGGGTGTCGACGCCCAGCGTTTTTCTGTCCGTGGTGACAATACGAATTTCGTGACCGTGTTCGAGCGTGCGCATCATGTCGATGCCTTCGCAAATTTCCAGTGGTGTTCGCGCCAGTTTGCCAAAGGTTTTCAGGAAGGATTTGGAAAAACCGATAATGCCGGTCTGCTGCAACATCGGGGGATGTGCGTTGCGGGTTCGCGAAGGAATGGGGGCCCGCGAGAAAAACAGCGCCTTGTCATTTGGCGCAACGGCAACCTTTACCACATTCGGATCATCATGATCCTTGGTATCGGTGATGAATGAGGCCAGATTAACAACCGGGGCCTTGGTTTGCTGGTACATGGCGACAACATCGTCGAGCATTTCGGGCGTCACCAGCACCTCGTCGCCCTGGACCATGAGGATCAAATCGTCGTCAGCAAGGTCTTTACCAATGATATCGACAGCTTCCTCGGACCGGTCCACGCAGCCGGGGTGGGTGTCGGCGGTCATCACGCATTCCGCCCCGACCGTTTCCGCCAGGGTTTGAATTTCGGGGTCGCATGTCGCAATAACCGTGCGGGTTATATGTTCGCTCAACCGGCAGCGTTCCCAAACATGCAGCACAAGGGGCAAGTCCAGCAACGGGACAAGGGGTTTGCCGGGGTACCGGCTGGAGGCCATACGGGCCGGAATCACACAGAGAACATTCATGGCGCTTCCTATCTCTGCATGGCCGTGCGGATCGCAATGGCATCGGTGCCGTAGGCAATAAACCGATACCCTTCCTCAATCCGCGCACGCAGCGTATCCGGCTCGGGTGCGACCTGATGAAAACCAAAGGCAATTCCCGCGCCGTCGCAGGCGGCTTTCAGTTTGTCTTTGGCGGCGAGAAATTCAGGCGAAGTAAAATCACCGGCTTTGCCAAGGCTGGCGGAAAGGTCGTAGGGGCCAATAAACAGGGCGTCAACGCCGTCAATGGCGGCAATGGCGGCGGCATTTTCGACACCGGCAATGGTTTCAATCATGGCCGCGATCACGGGTTCGAAGGTGGTCAGATAGTCTTTAAAATCGTCACCCCAGCGATTGCATCTGGATAGCCCGACGCCCCGTTTGCCGCGTGGCGGATAAAGGCAATAGGCCACAAAATCGGCAAAAGCCACCGGGTCTTCGACCGTTGAAACGAGAATGCCATGTGCGCCAGCATCGAGCAGGCCCCGGGCCAGGTGCGGGTCGGCATGCGGCAGACGCGCCATGCCGGCAACCCCATGGCGCTCGGCGACAGCAAAAGATCCCGCAGCCTGGTCAAGGCTTGCGGTACCATGCTCCATATCCACACACAACCAGTCGACATTGGTGGTCGACAGCACTTCGGAAACTCCAAGGCACGGAAGGGTTTGCCAGGCTCCGATACTGGGTTCGCCGGCAGCCAGCTTGGCCTTTATCTTTTTCGCGTTCATGGTTTCATTTTTCCCTGTGTTTTTTTTCTTGTTCGTCAGCGGTGAAATAGTCCCGCCACACGGCGGCGCTTTCCTTGCCAATCAAATTGCCATGGACATCGCAGACCTTGCAGGGGCCAAAGGCACGATCGGCGTTCAGCAGGCGTTTGCGGGCCAGCATAATGGATCGGGCCGTCCACAACTCCATGAAATCTTTGTTGTTCAGATTTCCGATGATCATCTTTTTGCCCCAGTCATGGGCACACAGCAGGACATCTCCGTTGTAGTCCATGAAGAACTGATAGGCGGGATAGTTGCAGACTGTTTTTAGCGGTTCATTAAGAGCGGGCCGCGCATGTTTTGCATTTTCAAGCATGCCGCCCCGGTTGGAAATGGTAATGCCAAAATCCTGTTCGGGTGGCAGCCACCGGTCGCGGATGACAAAATCCTGGCCCTCAACAAACCCGGCTGTTGTGCACAGTTTGCGCAAACGCTCGGCATCTTCGGGGCCATCGTAGACGCTGATCAGCAAGGTATTCAGGCCCGCATCGAAAACTTTCGGCAGGTTTTTCGGGGTGAGCGGATCACCGTTGGTCACCATGTCAATCCGCGTGCCGGGGAGGTTTTTACGGACAAGTGCTATGCGCTCATAGATGCCTTTGTCGATCATGGGTTCGGAGAACCCTGAAAAAATAAACACCCCTTCGAAGCCGACGTCGGCGGCCTGCCGCGTCAGTTTGTCAAGCAGCTCAAGGGTGATGAATTCCTTGCGATCGTCATAATCGGGTGCGCTGCGCGGACAAAAGGCGCAAACGCGGTTGCAGGTTCCCGATTCACTGACTTCCAGAATGGAAGGGAGCGGGACAGAAGCCGTGTTGGCGGTTAGCGCGGCATCGACGAGCCTTTTTTTGCGGTCAATGCTCGGATCGTAAAACACGGGTTTGGTTGGGTCAGACATTTTTTATGATCTCGATTAGCGGGGCAAACAATTCAGGTGTGGTTGTCGAAAACCGGCTGTAGCCAGCCAGAGAAGAATGACCGCCATCTTTACGATAATAGACAAAATCGCCAAGCGCCTTATGTACAGCATCTGCTTTCTCGCCGAAAGCCACATGAAGAAAATTACCATGACTGCGCAGGGTTAGAAAGCCGAGGGGTTCCATCGCCTGGATAAATGCGTCTTTTCCCGCTTCCAGCCGTTGAACCGAGGCATCAATTTCATCCAGTCGGTCAAGCATGCCATCCAGTACGGCAACGGCTATGGTGCTGGTTTCATACATCGGCCGGACTTTGTGTAAATGTGCGGCCACTTCGTTATTGGCAATGGCATAGCCGATCCGCAGCCCGGCCAGGCCCCAGGCTTTTGCCGTGGAGCGGGTGACGATCAGATGCGGGGCATCGGCGATCCAGGGAACCACGGTATGGGGATAGAAGGGATAATAGGCTTCATCAATAAGCATCAAGGCCCCGGCGGCCCCCGCAGCCTCAACCAGGCGCCTTAAATCCGGCTCGGCGACAATGGTTCCTGTTGGGCTGTCCGGGTTGGGCAGGCAAACCAGTTTTGGGGCGCTTGTCTGTACCAAGTCAATAAAGGCGTCAATATCAAGGACGGGTCCGTTTTGGGATGCCGTATAGGCAACGGTTCTGGCATTGGCTCCATAGATCCGGCAATACAGGCTGTACATGGCAAAGGTGGGGTCAGGATGGACAACCACATCACCGGGATTCACATAGGCTTCAAAGACGGCCCGGATTGCCCCATCCGAACCGGCACTGAAGAGGATTTGATGGGGGTCCACGTCAAGGTGGGCTGCCAGCTTTCGATAGGTCGGCCCATTTTCCGGATAGCTGTACAGGCGCTTGTCCGGGAGAGTACTTAAAACGTCTCGCACAACACGGCCGAGCTCCGGGTCCGTATTTTCGTTGCGGTCCAGCCACAGGGATTGTTCCCGGCGCGGCTCGGCTGCAAGCCAGTCCGGCCGGACGAGATCTGTTTCTGCAATATGCTTGCGTGGCTTTGGTAAAGGGGTTTTCACGGTTAATCCTGTTTTATGGCAGGTTCGAGGGCCAAAATAATTTCAAAGGCCTCTGCTGCGAGAAAGCCAGCCTGACTTCCTCGCAATCGAGCCAGAGCATCAACCGCTTCGTTTGAGCGGGCATGAGGGAAGGGCCGCATTTCTGACTGGTAACACTGGAGTGCCGCCCTTTTCATGTTGATTTGAGATTCCACATCAATGAACAGATTAGGTCGGAACTCGCTTCCCAGGTTGTGACCGCCCCATTCCGTACTGGACGGGGTTTCGAAACAACGAATCTGGCGCAACGGGCTTCCCGGCAAGGGCCGGCAAACCGTCCGCACGGCCTGATAAACGATCCGGTGGTCTATATTTAAGTCTCCACCATGATGGGTGTAAATTAGGTCGGGCTGCAGATCGTTAACCAGAGGTTCAATGGCCTTAATGATGTCGAGCAGCGGCAGGCTATCGAGTTTGTTGTCCGGCAGGCCGCCAAATCCGATGGATAAAAACCCCAGTGCGGCGGCTGATTTTTGCGCCGCTTCACGCAATGCGGCAACGGCGTGATCTCCGTCCCCGCGTGAGGTTGCGCCTTCTGCAACAATAAAGGCGTGAACATGGTCTCCATACGCCGCGTGCCGGGCCAGGGTTGCGCCACAACCCAGCACTTCATCATCGGGGTGGGCGGCCAATACGAGAATCGTTTCAGCCATTCGATTTTCCTTTTTCAGTCTTCAACACAAAATCGGCAACTTGTGATGCAAGCTTGGAGTGCGTGGCAACGACAACGCCGGGCTTTTTGAAGGGGCCCTCATACGGGAAGGGGGTATCCGTCAGGCTCCGCACCACACCGCCCGCTTCTGATACGATGATATCTGCTGGCGCAATGTCCCAGTCGCGCAAGGTGACATCTTTGAAAAAGACATCGGCGGTTGCATCGGCAATCCGGCAGGCCTTTAAGCCAATACTTCCCGATTCCCGGTACGTTGACATTCCAAAAGCGGAAAACAGATCGTGTGCGGTACCGCGCGGTTCCGGGTAGTTATCAATTAGGGTATCGCATTTCAGGTCTTCAGAAACGTTCAACCGCTCGCCGTTGCGGGTGGCGCCTGCCCCGCTCTCAGCTAAAAAAAGGTGCCTAAACGCAGGCGCATAAACGGCACCGAGAACCGGGACCCCATCGGCCATAAGGGCTATTTGTGATACCCATCCATCATACCCGCCGGCATAACTGGCCGTCCCGTCAATGGGGTCGATCAACCAGTAGCGTGTTGGTCTGGTACGAGCATGGCTGCTTTCATCTTCTTCACTGATGACCGGCAAATCAGGTGTCAGGCGCGCCAGGCCGGTGCAAATCATCTTGTGGGCAAGGATATCGGCTTCGGTTTTAAGCTGGGTTCCATACCATTTTCCATCTTCAATGCCTGTGCCTCGAAGGGCAAGCAGCTCATCACCAACTTGGCGCAGCAGTTCACCAATACGGTTTATCATGGCGCTTCAGCCTTTACCCATTCAACCATCTCGGCCAGCCTTTCGCTTAATGTAAACTCGGGAACTCCCAGCGTGTTGCGTAAGCGGGCCAGATCAAATGCAAAGGGAGTGGTTGGTGGGTGGCCAATCGGTTCCCCCCCCATGAGTTGTGCCAATTCATCGACGATTTTACCGATCCACATCGTGTCGGGATAACCCGCATTCAAAACCCGATATTTATCCGGGCGTCTTCCCAAGGCCGCCCGAATGCAAAGTTCGGCAGCATCATCAACATGGAGAGCCGCCCATTGGGGTGGGTCCTTTGGGAGGACGGGAGCCTTGCCGCGCGCCAGGGCAAAAGCGGTATTGTAAATAATTCCGCTCCGGCGAGGGGGACCGAACAGTCCCGGCAAGCGCAAGGCCGTAACGGGCAGACCGCTGCTTTTCAAAAGTTCTTCCGCTTTACGCTTCGCGCCCGCATAACCATTTTGCGGTGGGCCCGCTGCGTCTTCGTTGGCTGGAATGGCGACATCCGATGGATAGACAGTCATCGATGAGGCAAAGATAAGATGGTTCGGTTTGTTTGCCATCAATGATTGAACCATGGACAGGCTGCTGTTCGCCGCTTCGATATTGGCATAATCATCGGATGTTGCAGGAACGTGTGCCGCGCAATGAATGATGGCCGATGGTTTAATGGAATTCATTAATTCGGAAACCGCTGAGGTATTGGTCAGATCGCAGGCAACACCGACTTTGCCGTGCCGGGATGTCGCAATGCCAACAACACCTTTGGCCGATAATGCCGACATGATCCGCCCCCCCAGATAACCGCTGGCTCCGGTGATCAAAATGGATTGCAGTAGATTACGTCCTATACCATATCCCAGGTGATCCAGTGGTCTTCCTGAATATCCAGGCGGGCGACGCGGCCCACAACAATATCCTGAAAAGCCGGAGGTATACCGAGGCCGGGGCGTTTGACTGTAAGCATGTTCGGCTTGATGGTCGTCCCTGCCTTGATGTCAGTCTTCGCATGAAGACTGCGCCGTCCCTTGTCGAACATTTCCTGTTCCTGCGGGCGAGGACCGTTTTTCAGGCCATCACCACGCGCCGCCTCAATATCGCGGAGCCGGGTTATCATATCTTTTAACGGTCCGGGTTCCATCGCGAAGGCATGATCTGGGCCCTCGCTATTTTGATCCAGGGTAATATGTTTTTCGATGATGGCGGCACCCATAGCAACGGCAGCCAAAGTGATGTGTTCGCCCTGAGTGTGATCCGAATAGCCGACAACAGTCCCAAAGGCGGCGCGGATGGAAGCCATGGCATTCAGGTTGCTCAATTCCGGTGGCGCCGGGTAGAGGGAGGTGCATTGTAAAATGGCAATTTGATTGTTCCGGGCTTCACGGCAGGTTGTCACGGCGCGCTGTATGTCGCTCCAATCTGCCATGCCGGTAGAGAGAATGGTTGGTTTCCCGGTACTGGCCATCAGCCTGATCAGGTCCGTATCCGGCAAATCAAATGATGCAACTTTATATGCGCAAACGTTGAGTGCGGCCAGTTCGGCAATCGCTTCTGGGTCACAGGGCGAAGAAAAGAAACTGATGCCTTGCTCCTCTGCGTGTGCCTTTAAATCAATCTGCCAGGAACGGTTAAGTTCCAAAGTTTTTATGAGGTTATACGTGTCTTGACCATCAAGATAGGTAAAGCCCGGTGTGTAACGCGAATAATGGGAATCTGCACGAAAGGTTTGGAACTTAACCGCATTTGCTCCGGCATCTGCCGCAACGTCAATTAACCTGCGCGCGAGATCAAAATCGTTGTTATGATTGGAGCCGGCTTCAGCGATCACATAACAGGGAAAGCCGTCACCGACAGAATGACCATTAATCTCGAATTTCATAACAGCAACTTTATCTAGAAGGTTGTTTTTTCAAGGACCAGAGAAGGCTGGCGTGCGCCGCTTACATGACGCATCTGATAATGTTCGCCGTAATCTTTGAGAAATCCTTTTACAGCCAAGGTTTCACCGGGCCATTGGGGGTAATTCCATTGATCAAAAACGAACAATCCGCCTTTTGACAGCCGAGGATGTAATTCCCTCAGAATCTGGTCGCTCGGCTCAAACAGATCGGTATCGCAATATATGAATGAAAAAGAGCATGCGGTATCGGTTTCAATATATGCCGGCAGCGTATCCTGGATCAGGCCCTTGTGGACAACCAGAGAGTCTTCCAGTTTGAAGAGCCGGATCAATTCTAGGAGCTCTTCGTAGTTTCCCCGATAACTGTTTCTGGCATCTTCGGCTTCGTTACCATCTTTTTCGCTGATGGTTGTGAGTCCCTCGAAACTGTCGAAACAATGAACCAGTTTGCTGCTATGTGGATCATAAAGATGCAGCAGCTTCGTCATCAGCATGACGTTTGCTCCCCGCCACGAACCGAATTCTGCAATATGGCCTGGAACGCTTAAAGTCGAACGCAGCAAATCTGAAATGGCCATAAATCGCCCGAGATTGGCGATTCCGCAAAAAAGGGGCCAGTGGTCGGCAAGCGACCAGAATTCTCGATCACCCCACTCTTCTGAGAGCACTTTGCGCTGGGTCAGGAAATGTTCGTCTTCTGCTGCAAATTTCATGGTTATTTTTCCATAACGAGGAAATCGTTGCGCCAATGGCGACGCAAACGGGTGATTTCAAAGGTTTTGAGAGTGGCATCAGGTGCCTTATTATCGAGGTATATGGCCAGAGGGTCAATCCCGGCAGCCACCGCGAGACAGAATGTGGTGGATATGCGCGGATTGATTTCAAAGACCATCACACGCCCATCAGGCAGGGCCATACATTGGATGTTGTAGAGGCCGCGTGCGGGCAGGGCTTTATGGATGGTTTGACAGGCCGCAATAATTTGTGCGGAGCGTTCCGTTTCAGCGAGAATCGTAATGCCGCGCTTTATGGAAACCTTAACGGGGACAATCGCGTGTAATCGGGCTGAGCGGTCGGCGGCCATGAGCACGGTATATTCCTGTCCGATCAAAAGTTCTTGTCGGATAATTTCGCTAGCCGGGAGCCCGCTCAGGGTGAGGTATGCCTCACATTGTGCGGCGGATTCAAGGCGCTGTACACCCCGCGAGCCTCTGCCTTGCCGGGGTTTTGCCATACATGGAAACCCAACGCTTCCGTCGCTGTCCGCCGTCACGGTTTGTGGTGCGGGTAAGCCTGCACGGAGAAGCGCCTTGGCTGTTAGAAATTTATCCAGCATGGTTTCAACGTAAAAGTGCTCAGGAACCAGAACCTCAAAGGCGTTGCCACGGGAAAGTTCCGCCATGGCAAGAAGTTCCTCATCGACACCGGGGACGAGCAGATCAATTTTAAGGGTCTGGCACAACTGAGAAACCCGGTCACTGAAACCCTCGGCCCGTGCCAATGGAATTTCATGACGACGGTCGAGAGGGATAGTGTTGTCAATATTATCCTGATCGGCATCGGCAAAATGCAAGTCATATCGGGAGCCAAGTAGCCTGAAAATGGCCTCGTTTCCAGCTCCACCGCCACCCGTAAACAGTATGCGTTTCATGACAGTAGCGCACCAATTGAATCGGCAATGCGCCGGGCACCGTTGCCATCGATTTGACGTAATGAATTAACAGACAATTGCTGCCGCAAGGCCGAATCAAGCTGTAATTTTTCTAACACGCGTTCAAGGTCACTCTGCCAATCGGGGTCATCCGCCCAGCCAATATCGACGATACAATCGGAAGCGGCCATAGCGCCGACATTGCGATCCTGATTGTCGGCGACACGAAAGACAGCGGTTGGGATTCCACAATAAACCAATTCGAACATCGTTTGACCTCCTGCACTTACGGCAATATCGGCGCGCGAAATCAATTCCGTAATATGAGGCGGGTTTATATGAATCTGAAGGCGTGGGTGGTCTGGTGGGGGCGTTGTGAGCGGGGTTGCAATCGCGAAATCCGCCCGCAGGTGCGGCCAGCGCTCTAGGACTTTGACCGTTATGGCAAGCAATTCAGATGCGATGCCAAGTGGATCGCTGCCTCCAATCGATATAAACAGACGTTTTGGTTCAGCTAATAGGGCTCTGGAACGGTTTTCACTCCGGTGCAGGCCGGGTCGGATAATTTGATAGTCAGAGCCTAAAAGATACTGTGTAGGTGCCATCGTGTCATATGGCAGGTCCCGGGCGGCGGGTGATCCGTTGACGACCAGGGCGGCCGGCAGGGGGCGGTCGGCAAGATCGTCCAGCACAATAACCGGATAGCGGGCCGTGTCGGTAATATCCGCAATATCCACATCGTAGTGATCGACGACCAAGGCTTTTGCTCCTTCACAGACAAAAGCGATATCTGCGTCATCCGGCAGGGTCATGAGTTCAACGCCGGTTTGGCTGGATGGCAATTTCAAATCAGCGCGACCTTGAATAAAAACAACGGGGGCCATGCCAGCGTCTGCGATGGCGTCAGCCAGGGCAAGACAGCGCTGTGCGTGACCAAGTCCGGTCGTTCCTTTTGCATTTGCAAACAGGGCGATCCTCGCGCCGCCAAACAGTGCGGGGGTTTGAAAGGCACCCGGCTTTTGTTCTTCGAAGCCAGCAGACCGGAAAAGCGCAAGCGAGGGCTGGTTTTCCAGAGAAACCTGGGCGCTGAAGCCCGAAAAGGGGCGTGTTTTTTGGAGCAGCTCAAGGGCTGTTTTTCCAAGATTGCGACCTTGCGCTTCGGGTGCAACAAGAATGGATACTTCGAATGAGGCGCGTCCGCTTTGGTCGATCCGCACCACGCCCGAAGGCTGACCATCGAGGAGAATAACCCAGGCCGGGTTGGTTCTGTCTTGGACCCGGTTTTGTATCCAGGTGGCGTGATCTGCTTCTGTGGGCGTTTTTGAGTTTCGAAAATACCGCCGGATATTCGGGTCGCTTTGCCATTGAAACGTGACGCCCTGATCATCGATTTGCAGCGGACGCAGGGTGATTTGCGAGGGCTCCTCTGCCGTCACGCCAATTGGTGCTGAAGTCATGGATGCTTCGGTTCCAGTGAATGTCCGGTATGCGCCGTCCAATCGCGGGCAAGGGCCGTAATCTGGCTAAGCGGAGCTATGGCCGGATCATTCACTTGTGATGTAATCCACTCGGCCCGGCTTAGATCATCGGGTGTGTCCACCGTCAAATTTAGCCCCTGATAAATTTCATGGGGCGCCGCGTGATTCAGAATATGAAACTGTTCCGGATGGCGATATATGGCCTGTGTAACGTGCTCCAGGTCGGACGCCCCATCAGACAAGGCATGGATATCTTCGAGGACCTTCAAGGGGAGAACTTCGACGCTTAATCCGGGCGCGAATGTCCGGGGGAATAAATTCGTGACAATGTCTGCGTTTGTTCGCGCTTGCTCGTCAATCATCAAATCCATAAGGCCTGCATCGATAAAGGGGCTGTCGCCGCAAATTCGGACAATCTTCTGGAACTGAAACTGCTGGGCGCAGTTGATGGCGCGCCCGCAAACATCATTCAAAGACCCACGGAAACACCGCACCTCTTCTTGATTTGCAAAAGCCACAAGTGGGTCATCACCGGGGTCAGTGGTTGTGGCCAACACGATCTCTCCGCCGCTTTTTGTTTGGCGAAGCCGGTCGAAAACCCGGCCCAATAAGGGGCGGCCGGCAACCGTCAGCAGCGCCTTCCCAGGAAGACGCCGTGATGACAGCCGGGCAAAAACGATAATTCCCAGTGACATTTATATTGCTCTAGGCTTTATCCATGGCGTGTTTTTTTCGCATCCATTGGTCGACATACCATTCGCAGTACTGCTTGTAGCCGGATTCCAACTCCCAGCGGGCTTTGAAGCGAAGCTTCGTTTGCATCCGCTCTGTGGAGAGCGTGCCGCGGATCGGTTTGTCTTCGACGCGCGGGCGTTCTTCCAGAATAACATTGGGAATGACACTTTTTACGACGGCAGCAAGATCGCTGATGGTTCGGGCGTTGCCGAAAGTGATGTTATAGGTCTCTGATGTTCCGGGTCCCGGGTGTAAGGCAAGAGCCCGGACCATGCCTTCGACAAGATCGTGAATGTAGGTGAAATCAAGGCGTCCGTCACCGCCGCCTTCCAGCAACAGGGGTTTGCCATTCAATGCGTTTTCAATGAAAATCTGACTGACCCGGCGGCTTATGCATCGCTCGCCATAAAGGGCGCTGGGCCGGATGATGTTGACGCCAAGCCCGTGTTGTTCCTTGTAGGTGCGGACCAGGCGTTCAGCCATATATTTTGTGTTCGCATAAATGCCCTTTGGCCGTGGCCGGACACTTTCGTCGACAGTTGGCGTTTCAAAGTCACCGTAAACGGTGCTGGAACTCAGAGTCATGACCTGGTTGACGGTATCCGTGTTTTCCCGTGCCAGTTCGATGATGTTGCGCAGCGTTCCCAATTGTAAATCAAAACAAAGGCCTGGTTTATGACGCGCTTCAACGGCGCTGGATATGGCAGACAGATGAACAACCATGGTCGGCTGGAATTCACGAAAAGCGTTCATGAGATCTATAAAATTACGGGCATCGGCATTGTACAGATGAACGCCTGCATCGCGCATCATCCGGAAACGATCCAGCAAGAACCCCTGATAGACTTCGCGCTGCAGTTCGTTGGTGTTGGTGTCGAACATGTTGTTGATCAGGCTGTTCCACATCAGATTATCGACAACCATCGTATCGACCTTCAACTCTCGCAGCTCCAAGGCCAGGTTATGGCCGATAAATCCGGCGCCGCCGACCAGCATTACACGCTGGCTGGACATTTTGGTTTTTATATCGTCTTCGTAACGTTCGTTTGCGTCAAGCGTGGGAAATCCCATGGTTCTTATCTCCTAAACGACCCAGTTTTATGTGTGAGGGTAAAAATTCTAAAGGACGGATATGCGTCTTATTTTTTTGCGTGTGGAAGTGCGGCTTTAAAACAGTCTCCAATATAGCGGGCATCCTCGGATGTGACATGAGGACCAACCGGCAACGAAATCGTTTGTGCTGCTAGCCATTCAGAAATCGGAAACTGGCCTTCGCGATAGCCTCCCTGTTCACGGTAATAGGTGAATAAAGGAACAGCACTTGGGTAATGAACGCTTGTGCCAACGCCATGTTCTTTGAGCTTTGCAACCAGCACATCCCGATCAATAGAGCCATCGCGAGGCAGAATGGCGTTCAGACAGTAATGCGAAGATGCTGCGTTTTCTTTTGTATCGGCAAAGACAGTTATTTCATTCAGTGAATCCAGGGATGCTTTGAGTATCCGATAGTTTTCAGCCCGGGCGGCTTGAAACCCATCCAGTTTGTCCATCTGGGCCAAACCGACGGCGGCCTCAACCTCATTCATCCGATAATTATAACCCAGTGAAGTGACATCATAGATGCCGGGCTTCAGGCGTTTCTCTAGTGAGCGATCATACCCAAAAGCTTTGTTTTGGCGAATTTTATCAGCCAACACATCATTGTTGGTGGTAACCATACCGCCTTCAACGGTGGTCATGTGCTTGACAGGATAGAATGAAAAACATCCGGTCGCGCCCAATGTGCCAACCTTCTGATTTTTATAGGTCGCATCAATGGCCAAGGCACAGTCTTCTATGATAAAGGCCCCGGCTTTTTCGGCAATCTTTCCAATGGCGTCCATATTGCAAGGCAGGCCCAGATAGTGAACAACCATTATCGCCGCCAGGCCATCTGCGGCAGCGGCTTGTAACTGTACAGGATCAATGTTGCCTGTATCCGGTTCAACATCGACAAAAACCGGTGTGGCGCCGCAGTATGAAACGGCATGCGCTGTCGCAACATGGGTCATTGCAGGAACAGCAACCCGATCTCCCGGCCCGATCCCCTGCACCAAAAGCGACAGATGCAGTCCTGCCGTACAGGACCCGAGGCTGATGGCATGGCGCGCACCCGCACGCTCTGCAAACCGGTTTTCAAATTCATGGGTTGCCGGGCCGTGAACAAATGTCGTGCCGGACAGAACGTGCATTACGGCGTCCCGCTCATGGTCGTCGACCATTGGTTTTCCGAAGGGAATTTGGCGGTCACTCATAGGGATCGTGCTTTCACTCAATTGGTTAGAAGGGGTGGGCAATTGACAGGGTGCGACGGGTCTCAAGGGATTCCTGTGCGGTTAGGCAAATCTCCATGACACGAAAGACATCCTGTGCACTGACGTCGGGTTCTCGATTTTCACGAATGGCCGCGATGAAATCAGGCAGCAGGTCCCCTTTTTCCATTCCGGGATAGGGGGTTGTGACCGGGAATTCATCCGTTTCAGGATTGTCACCGGTGAATAATTTGGCATTTGGAAGGTCGTTGATAAACGTTTTTTCCGTTCCATAAACATTCAGGGCATGAAATTTTGTCCGTCTGGGGCCATATGTGGTCAGGCACTTGCCGGTTGCCCCGCTGTTAAAGCGGAACAGATTGGTTATGGTATCATCAAAGCGGTAAGAGCTGTCCTGAACCCGTTTGCGCCCGCCCATTCCACAAACTTCAACAATCTCATATCCCGTCAGCCAGCGCATAAGGTCAATGAGATGGATACCGCCGCCATAGATGACCGAGTAATACTCCATTTTCCCGCGCCATCCTTCGGTAATTTTCCATAAAATATCATGAACATAATCACCTTCAATGTGGAAAATATCGCCAAATTCGCCGGCTTGTATTTGCTGTCGCAATTCAATGAAACGGGGGCTTTTTCGTAAAATCAGATTGGAAGATATGAAGCGCTGGCTATCCTGCTGGGCGCGCATTACCGCTTCGGCTTCATGTCTGTATAAAGCAACGGGTTTTTCAACCATGACATGTTTGCCATGACGGAAGGCAGAAATCGCCTGTTCGGCATGGGTGTCATCATAGGAGCAAATGGAGATGACATCGATATCCGGATCTTCCGTGATCTTGCGGTAATCGGTGTAGCGCTGTTCCACACCATATCGATTGCCGACATCATCAAGGTGCGGTTTATTGATGTCGCAGATTGCGGAAACTTCGCAGCCGGCAATATTCCGATAGCTGACAAGATGGCGTTCGCCGACTCCTAGGCCAATAATCCCGATCTTTAAAATGTTGTTGTTCATGCCTGTATCCGACTAGTCCAACTGCGCCCCGTGAGGGAGACGGGCAATCTGATTGTCAATTTCATAGTCATTCAAAATCAGGGCTCTGTCGCGACACACGACATAAGGCCCCCGGCCCTGAATATGGCAAACGCGGCCAGCGACGCCACGGATATCTTCGTCAGGAATATGCGCGGCAAAAATTGAAACCTGCTGGTTCCCAAGATAGCAAAATGCACCTGGATAAGGCCGGGTCAGGGCGCGGATCATGCGGTCAGCTTCGCTGGCCGTCAACTGCGACCAATGGAGACGCCCATCAGAACGATTGCGCTGATGCCAGTATTTGGCCTGGGCCGGGTCCTGAACGCGTCCTTTGTTTTTTCCGCGCTCCAGATCATCCACCACGTCAAGGGTTAGGCGGGGAAAGGCCGCGTTGGTTTTTTCCTGAAGGGTTGCAATGGTCTCGCGCGGCGTGGCTGGAATACGCATTTCCGCGAGCACATCTCCCGTATCTATTCCGGCGTCAACACGAATCACGGAGATGCCGATTTCCGCTTCGCCATTAATGAGTTGCCAGTTGAGCGGCGAACCGCCCCGATATGCCGGTAATGGTCCGCCATGAAGATTGATTGTGCCAAGTGCGGGGACTCTGATAACCGGCTCGTGAAAGATATCGGAATAACCGGCGATGATTGCCAAGTGTGGTTTGGCGGCACGATAACGTTCCAGGAAACCACTATCATTCGGGTTTGTAATGGTCGTAACAGGTACGCCTAATGGCTCCAGTGTTTGAATGAGAGATGGCGCGGATTTTGACTTGGCTGGGACATAAATGGCCGCCAACTGATGTCCGGCACAGGCAAGCTCCTGAGCGACACCGACGCCCCGGGAACCATTCAGAAAGAGGTGAATGTCATCCACGTTGCGAGAGCCTATTCCTCGACGTTCTGACGAAGGATGGTTTCTCCTGTCTTCAGGGCGGTTTTCAGGCGGCGTCCGATCAGCTGATGCGTATCACCCGTCCCAAAATCGGTGGCAGGCCGCGCAAACATCAGGTCGGATTCTGTCAACGGAGTTCCTGCCGGAAGGTCGCGGCTGGCGACCAAACCTTTGCGGAGCGCGGCCAATCCAGGGATCTCGCAGGGTTGGCGCTCTTTATCAAATTGTCCAAGGCTTTCCCGAATACGCGGAAGCGTCTGAACCAGATGTTTTAATCCGTCAGGATCGCAGGAAAGCTCATGATCCCGGAATTCCCGGCCGGTGTTGCAATCGGTGAAATGCACTTCTACCACACAGGCCCCTAAAGCAACTGCGGCATAACAGGCTTCCGGACCAATCACGTGATTTGAATAACCAACCCGCAAACCGGTTTGTTCCGCCAAATAGGGCACGGCACGCACATTGGCTTCCCGCATGGGTGTTGGATAGGCCGAAACGCAATGCATGAGCACAAGGCGGTCCCGCAGGGCGTCGGCACCGACGACATCGCTTGCCCAGGTCACGGCGGTCTGGATTTCTTCCAGCGTTCCCAAGCCGGTTGATAAAATAACCGGCTTTCCGGTTGCCATGGCGCTCTTGATCAATTGTTCAAAAGTGAGGTCGCCACTGGCAATTTTTATCGCTGAAAATTCTGAAGCCAGGAAGGGAATCATATCTTCGGAAAGGGCGCTGGAAAACATGGAGACCCCTTTTTCCCGTGCCAAGGCTGCCAAGCGACCGTGGGTATCTGCGTCCAGCCCAAATCGGGCTACCCGTTCTAATCTTTCCGGGTCCGAAGCGGAAATATAACGGCTCGGGCTGTAGCTTTGAAATTTAATGGCATCCGCACCTGCATCAGCAGCAAGAGCTAACAATTCCAGCGCCTTGTTTGGGTCGCCTTCATGGTTCACACCGATTTCAGCGATGACCACGACCTCTTTATCGAGGTTTTTGCCAAATAGTTCCATAGGAGTATCCAATATTGTTGCGGGTTACTTGTGTAGGGTCATCAACGTTTTGTTTTTGATGATATTAAGACCGTTCGTCAGGATATTCTTGCCGTCGTCGGTGCGGAACGTCCAGGTGTTTGCGTCCGGGGCTCCTTCTTTTCGAGGCAAATCTACATCCATGATCATAGCTTCAAAGTCAATTGAGGAAACCCGGTTTTCATAGATCTCGCGAATGATTTTCTGAGAATGTGTGTTCCAGTCTGCTCGCCAGAGACCGCGGCCCCGTTCCGTCGAATTATCACAATATTGAATACGGACCTCGACATCATACGGATTGAACAGACCATCAAGCAGGACATACCCCCCAGGCTTGCAAAGGGAGAGGGCTTTGTCGACGATTTTTTGGATGTCCGGAAAAATCTGAACCGTGCTGCAGGAGACGACAAAATCAAACTGACCTGAGACATTAAAAATGTCCTGGCATTCAAAATGGGCAGCTTTCAGTTCTTTCATTGATTTTGCAACATCGACAAAATCTTGGGTCATGTCGTAACCATAAAACTCCAGGTTCGGAAAAAGACTTTGTAGATAGTAGATTAGCTCGCCATTGGCACATCCCAAGTCCGCCAACGTATAGCGCTGCTCGACATTTGCCAGGCTCGCCAATTTTCGTCCGAACGTCTTGAAATCCTCTTTCGGGTTTTTGTGACGGTCCGTATTGATATAGGGACTTAATTCCGGGATTGCCCTGTATTGTGCTTTTTCCTGGGGCTGGTTTTCATTTGACATGGGGCGTCCTTTGTTTGGTCCGGTTGCGGCTTTGGCGGTGAGATGCTCGGTCAGCTAGGCGGCCGGGCTTGCAGTTAGCAGATAGTTCAAGGCTCTATCAAGCGCCTGATCATCCATCGGAGCATCAAAATTGTGCTGGTACCAGGTAAAATCAATGGAATGATTGTCGGGGTGCTCAACAAAACTTTTGATCGCGCTGGCCAAGGTTTCGGGCTCACGATGATAAAGGCCGTCTTTGCGCAGATGGCGTTCGCACTCCGTGTCCAGATGGACAGGGAGAAAGGATATGACAGGTTTTCCACGAACAAGGCATTCAATCTGCGCCGAGCCTATGGAGGTCCCGAAAGTCATGCGTTCGGCGAGCCAGCCGGTTGGGCAGACTTCAGTACCGGGATTCGGATAATGGATTGAAACAATATTATCTGCATCACGCCACTCTTGTGTTCTCGGGTCTGTGTCAAGCAACGCATCCAGGGTACTTGTTCCATGCTTTGATTTAATCACAAGAAACCAGCCGGGGCGGTTCGCTAAAACATCAATCATTGCTGCAAGAGGTTCAAACCAGGTTGTAAGCTGGTGGAGCTGGGAGCGTTGGCCAAAGTATACCGCCATGCGCTGACCACGCGAAAGACGGTTCTCGATTTCTGAAATGTACTCAGGCACTAAATTTTTGCCATGTGTCATACGGCGATCTAGAGACGGAAGTCCAACAGGCACCGTTTTACATCCGGGGGCCCATGAACGGCCGTAGGTATTCTCCTGATAGGGGCCGCCAGCTAACCATGCGTCGTAGGTCATATAGCTGAGACCGGAGCCATGTGAATCGACCTGACTTATTTGCCAGCGGGCCGTTTTTGCACCGAATTTTCGAAAGACGAGACTTTTGAGAATGGGAAGATGGCTGTATTCGATATTATCCAACACCCATGTACATTTGATGTTGAATGCGACCCGCCAAATCCAAAGACTATGATAGGCAATCCGAACGACCTCACGGGCAATTGTTAACGTGCGGGGGTCGCGGCAAAGAAAAAGGATTTTTGCAACTGTTCCCGATAGCCGGATTGCGGGAAGAAGTACGTCCGAAAACCAGCGACGAATAGGAACCCTGAAGTCTCCACCTGAAATTTCCGTGTAGCCGTCCCGTTGCGATTTCAGCTTTCCTTTATCGGTTGTTATGACACAAATCAGTTTGTCCGTATCCAGCCCCTTATCTCTGGCGGCGGCATGCAGCCCGTCGACGGCACTTGTCGGGGCACCATCGACCCAGGCAAGATGGAAGATATCGGGCTGCACGTGTTTGACACCCCAGCGTATTGCTATCCAAAAGGCACGTATCATAAGAACAATCGCAAGAAGAGCGGTGCTCAGCCAAAGACGCAATGTTTCCAAACGTCCAATAGAGACCGGGTTGGGACTGTTGGCATCAAGGACATCGACAATATGAGGGTTCAGCGGATGATGGCCCTCTTCCACTTTGTAGAGATCATACCAGGGACTGCGCGGAGGCTGTATCTGAACAGCCAGAATCCGGAGTTGCGTCTCGACGATGACATGGACGGATTTTTTTAACGCATAAGGGGCTTCGTCGTCATTGAAGAAGCGGCTTGTGGCGGCCTCAAGCTCGCCCGCAAATGGCGCTTCGGCAAAAAGCCATTCTGTACAGGAGAGGCTTTTCTCCTGTGCCGTTCGTTCAAGCTCCGAAAACGCCTTGCCGGGTCCAAAGGGGTGGGCATTGAATGGTCCTGCAAAGGCCTGGAACAGGGATTTTGCTGTAGATAAAATTGATTTCATAAGAGAGATGTCTTGTCGCTTTCGGCTACAGCCAAGGCATTCGTACAGCCCACGGCAGCGAATATTCACATGACCATGATGCGGCGCAGGTTAAACAAATCGACGTTTGAGCCGTTGACGCCATCAATGGCAGACGGGCTACATACAATTCCTTTCATTTTCAAAAGCGCAATTACGCGTTCATCATAGCAATGCGCGAGGCCTTCGGGATATGAATAGTGATGGACATTTAATCCGGCTTTTTCATGAAGCAACGCAAGACTGATGTCGATTTCTTTGCGCAGGTCCGCATCGTTCAGGAAGGAAAGGATGCCATGCGTGTGCGAATGCCCGCCAATTGAGAATCCGTGCCCTGATTCGAGTTCCTGGACCTGATGCCAGGTCAGTTTCTTGTCCAAAGGGTGGTCACTCGCCCATGTTTCTGGAAAATCAAGCTGGTTCTGGACAGAGGTGGCAACATCATCCGGAATTAGGCTGGGCGTCGATTTGACATGGTGCCGGATATCGTCGAGGAGCGCTTTGCGTTCATCGGCAGTAGAAAACCGTATGTTTGTCCACGGCAGGGTTAACTGACCGGTTGGCGTCTGTTCAATCACATACTCGATGCGGTCAATCCACGACATTCGGTTTCTGTCAATAAAATCAGACGTCACATAAAATGTGCTTGGTATTGCCATTTCATCCAATATGGGGGCGGCAACAGAAAGATTGTTTTCGAACCCATCATCAAAGGTAATTGCGAAAGAATAGGGAGGCAGAGATTTTTCACCATTTCTGTCAGCAACAATATCGTCCATTGAGACCGCCGTCCCATGGCTGTTCAGGTCTTTGAGGATGTCGATAAAATCAGTGCGCGGTATATGTTTGCGCGTGTAGTTTCGAACGTCGGTACGGATGCCATCTTCAACACCGTGCAGCAGGAAAATGGCAACCCCATTTTCCTGTAGGCGATTGCTGTAAGTCATTTTATGGTTTCCGTATATCGGTGGAATTTGTTTACAGATAACTCTTTAAGCGCAGCGGGCATGAAAGAGTAATAACGGCCCTTTGTCCGTTGTGGTCGAGAAACAATTTCGTTGTTTTCGTTGAATTGATCCAGAGCGGCTAATGTCAGGCGTGTGCACACCTCGGTGTTGGCGGCCCGTAGTTGATGCAGTTTCATCCCCTGAGAAAGAGCAACCGGCAGGGAAGAGATAATCTCTCCATCATCAAGAGTCGGATTGACTCGATGTATTGTCGTGATCAGGTTGGCGAAATCGCCGTGGTAGATGGCCCATAAATGGGTGTCGAGTCCCCGGTATGCTTCCGGGTCTCCGCCATGAAGGTTTATAACGGTTTTCCCGGCGGCGGCGATGGTCGTTGCGGTTAATCGGCTTGTCCCGAATATGACCACCACGTCGGCAGCACTTTCTTGCAGCGCCTTCACCGCTTCTGGGTCGTTTATATTCCGGAAGCGGTGGCAGGGCATAATATCTGAAACGGAAACGTGCTCTCCGGAAAACCAGATTTCAGATTCGTACGCATCACGCAAATCTTCAAAAGAGTGCTGGGTCTCAAAGGGGGGCGGGGTGGATGATGTTTCTGCAAAAACCTCGGCTATTGGATAGTGTGCAGAAACCTCTTTGATAAACCGAGCGTGGTGAAGTGTATCGGTTGTGAGGACAACCAGCTGCATTTATTTATCTCCAAAATGGGGATTGACGGTTTGTGGGTTTGCGATTGAACCGGAGCAAGGATTAAATTTCTGCCAGAAGGGGCGTGGAAGATGCGTTGTCACGGTCCTGGTCTTCAATTCGGGCCAAATCCACCATTTTCTTGAAGCCGGCATCCTTAGCGGACAGGTCCGTAAAGCTCCCTGTACCAACAATTCTCCCATCACGCATCAGGGCCAACTGGTCACAGGCCTGTAGGGTGGCAAGCCGGTGGGCAATGATTATCAGTGTGCGCTTGCCTTTCAGAGACTGGATCGCGGATGTGATATCATGTTCCGTTTGCACATCCAGCGCAGAGGTTGCTTCATCAAAAATCAGGACATCCGGGTTGCCATATAGCGCACGGGCGATGCCAACTCGCTGACGCTGTCCGCCGGACAGTCGGGTCCCATGTTCACCCATAGGGGTATCGAGTGCGAGAGGCATATTGTGGACAAACTCAGCCATATGGGCCTGATTAAGGGCTTCCCAGACTTTTTCGTCATCGATTTCAGAATCGGCAATGCCAAAGGCGACGTTGCGACGCAATGTGTCATCGCTAATGTAAATATGCTGAGGCATATAACCCACATTGGCGCGCCAGGCACGTATGTTGGCCGATGTTATCTCCTTGCCATCGACTGAAAAAGACCCGTTACTGGCCTCAAGCAATCCAAGCAAAATATCTGCCAGTGTTGATTTTCCGGCGCCTGACTGTCCAACCAGTCCGATAAAATCCCCTTGCCGGATTGATAGAGAGACATCATGCAAAGCGGGAATATCGCTTCCCTGATAGGTGAAATTCAGGTTTTTCAGATCAAGCGACTGCCTAAATGGAATGCGCGCCCCCGCAATGTCAGTCTCTCGTCCAGCCCTGATCAGTTCTTGGACTTCACTCGATAAGACCCGGATGCCTTCCCGGGTATGAGCCAGCGTATTCAGCCCCGTCAGTATTCGGTTGAACATGGGCACAAGCCGGAATGCGGCGGCGGCAAGAAGCCCCAATGTTGCGATGATCTCGGTCAGGTCCTCGGTAACCATAAGGAGGGTCAGAATGGCGCCAATCATTGAAATCACAAGAACCAGCTCTGTGACCATTGAAGGAAGTCTGTTTATAAACTCTGTGATGCGGGTATTGCCGGCGACACGCCATTCCACGTCTGCATGGGCTTCTACAAAATAGTCCTCCCGACACGTGACCTTGGCGTCTTTGATGGCGCCTAAACTGCGGTGAAGGGAGGCCTGTTGGTCTTTGCGCAGGGCGACAAGGGCTGTTCCAAGCCGTTGAAAAAGGCGTCCGAAAAATTTGTGCTGCAAGATAAAAAGAACACCCAAAAGCATGCCGGCCGATAAAGTTACCAGAGGATTGGCCAATAACAGGATAACAACAATTCCCGTTACGATAAGAACATCAGCAACGAGTGTGATGATTGAAGTAATGAATGTGCCGTAAATGCCGCCAACCAGATCGACGATGTTTCGTATGGCTTCCGCACTGTTTCGACGAAGATGAAGAACGTAAGGCGCGTGTAAATACATATCGATCAGACGGTGGGCCAGTTGGGCGCGACGGCGCGAAACAAAGCCTACAAGGACAAAATAGAAAAAAGCCATGTAGAAATTTTTGAAAACGAACATCGCCGCCATTGAGATGCCAAGAAACATGGTGAAGCTTCGAACATCTGTGAAATTGAAAAAATTATAAACCCATGCCAATACAGCTGTTTCTGAAATCAGGTTCGGGTCGCTCACTATCCCAATAAGTGGGAATACCAGGGCAAGGCCAGCAGCTTCTAATAAAGAGCCGCCAATGCTAATGACCATTAGCCCGAGAATACCCCGAAGAATATCTCTGGGCTGCAAGCTCATAAACTGTCGGAATTGTGTTAGCACAAAAAACTCAACGAACTTTGAAAATGGATTCAATGGGGGGGATGCCCAAGCTGGCCTCAAAATCGTCGCTGGCCAGACCTGCGACAATCGCGTCAAGCGCCCGTCCCCATGCTGCGATCACTTGGGCGATATCTGACATGCTGTGCGCATAACAGACATTGTGACTGCCCGTGCTTAGGACTCCGGCAGCCAGCATCTCTCTCATCCACATCGTCCGAACGGCTTCCGCCCGGACAATATTTCCATGCCCCTGAAATTGCGTCAGTTTCCAGGGAGAAAAGCCCTTCAGTGAAATCAGGGAGCTCAATTCGCGTTCTTTAATCATATGGACAACGGCTTCCGCCAATTGTTGGCCGGTCGCCCACAGTGTTTCGATAACCGGCTCCCGTCGCATTTTTTTGATCGTTGCGATGGAAGCGGCCAGTGACAGAGTTTCCCCGCCAAAGGTGCTGGAGAAAAAGATATCTTCCATCTGCGACATGAGGTCGGCCCGTCCGACCACAGCAGAAATGGGCATGCCGTTACCCATGGATTTGCCGAAGGCGGCCAAATCCGGGGTTATGCCAAACAACGACTGGGCGCCGCCAAGTGCAAATCGGAATCCTGTAATGATCTCGTCAAAGACCAGCAACGCGCCGTTGGCGTGAACCAATTCCTTAAGAGCTTCGTAATAGCCGTCCGGCGGCTCGGTTACGTTCATCGGTTCAACCACAACAGCGGCAAATTCGCCGGGGTGCTGTTTAAATAAAGAATGCAAGGCATCTAGATCGGCAAAGGGAAATGCGTGGGTGAGGTTTCTGACCGACTGGGGGACACCTTTGTTGCGGGTGGTTGATCCAATATACCAGTCCTGCCAGCCATGATACCCGCAGACGGCGATTCGATCCCGACCTGTTGCGGCGCGGGCAAGGCGTACGGTTGCTGAAGTGGCGTCAGAACCGTTTTTTCCATATCGGACTTTTTCGGCACAGGGGATTTCTTCAATCAACAGCTCGGCGAGTTCAATCTCGAGTTCCGTCGCCAATGAAAATGTGATGCCACGGTCGAGTTGCTCACGAATAGCACCGTCAACATCCGGGTCCCGATAACCCAGAACCAGAGGCAGCAAACCGCCAACCATGTCGACGTACTCATTGCCGTCAACATCCCAGCAGCGGCCGCCGTCTCCATGTGACAGAAACAGGGGGGCCGCCCCTTGCGGATACTGGATGTGGCTTTTGCTAAAAGTCTGCGATCCTAATGGAATCGATTTTTCAGCTCTTAACAGTATTTGCTGTGACTGTGTGAAGGACCGGCCAGGCTGAAAACTGGCGCGCCATGCGTCCGAGTAACCTTCGTTTCGTGGGGGCGCGTTTTCCCGTTCGATACCGGATCTCTCTATGACGGACAACACGTCGAGAAAACCAGGAGCCCGGGACTCATCAAGAAAAGGAACCAATGCGTTGAGATAACGCAAATCCTCTGGCGTATCCAGTGTCCAGCGATGCGCCGCTAACCCGGGAATCCCG
Organism: Rhodospirillales bacterium; assembly: GCA_048262255.1. Lineage (GTDB taxonomy): Bacteria > Pseudomonadota > Alphaproteobacteria > Rhodospirillales > Casp-alpha2 > JABMNT01. The sequence continues at coordinate 605,163 of JBLXFH010000001.1, read as the reverse complement.
CACGGCAGATTGGCACTGGGAAACAAGTCTTTGCGGGCCCGGATATAGGGGGTTACATGCTCACGGTCTTTTGGCAAACGCGCTTCTGCAGCGGCCTGACGCAAAGCACTTGCTGTCATTACTTCACAGTCCAGTCCGTCAGGCCATGACGCAGGATCGACGTTGCTGGCGTAGGCCGCACCGCTTAGATGGTGCAGAGCCAGAACCTGAGCGCAGATATCCGGGTCCAAAAATGGACAATCTGCGGTCAGCCGCATAACGACATCAGGATGCTCTGCGTCGATGGCAACCATAAACCGCTCAAGGACATCTTCTTCCGGCCCCCGGTAAACTGGAACCTCATTATTACAACACCAATCGGCAACGGGATTATCGGATTCAGCTGTAGACGTTGCGATGACAACCCGGTCGACACCCTTTATGGCGCGTGCGGCACGGACAACCCATTCTATAACGGCATATGCGCCCAGCTGAGTCAGGACTTTACCTGGTAGCCGTGTAGAGCCCATTCGGGCCTGAATGATGGCGATGGTTTTCATTGTGTGGATACGGCCTTAGGGGAAAGCCTGGACGTAAGAAGTTCAGGGTTGGTGTGGCCGCTATTTATCGCCACAACCAATTCATCGAGAGCATCTTGATAAAATGCGGCAGGGGCATCCGGGTTCTGGAGGATCAGGGCGCGTAAGAACATAGGAACCATTGTGCTGACGGTGTCGTCGACGACATAACAGGTGTCGCAAAGTGAATGCGAACTCAAATCCGCTGTTTCATGGGCGGTTTGCAGGTCCTTCAGTTTTTGCGATCCGAGAATGCCATCCAGAGGGCCATCGTTGACATTGCCAATCACCAGACTGCCATCATAATCCCGACAGCAAATCGAAACGTCGCCACTGATATGGAAAAACAGAGACCGGCCAGTGATATACCCGCAACCAATATTCTTGCGGGTGTGGTTTTTGAATAAATTGAATTTTTCGAAGTAGGAATTATCCGGAGACAAACTGTTCAGCACACCAAAATGGAAATTATTTCCGGGGTCGAACACATAGGGACGGAATTTTTCGATCAAGGAACCGATCTCATGGCAGTTATCGGCAGAAACGACCATGCTGATATGGATGGGTAAATGATCACTGAGTTGCGTTCGGGCAATCTCCAGGGATTCCAGCAGGTTTTCCCATTTTCCACCCAGGCGAATTCTCTCATAGGTTTCTTTGGTCGCGCCATCGATCGAGAAGGTTATGGCAATGACAACATCAAGGTATTTCAAAATGGTATCGACGTGCCGTTTCAACAAAAGTCCGTTGGTTGTAATTGCGGTTGTCAGAGAATGTTCACGGAGATTTTGCAGGACGCTTTCCAGGTTGGGATTGGCAAGGGGGTCGCCAATCGTGTGCAATTCCACACCGTCAATTTTATAGGGTTCCAGGCGTTCAAAAACTTTGTCGACCACGTCCTTTTTCATTTTACCTTTTTTGCGGGTCGCGAGGCTGGTTTGACACATGGCGCAATCAATGTTGCATGTATTGTTGATCTCAATGGCCGGTGAACCATGAATAGATTCTGGGACCCCATATGTGGGGACCGCTATATGGTTGGTGCCATCAAAGGGGGCCTGAGCCGATTGATTGAATCTTTCGCAAAGCGTAAGAAAATTTTCTGCCGCTTCACGGCGGTGGCGTTGGTGGTAAATGCGGCTACGGATACCCCGAAGTTTTTGCAGGCCTTTTGGGGAATAGCGCCGGGCGATCGATACGAGTTTTTTATTATACATGAAGGGTGCCTATGGTTTGCGGCATCGTGGAAAGAAGAGACAGCGCAACAGTGATGATGCGCATATGAAGATTAGAGATCTTGTTGCTTTGCAGACAGAAGCGGGGGAGATTTTCTCAGGCTGCGGAATGCCCGGAACCAGTCAATCCACCATAACCATGGACGGGTATAAGCGAAATTTTGACGAAATTCATTTCGAGCCTCTTGTACTGCCGGACTTTGCCACCAAATGTCAATTTCTGCTGATTTGCGATTAATAAATGCGGCCGCTTCTTCAACGGATTGGAAATACATACCACAATCACGCATTTTTTTGAAGATAGGCGCCGCCGTTGGCGACAGACGCCACTCCTGATCGTTCCATATACAAATCGTCGGGACATTCGCGACCATAGCGATGTTTAGAGTGGTGCCGGGGTGATTAAGTATAAGCAGTTGGCATCGCATTAGGGCGGGGTGCAAATCGCCCTGTAATTCTGTCACGCCAGAGGTTCGTGATAGAATATACGTGCACCCTTCCAAATCCGAATCCCCGCCTCGATAAGGCCGGAGAAGAAGGCGCCCGACCTTGTTGAGATCCAGCGCATTGAAAAATGTCACGATGCGGTCGCGTGCGCGGACCATTTCTGACGGCATCGGTGCGGTTAGAATGCGATGCTGGGCCAAAAAAAAATAAGTCGCGACAAAGATAATCGTATTGTCCTTAAACCGATGCTTGTTGATTAAAGGGTGTAATTCCAGTGCCGGTACAGGTGTCATGACTTCACCCGGAATATCGGGATGTGTTCGCCATCCCCAGCTTAAAAACCGCATCGGCCAGAAGCAGGTATTGGCATGGAAGGGATAGCATTCCAAAAGGCCAAATATGCCCCCGTACTGGAGCTGCGCGACAATTTCGCCGGCATCTTGAGCCCGAGCAGCACGAAAGCGCTCAACAGGATTCCAGTTATCCAATGTTCCAAGTCTTATCTTTCCAGGAGTGAATTTTTCAATCCCGGCGAGTTCGCGAATTCTCTGGAAGTTTTCCATAAAGCACTGGGGTAGAATTTGTGGCAGGATCCCATCCAGAACCTTTAAGAAGGGAGCCGGAAATGCGCTTGCCGGAAGATATGAGGAATCAATCAGCCGAGTCACAGGGTCCGGTCGCTGAATGGCTTTGCGCGGCATTATTTTCGACAGCAAAAGCATGGGGACCAAAGCCCATCTTTCATTCAGGGTTCCCAGCAGGCCAACCCAGTTTTTTGCAAGTGCAAACAGGCTTCGGCGTGCAGATGTTTCTGGCGTTAAATAGGATCGCGTTGGCAGGGAGCCGATTTCTCGGCGACCGGGCGCTGAGCCGGCCGGTTCCAGCTGCCAATGCGGCGGTGCTATGGATCGCAAAATCAGTGATCGAACCCACCAATTGAAAGCCATGTTGTAAGATCCCCGATCACTGAAGTCTTCTGCATCAGCAAATTGCCAGTTTAAATCGTCTTCCCATAAGACGACCCGAAAGGTTTGGTCGGCATTTTTTTCTACAAACCGGCTGATTTGAGAGTAACGCAGATAAAACATTTCAACGGCGGTTGTTAGCCAGGGAGATAAAATTAAATACCAGCCGACATGGCTTATTTCGATGTTATGGTGCTCATTCAGTTCGATACGCATGCGTCGAATCAGATAGGCAACCAGTTTAGCGACGCACTTCCCTTCATTTGCGAGCTCCGATAAATCTGCCAGCGGGTCTACATAGGTTTTTTTTGTAAAATCCGGGTTTGCATCTTCGTGTCCGGTGTAACACCAAGGACCGAGAACACTGTCACGCGACGGATCGAATTCAGCATCAACGCGTTCCAGATAAAGACGCGGAGGATGAGTTGGTGTACTCATGTGTTGGCTTTTATGGGCTTAAGCGCCGAGATCCGACGGGCTTCAACAGCTTGCTTTAAGGCTGCTAAACCGTCCCAACCTGTGCTGCCGGGTTGGGCCGTGCCAGCAATGCAGGCAAGAAAGTTTTTTGTTTCAGCCACATAGTCGACATCCCCAAGACGGCTGTCGCGAAGGATCTCTTTCTCGCCATTAAGGTCACGCAAGATCAAGGTTCTTGCAACAAGATCAATAACGGCAGCTCCCTTAGTGCCCCCAATCTGCGTTTGTCTGTAGATATGCGGTGTTGCGTAATCCAAATGGATGCCTGAGATCACCCCATTGTCGTGACGTAAGAGAATATTCGCGATGTCTTGCGAGGCAATACCAAGAGTGCCGCTGCATCGGCTTGCCGCCCCAACCACGTCTGCGGGACCCAGTAAATTGTTGGCGAGATCAAGCTCATGAATGACATCCATGATTACACCACCTGTCACCGGGTCTGCCGTATAATTGCTGCGATGATCGCTATCCGTTCGCCAGGATGGCAGATAACCTGAATAAGCCAGACGCCCCCACAGGATTTCTCCCAGATCCCCTTCAACAATCATTTCACGCAGCTTAATAACAACGGGATTAAAACGTAAATTGAACCCGCAAGCGATTATCAATCCGGTAGCTTCGGCGGTTTTCAAGATTTCCGCAAGACCATCGCAGGTATGTGCCAGAGGTTTTTCCGCCAATACATGGCAATTTGCAGATAATGCGGCCTGCAGATCATCCAGGTGGCAGTTGTTTGGCGAAGCGATAACCGCAGCATCGGCGTTTAAAAGCGCCTGGGTTCTGTCTTCAACGGCAGTCCCGCCTTCATCTGACAATATCTTTCGCCGCGCCGGGTTTGGATCGAAGCCAATAACAGGGCAATTCTGTGCCATGAAGTTGCGGGCATGACGCATCCCAATGGAACCGAGACCCAAAAGGGCAATTTGTATTGGCATGTGATCGACTTCAATTCAAAGACCGGCACGCAGGCTCACCCGGGCACTGGGTCGTTCTGTTTTGTCTTTAATCTTTAAAGGCCGTATTTTTCAGAAAAATACTCTTCGCCGGTTTTCCCTTTAAAACTCATATGTGTTTGTAAAGGGCGGATCTGCATATTCTCAACCCGATGATAAAAACCAACCAGGGAAATGCGTGTGGTGTCTGTTGTATTATCTCCTGACCTGTGCGCAAGGCCAGGGTGGAAGAACAACATTGAACCAAGTTTCATGGGGACTTCTATTGTCTTCCATTTATTTATTTCGTCTTCGGTCACCTGAAACCGGTGACGATTGGGCACGCCCTCTACGGACTTTTGACCTCGCCATTCCGACACGTGACTGCCCGGGGCGACCTGCAGGCAGCCAAGATCCGAAGTTGCATCCTGTACGAGCGGAGCCCAGGTCAGGACGAACTCGCTTTCCGGAATGGTATAGAAGCTGTCTTTATGCCAGCCGTATTTATACTTCTCGTCAAAGGGCTGGGCAAAAACGACATCGGAATTGGTCAAATAGAGGGGGGCAAGGATGTCTGTGCCAAGCAGCTGGTTAACGACTTCTCCCATGGACGCCATGGATGCCATACGCAACCTCTCGGGCATGAAGCCCAGAAAATCGACAACATCTGATACGTAGGCGTGGTCCACCGCTTCCAAAGCATTAAGGCCGTCATTGAGCTCCCGACCAACAGTTATTTCAGGCAGGGCATGACCTTCATCAGTGGCTTTTTTTACCTGAAACCGGATGATCCGTCGCAAAGCCTGATCAAAATCAGCTAGAAAAACTGGTGGAATATAATTCTCAACAACAAGAAATCCGTTGTCGTTCCAGTCCGCCAGTTGCTGCTCCGTCAAATAATGTGGCATTTGATCCAACTTTTCAATTTTCGCGCCAATGCATTTTCAACTGGCTCAAGCGGTCTTCATAGTAGCGGAGTTCTTCGGATTTATCTTTGAACCATATCCAGCGCTTTAAGGGGGTACTCGCATCGCCGAAAGCCCTTTTGAAGGACGCGATATTTTTTTCCTTGTCGCTCCAGATATGATGGATATCGTCGCGCATGTGGGTCTCTCCGACCTCGAAAAACTCGATACCCCGCTTGCGGCATTCCATACAGATATTCCACAGCATGACATGGCGTAACGGCGAAGGCGGCACGATAGAGGGGTCGTCAGCAGTGCTCATTGGACAGGCCGTTTTTTCCCCGTAGCCAACCACAGTGATGTTGATTGTCTTGTCGCCGACCTTCTGTTCGACAAAAGTTGCAAGCCCCTCTCGAACCCACTCATACATTCGCTGGAATGACTCCGCTGAACGGGTTACCCGTCCCGCAGATAGCCGATGCATTTCCCGGTATTTTTCACCAATCTCATTTGTGAAAGTCTCTTGATCGTGAAATAGGAAGTTATAATTTCTGTTTCCTAAATTGATCTCGTGCTGTGCGCTATGGCGGATTGTTCGCCAGATTTCCTCAGGCTCGGGTCGTAAATCCATAATATGGTGCAAAGACGAGGCATCCATAAAATTAAATCGGCTCGGAAACGCATCTTCCAAAAGGCCAGTTCCCAAGGTCATGGCCTCGCCCTCCACCATCCACCGGCTTGCATTGTTGGCGGTCAGGATTTCGGCGGCTCTTTCGAAGACGACCTTTTCCCAAGCCCGACATTGCTTGTCGCTTAAACCGGAATGAAACAGAGGCGTCGGCAACCATCCTGTTCCACTGTAGGCTCCAACAACACCTGATACGCCCTGGCTGAGTATCAGCGGACACAAGGCCATTATCTGGTCCTGTTGGTTGACGACGCAGAACGACATGTTCGTGCCGACGCCGTCTCCTGACAGCAAGTAATAGTCGACGACTTCAGGCCGATAACGGTAGGTATAGACAGGCTGGCTTTCGAGAAACCCGGTTATGCTCTCCTGATATCCGTCTGTGCCCGTGCCAACGATTTTGTAGCCGTTCTTCGGCCCGGACAGGCTTATGGTTGCGGCATGATGATCAATATGGATGGTCACAAAAGCTCCTGATGGAGAAAAGTGCTACCAGAACAAGCCATTAAGCAGGTTTTTGAATCGCCGCCATGGTGTTGTGCCAGTATTCGTAAACGTCCACACCCTGATCCGCAGCAAACGCGTCTGTCGCTTTTTTTACACCCGAAAAATTATGGGTTGGCTCATAGGCATAGTCATGCAGGAAGATAACCCCGCCGGGTTCCATACGATCCCAGAAATATTCCAGTGTATCCTTGGCAGGCTGATACAGGTCGCAGTCATAGAAGACCATGCTGAACGTTGCATCATCCGGAACATTTCCGGGGAACGTGCCAGGGATGGCGCCTTCAACGACAACCGCTTCCGGATGAATGGAGAAGGTATCGCGTACATTCTGCAGCGTTGTCTCAATGCAGCAGAAACCAATGCCAAAAGCCTGAGGATCATTGTCGCTAATTTCCGGAAAGCCTTCAAATGTATCAAACAGATAGTATTTCTTGTTGTGGTCCCAACCCGGCGATTGCAGGCAAACCAGGGCATTTCCACCTTCAAAGCAACCAACTTCGGCAACATCACCCGGTTTGCCCTTAAAGCGCTGTACGGCGTCTGATAAAAGCCAGGTTCCGGGAATGGTCGTCATAACCATCCGATCCGAATTCAGCGTCATCGACGTGGCAAAGTTTTTCAAATGGGGGTCTAAGTCCCAACCGAGGGTCTCTTTGACCGACGTAGCGAAATGATCGGCGATCATGTCTGAATAAAGAATAAATTGTTTTTGGTACTCGAAGCCCATTTCATTGAGACGAGCAAAAATGGCCCGCAGGGATTTATTGGACACGGCAAAAACAACGATTTCGATCTCATCAGGATTTTCATCACGCAGAGCAGAAACGCGTTTTACGGGCAAGCCGCAGAATTCTGTTTCATCGGTAAAGTCACAAAGGACATATTCGAACTGGGCATCTGGAAAATTGGCCGTAGCCAGATAAAGAGTTTTGCTGGTTCCCCATGCGATACGTTTTTTCACGGTATAATACCTTACTGTTTCGATTTTGGATGGATCTTGTAATGTCTATTTTCTGCCAACAACAACAATAAACTCGCAGTTTTCAGAGCGGTTTTTGTAGGTCCGAGCAATTGTTTCACAATATTCAACGGTGAGGCCGTGACGGGCATATAACTTTCCCACTTCATCAGCACCCAAAAACCGGATTGGATAGTTATTGCCAAAAAATGGCGACGATTTTCGTGTCAGGCCCTTGACCGTGCTGTTATCAATGCGCTCTGACGATGATTGGATGAAATCGTCGGAGTTTTTACCAAGCGTGTAGGTAAAAAACAATCCACCCGGTTTAAGTTTTCTGACGGTCTCGTCAAGGAACTGCTGGAAACCCTTTTCGTCAAGACAGTAAGCCGCGAGGACATCAATTATGGTGTCGAAAAAATTGTCATCGAAAGGCAGGTGACGCATGTCGGATTGCATGACATCCGCCGTGACGCCCCATTTTTCAAGCATCTCGACACATAAAGCGACACCGCTTTCGGATAATTCAACACCATATGCGGAAAAGCCTTCTCGGGCGATAGACCACAGATTTGCACCGCTACCGCAACCGACTTCCAGAATTTTAATTTTTTTGCGCGCGTCGAGCGGCAGACTAAAATAAGTACGTCCCAGGAACCGTAAAAGCTCCTCATTGGGATAAGCACGCTGAGCGGCAAAGCCATCATGGCCATAAGCGTTTTCAAAATAAGTGGCGGCATCTTGGGTCATAGGTGCTCGCAGGCTAGGCGGTTGAGAGCATGTTGCTTACACCTAAGGGGCTTAACCATTCCCTATTGGTGTCGCTGGAGTAGGAAAAATCATCTGGGACCAGTTTTGCGCCGTTTGCCATATAGGATTTGCTGCTCCACCAGTTGAATTGCGGCGCGATAATAAATCGGTCCTCCAGTTCGAACGTTGAGCGGGCCTCATCTTCGGGGACCATGGTTTCATGCAGTTTTTCGCCAGGACGAATGCCGACCACATGAGTCGGATAGTTGGGCCACAAAGCATCAACCAGTTCGACCATATTCATGCTGGGGATCTTGGGGACAAAGGTTTCGCCCCCATCAATCAACGCAAGCGAGGATAAAACAAAATTGACACCCTGATCCAGGGTGATCCAGAAACGCGTCATCCGCGGGTCGGTGATCGGCAGGCTTTTTGCCCCTTCGTCGACCAGCCCCTGGAAAAAGGGAACTGCCGAGCCGCGGCTGCCGATTACGTTGCCGTAGCGTACGACAGCGAAGCGGGTTTTTCTGCTGCCAGTCATGTTGTTTCCGGCAATAAATATTTTGTCCGATGCCAGCTTGCTGGCGCCATACAGATTGATCGGGTTCGCGGCTTTGTCTGTGGACAGGGCAAGGACCCGTGAGACATTGTTGCGAAGGGCCGCATTCACAATATTCTCGGCACCATGGACATTGGTTTGAATGCATTCGAAAGGATTGTATTCGGCGGCAGGAACCTGCTTGAGGGCGGCGGCATGAATAACGTAGTCGACATCGTAAAGTGCCATGTCGAGGCGATCCCGGTCCCGGACATCGCCAATAAAGAACCGCATAAAATCCAAATCCCGAAATGCAGGGTCGGTTTGCATTTCAAACTGCTTGAGTTCATCACGGGAATAGATAATCAGGCGACGCGGCGAATATAACTCGACAATTTTGCGGCAAAAAGCTTTGCCAAAAGAACCTGTTCCTCCGGTTACAAGAATTGATTTTCCATTGAAGAAATCCGCAGGCGGAATGCTCTGGAACCGTTCTTGCGGACGATCAACAAAAATCTTTTTTTGCTCGGGCATGGTTAAAAAATATCCATTTATTTACGGTTAGGCGAAGATGGACGAAAGGGCGTCTGCAACTCGGTCTATGTCTTGTTCCGTCATGGCAGGAAACAGCGGAAGGCTCAGACATCGGTCGTAATAGTCTGCGGCACCCGGAAAGTCCCGCGGATTATGGCGGTCTTTATACCAGGGCTGCCACGGGACGGGGATATAATGCACCTGGCTTCCGACCCCCATCTCCCGTAAGCGGGCCATCACTCTGGCCCGGCTGCTGCCGGTCGCTTTGAAATCGATCAGGGCAACATATAGATGCCAGCCGGGTAACTGCTGGTCTTTTCTGGCTAGGGGCTGGAGAACGGGCGCCAGATCTTTCAGCCGATCATCATAAAGGTCTAACCGCTTCCGGCGGGCCTCGACAAAACGATCAAGCTTGCGCAACTGGCTATGCCCCAGCGCACATTGCATCTCATTTGCCCGATAATTAAAGCCCGGCTCTGCCATTTCATAATACCAGGGATTGGCAATACCCTCTTCGGAAAACCCCAAATCCGAATTTTGGAAATGGTCCGGATTCCATGTCATGCCATGATTCCGCAACTGTAAAAGCCGCTCGTATAAATCCGGGTCGTTCGTGGTAATCATCCCACCCTCACCCATGCAAATGGTCTTTACCGGATGGAGGGAAAAAATGGTGATGTCGGAGAAAGCGCAATCGCCGACGGGATGGTTTTTATAAGTTCCGCCGATGGCGTGGGCCGCATCTTCAACAATCTTCAGCCCTCTCTTCTGGGCGATCGCGTGAATTGTTTCCATTTCCGCCACCTGCCCGGCCATATGAACCGGGAAAATGGCCTTGATCTGGGGGTGCCGGTCCAATTGGGTTTCCAGATCTTCGAAATCCATCAATGCGGTATCCGGCTCGACATCAATAAAAACCGCTTCGGCCCCGACATAGTGAGCGGCGTTGGCGGTTGCCAAAAATGTAATGGCGGGAACGGCCACTTGGTCGCCCGGGCCCAGATTCAAGGCCAGAGCGGCCAGATGGAGCGCTGCGGTGCCATTGGCACAACTGACGGCATAGCGGCTACCGGTTTTTTCGGCAAAAGCCGTTTCGAAGGCTACGGTTGCCGGGCCGGTTGTCAGATAGGCGCTTTTCAGGACAGCTGTGACGGCTTCAATGTCATCCGCCTCGATTTGCTGGCATCCATAGGGAAGAAAGCTTTTTGTCACGCTACCGCCATTCGGGTGAAGCGAACCTCACCCGTTAAGAGTTTTCAATTTGCTTCTGTTCAGCCTAAAGCGCTGACTGACCGAAGCGGTATACGTACCTTTGTGCTTCGGCCTAGAAGGTCGAGCAAAAGATTGACTCTCTGATCCCCGGATATATGGGAAAAAATGGCAGTCAGGCCGGAAAGGGGGCCTTCACTGATCTGTATCTGTTCACCGGGCCTGAAGGGAGATGCCGGACCGGACAGACAAACGGTCCCATCTTCACCTTCACGATCGCGGATTTCTGCGATAACGGTTTCCGGCACAGCCACCGGGCCGACATCGTCGCTGATCATGTGCTTCACGCCGACGGTGGAATTAATTGACCACCAGTGCTGCTCTATCAAGTTCAGGGCCACAAACATGTAGCGGGGAAACAACGGTGTTTGAACGCGCTCGGTTTTGCGGGCATGCCGACGCGATTTCCAATAGCGGGGCAGATAGACATCAAAGCCCTGGCGCTCCAGATGGAAGCGGGCCTTTGATTCGGAATGGGGGTGGGTTTGAACAACGTGCCAGGTTTTGCTCAAGACCTGTCCTCCAGATTGAACTGGCTGTTTATGTTCAGCCCAAGGACAGGCATGACGAGAATGCGCTCGGGGTTGAGGGATTCTTTTAACGTTTCAATATATTTTTTGGGGTCATAGAGGTCGGAAACAATGGCTGCATGGGGTTTGTCGATGGTGCTGAAATTCGGGCTGACCGGTATGTCGTTTATCATTTTTACCGGCACGTCAGGATCGTAGACGCCGATAACATTGACTGGCGTCGGGTTGGCGCATAGGGAAAATATTTCTGCCAGATCTGTCGCCCCACAGAGAGCGATTCGCGTCCAGTTCTTGGCCTCGCAATGCTCTAGAAGTTGATGGCTGTCGTCTCGGGCCTCCCGGAAATAACGGAAAGACTGGGTGAAGTATTCCGTCGCCAGGCGGCTTTTTTCGGAAAAGCCTTTTGGTGTCAGATAATAAACATAACGGTTTGCCGGCGCTTGGGTGACTTTAATCCAGCCTTTGTGAATGCTGCGTTTCAGGTATGAATTAACCAGGCCCAAAGCGACGCCTAACTCGTTGGCGAGAACGCGCTGAGAAACATCCGCATTGGTGTCGATGGCTTCTAAAAGACCCAGAACGATTTCGGAATTTTCGCTGCTTATATTTTTTTCGCGCGGCATAGTCACCAGGATCTTTCCTGTAAGTCCATGGAATCGCACAGACCTTACCCTGTTCAATCGGTGAACGTCAAGCTTGGAGTTCACGAAATGAACAGTAAATGGCCAAGTCTGTAAAACGTTGTTTTTGAGGCCAAATAAAAAAACCGGTGTAGTAAAAATCGGGGCCAAGATAAATGGAGCAGAAATGCGACAGCTTCAAATCAGTTGGGGCTACCGCGCAACTGTGTGGCTTGGTGATTAGAAATAGTGGCGCGGCGGGGAAATCTTAGGGGATAAAAATCGACTATGGTTTGTGCCTGAAATCAACCTTATTGTGGCCGAAATGCCGAATAACAGGAGTTGATATTCAGTGCTCAGTACAGCACCGCAACCGCATCTGACCGACGTCTTTGGTCTGCTCTCTGTGCAAGCAGACCCGGCGACGTTGGCCAACTCCTGGACGGGCGAGGAGGATCTGCCGACGTTCTGGTTTTCCCGTTCAGCCTGGGCACTATGGGCCCTGGCGCAGGGTTTCTCATTGATCAGGAAGCGGCCGCCCCGCATCTGGGTGCCTGCCTATTTCTGCAACCAGTCCCTGGCGCCGCTCCGCTTGACAGAGCCTCAGTTGTCTTTTTATCCGGTAACTGCCGATGCGGAACCGGACTGGCCGGCATGCAAGGCGATGGCGGAACAGGCAGCGCCCGACTTTTTCCTGATTGTACATACGTTTGGCAAAATCAATGACCTGCCCGGGGCCCGGGATTTTTGTGCGCGTTACGGGGCGGCATTGGTTGAAGATGCGGCCCATGTGCTTGTTCCATATGACGATATGGGGAAACAAAGCGCCTGTATCTTCTACAGCCCCTATAAGTTGATCGGGATTCCTGATGGAGGGGTCCTGGTGGCCCGTGATCATGAACTGGCAGAAATGATGCACCGCGCTGAAGCGATTGCATCGGACAAAATGCCTTCATCGCAGACCTGGCTTCTGAAGCGTCTGGCACAGGCGTGCATTCCCGAGCCGGTGCTCAAGGTATTAAAATCTGAAAAGACGACATCCTTTGATTGGGATCCTCCTTTGACAGCGCCATCCGACACGCCCGTCATGAGCGCGACGGCCCGGCGGTTACTGGTACGCAACCTGCCGCGATTGCAAGCAGTGGCCGAGCGACGACGCGAAGCGAATAAGAGGCTTCAGGACATACTGCTGAACCTTTCGGAATGGCAACCCTTTGTGACCGAATGGGGCGAAGGGGTGCCGTATCGGACGGTAATGCGATGTTCATCACATGATGTTGCCGCCCGCTATTTTAATGCCATCACCCGAAACGGGGGGCTTGTAGAAAGCTGGCCCGATCTACCGCCGGAGGTGACGGCGGCACCTGCCGGCAATGAAGCAGCGCTGGCGTTACGCAAAACGTTGTTGCTTTTTCCAATCGATGCGGGTCTGACGCCTGAGAAGACGGCAACGATGTTCCGAAAAATTCTGGGCAAATCGAACGGTATGTTGTAGCCCTTGGATCATGACGGAACCGGCCCTCACATTTGACGTACATGCATTCCCGCAGATGGAATGGACGGGTCTTATCGAGCGCTTTCAGGATCTCAGCCTGTTGCAAACCTGGGAATATGGGGAAGCGAAGGCAAAAGGCGACGGATGGCGTGTTGAGCGCGGGGTTTTTCGCAAAGGCCCGGACATAATGGGCGCGGTTCAGGCAATGGTGCGTCAGGCGCCGGTGAGCGGTGTTGTCTGGATCAATCGGGGGCCTTTATGGAGATTGCCCGGTGGACCGGATGATCCTGAGATCATGGCTTCGATGCTGGGCTTGATGCGCGCGCACTGGACTCAAAAACAGGGCCTTTATCTGCGTGTTGCGCCTGTGAGAACCGATGCGGACCCGATCCTGCCGGCAGGCTACCAAACGACAGCCCGGCTGGGATGGGCTTCGGGAGTTCTTGATCTGACACAGGGCCTGGATGAATTGAGGGCCGGGCTTAATGGCAAATGGCGCGGTCATCTGAGCAAGGCGGAACGTCAGGAACTGGATGTGGAAACCGGGTCCGGTCCAGAACTTTTTAATGCCTTTTTGAAGGCCCATCGTGCATTTTTGACGGCGCGCGGGTTTGCAACGACCCTGACGCCGGAAATCCTGCAGACCATGCAGGCGGAACTGCCGGAAAAGCGCAAGTTTGTCATTTTTCTGGCCCGGCAAGACGGCGAGGTGGCGGGCTCCATCCTGATTGCGCGCTATGGCGAAACGGCGGAATATCTGGCCGCCAATCTTTCGCCTGTGGGGCGCAAGAAAAATTGCGGCCAACTTCTGGTCTGGCGTGCGATTGAGATGATGAAAGCCCAGGGGTATAAAACCTTTGACCTGTCCGGGCTGGACCCGGAGCGGACACCACAGGGAATCCGGACGTTCAAGGAAGGCCTGAATGCAAAGTCGTACCGCCTGTGCAATGAGGTTGAAGCCCTGGCTGGGCCTTTGTCCCGGCTGATTCGCTGGCGGGTCGAAAAAGCCTTAACGGCGGCGGACGGATAATCCCATGAGCCTTCTGCGCACCCTTGCCGCACCGATCCTGCGGTCCGCCAACAGCCTGCTCAACCCGGTGCCAGAAGGGGCTGGCCGCATTCTGTTGTTTCACGATATTCCGGAGCCGCAGGAAGCAGCGTTTGACCGGTTGCTGGACAAACTGACGGTTGTTCCGCCGGGCCAGCCGAGCGGGGTGTCCTTGAGTTTTGATGACGGCTTCATTTCTAACCACAAGATCGCAATGGAAATCCTTGCACGACGGAACATAAAGGCGCTGTTTTTTATCTGTCCCGGGTTGTTGGCCCTTTCGGGAGAAGATCAGCTTGAGTCCGTCTCCGAAAATATTATGCGAGGGCGCTCGGTTGCGCCGGAGCCACTTATGAATTGGGATCAGATCAAAGAGCTTCATGCGGCTGGACATACGATTGGCGCACATACCCTGACCCACCGTGATCTGACAACGCTGGACCCGAAACAGCTCAATCAGGAAATTCTGGCTTCCGGTGATGCCATTTCGGAACGCCTTGATGTCCCGGTTGACTGGTTTGCCTACCCGTTTGGCGAAATCGGAAATATTGACCAGCAAAGCATGGCTGTGATCCGGTCGCGGTATCGCTTCTGTCGGTCAGGTGTGCGTGGCCTGAATACGCCGCAGACCAGTCCTTACGGACTGCACGCAGAACATATCGATTTGACGGCATCGCTGGCCTATCAAATGCTCGCCGCAGAAGGTGGATTGGACCGCCGCTATACAGGCGCCCGTGCCCGACTGGCGCAACTGGCGGGCAAGCCTGATGCTGTTTAATTCCTATGTTTTTGTTTTCCTGTTTGTGCCGATAACCGTTGCCGGATTTTTTCTGTTGGCAAAACCGTTTGGCCGACAGGCTCATCTGGTCTGGCTGGTGGCCGCAAGTTTGTTGTTCTATGGCTGGTGGTATCCGCCCTATCTGGTTTTGTTACTGTTCTCGATCACCTTCAATTATGGTTTGGGGATTGCTATTGAAAACGTCCGCCAGACAGGGCGGCAAAGTCCCCGGGCTGTTATGCTTTGTGGTGTTGCCGGCAACTTGGGCCTGATCGGCTATTTCAAATATGCAGGATTTCTGAGCGCCAATGTCAATGCAATGCTGGGCGTTGATTGGGGTGTCGATGAAGTGCTGTTGCCGCTAGGGATTTCCTTTTTCACTTTTCAGCAAATCGCTTATCTGATGGATGTTTACGGAGGCCATCCGGCGGAAAGAAATCTTTTGCGCTATGCCCTTTTTGTCAGTTTTTTCCCACAGCTGATTGCCGGTCCTATTGTTCATCACGGCGAGATGATCCCGCAGTTTCGCCGCAAGTCCTTGTTTCAGTTTTCTTCGCGAAACCTGGGGCTCGGCCTGACGATTTTCTTTATTGGTTTATTCAAGAAAGTGGTGATTGCAGATAGTCTGGCCACACATGTGGGGCCGGTTTTTGATCAGGCGGCGGTTGGGGTGATGCCTGATTTTTTCCGCGCCTGGGGCGCACTTCTGGCTTATACCTTCCAGATATATTTTGATTTTTCAGGCTATTCGGATATGGCCATCGGATTGGCCAGAATGTTTGGCATTCGGTTGCCGGTCAATTTTGATTCACCCTATAAGGCTTTCAGCATTATTGCCTTCTGGCAGCGGTGGCATATGACGTTGTCGCGTTTTCTAAGGGATTATCTATACATTCCCCTTGGCGGTAACCGGAAAGGAAAAGCGCGACGATATGTAAATTTGTTACTGACAATGGTCTTGGGGGGGTTGTGGCATGGCGCGGCCTGGACGTTTGTCCTGTGGGGTGCATTGCATGGCGGCTATCTGGTGATTAATCACGCATGGAGACGGGCCCGCCCGGCAACATGGGGGGAGCCGAATGGGCTGGTAAAAGGTGCTTTCTGGGCCCTGACTTTTCTTGCAGTGACGCTGTCGTGGATTCCCTTTCGAGCTGAAAATATGGAAGCGGTCCAAAATATTCTTCAGGGTCTCGTCGGGTCTGGCGGGTTCGTCATGCCGAGTGGCCTGGAATGGCGCATGGGTGCTTTTGCCGAAAACCTGTCCGCCCTGGGCATTCAGTTTGAGGGGATCAATACCTACCGCTGGGCCATGAACTTTCTTCTGGTCGGGGCGGCTTTTGCCATTTCACTTGCCTTGCCCAATACAAATGAGATTTTCCATTTCCGGCAGTTCCCGAAACCGGCCGCTTATTTCGCGTTGATAAAAGCTCAGAGACTACGTTGGAATTCGCGACGGGCATGGAGCATTGCGGCTGCGGTGATTGCCGCTGTCGCGGTTTTGCAATTGGCCTCTCCCAGTGAATTTATTTATTTTAATTTTTGATCATGCGACATCGTAAATATCTCAAAACTTTCTTCTGTGTTTTCCTTCTGGTGTTTATCGTCCGGGGGGCCGTGGCCGTTGTTTTTGATCCTTTTGCGGACTTTTACTTTTTAACGGGTTTGAGTTTCCCAGAGGTCCATACGGTGGATCAGTTATCGGAGCGTAAAATCAAGGTGCGCTTGATCGAAGATACACCATCGGGCGACATTGATGTTGCCATCATTGGCAACTCCCGTTCGGTCATCATTGACCCGACCACGGAGTTGTTCCTGTCATTTACAAAAAACGGCTACAATCTCGGATATTCAGCGGCGACCCTTGAGGGTATCCGGTTCATGATCAAACGGCTTAAAAACCGCCATCCAAAGGCATTGCCATTCGTCGCGATTGATTTTGACCACTGTATGTTTGCGCGCGGTGGAAAAACGCAATTGTATCTTGATGAGGCTCTGAATTCAGAGTCCCGATGGGATGCACTTTACCGGCTTTTTTCATTGGATGCTGTTTTCCAGGATCTGCTTAAGAGCGGTGAATATCCGATGACGATCAGCCAACGTGGCCAGGTGATCAGCGCATTTGACTATTCAGACCAAACAAGAATCAAGGAGCGGGCGGCAATTGATAAAGCCATTTACAAACAAAGCTTTATGGCTTCATCGTTTAAGCCCTCTTGTCTGGATATTCTAAAGGACATCCGAAACATTGCACCGGATACGATTTTCTTTTCTCACCCTCTCTCGGTATCAATGCGTGAGGCAATCCGGGATGCGGGAAAGCAAAAAGATTTTGAAGCCTGGCGACAGGCGCTGTCCTCTTTGGGGCGTGTTGTGGATTTTACATGTTCTGCGGACCTGACTGAATGGCCAATGGCTTTTTCCGATGCCCAGCATTTCAGTCGGGAACTGGGCGATTTGATCGCTTCGGATCTTTTGGCTTTCCGTTCACAGCTCCCGATAAAATACGGTTGTGCCGTTCCTTAAGCTGTTTTTTTTCATTGCATCTAAAGCTGCTTTAAAAACCCAATGGTTTCATGGCGTTTTGGCCAGATATACAGCCACAATATAAAAATACCAGTGGCTCCGACCAGGATCGGGGAGGTCAGGCCGAAAATCTCGGCCAGCGCCCCCATACCCAAGGCCCCAAGCGCCGGCCCGCCCATAAAACAGATGCCAAACAGGCCAAGCACCCGGCCCCGGAAGTTTTCGGGTACGGCCATCTGGATGGTTGACTGAACGCCGATTCCTGTCATTACCACGCCGCCGCCCATCAAAAAGGCAAAAGGCAGGGCGATCTCAATGTGATTGACGAGGACAAGTCCCATATTTCCAATCAGAGAAACCAGCACGCCAATAAGTCCCAGATGGTAATTGTCCTGATTGCCCCGCTGCGCCATCCAGTATCCGCCGACAATCGCCCCCAATCCGATGGTCACCATCAGATGGGTAAAGCCGTCGACACCGGCCTGGTACAACTCGTCGGAAATGCCGGGTAGCAATTGCAGAATTGGGCGCAGCAATACGGCCGTACTGATCATGACCAGCATGATTGTGCGGGTGCCCGGATTGGTCAGGACAATCTGCACGCCGTCCTTCATCTCCGACAGGACTGTGGTGCCGGGGCTCTTTGCCCGGGCGGGTCCGGCCAGTTTCGCACGGATCGTCCACAGGGCGGCGATCAGAGTGAGATAGCTGAAGGCGTTTCCGGCAAAAGTGTATTCGACGCCCCAGATATTGATAACAACGCCGGCGATGGCCGGGCCGATAAAGCGGGCCGTATTGAAAACCATGGCATTCATGGCGATGGCCGTCGTCAGGTCGTCTTTCGGAACAAGACTGGGCGCCAGCGCCAGCCGCGATGCGGAATTCAGACCCGAGGCGATGCCGACAATCAGGGTCAGCAGCGCCACGAGCCAGATGTTGATCCAGCCGCCGAAAGCCAGAACAAAGAGCAGGGCACTGGCGGTCATGGCGATGGACTGGAACAGGATCATATTGGTGGCACGGTCGAAGCGGTCGGCGAGAACGCCGCCCAAAGGCCCAAGAAAAACAACCGGGAAAAATTCCGTCATGGCGATCACACCGAGCCATGTCGGTGAATGGGTCAGTTCCCAGGCCAGCCAACCGACGCCGATGCGCTGCATCCATAAACCGATGAGCGACAGGCTGTTACCTGCCGTATATGTCGCATAATCCCGATGCCGGAATACGCCGACAACCCGCCGAAGCCCTGTGAATGCCATTGGTCTTTTGCCCTGTTTGATACCCTTAATCGAGATCAAAGGCCTGTGTATCGTCCCGTTTGTGCGCGGGGTCTTGGTTTTCATGGCGCAGGATATTGCAATTACTTAACAGCACCACAGCCAATGATTTTACTCTCTGCATTTTTGGTGAAAACCGGCACCAATGCAACTAGGCCTGCGGGTCTTTTATTTTGCTCTCTCCGACCATGGATAGCGATAGCGCCATGGACAAGATAAAGGCCAACTGCCACCAGGACGACCAAAATGAAAAATTAAACAATCCGGAAGACCAGTAACCGGCAAAGATGGCAATCGCGCAAAGCATAAACGCTTCGCCTTGCCTTCTGTATGCCAGGAAGAGCTGAAACGCCCAAGCCATCAGAAAAACAACAAGTACAGAAAGGCAGATTGCGCCCGTTTCGGCAAACAACTCAAGAGGCCAGTTGTGCGGATGCGCGGGGATGACATGCAGACCGTGAGTTCCTTTAAGCAGCTTGTCTGCCCCCGGCGCAAAATTGATGGTGTTGGCTCCTCGCCCGAACCAGGGGGCCCGCAGGGCAATATCGAGTGCATGGGACCAAATGGTTTGGCGTTCGAAATCAATAAGCCAGACAGGAAGAAAATAATCACCTTTTGGCGCAGCGCTTAAAAAAACACCGCGTGTCATACGGAGCCACCACAGGATAACACCAAAGGAGGCCACAGAAATGCTAACCGTAAGCAAGACCTGAATTTTACTGCCAACACGCGCACCAATGGCAATCGCCACGCATATAATTGCGCCAAGCAAACCGGCAATTGCGGCGCGGCTGGAAAGCTGCCAATCCAAAAACAGGAAGCCCAGGGCGACGGGAAGGGCAATAATGGCCAGATGGCCTCGTTTATTAATGGCCGCGTAGATTAATAAGGGAATTAGGAAAACGGTTATGGCCGAATAGCCCTTGAGGGTCGAATAGAGAGGGTCGGTTCGCCAACCTTTCAAATGCAAAAACCAGTAAGCAGACGGGGACACATACTGAGAGTACAACGCAAAACAAAGCGCAATGGCTGCGGAAACAACAAGGCTATGAATCCAGAGCGAAGCCAGGGCCGGGCGGGCCTTTAAATAGGCCCAAATGATCACGCCAAATCCGCAAAAAGCCAGAGTGCGGGCAATGGCCTGAAAGGAGCGCAAGGGAAAATCGGATGCAAACAGGCTTGGGATACTCAAAATAAAAATGAACAGCAGCAAAAGGCCGATAGGACGGCGGGCCTGAAGGCATATCTTCTGCCAGATCAGGCGGCAAGGCATATCGATGAGGATGAGGATAAGGCTTAGGCCGAGAATTACCGCAAAGACAGCGCGCCCCAGGATCAGGGCGGGCATGGCAATACCCAACAAAACAGCTATGGAATTGGGAAGATATGGAGAAATGCGGTTCATTGGACCCGTGTGTCTATTGCGCGACAGGCTTCCCATATTCATTCATTCCGGTCAAGCACCGAGTCCTC
The DNA here is from genome assembly GCA_048262255.1 of Rhodospirillales bacterium. Lineage (GTDB taxonomy): Bacteria > Pseudomonadota > Alphaproteobacteria > Rhodospirillales > Casp-alpha2 > JABMNT01. The sequence continues at coordinate 584,657 of JBLXFH010000001.1, read as the reverse complement.
CTGTCGTGCTGCCTGACGGGTAAAGGGAATTGACATTTCCAGACATGAAAAGGAAAGTGACGCCCTTTGAAAATCTGGATTGAACTTTATGGCATTGTCTCTGAGCGAAGATACGAAACTTGTAGTGATCGGATTGGGTTACGTCGGCTTGCCGCTGGCTTTGCGACTGGCGGCCCACTGCCATGTCACGGGCTTCGATGTTGATCAGCAGCGAATTGACGAATTGCGCGAAAATCATGACCGGACCGGCGAATGCACCCCGGCGGAACTGTCGGCTGTCGGCTTGTCGCTTGCCACGGACAGCGCAGACATTAAAAATGCCGATGTTTACATCGTAACCGTTCCAACCCCGGTTTCCGAAACCAAGGAGCCGGATTTGAGTATGGTTTTATCCGCCTGTGAGGTGGTGGGCGCCGCCCTCAAAAAAAACGCCATTATCGTTTTTGAAAGTACCGTCTATCCAGGGGTGACGGAAACCATCTGCGCACCGGCTCTTGAGAAGGCGTCAGGCCTGGTGTGCGGGTGCGATTTTTTCCTGGGGTATTCTCCGGAACGGATCAATCCTGGTGACAAGGTTCATTCCATCGATAAAATTACCAAGGTTGTCGCCGGGCAAACGCCGGAAGTGGCGGCGTTTTTGATGGCACTTTATGGCAAAATCACAAACGGAAATGTTTTTCTCGCCAGGGATATTAAAACCGCCGAGGCGGCGAAAGTGATCGAGAATGCGCAGCGCGACATCAACATCGCCTTCATCAATGAAGTGGCAATGATTTTCAACCAGATGGGCATCCAGACCCAGGACGTGCTGGCAGCTGCCGGAACCAAATGGAATTTTCTGAACTTCACACCGGGGCTGGTGGGCGGTCATTGCATCGGGGTTGATCCTTATTATCTGGCCCATGCGGCGCGAAATGTGGGTCATCATCCGGAAGTCATTCTAGCTGGCCGGAAAATTAACGATGACATGGCGGCGTTCCTCGCCCGACAGATCCATGCGCAACTGCAAACCGATTCACCACCATCGCGCATCCTGGCCCTGGGCCTGACCTTCAAGGAAAACGTTCCGGATTTGCGAAACTCCAAGGCGGCTGATTTGATCTGCGCCCTGCGCGGATTGGGCCATGAGGTTGATATTCATGATCCGCTGGCCGATGCGACGGAAGCCAAAGCCCTGTATGGGCTGGATTTGCTAAAAGATCTCGATCAGGCGAGCGGTTATGATTGTTTGTTGGCGGTCGTGCCGCATGCGCCTTATCTCGAGATTGGTATGACGGAGATGGTTCGGATGTTGAAGCCGGGGGGGCTGGTGGCAGATTTAAAGGGGATATGGCGATCAGTTGAGTTGCCTGACACCTATTCCCACTGGGAACTCTGAGGCCGGGCTCAGCCTTCCATGGCAAATCGCCATTTGATAACGCTTTCCGGCGCCGTGTGTTTAAAGGTGACAACTATCTGCTGGGTCTGGCGGCGTGCTTGCTGGTCGTAATAAAGGCTCGGCTCCAGTTTGATCTGGGCCGCTGAGGTGCGAAAACGCCAGCCAGCGGCTTTGCCGAACTTTAGCAAAATCGATTTCCCCGACTCAACCAGAGAGGCCTGCACAGACGGGTGCAGATGGAAGCGCAAAATTGCATCATGGTCACCGGGTCCCATCAGGGTGTCTTCGCCACGGAGTTCATGACCGTCGGCGGATAAAAAAAGTGCACGTTTGTGGGTCAGTCCGAACGGCACCAGATAACCGGTGTGGGTGGCTTCAACGAGGGTGTTTTTCTCGATTTCACGACGCATCGCCTGTTCCCGCCAGGCGCGGCGCGGACCAAGCATGTCTTGTGCATTGATTTCGCTGGAATTCATGTCGGCGACGCTTACGGTCGAGTGGGCGGCTGTTGAGCGAAAGGCGGCCCGAAGGGCGGCATTTCCTTCTGCGGGCAAACCGCAATTGACGACAAGCCGCTGTTTGGCGACGCTCATCTCAAAGGACAAGGTGCCCGCATTTTCTTGGGCATTGGTCTCGGCGTTGGCCGGAACGCCAGCATCCATAACGACGATGGTTCGGCGTGCTGCCAGCCTCTGGAAACCAGAATGAGGAGAATTGGTAACCGCCCGACCGCTGGCGTCGGAGGCTTTCAGGGCCGCATCAATAACCGCCATATCCGCCGGATGCCCGCCGTTAAACACGGACAGCCGCCCGTCCCCGAGCAGGAAGCCACGTAGCATTGGCGCCATCTTGTCGATGGCGGACTGCACCCATGTCGGCGGCTGGTGGGCATTTGCGGAAAGGGCGGTGCGGACGCCGATCAGATTTATCAGGGCATTCAGCTGCAGCAGGGGGTTGCGCGACACATGTCCACCATCGGCCAGCACCTCATGATTTATGGCGGCCTGCAGGCGATCAAGTGCCGGCCTCAGTCCGGATGCACCACGCGGCAGGGCAAGCGCGCTATAAACCAGAGCCTTCGGCACCCCAAACCCTTGGGGGACAGGGCTGCCCATGTGGACGGCGAATTTCAGATGCCAGGCGTGTTGTCTGACGGCGGCGGAAAAGGTCTCAGAAAAATCGGACCGCGCACCGGTTTGCAAAAAATCTGTCGCCGTCAGCCAGGCACACAGGCGTTCGGCGGCGATATCAAGTCGCCAGGAATCCGGGTCCCATTGGCCCTGATAGGCAATCCATTCCGCTGTGGTGTCGCGGGCGACTTGCGCCGAAGTTGCAAGCCCGCTGGCCTGTAGATCGGCCAGCCACTGGAACCGGTCCACGGAGTTGAGGCGCGCGGAAGGATGGCTTTGCGCCGACTGGATGGTCGCAATGAGATCGCCAAGGCGGATCGACTGGCCGCGTTTCGTGTCGCCATGAAAAACCTCGGGGATGGCGGTGATCGGGCCTGGTTTTAAGCGCTGCAAAGCCCAGGCATAGAGGCCCGAGCCGAAAACCATGTTTCGGTACTTTGACTGAAAATGCTGCAAAGTTAAGTCGGGCATGGGGTGCATCAGATCACAAAGGCTGTAAAAACCAAGTTAACCCCATTGCAAAAGAGCCGCAAAAAAACCGTCCTGCCCACCCGTTTCAGAGTACTCGGAAGGCAGGCAGCGGAGCGTTTCGCGAACGCTGACCGACGGGTGGATTTGGCGGATTCCGGAAATTTGGTCCTCGCCCTCTTCCGCCTGCAACGAACAGGTCGCATATAAAACAAGGCCGCCGGGAACCACCATGTCGAGCGCCGTATCCAGCAACTGGCGCTGCAAATGCGCCAGCTTCTGGACATCCTCTGGAGATTTCAGCCAGGCGACCTCGGGGTGTTTACGGATGGTGCCGGTTGCCGAGCACGGCGCATCCAGCAAAACCGCATCGGCTTTCTGTCCGGGACGCCATTGCACCGCATCGGCGGTGATCACTTCCGCTTCAAGCTGCAGGCGTTGCAAATTTTCGGACAGTCGTTGCAAACGTGGCGCCGAACGGTCAACCGCCGTGACATGGGCGCCGGCATTCAGCAAATAGGCGGTTTTGCCGCCGGGCGCTGCGCACAGGTCTATGACCCTTTTGCCTCGGACATCGCCCAGCAACTGGACGGCGGCGCGGGCGGCTGTATCCTGAACCCACCAAGCACCGTCATCAAAGCCTTCGAGATCAGGCACCTGACGCCCTTTTTGCAGGCGTACGGTGCCGTTGGGCATGGTCTGGCCACCCAGTTTTTCAGCCCAGAACTCGGGGTCGGTTTTAACAGATAAATCGAGCGGTGCTTCCGTCAGATGAGCCTGTGCGATCGCGCGGCAGGCTACTTCACCATAGGCCGACGACCAGCTTTTCCACAACCAGTCGGGGACGTTTGCGCGCTCCTCGTCAAGATTTTCGAGCATTTCCGACCCTTCACGGCCCATGCGCCGCAGGATCGCGTTGATCAGTTTTTTGGTATGGCCCTGACCACTTTCACCCGCCAGTTCAACGCTCGACGAGACCGCCGCATGATCGGCCGTATCGAGAAACAGCAACTGGCACAGACCCAGGCGCAGGATGTCATGGCTGCGCCGTGACTTTTTGGCGAGGGGTTTTTCCAGGCACAGGCCAATCAGCGCATCGATCTGTCCCAGGCGGCGCAATGTGGTCGAAACCAGATTGCGGGCGAAGGCCCGGTCGCGCGGTGGCAAGCTGGCGAAGGAGGAAACCGAATCGAGCATATCCTCAAGCGGGTGGTTCCGTCTGATAACGGATTCCAGCAGTTCCAACGCGCCGAAGCGGGCATCCATTCCGGGAGGGCTCATAACCCTTACATGCCTCAGCAATACGGCAAGCGCAAGGCGCTTATTTAGGTCTTCATTTTATCCAGTCACATTTGCTTGTTGTCATTGATATGGGAGGGAAAGAGACTAATCTATAGACCTGATAAACGATTTTTTTGGAAAGATGATATGGCGGAGCAAACGACACATAAAAAAGACGGGTCCGAGACCCGGTTGCGCCGCAGTCAACGGCTTTTGGATGGACAGGCCAGACCACCGGAAAAAGTTGAGGTGCAGGCGAGCGCGTCAGCAACCAAAAGCCCGGTCCAGACTGATGATAAAAACGACTCCATTGATGATGATAGCGCTGAACGGCTTGACCCAACCCGTTATGGAGATTGGGAACGCAATGGGCGATGTATTGATTTTTGAGCAACCTGTCAGGCTTTTGTAAACATCATCGGCTAAGCTCAACTGCAAATAATCAATGATAAAGCAATGATCAAAGGCCTTTTCAACTTTATATTTGCATCGACAACGCCCAAGTCCTCCAGCCGCAACCGCAAACGCAGTCGCAACAAAAAGGAGGGCCCGGAGCGCATATCCGGTGCATCGTTCGCTCCTGTCGATGGCGGTGGAACCGGGCAGCCAAAGATTCTGGTCGCCGATATTGCCGGCGATGCCAGCGGTGAAGTTGCGGCGCGTATTGCGACCTGCCTGGACGGATTTCAGGTGTATGAAATTTTTCGCACAAAAAAACCGCTTAAGCTTGGAGACAAAGGAGCGCTGGTCGATAAACTGGTCGCTGCAGCCGAGGAGGGCCGCAGTTGGCTGGCAAGTGATGAAGCGGATCTGTTGATCTGGGGCCAGATTAAACGCGGCGCGGTTGAACTGCGGTTTTTGCCAATGACATCGGCGCCGGAAAGCCAGCCGGGAGCTTTTGGGCTGGGTGACGTTCTGATACTGCCAAAAACCTTCTCCGGCGATTTGAACAGTGTTTTGCATGTGGCGGTACTGGCGGCAGTCGGGCCGACGTTCAAGGGAATGCGCAGCCGGGTTGCCGGGCAACTGGATGCGGCCCTGCCATTGACCAAGCCGGTGGTTCAGCAAAAGCCTGCGGAGATTAATGCGACGGATTATGCGACAATGGTCGCCTGCATCGGCAATGCCTTTGCCGCGCACACTGTGCTGGGCGGGGTGGAAAAACGTCTCGATCAGGCGATTGCGGCCTATAAAATTGCCCTCAACCATACGACGGCGGAAAGTGATCCCATCAACTGGTCGCTGACCCAGAACCACTTAGGCGCTGTGCTCAAGGTGAAGGGCGAGCGGGCGAAAGATGAAGATATTCTGAAACAGGCTTCGTTGGCCTATAAAGCGATCGCCAATGAACTGAGCCGGATCGAGTTTCCTTTTGACTGGGCCCTGGCCAATATCAATCTGGGCCTCGTTTTATACCGGCTGGGAACGATTTCGGGCAAAAGTGCCTACTATCAGGAAGCGACCAAATCCTTTGATGAAGCGCTCACCGTTTACAGTAAGGAGACAACGCCAGGCAAATGGGCCGAGGTCTGCAATCAATACGGTGTTGTGTTGCTGGCTCTGGGCGAACAGGTGAATGGTAATACCACCCTGGAAATTTCCATCAAGAAATTCAGGGCGGCGCTGAACATCCGTAAAAAGGAAATTGTGCCCGGTCTCTGGGCGCAAACCGCCAACAATCTGGGGGCGGCCTGTTTTTCCCTGGCCAAGCGCAATTCCGAAGTGGCGCTGTTGCGTGAAGCGTCGTCGTGTTTCGAAGGGGCGGTTGAGATTTACGCCCGCTCAGGCGCGGCCAGAAAAGCCGAGGTGATCACCAACAACCTGTCGCGCGTCCAGCGCCTGCTATCGACCCGCGAAGGGGCGTAATTTTTCCGTTTAAGTGCGACGGGTCATAAAAAAAGCCCCACTCAAATTACGGAGCGGGGCTTTTTGTTGTCGCTGACCTTGCGTTACCGGTTCTGACGGTTCTCGATCAGATCGTCGACCACGGCCGGGTCGGCCAGGGTCGAGGTGTCGCCCAGATTGGAATAGTCGTTCTCGCCGATCTTGCGCAAAATCCGGCGCATGATCTTGCCGGAACGGGTTTTCGGCAGGCCCGGCGCCCATTGCAGCCAGTCCGGCGAGGCGATGGGGCCAATTTCCTTACGCACCCATTGCACCAGTTCCTTGCGCAGCTCCTCGGTCGGCTCGACGCCGACGTTCAGGGTGACGTAGGCGTAAATGCCTTGTCCCTTGATGTCGTGCGGGGCGCCGATGACTGCGGCTTCCGCCACATCATGATGGGCGACCAGCGCGCTTTCCACTTCAGCCGTTCCCATGCGGTGGCCGGAGACGTTGATCACATCATCGACCCGGCCGGTGATCCAATAGTAACCGTCCTCATCGCGGCGGCAGCCGTCACCGGTGAAGTATTTGCCTTTGTAGGTGGAAAAGTAGGTCTGCATGAAGCGCTCGTGGTCGCCGAACACGGTGCGCATCTGGCCGGGCCAGGACTGGGCAATGCACAGGTTTCCTTCACAAGCGCCGTCCAGCGGCTTGCCATCGGCATCAACGATTTCCGGCTGGATGCCAAAGAACGGGCGGGTCGCAGAGCCGGGCTTGAGGTCGGTTGCGCCGGGCAGCGGCGTGATCAGAATACCGCCGGTTTCCGTCTGCCACCAGGTATCGACAATTGGGCAGCGACCGTCACCGACCACATTGTAATACCACATCCAGGCTTCCGGATTGATCGGCTCGCCGACGGAGCCCAAAATACGCAGGGACTTACGGCTGGTCGATTTGACCGGACCGTCGCCTTCGCGCATGAGGGCGCGCAAGGCCGTGGGGGCGGTGTAAAAAATCGAAATGTCGTGCTTGTCGCAGACTTGCCAGAACCGTGAGAAGCTGGGGTAATTGGGCACGCCTTCGAACATCAGCGTTGTCGCACCATTGGCCAGCGGGCCGTAGACAATATAGCTGTGGCCGGTGACCCAGCCGACATCCGCCGTACACCAGTAGTTTTCACCCTCATGATAGTCAAAAACATATTCGTGGGTCATGGAGGCATAGACCATATAGCCGCCGGTGGTGTGCAAGACGCCCTTCGGCTGGCCGGTCGAGCCGGAGGTATAGAGAATGAACATGGGGTCTTCGGCGTTCATTTCTTCCGGCTCGCAGGTTGGAGCGGCGGCGGCGGTGGCCTCGTCGTACCAGACATCGCGGCCCTCAACCCAGTTGACGTTGGCGCCGGTGCGTTTGACGACAAAAACCGTCTCGACCTTGCTGCAGCTTTCAATGGCCTTGTCGGCATTGACCTTGAGCGGGATTTTCTTTCCGCCGCGCACGCCTTCATCCGCCGTGATCACGCAGTTCGAATGGCAACCGGAAATCCGCGCCGCCAGGGCGTCTGGCGAAAAGCCGCCGAAAACGATGGAATGAATGGCGCCGATGCGCGTACAGGCGAGCATGGCGTAGGCGGCTTCCAGAACCATCGGCATGTAAATAGTTACCACGTCGCCCTTTTTGATGCCGCGCGCCTTCATGGCGTTGGCAAGCCGGCAGACTTCTTCGTGTAGTTCCTTGTAGGTGACTTTTTTATCGTCGGTCGGTTCGTCACCTTCCCAGATGATGGCGACCTGATCGCCACGTTTGGCCAGATGGCGGTCAATACAGTTGACCGAGGCATTCAGGGTGCCGTCATGGAACCATTTGATGGAGACATCGGGGATGTTGTAATTGACATCCATGACCTGGCTATAGGGTTTGATCCAGTCAAGGCGCTTTCCCTGTTCGCCCCAAAAGCCAGCCGGGTCATCGACGGAAGCCTTGTACATTTCAAGATACTTATCGTTGTCACACAGAGACGCTGCTGCGGTTTCCGGTGGTACGGGGAAAAGATGGTGTTCAGTCATAAGAAATGCGCTCCCTTTTGAATTACCCTGTTTGCCTGTGACGTGACTGAGTCCAACCCGCTCGCCACCAGCTGTTATTCCAGCATTGCGCAAATTATCGCAAAATTTTTAGCTTTAACAAGTCAGGGGGATGGATATTTCTTGAACCGTCCTTGGCGGCAATCCGCGAGCGGCAAAGTTTCCAAAAGCAACACTCCGGAAGATAAATAGTCTTGTATGCATAATAACAATAATAATATCGTATGATATTATAAACAAAGGGGGGCATCTTTGTTTTCCAAAAATCAAAACAGATGGACAGATGGCGTATATGGCAATGGTTGCCTATAACCAGATTGATCCCTTTCAGACGGAAGATGCCGATATCGCCACTTTTCTCGGTGTCTGGGAAAGTCTGCGGGGCGAAAAGGAGATGCCGGACTGGGCGGATTTCGACTGGTTTTTGTTTCCCACGGCGCTCATCCCCTACATCACTATGGTTGACGCTACCCCGCAGTCTGAGCCGTTGTTCCGCTATCGCTTCTGGGGAACCGCCCATCAGACGGCGCATGGCTGCGATTATACCGGTCGTTCACCTCTGGAGATCAAGCCGTCCGAAGTTGGGCAGACCATGCAAGAGCAGTTTCGGGCCGTTTACGAAGCGCGGCGTCCGCTCTTGTTCGTTTACGGGTTTGCTCGAGGCAGTGAACTTGGACCGGATATGAACGAGGCGTCGCTGCGTCTGCCGTTTACGGACGGAACGGATGCGGTCGGGAAAATTCTGGCCTTTGCCGATTTTCGGCGTGACCAGCAGGCCTTCAATGCGTTCTTTGAGTTGTTGGCGAAACCCGTCTGAACCTTCGCTGAATTTGTGCAAACGCGGACTGGCCTTCGGTGCCTGTTTGAGCGAAGGTTAAGGCGTAGATACCGTGCGCGTACGGACAAAACGAGGGAGTTCACAATGGAGTCACTAGATAAGCTTGCCGACAATATGCAGTCGGGCCGGACAACCGCCCGCGCCTTGCTGGAACAATGCTTTGAAAAGATTGCCGAGCCGTCAGGTGAGGGTGAACGGGCGTTTTTGTCCGTAAATACCGAGACCGCCCGGGCCCAGGCCGACGCCATGGACAGCCTGCGCAAGCAGGGTCAGGAACCCTCGCCCTATGCAGGCATCCCGATTTCCGTAAAAGACCTTTATGACGTGAAAGGCGAAGTGACCGGCGCCGGATCGACGATCCTCAGAAACAACCCGCCAGCCAGGCAGGACGCGCTAACCATTGCGCGCCTCAGGGCCGCCGGGTTTGTTTTTGTCGGGCGCACCAACATGGTCGAGTTTGCCTATGCCGGAGTCGGCATGAACCCCCATTACGGCACGCCGCGCATCCCCTGGGAGCGCAGCATCGGCCGCATCCCGGGCGGTTCCACATCGGGGGGAGCGGTTTCTGTCGCTGACGATATGGCGGCCGCCGCTCTCGGCTCGGACACCGGTGGCTCGTGCCGAATCCCGGCGGCCTTTTGTGGCATAACCGGCTACAAACCAACGGCAGCGCGGGTTCCGCTCGATGGCCTCACGCCTTTGAGCTTTTCCCTCGATTCGGCGGGACCCTTAAGCAACACCGTCGATTGCTGTGCCGTGCTTGATGCGGTGATGGCAGGAGACGATATTGCCGAGAACCGCCCGATGGACCCGAAACGCATTCGCCTCGCCCTGCCGGAAACGCTGGTCATGGACGGGCTTGATGATGTCGTCGCCGAAACGTTCGAGCGCGCCGTGGCGGCGCTCAGCGATGCGGGTGTTTTGATCGATACCATCCCCTTTGCGGAACTGGCCGAACTGCCGCACATCAACCGCTTGGGCGGTTTTGCCGCATCCGAATCCTACGCCTGGCACAAGGACATGCTGGCCAGCCAGTTGGCGGACTACGACCCGCGTGTCGGCGGGCGGATCCTCAAGGGCGCCGACCAGTCGGCGGCGGACTATATCGAGCTTTGTCAGGCGCGCCAGCGCATCTGCGATCTGGCCGATGAAACAACAGCCCCCTATGACGCCTTTATCTGCCCGACGGTCGCCATCCTGCCGCCGACCATTGCCTCGCTGGAAAAAGACGAAACCTATTTTTCGACCAACATGATGACGCTGCGCAATACCAGCGTCGGCAATTTCCTGGATCGCTGCTCGATCTCCCTGCCCTGCCATAAACCGGGCGATGCTCCCGTTGGTTTCATGCTGACCGGCCGCCACTGGGACGACGCCCATCTGCTGCGCGTTGCAAAAACGGTGGAAAGCCTGCTGGTTTAACGAGCCGTCATGAGGCCTGGGGCGGCTTACTCAGCCGTCCGGCGCAGAGCAGTGCCATTAGCCCCAGTACTAGGATTGCAATGGCGAACTGCAGGACCCGGTCGTAACCACCGAACTCCCAGATCAGGGCGGCCAGAGTTGGCGACAGGGCGAAACCGAACATGAAGGGTGCGGCGAGCAGGCCCGAAATGGCGCCGAAATTCTGTTTGCCCAGAAATTCGGCGGTGATCACCGGGCGGGTGATGCTGGTCACCCCATATCCGGCGCCGTGCAGGATCACAAAACCAACCACCATCCCGGTCACGCCGCCAGCCCCCAGCAGGCAACTGGCGGCGAGGCCGACGGAGACAAAACAGCCGATGGCGATGCCGTAGATGGAGACGTGCTTTTCCGCTGCCATCATGGCGAGGCGACCTGCGACCTGCATGGGGCCGATCATGGCGGCGGCGAACACCGCCGTTTCGGGGCTGACGCCACGATCATCAAGAATGGGCAGCAAGTGGGTCAAAACGACGCCGTGGCCGACGGCGATGGTGGTGAACGACAAAGCCAGCAGCCAGAACACGGCAGACCGTAGAACGCTTTTCGGCGAGGTGGCGGCGGACGGGGCTGTGGCGCTTTGCGCCTGCGCGTATTGCGCGGCGGCGCGGCAGCCGCTCCAGATTAGAGGCACAGCAACCAGCAGAACGGCCCCGGCAAAAACCTGCACCGCGCCGCGCCAGCCGACGATCTCGACCAGGGCGTGGGCGGAGGGAAAGGATACGGTACCGGCAAACCCGGCAACCAGGGTGACCAGAGTGATGGCCTGTTTGTTGCGATCGCCGACGGAGCGGGTGAGGATGGCAAAACAGGCCTCGTAGAGCGCGCCGGACATGGCGATGCCAAGCCCCATCCAGACAGCGTAAAACTGCCAGAGCGATTGCACCTGCGCCAATAGCAGTAAAAAACCCGCTCCCATAACGGCGCTGCCGGTGAAGACCTGACGGGCATGGCCCCGGTCAATCAGCCGCCCGGCCAGCGGTGCGAGCAGAGCTGAAAGGACCAGCGCCAATGTGAACGCGCCGGAAAGCTCGGTTTTCGACCAGCCCATATCCTGTTCCCAGGTTGGCAACAGGGCCGGGAAGGAATAATAGAACGACGCCCAGACAAGGGTCTCGGCGATGCCGAAGGGCCAGACGATGCGACGGAAGATATGGGCTTCAGTGGATGCCATCGTGGGGGCCGGTCTCCCGAATGCCGTTAGGCGTTTAAAAAACGATCCACACGTCGTTGCCGGTGGTTTTTGCCGTCAGGGGCTCGAGATTTTGGTCGACGCAGGGCCCGGCGACACACAATCCGTCGTTGATCTGGAACAGCGCGCCATGGGTCGAGCACATGATGTGGGTTTTGTTTTTGTTGAGAAACTGGCCCGGCATGAAATCCAGCGGCGCGCCGATATGCGGGCAGGAATTGACGTAGGTAAAGACGGTGCCTGCCTGACGAACGGCGATGACGCTGCGCTTGCCGTCCGGGGTTTCGATCTGGAACCCGGCGGAACCGCCGTCTTCAATGTCATCAAGTTGGCAAAGTTTGATATCAGTCATAAATGATTTTCGGTCTTTCGGTGGCTTACAGGGCTTCGACGGTGAACGGCCGGTTCAACAGATTGGCAATTTCCTGGCTGATGTCGGCGCCCTGATTGAGAATGTTGTCGACACCTTGGCAAATGGGAGTTTCCACGCCGAGTTTGCTGGCGAGGCCAACCACCGAGGAGGCGGTGAACACGCCTTCGGCGACGGATTTCTTGGCGCCGATGATTTCTGCCAACGGGCGGCCTTCGCCCAACGCAACACCGACCGAATAATTGCGCGATTGCCGGGCCGAGCAGGTGAGCGTCAGATCGCCGAGTCCCGACAGGCCCATCAGGGTTTCCGGTCTGGCGCCCTTGGCGCGACCGAGGCGGACGATTTCGGCGAGACCCCGGGTGATCAGGGCGGCCCGGGTATTGTCGCCCAGACCCCGTCCTTCGACGATGCCGCAGGCGATGGCCAACACATTCTTGACGGCGCCGCCAATCTGCGCGCCGATGATGTCGTCGGACAAATAAATCCGGAAATGCGGGGTGCCGATGGCCAGCGCCAGCGCTTCTCCCTTTGTTTTGTCTGATGTCGCCAGGGTGACGGCGGTGGGCGCCAGCGCCGCCACTTCGGCGGCAAAGGTCGGCCCGGAAAGCACCATGGGCGCCAGCGCCGGGTTCACCTGCTCAACGATTTCACTCATCAAGGCGAAGGTTTTTTGCTCGATTCCTTTCGAGCAAATCACAAGAGGCTGCGCCGGATTTATCGTATCACTCAGCTGCGTCATCAGGGAACGGAGATGTTGCGCCGGGGTGACCAGCAATACGGCCTCGGCCTCGGCAATGGCCTCCTGCGGGTCGGTGACGGCACGGATCGCCGGGTCCAGCCTATAGCCGGGCAGGAAAACACTGTTTTCATGGGTCGTGTTGATGGCCGTCACGACGTCCGGCTCGCGCGCCTGCAGGCAGACATCGCTGCCAGCCCGGCTTGCCGCCATGGCCAAAGCCGTTCCCCAGGCGCCGCCGCCAATGATCGCTATTTTTCCCATAGTTCCTTTTAGCGGGCTGACCCGGCAGGCTCAAGGGAAGGCTTTGATACGTGAAATCGTATGAATTTTCTCGACAGGCGCGTCGCAATGGTCAAGAAAAGAGTCCAAACTTCCAACCAAATAAAAAACAGGGACCCGTAATCATGAGCAAAAGCCCTTTGAAATTGACCCTGGCCTGCTGGGACCATGACCGCGCCCAGGCCATACTTGACGGCGCCATTGGCATTGAAGGCTGCGAACTGGCCTGTCAGGCGCTGCCGACGACAACACTATTTCCGCTGGCGGTAGAGGAAGCCCGTTTCGATATTACCGAAATGTCGTTGAGCAGCTATATCATGCAGGTCTCGAACGGGACCTCTGCCTATACGGCGATTCCGGTCTTTCTGTCCCGGGCTTTTCGCCACAGTGGTTTTTATGTGCGCACCGGTGCGGGGATCAAAACCCCGAAAGATCTGGAAGGCCGTACCGTCGGGGTGCCTGAATATCAAATGACGGCGGCGCTCTGGATGCGCGGGATTCTGGCCAGCGAATACGGAGTTGATCTGTCGAAAATCAGCTATCGTACCGGTGGTCTGGACGGCGGGGTCCGGGTCGAACGGTTGCCGCTTGATCTGCCACCGGGTTTTGTCGTCCAGCCCATGAACGAAGGCGAAAATCTCAACGATCTGCTGCTGGATGGGGAATTGGATGCCCTGTTTGCACCCAAGGTGCCGCGCGCCTTTCTCGGAGGTGATGAGCGTATCGAGCGGCTGTTTCCGGATTTTGCGACTGTCGAGCGGGCCTATTACAAAAAGACCGGGTTTTTTCCGGTGATGCATGCGGTCGGTATCCGCACAACGCTGCTCAATGAAAACCCGTGGTTGGCCCAGGCGACCTTTGACGCATTTGTCGCGGCGCGGGATGTGGCGTTAAAGCGCCTGAAGGATGTGTGGCTGGGTTCGGCCAACCGTTTGTCGCTGCCATGGCTGCATGAAACCATGGAAATGACGCGCGCTACCATGGGTGCCGATTACTGGCCTTACGGTTTGGAATCGAACCGGGCCGAGATCGACTGGATGTGCCAGCAATCGGTGGATCAGTATCTGGCGAAACAGCGTCTAAAGCCGGAAGACCTGTTTGCGCTCTAGGCCTTAACCCCGGCGCCGATGGCGGTTGGCGCGTCCGGGTCGAGCGGCCAGCGCGGTCGTGGGCGAAATGTCAGGTCATCGACATCGCCCTTTTTCAGGCGTTCGATTCCGGCCCAGGCGATCATCGCCGCGTTATCGGTGCATAAATTCAAGGGCGGTGCGGCAAAGCTCATGCCGCGCGCCGTACAAAGCGCAGCGAGACGGCTGCGGATCGATTGGTTGGCGGCGACACCACCGGAAACCACCAGATGCTGGCCGTTCGGGTGGGCCTCCAAAAACGCATCAATGGCGTGGTCGCAGCGGTCAATCAGCACATCGCCCGCGGCGTTCTGGAAGGCGGCGCAGATATCGGCTTTATCCTGATCCGAAACAGGGCCCGGCGGCAGGCCTTCAATGGTTTGGCGGACCTTGGTTTTAAGGCCCGAAAACGAAAAATCACAGCCCGCCCGGCCTTTCAGAGGCCGCGGCAGATCAAAGCGGACGGGGTCGCCTTTCAAGGCCCATTGCTCCAGCGCCGGGCCGCCCGGATAGCCGAGCCCCAGCATTTTTGCTGATTTGTCGAAGGCCTCGCCGAGAGCGTCGTCGATGGTCGTACCGAGGCGCTTGTAGGAGCCGGGCCCTTCGACCGTCAGCAACTGGCAATGACCGCCGGAAACCAGCAGCAGCAGATAGGGAAAGGGAATTTCATTGCCTTGTGAATCGCCGGTCAGGCGTACGGTCAGGGCATGACCTTCCAGGTGATTGACGCCGATGAACGGCAGGTTATGGACGGCGGCAATGGCCTTTGCCGTCATCACGCCGACCAGCACCCCGCCGATCAGCCCCGGCCCGCCAGTTGCCGCAATGCCATCCAGCTCTTTGAAGGAAACCCCGGCTTTATCCATAGCCGCACCAACGATGTGGTCAATGGCGTCGAGATGGGCACGTGCCGCAACTTCCGGAACGACCCCGCCATAGGGGCGGTGTTCGTCCAACTGAGACAGGACTTCGTTCGATAAAATGGCGCGCTCATCGCTGACCACAGCGGCAGCCGTTTCATCGCAACTCGATTCAATCCCCAGAACAATCATCAAAAACCCTTTATCCGCCGGGGCGCCCTGAGTAGGCTGCTGCCCATACGCGTAAATGTAGGTTGTGGCGCACGGAAATCCAGATGACAAGACCCTATCCCCTGAAAATCGGCACCCGTGCCAGTCCGTTAGCACTGGCCCAGGCCCATGAAGTCCGCGATTTGCTGATGGCAAAACACCCCGATCTGGCCGCACCCGGTGCCATCGCAATTGTCGAGATCAGCACGACGGGCGATCAGGTTCAGGACCGAGCCCTTTCGGAAGTCGGCGGTAAGGGTTTGTTTTCAAAAGAGATCGACGCCGCACAGTTGGACGGGCGTATTGATATTGCGGTCCATTCCATGAAGGATCTGGAAACGCATCTGGCGGCAGGCATCACGCTGGTGGCGGTGTTGATGCGCGAGGACGTGCGCGATGTGCTGATTACCGACAAGGCGTCTGGCCTTGACGATTTGCCCGCCGGGTCGCTTATCGGAACATCGTCACTCAGGCGTCAGGCGCAAATTTTACACCGTCGCCCGGATTTAAAGGTCTGCCTGTTTCGCGGCAATGTGCAAACCCGCCTACGCAAACTGGCGGAAGGTCAGGCGGATGCGACGCTGCTCGCTCTTGCCGGTCTGAACCGTCTGGGCAATGCTCATGTGGCGACGGAAATTCTGGCGCCCGAGGTTCTGCTTCCGGCCGTGGCGCAAGGCGCCATCGGCATCACCTGCCGCGATCAGGATGCGGCGATCCATGACCTTGTGATGAGCCTGAACCATGCGCCATCCCTGCTTCGGGTCTCGGCGGAACGCGCCTTGCTGGATGAGCTGGACGGTTCCTGCCGCACGCCGATCGGCGGACTGGCGGAATTTCTGGACGATGGTCGGTTGCGCCTGCGCGCTCTGGTCGCGAAAGAAGACGGCAGCGCCGTGTTCGAGACGGAACGCATTGGGCCGACATCGGACGGTGAAGCCATGGGACGCGATGCCGGGGCCGAATTGCGCCGACGCGCTGGCCCCAACCTGTTCATCTGAACTGGTGCGCGGCAGCCCATGACCCTGCTCATCACCCGTCCCCACGATGATGCGCAACCCCTGCTCGAAATCCTCGCTGGGCATCAGATCAAGGCGTTGATCGATCCGATGCTGGACATCGTCTTATCGCCGGGGCTGCCGCTGGACCTGTCCGGCGTTCAGGCGCTTCTGATGACGAGCGCCAACGGTGTGCGGGCCTTCGCCGGACGCAACGGAGAACGCGACCTGCCTTTGTTTGCGGTTGGCGATGCCACAGCAAGAGAAGCCGAAATGGCCGGTTTCTCCTCAATATTTGTTGCCGAAGGCGATGTTCAGGCCCTCGCGTCGCTGGTTAAAAACCGGCTATCGCCGGGCGGTGGACGATTGTTGCATGTGGCGGGAACGCGGCTCGCCGGGGATTTGGCAGGCGATGTACAGGCTGGCGGATTTCACTATCGGCGCGAGGTCCTGTATGAAGCGAAGGCAGCCCAAAGCCTGCTGCCGGAAACCCTCTCGGCCCTGAAACAAGGTGAACTGACGGGGGTTTTACTCTATTCGCCGCGCACCGCCGGTATTTTCTGTTCTTGTGTTCGCAAAGCGGGCTGTGAAGAAAGTCTGAACCGAATCACCGCCTACTGTCTGAGCCCGGCCGTCGCCGAGGCTGCGAGAGGTCTTGTCTGGGGATACATCAAAGTCGCCGACAGGCCAACTCAGGCGGCACTTTTGGAATGCGTTGTGAATAGCGTTTGACAATCGCAATGGAGAGTGGGAAGCCTGCTTTTAATCTGCTATATATAATGAGTGGATGACGCAGGAGCGGACGTCGGCTGTGGAATGATAAGGGAATCCGGATAATGGCGGAGCCAAAAAAAAGAACCCCAAAATCGACACCTTCACGGGCAAAAGCACCGCGATCGGCGAATTTACCCTCGGAGACGGCAAAACCGGATGTAGAAGAGACGGTTTCGTCAGATGCGACCGCCGAAGATGCCGCTGTATCTGCCGCATCTACCCGAGACTCTTCTGCGGAATCGGTGGATTACGAGGTGGTCACACCGCCGCCGCCGATTGATCCGCGTCGTGGCGTCGGCGTGGTTATTCCGCTTTTGTTTTTGGCTGTGGCGGGCATCGGTATCTATGCCACCTGGCCTTTATGGTCACCCTATGTGGCGGAGCGGTTTCCGGCGCTGGCCTATAAGCCGGCGGTTGATCCGCGTCTGGCCGGCTTGGTCGGGCGGCTGGATGCGTTGGAAGCGCAAACCAGTGGTGGGCTTGTCAAAAGCGCGACTATTTCGGATATGGAACAGGAGCGTATGCGCCTGCAACAGGAGGTGGGCCGCCTTCTTGAACGTCTGAACAGCATTGAAGAAACCATTCAGGGTGTAAAGAAGGTTGTTGCCGCGACCGATGCCAAAGCCCCGGCGGAAGATACCCAGAAGGCGCTGCAGGAAATCAGTGGACGCCTGGCTGAGCTTGAAAAAAGCGAAGACAATGTGGGTACGTTGACAGAGCGCATTGATGAACTGGAAAACAAAAGCGCCAGTGGGCTGGGTAACGCGGAAAAACGCGTGAACGAGACGACAACACAGCTGAATACCATGATTGATCAGCTTGAGAATCGATTGAAAACACTTGAAAGTTCCGAAGGCTCCGCAAGTACACAATCGGCCGCAGCCGCCATAATTCTGGCGGTCAGCCAGTTGCGCAAATCAGCTGTTTCCGGGGAGCCTTTTGAAAAGGATATTGAAACCCTTCGCGCCCTTGCCGTTGGCCACCCGGAAATGCAGGTGGCGCTGCTGGTTCTGGAAAAAAATGCCGCAACCGGAACCCCAACGATTGTTGCGCTGCGCGACCAATTCGCCGAACTGTCGGGAGAGATTATCCGGGCTGACAACGAAAGCGTTGGAAATGGCTGGTTTGAAAGCGCCAAAAAGCGGGTGCTGTCTTTGGTTTCCATCCGCAAGCTGGGCGGTGGCACAGATAAGGTCTCTGTCGACTCGTTGGTGGGTTTGGCTGAAGACCATTTGCGCCAGGGTGATATTGCAGCTGCAGCGCAGGTCATTGAAGAGCTGAAAAGCGTTTCCGAACCCGCTGCCAATGTGGCTGAGCCCTGGTTACAGGCGGCTAAAAATCGATTGCAGGCGGAACGTGCCGTCGCCAGCCTTCATGTCTATGCGGTCTCGTTGGTCGCTGGCGGTAACAGTTAGGACGCACCCGCATGCTGAGAGCCCTCTGGTTTCTGTTTCTTGTTGCGCTTTGCGTCTTTGCCTTGGTCTGGCTGGCGGAACAGCCCGGCAGCCTAGTCCTTGACTGGCAGGGCTATCGTATTGAAACATCGGTAGCCGTCCTGATCGGGTGTGTCGCTGCGGTCGCCGTCGCAACCGCGTTCAGTTACCGCATCTGGCTGTTTTTGAGGCGTGCCCCGGCGCAAGTCTCCGAAGCCTGGCATCAACGCCGCAAACAGCAGGGCTACAAGGCCCTGACCAAGGGTATGGTGGCTGTGGCGGCGGGCGACGCGGAGGAAGCCCGGCGCAGCGTCAAACGGGCCGAGGTCTTGCTGAATGAGCCACCGCTGACCATGCTGTTGTCGGCACAGGCCGCGCAACTGAACGGCGATGAAAAAGCCGCCGAGTCCTTTTTTACGGCTATGACGGAAAACCCGGAAACCGAGTTTCTGGGGATTCGCGGGCTGCTCACCCAGGCTGTAAAGGCCGGGGATGCGCCAGAGGCTCTGTCTCTGGCCCGGCGCGCCTATCGGTTGCGGCCAAAAAGCGACTGGGTCGCCAATCATCTGTTTGATTTGCAGGTGCAGGAGGGGTTGTGGCTGGACGCCCGGGTTACCGCCGATGATCTGACCCGTCACCACACCATCGACAAGACCGAAAGCAGCCATCGCCATGCCGCCCTCAATTATCAGTTGGGGCTTGAGGCGGAGCTGGCCAATGATCCAGAAGCGGCCCTTGGGCATTTCAAAAAGGCCGTCGACAACGACCCGTCCTTTGTTCCCGCTGTCGCCAAATACGCAGCGCTTCTGGTTAAAAAAGGCCGCTTTCGCAAGGCCGCGGCAATTGTTCAGAAAACCTGGAGCCTGGCTCCGCACCCAAGCCTGTTACCTGTTTTCTGGGACGCTTCGGAAGCCAACGACGGGCTTGAGCGGGTGCGCGCCACCGAGCGCCTGTGTAAAGCCAGCCCTGATCACATCGAAAGCCGGATTGCGCGCATTCGTGCCGATCTTGCGGCCCAGCTGTGGGGAGAAGCCCGCAATCGACTGGGCGAGATTGGCGACGCCGGGCCCGACGCAACGGACGCCCGCGTCTACCGATTGTGGGCGCAGCTCGAGGAAGAGGAGCATGGCGATCTGGCGAAGGCCCATGTCTGGCTGACCCGCGCCTCCGTTGCCGACAGCGAGGCCGCCTGGGTCTGCGGCGATTGCGGCAATACCATCGCCGAGTGGGTTGTCAGCTGCGGCCATTGCGGCGGTTTCAACACCTTCACCTGGCGGCGTCCGCTGCATGTGGCGGGCCTGAGCGATCAGCGCCCGGACGATTCCAATTTACCAGCTGTTGTTGATGGGCAAAGCACAGAGGTCAAGGCGATCAGCTGAGCGGGGGTCGCCTAACGTCCATCCACTCGTAAAATTCCTTCTGCAATCATCTGTTTGATTTCGCTGTCGTTGAGGCCCAGTTCACGGGCCAGTTCGGGGCCGTGTTCACCGGCGGCGGGCAGGTCATAACGAACGGTCGATTTGCGCCCGGCCATCTGCAAAGGCAGACCCGGAATGCCGACCGGCCCGCCACTGGGCACATTTAAATCAAGCAGGGCGCCGGACGCCTTCAGGTGCGGGTCGTCATAGAGGTCGTGCGGTTTGGTGATCGGCGCGAAGGGTAGGCCGATGCGCTCACATTTATCCATCAGGTCGGTTTTGCTGTAGGTCCCAAACAGTTTTTTTAACTCTGGCATGAATTCGGAGCGCAGGTGATAGCGTTCGGCATTGGTTTTGTAGGCGGGGTTGCTCATCAGATGCGGTGTGTCGAAGGCCTCGCAGAAAATCTGCCACTGGGTGTCGCTGACCACACCGATAAATACCTGTTCACCGTCAGCCGTCTCAAAAATATCGTAGACGGACCAGGCACGAAAGCCGTCGGGCATGGGTAGCGGCGGCTCGCCGGTGACCGCGAACTGCGCCATATGCTGGGCGACGGCATGCACCGTGGTTTCGAACAGGGCGGCGGAAACTTCCTGACCAAGCCCGGTGCGTTCGCGCTCGCGGAGCGCCGCCTGAATGCCGATAACGCCATACATGCCGCCCATGATGTCGATGACGCTGGCCCCGGCGCGGAGCGGCCGCCCGGTTGGCCCGGTCATGTAAGCCAGCCCGCCCATCATCTGCACCACTTCATCCAGTGCCTTGCGATGTTCATAGGGACCCGGCAGAAAACCCTTCAGCGAACAATAGATCAGGCGCGGATGAATTTCCTTCAACTGGTCATAACCGAAACCCATATGGGCCATGCCGCCGGGCCGTAAATTCTCGATCAGCACATCGGCGGTGGCGACCAGTTTGTGAGCGATGGTTTTTCCGGCGTCGGACGCCAGATCCAGGGAGATGCTTTTTTTGTTGCGGTTATAGGTGGCGAAAAATCCCGCCCCCTGGCGCTTCAGGTTGCGCGTCGTGTCGCCCTTCAGGGGCTCGACCTTGATCACTTCGGCACCCAGGTCGCCCAGAATCATGCCACAGGTCGGTCCCATGACCATGTGACAAAACTCGACAACGCGGAGACCCGATAAGGGCAGAAGGGCTGTTTCTGTTTCTTGTAATTCACTCATGATCAGCAGACTATAGGGAGCAACAGGGAGCGTCAAAGAAGGAAATGAAAATGTCTGAAGCGGGTGAGATTGATATCATTGTGAGCGAAGTGGGGCTGCGCGACGGGCTGCAGAACGCTCAGGGTGTGATGCCGACGGCGGCTAAAAAAGCCTGGATATCCGAGGCCGTGAAAGCCGGATTGCGCGAAATTGAGGTCTGTTCCTTCGTGCCGCCGAAGCTGGTTCCCGGCATGGAAGATGCGGTCGAGGTGGTCGCCCATGCGCTTAATGAGGAGGGTCTGGAAGTGGCGGTGCTGGCGCCCAATTTGCGTGGTGCCGAAAATGCTTTTCGGGCGCGTGCCCACAAGGTTACCCTGCCGGTCTCGATCAGCGACAGCCACAGCCGCGCCAATGTGCGGAAATCCCGGGCTGAAATGATTGACGAGGTGCGCCGGGTTTGCGCGACGCGTGACCAGCTGCCGGAAGGATATCGCCCGCATATCGAGGCCGGTCTGGCGACGGCCTTTGGCTGCACCATTGAAGGGGTGGTGCCGGAGAAAGACGTGATTGAGACGGCCGTCGCCTGCATTGAGGCGGGTTGTGATGAGGTCGGGTTATCCGATACCTGCGGTTACGCCAACCCGGCGCAGGTCCAGCGCCTGTTTAAATTGTTGAAGGCGGAAGTGGGTGATGCATCCAACGGCGTGCATCTGCACAACACGCTGGGTCTGGGGCTGGCCAATGCCTTTGCCGCGGTGGAAGCGGGCGCAACCGTGCTCGACAGTTCCCTGGGCGGGTTGGGCGGTTGCCCGTTCGCGCCCGGCGCCAGCGGCAATATCGTCACCGAAGATCTGGTTTATATGCTGGAAGCGCAAGGGCTGCGGACGGGCATCGATATCGAAGCGTTGATGGCGTGTCGCGAGATTGTCCGCCACGCCTTGCCGGACGATGCGCTTTACGGTTTTGTCGCCGAAGCCGGACTGCCCAAGGGGTTTAGATAATCGCGCCGCGGACCTTGGCAGAAATCCATTCGCTGGCCAGTACGGCAACCAGGATCACCAGCAGAATCAACGACACCTGTGGCCAGGCCAGGATATTCATCGAACCCTGCATTTGTAGGCCGATGCCGCCAGCGCCAACCAGCCCGAGGACCGTTGATTCGCGGATATTGATGTCCCAGCGAAACACCGTGATGCCGGCTAACGCCGGCATGATCTGCGGCATGATGCCATAGGCCATAACCTGCCAGCGGCTGGCCCCGGTGGCGGTGATGGCTTCAACCTGTTTCTCGTCGATTTCCTCAATCGCTTCATAGAGCAGTTTCGCGCAAAAGCCGATGGAGCGCAGCGAAATGGCGACCAGACCGGCAAACACACCGGGACCAATGATGGCGACCAGCAGCAGGGCCCAGATCAGCGAATTGATGGAGCGCGAGGAGACGATGATCAACAAGGCCAGCGGACGCAGGATCAGGGTGCTGGGCGTCGTGTTGCGAGCTGCCAGAAAGGCGATGGGGATGGCCATCACCAGCGCCAGCGCGGTGCCCAGGGTGGCGATGTTCAGGGTATCCCATAGGGGTTTCCATAGGGTGTGGATATAGGACCATTTCGGGGGTACGGAGCGCCCGCCGATATCGGCGGCGATTTCCGGTGCATCCCAGAAAAAGTCCCAGTTGGTCTGTCCAGAAATTTCCTGCCAGAAAAAGACGAATACGGCCGTGCCCAGGAACCATCCGGCCCAGTTGAGCAGTTGCGTGCGGGTGTCGCGGCGGGCCCAGATTTTGGTGCCGTCGGGGGTCTGTTTGATGGCCATTATTGCAACCTCGCCCGGATCAGGCCGGAGCTGTATTCGAGCGCCATAACGATGACGATGATGGTGATGATGATGGCGGCCGCCGTATCAAACTCGTAGCGATCGAAGGCCGTGTTCAGGGTGGCACCGATGCCGCCGGCCCCGACCAGTCCGAGAATCGCCGATTCGCGAAAATTGATATCGAGGCGATAAATGGACAGGCCGATCAGGCGCGGCATGACCTGCGGCTGAATGCCATAATTGATCCATTGCAGCCAACTTGAGCCGGTCGCCTTGATCGCTTCGGCCTGGGATTTGTCGGTATCCTCAATGTCTTCGGCCAGCAGTTTCGATAAAAAGCCGATGGTCGCGAACGACAGGGTGATGAACCCGGCCAGCGGGCCGAAACCAAAGATGGCGACCAGCAGAATGGCGACAATGATTTCATGCAGGGCGCGCGACAGGGCGATGATGCTGCGGCAAATCAGATAGACCGGCAGCGGCGCAATGTTGCGGGCCGCGCCGAGACCGATGGGGATGGAAATAAAAACCCCAGCGACGGTGGACGAAATGGCCATGCCGATGCTTTCCAGCATACCGAAATAGATGTCATCCCAGCGGTCAACAAAATTGGGGTTTGAAAAGGCCAGTATGAACTTCTTGCCGCGCTCCAGACCTTCGTAAACCCGGGTCCAGTTGACATCGATGGTCGCAAATGCGGCGATCAGATAAATGACGGCGCCAATTATCAGTGTCCAGCGCAGGACGGGATTGGCGATGCTGGGCGGTCGGGTCCAGTGGCGTTGGGGAGCGGTAGTCGCGGAGCTCATGAGGTCTCTTCTTCCTCGTCGTCGTCCACCTTGTCAATCGTCGCTTCCCAGTCCTCTTCGCCATAGATTTCGGTAAGGACATCCGGCGTCAGTTCATCGGGCGTGCCGTCAAACACCACCTCGCCCAGCTTCAGGCCGATGATCCGGGGCACGAACATCTTCGCCAGAGCCACATCGTGAATATTGATGATGGCGGACAGACCGCGCTCAGCGCAGAGTTCGCAAATCAGACGCATGATCTGGCGGGATGTTTTCGGATCAAGCGAAGCGGTCGGTTCATCGACTAAAAGCAGTTGCGGGTCCTGAATAAGGGCGCGGGCAATGCCGACGCGCTGGCGTTGGCCGCCGGAGAGTTCATCAGCGCGTTTGTCGGCCATATGGTCAAGACCGACCCTCTCCAGCAGACGAAAGGCCTCATCGATGGCCGGTTGTGGAAATTTGCGCAGAAAGCTGCGCCAGAAACCGACGTATCCGAGTTGTCCGGAGAGCACGTTTTCCATGACGCTCAGGCGTTCAACCAGGGCGTATTCCTGAAAAATCATGCCCATGCGGCGGCGCGCCTTGCGCAACGCGCCGGAACTGAGCGCTGTCAAATCCAGACCATCCAGCACGGCGCGGCCCGATGTCGGCTCAACGAGGCGGTTGATGGAGCGGATCAGCGTGCTTTTGCCCGCACCGGAGGGGCCGATCAGGGCGATCACCTGACCCTTGGGGATTTCGAGATTGACTTGATTGAGGGCAAGGTCGCCCGTCGGATAGCGCTTCGTCAGTTGTTCAAGTTGAAGCATGCAGAACTCTTATTGGTAATTGAAAAAATGCGGCGCCCCAAAAAAGGAGCGCCGCTGGCAGGGTTTACTTACAGGCGTAGGAGACGTCGTTGGCCGCATCGATTTTGCGGATCACATCCCAGAACTTCTTGTAGGTCATTTCCAGAAACTTGCCTTCCTTGGATTTGGAAAACTCGCGTTCCAGGCTGGTGCCTTCCCATTTGAAGTTCAAAAAGGCGTTTTTGATCTGGGCCTTTAGTTCCGGCTTCAGGTTATGGGCAACGCCAAATCCGGTCGTCGGGAAGGTTTGCGACTTGTAGATCACCTTGACCTGGTCGGCCTTGATGACATCGCGCGAAATCATCCGCATCTTGACGGAGTTGGCGATGGAAGCGGCCGGATAGTCTTTGTTGGCAACACCCAAAATCGAATTGTCATGTTTGCCCGAAAACACAGGTTTGAAGTCGCGGTCTTTTATCATGTTAAATTCGGATTTCAGCAAGGCCGACGGGGCCTTGAATCCGGAGTTGGATGTGGGCGACGTGAAGGCCAGAGTCTTGCCTTTAATATCTTCCACTTTTTCGATGCCGCTGCCCGGATAGGTCAGGATTTCCATTTCATAACCGAACGTATTGTCGGGACGCGCCATGATGACAAAAGGATTGAAGCCGGCACAGTTGACGGCGAGCGGGTTCGAGCCGGTGTTGAAGCCGGCGATATGCAGGCGGCCTGAACGCATGGCCTCAATTTCGGCGGCGTTGGACTGGACCGGGAAGAATGTAACGCGTTTTCCGGTTTCCTTTTCCAGATGCGTAATAAAATCGGACCAGGCTTCCTTATAGACGGCCGGGTCTTCGACGGGCGTATAGGCAAAGATCAGGGTGCTCGGATCTTTGAGGTCAGCCGGATCGGTCGGCGTGTCGGCGACCAGATCGCCGTCGCGGTCGCAATAGCGCTCGTCCAGTGTGCCACGCGGACAATCTTCCGCCTGCGCCGGCATAGCGGCAAATGTAAAGCCGGCAAAGGCCAGCCCGGCCATGAGATGAGGTGTTATTTTTTTGGTGAATTGCATTGTTGTCTCCCTGATTGAAACCCAACTGATTGAAACCCAAGTCCCTGAGCTGTGCGGCATCGATTAAAGCCGCTGCTCGAATATAACAAATTTATGACGTTTTTGTTACGCTCGACACTAGCCTTCCTCGCGGGCCTTTGGCAATTCCCGATTTGCGCATGGGTTCATTTTATTTTCGATTTTTTTCAGTTACGCATTTCCTCCCTTTGTGATCAGAGTCTTGACAGACTCGGCGGTAATGCTAGTTTGCGCCCATCTTCCAGGGCCGCTTTAGCTCAGCTGGTAGAGCATCGCATTCGTAATGCGGGGGTCGGGTGTTCAAGTCACCCAAGCGGCACCATTTCTTTCATTTATCGCCGATAAACGGTTTCGATCTTGATCTGCTCTGCGGATTGGCCTTGCCGCCCAAGCTTCCTGCCATGGGCAGGGTGGGGGAGGTCAATGCGCGGGCTGTGCTCGAAGAGTGCGCAGCAAATATGCAGTAATTGTCTTCACCTAAAAGTTGCCATTATTTGGTTCGGTCGACTATATATGGTTTCACTTTTTGAAGGCGACGAGGAAAGCAACGTTTTTTGGCATAAACACATGGAAAAAATTCTATTCAAAAAAATCGAACTCTGGTTCCTCATCTTGGTCTGCCTTGTGCTGGTGTTAGCGGGTTTCTTATTCGGCTGGGCGGCGCAGCATCAGGCGAGAGATGGCGGGGGTGGTGGTGCTTTTGGTGCGTTCTTATTAAAAGTTGCGGAATCACCAACACCTATTATCCGGTTCCTTCACAATGCTTCGCGCACAATCACTCCGCAAAAATTTGAATTTACAGAATTCAGCGATCTCAGAATTGACGACGAAAATTTTCAAGATAATGGGTACATTCTGGTGTCGGGATGGAACAAAGACATCGACCATGGAACCGTCTATCTCTTTGACCTCAAGACGCAGAAACGGATTTTCGAATGGGTTCCCCCGGTTGCGGACATTCTAGAGGCAACGACTATTCATGGCGGGCAGAATGACCTGAAAGATCATCGTGCGCACCATCCGGTTCTGACCAACAAGGGCGAGGTTATTCTCAGCAGTGCCGATGGCCCGATTGCCAAGGTTGACGCATGTGGAAAACTGGTTTGGGCGGTCAATCATCATTTCCATCATGCAATTGAGCAAGGGCCAGAAGGCACATTATATGCCGTTTCGGTTGTTGCAAAACCTGAACAGTTTTATAATGAATACGCGCCAACTATGTATTCAGTGACGGCCGAGGGCCACAGTGTCGGGCCTATTCGGGATGACGGGTTTGCCATTATCTCGCCAGAAGGCAAGATTATTCAGGAATGGTCCGTCAAGGATATTCTGGAACAGAACGGATATCTGGGGCTGCTCTATGGTGTTGGTCCTTTCGAGATGGACAGAATCCATCTCAACGATGCACAGCCGATGCTGGAGACGGATGCATTCGTCAACAAGGGCGACGTCGCCTTAAGTGTTAGAAACCTATCGACAGTCTTCCTTTTCCGGCCCTCGACCGGCCGGATCATCTGGTTAAAGACAGGCCCCTGGCTCAATCAGCATGACGTGGATTACCATGGTAACGGCAAGTTCACGATTTTTGGGAACGATTTCGTGCGCGGCACCAACATGAACAAGAATGGCATCCTTAACAAAGGTAGTGCTATCTATCAGTATGATCAGGCGACGGACAAGATATCCGTTGCTATGGATCTGGGTGCGCTCGGCATCTCTATCCCGATTGCCGGGCTTCACAAGGTTCTCGACAACGGTGATGTTTTTATTGAGCGGCCTGAATACATGCTGCACCGCGTAGGGAAGGACAAAATTCGCTGGTCTTTCGTCAATTCGGTGGATGAGGGTGAGGTCGGCGCGCTGAATTGGAGCCGTTATTTCAGCCGGGATGAATTGGATCTATCGTGGATGAAAAACTTGAGCTGCAACCAACAATGAAGAAAACGGACGATTAGATGATGAAAGCGGTATCTTTTCTTGCCGGATTTTTTTTCCTGCTCTCGCCACCAGCATATGCCTATATTGGGCCAGGGATGGGGCTGGGAGGTATCGGGATCGTTTTGGGGATTATTGGATCGATCATCCTGGCGTTTTTCGCGATTTTGTATTATCCGGTCAAGCGCTTCTTGAAGAGAATGAAAGCCGCCCGGGCAAAAAATGATGATAAGGCCTGACCATGCGTTGGCTTGGAGCGTTGCTCATACTGTTTGTGGTTATTGAGCTATGGCTTCGAATTCCGGTCATTCCTCGGCTCAAGACGTTGGCCGATACTGTTTTAAAATCCCAACGGGTCATAACGTCAAAACGGATTTCCGATCATTGGAAAGAGAAGATTCTGTTGGCCTATGCGCAGACGCTTTTTCTCCAAACCCTATGGATATTTGCCCTGTTCATCGTTGTCTTTTCTCCTTTGGCAGTGGGGGGCTTCGTCATGTCCAGCGTCGGTATCGACGTCTTCTCATTGTTTCTGACGGGGCCGGGTATCGTCATCTCAATCGCAGTCGTTTTTTCCTACGTTTGGGCCAGAAAACATATCCTTCATAGGAGTTGAGCCCGTGAGCGCGTACGGTATTGCCCCCAAACTGCTGCATTATCTGGCTCTGGGTCTGAATGCCGTTACTGTGACCTCTTTTGATATGGAGCGTCGTATGATGCTGAGCGGGGCTCCCAACAGCCGGGATGGTGCTCATGTCTTTGTCGCCGGGTATGCGCGCGCGGGCACAACATTTCTGATGCGGACGCTGTATCAGTCTAACGATTTTTGTTCGCTGACCTACAAGGACATGCCGTTCGTGTTGGCGCCAAATCTGTGGTCAATAATCACCAGTCGTTTCCATCGCCAGATCACAATGGCTGAAAGGGCACATAAGGACGGTATCCTGGTTGACGCCGAGAGCCCGGAAGCGCTGGAAGAAGTTTTCTGGCGCGTTCAGACAGAAGGCCGCTATATCGGGAAAGACGCGCTGACAGTTATAGATATTGACAATAAGGTGACAGACTTGTTCCGTATGTACGTGTCTCTTGTATTAAAGAGATATGGCAAGGTCAGATATTTGTCGAAAAACAACAACAATATTCTCCGTATACCAGCCATTTTGCAGACATTCCCAAAAGCTTTTGTTGTTATCCCCTTTCGTGATCCTGTCCAGCACGCAAACTCGCTGCTTAACAAACACAACGATTTTATTTTGCAGTATGAAAAAGACGGATTTGCAAAAGCGTATATGACATGGCTTGCGCATCATGAATTCGGTGTAACACACCGGCCTTTTGTTTGGCCGCAAACAAAACCCTCTCTCTTCCCGACTTCAGAGCTGAGTTATTGGCTTGAGAACTGGTGTCATGCTTATGCCTATCTCCTGTCCGTCGGAAATGCGCATCCTGACCGTATCCTTTTTTTCGACTATGACCGCTTTTGCGCCGAAGGAGACACGTATCTTGCAAAGGTGACGGAGGTGATTGGTATCAAGAAAACGGGCGCATGTGAAATTCGTAATCCTCACCGACATCCAACATCGGTAGACCTTGATCCCGCTTTGCGCGAATCGGCAGATAATATCCATGGAAAATTGAAAACGTTTTCCACCGTTTAGTGATGAGGCGATGGAGGGTATGGTGTTGCCTGCGTAAGCCAGCCGTTGATATGGCGGGCTTTTTCCCGGCTTATCATTTAATTTGTGACCAATCGATAACAGCGTTTTGACCCGGAAGATCAAATGATTAAAGGGTTTTACAGGACCAGAGCGTTCATGGCAGGCTATGGTTCCTTTCCCGTTTTATTCCAATTCTGAGGTCCCGATGGCAAGCAAACTTTTCACCCCGATCAAGCTCGGCGATGTCGAACTTTCCAACCGCATTATCGTCGCGCCCATGTGTATGTACAGCGCCGTCGATGGCACCGCCACGGATTGGCACCTGATGCATCTGGGTCAGTTCGCTGTCGCCGGACCGGGACTGGTTTTTGTTGAAGCCAGCGGCGTTGAAGCGGAAGGCCGGATCACCCCGGGATGTGTCGGTCTTTATTCCGACGCCAATGAAGCAGCTCTCAAGCGGGTCGTCGATTTCTGTAAGGGGTATGGTAATTCGAAAATGGGCATGCAACTGGCGCACGCCGGCCGCAAGGCCTCGACGGATTTCCCCTGGCTCGGCGGTAAACCGATCCCGGCGTCGGATGCGCGCGGATGGCAGACGGTTGGCCCCTCGGCAACGCCTTTCGCTGATGGCTGGCAAACGCCGACGGAATTTGACGATGCCGGGCTGGCCAGAATCAAACAGGCTTTCGTTCAGGCGACGGAACGCTGCATCCGCATCGGCTTTGATGTGATTGAGCTGCATATGGCGCATGGTTACTTGTTCCATCAGTTTCTGTCTCCCATCAGTAACAAGCGCACCGACCAATACGGCGGCAGCCTGGAGAACCGCATGCGCTTCCCGCTTGAGGTGTTTGATGCGGTGCGCGCCGTCTGGCCAAAAGGCGCGGCGCTGGGTGTGCGGATATCGGCAACGGACTGGGTCGCTTCTTCTTCCTGGGATACCAAGGAATCGTGCGAATTTGCCAAGGCCCTGAAAGCGCACGGTTGCGATTTCATCGACGTGTCCAGCGGCGGCAATTCCATGGAGCAGCAGATTGATGCCGGGCCGGGCTACCAAACGGGGTTTGCCGAAGAGATTCGCCGGGCCAGCGGTTTGGCGACCATGGCTGTTGGTCAGATCACGTCGCCGCATCAGGCGGAATCCATTATCCGCAGCGGCCAGGCCGATATGGTCGCGCTGGCCCGTGGCATGTTGTACAATCCGCATTGGGTCTGGCACGCCGCCGAAGCGCTGAATGCCGATGCGGCTTATCCTCCGCAATATATGCGAACCCATAGTTCGCTTCGGGGGTTGCCTATTCCCGGAAATCCACCCGCCCCAAAAAGTTAACAGCAAGAGACGGCCAGTAAAGCGCGAATCGGTTCAGTCGATAATGCGAGCCGCATGCTGTTAACCGCACTCTATAAAACAATCATAAGTAGTTGTGCTCGATCAACTACTTCTTAGGCCTTAAAATAAGGCGGTTATTTACCATTTTTTAACAAATCCTGTGGACTTCGTTTTCCCAGTCGCTATAAACTCCGCGATTCCGAATTACTGGGGGTAGTGATATGGAAGGCATTGGCAAAACCACCGGCTTTATTTGGTCCGTGTATTGCTGCATACGTTTTTCCGGGAGGCGCGCTCAGGCTTTGGGGTGTGCGGTGACTGCGGTTCACCGATGATGGGTGCAGATAATTCTCAAACACATCTTTTCAATGCATTGGGTGAAGGCCTTCTTTGTGTGGATGCTAATCTTCGCATTGAGTCCCTTAATCCGGCACTTTTCGATCTGATCGGCGGCGGAGCCTCGGACGAGTTGGTTGGCTCAGGTCTTGCTGAGTTGGGCGCTTCGGAACTCGTCCCGCATGTGATCGAAAGCCGTGACCATGGCGTTGTTTGGCGGGGAGAGGTCGAGATCACCCGGAAAGACGGGTCGACCTTTCCGGCCTGGGCTGTTGTCTCGCCCCTTCAGAACGCGGCCGCTAAAAAAGGGCCAGTCAGGTCTATTGTGCTGATCAGCGATATGACGGACCGAAAGGCACAGGAGCAGGAAATCCGGCGCCGCGCTAGCCTTGACCAGTTGACGGGTCTGCCTAACCGGGAATTGCTGCAGGACCGTTTGAAACAGAGCTTGGCGCAGGCGAAGCGCAACGGAAGCCGGGTTGCGGTTTTGTTTGTGGATCTGGATTATTTTAAAGAGGTCAACGATACCTGGGGTCATGCGATCGGCGATGCGTTGCTGGTTGAGGCCGCCGACCGGATGTGCAAATGCGTACGCGAGACTGATACCGTGGCCCGCATCGGCGGGGATGAGTTTGTCATCACCCTGAGCGACGTCGGCGACAACCAGATTGCCGAAAAGGTGGCGTCGAAAATTCTAGGTGGTCTTGAGCGACCGTTTATTCTGGATGGTGTTGCGGTTTATGTATCGGGCAGTATTGGGCTTGCGATTTCACCCGAACATGGCAGCGATCCAGAGACATTATATGCCAACGCCGATGCCGCCATGTATCAGGTCAAGCGGGATGGCCGGCGAGGATATCGGGTATATGAGGCGTCGCCAGAAAAAACCGAAAATGAATCACAGATTGTTTTTGTAAAGCCGGAGAAGGCCGTTCGCGCTCCCCGCACGCCTCCGCTGTTGGTCGGCTTGCGGCAGCTCCTGACGAAAAAAATGGCTTTGCCTCCGGTTCCACTTTTGCCGGCCGGGTTGGCTGCCGTTGGGGTAGCGGTTCTGTTTGGCTGGATGGTTGCAACCGGGATGGCAACGTTTCAGTTGGGTAATCCTAACGACAATATGACAGAGGCCGAGCTTGGCAACTTTGGCACGGCCGCCGGGCGCGAAGAAGGCAACGTTGTGCCGAACCCTCTAAAAGACAAACCACGGGAATAAGCCTCTTCAAATGCTGCCGGACACTCCGTATCCCTGAGTTTCTGCCGGTTGTATCGTAATGGATTCAAAGCGGACAGGGGGTGTCCGCTCTGCAATGTGAGGTATGAAAACCCGGTACACTCATTCTAAAACCGCAATGGACGTTTGCCACCACGGTGTGCAGGGGGCGCGTCAGCGAAATAAACCGGCCGCTTTATTTGCGCCTGTTTAAGACTTGTTGTTATGGAACTTGATGCCGGATGGACGGTTGTTTTGCTGAAGGTTGTTTTGTCTGGAATGTCCTGCCCGATTAAAACAAAGCGTATACGTCTGGGGGGGAAGCAGCGTTAAGATGTTTTCAGAGGGGAACAAAAGCAAGGAAGACAGATCGTCACCGGTTTTAAAGAAATGCAAAACAACCCGAAATCATGCCTTTATGGGACCTGTTAACCTTTATATAAGCCGGTTTGCCGTTTGATTCTGATTTCTATCCACCGTTACCTGAATCGGTGAGGCAAGAATGAACAAAAGATTAAGAGCTGAAAGCCCCGGTTCATATAGAAAAAACACTGTCTGGGAGAGCTCGTTTGCAAAACATCAGGCAAAACTGGAAAAAGGGTTTTAAAAACAACATATGCAGTTGATTTTTAGTCGTTAACCCTTTTTAAAATTGCTGGAGCGATTCAACCGGGAAACAAGGACGGGCTGACGTCCGTCATTTCAGGACGATAGGTGAAAATGAGCAAAAGCCAGACCAAACAATCCTACACCATCCCCTGTGCCAGTGCGTTTCGTGATGCGATCCTGAAAATGGCGGAAAACCGGTCTGTAAATGCGGCAGATATCGCCCGTTCCATAGCTCTTGTGGTGCCAGCCGAGGCAATAAACGCCTTTCCCGACCCAGGAGAGCCTGAAGCCAAAGACCGCGAAACCGTTATTCTCAAATCCGGGAAATCAAAAGGTCGTCCGTGGCAACGCAAACCCCGTCTTCAGGTTCGCATGGGGGCGGGATATGATGTCGCCTTCCTGCGCAAGGCGCTGGCGGTGGCGATGGCGCTTGAGGGTAAAAGGGCGCATCTACATCTGGAAGCCCCGGATCACGGCCTGGCGCCACAGGCTTTGTTTGCCGAGGCCCGCCAGAATGAAGCCCGGGAAGAGGTGAAAAAACTTCAAAATATTGTGTCCATATTGGCTTTTGAACCTTACCCCGGCGGAATCCGCACCCCGGATGAAGCCATTCATGTGATGGGGTTTCCTCCTGGCGAAATTCCCGACCAGACGGCCCTGCGGACCCGCTTCCGGATGCTGGCCTCTGTCCTGCATCCGGATTCCGGTTTTGGCTCTCACTCGCATATGAGCCAGCTTAATGCGGCCATGGATATTTTGCGCAGGCTGTAGATGTGGTGGTGTAGAGAAATGGCCCTTGCACCCCGGCGGTGTCCGCAGTAGGAGTCGGGTTAAGGTATATAACCGAAGGCCATACAGACCCAGAAGGGAAGGAAACGCCATGCGTCTTGCAGGAAAATCAACCATTGTTACAGGTGCGGCTTCCGGTTTTGGAGAAGGCATCGCCCGCCGTTTTGCCGAAGAAGGTGCGCGGGTTCTGATTGCCGATATCCATGAAGAAAACGGCAAGCGGGTCGCTGGTGAAATCGATGGTGCGGTGTTCTGCAAGGTGGATGTCAGTGATAACCTGCAGGTTCGGGCCATGGTGCAAAGGGCCGTGGATGAATTTGGCGGGATTGATGTTCTGGTCAACAACGCCGGTATTGCACAACGCAACATGCCGATGCTGGACGTTCCGGAAGACGTGTTTGACCGGATTTACGCCGTCAATGTGAAAAGCATTTATCTCGCCGCCATCCATGCGGTGCCGGTCATGCAGGAAAAAGGAGGCGTTATCATCAATACGGCATCAACGGCGGCGGTTAGTCCACGCCCCGGCCTGACCTGGTACAACGGATCGAAGGGTGCCGTTGTCACTCTGACCAAATCCATGGCGGCAGAGCTGGCAAAAGACAAAATTCGCGTTAACGCCATTAATCCGGTGATCGGAGCGACTGGTTTATTGAGGGAGTTTATGGGCGGTGAAGACACGCCGGCTTTGCGTGAGAAGTTTATTTCGACCATCCCGCTCGGACGAATGTCGACACCGAGGGATATCGCCAATGCGGCGTTGTATTTTGCCTCCGACGAGGCCGAGTTCGTAACCGGCGTCTGCATGGAAGTTGACGGCGGCCGCTGTATATAAGTGTATAAAAAAAGGAGTTCCCATGCCCAAACCCAGAATAATTTTGACCCGCCATTATCCCCAGGCCGTAATCGAACGGGCGAAGCGCGATTATGATGCGGAAGTGGTGGAATTTGACGTGGCCGCCAATGGTGACGAACTGGTTGCTCAGATGCAGGGCTTTGACGGGGCATTGATTTCGTCAACGAATAAGTTTTCGGCGGAGGTGATTACCAAATTGCCGGAGCGCCTGAAAATCATCGCCACCTTTTCCGTCGGTTATGAGCATGTGGATACGCAAGCGGCGCAGGCAAAGGGGCTGATCGTCGCCAATACACCGGACATTCTGACCGACGCCACGGCGGATACGGCATTGCTATTGTTGCTGGCAGCGGCGCGGCGAGCCCGAGAATCCTTCGAGATGGTGGTAAAGGGCCAATGGAAAGGCTGGAGCCCAACCCGCCTGCTCGGCATTCAGCCGACCGGCAAGCGTTTGGGCATTATCGGTATGGGCCGCATCGGACGCGCCATGGCCACGCGGGCCCGGGCCTTGGGTATGGAGATCCATTATCACAACCGCAATCGCCTGCCTGCCGATCTGGAGGGTGACGCCACTTATCATGAAACGGCCCGGGACCTGTTGAAGATATCCGATTTTCTGTCGCTGCATTGCGAGATGACACCGGAGACGGCGAAACTGATCAATACGGAAACCATCGCATTGATGCCGGAAAACCCGGTAATCATCAACACGGCGCGGGGCGGTATTATCAATGACGAAGATCTGATCGCAGCGCTGAAGTCAGGCCGGGTGGCGGCCGCCGGGCTGGATGTGTTTGATGGTGAGCCCAACCTCAACCCCGGTTATATTGATCTGCCCAATGCCTTTCTGCTGCCGCATATCGGCTCGGCAACGGTCGAGACCCGCAACGCCATGGGCTTTCGCGCGCTGGATAATCTGGATGCCTATTTCGCCGGTCGGGAGCCAGGTGACCGACTGGTCTGAAGCCCGCCGATGCGCCATTAAAAAAGCCGCCCCGGAACCCCGGAGCGGCTTTTTCTTTATTTATGAGACGTTCGTTTATTCACGATTGCCAAACAGGTGCAGCAGCATCAGGAACATGTTGAGGAAATCCAGATACAAGCGCAACGCACCCATAATGGCTTTCTTCTCATGGGTTTCAGAGCCGTCGGCCTCATGGTAGATGGCCTTGATGGCTTGCGTGTCATAGGCGGTCAGGCCGGCGAAAATCAGCACGCCAATGACCGAAATGACAAACTGCATGGCCGAGCTTTCCAGGAAGATGTTAACAACGCTGGCAATGATCAGGCCGATCAGACCCATGACCAGAAAGGAGCCCATGCCCGACAGGTCGCGCTTGGTGGTGTAGCCATACAGGCTGAGACCGGCAAAAGCACCCGCAGTAATGAAAAACACCCGGGTAATGCTGGCGCCCGTATAGACCATGAAAATATAACTGATCGACAGGCCAACGAGACCGGAATAGACCCAGAAAACGGTCTGTGCCGTTGCGGCTTTCATGTGGTTGATGCGGGCACTCAGGAAGAACACGAGGCCAAGCGGGGCCAGCATGACGACCCATTGCAAGGGTGTGCCATAAATGGCCGACATCATGGCTTGCGACGTTGACGTCGCGTAGGCAACGGCTCCGGTCAACCCCAGGGCAACTGCCATGTAGTTATAGACTTTGAGCATGTACTCGCGCAGGCCCACATCAATCTGAGCGTTCGCCGCTTCGGCGCCCGTCATTTGCTGGGTGCGTAGGGTGAAACGATTGTCAGGTCCACTCGCCATCGGAAACTCCTTATAAATCCGTTATATAGGACAAACCCTATTGTGTGTCTAAATATGGCAGGAACTGAAATGAAATCAAGTGGAACCGCACGCAAAACAGGCGAATTTCACAAACCTGTTATCAGGGTGTCTTTATTCGTTGCGTAAGTGCGGACTGGCCTTTTGACCGAGGACCCGCCATGTGCCGACCAGCCCAACCAGCATGGTCATCAGAACGCATAATACAACCGTCATCAAGACGATGTTGGGCAGGAAAATCCATTCGGCACGCATCAGAAATGTGATCACAGCCCAGGCGGTCAGGGTCCCGATGCCCGCTGCGACCAGCCCGGTCAGCCCCCCCAGAAGGCCATATTCCAGCATATAGATTTTGAGAACCCGGCGCGATCCGGCGCCCAGCACCTTGAAAACCACCGCTTCATAAACCCGCCTGCGGTGTTCCGACGCCATAATGCCGGCCAGCACGATGAGCCCGGCTACCAGGGTCAGAGCCGCCGTGCCCTTAACCGCAGCACCAATGCCCGAAAGGATGGTGGCTGCCGCCTGTAACGCTTCGCGCACCCGGATGGCGGAGATGTTTGAAAAGGTGTCGGTGGCGGCGCGTTCGACCGCGTCTTCCGCCTCCGGCGTCGCTTCAATGGCAGCAATATGACTGTGCGGCGCGCCCTCCAGGATGCCAGGAGAAAAAACGATGGCGAAATCAAACTGCAGGCTTCGCCAGTCAATCTCGCGCAAACTGGCGATCTCGGCGGTAATTTCGCGACCCAGTACGTTCAGGGTCAGGCTGTCGCCAAGGCCCACCTTAAAGCCCCGCGCCAGTCCGGCATCGAGTGAAATCAGCGGCGGACCGTTATAGGTGGCCGGCCACCATTCGCCTTGTGTCACGTCGGATGCGACTTCTTCCTTAAGCGCCGCATAGGTCAGGGCACGGTCGCCACGGATCGCCCACTGGCTTTCCGGTGCGACGTCGGCGTCTTCAACGGGGGTGCCGTTAATGGTGACAATGCGACCACGCAGGCTGGGCACGCGTTTGTAGTCGCCGGCACCCTTGACGCTGGTGACTGCAGCATCAAAAGCGGCCACCTGATCGGGCTGGATATCGAGAAAGAAAAAGGCCGGCGCCCGCTCGGGCAGGCGTTCCGAAATCTGGCGGCTCATGTTGCCTTCGATC
This sequence comes from Rhodospirillales bacterium, assembly GCA_048262255.1. Classification (GTDB taxonomy): domain Bacteria; phylum Pseudomonadota; class Alphaproteobacteria; order Rhodospirillales; family Casp-alpha2; genus JABMNT01. The sequence continues at coordinate 547,487 of JBLXFH010000001.1, read as the reverse complement.
AGGCCGATGGCGACCAGCACGCTGAGACCAAGGCCGAGGGAGACGACGATATTGGGGGTTGGTGTGCCCGGCCGGTGCAGATTGGTTTGCACCATACGCCATAGCGCATTGCCTTCCGGCTTCCACTTGCGCGCCGCCTGCATGATCAGATAGGCGCCGAACCGCAGAAACAGGAGTGTCAACAAAACACCGACAATGAACCACAGGGAAAAATAGCGGTCGGTTGACGTGAGATAGGTGCAGAGCGCCAGCAACCCCATGCCCAGCCCCATAGCCAGCAGATAGACCTTGCGGGGGCGTCGGCTGTGGGTGTCGAGACTGAAGCGGAACAATTGGGCGGCGCTGACATCGCGGGCCCGGCCCAAGGGCCACAGCGCAAAAGTCACAGTGGCAAGAAAGCCGAACAGGGCGGCAATGGCTGTTGGCGCCCAAAAGACCCCGATCACAGGCTGCACCGGCAACTGGCTGCCGATCAGTTCCAGCAGTACAACCGGTGCGCCGCCGCCAAAGACAAGGCCTGCCGCGATGCCAATGCTGCCGATCAGCAGAATTTGCATCATGTAAATGCTGAACACCAGATGGCCCGGAGCGCCCAGGCATTTGAAAGTGGCGATGGTTTCGGTTTTTGTCTCCAGATAACTGCGCACGGCACCGGTGATGCCAAGCCCACCAACCAGAAGCACGGTGAGTCCGGTGAACGATAGAAACAAGGTCATGCGTTCGAGAAAGCGTTTGATGCCGGGGGCCGCCTCTTCCGGTGTGCGCAGTCGCCAGCCGGCTTTCGGAAATGTTTCGGCAAGTGATTGCTGCCAGCTTTCGCTGCGGGTGCCGGTGGGTAGGGTCAGTTTGTAATGGTATCGCAACTGGCTGCCCGGCTGGACAAGGCCGGAAGCATCAAGGGCGTCGAGATGAACCATCAGGCGTGGGCCAAGGCTGAAAACGCTGGCGACCCGGTCCGGCTCGAGTGTGATCAGACGGCGGATTTCGAGGGTGATATCGCCAAGCCGAATGCGGTCGCCGCGCTGCAGTTTCAACCGGGTCAGCAGATTGGGGTCCGCCATTGCGCCCCAGGCACCGTCCCGAAAGGCATAAACATCGGCAAGCGGTCCGGGCGGGTCGGTTTGGAGTTGGCCGACCAGCGGATAGGCGTTATCAACGGCCTTAAGTTCGACCATGGCTCGGCGCTCGCGGCTGTCTGCCGGGCGGGTCATGGCGCGCAGGGTGATGGACTGGGTAAGCGCCTGAGCCTGGGTTTTCAGATAGGCCAGTTGCTCGGCCTCCGCCGGTCGTTGCATAAGGCGCAAATCAATATCACCACCCAGCAGCTTTTTGCCGTCGGCACTGAGACCGCCCAGCACGGATTCACTCAGATTGCCGACAGCGGTGATCGCCGCGACCCCGAGAATCAGACAGGCCAGAAAAATGCGAAAGCGGCCAAAACCGCCACGCAGGTCGCGCCGCGCCAGCCGCCAGCTCAAGGCAAGATCACCCATGGGCGGCGATTTCAGGGGCGGAGGGGTGGTTGTCGCTGACCACTTCACCATCGGCCAGCTTGATCAGGCGAGAGCAGCGGGCTGCAAGATCGGGGGCGTGCGTAACCAGAATCAGTGTGGTGCCGTAGCGATCCTGAAGATCGAACAGCATTTGCATGACCTGCTCGCCAGTGGCCTGATCAAGGCTGCCAGTGGGTTCGTCGGCCAGAAGAATTTCCGGTTCTGTAACAAACGCCCGGGCCAGGGCGACGCGTTGCTGCTCGCCACCCGACAGTTGGCCCGGATAATGGTGTATACGATGGCCCAGACCGACCGCTTCCAGTTCTTTTTGGGCATGTTCAAAAGCGCCGCTTCGTCCGGCAAATTCCATGGGCAGGGCGACGTTCTCAAGCGCCGTCATCGAGGGAACCAGATGAAAATTCTGGAACACGATACCGATATGATCGCGCCGGAAGGCTGCCAGACGGTCTTCGTTGAGACCGGAAAAATCTGTTCCACAGGCGGTTACGCTGCCCGACGTGGTGGTTTCAAGGCCTGCGGAAATCATCAAAAACGATGTTTTGCCGGAGCCCGAAGGCCCGATCACACCCACCGTCTCGCCACGGCCAATTTCCAGATTAAGGCCACGCAGGATATGCACAGGTCCGGCGTCGCTATTTAATTGTAAATGCACGTCTTGAAGTTTGAGGGCAGGTTCTAAAGAATGGGGTATGGTCATTTTATTATTAAAAAATCTTTCCGGTTGTCGTTGTGAACGGCAATCTTCTTTATATGGTCTGTGGCGCGGGCTTTTCAATACAGCGCTGGTGCTGGCATTGATCTCCTGTCTCGGCTTTACGCCAGCGGCAGCGGAACCGGTCAAAATTCTGATGCTGGGCGATAGCCTGAGTGCCGGCTATGGGCTGGTCAAGGGCCAGTCGGTCCCGGCGCAACTGGAAAAAGCTTTGCGCTCAGACGGACTGGATGTGGTGATCGTCAATGGCGGCGTTTCCGGCGACACGTCCGCCGGGGGGCTGTCGCGTTTCGACTGGGCCGTGGCCGGAGACCCGGAAGGGCTGATCCTCGAGCTTGGCGCCAATGACGGTTTGCGGGGGCTGGATCCCCGCCAGACCTTCGCCAATCTGGATGCCATCATTACCAGAGCCCGGGACCGCGAGATGGCGGTTCTCCTGACCGGTATGCTGGCGCCACCCAATCTGGGTTCTGAATACGGAGCGGAGTTCAACCGGATATACCCCGATCTGGCTGATAAGCACGGCGTAGCGATTTATCCGTTTTTTCTGGAAGGTGTGGTCGGGGACCCGGCGCTGAATCAGGATGATGGCATCCACCCCAATGAACAGGGCGTGGCGATCATCGTGGAAAATCTGCTTGCACCCGTAAAGAACCTGATTTCTCAAATCACAGATTAGGATAGGTGTGGCCGACAGGAATAGGATAGACTCGAAAAGTTCGGGGCGTAGCGGAAAAGGATATCAACACCCATGACCGGTATTTCCCAATTCAGGTTAGCCTTATCGCAGGCCTCGGAGTGGGTCGCCATTGCGCGGGAGATTGAGGAGCAGCTTTTGCCGCTGCCGTCGCTTGCCGCCGGTAATGCGTGGCTGGCTTTCATCTACGTCACCGACGCCGTCGCCGATGACCTGTCGAGCATTCTGACCTATCTGAAACAGAAATCCGGGATTGATCATTGGGTCGGCAGTACCGGCATTGGCATTTGCGCCGGGCGGAATGAGGTGTTCGGGCGCGCCGGAGTTGCCGTCATGGTGGCGCAGTTGCCGCAAGACTCTTTTCGGGTGTTGCCAACCATCCAGACCGGGGTTGATGAAATTCCCGAAGAACAACACCAATGGTCGCGTCAGGCCATGCCGCCGTTTGGTGTCATCCATGGCGACCCCTACAATCCGCAAATCGCCGAATTGATTGAAGACGTGTCCATGGACATTGAAAACCTGGCGCTCGATACGCCGGGGTTTCTGGTGGGCGGGTTGGCGGCATCGCGCAGTAGCGCGTTTCAGGTGGCAGAGACGGTGACCCAGGGCGGGGTGTCGGGCGTTTTGTTCGCCCCCGATATCGAGGTTGCGACCGGGCTCAGTCAGGGTTGCACACCGGTTGGCCCGACGCGTCGTATCACGGACGTTCGTGACGGTGTTGTCATGAGTTTGGATGGGCGCCCGGCGCTTGACGTTTTCAAGGAAGATATCGGCGAACTGCTGGCCCGTGATCTGGCGCGGGTCGATGGCTATATCCACGCAGCCTTTCCGATCAGTGGTTCCGATATGGGCGATTATGTGGTCCGAAATCTGTTGGGCGTTGATCCGGAACACGGCTGGATTGCAGTGGCCGGGGCGCCGCAGCCGGGCGATTCAGTAATGTTTGTCCGGCGCGACCCGAAGTCGGCAGAGGAAGACCTGATGCGCATGGCGGCCCATATCAAACGCCGCCTGCCGGGGGAACCGCGTGGCGGCCTGTATTTTTCCTGCGTCGCCCGTGGCCCCAGTCTGTTCGGTGACGAAGGTGCAGAAATGGCCATTCTGGCCCGCGCTCTTGGTGATTTTCCGCTGGTCGGGTTTTTTGGTAATGGCGAAATTTCCAACAATCGGTTATATGGATATACGGGCGTTCTTTGTCTGTTTGTGTAAAACAATAACCGATAGCCGCCCCGTTTGAACGGAGTCCCACATGCGTCTGTTTATCGCTCTGCCTTTGTCGATCGAGATCAGAACCGCCCTTGCCGGAATATCCGGCGGCATCGCAGGGACCCGGTGGGTTGAACCGGAAAGCATGCATATCACACTGCGATTCGTTGGTGAGGTTGGGCGCGGTGAAGCCGATGATCTGCACACGGAGCTGGCGGCCATCCGGTTTCCCGAGTTTGACGTGAGCCTCAGGGGCATCGGCACCTTCGAGCGGCGCGGCCATCTGCGTATGCTATGGGCCGGGCTGGAAGACGGGCATACCGTCAGCGCCTTGCGCGACCGGGTGGAGGCGGCGGCCGTGCGCGCCGGATTTCAGCCGGAGCCCCGCAAATACAAACCGCATGTGACTCTATGCCGTTTCAAGTCCAACGCCATGCCGGATATCGGGCCATATCTGGAAATGAATAACGCCTTCTCAACCCCGCCCTTTACCGTCGATCGCTTCAATCTTTATCAGAGCCGCCTTGGCCGCAGTGGCGCGCGCTATGAAATCCTCAACGAATATCCGCTTGAGCAACTGGTCTATTACGGAAATGACGCGGTGGCGTTCGCCGACTAGGCGGCGTGCTGGCGAGACCTTGGCTGGCCGTTGTGGAATTGTCGGGAGACAATATATCCATTGAACTTTTTTCAGGCTTACGGCTAATTAAATACGAACCGAAACGGGCCGATACAGCTTGAGGGACGATGATGACCTCTGCCATTGAGCATCTGCAGGCACCTCTTGCCGAGCGGACAAGTCAGATTCTTGATGCCTGCACGGCGTGCGGGGCCTGTGTGCGGGCCTGTCCGACGCCGCAGATCACCGGCACCGATGTCTCTCAGCCGGAGGCCGTGGCGAAGGGGGTTTTGGACATCCTGCGCGGCAACCCGGGGCCGGACACAGCGCGGCGCTGGGCGACAGAATGTTGTGGCAGCGGCCGCTGCCTGAGCGTCTGTGAAGAAGGTATCAATCCACGCTTCATGCTGGTTATGGCCCGCGCGGCGCTGTCGGCGGAAAACCCCGAGCCGGAACGGCGGAACGCCGGTAAGGCGGCTTTCAAGACCATGAGCCGGGGGGTGCGGGTTCTGTCGCGGTTGCAATTGTCACCTGCGTTGATGGAACGCCTGAGCCCATCGTCGCATCCGGCGCGCCAAACTTCACCGGATATGATCTTTTATACCGGCTGCAACATGCTGAAAACGCCGCATATCGGACTGCTTTGTCTGGATGTGCTGGACCGGCTCGGTTTGTCCTATGAGGTTTATGGCGGGCCCGCCAACTGTTGCGGCATCCTGCAACTGCGTCCGGGTGACACAGCCAACGCCAGCCGTCAGGCCGGGCGGACGCTGGAGCGGTTTTCGGAAACCGGCGCATCGGCCGTTGTTTCCTGGTGCCCGACCTGTCAGATGCAATTTACGGAAACCCTGCCATCCGCCCAAAAAGCCGGGCCGACGATGGATATCCAGCTGTTACCGGTGTTTCTGGCGGCGCATCTGGAACAGCTCAAACCCTTGATGGTTAACCCGGTTAACAAACGCGTTGCCCTGCACGAATATTCCGGTGCCTTCGGGGTGGTGGAGAGCATCGTGGAACTGCTGGAAGCGATCCCCGGTTTGCACGTCGTCGATCTGGACAACCGGGGCATGGGGTATCAGATCTCGTCGCTGGACGGTATGCCCGATGAACGCAACCGGCATCTGGCGTCCGGATTGCGCAAGGCGGAAGCGGCAGGGGTGACGACGTTTGCCGGGATTTTCCATGCCGATCACCGTGAACTGGTGGCGCACGAAAGCGAGTGGCCGTTCGAGATCGTTAATTACATGGAACTGATTGGAGAAAGCCTCGGTATCAACCGGCCGGATCTGTTCAAGCGCCTGAAGCAGATGCAGGATGTGGATGCGATCCTTGAAGCTTCCCGGGAAAATATCGCCGCCCATAAACTGGACCCGGAAGAGGTTCGCGATGTCATCCTCCGAGAGATCATCGAGGCCCAATACCTGCCCATTGATCTGGCGCGCCACCCGAACACGGACTGATGAACACGCCTGATTAACACGGGCGGACTATTGCAACATGCCTGTGGCGTGGTAGGTTAAATCCATGGCTTCATTCTTTTCAAAACTGTTTGGCGGTGCCGGGGCAAAGGCGGTGGTGCCTGAAAAAAGCGATCCGGTTTCCTATGAAGGTCTGACCCTGCAGGCGGCACCACAACCGGAAGGCAGCCAGTGGCGGCTGGCCGGGGTGATTACCCAGGAGACGGAAAGCGGACTGCTGGAGCGGCATTACGTGCGCGCCGACCTGTTCACCAGTCGCGACGAAGCGGAAGACTTTTCGATCCGCAAGGGCAAGCAGATCATTGATGAACAAGGCCTGCGCCTGTTCGCCGATGGCAAGCCGACGGGTCGCGCCTGAGTAAGCTTGTGAGTCGTTCAGGCGGGTTTCTGTTCGCCGATGAAGACCACGTTTTTCGGGGCCTCGCCTTTTACAACGCGTTCCATATTCTGCGCCACAAACTGCCAGCGCCGGGGGTTCATGGCCTCGCTGCCGGCACTTTCGTGAGCACTCAGGAAGACATTGTCGAGCTCCTGAAACGGCAGATTTGACGGCCACACATCTTTGCCGTCGGAACCGATGTAGTTGTACCAGACATCAATCACAGCACCGCCAATGGTCTTTTTCTTGAGCGCATCAAACAGCGCCTGCTCGTCAATAACCTTGCCGCGCGCCACGTTGATGATCACGGCATCGGGTTTCATCAATGACAGTTTTTCCGCATTGATCATGCCGCGCGTTTCGTCATTGAGATCGCAGCAGACGACAACAAAATCGCTTTCGCGGAGCAGATCATCCATCCGGTCAACGGTGCCCAGCCAGTCCAACAGCGGCGGCGTTGGCTGTTGGCTGCGCCGGGTGCCGATAACACGCATATCAAAACCCTTGGCGCGTTTCGCAATTTCTTCACCAATATGCCCGTAACCGATAATGCCAACGGTCGTGTCGCGCACTTCGCGGTGATACACCGAGACCCCAGGTGGCCGTCCGCCCCAGCCTTCCTTGCGAAAGCGCCGGTCCATATCGGCCAGGCCAATCCGCGATTCCAGCATGCCCAACATGACATATTCGGCAATGGCGCTTTCATGCTCAAAACAGTTGGCGACGGGAATGCCGGCGGGCATGGTCGCGGGCGAACAAAAATCGTAACCCGTCCAGGGGATTTGGAACAGTTTAAGATTGGGGGTTTCCGGCCACTGGTCGAGCGGTATGGTGCCGCCGACAACGGTATCGGCTTTCAGGGCCATGGGTGCGAACTCGGCGGGGTCGTTTTTATCCGGATCCCAGACCAGAATCTCCCACTCATCGCCGAGGTTGTTGCGCAGTAAATCGGTATATTGCACGGCGATGCGGCCTTGCACGAGGGCGGTGGGCATGGGTCAGGTCTCCTTAGATAAAAACAGTCGGTAGATAAAAACAGTCCGTTTAGGCTTAACTGGTCTGGGTCCAGTTGGCAACAATCCCCGGCAACTCGCGCATATGGTCAAAGCGCCTATGTGCGCCACTGCTGTCGAGCCCGGCGATATGGGCTTCGTCGCAATGGCTGCCACCGGCAAAAGCCAGCACCGACATTCCGGCGGCCAGCGCCGCCTCAACGCCTATGGGCGTGTCTTCGATAACCAGGCAGTTTTTAGGATCGATATCGAAACGGAGGGCTGCGTGCAGAAACAGGTCCGGGGCCGGTTTGGGGTTCGCCACCATCTGGGCGCTGAACAGGTGCGGCTCGAAAAAATCAATCAACCCGGTGAGCGTCAGGTTGCTGCGGATTTTGTCCAGCGATCCGGACGAAGCGACACATTTCGCCTGATTCAATTGCCCGAGAATGTCTGCAATGCCTGCTATGGGTGTGAGTTCGGCAGCGAAGGCGCGTTGGTCGTTTTGCCGGAGCAACGGCTCAAAATCATTAGGGAGATCAACCCCTTCGGCTTTCACAGCAGCTATGACTTTCGCCATGGAAAATCCAACAAAGCGGCGGCGGCACTGCTCTGGTGTGATGGCGAATCCATAGTGGGAGAGATGTTCGGCAAGCAGGCGGTTGGAGATCATTTCGCTATCGACGAGAACGCCGTCGCAGTCAAAAATGATCAGTTCGGGAAACGTCATGGCTGGGTCTCATTGTTGGTTTTTGTTATGGGATGGAAATAAAAAAAGATTACAGGCCGTGTATCTGCCTGATTTCGGCAAGCAAGCCTTGGCTGGTGCGGGTGAGCATGTCAAACACCCGTTCAAACCCATCATCGTAATAGGGGTCGGGCACGTCGGTAAGGCCCGTTTCGGGGGCAAACGTCAAACACATGCGCAGGCGGCTTTCGGCATCCCTTGGGCACAAGGCCAGGAGCTTCCGGTGGTTGGCGCTGTCCATGGCAATGATGTAGTTGAAATGATGGAAATCAGCGGTTGTTACCTGACGCCCCTGTAACGCAGAGAGATCAATGTCCCGCGACAAGGCCATTGCCTGGGCGCGGGTGTCGGGGGGCTGGCCGATATGCCAGTCACTGGTTCCCGCCGAATCGACCTCGATGGCAGTTGTAAGCCCCTGTTCGTGTAGGAGGTTGCGAAAAATGCCCTCAGCGGTTGGTGAGCGGCAGATATTTCCCAAGCAAACAAACAGGACACGGATCACGGATTATCTCCTTGGCGAACGGTAGGCAGGGATTATCATGAGGCGGGAGAAATTGTGCAAGGGCTGATGATTGTGACCAACACCGCCGCATCATTTGACGCGCTTTTGCAACAGATCCGTGCTTGCCGGATCTGTTCAGCAGAGTTGCCCCTGGGGCCCCGGCCGGTGGTTCGCGGCACGCCCGATGCGCGAATCCTGATCATCGGCCAGGCACCGGGAACACGTGTCCATGCGTCCGGCATCCCTTGGGACGACAAGTCGGGCGAGCGCCTGCGTGCCTGGCTGAACCTGACACCAGAACAGTTTTACGATGAAAGCCGCATCGCCATCATGCCCATGGGGTTTTGTTATCCGGGCCGTGACCCGAAAGGCGGCGATTTGCCGCCGCGCGCCGAATGCGCACTGGAATGGCACGACCGATTGCGCCGGCACTTTACCGACATCCAGCTGACCCTGCTCATCGGAAGTTATGCGCAGGCCCATTATCTGGGGAATTCGGTGCATCGGACGATGACGGAAACGGTCTTTAACTGGCGGTCCTATCTGCCGGCGTTCATGCCGACCCCGCACCCCAGCTGGCGCACAACGTTCTGGCTGAAAAAGAACCCGTGGTTTGAAGCGAAAGTTTTACCCGAATTACAAAATCGGGTTGCCGGGCTTATTTAAGGCTTTAAGGGCCGCCTAACTATCTGAGTTCCGCGGTGTGGCGCCGACTTCCTTCATCAGCATTTCCAGGGTTTCGTAGGGTTGAGCGCCAACCAGACCCTGACGTTCGGCAACAAAGGTGGGCACGCCGGTCACGCCATAGGCATGGGATTTCGCCCAGTCCGCATCGACCGCGTCTTTGAACCGGCGCTCCTCCAGAACTTTTCGGGCTTCCTGTTCATCAAGGCCGACGGATTTGACGACATCGATAATCACCTCAATATCGCCGACATTGCGGCCTTCGACAAAATAGGCTTCAAAAAACTTGTCGTGGATGGCGTTGCCGCCGGGCTGGGTTTCCGCCCAGCTACCGATTTCCTGAGCGAGGCGGCTGTTGTAGGTATGGCTGCGGTCATTATAGGGCAGGCCTTCCGCCTCCATCAGGCCGCGCATCTGGGTGTTTTTGGCCTCAATGGCTTCCGGGCCGGTGCCAAACATATCCTGCAGGGTGCGGCCTTCCGCCGGGGTGTCAGGATGCAGCGGGAAGTGCACAATCTTGACCTGGATGTTGTAGTTGTCCTTGAGTTGTTTGACCCGGTTGTCACCGAGATAACACCAGGGGCAGACATAGTCCGTAAAGACTTCGAGGGTGACGGGTTCTGACATGGGGTTCTCCTTGGGGACCGGGGTCTTTATCTAATTTAAGGTGTGAAGTCTAATGTAGGGTGTAAAACACAAACTTCAATTTGCAAATCGGAAGAAATGCCCTGTTGCGGCGCTATAGCACTTGTTTTTTTGCGTTTGAGGTCTAAGGGATGAAGGATGAAAGCGATTTCCGAAAATGCCCTTGGTGCGGCCTTTATGGCGGCAAGCATGGCAGGCTTTGCCCTGAACGACATGATGATGAAACTGTCGTCGGCGGATCTGAGCCTGTTTCAGGCGATCTTCCTGCGCGGCCTGTTCGTCACCACTTTTATCGGTCTTTTGGCCTGGCACAAGAAGGTTCTTTTTGCGCGTGTTGCCCGCCATGACCTCGGGATCATGGCGTTGCGCCTGATCGGGGAAATCGGTGGCACCATGTGTTTTCTGATGGCACTGTTTAACATGCCGATGGCCAACGCGACGGCTATTCTGCAGGCGTTGCCATTGGCCATTACCCTGGTTTCGGCAGTGTTTCTGGGTGAGACCGTTGGCTGGCGTCGCTATTCGGCGATTGCACTCGGATTTATCGGTGTGCTGATTGTCATCCGGCCGGGGTCCGAGGGTTTTAACGAATATTCCATCTGGGCTTTGGCGGCGGTCGTTTTTATCGTGTTGCGCGATCTGTCGACCCGCAAGCTCTCGGCCCAGATGCCGTCGCTTCAGGTCGGTTTCACAACCGCAGCCGGGATCACGCTGGCGGCCGCAGTTTTATTGCCGGCGATGGAGTGGCGACCGGTGGCAGGCGATCACATCCTGCGGCTCGGTATCGCCGCTGTGTTTTTGATGGGGGCCTATCTGTTCAGCATCAAGACCATGCGTATTGGCGACATCGCCGTTGTTTCACCGTTTCGCTATACCGGGCTGATCTGGTCGATTCTGATCGGGCTTGTTGTGTTTGGCGACCCACTTGATCAATGGACGCTGATTGGCAGCGCGTTCATTGTGGTCATGGGAATCTATACGTTTTATCGCGAGCAGAAAAAACAGAAACGCGTGACAAATAATTAATATTGTATGTGACCTGCCCCTCTTGACTTCATCCAACAATGGGCGCAATCATCCCGCATAAACGTTTAAGGTCATTATCTTGATCTTGTTATCGGGCAAGCCGCATAAAGGCTTGAGAGGAAGGGGTTGTTTAACGCATGCATATCATTGCCGATAATGACCTGTTCCATCGTCTGGCTTTCGACAATCCCTGGTGGGAGTTGAAAGCGGACACGAAAATTCAGTTCAAGAACCCGCCGAAGCGCATTTTTTACGGCCCTTTTTATGACCATCTAACCCGCGCCAAAACCGGCCAGGTGCTGGCTTTGGCCGGACCCTTGCGGGCCGGGAAGACGGTTCTCCTGCGCCAGGCAGTGGCTGGCCTCATTGAAAGCGGGGTTAAGCCGACGAGCGTTTTTTACTGCAACATGACGGTGCCCAGCTATACGGCCACCAATGTGACGACCCTGTTCGAGATGTTCTGCCGACGCTACCGGCACGGCCCCGATGCCGAGCTTTATATCCTGTATGACGAAATCCAGTACGTCAAAGGTTGGGAAAAAGCGCTTCTGGCATTGTCCGAGATGCGCCCCAATGCGCGAATCGTCGCCGCCGTGTCGTCGGGAGCGCCGGCCATTACGACCGGCAAGAAAACCCATGACGGGCGAATAACCACCTATGTCCTGCCGCCGTTGACGTTTCTTGAGTTCCTGCGGTTTCGCGATTCGGAAGCCGCCCTGTTTGGTGATGTGCCCGATGGTGCGGGGGCAAAGATGGCGCTTCGGGCCAACGCCCTGCCGGCCCTGAATGCGGAATTTTACCGCTATATCAATTTTGGCGGATTTCTGGAAGGGATCGTCATGTCAAAGGAAGGCACGCCGGCGCCGACGTTCATTCGCGATGGCGTCGCCGACCGGGTCCTGCACAAGGATCTGGCCAGTTTGCACGGGGTCAATGATGCCCAGGAACTGAATCGGTTGTTTGGCGTTTTAGCCTTCAATACGGCGCGGGAAGTGACCATCGATGATCTGGCGAAGGCTGTGGGGATAGCCAAGAACACCCTGCGCAAGTATCTCGACTATCTCGAATCGGCTTTTTTGATCCGGCGTTTGCCGCGGGTCGACCGCAACGCCAAAAAGTTTCAGCGCGCGGTATCGTTCAAGGTCTATCTAACAGCGCCATGTCTTTATGCAGCGCTGTTTGCGCCGGTGCCAAAAGACGATCAGTTTTTTCACCGGCTGGCGGAAACAGCGCTGGTTGCGCAATGGCTGGGTTCGCCGGAACTGGATAATCTCGCTTATGCCAGCTGGCGCGGTGGGGCGATCGATTTGCTGATGATGAACCCTGATTCGGGGACGCCGGACCACGTCTATGAAATCGACTGGGAAAACCGGTATGGGCGACCGGGCAAAGGCCCGGAAGAACTGGTCGGTTTCGTTGAAGGAACCAACCGTAAGGCCGAATGTTATATTCTGACCGGCGCAATTGCCCGCCCGGCGTCGATGCGGGGCATTGACATGACCCTGGCGCCTCTGGCGCTCTATGCCTATTGGCTGGAACGCGATAAAAAAAACCCGGATTTATAGGAAAATCGCTGGTTTGGGGATATCAAAGCAGACCCCGTAAGTTTTTTGTCAGCTTTATCGGATACATTCACGCCATTCGATTCGCAGCCCGTGCAAGGGCGTAGATACGGGATTGTATTACGCAATCCGCAATGCCTTAAAAGAGTGTGAAATAACAGAATGTTGTCGATGTTAAAAAGAATCCTTTTGTGGGTTGCCATGTGTGCGACCCTCGCGTTTGTATCGACTCGCCCCGTACAGGCGGCGAATGACAGCTGTGGCACCATCCCGGCACTTAAAATCTGGGGCCAATTGACCAATGCCCGGGTTGAAAAATATGTCGACAGCAAGCTGAATGGTGATTGGCAGCCATATGTGGACCATCTGAAGGGGCAGCTTGAGAGTGTCCTGAAAATTCAGGCGGCTGGAACCGATGCGCAGATGAAGCACAACGGCAAACTGGTCCGGCTGTCCGGTCCGTTGCTTGATGCCTACGTCAAGGCATCGGTGACGCGGTTGAGCGTGGTTCAGTGTCTGGCCGACAGCAGCCAGGATAAGGAACTGGATATTGCCGAACTGGTGAATTTTGCCACGGCAGCCGGCGCGGCGACGGACGAATCCGGGGTCGTTGAAATTCCGGCAGCAGCTTTGCCCGTAGAAAATGCGACCGTTTCAGCAGGGGCTTTAAAACTTGATATTTCTACGGCCTGCGAAAATGGCAACTCCGTCTTCAAGGTTACCAACCGCGGGAGTGCCTGGCCGAAATCGAGTATCTTCGCCATCTATCGCCTGGGCAATGAGACAAAACAAATCGTCAGTTCCCGGCGGATGAGGCTGAACCCCAATCAGACCTCGACGTTTCGGATCAAAGCGTCGAAAAATCCAACCGGCCAACTGGGCATGTATGTGGACCCCGCTTGGTACAAGCGGGAATTTGCCTACGACGCGACCGTCCGCTGCCGATAAAAGCCGAACTCTCAGTTGAACAGTGACCGCAGTCACAGCCTCCCTGTCTGATGCCTGATATACCTTGCTCCAGAATGCACAACACTCTGATGGCAAATCTGCATGTGGCCTTATAACACCCCGGATTTCCATGAGAGGGACAACAAAGGAGCTGGAAAGGAATGAACGCGGTGTCTGGTCTCGAACATATGAGAAAGTCCCCCTGGTTTAGTCGACGGACTCTGATAACGATTTGTCTCGTTATGTGTATTCCGATGGTGGTGCTCAGTCTTGTGCGCCTTTTCGCCACCGAAACGCCCGACAACGCGCGGATTGAGGTGGCGCGTTTGGTTCTCGAAGAGTATGTGCGGCGCAACCCGCCCAATGAGAATTGGCAGATGACGGAAACCCGCATTTCCGAACAGGGAAAACTGATAATGGATGTCAATGTGCCGGATTACGACGATGCGCAATATATCCTGTCGCGTACGGGGCGGGTCCGCAATTCCTATCTGAAACTGGCCTGTCCGTCGGTGGAAGCAAATGTATACGACCAGCTTCCGGAAGGCGAAACGGTTTGGGTCAACCTGCATTACAACGGCACACCCATTGTCGAAGGTGCTTGCCCGTTGGCCAAGGCGCTTTTTTAGAACGTTAGCTTGCGGGCAGTTATTTCCCGAGCCGCAGGCGCAGGGCGTTCAGTTTGATAAACCCTTCGGCATCGCGCTGGTCATAAACGTCATCGTCTTCAAAGGTGACGATCTCTTCACTGTACAGACTGTTGGGTGATTTGCGGCCGGTGACCATAACATTGCCTTTGTAGAGCTTCAGGCGGACGGTCCCGGTCACCCGTTCGCTGGCCTTGTCGATCAGGGCCTGCAGCATTTCCCGTTCCGGTGCAAACCAGAAGCCGTTATAAATGATTTCTGCATAGCGCGGCATCAGTTCGTCTTTTTGATGCATGGCACCGCGGTCGAGGGTCAGGCTCTCAATGGCGCGGCGGGCATGAAACAGAACAGTGCCGCCGGGTGTTTCATAAATGCCGCGGGACTTCATGCCGATGAAACGGTTCTCGACTATATCAAGAATGCCAACGCCATTTTCGCCGCCCAGCTTGTTGAGCTTGGTCAGCAATTCGGCTGGCGACAGTTTCTCGCCATTGACGGCGGTGGGGTCGCCGTGCTCGAAATCAATCGTGATTTCGGTCACTTTGTCCGGCGCATCCCAGGGTGCGACAACGCGGGTGTAAACACTATCGTCCGCTGCAATCCATGGGTCTTCAAGAACTTTTCCTTCCGATGAAATATGTAGAAGGTTGGCGTCCTGGGAATAGGGCGCTTCGCCGCGCTTGTCCTTGGGCACCGGAATCTGATGTTTTTCTGCATAATCGATGAGTTTCGTACGACTGGTCAGGTCCCATTCGCGCCAGGGTGAAATAATCTTGATGGCGGAATTATTGGCGTAATAACCAAGTTCGAAGCGGACCTGGTCGTTGCCTTTGCCGGTAGCGCCATGGGCGACGGCATCGGCACCTGTCTCGCGGGCAATCTCGATCTGGCGTTTGGCGATGAGCGGACGGGCAATGGAGGTGCCCAGCAGGTACGTGCCTTCATAAAGGGCGTTGGCCCGGAACATGGGAAAAACATAGTCGCGTACAAACTCTTCGCGCATATCTTCGATGAAGATATCCTTGATACCCAGCATTTCGGCTTTTTTGCGGGCTGGCTCCAGTTCTTCGCCCTGGCCCAGATCAGCGGTAAAGGTGACCACTTCACAGCGGTAGGTGTCTTGCAGCCAACGCAAAATTACCGATGTGTCGAGACCGCCGGAATAAGCGAGTACGACTTTTTTTACATCCTGAGCCATTTGTTTAATGTTCCTTGTTCGTCGATAGGGGCAAAGCGCGGGCAGTATATTGAAATGTTCGGCAGGAGCAAGGACACGCCGTAGCCACAAACCGGGTCGTGCTCTTCTTTATTTTTATGATCCGTCGACGTCGTCCGTTTTTGAGGTTGAACGGGCCAGGGATTTGACAAGATCATAGATGTTGCGCCGCACCTGAGAATCGGGAATCTGATAATAAGCGCGGACCAGCTCGAGCGTTTCGCGGCGCGCCATGGGATCCGACCCAAAAGGGCTTTGTGCCTGATCTTTCATGCCGGCTTTGTAAGCGCCCTCGCGTGTCGTTATGGGAGCAGGCATTTCATCAAAGAAAAAACTGACGGAGACATTGAGGATTTCCGAAAATTGGAAAAGCCGGGACGCGCCGATACGGTTGGTGCCACGTTCGTATTTCTGAATCTGCTGGAAGGTCAGGCCGACCGAAGTGCCCAGCGCTTCCTGGCTGAGGTTGTGCATGTGCCGGGCAAGACGCAGGCGGGCACCAACATGAATATCGACGGGATTAGCGACACCCGGCGGTAGGCGCCCGGTTTTGGCTTTCGTCAGAGGTGGTTTGTGATGGTTTGCTGTCATCTGGGCTCACTTGGTAAAGTATCAATACGTCAGCTGCATTTTGTTCTACAGATTGGCGCGGTGGGATTGATCTTTCTGTCAGCTGGCCACCTGGGCGGATTTCGACGCCGATTTTCGCTGACGTTCGCTTTCCGATTTCAACTGGCCGCAGGCAGCCATAATATCGCGCCCCCGGGGGACACGGATTGGTGCCGAATAACCGCCATTTAACAGAATTTCGGAAAATTTCCGAATGGTTTCCGGCTTTGAACAATCATAGGCAGACCCCGGCCAGGGGTTGAACGGGATCAAATTGAACTTGGCCGGGATGCCTTTGACGAGACGGACCAGCTCATGGGCATCGGCGGCGCTGTCGTTGATGCCTTTAAGCATGACATATTCGAAGGTGATGCGTCGCGCATTGTTCGAGCCCGGATAGGTCCGACACGCCTGTATGAGTTCTTTGAGAGGGTATTTTTTGTTGATGGGGACCAGCACATTGCGCAATTCGTCATTCACGGCATGCAGGCTGACGGCCAGGTTGACGCCTAACTCTTCTCCGCATTGATGCATCAGCGGGACGACGCCGGAGGTCGACAACGTGATCCGGCGTTTCGAGAGGGCAAGACCTTCCCCATCCATGATGATCTTGAGAGCGGTTGCCACATTGTCGTAATTGAACAGAGGTTCGCCCATGCCCATCATGACAATGTTTGAAATCATCCGTCCGCCATCTTGGGGCGTTGGCCATTCGCCATAGGAATCACGGGCCAGCATGAACTGGCCGACAATTTCCGCCGGTGTCAGGTTGCGGACCAGACGCTGGGTTCCGGTATGGCAAAACGTGCAGGTTAACGTACAGCCGACCTGTGACGACATGCAAATGGCGCCGCGGTCATCTTCCGGAATATAAACGGTTTCGGCCTGATTGCCGTCTGCAAACTTGACCAGCCATTTGCGGGTGCGGTCGTTGGAGGTCTGCTCGAGCCCGACATCCGGTTTGCGGACTTCATAGGCAGCCTGCAGTTTTCCCCGCAAAGGTTTGCCAATGGTTGTCATTTTGTCGAAATCGGTTTCGCCCTGATGGTACATCCAGTGCCAGAGCTGTTTGGCACGAAACGGCTTTTCATCCAGCGTAGCCAGCTCTTCGACAAGCTGCGCGCGGCTCAAACCCACCAGATTTTTTAACGTATCAACCATCGTAAGGGGTCATATGGCAGTTTGTAAGGGTTTGCTAAAGACAAAAATGCATATTGGACATGCCGCATCAAACCTTGCAGGCGGCGCTGATCGCCTTGTAGGAGGCGGAAAACCCTTTTAGGGAGTAGGTGTCGGTTGTCAGGGTTCCGCGCGACGAATAACCTTTGATGGTCATCCCGGCGCCGCGGATCATGGCTTTAACGAGTGCATTATCGGATTTGGCGTCATAGGCGAAGGCCGTTGAGCCATGGACAAACAGCTTGAAGGTTTCCTTGCCGATGGTGATTTCCACTTCGCTGCCTTGCTTATAGGTATAACCGGCTTCAACACTAACCACATTGGTGCTTTTTTCCGCCGGGCGGTGGGTGACCATGACATAGGTCTGGCCGCGTTTTGTGTAATCGCCCCGCGCCTTGCTGGCCTCGGAGGCCATAAAACATAGCCGGTTATTGCCTTCACGCTCGGTAAAGGCTTCCCAGTCGCCAAAGCTGCCCAAGGGTTGTTCAGCGTGGGACGGGGCAACGCTCAGCAAAAGGCCTAGGGCGATTATGAAAAAGCGGCTATATAGGCGTAAAATAAACATGTCGTCTTCTATCTCTTAAATGTGTTCTTGCTATGGCATATGCGTACTGGCACTGATAACCGATGATCGATAAAAATCCGTTAATTGTTGAAGTCACGCGGGGGAACCTGGTGGAAAGTCGCCATCGGGTCCACGCGCTTGTTTTCGATGCGAACGGCAGCCTCGTGCATGGCTGGGGTGATCCGGATCTGTCCATCTACCCACGTTCGTCCATCAAGCCTTTGCAGGCTCTGCCGTTTGTCGAGAGCGGTGCCGCCGATGCGGTGTCGGCCAACGCCGATGAAATCGCTCTGGCCTGTGCCTCGCATAACGGAGAAGCCCATCATGTGACGCGGGTAACCAAGTGGTTGGCGCGAATCGGCATGAGCCACGATTATCTGGAATGCGCAGCGCATGTGTCGATTGAGGAAAAATCTGCGCACGCCCAATTGTGGGAACACGAAACACTGACCGAGGCCAACAACAACTGTTCGGGCAAACATTGCGGTTTCCTCTCAACGGCACATTTTCTTGGCGAGCCGTTGAAAGGTTATATCGGCAGGGAACATCCGGTGCAGCAGAGACTTGTTCAGGTGCTCTCCGACATGGGTGATTGTGATCTGTCTCATGCGGCGACCGGTATTGATGGCTGTGGAATTCCGGTCTTCGCCATGCCGTTGTCGGCTCTGGCCCTGGCATCGGCCCGTATGGCGGCGCCGGAGGGCTTGTCTCCGGTGCGGGCAACAGCGGCCCGACGGATTGTCGAAGCAATGATGGCGCACCCCTACAGTGTGGCCGGACAAAACCGTTTTGATACGGAGTTGATGCGGGTCGGAAACGGCAAATTTGCCGTCAAAACCGGCGCCGAAGGCGTGCATGTGGGCATATATCTGCCCAAGGGGTATGGCATTGCGCTGAAGTGTGAAGACGGCAGCAAACGCGCTGCCGATCTGGCCATGGGCAATATTCTGGATTTGCTGGGCGGGCTTGATGAGGCGGCGCGGAACGCCGTAGCCCATCATTTGATTGCGCCGATCTATAACGCCGCAGGAGTGCACGCTGGTGAGGTCCGGATGAACTCAGGCTGGCGCGGTTAAGCGCTTATTGTCCATCCTCGGGTTGGAGATTGCCCTGACAATCGACGCCGGAAGTCAGAACGGTTTCATGACGGGCGGGCGTCGAACAGGCGTCCGAGAACGTACGGTCTGGTAACAAACGCTTCAACGTCGGGCGGATCAGGCCCGGATAGGCACCTCGCGCGTAAATGCAGGGATAGGCGGCGATGATCTCGGCCAGCGGATAGGGGCCGTTCCAGTCGCGAAATTCCTTGGCTTCGACCTCAAACCAGAAATCGTTGGCGGGGCGCAATTGGCCCAGGGGGCTGGTGAAGCGGTTTTTGGTCATGAAATCGCCCATTTGCAGGGCGTAGGACGGGGTCGCTGCGGCCCAGAAATAAATCCGGGCGCAGGAGTCAAAACGCTGATCCTCATGCTGGCTTGCGACGGCGACCCGCGATTGGAACTGTCGGTCCAGTTTCAGCCCGGCTGTGGTTTGTGCGCCAAACAGGCCAATCAGAAGCAGCAGGAAGACGGTCTTCAGTAGGCGCCCTCCCGTTCCCTGTCTACGGCGTTGGTCCCTCCATATCTGATAAAGCAAAGCCATGCCCAAGGTGCTCAGTGTCAACACCGGGATCATATAATGGCCGGAGGGATGTTTGGCGACAATCAGGGCCTGAACAATATCGCCCAGGCAAAGTCCGGCGAGCAGCTTGCCGGCAACCGGAAAGTCGGTGTTGTGGCGGCGGGACTGAAACAGCAGATAACCGACTGTTGATAACCCGGTCAGCAGGACAATGAAGAAAACCGGGCGGCTGGAAACCCGCAGCAGTTCCGACGGGTACTGGGCCAAGTCGATAAACGGTTTCTTGGCGACCCCGATTTCCGTACTTCCTACCGAAATATTGTTGATGTGGCCGATCATATCGCCGTAGATTCCGGCTGCGGGCAGGGTGAAAAATACCATGGATAATGCCGCCGTTCCCCCATAGAGGGCCAGCGAGCGGATATTTCCCAACAGGAACAGAGGTAAAAAATAAATCCCGATGGAGGTGATTTTTGTCGCCATACCAAACCCGGCGAGAAGGCCGAACAGGACGGCGTAACGGGTTTTGTTTGCCTCCAACTGGCCCGGCCGGATCGCTAGCAAGGCAAGGCTGGCGAGGACAAGGACAACGGTGATCAGCAGGGGTTCCGGGGAGACGTGGGTCATCCATTTGATGCAGAGCGTTGAGATAAAAGGCCCCATTTGCAGAAGCAGCACCGGCACCAGATCTCGGAATAACAGATAACCGCATAGCCCGGCAAATCCCAATGCGAGCGTGTTCAGGACGACCAGACAAGCGTGAATCAGGTGTAAATAACGTTCCGGATTTGTCAGGACAATGTCGGTTAACTGGGCGCCAGAGGCCAAAGGGTGCGCGGCTTTAATGACAAGTGCCCCCAGAACCTGCAGCGGCGTTCCCGGATGGTGATAGGTGCCGGGCCAGTTGAGATTGGCCATATTCAGCGAATCGAAGAGATACCAGTAGTCGGGATCCAGATTGGACCACATCCAGAACGGACCGGCGTGGTCGCGCAGGACAAGTACCGAGACCAGATTGAGACAAGGCAACAGCAACAACGCCACCCAGGTTTGCGGCAAGATCGATTGCAAATCGTGCCGACCGGGCAGGACTGTCGTGCCGGGCATCAGTCGTTATATCCTTCCGGCGGCGTGTCCCGGTAAGGCTCCATGCCGGAGCGGAAAATCTGTTCGCCGTGCTGATGTTGGGGCAGGGCGTCGAATTCCGTCGGGCCGCCGGGCCGGGCCGGACGGCGCGGGAATTTGCCCCGGCTTTTGATGCGGTCGTACATGACAATGGCGCCAGCGATCCCCACATTGACGCAGAAGGATGTGGGGATTTTGATGATATGGTCGCAGCGTTCAGTCAGTTCCGGCGATATGGAGCCGCGCTCCGGGCCCAATACATAGGCCGCCTGGCTGGGATGGTGGAAGCTCGGCAATTCAACGGCATCGGGCGTCAGTTCAATACCCACAAGCGAGCATTTTTCCGGCAACTGGATCGAAGGCAGATCGGGAAAGCTGTAGAACGGCACATGACCGAGCGAATCGGACGTATCGGAGCGGGCGCCTTCTTCGCGGGTATAGGTGGCGGCGACGGTAAAGACAAAACTGGCGCCAAAAGCGTGCGCCGTGCGGAACAGATTGCCCACGTTCATAACTTTACTGATGCCTTCGACTCCGATGCCAAAATAACCGCGCATATGGATTTCCCGCTGGATGAAATTAGTATGACGGCATAACCTCGGTGAAAAGACCGATAATTTCAAGGAGAGCGTTATGTGGGCCATTGTCTGTCGGGATTGGTGTGCGCCGGAAGAGCTGGAACTGGATGATATGGCACCGCCGGAGATGGCCACAGGGGGGGTGCGCATTGGCGTGCGGGCCGCCGGGTTGAATTTTGCCGATACCCTGATGATCCGCGGCGAATATCAGGTCAAACCGCAATTGCCGTTCAGTCCGGGGCTTGAGGTGGCGGGAGATGTCCTCGAGGTGGCCTCCAATGTTTCGCGATTCGCCGTTGGTGACCGGGTCATGGCGGTGGTGCATCATGGCGGCTACGCGGAAGAGGTGGTGGCTGCAGAAACGGACGTTTTCCGTATCCCCGATTCGCTGGATTATGTCGCAGCGGCCGGGTTTCCCATCGCCTATGGCACATCGCATGTGGGATTGCGTTATAAGCTCGATCTGCAGGTCGGAGAAACGCTGCTGGTGCATGGCGCGGCCGGTGGCGTTGGCCTGACGGCGGTTGAGATTGCGAAAAAAATGGGGGCGACGGTGATTGCCACGGCGGGCGGTGCGGAAAAGCTGGAAATCGCCAGGTCCTATGGTGCGGATCATCTCATTGATTACCGCCAGGAGGATATCCGGGCGAAAGTCAAAGCTTTAACCCAGGGCCGGGGCGCTGATGCGGTTTATGATCCTGTGGGCGGGGATGTGTTCGCGGCATCCCTGCGTGCAACCGCTCAGGGCGGGCGTATTCTGGTGGTTGGTTTCGCCAGCGGTACGGTGCCGCAAATTCCGGCCAATATTCTGCTGGTCAAGAACATCAGTGTCATCGGTTATTACTGGGGCGCGCACCGGGTGCTTGATCCGAACTTGCTGGCGCGTTCTTTTGATGAGTTGCTCGGCTGGTATGAGGCGGGTGAACTGAAGCCGCACGTCTCGCATGTGTTCGACCTGGCCGATGCGACAAAAGCCATGAACATGCTGCTGAGCCGCAAATCGACGGGCAAGATCGTGCTCAAAACCTAGATGGATTTTATGGTTTTCCACTCCGCACGCATCCATTCGACGCAGGCGATGGCCTGTTCGAACAGGGAATATGTGCAGCCTTCGCCGTAGTCCGTATTGGGGATGAACTCCGTTGAAATCTGCCCGAGCTTGGCCTTTGGGTCCTTCGCATGGTGACGCATCAGAATGCGGATGCCTTCTTTCCAGGGTTCGAGGGCTTCTAAATTCCAGTCGGCATGATACTGGCCGGGACCAGGCTGCTTGAAGGGATACTGAATACCGCGCCCGATAGTGCCGTCGGGGTGACGGGCCAGCGTATTTTTCGGGTTGTTGGGGATGGCGGTGCGGGCGTGACAATGGCGAACCCAACCCGCTGCCACCCACTCGGCAATCACGTTCCCCTCCTGAAACGGATCGAGGATCAGTTCGCCCGAAGCGACTTTTTTGTCGGTATCAAAAATTTTCTGCTCGTCGATATTGTCGATTTTGAAAATCACATGGCTGTGGTCGAGAGTGATGTTGAATTCAGCGCCCCGGGCTTCAACCATGCGGCCAACGCGTGAGACACGCGGAAAATCTTCAGACCACATGTTCACATGCACTTCAAAACACGGGATGCAGCCGTATTTATCGCCAAGCTCGGTGGCTTTCAGGTAGGCATCCACGACCTCGTCATCCGTCACCACATGACCGTCGGCGTGGTTCAGCTTGATCTGGGTGTTGTGGACCACTGAGCCGAGCTCTTTACCGACTTTCAGGTTGTGTTCCAGCAGCGCTTCATCGGCGCCCAATACGTAAAACCAGCCGCCGGCCCGGACCGGCAGATCGTAAGTATCGCGGGCTTTCAGAAAATCCGTGATCTGATCGGGATCTGGCGTTTTGTCCACATAATCAAACACCCCGGATTCGCGGACCATGGCGAAGCGGGTATTGATGTCGGGCATGGGGTCCGCTTCCGTATGTTTGATGCCGTTGGTCTGGATGCCGAAAAGCAGGTCATTTGTCATGCAATCTCCCCCGAATGGTTTCTTGTGGTTTTTATGATCTTTAAACGGTGCAGCTATAAAGGCCACGCCTTTTCCGGAGCCTTACGGGCTTGGGACCAGAACCGCCCCTTCCATGAGGGCCCGGGCCGTGCGGTAAACGGTGACCGAGCGGGCCAGCCATTGGCCGTTTTCAAGCGCCACATCCGCATCCACTGGCAAAACGCCGGACGGGTTGGCGAACAACAGATCACCGGGTACATCGCCGATAATCTCATGAGTGACGGAACCTTTGATGCGGGCCGAGACGCCCAGACACATGGCACCGGTCAACGGCAAAACCCGGTGAATAATGCCCATGGCGGTGATACGGACGGCAAGATGTGCCGCGTCCGCCTGAATCGTCGTTCCGGCAAGGGTTTTGTATGGTTTCATGGGGGCCAGCAGGGCTGTCCGGGGGTTGCCCAGCGGCACGTCTTCCGGGGTTTTGGCAAGCCCCATACGCACGCCTGCTGCCCGGCGCAGGCGCTCGAGGAGCTCCAGAAGGCTTTTATCGGCGTTGATATCATCGACCTGTTCTGCGCCGCTCAGGCCAAAGCGTTCGGCGGCGACCATAACCTGTCCGGTGCTGGCATCAACGAGGGAAACCTCTATGGGGTTTTCTCCGTCCAGTTGAATGGTGTCGCGCGCATTGCCGGTTGGTAACAGGGCGCCGGTTGTGGCACCGCCGGGGTCCAGATAATCCAGGCGGATCTGCGAGCCGCTGCCGGAAACGCCGGGAATCTCGAAAGATCCGGCTTCATCAAACCGGCCGTCCCGGGTCGGGATATGGGCGTGATAGATTTTACCGGTGTTGAGAGAACGGACCCGGACCCGCGTCATCTCGCCGGTCGCCTCCATCAACCCGTAATCAATGGCGAAGGGGCCGACGGCGGAAGACAGATTGCCGCAGGTGGTTGAATAATCCACTTCCGGTGTCCCGACTGAGACTTGCGCAAAATTGTAGTCGATGTCGATGTCGGGCAACGGCGATTTTGACAGCATGACGGCTTTGGAGACGGAAGAGACGCCGCCGCCCATGCCGTTCAGTTGCCGGCCATAGGCATCCGGGCTACCAAGCGCCTGCAGGAAAATCCGGTCACGCTGCGCCGTCTCCGGCGGCAGGTCCGCGTCTTTGAAAAACACGCCTTTGCTGGAACCGCCACGCATATAAACGGCAGGGATACGATGCTGGGCCAATGCAAACTCCTTTAAAGGATAAGGTCAAATTCCAGCATAGCCATTGATTGTCCGTTGATCACCAATTCAATTTGGTGCCGCCCCGCATAGTGAATGCGGGTTGTGAAGTTTTTGAATTGCTGGCTTTTTGAAATGTGCTGAACGTCTCCCGGGAGCAACGTCAGTTCCTTTAACTTGAAGACTTTCGGGCTGCGCTGGCCGGACTTTTTGACGTAATGCACAATATAGTCAACGGCGAGTTTTTGCGGTGTCTGTTTTAGCGAAATCAGATCGAAGGAAAACACGATGCGCTCACCGAGCTCTAATCGGGGTTTGTCGAGCTGCATGTTTTTGATCGAAATTTCCGGTCGGGCTTCAAACCCGAAAAGGGAGAAGGCTCTGGGATGACCCTGCTTCAGGAGGCTGCGCGCCGCATATTTTGCAATCCATGCGCTCTGTTTGTTGGATAAATCCCAGGCATTGACCCAATCGAGCATGGTTTCCGGGTGATCTTTGGAAATATCGTTCAAATGATTGGCGACGGATTTCCGCACGTAAAGAGAGGGGTCCGCGTTCAGGCGATCCAGAATGTCGCGCGCCGGATCCGGGTTCGCGATCAACAGGGGCAGATTGAATGACCAGGGCAGTCGGGGGCGGCAGCCTTCGCTGGCCAGCCGACGGACGTGTTCGTTTTCGTCCCGGGCCCAGCCTTTCATGACTTCAAGGGTCGGCTCGAACCGGGTTTTGAGAAACGGACGGATGGCGAATTCAGACGACGAATATCGGGTGAAGTGGTTGAGGGCCGCCATTGATTTGTCGAAATCATCAAGACCATATCGACTGACAAAATCCGGAAAAACCATGCCGACAAACTGGCCTTTATAGGCGGCCGCCAGAGGATAAAGGATGTCAAGGGCGGCACCGTAATCCGACGGCAGGACCTGATGCATGAGCTCGGTGGTCCGTCGCAACCGGGCCATCAGGCTCAGGCTGTCAATGCCGGACAACGCTTTGCGGATGAAAGCCTGATCATCAAACGCGGGATGAGCGGCATGCAATTGCCGGACAAAGCCCGTGTAAAAGTCCTGATTGAACCAGTTCTTGAGCTCGTCTGCCACAGCGGGATCGCTCAGGCTTCGCGCAGATAAAAAATCAAATCCAGCGATGGCGGGTCGCTCGGGATTTGTGACAGCAGGGTATGGACCTGGCCACGATGGTGGGTGGCGTGGTTGAACACATGGGTCAGGACCTGGCTCATGGGGGTCTTCATGTGTTGTGGACTAACGAGTGTTGTATAGGTCAGGCTGCCGGACAGGGCCTCTTCATCCATGTCGTCGAGAACAGATAAAATCCGCTTGTCTTCGCTGTCTCGAGCCGCGGCCAGGCCCTCCAGGGTATCGTACAATGGCGCAGCTAAATCGGACAGGCCGCTGTCAACGCCGGTAATGCGGCCCAGCCATATTCGATCCCCGACGAGAATATGGTTGAGCGTGCCATGTATGGAGCCAAAAAAGGCGTTGCGATCAGCATAATAGGCGTCGGTATTCAAGCTCCGGCAGGCGTCGATGAGCCGCTTGTTGGCCCAGGCCCCGTATTGGGCCATCATCCGAAAATGTGAAATATCCATGGCATCAATCTCGCATATCCAAACAAATAAAAAAAGGACCAACGGTTGAGAAGGCCCTTAAATTAATCGACTGAAGTGTAGCCGGTGTTTTTATTGTGAGTGCCCTGCGAGGCCGGGAGCCCAGCCTCGCAGGGGGTAATGGTGTGTTTGACTACACCATCAGGGGATCCATACTGGTTTGCGGGCTTCGGCGTTGGCCGCTTCCCGGGTCAATCCAATGTCCTTCAGCTGCCAGTCGGTAAGCGCGGCAATGCGTTTGCGGCTCTCCAGTCGGGTCTGATACTTATATAAGGTGACCCCCACTTTCTCTGGAAGTTGAATGACTGCACGGAAGAGATTTGTCGCCGCGGCGTGAACGTCGCTGGCCTGAACCGGTTGCGGCAAAGTCGTGTTTTCAAATCTGGACATTTTTTTGTTCCTTTCCGAACAGCCCGAACTTTCCAAGTATCGGGGTTTGAGTTGTTGTCGTGAGAAAAGGTGTACGCCATTAATTTTTATCAAACAAACGATCTTTTCTGATGATAACATAAGTAAAACTAATCCAAATGTATCGATACAATTATATAAAATGGCGGAAATATAGTATTTATGTGGGAGTTTAATGTTTAATAGGTTGTTAAGGAGATAAAAATAATTTATTAAAAATTTATGTCCCGACGTCTTCCCCCTCTGAACGCGCTGAAATCATTCGAGGCTGCGGCGCGCCATCTCAGTTTCACAAAAGCGGCCGACGAGCTGCATGTGACGCAGGCGGCAATCAGCCATCAGGTGAAAACCCTGGAAGACTTTCTGGGCATGCCGTTGTTTCGCCGCCTCAACCGGGCGTTGATGTTGACTGACGAGGGACAAATTCTGTTCCCGGCCATGAGCGAGGCGCTGGACTTGATCATGGTGACCACGGACCGTCTGCACCGCCACCAGCAGTCGGGTATGCTGAATGTGGCGACCATGGACTCACTGGCCGCCAATTGGCTTGTGCCGCGGCTTGGTCGTTACCGGCGGGCCCATCCGGACATCGATGTGCGTGTGACGACATCGGACCAGCTCATTGATTACGCCCGCGACGGCATTGATCTGGGTATTCGCTACGGTCGCGGCGAATGGCCGGGTATGCATATCACCCATATGATGACGGAGGAGGTGTTTCCCGTCTGTAGCCCGAAGCTGCTGGAAGACGGGCCGCCGCTCAACAAACCCGACGACCTGCAGCATTATACCCTGCTGCATGACGATATGCGTGAAGACTGGCGCATGTGGCTGATGGCGGTCGGGGCGACCAAGGTCGATCCGACCCGAGGCCCCGGGTTCAAACATTCCAACCTGGTTTTGCAGGCTGCCGTATTTGGCGAGGGTATAGCGCTTGGACGGAGCGTTCTCGCCGCCGATGAACTGGAACAGGGGCGCCTGGTCAAGGTGCTGGATTTCGCCCTGCCAGCCAATTACGCCTACTGGATCGTCTCGCCGCACGCCGCCGCCAACCATCCGAAGGTCGAGTCTTTTCGCGACTGGCTTTTGTCCGAGGCGATGGAGACCTAGAGAGCAGGCTAATGGGCCAGTTCGGGGCGGTCTTTGTACAGGTCCAGCGCTTGCGGATTGGCCAGCGCCTCGACGTTTTTAACGGTCCGGCCATGGACCACATCGCGCACCGCCAGCTCGGTGATCTTGCCGGATTTGGTGCGTGGAATATCGGCGACCTGAACAACCCGGGCCGGAACATGGCGCGGTGTGCAGGTGGCGCGCACCTGTTGTTGGATTTTTTTGATCAAGGCTTCATCCAGTTTCAGGCCATCGCGCAGCACCACAAACAGCACAACCCGCACGTCGTGGTCCCAGTCCTGGCCGATAACGATGCTTTCCTGCACTTCCTCGAGGCGCTCCACCTGACGGTAGATTTCCGCCGTGCCGATGCGCACGCCGCCGGGGTTGAGCGTTGCGTCGGAGCGGCCAAACATGATGTAACCGCCGTGTTCCGTATGTTCGACAAAATCACCATGGCACCAGATGTTATCGTAAACGGCGAAATAGGCGTCGTGATAACGGCTGCCGTCGGTGTCGCCCAAAAAACCCAGCGGCACGGAGGGGAAGGTCTGTTTGCAGACCAGCTCCCCCTTTTCGCCCTTAAGTGAATTGCCCTGATCATCGAACACATCCACATCCATGCCGTAAACCGCCTGTTGCAGTTCGCCACGCCAGACCGGTTTGGTCGGATCACCCGACATGAAGCAGCCCATGATATCGGTGCCGCCGGTGAACGACGTCAGATGAATGTCTTTTTTAATCCCTTCATAGACGAAATCGAAACCTTCCGGGGCGAGCGGCGAACCGGTCGAGCAGAGCATGGCGACGGAACCCAGATCATGCGTCTGCATGGGCCGATGTCCGCTTTTCGACAGGGCGTCGATAAACTTGGCCGAGGTGCCGAACAGGGTCATGCCTTCCGCATCGGCGTAATCGAACAGGATGTTGGGGCCGGGATAAAACGGCGAGCCGTCATAGAGCAGGACGGTCGCGCCCCAGGCCAGACTGCTGACCAGCCAGTTCCACATCATCCAGCCGCAGGTGGTAAAGAAAAACACCCGGTCGTTGGCTTTGATATCGCAATGGAGCAGATGTTCGGAGGCATGTTTCAGCAGGCTGCCACCGGCCGAATGGATAATGCATTTGGGCGCGCCCGTGGTGCCGGAAGAAAACATGATATAGAGCGGTTGATCGAAAGGCAGTTGCGCGAAGGCGATGTCCGCCGGTTCATGTCGGCTGAGAACGTCGCGCCAGGTTTGGGCCTTGGCAAGGCCGGAGAGGTCGCTGTCCTGATCCAGATAATCGACAATGATGATCTGTTTGAGGCTCGGCAGCTGGGCGGCGATCTCGGCGGTTTTTTCAAGGCTGTCGTGGGTTTTGCCGTTGTAGTGATAACCGTTGGCGGCAAACAGCACCTTCGGTTCGATCTGGCTGAACCGGTCGAGTACACCCTGCACGCCGAAATCCGGCGAGCACGACGACCACACGGCACCAAGGCTGCTGGCCGCCAGCATGGCGATGACGGTTTCCGGCAGATTGGGAAGATATCCCGCAACCTTGTCGCCGGGGCCAACACCGGCTGCGGCCAGCGCCTGGGCGATGCTCGAAACCTGATCATAGAGAGCCTTGAAACTCATCCGTCGCTTCACCTTGTCTTCGCCCCAGAAGACGAAGGCATCCGCCTGATCGCGCCGGCGCAGCAGATTTTCCGCATAATTGAAGCGGGCTTCGGGGAACCAATTGGCGCCGGGCAGTTTTTCCTTATCCACCAGCACCGGTCCGTTCCAGTCACCGACCAGATCCGCATAATCGACAAGGCTTCGCCAGAAGTTCTCCATTTCGGTCACTGAAAATTGCCACAGTGCGTCAGTATCGGCGATGGATGTGCCCCAGTCGGCATTGATCCGGGCCATGAAAGCCATCACGTTGGTCTTCTCGATGCGCGCGGGCGCGGGCGTCCACAAAGGCTGGTTCACTCAATTCTCTCCTTAAGGCGTCTTGTCGGTCTTGTCGGTTTCGTCGCCTCGCAGTATGGGCAGACCGTTTGCCGCGTTCAAGTCCGCTTCCGGCTCCAGCGGTGCGCCGCCCAGAAACTGCCGCGCCATCTGCCGGTGCGCATCGGTGACATGGGCCTGGACGGTCCGCCAAACGGCCCAGAAAACGGCCGCATCGTCGCTGTAACCGAGCAGCGCCAAAAAATCGGGAATGGCGTCCACCGGGGTGATGAAATAGGCCAGCGCGCCGATGATCGTGGCCCGTACGCGGGTCGGGGTGTTGGTATCGCGCGCGCAGTAATAGGCGGCCAACGCCTCCTCGCTGAACGGGATTTTACCCAGCGTGGCGCGCACCTTGTCGCCAATTTTGGCGCGTACCAGCCGGGCTTTCAGGGTTTCGCGTGGCGGTTCGGTCATGGCTCCGTCCGGGTTGTCAAATCGCACAGGCCGCGCCTGTAAGAGTCAGAAATAGGGCGGCCTGGTGGCGACGGCAACGGTTTCAGGCGATCCGGTCCATGAAGCGGGCCAGAGCGATGTCCTTTTCCGTCACCCCGCCCGCGTCGTGGGTGGTCAGCGTCACCTCGACCCGGTTATAGACATTGAACCATTCCGGGTGATGATCGGCTTTTTCGGCCTGCAGGGCGACGCGGCTCATAAAACCGAAGGCTTCGTTGAATGTCTTGAACGGAAAGGTCTTGGAGATGGCGTCGCGGTCCGAAACCTCGGCCCAGCCGTCAAGCCCGCAAAGGGCATCGTTACGCGCTGTGCCGCTTAAGGGTTTTGCCATAAGTAACTCCCTGTGCCCGTTACCATAAGGGCGGATGCGTTGCATCCATCCCATCGTTGGATATTATTTATTCATGCCATCGACATCGTTTCAATAGTCTCAACCGAAGAGAACGCATCTCCGCTGTGAAATCACCCGGACAAGCCGACAGCAAATTGACTAGACTGATCTGATGCGACGGCCCTTTCTCATGGTTCTTATTTCTGTGCTGCTGATATCAGTGTCTGTACGGGCCGATGTCGCGGGAGAGGCGCGGGTAGTCAATGGCGTAACCTTATTGATCGGAGACGTGTCTGTGCGCCTGGAGGGCGTTGACCCGCCGCAAGCGGATGACATTTGCCACGATGTGACAGGGTTGTCATTACGCTGCACGGGGCAAGCAACAGACTGGCTCCGTCGGATGATTGGCGGCAAACGGGTGGTTTGCCTTGGCGATAAAATCAACCGGGTTGGGTTTTTGCTGGCGACCTGCTACGTTGGCAGCCGCAATCTGAACGGCGCGTTGGTGCTGGCCGGTTGGGCCCGTGCCGGAGGGCGATTCGGATATCGGTATGACCGGTTACAGGCCCGTGCAAAAACGGCCGGTGTTGGATTGCATGCAGCACCCTAGATCATCTTGCCCATGCCCTTTGGTCGGGCCGGGTCGGGTTTGTCGCATTTGAGAAACGCGCCATGGCCCTGTTCGCCGCAATAGGTGCCGTTCCTGAGCACATATTTGCCGCGCGACAGGACGGTAACCGGCCAGCCCTTGACCTCAATGCCTTCATAGGGCGTGTAATCCACGTTGTGGTGCAGCAGGTCGTTGCTGATGGTCACCTCCTTGTCCGGGTCCCAGATGGCGATGTCGGCATCGGCACCCACCGCAATGGTGCCCTTGCGCGGATAGAGGCCGTAGATGCGGGCCGGGTTGGCGGCAGTCAGTTCAACGAAGCGCCGGATATCAAGACGGCCCTTGCCGACGCCTTCCGAAAACAAAAGTGGCAACCGGGTCTCGACGCCGGGCACGCCGTTCGGGATGTATTTGAAATGGGCATTGGTACCGCCCAGCTTCTTGCCTTGGGGGTCATCGAAACGGAACGGCGCATGATCCGAGGAAAACACCTGAAAGGTGCCGTTCTCGAGCCCGCGCCAGACGTCCTCCTGGCTTTTTTTGTCGCGGGGCGGCGGGCTGCAAATGCATTTGGCACCCTCGAAATCGTCCGTCTCCATGTCGTCGGCGGTCAGGAACAGATATTGCGGGCAGGTTTCCGCATAAACCCGAAACCCGCGGTTCTGGGCCCAGCGAATCTGTTCGATGGCCTCCTGCCCCGAAACATGCACGATCAGTACCGGCACATCGACCAGTTCGGCCAGGGAAATGGCCCGGTGCGTGGCTTCGCGCTCGACCACGGCGGGGCGCGAGGCGGCGTGATAGTGCGGAGCGGTTTGGCCGGCCAGCTCCAGCTTTTCCGTCAGCCAGGCAATGCAGTCGGTGTTTTCCGCATGGATCATGGCCATGGCCCCGTCGCGCCGGGCGACGGATAACACGTCGAGGATTTGCCGGTCGTCGAGTTTCAGGGCGTCATAGGTCATGTAAATCTTGAACGAGGTATAACCTTCCTCGATCAGCGCCGGCAGTTCCTGACCCAACACCTGCTCGGTGGTGTCGGTGACGATCAGGTGAAAGGCATAATCGACCACCGCCTTGCCTGCGGCGCGCTGGTGATAATCATCAACCGCGTGGCGGATCGTCTTGCCGCGCTCCTGACAGGCAAAGGGAATGACCGTGGTCGTGCCGCCGCAGGCGGCGGAGCGGGTGCCGGTATGGAAATCATCGGCCATGACCGAACCGTCGCCGGTCGGCTGGTCGAGGTGCAGATGCGCATCAACGCCGCCGGGCAGGACGATCTTGCCCGTGGCATCAATCACCTCCACGGCGTCGAGACCACGGCCGAGCGCGGCAATCTTGCCGTCGGAAATCCCGATGTCGCAGGAAAAGACATCGGCCGCCGTGGCGATGGTGCCGTTTTTGATAACCAGATCGAGATGTGTCACGAGGCACTCCTTCTAAGTTTATGTGTCGTTTGTAGGCGCATATTTGGCGTGGGGTGCGTGCGTCTTGGCCTCCGTGCGATGCGGACCCGAGAACGCGATTTCAGGCCATTGATCCAGCCAGCTTTGACGGATTTCAATTTGCCGGGCCAACCGAAGCAACAGCTCATCGGCACCCAAATTTGCAACGAACTGGATACCGATGGGCATGCCGTTTGTGCTCATTTGGCCGGGAACACTGATCGCCGGATGGCCTGTGGCATTGACCCAGCCCGTATAGACGGCGGAGCCGCGCGGCCCGATGGGTTGGTTGTCGATTTTCGGCGGGAAAGGAATGTCCGTACCCCATGGCATGGCCGCACAGGTGGGCGTCATGATGATATCAAGCGTCTCAAAAACTTCGGATGCCTGATGTCTCAGGGCCGTTATCTGCTCGATAACGTCCAGCAGATGACTTGCCGGATAAGAAGTCTCGGCCCAGTCCACATATTTTTGTGTCGCCAGATGGCGCATCTCCGGATTGCGTTCCAGTAACAAGCCTAAAGAGATATTGCCAATGGAGGCCCAGTTGTCGGTGATCGCCTGAATATTAAGGGGCAGGTCGCCGGTCTCCACCGGATGGCCCATTTGTTCCATGAGGCCAACCATCTGGCGGAAGCTGGCGCGAATATCCGGGTCCAGCGGGGCGGCGTCAAACGTCTCGACGGCCCGGATTTTCAGAGGTCTCGGCGGGGTTTCCAGTTGCGCCAGACTGCGGGCGGGGGCAAACCGCAGGGAGCGGTGGTCGCGCGCGTCGGGTCCGGCCAAAACATCAAACAGCAGCGCCTGGTCGCGGACCGTGCGGCTCAACGGGCCGATCACCTCCATATCGAGCAGAAGTTGCGGCAGGCCGCCGCCGCGCGGGATGCGACCAAGTGTTGTTTTGAGCCCGACCAGATTGGTATAGGCCGCCGGACGCCGGATCGAGCCGCCGCCGTCGGTTCCGATGGACAAAGGCGCCAATCCTGCCGCAAGAGCGGCAACGCTGCCACCGCTGGAGCCGCCCGGTGTGGTCGCCAGATCCCAGGGGTTGCAGGTAACGCCAAACAGCGGGTTGTCCGTATACCCTTCCACGGTGAATTCGGGAACGTTGGTTTTGCCGAGCAGGATGCAACCGGCCAGGCGCAGTTTTTCAACGGGAATTTCGTCCGCTGCGGGAATGTTGTGTTCATAGAGCTTGCTGCCCCAGGTCGCTGGCAAGCCACCAACCACCAGATTGTCCTTAATCAGAACGGGGATTCCATCAAACAGGCTGAGGGGACGTTTTGCGGCATGGCGGGCGGCGCTGGCCCGGGCGTCGGCCATGGCGTTCTCGTTCAGGCAGACAATGGCATTGAGCGCCGGGTTCAGCCTTTCGATGCGCTCCAGAAAGTGTTCAAGCAAATCAACGGGCGAGAGGGCGCCCGACGTTAGCTGACTGGCCAGATCATGGGCATCCTGTTGCCACAGGGGGTCAAACATGTTGGCCTTTGCAGATAAACTGGATTGAAATGGAAGGTCCCCCGAAAGCCATTCATGAGATTAAGGGAATGATAGAGACCCGTCTCCGCATTTTCCATCATCATGTGAAGATGCGAGCCCAATGAGCGGTAAGACCGAACCTCCAGGGCCTGAAAATGTTGCCATGGGTATACATGGGAGAAAAACAAAACCCCAAGGTTTCCCTTGGGGTTTTGATGGTGGAGCCGGACGGGATCGAACCGACGACCTCAACACTGCCAGCGTTGCGCTCTCCCAACTGAGCTACGGCCCCTTTTAACAAACTTCATGACGCGGTGGTTTGGGGCCACCGTGTCGGGAATTAAGAGCTTTCAGTCCCTAAAGGCAAGCAAAAAACCAGACTCGTTTCGCAGACCTTCAGGAACCAACCGGATGGTGAAAACTATTCACTCAAATCGGTTGTTGCGTGATCCTTGATTTCGCCCAGATCATCGTCTTCTGCGAGATCCGAGGCATCTTCGATCAGGCTGTCGTCGTCCTCATCGTCATCTTCAAGAACATCGTCCAGATCGTCGTCATCATCAAGAAGGATATCTTCCGATTCTCCCTCCTCCGGCGTCAGCACGGCCGCCTTTTTCGGCGCCGGTGCCGCAGGTGCGGCCGCAGCGCTGCGACGGCCTTTGACGACAGGCGCATAAACGGTTTCACATTTCGGACAGGCGGGCGTTGGATTGCCCATATCATAAAATGCCGCATCACAGCTTTGGCATTTCAATTTTTTACCCCAATTTGGCTTGGCCACGTTTTTTCCTTCGCACAGGTCAAATCTATCAAGCGGGGTGCCGTTTGCCATTTTCCAAGCGCCCTGTCAAAACCAAAAACCGATTCTGGACAACTTTTCTTCAATCCATCCGGAAATAAGGTGATTTTCCCTGTTAGAGACCGGGAAAATCACCTATAGCTGCCGACCGAAAATATTGACTGAATTGAACAAAGGGTGCGCCTCGTGAACGCCGTGACTTCCTCCTCTGCAAATGCCCTGTCCGGCAGCCTTGTTGTGCCTGGTGACAAATCCGTGTCGCATCGCGCTTTGATGCTGGGCAGCCTTGCCATTGGCGAAACGCATATTGACGGATTGCTGGAAGGTGAGGACGTTTTGGCGACAGCCGCCGCAATGCGTCTGCTGGGCGCCGAGGTGACATGCCATGGCGCGGGCCGCTGGACGGTTGTCGGGCGTGGCGTTGGCGGATTGAGTGAACCGTCACAAATCCTCGATATGGGAAATTCCGGCACCGCCGTGCGGTTGCTCATGGGGCTCGTGGGGAGCTATCCCTTTGCAACCACCTTTACCGGTGATGAGTCGCTCAACAGCCGCCCCATGGAGCGGGTGATGGCGCCGTTGCGCCAGATGGGTGTGCAGTTTACATCGCGTTCCGGCGGGCGTCTGCCGGTCACGGCCGAAGGGGGCGAACTGATCGTGCCGATCACCTATGAATTGCCTGTGGCCTCGGCTCAGGTGAAATCGGCCATTCTTCTGGCCGGTCTCAATGCGCCGGGACAGACGACGGTGATTGAACCGCAGCCGACGCGCGATCATTCGGAACGCATGCTGCGGCATTTCGGGGCCGAGATCACGGTCGAGGATACCGAAGACGGCGGCAAAAAAATCACCCTCACCGGACAGCCGGAACTGACCGGGCGCGATATTACCGTGCCCGCCGATATTTCTTCCGCCGCCTTCCCCATGGCAGCGGCGTTGATTGTCCCGGGCTCCGATATCGTGCTGCGCAATGTCGGCATTAATCCATTGCGCGCCGGGCTGATCGAAACGTTTCAGGAAATGGGTGCGGATATCACTATTGAAAACCGGCGTGGTGAAGATGGCGAGCCGCTGGCCGATTTGCGGGTTCGGGCATCAACCCTGCACGGGATTACCGTCCCGGCGGCGCGCGCTCCGTCGATGATCGACGAATATCCGGTGCTGGCCGTTGTTGCCGCCTGTGCCGAAGGGACGACCCATATGCCGGGATTGGCCGAGCTTCGGGTCAAGGAAAGCGACCGGCTGGAGGCCATGGCTAGCGGCCTGGCGGCCTGTGGTGTGACGGTAGAAGAAACCGCAGACAGTCTGACCGTTCACGGCCTGGGCCGGGGGCCGCAAGGCGGCGCAACCATTGCCGCAAACCTTGATCACCGCATCGCCATGGCCTTTACGGTGCTTGGCATGGTCAGTGAACAGCCGGTGACCATTGATGACGGTTCGCCGATCGCCACCAGTTTCCCCGGTTATGTGGACCTGATGAACGGGCTTGGTGCTCAAATTAAACAGCAATGAACGGAAGAGGCTATCTGCCTCTCTCAAACAAGCGACGGAGATTTGATATGATTATTGCCATAGATGGACCGGCCGCCGCAGGCAAGGGCACGCTCGCCCGAAGCATATCCGAAAAGCTGAAGCTGGCCTATCTGGATACCGGCCTGCTGTATAGGGCTGTTGGCAAAAAAGTGCTGGATGCCGGCGATGATCCGGAAGATGCGGTCGCCGCTGAAAAGGTTGCCCGGGCGCTTGAGGCCGATGATCTGAAAGCGGATGGTTTGCGGGTCGATGCGGTGGCCCAGGCGGCATCAAAGGTTTCTGCCGTTCCGGGTGTGCGCGCCGCTCTTTTGGACTTCCAGAGGGCCTTTTCTGCCTCGCCGCCAGCCGGTTATGCCGGAGCAGTTCTCGATGGTCGCGATATCGGCACCGTGGTCTGCCCGGATGCGACAGCCAAGCTGTTTATTACGGCAAGTACGGAAATCCGCGCGGAACGGCGCTTTAAGGAGTTGCACGCAGCGGACACTGGCGCTATATATGCGCGCGTTTTAGAAGACATGAAGGAACGCGATAAACGTGATTCGTCACGATCCGTCGCCCCTTTAGAGCCGGCCGAAGATGCAAAAATCATTGATACCAGTGCCTTAGACGCCGATCAGGTGTTTGATCTGGCCATGACATTTATTGCATCGAAGGCCCAAAACACCTGATCTAAAAGGGTGAAGCTGAGTAAACACCGGGTTGTTCATGATGAGCAGTGCGGATTTGGAAAACCGTTCAAGACCACCGGAACCAACCGGTTGGCATGAAATGTAAATGTGAGAAAGGACTAAAGACCCCATGGCTACAGCCAATACAGGCGCTGAAGAAGCGCCGATCATGACCGAAGATTTTTCCGCCCTTCTTGAAGAGACCCTCGGCGAAAACAGTTTTGAAGGCCGCGTGCTCAAAGGCAACGTGCTTGAAATCCAGAACGACGTTATCATCGTTGATGTGGGCCTCAAATCGGAAGGCCGCGTTCCTGTTAAAGAATTTACCGCACCGGGCCAGCCGCTGGACCTTAAGGTCGGCGATACGGTCGACGTTTATGTCGAGCGTTATGAAGACCGCGACGGCAATATCCGCCTCAGTCGCGAAAAAGCCCGTCGCGAAGAAGCCTGGTTCGAGCTCGAGAAGGCCTTCAACAACACCGAGCGCGTCAATGGCGTGATCTTCGGTCGTGTTAAAGGCGGCTTTATTGTCGATCTGTCGGGCGCCGTCGCCTTCCTGCCGGGCAGCCAGGTCGACATCCGTCCGGTTCGCGACATCGGCCCGCTCATGGGTACGCCGCAGCCTTTCCAGATTTTGAAAATGGATGCCCAGCGCAACAACATCGTTGTTTCGCGTCGCGCCGTTCTTGAAGAAACCCGTTCGGAAGCCCGCTCCGAGCTGATTTCCAACCTGAGCGAAGGCCAGATCCTTGAAGGGATCGTCAAAAACATCACTGATTACGGCGCCTTTGTCGATCTCGGCGGTGTTGACGGTCTGTTGCACGTTACCGATATTGCCTGGAAGCGGATCAACCATCCGTCGGAAGCCTTGCAAATCGGCGAGCCGATCAAGGTTCAGGTTATCCGCTTCAATGCCGACACACAGCGTATTTCGCTGGGCATGAAGCAGCTGGAAGCCGATCCGTGGGATGGCGTTGCCGCCAAATTCCCGGTTGGTGCCAAGTTCACCGGCCGGATCACCAACATCACCGATTACGGTGCCTTTGTTGAACTGGAAGCCGGCGTTGAAGGCCTGGTGCACGTTTCTGAAATGAGCTGGACCAAGAAAAACATCCATCCGGGCAAAATTGTTTCCACGTCTCAGGAAGTGGAAGTCATGGTTCTCGATACGGATCCGGAAAAGCGCCGCATTTCGCTCGGCCTCAAGCAGTGCATGGAAAATCCATGGGACGGCTTTGCCGAGAAGTATCCGGTGGGCACCGAAGTGGAAGGTGAAATCAAGAACATCACCGAGTTTGGTCTGTTTGTTGGTCTCGAAGGCGAGATTGACGGCATGGCGCACCTGTCCGACCTGAGCTGGGAAAAGACCGGTGAGGAAGCCCTCGCCGATTACAGCAAAGGCGACACGGTTCGTGCCAAGGTGCTTGATGTGGACATCTCGAAAGAGCGTATCAGCCTCGGCGTCAAACAGCTTTCCGAAGATCCGTTTGAGCACAGCTCCAGCGATCTGAAGAAGGGCGACGTTGTGACCTGTACGATCACCACCATTCAGGACGGCGGAATTGACGTTATGGTCAATGACTCGATCCCTGGCTTCATTCGCAAGGCGGAACTGTCGCGCGAACGTTCCGAGCAACGCCCGGACCGTTTTGCCGCAGGCGAGAAAATCGATGCGAAAGTGACGCAGTTCGATAAAGCCAGCCGTCGTCTGACCCTCTCGGTCAAGGCGCTGGAAGTTCAGGAAGAGAAAGCCGCAATGAAGGCTTATGGGTCTTCAGACTCCGGCGCTTCTCTTGGTGACATTCTTGGTGCGGCTTTGCAGGAAAAGCAAAAAGAAGCTGACGAAACACCTGCGCCCAAGAAAAAAGCAGCCCCCAAGAAAAAGGCAGCAAAAGACGACGTTGAAGCTGAAGAGGCTCCGGCCAAGAAAAAGCCCGCTGCCAAGAAGAAAAAAGCCGATGACGCCGCTGAAGACAGCGACGCAGACGCCTAAAGGATATGCCCAACGGACCGGAATGCCCCGTGTGTTCCGGTCCATGGGCGCTTTGACTGATGTCCTTTGAAACAGACATGATTATCGACAGGCGCCGTCTCAAGCGGCGCCTGATCTTTTGGCGGGTGGTCGGTGTACTGGCGGTTGTCGCGGCCCTAGCCGTCGGGTTTGGCCGGTTCAATCTCAATCTCGACAAGATGCACATTGCCCGTCTTGAGGTGAGTGGTTTGATTGTTGAAGACCGCTTGCGCGATCAGGCGCTGCGACGGCTGGCGGATGATGACAATGTCCGGGCTCTGATCGTGACTATCAACAGCCCGGGCGGCACCTTCACCGGCGGCGAAAACCTGTATCAGGAATTGCGTGCGGTTTCCGAGAAAAAACCGGTTGTCGCCCTGATGGGCGGCACGGCCGCATCGGCAGCCTACATGATCGCCATCGCCGCCGACCACGTGATTGCCGGGGCAGGAACGATCACGGGCTCTATTGGCGTTATTTTACAGACAGCAGACCTCACCGGCCTGCTTGAGAAAATCGGGGTCAAGCCGGTAACCGTCAAAAGCGGACCCATGAAAGCCCAGCCCAACCCCATGGAACCGTTCAGCGAACAGGCCCGCGATGTGACAGAAGGGGTGATCCGCGATTTTTACGAAATGTTTGTCGATATGGTGATCGTCCGCCGCGCGATGAGCCAAGCCGAAGCTTATGCTCTGGCCGATGGCCGCATTTATTCCGGCCGTCAGGCAAAAGAGTTGGGGCTGGTGGATGCCATTGGCCGTGAAATCGACGCCCTGAAATGGCTGAGCGAGACCCATGAGATTTCCGAGCAATTGCCGGTTGTCGATGTGGAGATTGATTACGAAGACGAGCCCTGGCGCGAGCTGGTGGGCGAGAGTTTGGGAAAAGCGCTGTTTTCTGAACGACTTAGACTTGACGGGGTGTTATCTCTTTGGCACCCTAATGGGCAGTTCGAATAATGGTCGTCTGAAAACGGGTTGTGTTTTTGGATAATCTTTCCTTCGTGGCTCAGTGGATGCGGACGGGTTGCTGTCAAGATGATCGAAGTTGAGCGTAAATTGGGAGTGCTGCTATGACCAAATCGGAATTGATTGCGAAGCTGGCAAACGAAAATCCGCATCTGTTTCAGCGCGATGTTGAACGCATTGTTACAACCATTTTTGACGAGATCACAAATGCGCTGGCCCAGGGTGACCGGGTTGAGTTGCGGGGTTTCGGCGCGTTTTCCATCAAGGAGCGGGGCTCGCGGGTGGGCCGTAACCCGCGTACCGGCGAAGCCGTTGATGTAGGGGAAAAGTTCATTCCCTATTTCAAGACCGGCAAACAACTGCGCGAGCGCCTCAACCCGACCGACTAGTCGGCCCCTGCGTGGAAGGCTGCTAGACCGTTCATCGGCCCAACCGTTCATCGGAACGAACAGGACATAGGAATATCCGGTGTTTTCGATACTTAAAAAAAGTCTGATGTGGGTCGTTGCGGTCTGCTTCGGCCTGGTTCTTGTCCTGTTTTCTCTGGCCAACCGGGGCCCGGTCACGATTGATCTGTGGCCTTTGCCGCTGTCCCAGCAGATTCCAATGTTCATGCTGTTGCTGGGCTGTCTGGCGTTCGGCATCCTGTGGGGCGGGTTCGCGGCATGGCTGGCGGCGGGCAAGGCGCGCAAACGGGCCCGCGAAGCAAACCGTCGCGCCGATGCGGCGGAACTGGAAATCCGCCATCTGGAAGAGCGCAGCGCACGCCTTGAAAAAGACCTGAAGGACATGCGCCAGAAGGAAAAACAAAGCCGCGACCAGCTTGACAGCATTGATCCCAAACGTCTGCAGCTCTCCTCATCAGTGGATGCCGCCTGAGGAATGCTGCATCTGGATGCCGATGCCATTGCCAAACGGCTCGACCGTCCCGCACTGATCGACGCGCTGGAAACGGCTTTCCGCTCCAATATCACTGTGCCGCTGCGCCATCATCACACCCTGCCGGAACCGGCGGGGAGCGATTCCACTCTGCTGCTGATGCCAGCCTGGGACGACGGCGCTTACATCGGCATCAAGATCGTTGCCGTGATGCCGCAGAATTCAGACCTTAACCTGCCCGCTGTGCAGGCCACGTTCCTGTTGCTTGACCGTAAAACGGGCGTGCCGCTGGCCCTGCTGGATGGCCCGGAAATCACCGCCCGACGCACGGCAGCCGCCTCGGCGCTGGCATCGCGCTATCTGTCGCGTTCCGACTCATCGCATTTGCTGATGGTCGGCACCGGTGTTCTGGCGCCACACCTGATCCGTTCCCATTTGGCCGTTCGCCCGCTTGCCCGGGTCTCCGTCTGGGGCCGCAGCCGGGATAAGGCGGAAGCCGTTGCCGCCCAATTCGCCAATGAGGATATTTCCGTCAATGCCGTCGATGATCTGCAGACCGGTGTTGAGG
The DNA here is from genome assembly GCA_048262255.1 of Rhodospirillales bacterium. Taxonomy (GTDB): domain Bacteria; phylum Pseudomonadota; class Alphaproteobacteria; order Rhodospirillales; family Casp-alpha2; genus JABMNT01. The sequence goes on along the minus strand of JBLXFH010000001.1, from coordinate 506,140 downwards.
CCGCCGACATCATTTCCGCCGCCACCCTGAGCCAGCAGCCGCTTATCAAAGGCGACTGGCTACAGGCAGGCCAGCATCTCGATCTGGTCGGTGCCTTCACGCCAGCCATGCGCGAAACCGATGATACGGCCCTCCGGCGCGCCCGGGTCTATGTGGATACCGAAGGCGCGATCACCGAATCCGGCGAGATTTGTCAGCCTCTGGCGGCGGGCGTTCTGAGCCGCGACGATATTCAGGGAGACCTGTTTGATCTGACCCGGGGAGTTGTGCAAGGGCGGCAATCGGCCACAGAGATTACTTTGTTCAAATCAGCCGGGACGGCGATCGAGGATCTGGCAGCGGCGCGGCTTGCCTACGAACGGCAGGCGGGGTAAAAGCGGCGACAATTTGAACCCCTGCAAATGGGAGATGCCCCGATGACGTCCGCCCCGAACGCCCCCTTAAAACCCACCGACCGCATATTCGTCGCCCTTGATACCACTGACACGGCGACCGCCGTCGAACTAGCGAGGCAGCTGACCGGCCTGGTTGGCGGCATCAAGCTCGGTAAGGAGTTCTTCACGGCGCAGGGGCCGGAAGGCGTGCGCCGGGTTTCAGAAAGCGGTATGCCGGTGTTTCTCGATCTCAAATACCACGACATCCCCAATACAGTCGCCGGTGCCGTGCGCGCCGCTCTGCCGCTCAAGCCCTTCGTGCTTAACGTCCATGCCAGCGGTGGTCTGGCGATGATGAAAGCGGCGCAGGCGGCAGTCGAGGAAGCGGGAGACAATCGCCCGTTGCTGATCGCGGTCACGGTTCTGACGTCCCTGAGTGATGAAGATTTAAGCGAGATCGGCCTGATTGGCCCGGCCAAAACCCGCGTTGTCGATCTGGCGAAACTGACCCAGAAAGCCGGGCTTGATGGTGTCGTCTGTTCACCGCGCGAAATTGCCGCCATCCGCGAGGCCTGCGGCCCCGACTTCAAGCTGGTGGTACCCGGCATCCGCCCCGCCTGGTCGGCCACCGGCGACCAGAAACGCATCATGACCCCGGCCGAAGCCATCAAACTCGGCGCCGATTATCTGGTCATCGGCCGCCCGATCACCCAGGCCGACAGCCCGGTTGAGGCGGCGAAAAAAATCGCGGACGAACTGAGCGGTCTTTGACAGTACCGGCTCTTAAACATCATGTGCTGGCTTGCCCCGCGCATTCATGTCTTTCAACTTTTGATGTGTGCGCGTGCTAAACAGATAGTCGGGTCATCCCCTAACATACCCTTGTAATCATAGGTGCTTAGGCTCGGAATTTGTAGGTCCGTAGCCTCAAAAATAATATACTGGAAACCTTACTTTACACCTTTTAGTTGCTTACTTTTTTTAAAGTGTTGATTATGATCATCCAAACGACGAGAAAGGAGAGTGGGAATGGCTCAAGAATTGGACGGAACAGAACCCGTTAACATCAAGGTTTTTGGGCTCATATCGGAAGCCTATGGGTTTGTGAAGGCAAATTCCAACGCCCTGTTTCAACTCTCCATTGTTCCCTTTCTTGTGACTTTTTTGATAACCATTTTTGCATATATGTGGCCGATGGGTGGATTCTCGGAAACTCTGAGCGAGATTATTCAGTTTGGCGTGATGGTTTTGTATGCGGTTGCGGTTCATCGCTTTTATCTCCTGCACGAAAAGCCGCAATTACACCTTCGTCGGTGTGAACTGAGGTTTGGGCTCTATTCGGCCGCAGTGTTGGTCGGAGGAGTTGGTGCTGGCATTATATTAGGAGTAATTCTTGCTTTAACGGGTGGCTTTTTTTCCTATGAAATAGGTATGTTTATTGTTGACGTCGTAGCTGTTTTCATAGGGTTTTATGTTTTCTTGCGTGTGGGCCTTATTTTCCCTGCCGCCGCTGTCAGCTATCCGGGCCGATTTCTCGATCTCCTGAAGATGTCCTGGAAAACAATGCGTAGGAGTATGTGGGCGCTGCTTGGTGCAATGTTCATTCTGGGGATTATCATCGGGCTTGTTGCGTTGATACCATATGCGTTGGTTTCCAAAGATGTTCTAGGCGTTGTCAGCTACCCCATGATCGTGCTTGTCGCCGCGTTTTTTGCGGCGTGCACAGGTCTTGCGTTCAACCTCTTTACCGTTCTTTTTGTGTCCATCTGTTTTAAGAAACTGTTTGGATTCGATGCGGGGCCCGCCCAAGAAGCCGGGTTGGTTGAGCAATAACGCGCGTTCTGCAGTTGTCATATGCAGGTTTGATTAGGGCTTCTGCACCTAAAGACTAATCCTCCCCATGGTGGGCCGGGTCACGCTTGGTTATGACGGCGTTGAGCATGGGAGGTCTATTTTTTCGTAATATTCTTTAGCCATTGATTTAACTGCTTCCCAATTGTTTTGCTTGAGGGACCGAGGATAAAAAGTAGAATCGTCACAAACGCACTTGAGGCTATTTCCCAAAGACCGAGCATATCTGAGCTGCCTACTAAATATTGTTGATCTATTAATTATCTATCTATCTATTGTATATGGACAGGTAAAAAGCTGACGGATTACAAGAACATTGGGGGTGGAATCCCCATCTCGTTGTTAGACTGAGGATATGTGGATAAATTGTGGATAAAAATCATAAAACTTTCAATTCGAATTCATAAAAAATTGTAGCCCATGAAAACCCAAACCAAAATATGTGGCCTGCGCACGCCGGAATCTGTCGATTGTGCAGTTGAGGCCGGTGCGGCCATGGTCGGATTCGTTTTTTTTCCGCGCTCACCCCGTGCCATCTCTATTGCCGAAGCAGCCGAACTCACGAAACGGGTGCCGGACGGAGTCAAGAAGGTGGCGCTGACGGTCAATGCCGATGATGCGCTGCTCGAAGAGATTGTTGAAAAGGCAGGCGTTGATGTCCTGCAACTGCATGGCAACGAACAGCCGGAACGGGCCTTTGAAATTCGCCATACCTACAATCTGCCGGTGATCAAGGCGCTGCCGGTGGAAGACCCGGTCGACCTGATGGTGGCGCGTGGGTATGACGGGGTGGTTGATTATTTTCTGTTCGACGCCAAACCGCCCGCCGATGCGACCCGGCCCGGCGGCAATGCAGTGGCCTTCGACTGGACGCTTTTGAAGGATTTTTCGCTGGCCAAACCGTGGTTGCTGGCCGGTGGCCTGACGCCGGACAACGTTGCCGAAGCGGTGCAAACCAGCGGTGCGCACTGGGTCGATGTGTCGTCCGGGGTGGAAGATGCGCCGGGCGAGAAGAATTTGGACAGGATTCGCGCCTTTTTGGCGGCCGTGGACAGCAAATAAGATAAATTCGGGTTCGTTTTTTCCGGGCTCTTGTGGTTTATTGAGGCCTCCGGTATGAGGTGCCGGGAAACTTCAGGATGTATTTATGACCAAGCTCAATACCTATCGCTCCGGCGTCGATGAAGACGGACATTTCGGCATTTATGGCGGGCGCTATGTCGCCGAAACCCTGATGCCGCTCATACTGGCGGTCGAGAAGGCCTGGAACGAAGCCAGGGACGATCCGGATTTCTGGGCCGAGTTTCATTATTACATGAAGCATTATGTGGGTCGTCCGAGCCCCTTGTATCTGGCCAAGCGCCTGACCGAACATCTGGGCGGCGCGAAGGTCTATTTCAAGCGCGATGAGCTGAATCACACGGGTGCTCACAAGATCAACAACACCATCGGCCAGATTCTGATGGCCAAACGCATGGGTAAAACCCGGATCATCGCCGAAACCGGCGCCGGTCAGCACGGTGTGGCGACCGCCACGGTTTGCGCTTTGTTTGGCCTGCCGTGCATTGTCTATATGGGAGCGACCGACGTTGAGCGGCAAAGCCCCAACGTTTTTCGCATGAATTTGCTGGGCGCCGAAGTCCGCCCGGTCACGTCCGGCACCGGAACGCTGAAAGACGCCATGAACGAGGCGCTGCGCGACTGGGTTTCGAATGTGGACGACACTTTTTACATCATCGGCACGGTCGCCGGGCCGCACCCGTACCCGACCATGGTCCGCGATTTCCAGTGCGTGATCGGCGATGAAGTGCGCACCCAGATGCAGGAAGCGGAAGGCCGTCTGCCCGATACGCTGGTCGCCTGTCTGGGGGGCGGTTCCAACGCCATGGGCCTGTTCCATCCGTTTTTGGATGATGAATCCGTCGAGATTATTGGTGTTGAAGCGGGCGGCAAGGGCGTCGATACGGACGAGCATTGCGCCTCGCTGACCGGCGGCAAACCCGGCGTTTTGCATGGCAACCGCACGTACTTGCTCCAAACTGACGATGGCCAGATTCGCGACGGCCATTCCATTTCAGCCGGCCTCGATTATCCGGGCATCGGGCCGGAACATTCCTGGCTCAAGGATACGGGCCGGGTCAGTTATGTGTCGGTGACCGATAAAGAGGCGCTTGAGGCCTTCCAGTTGTGCACCAAGATGGAGGGTATTATACCGGCGCTTGAGCCCAGCCATGCGCTGGCCCATGTGGCGAAGGTGGCTGGCAATTATCCGAAGGATCACCTGCTGGTGATGAACCTCTGCGGACGCGGTGATAAGGATATTTTTGCCGTCGCCAAACATTTAGGGCTCGATATGGGCCAGACGGATCAGGGGTGAGCGCCATGACACAATTTCCCGAAACTCGCCTGACCCGAAAATTCGCCCAATTGAAGGCCGAAGGCCGTGGCGGTCTGGGCGCTTTCATTACCGCCGGCGACCCGGATTTCGATACGGGCCTGGAAGTCTTTCTGGGGCTCGCCGAAGCCGGCGCCGACATGATCGAGTTTGGTGTCCCGTTCAGCGATCCCATGGCCGATGGCCCGGCCATTCAGGCCAGTTCTTTGCGAGCGCTGAAAAACGGCATGACGCTCAAGAAAACTCTCGATATGGTCCGCATCTTCCGCGAAAAAGACGACGAGACGCCGATCGTGCTGATGGGGTATTACAACCCCATTTATATCTACGGCGTCGATGCGTTTCTGACGGATGCTGTTGACGCGGGGGTTGATGGTTTGATTGTCGTCGATTTGCCGCCGGAAGAAGAAAACGAATTATGTGTTCCGGCCCTCAAGGCGGGGATCAATTTTGTCTATCTGACGGCGCCAACCACCGATGACGCGCGTTTGCCGAAAGTTGTCGAGAAAGCCTCAGGATTCATTTATTTCGTCTCCATCACCGGCATCACCGGCACCCGCTCGGCGTCCGCATCGGATGTTGCACCGCATCTGGAGCGTATCCGCAAATATACGGATTTGCCGATTGCCGTTGGTTTTGGTATCAAAACGCCGGAAAATGCCGCCGATATTGTAAAGGTTGGCGATGCAGCGGTTGTCGGCTCGGCTCTGGTCCAGGTTGTGACCGATTATCTGGATGAGAATGATCAGGCAAAACCGGGATTGGCAGCAAAAGTCCATGAGCGGGTCGCTGCGTTGGCCGCCGGTGTGCGGGGCGTATCAAAACGGGCGGCTGAATAGCCCCGGAAAGGAGCAGTAGCGTGAACTGGCTTAAAAATTTCGTTCCGCCCAAGCTGCGCAGCTTGGTCACCGGACAAAAGGATATTCCGGAAAACCTGTGGCACAAGTGTACGGCCTGTGCGCAGATGATCTTCCATCGGGATCTCGAAAAGAATTGCCATGTCTGCCAGCACTGCGGCCACCACATGCGCATTGGTGCGGATACCCGCCTCGGCCTGCTGTTCAATGGCGATACCTACAAGACCCTGAAGCTGGAAGGCACCGTTGCCGATCCGCTGAAGTTCCGCGATATCAAAAAATATTCCGACCGGATCAAGGAAGCGCGCTCGAAAACCGGCGAAACCGATGCCCTGACCGTCGCCAGTGGGGACATGGGCGGCAACAAGGTGGTGGTTGCGGTGATCGATTTTTCCTTCATGGGCGGCTCCATGGGGATTGCCGTGGGCGATGGTCTGGTACGTGCGGCGCGCGAAGCCGTCGACAAAAAGGCGTCTCTTATTGTCATTCCCTCATCCGGTGGGGCGCGGATGCAGGAAGGCATTCTGTCATTGATGCAGATGACCCGGACCACGGTGGCTGTGGAAGAGGTCAAGGAAGCCGGGCTTCCTTATATTGTGCTTTTGACCGACCCGACGACAGGCGGGGTGACGGCGTCTTTTGCCATGCTGGGCGATATTGCCATTGCCGAGCCGGGTTGTCAGATTGGCTTTGCCGGGCAGCGGGTAATTGAGCAGACCATCCGCGAAACCCTGCCGGACGGCTTTCAGACGGCGGAATACCTGTTGGAGCATGGGATGATTGACATGGTCGTGCATCGTCACGATTTGCGCGAAACCCTGATCCGGATTACCGGCCTGCTAAATCCGGGCGAAACGCCGCCAGCGACCACCGAACAGGACGCCGAAATCCTTCCCGCCGCCCTTGAGAAACCGGATGAAAAACCCATGCCTGCCGTAATTGTTGAGGACACACCAGCGGCTGTGGTTAAACAATCTGACAAATTATAAAACGTGACTATCGATTCCGGGCCATCTGGGCCTGACCCTGAACAAAGCGATGTGATTCTGGAGCGGCTCATGGGCCTGCACCCGAAGATCATTGATCTGTCGCTGGGCCGGGTTGAAGCCTTGTTGGAGAAACTGGGCAATCCACAGAACTTTTTGCCGCCAGTGGTCCATGTGGCGGGAACCAATGCCAAGGGTTCGGTCATTGCCTATATGCGGGCCATTCTTGAGGCCGGGGGCTATGGCGTGCATGTCCATACCTCGCCGCATCTGGTGCGCTTTAACGAGCGCATCCGCCTGGCAGGCACGCTGATCAGCGAAACGTCCCTCAGCGAGTTGCTGGAAGGCTGCGAGCAGGTCAATGGCGGAGAACCGATCACGTTCTTTGAGATCACCACCTGCGCGGCGCTGGTCGCTTTCGCCAGTGAACCGGCCGACGTGGTGCTTTTAGAGACGGGCCTCGGTGGGCGGCTGGACGCGACCAATGTGATCAAGCAGCCAGCCGTCACCGTAATCACGCCCATTTCTCTCGATCACCAGCAGTTCCTGGGTGATACGCTCACGGACATTGGCCGGGAAAAAGCCGGGATCATGAAGCGCGGAACACCCTGCGTGGTCGCCCGCCAACCGCGGGAAGCCATGGCTTCCATTGAAGCCCGGGCACACGATCTGGGTGTCGCGCTGTACCGGCAGGACGAGGACTGGTCGGTGCATCAGGACGGTGCAGAGCTGGTTTATGAAAACCCGAAAGGGCAAAGGCGATTGCCTCTGCCCAACCTGATCGGCCCGCATCAGGTGGGCAACGCGGGGATTGCCCTGGCAGCGCTGGACCGGTTGTTGCCTTGCCCGACGTCTCAGAAGGCTCAGGCGCAGGGCCTTGTCAGCGCAGACTGGCCGGGCCGCATGCAGCGCCTCAAACAGGGGCCGCTACTCGATCTTCTGGAAGACGGCTGGGAACTCTGGGTGGATGGTGGCCACAATGAAGCGGCCGCTGAAGCGATTGCCGGGCAGGCCCGGAAGTGGCGCGAGGAGGCGCCGGATATGCCGTTGCACGGGATTCTCGGGATGCTCAACTCGAAGGATCCAAAGGCTTTTTTGCAGCCGCTGGCCTCGCAGTTCACAGCCCTGCGCTGTGTTACCATTCCGGGTGAAGACGCCGCCCTTGAGGCTTCAGAACTGTGCGATACCGCCAAGGCCTTTTCGCTGCCTGCGGCGTCAAGCCCATCCGTTGACAGGGCCGTTGGGGAACTGGTGGCAAATTCGACAGGTGCGGGACGCATTCTGATTTGCGGGTCCCTTTATCTGGCAGGTTCGGTCCTAACCGCGAACCGTTAATTTCATTACCTGAAATAATCCTGGTAATTAATTATACAATTATTAAGAGAAAATTAAGCTTCCCGAATAGAGAATTTGTGATATTCTGACACACGCCTAAGGGGTGAAATGTTACGGGAGCACAATAAATGGTCGTTTCTGGTGAGATTGATGCCGGTCGTGGTGATGCCCTTAAAATAAGACGCCGGACGTGTCTGGCCAATGACTGGGATATGATCCTGTCACAAAACGGCCTGTTCTCGCACGGCGACTCGCTGCTTGTCCTCTCGCCGCAAAGTCTCAACCGGCCTCTGTGTCAGGAACTGGTCGCCAAATATCAACGGGTGATGTTCCTGGGCGACGGGGTATTGCGCACACAGCTTAAAAAAGATCTTGCCCGTGGCGGCTATTTCATTTCGGAAGACTACGCCCTGATTGAGGGGGCGGCAGCGCGTGTGATCCCATTGTGCCAGGAGGCGATTGGGCAGGCAGTGACCCCCGGAACGCTGCAGCGTAAAATTTTGATGGGCCCGGACACAATCGAGATCGCAGACCGGCTTGAGCGGATGCAGGCAGCTTGCGGCCTGGATTCTCTGCCGGCCTCTTTTCTGGCGGATCGTCGTCTGTCGCGGACCGTCTATCTGGTCGCTGCCGATGGAGAGATTGCCGCCGTCTCCACGGTTGCCGACCTGTCCAGCGCGGGCGGTGAGTGGAAGGGCGCAGCCATGGTGCTGCGGACCGGTGTCGCCACGCCCTACCGGCGTCAGGGGCTGGGCACCTACATCAAGGCTCATGCCCTGTTGCAGGCCCATGCGGATTTCGGTTGTGAACGGTTTATCGGGATTATCGGCGGCGATAATCCGGGTTCGTTTCGCATGAACGGAGCTGTCGGATTACATTTTAATGAACGGATCGGCCTGTTGGGAGTTGAAAACCGCCACTAGGACCGAACACCAGCCCGTTCTTTTGGTGCCTTAAAACGAATCCTTCAAGCGCCGCGTTTCGGCAAAAACGTCAACGACATTCCCACCGGGAAGTCCGACCCCTTGCTGCAAGGCCGCACTGTCCGGTCGTAAAAAGGGGTTCGTCGCTTTTTCAACGGCCAGAGTCGAGGGTACGGTTGGTCTACCCTGCTGGCGGAGTTGGTCAACTTCCGCCATACGCGCCTGTAAATCGTGGTTTTCGGGCTCGACCGAGAGGGCGAAGCGGCCATTGGCCTGGGTGTATTCATGGGCGCAGAAGACCCGGGTCGAATCCGGCAGCGCCTTCAGTTTCGTAAGAGAATCCCACATCTGTGCCGGAGTGCCCTCAAACAATCGACCGCAGCCCATGGAAAACAGAGTGTCGCCGCAAAACAGGGCGTCGGATTCGGCAAACCAGAAGGCGATATGGCCGCGCGTATGCCCCGGCACGTCAAAAACCTGGGCCTCGGCATGCCCCAGCGAGTAGGTCTCGCCATCGGCAACTTCTACATCAATGCCCGGAATGCGCGCGCGGTCAGCTTTCGGACCGACAATGGTGCAGCCGGTCTGTTTTTTCAGTTCCAGATTAGCGCCCGTATGGTCGGCGTGATGGTGGGTGTTAAGAATATGAGTGAGGGTCCAGCCCTTCTCCGCCAAGGCTTCGATGACAGGCCCGCCGACGGCCGGATCGACAACGGCGGTGGCGCCGGTTTCCGAATCGTGGGCCAGATAGACATAATTGTCATTGAGGACCGGGATTTGGTGAATTTCCAGTTGGCTCATGGGGGCTCCTGTTGCTCACGGTCAAAGCCATTGATGATGGGCATCGGCCGATGATATTGCTATTTTAATTCTATGGTTACCAATCTAATGGAACATATAGGGATGAAAACCCCCATATCCAGAAAAACCCCAAATGAACGGACTGAAGCCGCGGATGATTTTGAACCGCGCGCTCTGCCAGCGGGGGCAAAAACTTATCTGACCCGTGAAGGCTATCAGCGCTTCAAGAAAGAATGGCGGCAACTGGTTGTTGAGGAAAGGCCGAAGGTCGTCGAGGTGGTGTCCTGGGCCGCTGGCAACGGCGATCGGTCGGAAAACGGCGATTACATCTACGGCAAAAAACGCCTGCGGGAGATTGATCGGCGCATCCGCTTTCTCGACAAGCGCCTGGAAAACGCTCAGGTGGTTGACCCGGCCCAGCAGAAAAACCGCGATCAGGTTTTCTTCGGAGCGACGGTGGTGTATCTGACGGAAGAGGATGAAGAAAAAACCGTTACCATTGTCGGTGCCGATGAAGCTGATATGGAGCGAAAACGGGTCAGCCTGGTCTCGCCCATCGCTCGCGCCCTGCTCAAGGCATCCGTCGGCGATTGCGTCGAGATGATGACCCCGGCGGGTCTGACGTCGCTTGAAATCGTCTCCATCACCTACGACTGATCGGGGCAGTCCTGTCATGATTGAAAACCTGGTGCTGCTTTTGCTTGCAGCCATTCCACTTATGGGCAGTCCGGGTCCGGCGACTTTAAGTCTTGCTGCTGCCGGCTCGGTGTTTGGCGTCCGCAAGAGTTTATGGTACCTCGCCGGAATTATTCTCGGAACGTCGACGGTTTTGCTGTTGATTGCCACCGGCCTTGTCGGGGTGCTTTTTGCGATGCCGGCTGTGGTGCCGGTTCTGACATCTGCGGCGTTAGTCTATATTCTTTACCTCGCCTACAAAATCGCCACGGCGCCGGTGCTGAGTGGTGAACAGGCCGACAGCAAGCCGCCTTCTCTGATAGGGGGAGTTCTGCTGGCTGTTGCCAACCCCAAGGCCTTTGCCGCGATTGGCGCGGTCTATGCAAGCGTCCATCTTGTTGCCGGGCGGCCCCTGCTGGATGCCGCCTTCAAAATCGCGGCGCTGGTGGGTGTGATTATCGCGGTTAATACAGCCTGGCTGCTGTTTGGCGCGTCCATGGCGCGGGCCTTGCGCAATCCGAAAACCGGGAAATGGATGAACCGGGCCTTTGCCATCGCGCTGGTCGCCGCCGTTGGTGTTACAGTCCTGCTCTAAATGTCGTCGTTTTGCATCGCTTGAGGGGAATAACTGTTTTGTGACCACTGCCTCTTGCATCTTCTATTGTGAGCGGGCTAGATTCTCTACTCTTTAAGCCCTTGCTTCATTGGCTGGTTTCTTTTCTTTTGGAATCCCCCCGTGATCTGGCTTCTTGTAAAACAAATGAGAAAAGAGAAGCCGCGTGGCCGACCCCTTGGACTCCCAATCTCAAAACCCGCTTATTGGCATCGGCTGGATGCTGGCGACAACCGTGCTTTTTGTCGTGGTTACGGGCGTCGTCCGGCATCTGGGTTCGTCGCTGCCGGCCATGGAGATGGCTTTTATTCGTTATGCGTTTGGTATTCTTCTGGTCGCTCCGGCGCTGCTGCCGCTGTTCAGGCAACCGCCGAGTTTTCATCGCCTGCGGTTTTTCACCATTCGCGGTCTAGCGCACGCCGTTGGCGTCATGCTGTGGTTTTTTGCCATGGCCCGCATCCCGATCGCTGAGGTGACCGCCATTGGTTATGTGGCGCCCATCTTCATCACCATTGGCGCTGCCCTGTTTCTTGGTGAAAAGCTGCAGGCCCGGCGTATTTTCAGCGTTCTGGTCGGTTTTATCGGGGCGCTGGTCATCCTGCGGCCGGGCTTTCAGGAGATCAACGCCGGTCAGTTGGCGCAGCTTTGCGCCGCGCCGTTTTTTGCGGCATCCTTCATTATGTCAAAAAAACTGACCGCCTATGAGGATTCATCGGTAATTGTCGGTATGCTGACCATCGTTTGCACCCTCGCCCTGCTGCCCGGTGCAATTTATTACTGGCAGACACCAACCCTGTACGAAACCCTGTGGCTGGCCGTTGCCGCCACCTCGGCGACCTGCGGCCATTACACCCTGACCCGGGCCTACAAGGCAGCGCCGATGACGGTGACGCAACCGTTCATTTTCCTCCAGCTGGTGTGGGCGACGCTGCTCGGCATCACCCTGTTTGACGAACCCATGGATCCGTTTGTGATTGCCGGTGGCGGCATTGTTGTCGCGGCGGTCAGTTACATCTCCCACCGCGAAGCGGTCAATGCGCGGCGTAATAAGACGCCCGCTTTGCCCGAGCTCTGATCATGACAGTTGGGCGCCACCACTTGTCCCTTGCCATCGGCGGCATGCTGGCGCTGGCGGTGGCGGTGGGGCTTGGCCGGTTCATCTATACCCCCATCCTGCCGTTCATGATTGAGGCGCTGGGCCTGAGCAAAGGCCAGGCCGGCTGGATCGCTTCGGCCAACTATGCCGGTTATATGCTGGGCGCGTTGGCCGCTTCGTCACCAAAACTGACCGGCTCGCGCCGTCTGTGGATGATGGGCGCTTTGTTGACGGGGGCGGCGACCACCGCCGCCATCGGTATGGTCACGGATATCGGCCTGTTCATGGGGCTGCGTTTTGTCGGCGGGCTGGCCAGCGCATTCGCCTTTGTCTACGCCTCGGCGCTGGTCGTCGAGCGCTTGCAGGCGGCGGGTCGCAGTGGGCTGTCGGCTGTGCATTTCGGCGGCGTTGGGGTTGGCATTGTCCTCTCGGCGCTGATCGTTAGCGGGGCGGTTCTTAACGGCCTTGACTGGCGTGGTCAGTGGTTCGGCGGGGGGATGGCGTCGCTGGTGGCGGCGATTCTGGTCTGGTTGCTTGTGCCCGAACAATCGGGAGACGGTGACGCCAAACCGAAGGGCGCCTTCCAACCGGGCCTGTTCCAGCTGATTTTCGCCTACGGTCTGTTCGGCTTTGGTTACATCATCACCGCGACCTTCCTGATGACTATTGTCCGCGAAGCCGACAATGCGCGCCAGCTGGAGCCGGTGATCTGGTTGGTGGTTGGATTGGCCGGGGCGCCGTCGGTTGCCGTGTGGATGTGGATCAGCCGCCGTTATGGCATTCTGAAAACCTATGCGCTGGCCTGTCTGGCTGAGGCCATTGGTGTTTGCGCCAGTGTTCTCTGGGTGTCGCCGGCTTCGCTTATTCTTGCCGGGGCCTTGCTGGGCGGCACCTTTATCGCGTTGACGGCGCTGGGGCTGGTCGGCAGCCGCATGTTCACAACAGGCGACCCGCGTCAGGTGGTGGGCCTGATGACCGCGTCTTTCGGTTTCGGCCAGATCATCGGGCCGACCTACGCGGGATCCCTCTATGACATGACGGGCAGCTTTCTGCCGTCATCCATGACGGCCGTGGCGGCGCTGCTGATGTCATCGGCGATGGTCTATCGGGTGGCCCGCCGAAAACTGTAAAATTTGTGTCATTTGGTCTGGCGCAGAGCCAATAAACATGGATAGAATTCCGACCCTTTAGACAAACGCCATGGGTGCATAAGTGTCGCTTGCGTTCGAGATTATCTATCTGGCAAATGCCCGGGATCTGGTTGTACCTCTGGCACCGCTGTTGATTGAGGAGTGGGAACCCTATTACGGTCGTCAGGGTCCCGGCGATGCCGAGCGCGATCTCAACGATTGCTGCAACATCGACAGCATACCGCTGGCCTTGGTCGCCATCGATGAAGACCGTGAAGTCTTGGGAACGGCGGCGCTTAAAGCCCGCTCCGTTGAAACGCATCGCCACCTGACGCCCTGGCTGAGTACCATGTTTGTCCCCGAACGCTACCGCGGTCAGGGTATCCGCGTCGCCCTTGTCGACGCCATCGAAAAAGACGCCGCCCGGCTTGGCTACAAGCGGCTTTATGTGAACGCCCGCGGTGTCTCCAGCGCCATGCTGGAAAACGGCTGGGCCCTGCTCGACGACCCCGGCACCGCAGCAGGCCCGATTGAGGTTTATGAAAAAGATCTGACTGGAATTTTCTAGATAACAACACTTGAACAGTTATTCAATTATTGTTATCTACAGACTATGACCAACCAGCCCGACGAACATCAGATTGCGGCCGTCGCCGATATGTTCCATTTACTGGGCGATCCAACGCGTTTGAAAATTGTCTATTCCTGCCTTGAAGAGATGCGGAGCGCCGGTGAGATTGCGGAGATCGCCGGGGCGTCGGCATCGCTGGTCAGCCATCATCTGCGGCTTTTGAAAGCAGCCCGGCTGGTTCGTTCCGAACGGCGCGGGCGGCAGGTCTTCTATGTGGCCGCCGATCACCACATCCGCCAGATTCTGCATGATATGATCGAGCACATGCGCGAGCCGCCGATGCATTCCCATGACACGGAAGGAAACGCCTGAGATGTCTTTCGCCTGCCATGACCATGCCTGTCACGACCATGAGGGGACGGAAAACCAGCCAAGCGGCGGTTATCGTCGGGTCCTGTGGATTGCACTTGCCATCAATGCGGCGATGTTCGGTGTTGAACTGCTGGCCGGATGGCAGGCCCGCTCGGTATCCCTGCAGGCCGATGCTTTGGATTTTTTTGGCGATGCCGCAACCTATGCGGTGACGCTCATCGTCCTTGGCATGGGTGCGCACTGGCGCAGTCGGGCCGGTTTGGCGAAAGGGATTTCCATGGGCGTTTTCGGACTGTGGGTGCTGGCGACCACAGTTGAGCGGGCATATGACACGGAGCCGCCCGTCGCTGAAGTGATGGGGGCCATCGGTCTGCTGGCTCTGGCGGCCAACCTGTTGTGCGCCTATCTGCTCTATCGCTATCGGTCCGGGGATTCCAACATGCGCTCGGTCTGGCTCTGTTCGCGCAATGACGCCATCGCCAATATTGCCGTAGTGGCGGCTGGTGCCGGGGTTTGGGCCAGCGGTACGGCCTGGCCCGATCTTTTGGTTGGTGGTGGTATAGCGTTACTATCGTGCTGGGCAGCGGTGTCGATTGTCAGGCAGGCAGTGGGCGAACTGAAACACAGCCAAACGGCGCCTGCAAAAAACCCCGCTGAATGAGCGGGGTTTTTCAAAAGTGCGTTTGTGCGAAGCGGAATTAGATTTCCGATTCGACCCAATCCACCAGCTGGCTTTTTGGCGCTGCGCCGACTTTCGTTGCCGCCACTTCGCCATCTTTGAACAGCATCAGGGTGGGGATGCCGCGCACCCCGTATTTCGACGGAACGCCCGGATTGTCGTCGATATTGATTTTGACGATGGTTACCCGACCATCCATTTCCTCAGCCATTTCTTCCAAGGCCGGGGAAATCTGTTTGCAGGGGCCGCACCATTCGGCCCAGAAATCGACCACAACCGGTCCTTTGGCGTTCAAGACATCGGCATCAAAGGACGCGTCCGTTACCTCTATAGACATTTTGTATTCCTATCAAAGGGTTAGATAAATGAGGTCGAAGAAGACATATAGAACCCTTCAACCGAAGCCTAAATTTAGGTTCGCGGGTTCGTTTCGTCAAGGCTCATAGGGAGCCAGAGCCGCATCACTCAGCCACATGGCGCGCGGTGCATCGGTCCATAACAGCACGCATTGCACGGGCAGCGTGGGATAGATGCCACGAAGCGCGGCCCGGTAAAGCGCCATCTGACGGAGATATTGGGGCGCGACATCAGCCTCATCAAGAGGCGGTGGACGGTTGGTTTTGTAATCGACGATGAGGATTCGCGAATCAGTGATCACCAGCCGGTCGATTTGCGCCGATATAACGCCGCTGCCCGCACCGCTGCCAACAGCGCCGACCAGCGGCACCTCGGCGCGTGATTGCGGCCCGAACAGCACAGCCAGCTGCGGGTCGTTGAGAACGGCCAGGGTTTCGGCGCAAATTTCGGTTTGCTGGGTGTCGTCCAGCTCGTGGGTTGCCAGCGCCAGATAGCGCGCCGCTGTTGCCGCCCAGGTCTTGGGCGGCAGGTCCGGCAGGGATTCCAATAATCGGTGGATCAGCAAACCACGCTTGAAGCGCGCGCCGTCGTCATCGCCCAGCGGCGAGCGGATTGGCGGATCGTCGCTGTCGGGGCGCGACGGATTGAGGGGTGACGGTGGCGTCGGTTCGGCAGGCGGTGGTGATTGGGTCCAGTGCGGCAAAGCGGCATCGGACATGTCGTTCCCGGCCCGTTGGTCCGTATTGTCGGGGGCGGCCGTTTGCGGGTTTTCCAGGCGCAGGCCCTCGCGGCCATCATCCATGGTTAAAGGCAGGGCTCCTTGCTGGCGCAGGCCGCGCTCAACAAGATCGTACCAGCAACCATCACTACGCCCGTGTTTGCCTTCCCAGCCGCACACATAGACCCGGTCCTGGGCGCGGGTCAGGGCGACATAAAGCAGGCGGCTGTATTCCTCTATGGCATCGCGGCGAACCTGTTCGCGCAATTCCCCGCAAAGGGTTTCCTCGTTGTCCTTGACCACCGGCCAAAACATCAAGGGCTCGGGTCCCGATGCGTCCCAATAGAGCCGGGTGTCCTGACGGGCGTCCGGTGTGACGCAGGTATCGGGCAGAAAAACCACGTTGGCCTGCAGGCCCTTGGCACCATGCACGGTCATCACCCGCACTTCGCCATGGCCCTGCTCCAGATCGCGTTTGATCTGGGTGTTGCCGGCTTCCAGCCAGTGCAGAAATCCTTCAAGGCTGGGTGGGTGGTCGCGCTCGAAGGCGAGAGCCAAACTCATGAACTCGTCGATGGGGTCGGCGGCATCGGGACCGAGACGGGCGAGCAGATGATGACGCCCCCGGCCTTCGCCCAACAACTGTGCATAAAATTCATAGGGCGGGATGTAATCGGCGTCGCGGGCCAATGCTTCAAGGGTTTTTGCGGCGGCCTCATAGGCGGGTTTCTCGCTACGTTTGTCGCGCAACCGCTGCCACAGGGTTACCGTTTTGGCGCGATCGTATGCCAGATCAAACAGATCGTCATCATCCAGCCCGATAAAGGGCGTCTTGAGAACAACGGCCGTGTTCAGGTCATCTTCCGGCAATAAAGCGAAATGCCCAATGGCGACCAGATCCATAACTGCCATCTGGTCGAGCAGAACCATGCGGTCGCTGCCAGCCACGGGGATGCGGCGCTGCTTGAGCTGGCGCACCATTTCCTCGGCAAATTCGCCGCGGCGGCGCAGCAAGATCATGACATCGCCGGGTTGAATGGGCCGCCCGGTGGAGGCCAGCGGTTCCGCGTTGGAAAACCAGCCTGCCAACGTTTCGGCAATTTTCTCGGCAAGCCGCGCAGGCGGGCTTTTTTGCGACATCTGGTCGAGCGGTGCATCCCAGGGATCATCCTTTGTCGCCTCGTCCGGCGTCATGGTCGGCCAAAGCTCGATCAACCCGGCCTGGCCATCGCGCGATGAGAGGTGGCGGATCGGTTTGTCCTCAACCTGTAATCCGGCGGGCGCTCCATCCCCGGCGAACACCGCATCAACGGCACCGAGAATGGTCCAGACAGAGCGGAAGGAAAGTGACAGTTCCACCGACTGCCAGCGCCGCGATGCGGCTTTTGCGCGGTCTTCAAAAAAGTGCCGCATTTCACTGAACTTGGCCGGGTCGGCGCCCTGGAAGCTGTAAATGGATTGCTTCTGGTCGCCCACGGCAAAAATCGTGCGCTCCAAAACCCGGCCTTCCATATCCGCCCCTTCGCCGGAGAAAAATTCGGACGCCAGGGCCGCGATCACTTCCCATTGTTCAGGGCTGGTGTCCTGGGCTTCATCGACCAGAATATGATCGATGCCGCCATCAAGCTTGTAATGGACCCAGCTGACACGGCCATCGCCCAGCAGATCGCGGGCCTTGAGGATCAGATCGTCATAATCGAGCAGGGCGCGATAGGCCTTCATGTCGCCATAGGCTCCAATCAGGGTTTCACCAACCCGGATCAGGGCTTGTGTCGCTTCGGCAATGCGCAGGCCCTTCAGGCGATTTTCCAGATCGATAATGCGGGCCTGTTCGATTAATAAAATGTCGACGACGCCGGGATCAACCTCACGCACCGCTTTGGTCGTTAGCCGGGATTCAGCAGCGGGTGTACCTGTTTTTGTTACAAAAATCGATTTGTAGGCGGGATAGAGTGCCAACACCTCAGCCTCTTGATCGACGGCAAGCCATGAGCGGATCACGCCGGCCTTCTCCTGATCCCTGGCAGAGCCTTGATCCAGAGCATCGGCGGCGCGCAGCAGGGCTGCGTCATTGCGTCCTGTTCGTTCGGTGATCAGCGATGCCTGATTGTCGTCGGGAGCAACACCTAGACGCTGGCGAACGGCCAGCGCCAAGCCTTCGGCGCCGCCATGAAGGCTGAGCATATGCTGCAGATGATGGCGGTTGCTATCAATGGCCTGCATCAGGCCCTCAAACCCTTCTTCATCGACCAGTCCGGCAATAAAGTCGAAGGCCTTCTGAATGTCATTGTTGCCGGTGCTGGCGCGGCGCATCAGATAATCGCGGGCCTCAAGGCGCAGCTCATTGGCAGTGCGCTCATCAATAACCGTGAAATGCGGGGCGACGCCGGCCTCGATGGGAAAGCGCCCGAGCAGCGATTCACAAAAGGAATGTATGGTCCTGATTTTCAGGCCGCCCGGCGTATCCAGGGTTTCGGCAAACAGCTGGCGGGCGATACGCTGGGCCTCTTCATCCGGGGCATGGCCGGTCAGTGATGTGAGTTCCCGAACAAGCTTCGGCGCCTCCATGACGGCCCAAGCCCCGAGCTGAACGCTAAGCCGATTGGCCATTTCGGCGGCGGCGGCCTTGGTGAAGGTCAGACAAAGAATCTTGGTCGGTGGCACACCGGACAGCAGCAGGCGCAAAATGCGGGTGATCAAAACCCGGGTCTTGCCGGTTCCGGCGTTGGCGCCGACCCAGACTGACTGGGTCGGATCGGCGGCGATAATCTGACCGGCAATCTGATCGGGCGTCGGGGCGGGGGCGGCCATCAGCTGTCGTCTCCATCGGCGCTCGACCATTCGCGGACCCGGGCAAGATGGTCATAAGTGCCGAAGCGGCTTTTGAACATCGGGCGTGGGCGTGAGCGATAGGGTGTTTCCAGCTTGTTGAAGGCGGCAATGCGGCGGCGTAGCCCAGCGACAGCTTTAGCGGCAACTTCATCCACATCCAGCTTCAAGCGTTTGACTTCGCCGGCGACCCGACCGCCGGTGAGGCGCAAATAAACGAGCTCACTAACCGGTGTTTTGTCGAGACCGGGAAAGCAGCCCGCCATGGCCATGGCGGCTTCCAGAGACAATTGTGGGACAAGGCCGGTTTCCACCTGCGGCGCGGTCGGTGCCTGGCCGGTCTTATAATCCAGAATAGCGAGGCTGCCGCCGGGTAGACGGTCCATACGGTCGGCCTGGGCTCTGAGGTTGAAATCGAGAGCGCCGACGGAAATTGTCATGTTGCCGGTTTTCTCGATCAGGGTGGCGTGAATGCCGCTCTGGCGGCGGTCGCGCTCAAAAGCGGTGAACCAGTCGGCAATACGCAGGAACCGGGGCCACCAGAAAGCCCGCACTCCGGGACGCGTCATATGACTGTGAAAATATTGATCGCCAATGGTAATCAGCCGGGCCTTCGCATCGTCGGGCAGATCATCGGGGTAGGTCTGCATGAACTGCTCGAGAATGCCATGGATGAGTGTCCCCCGGTCAGCCGCACCGGGATCGGCATCCAGCGGATCGAGAGGCCTTAAGCGCAAAATTTGGTCGGCGTAAATGGAATAGGGATCGCGAATCCAGGTTTCGATACGGGTGACCGACAGGCCCTTGGGCCGGGCCTCGACAGGAGGTCTCGGCGCAGGTGGTGAAATAGGAGTAACGGCGTCGGGACGATCCAGCGCCTCGAACCAGCCGAGATAGGTCTGGTCCCTGGGTAGGCCTTGTTCAAACCCGGCGCCCATCAACGTGTTGTCGAGGCGCATCAGCCAGCGCGATGGTACCGTCGGTGATCCGTCAACGCGCTCGGCCCGGGTCATCAGGACATGCGGCGCCGAAATCGCCTGCACAAAATCATGCGCCGTCAGGCCGATTTGGCGTTCCGGCTGGGGCAGGCCCAGTTGTGCCATCATCGGCCGGCTCATCCACGGGCCGGCCTCCACCTGCGGCGGCCATGTCCCTTCGTTCAGGCCGCCCAATATGACCAGATCGGTGCGCTGCAGGCGGGCTTCCATAAGGCCCCAGATGAAGACGCGTGGATGCAAACCATAGCGCGGCCGCGCCGCCCGTCCGCTCATCAAGCCATCCAGCAGGGCCGGATAGGTGCTTGGGGAAATCTCGGAAAGCACGGCGGCATGCTGCAAAAGTTCGGCGACAAATCCAGCCAGCGCTTCGCCAGCATCCCCGGCCCAGATATGCGCTGCACCAGCTTCCGTATCGGTCGCGGCCAGACCTTCAATCAGCCGGATATGGGCGCGCACCAGATCATTCAGCGACACCGACGGTTTGCGCAACTGCTCATCCATATCGCGCGCCGCCTGTTCTAAGCCGTTGAGCAGGCCGATCAGTGGCTCATCCTGCGCCTGACTTTCGGCCAGGGCCTGGCGCAATCCCGCAATGCCGGGCGCCGGACGCGGCCCGCGCAAAGTTGTCGCCTCCAACTGGCGGACCAAAGCGCGAAACCGGGACCGGGCCAGACCGCCCGAGGCCAGTGGATGCTTAAGAGCGGCGAGCAGGGGAACCGGTGCGAACCGTTCTCCCACCATGCGCGCAGTGGCACGGAAAAACGAACCGGCTGCGGTTAACCCTAAAGGCTGTCCGGCCGAATCATCGACCTCAATTTGCCAGCGCAGAAGTTCCGAGGCGACGCGCCGGGCCAGAGACCGGTCCGGGGTGATCAGGGTGACGGTCTTTTCCGGCGTTTCAAGGGTTTCACGAATGGCAAGTGCGATTACGCCCGCCTCTTCGCGCGACGTCGGGCAGACGGCAAGGCGCATATGAGCAAAAGAATCCTCGGTCAGCGTTTCCGGCCCAGCATCTGGCGTGGCTTGCGTCTCGCTCACGCGGGCGGGCGTCAGGGCGCGGCGGGTCAGGGCCAGACGCGCCGCCGCGCCTTCGGTAATGGGTCCGCGTGACCACTCCTGAACGTCGCGGCGATGCAGACCCAAATGATCGAGCAGGCGCGACAGGCCGTATTGGGGATGGTGGGCTTCCAGGGACTGCCAGGCTTCATCCGAGAGGTCCTGGTCGAGGCCGGGTAAAACGACGCGGCCTTCCGGCAGCCGGGCAATGGTCGCCAGAAGATCGGCGGTGGCCGGGATGCTGCCGGTTGATCCGGCGGCGATAACGGGGCCCTTTGGTGGCTGGTCGCGCCATAGCCGGGTCTGAGACTGCAACAATCGATTGCGGCGGTCGGCTGGATCAATGGTGCCTTCGGCGTCCAGAATGGCCGGCCATTCTCGGGTCAGGATTTCCAGAAATTTAAGGGTTTGCTGCCAGTGCTCGGAAAAGGCGTCCGGTACAAGGCTCGCGAATTTCGAAAAATCGAGGCGCTCGGTATGTAGTTGATCGAGCAGGCGGGCCAACTCAATAGCCAGCCGCACCGCCTGGTCGGGTGCGGTATCGTCTTTCGCCATGATCATACGCGACAGCAGCAGCTGGCGGCGTAAACTGGAGATCGCGGGCGGAATATCCAGTGGATTGACGCCCAGCACATCCTCCGGGCTGGCGTCAGCGGACAGCAGAATCTGCTCTTCATCAATGTCGCCGATGGGGGTCATATGGGGCAGCAGGGTCGGCTGGCCACCGCTCAGGCGCAGGAACGCTTCACGAAGCGAGCGACAGGCCCGTCGGGTCGGCAATAAAACGCGGACAGCGGCAAGGTGCGCCGGGTCGTGCCCGGTGAGCTCCAGAATGCCCATGGCGAGACTGTCGACAAAGGGGTGCGCGGCAGAGATGCTGTAGACGGCCGGTGCCCTGCTGTCGCTGTCTCCGCTGTCCATTACCGGTGTCCTGCCTTAGAGAAAATGCATTAACGGCGCTTCACGCCTGCATAGCGATATTTCATAAAGCTCTCGACTTCGCCGAGCCCGTCGGGGGTGCCGACATGGAACCATTCGCCATCATGGACAAGACCATAAAGGCGATTCTGTTCAATAGCCCGGTCATAAAGAAGGTTCAGTGAAAACGCTTCATCGGGAGTGTTCTCGAAGAGGCGGGGATGTAGAATCTGTATGCCGGTGAACAGCCAGGGCGAGACCTCAAGTTCCGGGCGGCGGCTCAACAGGCCATCCGGTTCTGCATTAAAATCGCCGTTTCCCGTATAGCCATAGGCGTCGACGGTCGAATGCAGAATAAGAAAAGCATCCATTTTGTCGGGATCCCATTGTTCAAGGGCGCGAACCATCATCGATGTGGGACCGTTCAGCCAGAGCGAATCGCAATTGACAACCCAAAAAGGGTCTTCGCCCAATTGTGTAAGGGCCTTTTTGACACCACCCCCCGTATCGAGCAGGGCCTCGCGCTCCCAGGAAAAGGTCATGCTGGGAACGGCCCGCCGGGTCAGATGGCGCTCCACCTGATCGCCGTGATAATGCAGATTGACCAGGGCGTCGGTGACACCGCCCTCGACCAGCCGGTCCAGGGCGTGGTCAATCAAGGTGCGGTTGTTGACCTTGACCAGGGGTTTCGGCGTTTTATCGGTGATCGGGCGCATCCGTGTGCCAAGCCCGGCTGCCAGTATCATGGCTTTTTTCAGAGGGGTCGGTGTCTTGTTCATGTGTCCTTTTGTGCCGTGCGTGCCGGCATCTTTCTTATCGGCGGTGGAATATAGGTCTCAAACCAGTCTGCTAGGGACGCCAGCATAGGGTGCGTTAGGCTGCTTTCCAACAACTTCCAGACTCGTGGAATATGAACCAGATAGGAGTCCTTGCCATCACGTTTGGCGAGCCGGGTGAAAATTCCGATCACCTTGGCGTGGCGCCCGGCGCCCAGGATGGCATAGCTGGCGTCAAAGGCGTCGCGGGCCGGGCCGGGCCGGGCCAGATCATCAAAAGCCGCACAATAATGATCGCGGAGGGGGGCGCTGATGGATTGCGGAATATCGCGCCGGGCATCCTCCAGCAGCGACATCAGATCATAGGCCCGGGGGCCCTTGAGGGCGTCCTGAAAATCCAGCAGGCCGCAGGCTTTGACGTCAGGACGGGCATCAAGCCAGAGCAGGTTATCGACATGAAAATCGCGCAGGACCAGGCATTGCGGCAGGCTTTCTGTGCAGTTAAAAACTTCCTGCCACAGCGCTTGATAGCTCAACCGGGCTTCTTTTGGCAGGGGCTCGGAAGTGGCTTCCGGCAGATACCAGTCGATCAGCAGATCGACCTCGGCCATCAGCCGTTCCGTGGTATAGGCGGCCAGGCCTTGGGGAATTTGCTGAGAGGCGGGTTTTTTATGCAGCTCGATCAATAAATCGACAGCCAGTTTATAGAGAGCGGGCTCCTGATCCGGTTGGGCGTGGAGAATACGCGTATAGGTCTCGTCGCCCAGATCCTCCAGTAGCAAAAACCCCTGCAGGGCGTCCTCGGCGTAAATCTCCGGTGCGCTCAGGCCCAGCGTGCTCAAATGGTGAGCGATTTGTATGAACGGGCGGACGTCTTCCTGAGGCGGCGGCGCATCCATGAAAACGGCCCGACGACCGTCTTTGTGAACCAGCCGGTCATAGCGCCGAAAGGAGGCGTCATCGGCAAGCACCGACCGCTGGGCAGCTTGCCAGCCGTGATCCGTCAAAAACCGCTGGATGGCCTGGTCGCGCTCAGGCATGGATTTTGCCGTCATTGATCACGTCGGATACCCGGGCCCGCCAGTAACCTTGTCCGGTCAGGCGGATGATGCGGGCATTTTCCCGCGCCCCCTGCATGATTTCGATATCGAGGCGGTCGCGCGGCATATAGGGGCCAAGGCGGTCCGGCCATTCGACCAGAACCGTGCCATCGGCGAGCGCATCTTCGAATCCAAGTTCAAGAATTTCATCCGCCTGATTGAGCCGGTAGAGATCGAAGTGATAGATCGGTGCCGGTTCGCAATCATAAGGCTGGACCAGGGTGAAGGTCGGGCTTGGCACCTCTTCATCGGCGCCAGCGCGGGCCCGGATGAAGGCCCGGGCGAAGACGCTTTTGCCTATGCCGAGGGGGCCGTGCAGGGCAATCAGGTCGCCAGCCCCGCAAATACCGGCAATTTTGGCAGCCAGAGCCTCTGTCGCGGTTTCATCGGCGACGGAAATCTCCGTAAACTGGTCCTGCTCATTAATCATCTTCGATATGTATCTGTCTCTTCGCCACAGAGCAAGGGCTTGCACCCGCCGCTTTGGGGCGGCATTTTAGGCGCTAAATAACCGAAAGATATGATTTTGAGTAGCCAGACTGCCATCGAAACGGAAATTGTCATTGTCGGGGCCGGTCCGATCGGCCTTTTTGCGGTTTTTCAGTGCGGCATGGCCGGGTTGCGTTGTCATGTGGTTGACGCGCTTGATGATATTGGCGGCCAATGCGTGGCGCTCTATCCGGAAAAACCGATTTATGACATTCCGGGCTTTCCGAAAATTCAGGCGGCAGAACTGATTGAAAACCTGCAGCTTCAGGCCACCCCGTTTGCGCCCGTCTATCATCTGGGCCAGACCGTATCCGGACTTGAACCGTTGGCGGATGGGCGTTGGAGCATTGAACTGTCAGGCGGTCAGCTGTTTTATGCGGGCGCTGTGATTATCGCCGCCGGGGTTGGTGCGTTCGAGCCGAAACGCCCCCCACTCGACGACATCGAGAGTTATGAGCAACTGGGGCCCGGTGCGGGCATCAATTATTTTATCAAGTCTGTTGAGGCTTACAGGGACAAGCGTGTGGTAATTGCAGGCGGCGGCGATTCGGCTGTCGACTGGGCCCTGGCGTTGGTCGGGGTGGCAAAGTCCGTCACTCTGGTGCATCGTCGCGAAAATTTCCGCGCCCACGAGGCCAGCCTCGAACATCTGCAGGCCTGCCTGCATGTGGGCACGATTGAGTTGGTGGCACCGGCCCAGCTGACCGGACTTATTGGCGACGAAAAAAGCCTGCATGCCCTTGAGATCGCGGACTTTGACGGTAATGCGCGGCAAATTCCGGCCGATGTTCTTTTGCCCTTTTACGGTTTGTCGCAAAAACTGGGTCCCATAACGGAATGGGAGCTGACCATTCACAAAAAACGAATCGCCGTTGATCCGACCACTGGTGCGACCAACCGGGCCGGCATCTTCGCCATTGGTGATATTGCTGTCTATCCGCACAAACAGAAGCTGATCCTGACCGGCTTTTCGGAAGCCGCTTTTGCGGCGGAGGCGGCACATAATCATATTTACCCGGAAAAGCCCCTGCGGTTTCAGCATTCCACATCGAAAGGTCTGCCGGAATAGACCGCAATGATGATTGGCGGCGTTTGTACCCTGTTTTCAAAGAAGGAAGTTTGATGATTGATATGGAAAAAGCCCGGCGAGATACGCCCGGCGTCGAAAAGGTTCTGCATTTCAACAACGCGGGTGCCGCTTTAATGCCGACGGGGGTCGTTGACGCCATCAAAAACCATATTGATCTGGAAGCCGAAATCGGCGGTTATGAGGCAGCGGACAGGACCATCGACGGCGATGCCCATACCTACGACGCCATTGCCCAACTGATCAATTGCCAGGCCGATGAGGTGGCATTTGTCGAAAATGCGACGGTCGGCTGGTGCGGGGCTTTTTATGGCCTGGCCCAAACGTTCAAACCCGGCGATCGCCTGCTGACGGCGCAGGCGGAATACGGCAGCAATTATATCGCCTATCTGCAAATCGCCCAACGCACAGGCGTTCAGGTTGAGGTCATTCCCGATGACGAAACAGGTGCGTTGTCAGTGGAAGCGCTCGAAAACATGATTGATGAGCGGGTCAAATTGATTTCCATCACCCACATGCCAACCAACGGCGGCCTGACCAACCCGGCGGCGGCTATCGGACGGGTGGCAAAGGCGGCAAACATCCCCTATTTGCTGGATGCC
This sequence comes from Rhodospirillales bacterium, assembly GCA_048262255.1. GTDB lineage: Bacteria > Pseudomonadota > Alphaproteobacteria > Rhodospirillales > Casp-alpha2 > JABMNT01. The sequence continues at coordinate 480,552 of JBLXFH010000001.1, read as the reverse complement.
TGCCAGACGGTCGGTCAGATGCCCATTGATGTGGAAGCCATCGGCTGCGACATGCTGACCGCGACGGGGCGCAAATACCTGCGCGGGCCACGTGGCACCGGCTTTTTGTATGTGCGGCCAGCCATGGCGGACCTGTTTGATCCGCCGGTGCTCGATAACCATTCGGCGACCTGGACCGGGCGGGATACGTATGAAATCCGCCGGGATGCCCGGCGCTTCGAAAACTGGGAAAATTACACGGCTGGTAAAATCGCGTTGGGTGTCGCCGTGGACTATGCGTTGTCGTGGGGAATGGAAGCGGTTTATGAGCGAATTCTGTATCTGGCGGGGCTTTTTCGGGCGCGCCTCGCCGACACACCCGGTATTACAGTGCGTGATCTGGGCCCGACGCCGGGCGGTATTGTGACGTTTAGTGTTGCTGGTGTGGCGGCGGACGAGGTCCGGCGGCGGATGGCGGGCCATCAAATCAACGTCACCCATTCCACCGTCTTCTCGACCCGTCTGGATATGGAAAACCGGAAACTGGATGCGGTGGTTCGGGCGTCGGTGCATTATTACAACACGGAACAGGAAATAGACCAATTCCTGGAGGTTTTGGTGCAGGAACTGGATCTTTGACCGGGTCGATAAACCGATTTTTGTGATTTTCGATACAAAAAGTGGCTTTTGAATGGGGATGTCGTTAGGTTTGTGTGAAAAGAGCGGATGCATCATCAATGAACGAAGACTTGATCAAATTGACGAGGACCATTCAAAAACTGGTCAAGGGGACGAATATCAATGAAGAAACCCTGCTCGCGACTGATTATCTGAACCATTTCAACGAAGTGATCATGCTTCTTGAGCTGGTTCCTGACATGCCCGAATGCCTGGAAGACGTGAAGGAATGGCAGCCTAAGAGCTATGCTGACCACTTCACCGAATCGGCTTTTTCCGATAAAAAACTGGCGGTGCTGGCTTATGAAAATGCGCCGTCGATCTATCGCACCCCTTTTGATGAAACGACGGAAGAAATAAACGACAAGGTAAAAAGCGGCATTGCCGAAATCGAGACGGCCCTGCAAGGAGGCGACGCCGGGCTATTGCGAGAAACCGTGAAGACCGTAACCCGCGACATTCAACGCCTCATGGACCGCTCAAGCGCTATTATTAACGGCGATTACGGCAAGGAGCAGGAAATCGAAGCGGTGACTCTTGATCAGGACGACATTGACGCCCTGTTCGACTAGGCATCATCCGTCATCGCGCCGGGCAACCGGATTTCAACCGTCGTTCCCCGTCCCACCTGAGATCGCACCTCAATGCGCCCGCCCTGACGTTCGATGAACCTCTCAGCGATGGTTAGCCCCAGGCCAACGCCGCGTTCGCTATCGTTATCGGCGGTGTGCGGTTTATCCCTGTCGTTGGCGGGTGAGGTCGCAGCGCCCTTGTCGAAGGGGTTGAAAATCCGTTCCTTGTCGGCAGGGGGAATGCCGACGCCAGTGTCGGTCACCCGGATGATCACCTCTTCCGCTGTGCGCTCGGCGCTCAACGTGATGCTGCCGCGTGGCGGCGTATAGGTGGTGGCGTTGGCGAGCAGGTTGTAGATGACCTGTTTGAGACGGTTGCTGTCACCGGTCATCCAGCCGATGTCTGGCGGACAGTCAAACTCCAGATTGAGATTGCGCCGTTTGGCCCGGTCGCGGATCAGATTGAAAGCCGAGACCAGCAGGCCGTGGATATCAACGCTTTCGTTCATCAATTCCAGATTTCCGGCGTCCATGGTTGCCAGATCAAGGACATCGCCAACCACGGCCATCAGGCTGCGGCTGGTTTCGGCAATGGAGGTGGCATATTCGTTCTGCCGGGGATTGAGGCTGCCGAAATAGTCCTGAGCCAGCATGTCGGCAAAACCGATCACCGTATTCAGCGGGGTGCGGACCTCGCGCGAGACATCGGCGATGAACTCCGATTTTGCGATATTGGCCTGTTCCATGGCCTGCGCCCGGTCGCGCAGCGCACTTTCAACCCGCGCACTGTCCGTCACATCCATATAGGACAGCAGAACCGCCCCGTCGGGCAACGGCAGGTTGGCATAATCGACGACGGTTCCGTTGGTCAGCGCCATGCGACCCGAATTGTGGGCGCGGCTGAGCAGGCGCGCTGTGATCAGGGCTTTGTGGGCCGTCCAGTCGTCGTCGGACCAGTTCGCGCTGTTGTCCGGTGCCGGTCGCAGGTCGCGGGTCTGATCGAGAATTTGCGTGAGATGCGGTTTGGCCGCTAGCGTTGTGGCGTCGAGCTTCCACAGGCGTGCAAACACTGGATTGTAGAGTTTCAGGCGGCCATCGCTGCCAAACACGGCAACGCCTTCGTGCAAATTCTCCAGAGTTTCCGCCTGCACGGCATCCAGTTCCTTGTAAGAGCGCTGCAAATCGAGACGTTCCGACATGTCCTCAAAAACATAAACCAGTCCGCCATTGCCGTGCGGCTGGATCCGTTGGCGCAGGGCGCGCCCGTCCGGCAGGTAAAGCATTTCTTCGTAAGGGGTGCTCAGGGCGCGGAATCGGGCCAGCTGCTCTTCTTTGAATGTCCGGAAATCGGGGACTTCCGGCAACCGCCGGTCTTCCCGTTGTTTTTCCAGTACCTCGCCCAGGCGGGGTTTGTCGAGGAGCCAGACCCGGTCGATATTCCACAGATCGGCATAGGCGGAATTGGCGAATTCCAGATGCGTGTCGGCATCAAAAATGGCGACCGCCGTGGGCAGCCCCTCAAGCACCGCATCGCGGGCTTGGCGGTGGCGCAGAAAGGCGCTCTCCATTTCTTCGCGCTCAGAGCGGTCAAGTGCATAACCCAGGGTGCCACTGTTTTTTTTGACTTCGCCGTTGGACTGGACGCCCAGCGGAATTTCCATGAGTTCAACCAGCTGGGCGACGCCGTCGCGGTCGATCAGACGGCGCTCGCTTTCCTGATGGCCGGAAATGCGGGCCTGTGCCGCAAGATCGGGCTTTTCATCGACCAGCCCGGTGGCCGCCCGATTGACAAAGGCCAGATTGAGTTTTGAATCCCTGAGCCAGACGGGTATGGGCAGGGCATCGAGCAGGGCGGTCAGATGACGGTCGTCAAATTGATCGGCCGTTTCCGGATGGGCGGTGCCTTGCGGGCGGTCAACCGTGCTGCGCGCGCCCGATGTGAGGTCCGTGACATCGCGCATCCACACGAGATCGGCCTGAACGTCTCCGGTCTCCGTTTCGGCCCGCTGCCCAATGGCCTGGATCAAACGGTCGCCGGTAATCAGGACAAGATCAAACGGCGTGCCGTTGCCGCGCAAAGCCGAGCAGCCACGCTCCAGGGCTTTCAGGGATTCGCCCTGAAAACATTCGCGGATATCGTCGTAACGGGATTGGGTTCCGGCTTTCAGGCCGAGCAGGACGGCAAGGCGCCTGGAAACAGTGACGCCGCCGAGCACATGATCCCAAAGAAACAGGCCGTCCGGCGCTGCCGCCAGAATTTCCCGGCCTTTCTGGGCGACGGCAAACAGGCGATTGCGTTCGGACTGCGCCTGCATGCGTTTACCCCGCTGTCGTGCCCAGCCAACAGCAAACGACAGGGCCAGCAGCAGCGAGATAACAGAAACCGCCGCATAGATTTGCGGGTCAACCGTCTCGAGGATGAGTTTTATTTTTTCAAGCACCGGCAAAGATTACTCTGCTCGCCTTGCCCGGAGCAAGAGCCAGATAGCGAAACGGCCCCGCGATGGGGCCGTTTACACATTTGACTTGGTCTTGAGCCTAGTAGCGGTAGGCTTCCGGCTTGAACGGACCGGCCGTCTCAACGCTGATATAGTCGGCCTGCTCTTTTGAAAGTGTGCTCAACTGGGCACCGACTTTCGCCAGATGCAGGGCGGCCACTTTCTCATCAAGATGTTTGGGCAGCACATAGACCTTGTTTTCATAAGCGCTTGAATTGGTCCACAACTCGATTTGTGCCAGCACCTGGTTGGTGAAGCTGGCCGACATCACGAAGCTTGGGTGGCCGGTGGCGCACCCGAGATTGACCAGACGGCCTTCGGCCAGAACGATGATCCGCTTGCCATCGGGAAACTCGACTTCATCAACCTGTGGCTTGATGTTGTCCCATTTGTAATTGCGCAGCGCACCGATCTGGATTTCGGAATCGAAGTGGCCGATGTTGCAGACAATTGCCCGGTCCTTCATTTCGCGCATGTGATCGAGGGTAATAACATCGATGTTGCCGGTGCAGGTAACGAAAATATCGCCACGCGGTGCGGCGTTTTCCATGGTCACAACTTCAAAACCTTCCATGGCGGCCTGCAGGGCGCAAATCGGATCAACTTCCGTAACCAATACGCGGCAGCCTGCGGAACGCAGGCTTTCGGCAGAGCCCTTGCCAACATCACCGTAACCGCCAACAACGGCAACCTTGCCAGCCATCATCACGTCGGTGGCGCGGCGCACCGCGTCGACCAGACTTTCGCGGCAGCCATATTTGTTGTCGAATTTCGACTTGGTTACGGAATCGTTGACGTTGATGGCGGGGACCTTCAGCGTTCCGGCTTTTTCCATGTCATAAAGACGATGCACACCGGTTGTTGTCTCTTCCGACAGGCCCTTGACGTTTTTCATCAGTTCCGGAAACTTGTCGTGCATCATCACGGTCAGATCGCCGCCGTCATCAAGGATCATGTTGGGTGTCCAGCCATCTGGCCCCTGGATGGTCTGTTCAATGCACCATTCAGCTTCTTCTTCTGTTTCGCCTTTCCAGGCAAAGACCGGAACCTTGCTCGCTGCGATGGCAGCTGCGGCCTGGTCCTGGGTCGAGAAGATATTGCAACTCGACCAGCGCACTTCGGCACCAAGCGCCGTTAGGGTTTCGATCAATACAGCGGTTTGAATGGTCATGTGCAGACAACCGGCAATGCGTGCGCCGGCCAGCGGCTGGCTTGCGCCAAACTCTTCGCGCAGGGCCATCAGGCCCGGCATTTCGGTCTCGGCAATATTGATTTCCTTGCGGCCCCAATCGGCCAGGCTGATATCGGCAACTTTGCAATCATCGAAGGGCATTCAGTAGCTCCTGAGTTTGACATATAAAGAAAGGTTTATATAAGCGTTGAGGGGGGGGTTTAGCAGCGAATGGGGCGGTGAGCAAGCAATCTGTCTACAGAAGGCCCGGAAACCTGTCAGGCCCGACGCAGGCCAATCGCGGACAAGGTGCTTGTCAACAGGGTGATAAGCAGGGAGATCAGGGTGATCGTGACGACGGAGACGCTGGCGTCCAGGGCCCAGCCAATGATAACCGGGCCGAGAGCCGAGGCAAAAACGGAAAGAACGGAACCCGCAGCCCGAATGGCGCCCAGATGTTCGGTGCCGTAAAGCTCGGCCCATAAAGACGAGAAGGTGGGATTGGTGGCGCCTGCGCTCAGTCCCATGCAGGCCATGATGGCGATGGCCCAGTATTCGTGCTGGCCGAAACCAAGAATGACCAGCGAGACTGCAAAAGGCATCAGGACAAAAGGGGCTATGCGTCGCGCCGAAATGCGATCGACCAGCCAGCCAGCTGAAAAGCTGCCCATGACCTGACAAACCGCGAAACCAGAAAAACACACACTCCACCAGAGAAAGTCCCAGCCTTTGACGTTGGCGATGATATGCGCCTGGTGAAAGATAATGCCGGTGAAAATGGCCGACATGGTCATGATCAGTGGCGCGATCATAAAAAACCGCCTGTCGCGCAGCATTTCGCCCCGGGTCCATTGTCGTTGCAGGTCGGTTTTGCCAGCCAGGGCATTCGGGCCCTGACCGTCCTGTCCGGCGGTGCGCTTCAGGAGAAAGGGCACGGTCGGCAGCAGCATGACGGCGGCGGCAATCCCCATGCCGATCCAGATGTTTTGCCAGCTGGTCAGGGTCAGGCCGATGGTGATCAGCGGTGGAAAGATGCCCTCACCGATTGGAAAGCCAAACCCGGCGATGGCGATGGCACGGCCCCGTTCGGCCTGATAGCGCCGGGCCATGGCGGTGACGGCAATATGCGACATCATCCCCTGGCCCAGAAAACGCACGAACAGGATACCGAAAAACAGGGAGATGGGCCCCTGGACCAGTGAGAAGGTCATCGCGCCGACGACCATGAGCGCACAGACCCACCAGACGAATTTTGCCAGGCGCAATTTATCGACCAGCCGCCCGCCTGGCCAAAGAAGCGCCGCGCTGGTCAGGGTGGCCAGTGTGTAAATCAACCCGAAATCGCTGTGGCTCAGATCAAAGTCGTGGCGCAGTTGATCGCCGAACAGCGAGATCAAATAGGTCTGGCCGGGGCTGGTCCAAAACATGACCAACGCCCCAAACAGCAAAAACCGCCATTCCCGGCGCATAAATGCGATGGTTGGTGTCCCTGTGGGCATAAGTGGTCCTGAGAGATTTTATGAAAGTCTAGGAGGTGCCGGACTCTTTATAGCGAACAGGCCGCCCAATGGCTCGGAGAAAATTCGACGACGGTTGGGCCGGTTTTTTATCCGGGGACCCTATCGGCAGGGAAGACGAAGGGCCTGTTTTGGAGAAACGGGATTGTTGCGTCAGTAGCGTTGACTTCCCTCTTGCGAGTGCTTATACACCGGGAAAATTCATAGTAGGAGCAGGATCGTGAAACGCACGTTTCAGCCAAGTAAAATAGTTCGTAAGCGTCGCCATGGTTTTCGGAGCCGGATGTCCACCGTTGGTGGGCGGAACATTCTCGCCAACCGGCGCGCCAAAGGGCGTAAACGTCTGTCGGCTTAAGTGCTGAGCCAGACGCTCTACGTTTGGCCCCGTTGAGTCCTGATCAATCACTCCCTGCCCGACCTTTACGGAGGTTGAAGCATCGACGGGAGTTTTTGCGGGCCGCCAGACAGGGCCAGAAGTGGGCGACCGGTGGACTTGTTCTGCAGGTGCGCAAACGCACTTCGCAGGAAGTCGTGGACGATATGGAAGCCGACGCAGTTCGCGTCGGCTTTACCGTGACTAAAAAGGTCGGCAACGCGGTCATTAGAAACCGCGTGCGTCGGCGTCTTCGGGCTGTGGCGGATGCGGTTTTGCCGGATTCTGTGGCCTGTGGACTGGATTTGGTGATTATCGGTCGGATGGGCACGATCAAGCGTCCTTTTCCGGCTTTGATAAGAGATTTGCAAACGGCGCTTAAAAAGCTGAAAGCTGATAAGCGCCCCCTAGGGAAAGATTAAGAACGCGTCATGAGATGGTTGACGAAAGGGCTTAATTTTCCGCTTCGGCTGTTGGTCAGAGGATATCAGCTTCTGGTCTCGCCGATCCTGGCCGGGAGCTGTCGGTTCGAACCGACCTGTTCGGCCTATACCCTGACCGCTTTGGAACGTCATGGCCCGTTTGCCGGGTCCTGGCTTGCGCTAAGGCGTCTTTTACGTTGCCATCCCTTTGGCGGCTTCGGATATGATCCGGTCCCTGAAACAGAGAGCTGCGAAGGCGCTGGTTGCCAAGCACATCCCCACGAGAAGGTTTTCCCCGTCAAATGATTGACAATAAAAATATGATTCTGGCGATCGTTCTGTCGATTGCCATCCTGCTTGGCTTTCAGGTTTATTTTGACGCGACCCGCCCACCGCCGCCGCAAGTTGCCCAGACGGATCAAAGCCTTCCACAGCCGACCCCCGGACAAACGCCCGGCAATCTGCCTGCGGTCCAGAGCACAGGAAATGTGGCTCCGGTTATTCCGGGAACCGTCGCAGTTCCTGTCGATGGCTTGACCCGCGCCGATATCCTGGCCCGCAATAACCGGGTCAAGATCAATACGCCGCGCCTGCATGGCTCCATTGCCCTGACCGGTGGACGTATTGATGATCTGACGCTGATTGATTACCGGGAAGAATTGGAAGAGGGCAGCCCGGAAATCATTCTATTGTCGCCAAAAGGCGCTGATGGCGGTTATTACGCGCAGTTCGGCTGGGTTGGTGCGCAGGGCGTCAAGGTGCCGGGGCAGGATACGGTCTGGTCGTCCAATGGCCAGACTCTGACACCGGAGGCGCCTGTGACCCTGAGCTGGGACAACGGTGAAGGCCTGTTGTTCAAGCGGACCTATGCCATCGATAAGAATTTCATGTTTACGGTTACGCAAACGGTGGAAAATACCAGCGGTCAGACAGCGGCGCTCAATCCCTATGGTCTGGTGTCGCGTCGCGGCACGCCGGACACCACCGGGTTCTATATCCTGCATGAAGGGTTGCTCGGAGTCTCTGACAAAACCCTCTCCGAAATCGATTACGATGATTTGAAAGATCAGGGCCAGGTTAAGCAGAAATCGACCGGCGGCTGGATTGGCATTACGGACAAATACTGGCTGACAGCCCTGATCCCCGACCAGAAGCAGCAATCGGACACGCGTTATCTGCACCGTATGCAGGGCCTTGTCGATATGTATCAGGTTGATTTTCTGGGCCCCCAGCAGGCGGTCGTGACTGGCGGCTCCATCACGACGGAAAGCCACTTTTTCGCTGGTGCCAAGGAAGTCAAACAGCTCGATGCCTATGAAGAGCAACTCGGCGTCGAACAGTTTGATCTGGCGATTGATTTCGGCTGGTTCTATTTCCTGACCAAACCGATGTTTTATGCATTGTTGTGGATTAACGACCACGTTCTCAATCTGGGTGTTTCCATTTTGCTGCTGACGGTGGGCATCAAGGCCATTCTGTTTCCGCTGGCCAACAAATCCTATGTGTCCATGAGCAAGATGAAAAAGCTGGCGCCGAAAATGACCCAGATGCGTGAACGCTTCGGTGATGACAAAATGAAGCTCAATCAGGAAATGATGGCGCTTTATAAAAAGGAAAAGGTCAATCCGGCGTCGGGCTGTTTGCCCATTCTGGTGCAAATCCCGGTGTTCTTCGCCCTTTATAAGGTGTTGTTCGTAACCATCGAGATGCGCCATGCCCCGTTCTTTGGCTGGATTCAGGATTTGTCGGCACCCGATCCGACCACCATCTTTAATCTGTTCGGGTTGCTACCCTTTACACCGCCGGACTTTTTGATGATTGGTGTATGGCCGCTTATCATGGGCGTTAGTATGTTCCTGCAGCAAAAGCTCAACCCGCAGCCAACGGACCCGGTACAGGCCAAAATCTTCATGTTCCTGCCGATCATCTTCACCTTCCTGCTGGCGGCTTTCCCGGCCGGACTGGTGATTTACTGGGCCTGGAACAACACGCTCTCCATGGCGCAGCAATGGCTGATCATGCGGCGCATGGGAATTACCGGCAAGGAAGCGCTGCAATAGGGCGGCGCTTCATTTAAGGCCCGGGGTTCGGGCCTTCATTCAAGGATACGGCCAGACCATGGCAACTGAGTATGATCTCGAAGACCCGGTGCTGCTGGAGCGTGGGCGGGTGCTGTTTGAACAGCCCTGTCAGTTTGTTCTGGGCTGCGTCAAGCTGGAGCAGGTGCCTGACGGCAGCTTGCCGGAGATCGCCTTTGCCGGACGCTCCAATGTGGGGAAATCGAGCCTGTTGAACGCGCTGGTCCGCCAGAACACCCTGGCCCGCACCTCAAACACACCGGGCCGTACGCGCGAAATCAATTTCTTTAATTTAGGTGAGCAAATGATGCTCGCCGATTTGCCGGGTTATGGTTATGCCCGGGTCTCGAAAGCACAAGTCAAGCAATGGACGGGCCTAGTTGATGCCTACCTCAAGGGCCGCGCCAATTTGCGCCGGACCTGCGTGCTCATTGATTCCCGTCATGGTTTGAAAGAATCGGACCGCGGCGTCATGGCCATGCTCGACAATGCGGCGCAGCCCTATCAGGTGGTGCTGACCAAGGTCGATAAGGTGAAAGCCGGTTATCTGGAAGATCTTGAAGGCAAGATCACGCAGGAAATCAGCAAACATCCGGCGGCCCACCCCATCATCCCGAAAACAAGCTCCCGCAAGGGTCATGGCATCGCCGAACTGCGTGCCTTGCTGGCTACGTTGACTGAACAATAAAGGTTTTTATTCCTTTTAAGGGATAATTTTCGTGATTTTTCCCTAAGTTTCTGCTTTATTGTTTTTACGGCAGGCTTTTTGCGCCTTGCGTTCTTAACTCAGTGCTGTCGAAACTTTGCCGATATATCAACCGTCCACGGATTTCCGGGGCGGTTTTTTTGTATGTCACGACATAAGGAGTTCAAGTATGACACATCCTCAATTTTCCAATCGCGCCTACGTACCAGATCGTATGGGACGGGTGGGCCGGGGCCGGTGGGTCGAGCCGCGCGATCCGTTCGGGCGGTTGGCGGGCACCCGTGACCGGCAGCGCCCGTCTTTCGACCACGGCCATCCGACATTGCTTGCATCAAGCGTCGGTGGTGGGGCCCGTAACCAGCGCGATGATGTGGCAAAAATCGAAGGCATGCTGGCGCAGACGGGTTTTCTGGATACCTCCAAAACCAACGGTCCAACGGGTTATTATGGCGAGCGGCTTCATCAGGCCATAACAGAATTTCAGAAACAACAAGGTCTGAGGACGGATGGCTTAATTAATCCGGATGGTCCAACCGTGGCCGCGCTGCGGGCCTCTGTCGCGCCGCCGGGAAAATCAGATAACGTCCGGCAGGCAGCGGAAACCTTGCTAGCGATGGGGCGTAATGGCGACACCATACTGGCCCATTTAACGCCCGAAGAAGCCGAGCTTTTGCACCGGATCACCGATGGCGCGACAATCAACCCGAAAACCGGGTTGCCGGAATTTTTTCTGGAATATGACAGCCTGAATAAATGGCTCACCAGCAAAGGGTTCCGTCCCCGGATTGAAGATGTGAAGGAGATCGGCCCTTTGACGAATGCGCAAATTGAAGAGGTTCGCGAAGCACGCAATTCTCCTCTGCCGGACACAATCGGTGCCGCAGTTGTTCAGGGGTTTGAATTGCGACCGGATGATAAAGCTAATTTTCACCAGAAAGAGAGGAAACATATACGTCTTTTAGGAGACCGAATTCCCGACATTCCGATTGTCAGCATCGACAATCCGATTGTCGGCAGCAAGCACCTCGTCTTCGAGCATCCCGATGGCCGGGAGATTGTTTTTAATTAAGGAAATGGCGCTGTTGTGACCGACTCCCTATTGAAGGGGACATATAATTTTGCGGGTTCTGAAAAATCCCCATTAGATCATACGCTCTGGGATATCTGGCCCTATGTGCGGGATCGGTATTTCCTTCGCCAGGACAAAAAAAATGGAAAATAGTACAATCAAAGATATATATATAATAAAATCAATAAACTTTATGATACATTAGAGTGTATCTGAGGATTGACCTTTGGGGGGCGGTCAATTTTCGACGTTTCGTGAACATCATGATTGGTGTGAAAAATGGAAAAAACTTGGACCGCCGTAGGTGGCTGGTGGGTACGGAATTTCGGCTGGAAGGCGCTGGCAGACTTGTTCAGAACTCATCAGGTTGCGAAATGGTTTCTGCTGACTTCCGTCACTCTGTGCCTATTGCTGCATCTGATTGCGATTATTGGCTATATCAGTTTTGGCTATATCAGTTATAGCCCAAGTTATACGGAACCGGGATACCCAGTTCATGAAGATCGCCCATTCGAGACCTTTTATAGCCCCTTACACGCATTGTTCGGGATACTCGTGATTCTGTTGCATATGATGGCCGGGCTTATTTACGTCTTTCTATTGTCATTCCGTGTTGTCTTAATTATCTGGTTGTCTGCATTATTCCCGTTTATCCATCTTTTACTCTCGTATAAGACCATGGCAGTCTAAAAAGTGGAGTAAAATCTCTGTCGGAATTCCTCTCTGGCAGTCCCAGAATATCTGAGTTAAGTTCCCTGCCATGAAAAACGAAAATACATCGCACGGGGCGCAATGGCTGGAGCAGGCGAAGCTGCTGTCCGAAGCGCTGCCCTATATGAAGCGCTATTCCGACAAGACCGTCGTTATCAAATACGGCGGGCACGCCATGGGCGACCCGGAAATGGCGAAGCTGTTCGCCCGTGATGTGGTCTTGCTGCGTCAGGTCGGGCTGAACCCCATTGTTGTGCATGGTGGCGGGCCACAAATTGGCGCCATGCTGGACCGTCTCAACGTCAAATCCGAATTTATCGACGGCCTGCGCGTTACCGATGAAGAAACGGTGCGCATCGTCGAGATGGTGCTGGCCGGCTCCATCAATAAGGAAATCGTTTCAGCGATCAATGAAGCGGGTGGCCGGGCTGCCGGATTGTGCGGCAAGGACAGCAATCTGATCCGGGCCAAAAAACTGGTGCGGACAAAGCGCGATGAAGACTCCAATATCGAGAAGGTTCTCGATCTGGGGTTGGTTGGCGAGCCCGACGTTATCGATCCGCATATTCTGAAATGTTTCGAAACGTCGGACATCACGCCGGTGATCGCGCCCATTGGCGTTGGTCCGAACGGCGAAACGCTCAATATTAATGCCGATACGGCCGCTGGCGCCATTGCCGCTGCGCTGGATGCCAAACGCCTGATCATGCTGACCGATGTCAGCGGCGTTCTCGACAAGTCGGGCAAACTGATTGTCGAAATGACAGCCGAACAGGCGCGTGCCGCCATAGCCGATGGGACCATTTCCGGTGGCATGATCCCGAAGGTCGAGACGTGTCTGGATGCCGTCGATCAGGGCGTAGAAGCGGCGGTGATCAGTGATGGTCGTATTCCGCATGCCATTCTGGTGGAATTTTTCACACCCGGCGGCGCCGGAACCATGATCAAGGGCGAAAAGACTTAAGCTTTGTCTTTACCTTCAGGCGGGTCGTAAAAGTCCATCACCGATGCGCCATCTTCCTGCAAATACCCATGCCCGGCATGCAGCCGCCAGATTTCCTGCGCCAGTCCGGTGAACGGCAAGCCCGTATTTAGTGAGCGGGCCAGTGACATGATGGAATTCATATCCTTGATCATGTTCTGACAGCGACCGCGCGGCTGGTAATCGCGGTTGATCATGAAGGGGCCGTCTTTCTGCAAAATCTGCGAATCGCCAAGTGCGCCGTTTAATATATCGGGTAGCCGCGTTGAATCAAAACCCATCTTGTCAGACAGCAAGACCATTTCCGCGACAACCAGCCGGTTGCAGCCGACCAGCATCTGGTTGCACAGCTTGCCGAACTGGCCAAACCCGAGCTCTCCCAGATATTCAACCCGGGCGCACATGGGCCCGGCGACGGCCCGAACGGCGGCCACATCGGCTTCGTCGCCACCGGCCAGAATAATCAGGGTGCCATCTTTGGCCCCGGAAACGCCGCCGCTGATCGGTGCATCGACCCAGCGCATGCCACAGGTCGCGAGCAACCGGGCCGCCAGCTCCTTTGTGGTCTGGGGGTCGAGGGTCGACAGATCAACAAATATCGAGCCTTCCTTGGCGCTTTCGGCAACACCGTTCGGGCCAAACAGGACCTCTTCCGCCACAGACGCATTGAACAGGCAGGAAAAAACAATATCGCTTTGGCTCGCCACTTCGGCTGGTGATGCGGCGACCTGGGCGCCTTTTTCAGCTGCCAGATTTGTGGCCCCGGAAGAGCGGTTCCAGACGGTGAGCGGCGTTCCCGCCGCCAGCATATTCATGGCCATAGGGCCACCCATGAGGCCAAGTCCGATGAAGCCAAGACGCGGGGAAGTGGGTACAGTCACGATTTATCTCCTGAAAAAGGGCTGGAAAAGCCAGGGGAATTCTTGAATAGCGGTTCAGGCAAGTTTTAGCATGCATTTCCGGATATTTAAGGGTTAATGTGGTTTTTTGAAGCTCTGTACGGAGGCGCCCGAGATGCCCGAACAAGACGTCATCATCAATTTCCAGCGCGATGAATATGACGCGCGTATCGCCAAGACCCGAACCGCCATGGCGAAAGCCGGCATTGAGTTGATGATCGTCTCCGACCCGTCGAATATGGCCTGGCTGAGTGGTTATGATGGCTGGTCGTTTTATACCCATCAATGCGTTTTGCTGGCGGAGACCGGAGAACCGGTGTGGTTCGGGCGCGGCATGGATGCGCCGGGCGCCATACGGACGGTTCATATGAATGACGCCAATATCATCGGCTACGAAGATTTTTATGTGCAGTCGACGGAACGCCATCCCATGGATTTTCTCGCCGGCGTGATCGAAGCGCGCGGTTGGGGGGCGCTTCAGATTGGTGTTGAGATGGACAACTACTATTTTTCTGCCGCCTGTTACGCATCCCTGCATATGAATTTACCCAACGCAAAATTCCAGGATGCAACGGGGCTTGTGAATTGGCAGCGGATTATCAAGTCGCCGCAGGAAATCGAATATATGAATCGCGCGGCGCGGATTGTCGAGGCCATGCATGCACGGATTTTCGAGATTATCGAACCGGGACTGAAAAAAAATGAACTGGTTGCCGAAATTTATCACACGGCCATTATGGGGGCGGACGGCCATGGTGGTGACTACCCGGCCATTGCGCCGATGCTGCCGTCGGGCATGGACGCCACGGCGGCGCATCTGACCTGGGATGAACGGGAGCTAAAGGCGGGTGAAGGTACGTTTTTCGAGATTGCCGGTTGCCATCGCCGCTACCATTGCCCGCAGTCGCGGACCATTTTTCTGGGAAAACCACCACAGAAATATCTGGATGCGGAAGCCGCGGTGCTCGACGGCATTGCCGCCGGACTGGAAAAAGCCAAGCCCGGAAATCTTGCGGAAGATGTGGCCATGGCTTTTTTTTCGACGCTGCGTCAGCATGGGTTCGAGAAAGACAGCCGAACCGGTTATTCCATCGGTATGTCCTATCCGCCGGATTGGGGGGAGAGAACCCTGAGCTTGCGGTCCGGTGATAAAACCGAGCTGCAGCCGGGCATGTGCATCCATTTCATGCCAGCCCTGTGGCTGGACGATGGCGGATTGGAGATCACCGAGCCGATCCGCATCACCGAAACCGGCGCGGTGTCTTTCACGGATACCCCGCGCAAGCTGATGATCAAGGATTGAGCGATGGATGAGTTGCGCGCAAACCCCATTTCTACGGATGTTGATTATGAAAAAGACGGTGTCCAGCACGGCCATTTGATCCTGCCCCACTCCCACGACGACTCCGCCTGGGGCGCGGAACTGATCCCGATTACCGTGATCCGGAACGGCGACGGTCCGACGGCGTTGCTGAGTGGGGCCAATCATGGCGATGAATATGAAGGCCCTGTCGCCCTGCTTGATCTGGCGAACGGGCTCCGGGCCGAAGATGTTTCGGGCCGGGTGATTATCATACCGATGATGAATGCCCCGGCTTTTCGTGTCGGCAGGCGCACATCGCCCATTGATGGCGGCAATATGAACCGGGCCTTTCCGGGACGACCGAACGGCGGCGTCACCGAAAAAATAGCCGATTATTTCCAGCGCACCCTGCTGCCCATGGCCGATTTTGTTCTGGATATTCATTCCGGTGGCCGGACACTTGAGTTTGTTCCTTTTGCTTGCGCCCATCGCTTGTCGGACAAAGCCCAGGAAGCCCGTTGCATCGCCGCCATGAAAGCCTTTAACGCGCCGTATTCGCTGATGTTGCTGGAACTTGATGCCGTGGGTATGTACGACACGGCGGCGGAAGATATGGGCAAGGTGTTTGTTTCGACGGAACTTGGCGGCGGCGGCACGGTCAGCGCCGAAACAGCAGCCATCGCCAAAAAGGGGGTGCGCAATTTCCTGATCCATTCGGGAAATTTGACAGGGTCGCCGGTTCTTGATCCATCGGTGGATCTCGATATGCCCGACCCGGCCTGCTACGTCACATCGCGCGATACGGGGCTGTTCGAACCCTGTATGGCATTGGGGGCTCCGGTCAGGAAGGGCGACGTCGTGGCCCGCATTTACAATATGGAACGGACTGGTGTGGCGCCTGTTGTCTATCAGGCTGGCGTTGACGGTGTATATGCCGGACGGCATTTCCCGGGGCTGATCAAAAGCGGGGATTTTATCTGCATGATTGGGGTTAGCTGAGCCACGGCATTACAAGCCCTCGGTGATCCCCGACATGCCGTCGGGGTCGCCAAAAAACTGCTCCTCGATATAGGTTAGATGATGGCGCATGGCCATGGCGGCTCCCTGCGGGTCGCGGCTGGCAAGGGCATCGACGATATCGCGGTGCTGGCGTATGAGAGTGGCTCGCCATTCCGAACCTTTTGCCGCTCTGCGGGCGCGGGATCCATATGGGTTACGGCGCGCCTTGTTAATCAGTTCAATAAAATCGGCCAGCATGGTGTTGTGCGCCGCGAGCGCGATAGTGCGGTGAAAGGTGGCGTCCCAGCGGTCCCACGCTGTCCAGGTCTCGGCGGCCTCGCTTTTGGTGGTGCACAGACGTAAATAGCTGATGTCTTCTTCCGAGGCGCGCGCCGCCGCCATCGCCGCCAGTCGGGGCTCGATGATCAGTCGGGTTTCCATGATATCGGCGGGGCTTGCCGGATTCATGAACGGTCCGGTCGGCTGTGGATGGGCGACCGCCGGACGGCTGCCGACAAAGGTCCCCTGACCCACATGCCGGCTGATCTGTCCTTCTGCTTCAAGGGCGGCGAGGGCGCGCCGGATAGGGCCGCGTCCGATGGCGAGTTCGGCTGCCAGTTCGCGTTCCGTCGGCAGCCGGGAGCCTTCCGGATAATGACCGAGATGAATAATACGCCTGAGATGATTTAGGACGCGCTGTTCGCTTTCTGTTGTCATCTATGCCCGAACCAAACCAATAATTAATAATGGTTAGACCAATTTAAATTTAAATAACTGATTTTAAAAGAAAAAATAAGTTTATTGGTTGAATTGACGACCATTTCAATTTTTGGTTACGATTGCCTCCTGTTAAACAGGCAAGCGAAAAGCGCAAATAAGCGTTTGTTTGTCGTATTCAAACGAATTTGGGAGGATTCAATGACCAACAGTTGGAAACCAACACGCCGTGATTTTTTGATGGGCACGGCGGCCGTCGCAGGTGCTGGTGCGCTCGGCGCCAAACCGTTCAACAGCGCCCGCGCCGCAACGTTCCCGGACCATAATATCGATGTTATTATTCCAACGCGTGAAGGCGGCGGGGCTGACCGGAATTTCCGGGCCTTTGCCAACGTCTGGAAAAATTATCTGAATACAAAATTTGAACCGGGTTATTTCCCAGGTGCATCCGGCCGTGTGGGTTATGAAGTTTACATGGGCAAGCGGGAAGCCGATTGTCATAATCTGATTTTCGGCAATATGGGTCCGGAGCTGCTGAACTGGGTTGTTAAGGCGCCGGAAAACTTCAAGGTCAGCGACTACGTCTATTTTGGTCAGGTGGATACGGATCCGGGCTGTGTTTTCGTCGGCAAGAAAAGCAAGTTCATGTCCATTGATGACATCGTGGCCGAAGGCAAGAAACGCAAACTGAATGTCGGCACCAGCCGCATGGCGCATCCGGCGTCCGTGGGTATTCTGGCATTGGGTGAGAAAGTTGGGGTTGAGTTCAATCTGATCCCGTTGTCGGGTGGCAAGAATACCATTGCCGGGGCGGTTACGGGCGAGGTTGATTTCAGTGTTTTGACGTCCGGTTCAGTTGCCGCCAAACATACGTCTGTCCGCACCCTGCTGGTCTTTGATGAAAAGAACAAGCTGGGTGAGCGTCTCGATCATGCACCAACCATGAACGATCATTTTGGTATGAAGACGCCGCCGCTGCTGTCGGCCCGGGCCTTTGGAATCCACAAGGCGGCAATCGACAAATATCCAGACCGGTTCAAGATTCTGCAGGACACCTTTTTCAAGGTCTTTGACGATCCTGAATTTATTGAAGGTTATAAGAAAGCGAAGGGGGAAATGGCATATCTCAATCCGGGGGGCATTGCGGATTGTGAAAAGTACACCAAGGAAATTCTGGAAATCGGCGAACGCTACAAATCTCTGTTGAGTGGCAAAACCTGATAACAGGATACTTTTGGCTCTCTGGTGCCCGGGATCGAACAGACAGTAGTGTTCGGTCCCGGTGTTTTTCGCTTTGCAGAGTCAAACCTTGAATATCTGTATGTCTACGGAATGAGCGTAAATTAAATGAACGAGAACAGCGAAAAACGCTCGGTGGGCGGGGAATTGATCTTACCCGTCGCGGGCACCCTCTTTACCCTTTATTTCTTCTCCACAATTATTGACTCGCCCTGGACGGCCCAGGTCAGCGCCTTTTTCATCGGCGCCGTCCTGCTGGCCCTCTGTACGGTTTTTTTCATCAAGACCGGTCTGGCGGTGCTGCGCGGCGAAGTCGTTTTTGATTTTTCATCCCTGTTCTCCGTCGTCGATTTGACATCGGGGCGTCTGGCTCTGTTTTTCATTACGATCGGTTACGCCATCTTGATCGAGTGGGGCGGCTTTACCATCACCACCTTCTTTTTCCTGTTTCTGTCGATGACGGTGCTGAACAAGGGACAAAGTAAAGGTTTTATCGCGGCCTTGTCGGCGGGTTTGTCGCTGGGGGGGTATGCATTGTTTATCTTTGCCTTCGAAACCCGGTTCCCGCGTGGCCCCTTTGAGACCTTCATGGAAATGGTTTTGACCAATGGAAGTTGATCTGCCGTTCTTTGTTGATCTGACCCTGCACACGCTGTCGTTCTGGTGGGTGATCATCCCAACGATTTTCCTGGGCCTGGTGGTTGGCGGGATTCCTGGTTTCAGCGCCGCAAACACGATCATCATTTTGTTGCCGCTGACCCTGTCCATGGAAGTGGAAGTGGGCCTTGTCTTCATGATTGCGCTTTACTGCGCATCGCGCATGGGCGCCGGCATTCCGGCCATTCTGGTCAACATTCCGGGCACCGCAGGGGCTGCCGCAACGCCGCTTGACGGTTATCCCATGACCAAGCAGGGACGTGGACAGCAGGCGCTGGCCATGTCGTTTGTTGCGTCGACCTTTGGCGGCTTGCTGACCACCATCATTGCTCTCGCCGCCATGCCGATCCTGGCGGA
Organism: Rhodospirillales bacterium; assembly: GCA_048262255.1. Taxonomy (GTDB): domain Bacteria; phylum Pseudomonadota; class Alphaproteobacteria; order Rhodospirillales; family Casp-alpha2; genus JABMNT01. Next base: position 461,625 of record JBLXFH010000001.1, on the reverse strand, counting down.
AGTGGGTTATTATATGCATTCGGTCGAGATGATTGTCGTCATGCTGTTTGGCATTTCGCTGATCGCTTCCATTGCCGCACGCGATACCCTGAAAGGCCTGATCGCCGGTTTTCTGGGGTTGATGATCGGCGGTATCGGGACCGACGTGGTCTACGCCACGCCGCGCGGCACCATGGGGTTTCTCGAGCTTTACGACGGGGTTCCCCTGATCCCGGCGCTGGTCGGCCTGTTCGCCGTCTCCGAGGCGTTTATCATTATTGAAAAATCTTCAATCCTGACGGATGAAGGCCGGGAGACCATGGCCAAGCCCGGCTGGGGAGCGACATTGGAGGGCACGTTTATCGCGCTTAGGAAATGGTGGCATATCACCTGGAATTCTTTGATCGGTTTGGTGATCGGGGTCATTCCGGGCGCTGGCGCGTCGATTGCGTCGTTTGTCGCCTATCAGCAATCAAGAACCTATTCGAAAACGCCCGAGCTTTACGGTACCGGCCATCCGGAAGGTCTGATAGCGCCGGAATCGGCCAACAATGGCGTCACCTCGGGTACCCTGATTCCGTTGCTCATTCTGGGCATTCCGGGTGGCGCGACGGCGGCGATCATGCTGGTGGTGCTGCAGTACCATGGTGTCAATTTCGGCCCGAGCCTGTTTTTCGATCAGCCGGAACTGGCCTACGGGGTGTTCATGGCCATGGCCGTGACTTATGCGCTGATGATCCTGACCATCCTGCCGCTGTCACGTTATATGTCGCGGGTCACTCTGGCGCGCACGGTTTACATGGCGCCAGTGATCATCGCCTTCACCCTGGTCGGTTCATTTGTGCCCCGCGAATATCTGTTCGATCTGTATCTGGGGCTGGCCTTCGGGGTGATCGGCTATATCGCCCGCAAGACCGGGTATCATGTGGCGGCCATCCTCATCGGTGTTATTCTGGGGCCCTTGCTGGAAACCTATTTCCTACGCGCCCTGAAAAAATCGGACGGCGATATGATGGTCCTGTTCTCGTCCGATCTCGGCAATGTTTTATGGGTGGGGCTGGCCCTGTCCATTCTGACACCTGTTTATCTTGATCACCGTCGCAAGCGCAAAGCCGCGCAAGATGCGCTGAAAATCTGAAAGAATATCATGCAGAAAACGTTTGATTTTGAACTGGCCCGAAACATCCGGCGGCTCGGACACCTGGACATTGCAGGTGGCGGGCAGGTGGTGGTTGAGGGAGGTTACGCTTATGTGGGCCATATGAAACCACCGCACGGCACCACGATTATCGACGTGCGCGATCCGCGCCAGCCGAAAATTGTCGCCGCTATCACGCTGCCGGATTCCTATTCGCATACTCACAAGGTGCGGGTTGTCGGTGATCTCATGTATACCAATGTGGAGCAGAACAACCGCCATCATCTGCGCCGAGGCGACAAGTTGCCGGAAATTCGCGCCCGCCTGCAAAGCGCCCTGGGAAGAGCGCCGACGGATGCAGAAGTGGCCGATGACCTGGGTTGCAAGGTGGACCAGATTGCCGAACTGGATGAAGCCCGAGAGCGCGGTTATCACGAAGGCGGCTTTCGCATTTATGACATTTCAGATAAGTCCAACCCGCGTTTGTTGAGTGATACCAAAACCTTCGGGTTTGGTGTGCATCGTTTCGATGTGGATGAAAACTACGCCTATATCTCGACGGAGATGGAGGGATATATCGGCAATATTCTGGTCACCTACGATATTTCCAATCCGCAAAAACCGGTTGAGGTCTCACGCTGGTGGATGCCGGGCCAACATCTGGCAGGTGGTGAAACACCAACCTGGAGCGGATATGGCAACCGCCTGCATCACGCCATGCGGGTTGGAGATGAACTGTGGGCAGCCTGCTGGCATGCGGGATTCCATGTGCTGGATGCCCGCGATATGACGGCTCCGAAAGTCATCGGCAGCCATAACTATCATCCGCCGTTTCCCGAACCGACACATACGGTGCTGCCGTTGCCGGAATTGATCGACGGGCGCCGCATCGCGGTTGGCGTGGATGAAGAACACACCCATTCACCAGGCGCCCTGCATGCCTTCATGTGGGTCTTTGATATCACGGATCTGGCGAATATTCATGCCATCTCAGCTTTTGACGTGAGTGAAATGGATTGCCCCTGGAGCCGTTCGGGCGCGCGTTTTGGCGCCCACCAGTTCCGGGAAAAAATGGATTCAACCCTGGTTTATCTAACCTGGTTTGCAGGCGGCTTGCGGGTGGTCGATGTGGCGGATCCGAAAAAACCGAAAGAGGTTGCCCATTTCATGCCCGAGCCCCTGGGCGATGAAATTGCACCGCAATCCAATGATGTGGATGTGGATCAAAACGGCCTGATTTATCTGCTCGACCGCAATGTCGGGCTCGACATTCTGGAAATGAGCCTGTGATCAAGGTCAGACATTTAAAAAATGGAAGGAAAACCCATGGCAGATAACGACCTGCTCGAGCCGAGCGTTGACCCAAAAAAGAAGGCCATCGGTATCCGCCGGGTGTCGGCGCATAATGAAGCCGCGACGCGTACCGTGATGATGGTCCGGGATCATGTGTTGATTACCGATGAGAAAGAAACCAACACCGGTTCAACGCCGCTGGAGATGTGCCTGTCATCCCTGTTGGGCTGCGAAGGCGTGATCATCAACCGCTGCGCCGAGGCTATGAATTTTAAATACCGCTCCGTTGAAATGGAGGGTGAAGGAGAGGTCGATCAGCGCGGTTCGCGCGGTGTGCATGGCGTTCGGCCCTATTTTAACTGGGTAAAACTGAGAATTCGGGTATACAGCAATGAAACGGAAGAACGCTTTGCAAAGTTGACCAAAAATGTGGAATACCGCTGCCCGGTGATGAATTTATTCCGCTCGGCCGACGTTCAGGTTGATGCGGAGTGGGAACTCCTTCCGGAATAAGCAAGCTCCGAAAGGGCCTGATCTCCGGTAAAAACGGATTTTTGACGATCAATAACAAGAAAGATACTGAATATGGCTTATGTAATTACTCCTCCTGTGATACCGACGCTGCCGGTGCGCGGCTCGGACGATCTGTTCCCCATTCACCGCATTTACTGCGTTGGTCGCAATTACGCGGCACACGCCCGCGAAATGGGTCATGATCCGGACCGTGAGCCGCCGTTCTTTTTCCAGAAGAACCCGGACACGATCGTTCCTGATGGCGGCGATTTTCCCTATCCGGACAAATCGGAAGACGTTCATTTTGAAATGGAACTGGTGGTGGCTCTGGCCAAGGGCGGAAAGGACATCGAGGAAGCTGATGCCATGGATTGCGTTTATGGCTACGCGGTGGGGCTGGATATGACGCGGCGCGATTTGCAGGGGGTTGCCAAAAAAATGGGACGACCGTGGGAAATTGGTAAAGCCTTTGATTATTCGGCACCGTGCAGTGAGATCGTTCCGGCGGCGCAGTGCGGCCATCCGGAAAACGCCCGCATCTGGATCGATGTGAACGGTGAAACCCGTCAGGACGGCAACGTCAACCAGATGATCTGGAATATCCCGGAAACCATTTCCTATCTGTCCGGCCTGTTCACGCTGGCGCCCGGCGACCTGATCTATTCAGGCACGCCCGCCGGCGTTGGTGCCATTGTCCGCGGTGACGTGCTGAAGGGGACCGTTGAAGGCATTGGCGGCATTTCCATCAACGTCACCTGAGGGCGGTAAAGTCGCGAAAAAGCCGTTGTCGGTCATGGGCAGCGGCTTTTTTTATGGAGCTTCGCTTGCGCCGTAGTCCGCGATAAAGGCATTGATGGCCTGGCAGGCAGGTGCCGCAGGTTCACCGGCAATTTCGGCCCGCAGGTAAATGATGGTCAGGGTCAGGCCGCTGAGTTCCGCTTGCGCTGCGCGCCGCCGGGCCTCTTTGTGCAGCCGCTTGTAATCAAAATGGGCGCGTTTTAGATCTATCACGGACGTCCCGTATTGTTTGTGGGAGCGATCGATATGTTCGCGCGCCAGATCGGCGATCTCATTGAGAACCCTGTCGTTGAAGGTGTCCAAAGCATGACGGATGATAAGCGGAGCATCCCGGTTCAACTGGCGCGCTTCCATGGCGGCGCGAAATTCAAAATACCAACGGAACATGTGAAACCTTTCTTGGCGAGCGAGGCCTGATCCTATAGCCTTTGCAGGCACAATCAAGGAAGGGAAAACCGTTATGCCGATCCAACGCCACAGGGTGTCATTTGAAACATTGTCCAAGGATATTCTGGATGCGTGGCGGGATATCCCTCCGGCCATTGTATCGGACTGTATGAACCGTACAAATACCATGGCCGGAGCCATCAAGCCGATAAAAAACGGCACGATTCTGGTCGGTCAGGCGCGCACGGTACAGTGTATGGTTGGCGATAATTCGGCTTTGCATGTCGCCATTGGCCTGGTTGAGCCGGGTGAAATACTGGTCGCCGATGCGGGCGGGTTTGAGGATACGGCTGTTTGGGGTGGGATCATGACCCGGGCGGCGATGCAGCGACGGATTGCCGGGCTCGTGGTTGATGGGGCTGTTCGCGATGTTGCCGAAATGCGCGATTTCGGTTTTGCCTGTTTTGCACGGTCGGTTGTCCCTGCGGGTCCCCACAAGGGGTTTGGCGGAGAGATTGATGGATTGATTTCGTGTGGCGGCAGTCCGGTCCGGCCTGGCGACATCGTGATTGGTGATGATGACGGGGTGGCGGTTGTTCCGCTGGCGCGGCATGAAGAACTGCTCAAAGCCTCTTTGCTAAAAATCGAGCAGGAAAACAAGACCAACGCCGAAACGGCAGAAGGCAAGCTGCCGGGCGCCCGTATGGGCCTCGGCGAGCCGGAGTGGATCGACTAAGGCGGTCTATCCGGTGAGGGGGCGGGGTCAGCGGAACAGCAACACCATGTGATTTTTTCCGCTGTCGACCGTTCGGGTGATGGCGTAATAAAGCACCAGTTCACCGGGTCCCATGGCTTCCAAACCGGTCAACGGCCCCTGAGCGAGACGCTTTTCGGCCCGGAACAAATCGGCGACGACGCGTTTCATGACCGATGTGTTTTGCCAGGAATTCCATGCTGTAAAGGCGACCGGTAGGGTTAGTAGCAGGCAGGCGACGGGTATAGCTGTCTTCAGTATCCGACGCTTTGCGCCTGACCGGGAAAGCCGGTAATAGCCGAGCAGCAGGCTGCCAAAGATGATGGAGGGCCAGAGCACCATCATCACCCGGCCATGCAGCCGACTCCAAAAATAGAAGCCGCTCAGTTTGTCGAAGGGGTTGGCGATCACGAAAACCGCCCATAAGGCGATAAAGGTGATCAACCATCCACCGGTCAACAGCATCAGATCGCTTGTGATCGTATTGCGCTCTGTGAGGAATGTACGCAATCTAAGCAGCGGCGCGAGGAGAGAAAGCAGGATGCGCCGGACGGGATTGAGAAACTTTGCCAGCAGGGCGAGGCCCATGATAACGGCGATGGCGGTCAAAACATACCAACCGAGATCGCCAATCAGATGCCACATGGATTGCCGGTAACCAAACAGGCTGGCGGCGATGACAATGGAGACAACGGCGATGGGGCGGCGCAACTCGGTCGGTCGTATAAACAGATCAATCACCAGCAGCGCCAGCAGAATCAGTCCGGAAGTGCTCAGATGGATAAAGGACATAACAAACAAAAGGAGATAACCCAGATCAATGCGCCCGCGCCATCGCAAGGCAAAAACCGCGACCATGAACAGGGCGAAATGGGAGCGCGGCGGAAACCCCATGGGCGAGAACTGGGCGCCGGGCCGGATAAGTAGTTCAACGACATGTTTTGCCGTACCCAGCATTGTCTCGCTAATGAACAGGGTCGCAAAACTGTGTCCTGTCGTCGGCAGCAATTCACTTGCCGCAAACAGGCAGATCATGACGCCATAGGCGGGTAAAAAGCCTGAGCGGCGGATTGAGGCGATCATGGCCGTGGTGCATACAATGCTGATGACAACGGCCAGCGACAACCCCATGACGAGGGACTGGCCGAGATACAGTGGATACAGTCCGGGGGCATCTACGAACAGCCCTTTGAAGAAGTGGCTGACGGCCAGATAGATGCTGCCCGGCAGGGCAAACTCGTTCAGGTAATCGCGTCGGAATTCGAGCCGATAGAGGGCATGAGGAGACGCTCCCTGTGCTGTAAAATAGTCGATCGCTTTCTGGTTAAGCGCATACAACTGGTCCGGAGCAACCAGATTAAGCCCCATCAGATAAAACAGCAGATTGTCTTCGGTGCCATGCATGCTGGCGTCAATCATCAACCGCGCGGCACCGAAAGCGGCGATCAGGATGATCACAACAAACAGGGGCTTGTTCTGGAAAAGACGTGTGATGGACTTCGACATGGCTGCATCCCTCGGGGTGTCAGGTGGTTTCGATATGGCCTTATGATTTCCGCCAGGTGAAGGTTTTGGTGGTTGCAAAGTTCCAGACGGCGGCCGTCACACTTCCCGACGCCCCGGCGATCGCCCAATGGAGGCCAAAGGATTTCAGGAAGACGGCGAGTGAAAAATTAATCACGGCGCCGATGGCGCAGGCCACATAGAAGGTCAACAATCCATAAAAGAGACGTTTTCCCTTCAAGGAAGAATGGCGGTAGGTGATGGCGTTGTTCATAAAAAAGTTGGACGTCATTGCGCACCAGATGGCGAGCAACTGGGCCAGACCAAAGGGTGTTGCCAGCGTTTTGTAAAGCAGCCCGAGGGCGATCAAATGAACGCCAACCCCGACACCGCCGACCAGTACAAACAATAAAAAGTCGCTCGGCAGAAGCCGACTGACTTTCTTCGCCACCAGAAACTCCAGATAATCCCAGATGACATTGCCAGAAAGTTTGCTCTCTCCGGCATTCCGGTTGCGGAACCGATAGGGGACCTCCTTGAATGTCAAAGGACGTGGGCTTGAGGCGAAGATATCGAGCAGGATTTTGAAGCCTTTGCCGTATAGGTGGGGTGCCGTTTCCAGAAAAACCGCCTGTCGGACCATGAAGTAGCCGCTCATCGGGTCGGTGAGGTTCTTTGGTACAAACAGGCGCCCAAGCGTTGTGGCGACCCGGCTTACTAGCAGCCGGAACAGACCCCAATCTCCTGTGCTGCCGCCGTCCATATAACGGCTGCCGACAACAATATCGGAGCCGGAATGGGCCAGTTCGGAGAGCATGATCGGCAGGCGGGTTTCGTCATGCTGCAAATCGGCGTCGATAACCGCCAACACCGGTGCGCGCGCCATATGCATGCCTTCGATGCAGGCTGATGACAGACCTCGCCGGTCGATGCGGGACAGGCAGGACACATGAGGGAGGCGGCGCGATATTTCACGGACTTTATCTGCCGTGCCATCGGGTGAATTGTCATCGACAAAGATGACCTCCCAGGTCACATCGGAAAGAGCGACGCTCAGACGCGAAATCAACTCTCCAATGTTTTCCGCTTCGTTGTAGGTCGGAACGATCAGGGATAAATCGGGACTTTGCAGTGTGTCAGCATTCATAGGGTCTTTATATCGGCGGAACCCTCAGCATACAATTAATAAGGGTGTCGCGTATTAAGGGGGGTGGGGCCACTTGGTCCGTGCGCTCAGGAAGCGGGGATCACCCAGGGCTCTTCTGCCGCGGCAGCTTGCCATTCCACCATATCGGCGTCTTGCAAAATGGTGTCCCTATAAGCGGCTGCGGTTTCCGGCAGGTTGACACCATAGGATGTAAAACGGCTGACCACAGGGGCAAACATGGCGTCGGCAATGCTGAACGGGCCGAACAGATAGGGGCCTTGCTCTGCGTATAGGTTGCGGCAATCCTGCCAGATATCGATAAGTCTCTGGATATCCGCCTCAACGGCAGAATTTGAAGTGTCGCGCGGATAGGTGTTGCGCATATCCATGGGCATGTGATTGCGAAGTGCTGCAAACCCGGCATGCATTTCATTGCTGACCGATCGGCAATGGGCCCGTGCCGCTCTGTCTTGTGGCCACAAGTGCGCTTCGGGAAAGCGTTCTGCCAGATACTCGCATATGGCCAGGGTTTCCCAAATGACAAGTCCGTCATGTTTGAGAATAGGCACGAGCCCGGCCTTTGAATGGCTGAGAATCTGATCTTTGAAACCCGGTGTCATGAGCGGGATGACCACCTCGTCAAAGGAGATGCCACAACGTTTGACTGCTAGCCAGGCGCGTAATGACCAGGAAGAGTAGTTTTTATTGCCAATGATGAGGACAGGCTTTGCCATGAAGGGGGTCCAAACGTCCAGTGAAGCGTGAGCCTTGAAAATAACCTGCGAAATGAGGTTTTCAAGGCGGATGTTTGCAGTCATCCTAGCTTTCGGTGTTTCTTTTTGCTGGAGATGAAATGAGCCTCAATCTTGTTGCCGATGCGCCCGCCGATGTCGCGGGTATTTCCGTCATTCGCCCCTCACAGTTTGAGGGCTGGGTCGATACGCTGACAGAACCTCAGGCCCAGTGGGTCCGCGCTAACAAATATTCGGCGGGCTCGATCAATGCTTTCGCTCTGCCCAGTGCCGACGGCAAGGTCGATCATTTTGTTTTTGTTATCGATGACAAAGCCGGGCTCTGGGACTGGGCCAATCTGCCCAGCAATCTTCCAACTGGGACTTATCAGCTTGATGAAACCGGTTTAAGCGCGGGTGATCTCAATAACGCGGCTCTGGCCTGGGCCCTGGCGACCTACCGTTATGACCGCTATCGAAAATCCGAAATGCAGCCACCGGTTCTTGTCTGGCCAAAGGGCTGCGACCAGGCAGCGGTTGCACGGACTGCCGACAGCACCCATCTGGTGCGCGATCTGGTGACGACGCCAGCCAATGATCTGGGACCGGAAGAACTGGCGTCTGCGGCGGAAACCGTTGCCAGGAAATTTGATGCGGCGTTTTCAGTGATCGTCGGCGACGATCTGCTGAGCGCCAACTATCCGGCGATCCACGCCGTCGGGCGTGCCCATGACCGCGCGCCGCGGCTCATTGATATGCGCTGGGGTGATGCATCGCATCCAAAGGTGACGCTGGTTGGCAAAGGGGTTTGTTTCGATACCGGTGGCCTCGATTTGAAACCGGCTTCGGCCATGGGCCTGATGAAAAAGGATATGGGCGGGGCGGCAAATGTTCTGGGCCTGGCGGCAATGATCATGGGGGCCGGTCTGCCGGTTTGTTTGCGGGTTCTGATACCGGCCGTTGAAAACAGTGTTTCGGCCAACGCCATGCGCCCCGGAGATGTTCTGGAAACTCGTAAAGGACTGACCATTGAAATCGACAATACGGATGCAGAAGGCCGGGTTATTTTGGCCGATGCCCTGTGTGAGGCGGCCAGTGAAAAACCGGAAGTGATCATTGATTTTGCGACCCTGACCGGAGCGGCCCGGGTTGCTCTCGGGACCGATATTCCGGCGCTGTTTGTGAATGATGACCAATTGGCGTCGGAAATTCTTGCGGCCTCGACACAGGCCGAGGACCCGTTGTGGCGGATGCCTTTATGGCCCGGATATGCCAGCCAGATTACCGGTAAAATTGCCGATATTACCAATGCGCCTGCGGGTCGTTTCGGCGGCGCAATAACGGCGGCGTTGATCATGGAACGATTTATCGAACCGGGAATCGCCTGGGCCCATATTGATCTTATGGCCTGGAATCCGGCCTCCCGTCCGGGACGTCCGGAAGGCGGCGAGGCCATGGGGATGCGGGCGGTTTTCGATGCTCTGGCGATGCGATTTGATTGAACCGCGTCCGGTTGTTTTCGCAGGCGTGGAAATATTTTGTTGTCAAGACAGCGCTATTGCCGTAAAAGTTGCGATACCGAAATGAATATCCCGAGGCGAAGGGCTGGTCCGGATGGCTATGGAATTCGATGAACTGAAGGCGCTGGATATCTGGCGACGTGCGATTGTCGAGAGCGTGCGTCTCGATGCGCCCGACCTTTCGGCCCGCCAAATGGCGCTGTTGCTGACCGTCTATTTAAGCCCGGCGCCGCATACGGTACGTGGCCTTGCGGATACGCTCAAGGTTTCGAAGCCCGCCATCACCCGCGCGGTCAACCGGTTGACGGAACTGGAAATGGTGCGCCGCAAGCCTGATCCGACGGACAAGCGCAGCGTTTTGATTCAGCGAACGGTCCGCGGTTCGGTTTTCCTGCGCGAGTTTGGCGAATTGATCGTTGACGCCGCCAAGGAAGAAGCCCAGACGCGCAACAGCGGCATCCCCCAGCGTTATTGATTGAGTTTAACGCGTTTCATGCGCTTCGGATCGTAACGGCCCGACAGGCGAAAGCGGCTGAGATAGGTCGGCAAAATGGATTCCGCTGTTGTCGGTGCGATGCCCAGATCGGCAAGACCTTTAGCGCCGTCATGGACCACATTGTCGGTCTTTAACAAGAGGACCTGATCACGGGTCAGTAGCGGTTTGGGTAAAAGCTGCAAAAAACAGGCTTTCAGTTCGGCAACAAAAAACGGCACCGGCAGCAAAAGGCGTTTGCGGTTGGTGTAGGCCAGCAGCATCTGCATCAATTGCTTGAAACTGTAGACGGTTGGCCCGCCCAACTCATAGGTATTGCCAGTCGCTTCGGTGGAAGACAGGCCGACCATGATGGCATCGGCGACATCACCCACATAAACTGGCTGGAATTTGGTGCCGCCATCGCCATAAAAATCCACCTTGAGGCCGCCATCACCAAAAGACAGCTTAGGCAGGGACGGACAACCAAACACCGGCAATACGGGCGAAAAGCGCGACAGGCCGGCAAACAGGTTGAAAAATTTGTCTTCCGGTCCGAACAGTACGCTCGGGCGGAAAATAACCACGCCCGGGAAAATGGCGCGGACGGCCTGTTCCCCCTCGGCTTTTGTGCGGGCATAAACGGATTCGGAGTTTGCATCGGCCCCAAGCGCAGACATATGCACAAACCGCTTGACGCCAGCGGCCTTTGCCGCTTCGGCGATGGCTGTCGGGCCAGCCACATGCAGGTTCTGAAAACTGTTGCGGCCCGAGGGATAAAGCGCGCCCACCAGATTGACCACGGCGTCGGCACCGGCAACTGCAGCCGCCACATGTTCGGTTCGGCTGATGTCGCAGCACCAGGGCACGACCTGACCGACATCGCCGGCGGTTTTCAGGGGTAGTGCGGATTCGAGGTCGCGCACCGCGACGCGGATTTCCCAGCCCTGGGCGGCGAGACGCCGAATCAGGTGACGGCCAATAAAGCCGGATCCACCAAATACTGTGATTCTTTGCATCAGAAATCTCCTTCCCTGAACACATCGGGGCCAAACCGGCCACTCAAACGGATGCCTGAGGCTACGGAATTACATGGCATTTCAGCCAGCGTCAACCTCATGCTGACAATGTTGCGCGATTGCGGTTGACAATAAGTGTATTCGTCAATAATGAGTGGGCGTGGTTAGCAAGAACCTGTTTCTGAGGAACCGCAGCCCAGGTGGCGGAATTGGTAGACGCGCAGGCTTCAGGTGCCTGTGGCCGCAAGGTCGTGGAAGTTCGAGTCTTCTCCTGGGCACCAAACCTTTGTCAACGTACAGAGGTTCTCGTCCAATCCCCAAGAAAAAATAAAACCCAAGGTTCCTCTTGTTGCGGAACACTTTGAGCTGCCGTTCAATGTGGCGCTTGTTGTGTATATCTGTGTCCTCATATACCCAAAAATGGTCGTTTCCTTACGGCAATTCCAACGCCGGAAGGTAAAAATGAATCATGATATTGTAAAAGACGGTAGCAAGTTGTGGTGGAGAACCCACAGGACATGGGGTCCGCAGTGATAAACGGATATGGACCAGAGAATAAGGCGTAAAGCCCGGAAAGCCTCAGGAGACATTTGGTCTGATAATAATGTATGAGTGTAAAATTTATTGCGGGTTTAGGTTTTGCTGATAACATCTTCAGTTGTGCACGGCCTGTTTGTTTGACGCAAGAGATTTGAGGGCGGGTTTTTTGGAAGCGGATAACTCGAAATTATGACGACAGAACCCGTTAGCTCCATTTTCAAAAGTGAAAGGCTGTCCGATATTCAGACAGGGGGACGGCTTGTCCTGTATGAAGAGTTGGCAGAGTATTTCTATCTCTATGCACGCAGGAAAGCGCTGGATTCGTCCTCGGTAATTTCTGAAATAAACTACCATATCGGCAACATTGTTTTGCTGTCGCTTTATTTTGATACGGTGCTTATTCAAACATCTTCGATTTTTAACTCGACGGACCCTTTTGTGCGTAAGGTCGCAAAAGGCGTGCTTGATCATCGAACATTTCGAGAAATGATCACTCATAATGCCGTCAAAATCGTGGGGTGGGGTGGAAACAATCCGAAAGACATGTTTCAGGCAGCCAAGGAGTATTCTATTGAAGCTCATCCATCAGCAGCGGATGCCCAGTATCTTTCGATTGTGGCATCTGTCTTCAATTCACAAAGCACTGTTTCTAGGTCCGAAACAATGCCGGATGATGAAATTGCCTCTCTTTTCAAAAGGAGGCTTGAGCAAACAACAATCATTCGTAGAGATAGTGAGTACCAAGAAGTAAAAAATGCTCTCGACAAGTCGATCGAGAAAACAGGTCAGCTCGTCGCCGTTTCATTCAATCCAGAAATTGGAAAATTACAGCTTTCCGCAGCTTCGGCATCGGCAGTAGGAACAAGCTTTATTCAGTCATGGCACGATCATCTTGCAAACGAAATTCCTGGTATTACCGTTTATGCTCCCCTGTCGAACCCCATCTTTATGGGACAAAAGATGGAGATCGAAGAGAACGCTATAAGAACTTTTTTATATTCGCCGCAGATTTTTGCTTCTTTTCTCAGCGGGTACCTCCAGCCCGTTGATTTCAACAAAATTCTTAAGCGGCCTTTTAGTGAACTCATGAAGGTGCGAAATGGGGATTGGAAGCGCTTCTCCGATGCATATCATGAAGCCATAATTACTGTTTCAAAAAATATTGGTCATTTGGGTCATGCAGAAATGAGCGCAGATGAATATGGCAATAAAGAGCGCTGGTCATCATCTTTGGAAAAGGTGGTGGCTCGAGAAGCTAATCAGGTTGATATCAATGCATTTATTGAGAGTTTGGCCATGTTATCTGGCGTCGTTCTTACATTCCCATTCCTCGGCCCGCTTTTTAAAACGGCAGGTATTCTCGTAGGGAAAAGGGTGAACGAAACATTTAACATTCTGAAAGGAAACAACAGCTCCGATGTATCCCCATTCATCCAGAAGTTAATTCGCCATTACGAACTGTCTGGAACGCGTGCCTGAAAAATAAACTCCGTCATGGAATATAAAAAATCCGGGTTATCAAATATCGGTCCGGGTTGACTGTTTTCAAATTGATTTGCCCATTGTTCTGCCCCTGCGATGTCGCCTGCTTTCAATGCAGCTTTCGAAATCATTTTTCCATTTGCAGCAATATATCTTCTCTGCCTTTCGTCTACAGGATAAGTAAAAGAAAAAGATTGGGAACGGAGGTCTATATTTGAAAAGCCGTTCTTCCTAAGCAATCCGGGTAATTTCCGGGCAAAAAAAGGATCGTAATTGTCGTCTCCACATATACCGTCAAGTGCCGCTATTCTCGACATTAAGCGATGATAAAGATTTACATCTACCGGCCAGTAAAAATCTGATCCCAGATCACTGTCCTTCACAATTAAAGACCCATTTGGGCGCACTAAATTCCATATGTTCCTAAGATAGGCACCTGGGTTGGGGAAATAACTCAGTGTATTAAATAAAATGACGATATCGAATTTTTCGTTTGGTGAAAATTTTGTAAAATCGATACATTCGAAACGAATGCAATCTTTGAGGTAGTGGCTATTTCGTCTTCTTGCAGCTAGCGCAATGGCTTCAGGGTCTAGGTCAATCCCCATAATTGTCCCAGCATGTCCCAGCAATTCAGCTATTAAAAAAGTCCATATTCCTGTTCCGCACCCGATATCAAGGACTTTGTTTCCAGCATGCACAGGCAGGCTTTGAGCAAGCTCAAAGCGAAGCCGACTTTTAATAGAATGATGGTTATCGAGCCAATCTCCTACAGAATATGGTTTGCCAGAACCATTTTTAAAACGTTCGATCATGGTATGATAATTTCGAGTTATCCGCCTATTACCCCCATTGTCTACGCAGGTCGGAGCTAAGAATCGCTTTGCGGAGTGCTGTATTGGAGACGTGGGTGTAGATTTCAGTGGTGGCAATGCTGCTATGACCCAGGAGGCGCTGGACGAAGCGGATATCAACGCCGCATTCGAGAAGTTGCGTTGCTGCGGTGTGGCGGAGCATATGAGGCGTTATTTTACCGGCTATGTCCGTTGATGCCACGACACTGTGAAGTTTACGGCGGATATAGTCGGGGGAGGCGCCGGAGCCTTTAGTAGTTATAAGAAGACGATCACTCATAGGCGCTTTGCGTGCCCGGAGCATCAGATATTTCCCCAACAGGGTGATTAATTCCTCGTCGATCAGAAAGACCTGACGTTCTCGGCTTCCTTTGCCGTCCACCCGAATGATGCGACCATCGAGATCGATGTCGCTGAGCGTTACAGAGCAGATTTCTGCGATGCGAATACCTGTCGTAAGTATAAGCTCCACGGTCAACCGCATGAGCAATGCGGAAAAACGGTTGCTTTCGCTTGTCTGTTTTAACCGGCTTAAAAGCAGGCGGAGATCATGGCGCTGGAGATTCCGCGGCAAACGGCGGGGAAGTTTGATCGTAACATCAATCTCCCGAAAAGGGTCGATGCTTAGTAATCCCTCCCTTACTAGCCATTTCGTCAGGGCCTGCAACGCCGCCAGACGCCTTTTGATGGTTGTTGCTGCAAAATTGCGCTGGTCTAGGAACAGGCGCCATTCTGCAATCTCATCTGCTGTGAGGGCATTATCAAGGTCTGGATGTTTTGACCAAATCCGGAACAAGCCAAGATCGCTTCGGTAAGCTTTATGCGTATGTTCGGAGAGTTTTCTGAGCTTGCAGGACAAGAGAAAATCAGAAATCGCGTTGGTAAGTAGCATCGGAGGCCCCCTTTTGTGTTTTGAAATCGGTACTGATGAAGTCGTAAGGGGTTCGCCAGATTTCTCAAGCCGGACTCCTGTTCAGATGCACGTCCGTGGCGGGGCTTGTCGCCCACTATACAATTAGGCCATTAACGGAAGGCAACGGACATTCTATTAATATGATGACAATCTCTCGCCTAGCGACAAAGATGAGCCCATCACCCTGTCGGGTGCCAATCGAAAGCTTAAAAAAGCATATATAACAGGCATGTCTTTTAGGGTAAGACTTGGTTTGAGGCTTTCATCTGTGCCGGAATTCCCCTTGTTTGTCCCCACTTATTCATCTATCTCATTGCAAAGGACGCGATGATGGAATGTAGAGTTGTACATACACAGGAAAACCCTTCGACCTCTCCTGGGCACCGTTCCTCCCCATCAATTGTTGCGACTATATTGCGAATATAATGTGCACGGGAAAGTTAAATGAAATATGAGCCCCGCAAGAAACCGGAAACCATTGAAGTCCATGTTGGGGATTTGCCGGAAGGACTGGCGTTTGGCGATTGCGTTGCCGTTGATACGGAAACCCAGGGCCTGAACCTGAACCGGGATCGTTTATGTGTGGCCCAGTTGTCTGCCGGAGATGGGATTTGTCATCTCGTCCAGTTTCCCTCAGAGACTTACGTTGCGCCCAACCTGACGGCGCTCATGGCAAATCCGAAAGTCACCAAGATTTTCCATTACGCCCGTTTCGACGTGGTTATTCTGAAGAAATACCTCGGTGTTGAAATCAACCCGGTTTACTGTACGAAAATCGCCTCAAAACTGGTGCGCACCTACACCGATTATCACGGACTCAAGCATGTGACGCGGGAGCTTTTAGGCATTGAACTGTCGAAAGAGCAGCAATCCTCGGACTGGGCCGCCAAAGACCTGTCAGACGACCAGATCCGCTATGCGGCCATGGATGTCCTCAATCTGCACGCCCTGAAGGAACGCCTCGACATTATGCTGGAGCGTGAAGGGCGCCTGGACTTGGCAAAATCCTGTTTCGATTTCCTCAAGACTCGCGGAAAGCTCGACGCTGCAGGCTGGGGTGAAGTCGATATTTTTGCGCATTGAGGATCGGGCCTCTGTACAAGCTCATGGACCTGCCTTTAAATCCCTGGTTTTATTGACCAATTGAAACCCTGGGCGCATACTCTGTTGGTATAAAGTGGGCCGGTGTTTGATCGTGAACGGTCCCCAACTTTCCTGAAGGATTGTGCTTTTCAATGACGATATCCACAGCTTCGGATCCATCTCCTGTTTCACAGGCCGCTGAAGGTAAAGACATTCTCTCTGCCCGCCGGGTTTTGGAAATGGAGGCCGATGGATTGCGCGATCTGGCGACCGGTCTGGGTGCGGTTTTTGTCAATGTTCTGGATATCCTGTCCGGAATCGAGGGCCGCATCATCGTCTCCGGTATGGGAAAAAGCGGCCATATCGCCAACAAAATAGCCGCGACCCTGGCCTCGACCGGTTCCCCCAGTTTTTTTGTCCATCCTGGCGAGGCATCGCACGGCGATCTGGGTATGATTACCAAAGCCGATGCGGTTCTGGCTCTGTCGAATTCCGGCGAAACTTCGGAACTTGCGGATTTGGTCGCTTATTGCAAACGGTTTGAGATTCCGTTGGTGGCGATGACGTCGCGCCGGGGCAGCACCCTGGATAGCGCGGCGACGGCGTCGCTGGTTTTGCCGCCCGCCCCGGAGGCCTGCCCTATGGGGCTGGCACCAACCACCTCGACAACCTTAATGCTGGCACTTGGCGACGCCATTGCCGTTGCCCTGCTGGAACGCAAAAATTTTTCGCCGGCTGATTTCCGTACTTTCCATCCGGGCGGTAAGCTGGGGCTCAAGCTGCTTAAAGTCCGCGACCTTATGCATTCCGGCGATGAGCTGCCGACGGCACCGGGTGATATCTCAATGGCGGAGGCCATCCTGACCATCACGGCGAAACGTTTTGGGTGTGTCGCCATCGTTGATGCCGATGGCCGGTTTGAAGGGGTGATTACAGACGGTGATTTGCGACGCCACATGGCGCCGGATTTTTTAACCCATCAGGCAAAAGCGGTCATGACGCCGAACGCCCAGACCATTGGCCCGAATGCGCTGGCCAGTGAAGCCGTCGCGATCATGAATGCAAAATCAATCACAAACCTGTTTGTCGTAGAGAACGCGCGCATCGTCGGTATTCTGCATATTCACGACTGCCTGCGTGCCGGTGTGGTTTAGGGGCTGATAAGAGATGTCCTCCCTCGCTACAAACCTGCAACAACCAAAATCTCAAGGTCCGGCCTCCCATCCCTATTCGAGGAGCGCGCGCCTGCCTCGGCGATTTACCCAAACCTACAGCCGCTTTGTCTCGATGATGAAGTTCCTGTTGCCGGTTGTCGCGCTTGTTTTGGTCGGGCTCGTCATCCTCTGGCCCTATCTGGGCACGGATGATCTGCGCTTTCGTATTGGATTTGCAGCCATAAAAGCCAGCGTTTCCACAGATCCCAGCATGGTCAATCCGCGGTTTGTCGGTACGGATTCAGAAAACAAGCCATTTTCGGTCACGGCGGATCTGGCGCGCAGCCAGGGTGCGGTCACGGAAAAGGTCGAGCTTGAAATGCCGAAGGCTGATATTACGCTCAACGATGGCACCTGGCTTGTTTTGACGGCCGAGCAGGGGGTTTTTACACATCAGGACAACACTCTGGATCTGGAAGGGTCGGTGAACCTGTTTCATGATTCCGGATATGAGTTCAGAACAGAAAAAGCCGCCATCGACCTGCAAACCGGCTCGGCGGCAGGCAATCTGCCTGTCGAAGGGCAAGGGGGGTTTGGGGTTCTCAATGCGGAGGGATTCAAGCTGGTGGATAAGGGAAAAACGATATATTTCACAGGAAAATCCAAATTGGTTTTATTTCCAGGAGCGGAAAAGTCAATAAAATGAAGTGGTGCCGGATCATATGTGTGGCGGTGATGGCATTGACCGGCGCAGGCCTCTCGGCACAGGCGCAAAGCCTGAATTTCGGGGCCGGAGATTCACCGATTGAAATTTTTGCCGACAATGGCATTGAATGGCAGCAGGAGAGCCTGGTTTTTGTCGCTCGTGGCAATGCCCGCGCTGTGCGGGGCGAGGTTCAGGTTCTGGCCGACGAATTACGCGCCTATTACCGGAACATCGATAGCGGGTCGACTGAAATTTGGCGCCTCGATGCCATTGGCAATGTCCGGATCAAGTCGGCGGAAGGCACGGCCTATGGCGACAAGGCGCTGTATGATGTGGATAATGCCATTCTGACGATTACCGGCAAGAACCTGAAGCTGATTTCCGGCGATGACTGGTTGACGGCGCGCGACCAACTGGAATACTGGGAAGCCAAGCAGATGGCTGTGGCGCGTGGCAATGCGGTTGCCAAGCGCGAAAACAAAAAACTGAACGCCAGCGTGCTGGCCGCCTATTTCCGGAAAAACAAAAAAGGCGAAACGGGCATTTATCGGGTGGATGCCTTTGACGATGTCAAAATTATTACCGATAAAGATCAAGCATCTTCCGATCGCGGTGTCTATAATGTGGAAAGCGGCATTGCGACATTAACCGGTTCCGTTGAAATTGTGCGGGACAAAAACGTCCTGAACGGTTGTAGTGCGGAAGTGAACTTGAACACGGGCATCAGTCGGTTGCATAGTTGTGCGGCGGGTGGTGGACGCGTAAAAGGTAGTATACTGCCAACGAAAAAAGCGGATCAGCAAGACCCTTGAGACCATTGAGCGTTCCTGGTGAGGGTGAGAGCGAAAGAGGCAAAATGAGCAATGACGCCCCGACAAATGGTCGTCGCCGACCGGAACTGGTTGCCGACAATCCGGGCCTTGTTGTCAATAATATTGGCAAACGCTTCAAGAAGCGTCCGGTCGTTCGTGGCGTCAGCATGGAATTGCAGCGCGGCGAGGTGGTCGGTCTGCTGGGCCCGAACGGGGCTGGAAAAACCACTTGCTTTTATATGATCACAGGCCTGATTCCACCGGATCAGGGCTCGATTGTCCTTGATGGCAATGATATTTCCGAGTTGCCCATGTATCGCCGGGCCCGTCTGGGGATCGGATATCTGCCGCAGGAAGCCTCTATTTTCCGCGGTCTGACCGTTGAATCGAACATTCGCGCCGTGCTTGAGGTGGTCGAAAAATCGCGGGAGCGGCGGGAAGCCATTCTGGAAGCCTTGTTGGCGGAGTTTTCGATCACCCACCTTCGGCGGACGCCTTCTCTGGCACTGTCGGGCGGCGAGCGACGACGCGTTGAAATTGCCCGGGCTCTGGCGTCCAATCCGCATTTTGTTTTGCTGGATGAGCCGTTTGCCGGGATTGACCCGATTGCCGTTGGCGATATCCGAGATCTGGTTGCCCACTTGAAAGATCGCGGAATTGGGGTTTTGATTACCGATCACAATGTGCGGGAAACATTGGACGTTATTGATCGGGCCTATATCATTCATGATGGAATGATGCTGATGGAAGGCGCACCGAACGATATCGTCGGAAACGAGGATGTCAGGCGTGTCTATCTGGGTGACCGGTTTAGTTTGTAATCCCTTATATCGGGTTTTTTCATGGTATTGAGCCCTCGATTAGACCAGCGACAATCTCAGTCGCTTGTGATGACGCCGCAATTGCAGCAGGCGATCAAGCTCCTCCAGATGTCCAATATCGAACTGACGGAATTCGTCGAGCAGGAGCTGGAGCAAAACCCCATGCTGGAGCGCGATGAGGGGGACAGGCGCGACGAGGCGGGAAGTGAAACAGAAACCGCATCAGAAGAGGGAACGGCCCCTGAGCCCCCGGCTCTCGAAGACATTGATTTCAGCGCAGCCGAACCGGCTGAAATTCCGGAATCGAAGTCACTCGATGCGGAACTCGATAACACCTATACCAATGACGGTGGCAGCGATGTGGAGGCGCCGGCGTTTGAAGGCGGCACTTACAAGGAAAGCGGTGGCGGCGGATTTGACGGTTTACCACCCGATCTGGAACAAACCCTGTCGGAACAGGTCTCCCTGCGTGATCATCTGATGGCGCAAATTGGTATCGATATTCCCGATCCGGTCGACCGGCTTATCGGCAGCCATCTGATCGATCTGTTGGATGAAGCCGGATATATCCATGAAGCGCTGGATGGCGTTGCGGAAACGCTGGGGTGTGAGGTTGAGCGGGTTGAGGCGGCTCTGACCGTCATGCAGCAGCTGGATCCGCCGGGGATCTTTGCCCGCAGCCTGAAAGAATGTCTGGCTCTGCAACTTCAGGATTTGGATCGCTTTGATCCCTGCATGCAGGCGCTTGTCGATAATCTGGAGATGCTGGCCGGGCGCAACCTGAGTGAACTGGCACGCGTCTGTCAGGTCGATACGGAAGACCTGGCGGATATGATCCAGGAGTTGAAAGCGCTCAACCCGAAACCGGCAACGGCCTTTGACCAGGCGGTCAGTCAGCCGATCACGCCGGACGTCCTGATGCGCGCAAAACCGGGCGGCGGCTGGTTGATCGAGTTGAATTCGGAAACCCTGCCCCGGGTTTTGGTGAACAATCATTATCATTCACAAATTCTCGGTAAAACGCAGGACCGCAAAGACAAAACCTATATCGTCGAGCAGTTTCAGTCCGCGAACTGGCTGGTTAAATCCCTGCACCAGCGGGCGACGACCATCTTGAAGGTGGCAACCGAACTGGTGGCCCAGCAAGACATGTTCTTCCGTTTGGGCGTGCAGCATTTAAAACCGCTGGTCCTGCGTGATATTGCCGAGGCCATCGAAATGCATGAAAGCACTGTCAGCCGGGTCACCTCGAACAAATATATAGCAACGCCGCGTGGTATATTTGAACTGAAGTATTTCTTTACGTCGTCCATCGGCTCGACGCATGGCGGTGATGCGCATTCCGCCGAGGCGGTACGCTACCGGATCAAGACGCTGATTGATGAAGAACCTCCGAAAAAAATTCTTTCCGACGATAAAATCGTCCTTCTTTTGAAGGCGGAGGGGATGGATATTGCCCGCCGCACGGTGGCAAAATACCGCGAATCGATGCGAATCCCGTCCTCCGTTCAACGGCGCCGCGATAAAGCGGCTCCTATGTGATTTTTTTTTCAAATACAAGATAGAAAATGTAAAAAAACGGGTGTATTGACAATACCGAGGCTGGGATTTAGGTTCCCGGCCTTCCCAATGGAATCCAGGCGGTAGGTACCGTAACGAGTTTGGCTTTCCTTGGATCGCGAAGGAGCTATCGGGCTCAGGGACTTACAAATCGTTTGGGTTCCAAGACGAAACACGGGATCGCGAGAATTTATGGAAATATCCGTCAAAGGTAAAAATATGGATGTGGGTGATGCATTAAGCAGCCATGTTCAAGATCATTTAACGCCAGCTGTTGCCAAATACTTTACGCAAGCCATTGATGCGTCGGTGACATTTTCTCGAGAAGCGCATCAGTTGCGGGCAGATATCTCCGTACACCCTGGACCGCGAGGATTGTTAATCCAGGGAAAAGGTGAAGCAGGTGATGCCTATGCGGCGTTTGAAGGCGCGCTGGAGCGCATTGCCAAGCAATTGCGCCGCTACAAACGACGCCTGTCGGACCATCATAAAGGGGCCTCCGGGTCAGATGATTTTCTGGTTGCCCAGAGTTACGTTATCGAGCCCGACCACGAAGATGCGGAAGTCGAGCCGGACGGGACGCCTGTTATCATTGCCGAGATGTCGACGGAAATCTCGACACTCACCGTCAGTGAAGCGGTCATGCGCATGGATCTTGCGGATGCTCCTCTGGTGATGTTTCGCAACAGTGCAAACGGAAGTATGAACGTGGTCTACAAGCGAGCCGACGGAAATGTTGGTTGGATTGACCCGTCGAATATTGGATAACTGAGCGCCTATTTACAGGCGCCTAGAATGTTGAGGTATGTCAATGGAGATCAATGATCTCATATCACCAACCAGCGTAATTGCAAATTTGCGGGTTTCCAGCAAAAAGCAGGCGATACAGGAACTGGCCCGTTATGTGGCCGATATTTCCGAACAGCCTGAACGCGCCGTGTTTGATGTCCTGATGGAGCGTGAGCGCCTGGGGACCACGGGCGTTGGAAACGGCATCGCCATTCCTCATGGCAAGCTTGAAAAGCTGGACCGGCTTTATGGGTTATTTGCGCGTCTCGAACAGCCCGTCGATTTTCAGGCAATTGACGACCAGCCCGTCGACCTGATCTTTCTGCTGTTGGCCCCGGAATCGGCCGGAGCCGATCATTTGAAGGCGCTGGCACGGGTTTCCCGTCTGTTGCGCGACAAGGCGGCCTGCGAAAAGCTGCGCGGGACCAATACGGTAGACGGTCTTTACGCGTTGCTCACAGAAAGCCGGGAAAGCCGCGCCGCCTGAACGTCCGGTTGTTTACTGGATATCGACCGGTATCAGCTCATTCTGGATAACCAGAGCCTTCGCCAGTTCCCGATCAGGAGTAAAGGCGAGGTGGCGCCCGTCGGCTGCGTAAATAGCGTAGCCTGATACGTTGCCTTCCTGTTCCGGTTTGAGATAGGCGAAAGCCTCAGCACCCCAATTGGCGAAAGCATGGGGGGACATGGGCAAGTGGTCGTGTTTTTGGTTGTTGGCTGTATTTTCCATAATTGAACACCTTTCATTAAGGCCCCCGCTTGAGCGGCAGACCTGTACAGGGCTTCGGAGGATCTGCGGACTAGTCGACGTTAATGGTTGTCGGGCGTTTTTTGCGGTCGGGGGCGGCGTTCTCGATTTTTATGGTTCGCACATCCGGTTCCGGGACAATGCGTTCCAGATCGACGTGCAGCAATCCGTTGTCGAGCCCGGCGCCGGTCACTTCAATGCCTTCTGCAAGTACAAAGCTGCGCTGGAACTGCCGTGAGGCGATGCCCCGGTGAATGAAGACCCGCTCGGAATCGTCTTCGCGGTTCTGGCCCCGGACCACAAGCTCGTTATCTTCGACGGTGACGTTGAGATCCTCCATGGAGAACCCGGCAACCGCTAGCGTAATGCGCAGACCATATTCACTGGTTTGCTCAATATTGTAGGGCGGGTAGCCTTCGGCGGATGCTTTCGAAGCGCGATCAAGAACCCGTTCGAAGTTTTCAAATCCCAACAGCAATGGGCTGTTAAATGCGGACATGCGTGACATTGGTTAAGCTCCTCCAAATCCTGAGCGAGTACCAGATCGGGGCCCATCAGTGGCACCCCTAGGGGTTTATCAGGTCAATAAACCCCTTTTCACTCCTAGATTTGGCAGAAATTGTCAAACTGTCAATAGGTCACGTGAAAGGTCATATCGATAATTGTTAGGTAAAGATAGGCGTCGGAGGCGGGACGAAAAGCCATTTGCTAAGACCCTTTTAAGATATTTCTGATGTAATAGTGGGCTGGAGTCATGAGAAGCCTTGTGCTCGGGCCTCTCAGGCTCGTGCAGGCGTAATCGAAAGGATGAATGGCCTTATGGTCAAGGAGCGCAGACGGCTTTTTACGCTGATTGGATTGATGGCATTGCTGGCCGTTAGCGTGGCGGCTGTATCGACATTTCTCATGTATGATGCCTATTTTGAGCAACAAAAAATACATTTGCAGGAGCTGGCAAAAAGTCAGGCCCGTCTGATTGAGGCGATTTCCCGGTTTGAAAAAACACCTGGCGCGACTGAGCCGGCGCAGGGTGTGTTAGACAGGACCCTGGCGCAAATCCGCGACGCTCACGAAGAGTTTTCGGGGTTTGGGCAGACCGGTGAATTCGCCCTTGCATACCGCGCAGGAAATCGGATTTTCTGGCTCACCGAAAACCGCATGCAAGGAGCTTCCGGCTCCACCTCAACGGCGTTTGACAGCCTTAGCGCCACACCGATGGGGCTGGCACTGGAGGGTCGGTCCGGCAGTCTGATCGGCCAAGACGAACGAGGCCTTCCGGTGTTGGCCGCCTTTGAGCCGGTTGCCGCTTTGAATCTGGGCATTGTCGCCAAGATCAGCCTTTCTGAAATTCGACACCCTTTTATCCGGGCCGGGATTCTGTTTTCGGGGATTGGTATATTGCTGGTACTGCTGATGGGCCTGGTGTTTTACCGAGTTGGCATTCCTCTGGTTTCGCACCTGCAGGGTGCGTTGAATGACCTGAAACGGTCACACGACGAACAGGAATCGATTATCGAGGAACGGACCGCCGAATTGCGTAGTGAATTGACCATGCGGGAAATGATCGAGGGGTCATTGATTGAGGCCAAAACCGAAGCCGATAAGGCCAATCACACAAAATCTCAGTTTCTGGCCAATATGAGCCATGAACTTCGAACACCTCTTAACTCCATTATCGGGTTTTCGGAAATCCTCAAGCATGAGATGTTTGGTCCTCTTGAGAACGAGAAGTACCAGTCCTATGCCGTCGATATCAATAATTCGGGAACCCATCTTCTGACTCTTATCAACGAAATTCTCGATGTCTCAAAGATTGAGGCAGGGGCCTTTACGCTGGATGAAGAGATCTTTGATCCCGTGGTTCCATTGCAGGAAAGCCTCCGGATGGTTGAGGACAGGGCACACAAAGCCGGAATTCAACTGACCACCGACGTTTCAGGCGATCTGCCCCATCTGAAGGCCGACCAGCTACGGGTTAAGCAGATGCTCTTGAACCTGTTGACAAACAGCATCAAATTCACACCGCAAAACGGGAACGTTCACGTTTCCATGCACGGTCATTTGGACGCCGGACTTGAAATCGAGGTGGCGGATACCGGTATCGGCATTGCGGAAAAGGATATCGAGCAGGTTTTGTTGCCGTTTGGGCAGGCGCTGCGCAATCCGATGGTCAACCATGAAGAAGGAACGGGACTCGGCTTGCCTTTAATCAAAATGCTGATCGAACAGCACGGCGGTACCATGAAGCTGACGAGCCATGTGGGACAGGGAACGCAGGTCACGCTCAGATTCCCGAAAGAACGGGTGAGCGCACCGCACGGGTAAGCGGCCGTAATCCGCTTAGGAGCCGGCTTCCTTGTCGGTTATGATTTCGTTCAAGCGCTTGTTCAGGCGTGACGCCTTATAGGCCGGAATTTTATAGGCCCAGCCCTGGGTCTTCTCGGTAATCTGTTTTGCCCGAGCCGTCACTGCCGCGTCGTCGGCTGTCGCCGTAAGGCGAATCCAGTATTCGGTTTCTTCGCCCGCTTCATCTGTGTCAGCTGCTGGCGCATCGGCTTTGCGCTCAATCATATCCACATCGACCTGCAGACCATCATCGGTCAGGAATTGGGCTGTTACGCTGCTGGCCGGAGAGAAGTCAAAGTGACGGGCCTGGCGGGCGTCATCAAGTTCCAGTTTCTCAAGCACCGTTGCCATATTCTCCGGGTCCGTCGCAAATTTCAGCTTTTTGTCGGCAGGCAGGTCGGACAATTCAAACGCGCCGTTTTTTTCAGCGGATTTCCGGACAGTCAGGGTTTCACCGTCCGGGTGGCGGAAGCTGGCCTGTTGGATGGATTTGCCTTCGATATCGACGATATCGGATTGCAACCAGTCACCGGGAAGCCGACTGGCTTCAAGCTGGCCGATCGCCAACCAGCTTTGCGATTGATCGGGAAACCGCAAATAAATACCGTCGCGGGTCGTGCCCGGCATGTTGTATCGGGTTTTGCCAAGGATCACGTCAGCCAGCAGTTTGCCATCCGCGCCCAATACGGAGACATGTCTGCTGCGCGCGCCTTCGATCGCCGGGTCACGCAGGTCAAGCTTGGCATACAGCTCCGGTTTTTGGGTTTTGGGTTCCGCGTAAACCAGATCGGCAAGCCCGATCAGGACTTTCTGGATGTTTTTGACTTGTCCCGGATAACCATCGCTTTCCAGCATTTGCCAGCCGCTATCCTTGCGGATAAGCGTCATCTGGCGCTGATGGGTAACCAGTTTCAATTGGGTGACGTCATTAAGCTGCGCGCGCAGTTCCGGAAAAACCTGGGTATTGACGGATGCGGTTTCAAATCCGCGTTCCAGGCTGACCGCATATCCGGCGGCAATTGCGGCTACCACGGAGGCGGCGGCGAGGGCGGACAGAAGGCGAGGGGTCATTGGACGTTCCTTGTGCGAAATCGAGACGTTACCATGGTTACTCTCCGCTTACCGCAGCGCGGCGCCGGGACTGGCGTCGGGTGCCAGCGATGACGGAGATCACCAGCAGAATGATCGGGATGGCGGCAATATTGATAAATTTGAGCCAGGAATCCAGTTGATCGATGTCTTGACGAAGCGCCAGTTGAACATCGCGCAACTGTTTGCGGATATCGGTCATTTCACGGCGAAACTTGTCAACGGTTTCCTTTTCCTGGGCGTTCATGATGACTTCACCGGTCGCGTCTTCGCGGCCCAGAACTTTGTTGAGTTTGGCGCGGATATCGATGAGCTTGTCCTGGAGTTCTTTTTCCTTGTTACGATACTGCAGTTCGGCGTCGCGCCGGATTTCATCAACCAAAACGAAGGGGCGCTGACTGAGGTTGCGCCCACGCAGGTCAATGAGAGCATCGCTGCCGCTCAGATTATCAACAGCATTGATAACAAAGTCGCCGTTATTGGCGTGCGGAATCAGGGTCATGTTGCCAAATACATCCTGCCGGTCGACCCACAAACGGTCGGTGAGAAAGTCCGTATCGGCGACAACGATCACGTTAATCTCGCTTGCCGCTTCCTTCAGTTGCGGGTTTGCCGTGTCCTTGTCGGAAACGCCTTCCGGTGGACCGTCGGGAAAGGCCGTTTTGGCCTTGCCGGAAATCCGCGCGGCAATTGTCAGCTTTTTGTCTTCGGGCGTGAAGGTTCGGAACAGTTCGACCACATCGGGCCGCATCAACACCTTCTGACGGTCGATCTCCATGGACTGGCTGCTGGTTTGCAGAAGCGGTGAAAACTCGGTCGATGCTCCGTCAAACGGTTGCAGGATACCGGCGCTGCCAACATTGACCAGTTGCAACTCTCCGGTCACCACATCTTCTTTCGCCATGTTGTCAGCCGTCAGCGACAGCCAGGCGACATAGTTCGTGGCGACGATTTTGCCGCCCTGCTCGACATTGACCCGGCGCGCCGTCTGCATGTCGCCGGCAACCTTGTCTTTAACCAGCGCGACACCCCAGGCAGCCAGCAGATCGTCAAATTCGGAAACCGTGTCGTTGCTGTTCTGTCCGCCGGGACGGGCTGCCAGTTCGGCATTGGTATCGACAAACAGCAGGACCCGACCGCCCTTCAAGACAAACTGGTCAATACTGTATTTCATTTCCGGACTCAGGCCCTTGGGATGGACCAGCATCAGAATGTCCACATCTTTCGGAACATTGATCATTTCGCGCGGCATCGGCAGAATGTCGAAAAATTCGCTTAGCTGATCAACGATGGCCCAGCGCGGCTGTTGCGCGGCACGTGGGCCCATGCCGCCGTTGATCGGCAGCGAACTTAAAATGCCGATCACCGGTTTTTTGGGAACCGCAATGGAGTGGATAAGCTTGGTGACGTCATATTCCAGGAAGGTCTCACGGTCGGGTGAGAGAAACCCGATCAGGCCTTCATCGTCGGTGCTGTTATAGGCGGACAGGCCGAAATAGCCCAAATCACCTTCCTGGTTGATGGGAATTCCCTTGATACCGGAAGCGACAGCCATGTCCTCGGCATCGGAAAAGGGCTCCGGATCATAGATTTTCAATTCCACCTTGCCGCTGGAAATTTTCACATACTGGCCAAGAAGCTCCTTGACCCGCTTGAAATAGTTGGCGTGCTGGGGGCTTTGTTCGCCCAGAATTTTGCTGAAGAACAGGCGGATCGTGATCGGCTCGTCAATTTCCGCGAGGACGCTGCGGGTCCCGTCAGACAGGGTGAACAGACGGCCCTCCGTCAAATCCAATTGCAGCGCTTTGAAGCTGGCATTGGAGAAGATGTTCACGGACAGCAGGAGAACGACGGCGCAGGCCAGTCCGGCCAGAGCCATGGCGTGGGGTTTTGATTTCAAGAACATGATTGAACTCCCTATGCCGATTTTTTCATGTCGACGACAATCACGTTGGCGAACAGCCAGAATGCGATCAGTGAGAAAAAGTAAATGGCGTCGCGCAGGTCGATAACGCCGTTGGTGACGGCCTGGAAGTGGGTGAGAAAGCTGAACGAAGCAATCGTATCAACCAGTACGTCCGGGGCCCAGCCGCGGAAGAAATTGAGGACCAGATCAAGTCCGCTCATGGTGAACAGGAAACAAACCGTGGCGGCGACGATAAAAGCGATGACCTGGTTTTTCGTCAGGGCCGACAGGCACGATCCAATGGCCAGAAAGGCCCCGGCCATGAACAGGCTGCCGACATAACTGGTGATGATGACGCCGTTGTCCGGGTTGCCCAGAACATTAACGGTAATCCAGATGGGGAATGTCAGGGCAAGGGCAATCCCGGTAAAGGCCCAGGCCGCCATGAATTTTCCGAGAACGGCCTGAGTTGTCGAGATCGGCAGTGTCATCAGCAACTCAATGGTTCCGGATTGGCGCTCCTCCGCCCACAAGCGCATGGAAATGGCCGGGATTAGGGCCAGATAGAGCCAGGGGTGGTAACTGAAAAAGGAAATCAGATCAGCTTGTCCGCGGGTGAAAAACCCACCTATGAAAAAGGCGAAAGAACCGGTCAGGGCTAGAAAGATGACCAGAAACACATAGGCGACGGGTGTCGAAAAATAGGCTGCGAACTCGCGTTTGGCGATAATGAATGTGTTACGCATGGGCCATATCCTCCGGCGCGGTAATCTGCCTGAAGACATCGTCCAGAGCGCCGCGTTCCACATAAATCTCCGAAACGGGAAGTTCTTTCGTGCGGACCAGCGCCGTGACGTCCTGGCTACTGGCGCCCAGCAGGCGAAACTGATTGTCCAGACCATTGACGGTCTCGATTGCGCCCAACGGGGCAAGGCCCGCCCGCACTTCGTCCTGTTTGCCCGGTTGGCTGGTGACAACCACGGCTTTATGATGCGGGTCGCGGGCCAGCAGTTCATCGGGCGTGCCATCAGCCAGCAAGCGGCCATGAGCAATAATGACGGCTCTGGAGCAGACGGCTTCCACTTCTTCCAGGATATGCGTTGAAATGATGATGGCTTTGTCCGGGGCCATTTCTGCAATCAGGCTGCGTACATGATGTTTCTGGTTGGGGTCGAGGCCGTCGGTGGGTTCGTCAAGGACCAGAACCTCCGGGTCATGTAAAATGGCCTGTGCCAGTCCGACCCGGCGTTTGTAGCCTTTCGACAGGGTCTCAATGGGCTGATGGAAAACATCGGCCAGGCGGACCCGTTCCACCGTGCTGTCAATGCGGCGCTGCTTTTCGGCTCCATCGTAACCGCGCAGTGCTGCGACGAAACTCAAAAAGGAGGCCGGTGTCATATCACCATAGCTGGGCGCGCCCTCTGGCATATATCCAAGCCGGCGCTTGACCTCAATGGGCGCACGACCAATATCAAAGCCTGCGATCTGGGCGGAACCCGAGGAGGGTTCTAGAAAACCGGAGATCATTTTCATTGTGGTTGATTTGCCAGCTCCGTTCGGACCCAGAAAACCCAGAACCTGCCCTTTTGGGACGCTCAGGTCGATATTATCAACAGCAGTAAAATCACCAAATCGTTTGGAGAGCTTTTCAAGAACAATCAATTGCGGCATGCAAGCTTCCTGTTGTTTCATTGCCCGTGTCCGAAGTCATTCCTGAAAAAGGCACTAACGCTTAGTCGGGCATTCATTTGTTGTCACTTTTGCCCTGATCCAAAGAATCATGGCGTGATGAGGTGGAAAATATAGGCGGTCAAAAAGACGGATCAAGCTTTGATCCATAAAAAGAGGTGAAATATGCAAGAAAGTGCACCAAACTTCAGCTTTCTATTGATAGGTCAATCTAAAAGCACCTTCAGGCAAGTTTTAATAAAATACTAGCTCATTTGATTTAATGTAATCACTGTGAATTATCTGGACTACTGTCGATTGGTAAAAACCTATGCTGGCTGATTATATAATCTTTATCGTTGGAGGCGTTGCCTTGCTGACGATTTTCTATCTTGGCAGGCAGTTATATTTGGCGCGCCGGAATATGGCTAAAGAAACGCGCCGGTTTCAGGACTTTGCCGAGGCAAGCCCCGGATGGTTTTGGGAAACGGACGATCAACAGCGGTTTGTATATGAGTCTCATCATCAAAACGAAAATGCGGCTTTGGAATTTAAAAAGATCAAAGGTCAGACGCGCGAACAGATTGCACATATAGAAGAGAGCGATGCGCCTGCTTGGGCGGCTTATCGGGAGAAAATCGAGCGACATGAACCCTTTTTGGAATTTCAGTATAAATACCAAACAACAGACAGAGGCCTCCGTTACATAAGTGCCAGTGGTTACCCAATATTTGAAGAGGGTGGTTCGTTTAAGGGATATCGTGGATGGGCGACGGATATTACGGAGCAGGAAAGGTTGAAATCCCAGCTTTTTGAAGGCGAAAGCCGTCTGAATGCTGTATTGGAGCATACGCCTGCTGCGGTTCTCTTCAAAGATTTGCACGGCCGTTATCTCTATATCAACCAGACCTTCGAGAGTTGGTATGGTATGTCTCGAGATCAGGTGCTCGGAAAAACAGCACCTGATATTTTCCCCGATGCTGTCGCACAGGCTATTGCCGCAAGTGATGCCGAGGTCCTGGCGACAGGCAAGCCTGTGCATCAGGAAACCCAGCCCTGGTTTGAAGGAGCACAAGAACGGATTGTCCAACTGATTAAATTTCCGGTTTTTGACGAAGATAAAAAAATGACCGGTATCGGTGCCGTATATACCGATTTAGGGCCTCGTAAGGCGCAAGAAAAAACGGTGCAATTGCTGATGGCCGCGTTGAATGCGGTACCGGAAACAATCCTGCTTTGTGATGCGGAAGACCGCCTGGTTTTCAACAACACAAAATTTTCCATTTTGAATAAAAACCAGTCAGAGAATATTGTGCCTGGAGTTCATTTTGCCGATATTTTGAAGCGGTCGGTGGAGTCTGGCGCCATCGTTGATGCGATTGGTCGGGAAGCTGAGTGGATCAAGAAACGTCTGGCCTATCGCAAGAACCCTGGCGAGCCCTTTGAGGTGTCTTTGGTTGATGGGCAATGGCGGTTGCTCAGAGATTATAAATTGCCTGATGGCAGTACGTTGACGATGGCGGCTGATATTACCGAGCAAAAGAAAGTTGAAACGGCTTTGCGGGAAAGCGAAGGGCGCTGGCGGGCGCTTTTTGATAATTTGCCAACGGGCATTCATATCAAAGATGTGGATGGTCGTTTAATCATGGGCAACAAAGTCTGGAACAACTGGATCAATCCGGAAAACAAACCTTATGTGGGGCGGACAATCTATGATTTTCTGCCAAAGTCCTATGCCGATGCTGTTACGAAAGCAGAGCAAAAGGCGATGCGTGAACGCATAGTTGTTGAGGGGGAGTATCAAGTCCCACTCGCCAATGGGGACCTTCAATACCTGTTTGTGCAAAAAGTACCGATTATTGATGAGGGTGGCCAGATTATGGGAACGGCAACCATTGGCGCCGATATTACCGAGCGTAAACAGGCGGAAGAAGCTGTGCGCAGGGGAAGGAACGAGCTGGAGCAGCGGGTCATGGAAAGAACCGTTGAACTGCAATCGGAAATTACCGAGCGTAAATATGCGGAAGCGGCTCTATATGAATCTAAGGAAGATTTGGAAAAACGCGTTGAGGAACGCACCCGTGAGCTGGAAGAGGAAATTGCAATTCGCCGTCGGGCTCAGGAAGTGGCGGATTTTGCAAATCGGGCAAAAACGGAGTTCCTGGCCAACATGAGTCATGAACTGCGTACGCCTCTTAACGGCATTATCGGGTTCTCCGAAATGATCCAGAGCGAGGTTCTGGGGGAAATCAATATTCCGCGGTATCGGGAATATGCGTCGGATATCCACGATGCAGGCAATCATTTGCTGAAGGTGATTGGCGATATTCTCGATATTTCGAAGATTGAAGCCGGCATGATGGAATTGACTGACGATGTGGTCGTGCTGCGCGAGGCGGTCGGCAAATGCACATCAATGGTTCAGGAACGGATTGATCGTAGTGGCTTGCAGCTTGTGATCACGATTCCCGAACGTCTGCCCAATGTCATTGCGGACAGCACGCGGGTGAATCAGATTTTACTGAATCTATTATCCAATGCTGTAAAATTTACACCACAAGCCGGTGTCATCACGGTGTCGGCGCATTTGGCCGAAGATGGTGCCTTGGAAATGACCGTAGCCGATACAGGCTGTGGCATTGATGAAAAGGACATCCCCCTGATTCTGCAGCCTTTCGGTCAGGCCCGTGAAGGCGGGGCTACCCAAACGCACGAAGGAACCGGCCTCGGGTTGTCGCTGGTCAAATATCTGGTTGAAATGCATGGCGGGACGCTCGAAATCAAAAGCAAGCTGCAACAGGGGACGCAAGTAACTGTCCGCTTCCCGGCGTCGCGGGTTCAGGTTTGATTTTATCGTGAGGCAATTACCGATGTTCTTCAAAGAGTAATTCGAGATAGTTGCGATAATGATCAAGCTGCCTGGCGATAACCTGTGCATCATCCACTGTTTTGGCTAGCAGAAAAGCCCCTTCAAAGGTGACCCAGAGGGCATCCGCCAGATCGTCCATATCAACCGGCAACCGGGGAGGATGCAGAACTGCGACAGCATTGAATTTTATGGCCAGCTGTTTGCGCCAGATCATCAGAGAGGCACGGATGACACCGAGTGTCTTTTCATCAAACAATCCAGCTTCCTGAAGATAGGAAGCAAACAGGCAGCCTGGATATGGTCCTGTCAGTTCACCCATTTCTTCGCGAAACAAGCCAATAAAAATCAATATCTGCTGCAGGGGGTCGCGGCTCAGAGTTTCTGCGCGCGCCATTTTCGTTTCCAGATGATGTAAATCGTATTCGGCAAATCGCTCGACGAGGGCCAGGGCGAGGTCCGGTTTGCTCTTGAAATGATAAAAGAAGGCGCCTTTGGTGATTCCGGCCTTGGCGATAATGCGGTCTATGGATGAGCCGGCATAACCCTGATCAAGGATCAGGGCTTCCGCTGCATCCATGATGGCAAGCTTTGTTGGTGTCCCGTCGCGTGGCATATGAAGAGCCTCTATTTATCTATTGGAATCGTAACAAACTGATCAGTCTTGTTCAATCAAAAGCCTGCTTGCGGCAAATTAATGAGATGAATTTTATTTAACTTATTGATTTTGTTGAATAGTTGAAATTTCATAACTTAAAAAACCATCTTGACAAGGGACGGTCATATGGTGTTTTAAACCAACTAGTTGGTATAGTTTAAGCAAAGGAATTACAATGTCTGTTATACAAAGAATTGATCAGAAAAAAGCGGCGGCGTTTGAAGAGCGCTTTGTCGAGAGTTTGAATGCGGCTTCTATGTGTTTGATGGCATCGATCGGTCATCAAACCGGATTGTTTGATGCCATGGCGGAAATGCCGGCTGGAACCGTTGACGAGATTGCTGAAAAGTCGGCGCTTAATGCCCGCTATGTGCGGGAATGGCTGGGCGCCATGACGGTTTCCGGAGTTGTCGAGCATGACCCGGTATCCGAGACGTTCCGGCTGCCCGTGGAACATGCCGGTTATCTGACACGCGCCGCGGCACCTGAAAATCTGGCGGTTTACGCCCAGTACATCCCCCTGCTGGGCGGCGTTGAAGCCGATATTATCGCCTGTTTTAAAAACGGCGGTGGCGTTGCTTACGAAAAATATACGCGCTTTCACGAGGTGATGGCGGAAGACAGCGGTCAAACCGTATTGCCGGCGCTTCTCGACCATATTCTGCCGCTGATGGGCGGCATAACAGAGCGTCTGGCCGACGGCATTCGCGTCCTCGATGTCGGCTGCGGCCGGGGCCGGGCCCTAATGCTGATGGCTGAAACGTATCCCAATAGCCGGTTCACCGGTTATGACCTGTCGGAACAGGCCGTTACGTATGCCCGCCAGCAAGCGCAACAAAAAGGATTGTCGAACGTCGTTTTCGAAGCCCGCGATCTGACGACCTTTGATCAGGAGGCCACGCCCGATCAGTTTGACCTGATCACCACCTTTGATGCGGTCCATGATCAGGCTGACCCGGCGGCTGTATTGGCTGGTATCCATACCGCTCTTGTCGAAGATGGCGTGTATCTGGCCCAGGACATCAAGGGCCACAGCCATGTGCATGGAAATCTGGATCATCCCATCGGGCCTTTGTTATATACAATTTCCTGTATGCACTGCATGACCGTATCCTTGGCCCAGGGCGGGTCCGGTCTGGGCGCCATGTGGGGCCAGGAACTGGCGGTGCAGATGTTTGGCGATGCAGGATTTAGACAGGTTGAAACGCATGAACTTGAGCATGACTTTCAAAACAATTATTACGTATGCCGCAAATAAGGTTTAGGCAGAAGTTGTTGCACATAAAGGGAGCCGGATGGCTGATTTTGAACAGGTTTCGTTTTGGGCGCAATTGGCCCCGGAACTCAGCCTCAATAACCGAAAGCCTCCGGCCCCCTGTGTTGAGATTGGCGCAGATGTGATTGCCCAGGCCGCCGCTTTTATGGCGGCTGAGGGCTATTTTCAGTTGCCGCCTGCTTTTGAGGCAACGGAAATAGCTGCGGTCCGAAATGCCGTTACAGCGCTTGTCGATGCCGGTCTGCCGCCGGTTTTTATTTATATGTATGATCAGCCGTGGGCCCTGTTTGATCGCCTTCGCCCGTTGATCGCCCATTTTTTGGGGGACCAATTTGCCTTGTTGCCGAATTTCTGGGCCTGGCATATCCCGACAACGCAAGGGGCATCCGGCTGGTCGGCGCATCGCGATTGCAGCGCCGAGACGCGTTTTGTCAGCCTGGATGCCGGAGCGACCCTGATGAGCCTGTCGCTGTGGGTGCCACTCTCAGACGCAACAGCCGACAACGGCTGTATGGTGGTTTTGCCAAAATCAGCGGAACGCGCATATGATCCACCAATCACAGAGCCGGAACAGATTCCTGCGCAGGACGGCGTATTGTTGCCGGCCAGAGCCGGAGCGGTACTCGGCTGGGCCCAGGATGTCTATCACTGGAGTGCCCACGTCACCGGTAAAGCCCAAACGCCGCGCATCAGTTTATCCCTCGAATTCCAGAACCCGGCCTTTGCACCGCTCGCGGAACCTCTACTGGATACGGGCCAACCGCCGCCCTTCGACGAGCGACTCGCACTGATTCGCGCGCAAATCCCGAAATACCGGCATATGGAAACGGAAACGCTTGAGAAATTTATAGATGGTAAGGCTAGCGTACAGGGAATTCGCTGAACTCTTTATGCGAGAAAAGGGCATTTGAGAGTTTTATTGTAATGCGGCTGAGATCTGCCTGATCTTTTTCATCAAGTAAGGTGAGAATTTCGGTCGCGCGCTCGGAATAAAAGACAATCAATTCATCAAACAGCTGACGGCCTTGAGGGGTGAATTTCAGTAGAAACCGCCGCGCATCTTGCGGATCGGAAGATCGTGCGATCAATTTTTTCTGTTCCAGTTTTTTGATACCGCGACTGATATTATTCTTGGGTAAGCCCGTCATACGACAAATTTCCCAGGCCATAAGATTGTCTCTGTGAGAGAGGACATAGAGCACAACAAACTCCATGCGCGAAAGGCCATAATTTTTGTCGAAAAAAGCGTTGATCGGGAAAACAAAATTGTTGGCGACAAAACAAATCTGCCAAATCGCGCCAATGGTGTTTTCTTCAAGATTGGAAACGGTTCCAGGCGATATCTGTCTTGGCAGAAATTCATTCATAAGCAGGCTCCATATTCATATGGGTATCGTTGCGGCGTGAGCACGGCATTTCAATACAGCATTCTTCCGATTTATCAATTGTCCCATATGGGACTTGACATAGTCCCTAATGGGACAATATAGCTGAGGCAGAGTAAAAAACGAAACAAAATACTCATGGAGGTTACACAATGGTTTTCAGCACACAATATTTGTTGCGAGGGTTAATGGCATTTGCGGTTGCTCTCGGCTTTATGTCAGGTTTTTTTTCTTCAAGTGCCGCCGCTAAAGAACTGCGGATGTTGTCAGGGTTCTCTCCAAATTTCGCTTGGTATCGCGAGATTGGCCCGAAATTCATCGATTTGGTGAAAGAGAAATCAAAGGGCGATTTAACCATCGCTTTTAACGGCCCCGATACGGTGCCGACGTTTGAGCAGCTGCAACCTGTGCAGGCAGGTGTTTTTGATCTGCTTTTCACCCACCCGGCGTATCACTCCGGGACAACGGCTGTCGGCCTGTCTATCGATGCTATTGATGTTGATCCTGTTAAACGCCGTGAGATTGGCGTGTTTGATTATATCGATCAGCATTATCAAAAGCTTGGCATGAAACTCCTGTCAACGCCGTCAACCGGTACGAAAGGGTTTCGGTATTATCTGCGGGAACCTGTCACGGGGGAAAAGGGACTTAAAGGCCGGATCATTCGTGGAACGGTATCTTATCACCCCATGATTAAGGCCCTGGGTGGATCTCCCCTGAATATGCCGGTCAGCGATGTCTATACCGCTTTACAACGCGGTACCGTTGATGGCGCAGCATGGGGACTAACGGGGGCTGCAGACTTGAAATGGTATGAAATCATCAAATATATGGCCAACCCGTCGTTTGGTCAGGTGGGCGTGATGATCTTTATGAACCTTGAGTCGTGGAAGGCGCTTGACCAAAAATCACAAACCACTTTGCTCGAAGCGGGCAAGCAGCTTGAACTGGATTCCCTGTCACACTTCGACAAACTTCAAGTGGCTGAATATGATACCTTGTTGAAGAATGGTATGACGCTAACAAGTTTCTCGGATGCAGAATCGGCCGAGTTTGAAAGACTTTGGGCGGAAGGCGTGTGGGAAGTCGCAACAGAAGTCTCTGGCGATGATGCGCGTAACCTGAGAGAACTCGCAAAAAAGCATGGGATGACTAGGTAACAACTGGAATGCCAACAGAAAAAAGCGGGGTCGGCAACCGCCGGCCCCTATCCATGGCAAGACAGGCTGTCCGATTCCTGGATTGGGTTACCAGGGTTGCGTTCTATATGAGCGCAGCGACACTTGCGGTTATTGCTGTGTTGTATTGCATGGAAATAGTGCTCCGGTATTTCTTTCTGTCACCGACCGTCTGGACCCGGGATACCGTTACTTACTTATTGTGTGGGACGATTTTTCTGGCGGCCCCGGAAGTCGCCAAAAATAACAGCCATGTTGCCATCACAATTGCCGTTGAGATGTGCAAAGAAAAGCACAGAACACGCATTGAAACACTGCTTGTTCTCATCGCGGCACTGGTGGCGGGCGGTGTATGTTGGGTGACGGCTATTGAATGTATCCGGCTTTTTAATGCAGGCATATTGACCCTGGGGACAGTCGCCGTGCCGAAGTGGTGGATATCTGCCGTTATCCCTCTGGGGTTTTTGCTGATCAGTCTTCAGTATTTTTCGCAAGTTATGGATCAACAGCGCCGCGGACACGACAGGACACAAATCTAGAATGGAATGGTACTGGGCTTTAATTTTAGCGCTGGTTTTCCTGTTCGCCATGATGGCATCTGGGCTGCCGGTTTTTGTTGCATTTCTCGTTGCCAATCTGGGAGGGGTTTTGATTGTGATCGGCCCACGCGGAATTGGCCTGTTCTCCAACAGCATTTATGAAACAGCGACGTCGGAAACCTTTGTGACGATTCCGCTTTTCATCCTGATGGGAGAAATTCTGTTCCGGTCCGGATCCGTCGAGGTTCTTTCGGCGGCGCTCGATAAGCTAATTGGCAAATTGAGAGGCCGTTTGTATTTTCTGATCGTTGCTCTCTCGACGGTTTTCGGTGCGCTCTCCGGTTCGGCCGTTGCCGTTGCGGCGATGTTGGGTCGTTCCATTTTACCGCAGATGCGCAGGCAGGGTTACGATACAAGCGTTGCCAATTTTACGATCCTTGGTGGGGCTTCGCTTGCTCCAATTATTCCACCCAGCTTGCTGGTGATTGTCATCGGGTCGCTTGTTAATAATGTATCTATCGCCGGGCTATTGGTTGCAGGGCTTATTCCGGGCGTTATTCTGTCTTTAATGATGGGTGTGTATCTTCTGATTCGCTTATACCTTAACCCTTCTATCGCGCCTTCCACCGAAGATGTTCCGACTTATAGCCAAAAGCAAAAATGGGTTGCCGTTGCGAGCACACTGCCGTTTGGGATCGTAATTTTTTTCGTGATGGGGATGATCCTTCTTGGCGTTGCGACGCCCTCCGAAGCGGCCGCTTCCGGGGTGTTGGGGGCGGTTGTCACGGCGGTGATCTATAAGCGGTTTTCGCTTAAAATGATTTGGGGGGCTCTGAAGTCTGCGGTCAGTATCAGCGCCATGATCATGCTGATTGTCGCCAGTTCGAAGCTTTTTGGGCAACTTTTGTCCTTTTTAGGCGCAACAGCGGGATTAATCGATTTCGTCGGCAATTTGAGCATTGATGGTTGGATGATGTTTGTTGTGTTGATGCTGGTTCCCCTTATCCTTTGCATGTTCATAGATCAGTTCGCCTTTTTGCTACTGGCAATTCCTCTCTATGAACCGATCATCCGCACCTATGGGTTCGATCCTATGTGGTTTTGGACGCTGTTTCTCATAAATCTAACCATCGGCAGCATAACGCCACCGTTCGGCTACACTATATTTGCCCTGAAAGGAGCGGCAGACGGCGTGTCGTTAAATGAAATCTACCGGAGCGCCTGGCCGGTTGTTGCGATTTTCCTGATCGGGTTGGCTCTATTTTCCATGTTCCCAAGTCTTATCACCACGCTTCCCTCCCTGTTATGAAAAGCGAAAAAAACACAATTTCTAAATCTCCAGAGACTCCAGTTATTCATTCCATGGAATACCGGGTGCCGTCGTCTGTGGATGCACGGGTCCTCTTGCATGTCAGGGAGAGAAGGTCCGCTAAGAATGAAGGCGTGCCGCTTTTGCTCGTCCACGGGGCGACAATCCCAAGCGTCCTATGGGATAATCCCTTGGCGGGATGGTCGTGGATGGATCGATTGGCCGCAGACGGTTTTCATGTGTTCGCAGTTGACCTGCGCGGTTATGGCCGCTCAAGCCGACCGGAAAGTTTCAAGAGGCCGGCAACAGAGAATCCGCCCTATGCACGTGCCGAGGATGTCTGCCAGGATGTCATGGATGTCATTGCGTTCATTAAATCCCAAACAAGGGTACCTCAGGTTGACTTGTTGGGGGGGTCCTGGGGGTCGATCATCTGCGGCAAACTGATTGCGGAAAACCCGGCGGCAAGCGTGCGTAAGCTGGTGCTATATGCACCGCTCTATGCTGAGCCGGATAAGCGGCCTGTCTGGTTAAGGGCGCCCGAAAAGGCGGAAGGCTCAAGCGTTGAAGAGAACCCTATTGGTGCATATCGGTGGGTTTCCGCCAACGAATTGAGACTACGTTGGGATGCCGAAATTCCGGTTCAGGACAAAACATCATGGCGTCCAACGGGTGTTCTCGAGGCATTGGTGCAAAGTTGCATTGAAGATGAAAGCGCGGCTGACGATGATCTGGTGCACTTTCGGGTTCCCAACGGGACGATCATGGATTTACATGACGTTTTTGAAGGGAAACCGCTCTATGACAGCAGGGCGATTACGATCCCGACATTGCTTGTGCGGGGCTCCGCAGATCCAACGTCAACCCATGACGATGCCTCCCGATTGTTCGAAAGCCTCAGTTCAGATGTCAAACGCTATACCGTCGTCGGTAATGGCGCGCACTTTATGATTGGGGAAAACAAGATCAATGAAGTACATTCGGTTATTACCGGGTTTCTGACAGAACCCTCTTAGGTTCTGTTTGCTAGGCATGCTGCTGGACAATTAGGAATGCCGAAGTCTTGCGCCACCGAGGTCCGGAGATTAGGTTAAAGGCTTAAATCTTAACCGGAACGGTATAATAAAATGAGTGTTGTGTTAGGCCCCCTGCTGCAAGTTCTTCTCATTGCTCTCGATCTCTATATGTGGATCATCATTATTGGCGTGATCCTCAGTTGGCTGGTCGCTTTTAATGTCATCAACACACAAAACAGGTTTGTTTATATGGTCCTCGATTTTACGCAACGGGCGACGGAACCAGCCTTGCGCCGCATTCGCGGGGTTTTGCCCAATCTGGGCGGGCTCGATTTGTCACCAATGATCCTCATTTTGGGTCTGATTTTTGCGAAAGGCGTCATTCAGAACATTTATTTCCAAGTTGCCTAGATCGCCATCCCCGTTTTCTATTGTCGGATCAGGGGTGCGGGTGCGTATCCGCCTCACCCCGAACGCCCGACAAGACCGGATTGATGGTGTGTCTGTTGATGAGCAGGGCAATGGCCTTTTGCGGGTTGCCGTGAGTGCAGTACCGGAAAACAGCAAGGCGAACAAGGCGCTCATCACATATCTTGCCAAACAGTGGGAAGTCCCGAAAACGCGGATCAAGCTGGTTCATGGGGCAAAAGACCGGCTCAAGACCCTGCAGATTGAGGGCGATGGCCATGCGGTTTCGAAAAGCCTGCAGGAATGGGCCGAAACCTTGACTTGAAACTGTTGAGACAGGGGATTTGTACAATGACAAAAGCACACAGAATTGATGGCAAGGCCTTCGCTTCGGGATTGCGCACACAAGTGGCAACGGAAATTGCCAAGCTCAAACAGGACCATGGGTTAACGCCCGGTCTGGCGGTTGTCTTGGTCGGTGAAGACCCGGCCAGCCAGGTTTATGTGCGCAACAAGGGCGAACAGACAAAAGAGGCCGGCATGGCCTCTTTCGAGCACAAGCTGGATGCGACAACACCGGAGGCCGATCTGCTGGCGCTCATCGAAAACCTGAATAATGATCCCAAGGTGCATGGCATTCTGGTGCAGCTGCCTCTGCCGGACCATATTTCCGAAGACAAGGTGCTGAGTGCTATCAATCCGGGCAAGGATGTGGACGGCTTTCATCTGATCAATGTGGGACGGCTGTGGACGGGCGCCGAGTCCTTGGTTCCCTGTACGCCTTATGGCTGCCTGCTCTTGCTGAAAGATTATCTGGGAGATCTCACCGGCAAGCGGGCCCTGATCCTCGGGCGCTCTAACATTGTCGGCAAACCTATGGCGGCTTTACTGCTCAATGAAAGCTGCACAGTATCCATTGCCCATTCGCGCACCGTCGATCTGCCGGATCGTTGCCGCGAGGTCGATATTCTGGTCGCCGCTGTTGGGCGGCCTGAGATGGTGCAGGGCGACTGGATCAAGCCGGGCGCTGTGGTCATCGATGTGGGAATCAACCGCATTGACGCACCGGAACGCGGCGAAGGCAAAACCCGCCTGGTTGGCGATGTGGATTTTGACAGCGCGGCACAGGTGGCGGGTGCCATCACTCCGGTGCCAGGCGGTGTCGGACCTATGACCATCGCCTGTTTGCTGCGCAACACACTGGTTGCGGCCTGCCGTCAAGGCGG
Organism: Rhodospirillales bacterium; assembly: GCA_048262255.1. Classification (GTDB taxonomy): domain Bacteria; phylum Pseudomonadota; class Alphaproteobacteria; order Rhodospirillales; family Casp-alpha2; genus JABMNT01. The sequence goes on along the minus strand of JBLXFH010000001.1, from coordinate 420,039 downwards.
TATCACGGCGCCGGATATTTAATCTAACGGATTGAAAAACCTCATTTTGCTGCACTAAATACTGCAGCATTGCGTGCAGCATATTTGTCTATGTGCGGATCACCATGCCGTCAGCCAGAGAATAGCGATAGGCGCGAAAGGCTGGAATGAGGCCGGCGAGAAATCCCGCAAGGACAATCAGCGCAAGAAGCACACAATCGCCCGCCGACGGGGGATGAATGGGCAGAAACAGTCCGAACTGGGTATCCAGGATCGGCTGGACAATGATCAACCCGCCGTAAAGGAAGGCGAGTCCGAAAACCGCCCCAAGCGCGGTAATGAGCAGGGATTCGGCGCAAAAAAGCGCCAGGATATGCGCAGGCCTTGCACCGATCGCCCGCAGCACGGCCATTTCGCGCCGTCGTTCGTTGAGACTGGACAGCAGCATGGTGACCATTCCCAACAGGCCAGAAGCGACGACCAGTAGGGAGATTGCGCCCAGGGCCGCTTCCGCCGTCCCCATCAGGCCCCAAAGCTCCTGCAGGGCGACGCCGGGGAGGACGGCGAGCAAAGGCTCGTCTGCATAGGTATTGATCTGGCGTTGCATACCGAAGATGGACAGGCGCGAGTTCAGGCGCAGCAAAATGGCCGTAATGGCGGCGGGTTTGAGGTCCATTTGCCGGACCTGATCCTTGGAAATGGACATGCCGGGGAGGCGCGACCCGCTTTGCCAGTCAACATGGATAGCCTCAATGGCTTTCAGGCTGACGTGGACGGTCCGGTCAACGGGAGTTCCGGTTTTCTTGAGGATTCCAGTGACTTTAAAGGGTTTGTCGTCATGCTTTTTGAAACCGGCCTTGCCGATACCATGGGCAACGATGATCGGGTCTCCCAGTTTGTAGCCCAGGGTTTTTGCCACATCTGCACCAAGGACGGCGTCAAAGATATCGGCAAAGGGCGCGCCCGACTGAAACGCCAGAGGGCGGCTTTGCGCATATTGGTAATGACGGAAATAGTCTGCCGTTGTCCCCATGACCCGAAACCCTTTATGGGAATCACCCAATGAGATCGGGATGGCCCATTTCACCTCCTTGCGGGCGGCCAGCTCTTCATAGACGTTCCAGGAAATATTATTGGTGGCATTGCCAATGCGGAAAACAGAATACAGCAGCAGTTGAACCGCGCCACTGCGCGCCCCGACGATCAGATCGGTGCCGGATATGGTGTTGGCGAAGCTTGATTTGGCGTCATGGCGGACCTTCTCGACGCCAAGAACGAGCATGACGCTGACCGCGATGGCGAATACCGTCAGGCCGACCGTTAACCGCCGGTTCCACAAGCTCTGGCGGGAAAGTGAGAAGATCAGCGAGAGAAAGCGCATCAGGGGTGGCTCCGGTTGATGTCGGACAGGGATACCGAACGATCGAAACCGTTGCGCAATTGCTGGTCATGGCTGACGAACAGCAATGTGGACTGGGCTCTGGCAACCTCTTTAAATAACAGATCCATAAATGACTGTCGGGCGTTGGAATCCAGCGCCGAGGTCGGTTCATCGGCGATCACCAGAGGCGGTGCGCCGATCAGGGAGCGGGCGACCGCGACCCGCTGTTGCTGACCCGTGCTTAACGCGGCCGCCTTGCGGCACCCCAAGGCTTTGACGTTGATCTCCATATGCGTGAGCAGGCGTTCCGCCTCGGCTTCCGGGGTTTGGTTTTTTTCAAAAACAGACCGGGCGCGACGGTGAGAAAACCGGCAGGGCAGGGTGACGTTATCGATCACCGACATATAGGGAATGAGATTGAACATCTGGAAGATAAAACCGATATGGTCTGCCCGGAAGCGGTCTCGCGCCGAACCGGAGAGATCGGTGAGGCTGGTTTCGCCAATTTGGATGTGCCCCGATTGCGGAACCGCCACGCCGCCCAATAGATTGAGAAGCGTCGATTTCCCGCTGCCGCTTGGCCCTTCGATAAACAGGCGCTCACCCTGCGCCACATCAAGAGACGGGATGTCGATGACAGGAGGCGCCTGGTGCTGCCATCGGAAAATCACGTTTCGCAGGGTAATCATGGGGCGTTGGTTCCGTTGTTGGCGCTGTTTAGACGAGATTAACCGAATTCAAGCGCGCCTAGAAGGTCAGACGTGAATCTTCAGGTGTCAGTTCTTTCGCGCCCTGGCCGTTGTCTGTGAGGGTGTTGGCTTCAATTTCGATCAGTGATGGAAAGGATTTGAAGAGCGCGATATCGACATAAGTGGCATTTTCTGGATGTGCGCACTGGAACTGGTAATGGACGTCGAAATCGGCGTGATGTTCTTCATGTTCTCCGGAATGTTCGGAATGTACAGATTCTTCAGCATGTTCGGTCTCGTCGATGAGGTCGGATTCGATCTCTACCGTTATGAAGGTGCATTGTGCATCCGGCGAAAACTGGAACAGGGCGCCGCCGTCCTGCAGGGCTTTAACGGCGTTCGTGACCGCGCGCTTTTGTTCGTCGGTTGATGGCTTGTGTTCAAAGCCGACGGTATCCGAACCCGGCAGTTCAATCCCGATTTCAATGATGTTGCCATCCATCGCCAGGTTGAGTGCTCCGGCGCCATGGGCGTGCGCGCCATGGGTTTGGGCCTGTCCAGAAGATAAGGGAATTTGCAGCAGGGCGACAAGGGCGGTTGCGCCGACAAGCGAGGGTATGAAATTGCGGGAATTGTTTGAAGCTTCCATTGTGCAGCCTTTCGGGAAGGGGAAGTGGATTTGATATAGAATGTTATAACATAACATTATTGAAGAACAATCAAAATCCAAACGCACAGATGAAAGACGGTTTTAGAACGTGTAGGGCTCGACCTTGATGCCGTCCAGCGTATAGATCGATTCAACAGGGGCAATGCCATCACTCATGGCAACGGAACTTTTGGTGGAGGTGACTTTCATCCGCCCGGTAATCCACACCGGCTCATATAGGGACTCTGCCTTGTAGCCGTCTTTCAATTTGACGTATACGGTCTGGTTGGGCGGCGGTGGCGGTGTGTGAATGCAGGCCCCGATATCGGGAACCAAAAGCATCTCTTTAACGGCGGTATCGGAATGCTCGAGCGGCAGGGCATAGCCAGGCATACGTACCAATTGACCATCCAGTTCTTCGACAGCTGCCTTGTTGCGTTCGTTGAATTCTGAGATTAACTGGGCGAACTGTTCCAAAAGCAGCTCGACATCGAGCCCTTCGGATGTGAGTTCATGCTTGATTTCAACCCCTTGTTCATACTCCGGGTCAACGCGGGATATGATCTTATTCTTTTCCAGGTCGCGAATGCTGTAGAGCGCCCGGATGGAGACTTGGTGATCCATGCTGAGATTGAGAACGGGGCTTCTCAGCGGCGTGAGTTTGGGGATCAGATTGTCCCAACTGATCTCCTTTGCCGTCTCAGCTGCGACGGGCCCTGCCATCATTAACAAACAGAAAACGGTGAGGGCAATGGATCGTAAAAAGGTCATCTTCGGTTCCTGATATCACACCAACAGGTTCGTTAGAAAGGTATCGTATGCGGCCTTCAGGTTATATAGCCTGATTCTAGAAAGAGAAAAGCCCCTTTCTGAAAAGGCGGTAATCAGGCCTTGGCGTCCTGACGGATCATGTCGGCGCCTTTTTCGCCGATCATGATGGCCGGGGCGTTGGTGTTGCCAGACGTCAGGCGTGGCATGATCGAGGCATCGCAGACCCGAAGCCCCTGTATGCCATGGACCCGCAGGCGCGCATCAACCACAGCGCCGGTATTCGGGTCGGTACCCATGGTGCAGGTGCTGACCGGATGGTACATGGTCGCGCCGGTTTTGAGTGCATGATCGAGCAGCGCTTCATCCGTCGCCGTCTCCAGCCCCGGCGTGGTTTCGGATTCGACATATTTGGCTGCAGATGGCGCGTTCATCAAATCACGGGCGATCCGCATGCTGGCCACGTGGACTTCCTGATCCAGTTTGTTTTCCAGAAAATGCGGACGGATTTTGGGGGCCGCCAGCGGATCCGAAGAGCCGACATGGATGGAACCCCGGCTTTCCGGGCGGAGCTGACAGGGCGCGATGGTCAGGCCGGGGAACTTGTCGAACACACGTTTTTTGGGGTCCTTAAAGCTGGCGTGGGCGATATGGTACTGGATATCCGGGACTTCCAGTCCTTCGCGGGATTTCACGAATCCCGCCAGAATCCCCGCAGACATGGTCAGCGCGCCTTTGCGGAACAAACCGAACTTGATGGCTTCCTGAACCAGACCGAGGCCGCGGGTCTTTTCATTCAGCGTGATGTTCTGGTTGATCCGCCATTGCAGGCGCGACACGTAATGGTCCTGATAATTCTCGCCGACGCCTTTCAATTCATGCAGGGGCGTAATGCCGAAGGATTTCAGCAACTCACCCTGACCAATTCCGGAAAGTTCCAGCAGCTGCGGCGATTGCACGGCACCGGCTGACAAAATCACCTCGCCTGTGGCGCGGGCTTCTTTCGGCTGGCCCTTATAGAGATATTTGACTCCTACACAGCGTTTGCCGTCCATGATCAGGCCCGTCGACTGGGCATGGGTCTCGATTTTGAGATTTTGGCGCCCGCTGGCCGGGTCGAGAAAGGCGCGTTTGGTGCTGAAGCGGGTGCCGTTCTTCTGGGTCAGTTGGTAATAGGCGAAACCCTCCTGCGAGGCGCCATTATAATCGGGGTTGGCGGCATAGCCGATTTCGGTGCCTGCCTGAATGACGGCATCCAGAAGTTCATAACGCTCTGTCAGATCGGCAACATTGAGCAGGCCGCCCGTTCCCCGGTACTCGTCGCCCCCGGTTTCGCGGTTTTCGGATTTTTTGAAATAGGGCAGGACGTCATCATAGGACCAGCCGGTACAACCGAGTTGCGCCCAGCCGTCGTAATCACGGGCATTGCCGCGCACATAGATCATGCCGTTGATGGAGCTGGAGCCACCCAGCACCTTGCCGCGCGGGATCGGGATCGGGCGGTTGCCGGTATGGGCCTCCGGTTCCGTGTCGAACATCCAGTTGAGGTTGGGATTGACCATGGTTTTGACATAACCGACGGGAATATGAATCCACGGGTTGGTGTCCTTACCGCCCGCTTCAAGCAACAGAACGCGCACTTTCGGGTCTTCGCTTAGGCGGCTGGCAACAACACATCCGGCGGAGCCGGCCCCAACGATAATATAGTCAAACTGATCCATGAAATTTCCCTGAGATTCGTGATTTTATGAGCTTGAGGGTATCGGTTTCAAAAGCAGATGCCCACAAAATTGTTCATCCGGATAAGTAAAAAAACGCTTGATGTGTTTCGCAATAGGGTGACGGATTGCCTCTCGCCGCATCAATGGTGATCTGCCATGATAGAGACCAATGGTATCGGCAAAACAGGAACCCGTTAGAATGGACAACGTTTCTGAGCGCGCGCTCAAGGTTTTTCCGGCAGGCATCTCAAACGGTGAATACGGCTTGCCGCCTGAGCAACTGGTGGTCGCGGAAAAGGCCCAGGGCTGCCGCCTTTGGGATACTGCGGGCAAGGAGTTTCTCGATTTTTCCATGGCCTGGGGCTCCTGTCTGGTCGGCCATGCGCGGCCGGAAGTGGTGGAGGCCGTGCAAAAGCAGGTGCCCATGGGCTCCAACTTCGCCTATCTGAACAGCCATGCTTTAGATCTCGCTGAAGAAATCCAGCGCCTGAGCCCGGCTGCCGAACGCCTGCGCTTTTGCGCATCGGGGACCGAGGCGACCATGTATTGCAAACGTCTGGCACGGGCTTTTACCGGTAAGACAAAAATCCTGAAATTTGAAGGGGCTTATCACGGGGCCAATGAGGTGGGGGTGACCAGCCTGTTTCCGAGCCGGATGCCGGATTTCCCGGAGCCGGAACTGACCAGCGCCGGAACTCCGGCCATGAGCGACTATCTATTGGTCGCACCTTATAACGATCTGGAAACCACAGAGCGGATTATCACGGATCACGCTGGAGAACTGGCTGCCGTCATCATGGAGCCCCTGCAACGCTGCACGCCGCCATTGGACGGGTTTCTGGACGGCGTGCGCGCCGCCTGCGACGCCTCCGAGGTCCTCCTGATCTTTGATGAAGTGGTCACCGGTTTTCGTCTCGCCTATGGCGGTGCTCAGGAATATTACGGTGTGATCCCCGACCTTGTGGCTTATGGCAAAGCCTTGGGCGGTGGTTATCCCATCGGCGCCTTTGGTGGAGGCACTGATATTATGGAATGGGTCAATGAAAACCGCATCGGTGGTGAGGACTATGTCTGGATGGCCTCGACTTTGGGAGGCAATCCCATTTCAACGGCTGCTGCCAATGCGGCCCTCGCCGTGTTCCGACAACCGGGCACCTATGAACATCTGCACGGCCTTGGAAAATATCTGCGCACCGGGTTGGCGCGGGTTCTTGAAGCGCGCCAGATCAAGGCTCAGGTCATCGGTGACGGGCCTTTGGCGCAAGTGGTGTTCTCACCGGAACCGGTGTTCAACTATCGCTCGACCAAAAAGGGTGACAGCAAAAAAGGCCGGGCCTTGATGCTCGGGCTTTTCGAGCGCGGCGTCTTTCTCAATCCCATGGGCACCAAGCTCTATCTGTCACTGGCTCATGACGAAGCGGTTTGCGATGCCCTATTGGATCGCTTCGATGCAACGTTGATGGCGATTGGCTGAACCATCAGGAGACGCTCACACAGGTGAACGGCACCAGGCGTGCAGGTGTTAACGCGGCAGGTCGCTGGACCCCATCAGGAATTCATCGATGGCGCGCGCACACTGGCGGCCTTCGCGAATGGCCCAGACGACCAGCGACTGTCCCCGGCGCATATCGCCGGCGGCAAACACCTTGTTTACCGAAGACCGGTAGTCTTCTTCCGTCGCCGCGACGTTACCACGCCCGTCCAGATCGACTTCCAGGGTCTTCAACAGACCTTCGGCGACCGGATGGACAAAACCCATGGCGAGTAGCACCAGATCGGCCTTTAGTTCAAACTCGGAACCTTCGACCGCCACCATCTGCATGCGGCCATCATCCGATTTTTTCCATTCCACTTCGGCACCGTGCAGAGCTTTCACCTGGCCGTCTTCACCACCAAAGGAATTGGTGGTCACAGCAAACTGCCGCTCGCAACCTTCCAGGTGGGAGCTCGACGTGCGCAGCTTCATGGGCCAATCGGGCCAAGTTAAAGCCTTGTTTTCATGTTCCGGCGGTTGCGGCATCACTTCAAGCTGGGTGATGGAAGCGGCCCCCTGGCGGCGCGATGTGCCAACACAATCGGACCCGGTGTCGCCGCCACCGATGACAACAACATGTTTGCCCTTGGCGCTGATGGCGATCTCTTCGGGTACATCAACACCGGCATTCCGGTCATTCTGTTGCGACAGGAATTCCATGGCGAAATGGACTCCGTCCAGTTCACGACCGGGCACCGGCAGGTCGCGGGGCTGCTCGGAACCGCCGGTCAATGCAACGGCATCAAAATCGTTCAACAGGTCGGCGGCAGAGATATTGTCGCCAACATGGCTGTTGGGGCGAAACTCAACACCTTCCGCCTGCATTTGCGCCATGCGTTTGTCGATATGGCTTTTTTCCATCTTGAAATCGGGAATGCCAATACGCAGCAGGCCCCCGATACGGGCATTTTTCTCAAACACCACGACCTTGTGACCAACCCGCGCCAATTGCTGGGCGCAGGCGAGACCGGCCGGGCCGGAGCCGACGACGGCAACGGTTTTATCCGTGCGATGGGCAGGAATTTCCGGCCGAATCCAGCCTTCTTCCCAGCCCTTATCGACGATGGCGCATTCGATGCTTTTGATGGTCACCGGCGCATCGGTCAGGTTGAGCGTACAGGCCGCTTCGCAGGGCGCCGGGCAAATGCGCCCGGTAAATTCCGGAAAATTGTTGGTACTGTGCAGCACCTGCAGGGCTTCCTGCCAGTTTTGCTGAAATACCAGATCGTTCCATTCGGGAATAATGTTGTTGACCGGACAGCCGTTGTGACAAAAGGGGATGCCGCAATCCATGCAGCGCGCACCCTGTTCGGAAAGCTCATCATCGCTCAGCGGAACAAAAAATTCCTTGTAGTTTTTAATACGGTCGGCCACATCCGTGTAGCTGCGGTCGTGGCGCTCAAATTCCATAAATCCTGTAGGCTTACCCATTCTTTATTCTCCTGCCGCAGCGCTGATCAGAGCGGGGGAATCGGCTTCCGCCGCCGCCTGCATGTCCAACAGCGCCCGGCGATATTCGGTCGGCATGACTTTTACAAATTTCGGCAAACAGCTTCCCCAATTATCGAGAATCCGTTTCGCCTGTTCGCTGCCCGTATGGCGCAGATGATCTTCAATCATGCTGCGCAGACGTTGCGCATCATAACGCAGCAAATCCTTGGCGAGGATGGCGGCATCTTTGGTGAAAGGTTCTTCGCCATCAATCTCTTCAATTTCGACCATGCTCATGTTGCAGTGAGAGCTGAAGGTCTCGTCTTCATCAAATACGTAGGCGATACCGCCCGACATGCCCGCCGCAAAGTTGCGACCGGTTTTTCCAAGCACGGTGACAACGCCGCCGGTCATATATTCGCAGCCATGGTCACCACAGCCTTCAACGACGGTGCTGGCGCCTGAGTTGCGTACCGCGAACCGTTCACCAGCGACGCCCCGGAAGAAACATTCCCCGGCAATGGCCCCATACATCACGGTATTGCCGACGATGATGTTGTCGTGTGATACCAGCGGGCTATCCGGGCTCGGGTAAACGATCACCCGCCCGCCCGACAGGCCTTTGCCCACATAGTCATTGGCATCTCCGGCAAGCTCAAGGGTCACACCTTTCGCCAGCCAGCCGCCAAAGCTCTGCCCGGCATTGCCTGTGAACTTGATGTGGATGCTGTCATCGGGCAGCCCGGCGTGGCCGTGGATTTTCGCAATCTCACCCGAAAGCATGGCACCAACCGTGCGGTTGATGTTGTTGATGGTTGCATCGAAGGCGACTTTCTTGCCGTCATCAATGGCCGGTCGGGCTTGTGCGATCAGCTCATGATCGAGCGCCGTATCGAGTCCGTGATCCTGGGTCTCGCTGTTGAAGCGGGCGACGCTGTCAGGCACCTTGGGCATGTGGAAAATGTTGCTGAGGTCGATGTTGTGGGCTTTCCAGTGCTCAATGGCCGGTTTCATGTTCAGGGCATCGGCGCGGCCGATCATCTCGTTGACCGTCCGGAAACCCATCTCGGCCATGATCTCGCGGACCTCTTCAGCCAGGAAGGTGAAGAAGTTGACTACATGTTCCGGTTCGCCGGGGAAGCGCTTGCGCAGTTCCTCGTCTTGCGTGGCAACGCCGACCGGGCAGGTGTTCAGATGGCATTTGCGCATCATGATACAGCCTTCGGAAATGAGCGCCGCTGTGGCGAAGCCAAACTCGTCGGCGCCGAGAAGCGCGCCAATTACGATGTCGCGCCCTGTACGTAGGCCGCCATCGACCTGCACGGCGATGCGGCCGCGCAGTTCATTGAGAACCAGTGTTTGCTGGGTTTCCGCAAGGCCCAGTTCCCAGGGGCTGCCGGCATTGAGCAGCGAGGTAATCGGGCTGGCGCCGGTGCCGCCGTCATGACCGGAAATGGTCACATGATCGGCATGCGCTTTGCTCACGCCAGCGGCAATGGTGCCGACGCCGACTTCCGAAACCAGTTTGACCGAGATGCGGGCGCGCGGGTTGACGTTCTTCAGATCGTGGATGAGCTGTGACAAATCCTCAATGGAATAGATATCGTGGTGCGGCGGCGGTGAAATCAGGCCGACGCCGGGTGTCGAATGACGCACATTGGCGATCCGCTGATCGACCTTGTGGCCGGGCAACTGCCCACCTTCACCGGGTTTCGCGCCTTGCGCCATCTTGATCTGGATGTCGTCGGCATTGGTCAGATATTCGGTGGTCACACCAAACCGGCCCGACGCAACCTGCTTGATCGCCGAGCGCATGGAATCACCATTCGCCATGGGCTTGTAGCGCGCCGCTTCCTCGCCGCCTTCACCAGTGTTTGACTTACCGCCAAGGCGGTTCATGGCGATGGCCAATGTGGTATGGGCTTCCCAGGAAATGGAGCCGAAAGACATGGCGCCGGTGGCGAAGCGCTTGACGATTTCCGATGCCGGTTCAACGTCATCCAGCGGCACGGGCGCACCGACCGGTTTCAAATCGAACAGACCGCGGATGTTCTTCAGCTTCACCGACTGATCGTTGACCTTCTGGGTGAACTTCTTGAACATCTGATAATTGCCGGAACGCACGGCATGCTGAAGCGTGCCGATGGTTTCCGGTGTCCAGACGTGTTCTTCGCCGCGGATTCGATAGGCCAGATCACCACCCACATCGAGGTTCTGGCGATAGATGGGGGCATCGCCAAAGGCGATGGTATGGCGGTATTCGGTCTCGCGGGCAATTTCTGACAGGCCAACGCCTTCCATCTTGGTGGAGGTGCCGGTGAAATAGGTATTGATGAAGTCGCTCGACAAGCCGACCGCGTCAAACACCTGCGCGCCGCAATAGGACTGGTAAGTGGAAATCCCCATTTTCGACATGACCTTGAGGATGCCTTTGCCAATCGCCTTAATATAGCGCTTGTGGGCTTCGTATTCGGAAACGTCATCCAGTTCACGGGCGATATTCGAGAGAACATCAAACGCCAGATAGGGGTTGATGGCTTCCGCGCCGTATCCCGCCAACAGACAGAAATCATGGACCCGGCGGGCTTCACCGGTTTCGATTACCAGCCCGACCTCAGTCCGCAGGCCCTTGCGGATCAAATGGAAATGCACGGCGCCGGTGGCCAACAGGGCCGGAATGGCGGCGACATCACGGTTCATGCCGCGATCTGACAGGATCAGGATGTTGAAGCCCTTTTCGGCAACCATCTGCTCGGCCTGTTCGCAAAGTTCTTCAATGGCGGCGGCCATTGCCTGGCCGTCGTTATCGGTGACCTGATAGCAGATATCCAGGGTGCAGGTCCGGAATGAGCCGTCGACATGGTTTTCAATGCGCCGGATTTTCTCGAGATCGGCGTTGTTCAAAATCGGCTGATGAATTTCCAGGCGTTTTTCCGTGCCGCCGGAATCAAGATCCAGCAAATCGGGACGCGGCCCGATCAGGCTGACCAGTGACATCACCAACTCTTCGCGGATCGGGTCGATGGGCGGGTTGGTGACTTGCGCAAATTTCTGGAAGAAATAATCGTAAAGCATGCGTGATTTGTCGGATAGCGGCGCGATGGGAATATCGCGGCCCATGGAGCCGATGGGATCCTGACCATCCATGACCATGGGCTTGAGGAAGGATTTGATGTCTTCCTGGGTATAACCGAAGGCTTGCTGGTGTTTGAGAAGTGTCGCCGGGTCGGGTGTCATCGGTCCGACTTCTTCAGGCAGTTCGTCGAGAATAATCTGGTTGGTATCCAGCCATTCCTGATAAGGCCGGGCCGTCGCCAACTCGGATTTCAGTTCTTCGTCGGAAATGATGCGGTGCTGTTCCAGATCGACCAGCAGCATTTTGCCAGGCTGCAGCCGCCATTTCTTGATGATCTTGCTTTCCGGAATCGGCAATACGCCGACTTCGGACGCCATAATCACCATGCCGTCATCAGTTTCGATATAGCGGGCCGGGCGCAGGCCGTTGCGGTCCAGCGTCGCGGCAATCTGTTTGCCATCGGTGAACGCCATGGCGGCGGGGCCGTCCCAGGGTTCCATGACGGCGGAGTGATATTCATAGAAAGCCTTGCGGTCGGCATCCATAAGCGGGTTGTCGGCCCAGGCTTCCGGAATCATCAGCATCATCGCGTGAGACAGCGAATAGCCGCCCATAACCAGCAGTTCGAGAGCATTGTCAAAGGTCGACGAATCGGAGGAGCCATCACCGATCAGCGGCCACAGCTTTTCCAGGTCCTCACCCAGAACGCTGGAACTCATGTTATGACGGCGGGCATTCATCCAGTTGATGTTGCCGCGCAAGGTATTGATCTCGCCGTTATGGCTCAAAAAACGGAACGGTTGGGCCAAACGCCATGACGGAAAGGTATTGGTCGAAAACCGCTGGTGGAACAGGCCGATGGCCGATTCAAAATCCGGGTCCTGGAAATCCAGATAGTATTTGGCCAGATTAGGGGCCAGAACCATGCCTTTATAGACGATGGTTCTGGACGATAGGGACGGCACATAAAAGTCCTGCCAGGCTTTCTGGTCAAAATCCCAGATGGCATGGTGCGCCTGCTTGCGAATGACATAGAGCTTGCGCTGGAAAGCCGCCTCATCGGCTGTATCAGCGCCGCGCGCGATCAACACCTGACGGATCACCGGCTCGTTCGGTTTGACGGTTTCACCCAAAACGCTGTTGTCACGCGGAACATCGCGCCAGCCGAGGACAAGCTGGCCTTCGACGGCGCAAACCCGGTCAATGGCGGCGACGCATTTTGCGCGCAGGGCATCATCCTGGGGCAAAAAGACCATGCCCACGGCATAGTCACCGATTTCCGGCAGTTCGATGCCTTTTTCGCCAAACACCTTGCGGTGAAATTTGTCCGGCTGCTGAATGAGCAGGCCCGCGCCGTCGCCGGCCAGCGGGTCGGCGCCGATGGCACCGCGGTGATCCATGTTCTGAACAATCAGCAGGGCGTGCTCGACGATGGCGTGGCTCGGTTTGTTGTGGATGTTGGCGATAAAACCAAAGCCACAGGCGTCATGCTCCAGCGCCGGGTCATACATCCCCTGGGCTTCTGGCAGGCCGTTCCGAATTTGTTGGGTCGTCGTTGTGTTCTTGTCCATGGGTTCACTCAGCTCATTCATGCGTTAACTCTGTATCGTGGGCAAAAGAGCGTCTTGATAGCAAGACTGCTCGGATCATCCAATCAGAAAATGCGAGAAACAACTCGCGAGGCCTTGTATGCGTTGGGTTTATGCAGACTTTCCGGATTTTCATCCGCTGGATGCGTAGACGCAAAGCCTTTATTGTTGGTAAAACAACTGCTCTACCCCCAATGTAGGCACTATAAAACACCTAAACCAGATTTGATAGATACAAAGAATGATTAAGCTGTCCGTTCTCGACCAGTCCGCCGCCCTGATGGGTCATCCGCAAAGCCAGTCGATCCGCGATACCCTGAATTTCGCCAAAACCTGCGAGGATTTGGGTTATTCCCGTTTTTGGGTCTCCGAGCATCACAATCATCCGACCATTGTCGGCTCGGCGCCGGAAATCCTGATGGCCGCCATTGCCGCGACCACGGCTCGCATCCGCATTGGCAGCGCCGGTGTTATGCTGCCGCATTATTCGCCTTTGAAGGTGGCCGAACAGTTCCGGGTGCTGGATGCGATTGCACCGGGGCGCATCGATCTGGGTCTTGGCCGGGCGCCGGGCTCCGATGGCAAGACCGCCTATGCGCTCAATCCCAACGCCGGTGCGGCGGCCGAGCAGTTCCCGTCTGCTGTACGCGATCTCATGGCCTGGGTCACGGGCGGGGCTTTACCGGACGGCCATCCGTTTGCAAACATCCAGGCCTTTCCACAAGGCGAGACCAGCCCCGAGCCCTGGATGCTTGGGACCTCTGACTACGGTGCGCAACTGGCAGCGCATTTGGGCATGCCCTACAGCTTTGCCCATTTTATTACGGATGGCCGGGGTGTTGAGCGGGCGCTCGATATTTACCGCAGCACCTACAAGCCCAGCCCGCAGTTTCCAAAACCCATCGCCTCGGTTTGCGTCTGGGCTCTGGCGGCGGACAGTGACGATCTAGCCCGCCATCATTTTGCGTCACGCGCTCACAATAAGGTCATGCGCGAATACGGCCATCTTTCAGCGCTCATTCCGCCGGAGGAAGCCCTGGCTTTTTCGTATACCTCAGCCCAGCAGGCGCATTTCGCCCGCCTCACCGACGACGCGGTGATTGGCGATGCCGAAGAGGTGAGCAAGCGGTTGCATGCCCTGGCGGAAATTTACGGGATTGATGAAATTGTTGTTCTGACCTGGACCTATGACCAGACGGTGCGTCGCCGCTCCTATGAACTGCTGGCGGAAGCCTTCAAACTGGGGCAGTGATAGCCCCACAGTCGTCAGCGGTTTTCCGGCAAAATATCTTTAATACGGTCCCGGAAAATTTTGTATTCCTCAAGCGGATAGGACATCGATCGCCGTTGCTCGGAAGGGGGCCTTTTGGCGAGCGATAGGCCGGTGCGCCATTCGGTGGCGGGCCGGATCGGTCGCGGCGTGAAACCGCCACCACAATTGGGGCAGACATTCTGCAAGTGAGTGTTAACGCAGTCCGCGCAATAGGTGCACTCATAGGTGCAAATCCGCGCTTCCGTCGCGTCGGGAGGCAGGTCCCGATCACAATATTCGCAGTTTGGGCGCAGTTCCAAGGCCATATGCAGCGTGCTCCTTTATCGTTTATGCGGATAAGCTAGCTCATATATAAATCCTCAGATAGATGTATTTTGAACCACCCAGGCACGTTCTATTTGATGGCTGCGGGTAAGGCTCAAATAATCGGCGGAAGATGGGGTTTTGTATTTTGATTGTCGGTGGAAATGGATATGGTTTGCACCTTGAATATCGAGGCACAGGCCTGATACCGACAGAATGAACATGATGAATCCAGATGTTTGATATCAGCAGCTTGTTGCTCGCTCTGACCGTTGTCATGTTGGTTATGTCCGGGGTTTTGCTCCTGTTCACCGCGAGCAATTTCATTGTTAAAGACAATGGCATTGTCGAAATGGCTTTGGCTATGTTGATTGCCGGCATTGGGGCCTTCTCGGCTTCCGCGGGTACATCTTCAGCCAATCCGTATTTTGTTTTTGTGGCGGCCATCTGTTTTGTCGTTAGCGTGTTGATGTCGGCGCGGGCCATGCGCCGGTTGCAACAGCTCAAACCCCGTTTGGCGCTGGAGGCCGGCTGTCTGGTGATTGCCCTGGCCGCCAACGCCTGGTTCTTGCTGTTTCAATTTCAGTTGCTGGGGATGTTTGTGGTCAATTCGCTGCTGTTTACGGTCATCAGCTTATGCGCTGCGGCGGATTTGTTGCGCGAGAAACGGCCGGAACTGAGGCCGGGTTGCCGGACGCTCGGTTTTCTCTTTGCCGCCTTCGCCCTGTTTATGCTGATTCGCGCCGTCAGCCGGCCCTTCATGGGTGTTTATTCGGAACTGACGCCGCAAATCACCTTGATTGATTCCATCGCCGCGCTGGTCGGCATGGTGGCGGCCATCGTCTGGTCCGTCGGGTTTTTATGGACCATCTACAGCTCTGCCGAATACAAGCTGAAACAGGCCAACGAGGAGCTTGAGCGCTTTACCAGTTCCGTTGCGCACGATCTGAAAGCGCCGCTGAACGGAATTACCGGATTCCTCAGTATTGTCAAAAGCAGTTCCGGCAGCATTGAGGACCCTCAAAATCAGGAATATCTGGGAATGGCCAGCAGCGCCGCATGGCGTATGGACGCGTTTATCGATGAATTGCTGAGCCATGCCCAGAATGCGTCGGCAGAGCCGGCGTTTACGTCGGTGGACCCTTCGGTTTGCGGGCATACCGCACAGAACAATCTGCATCACCAACTGTCGACGACAGGTGGCGAAATCCGGATTCCGCATCTGCCGGCAGTCCTTGGTAATCAGATGCAGATCACGCGTCTGTTCCAGAACCTGTTTGATAATGCCCTGAAATACGGGGCAAAGGGGCGTCCGCCGGTGATTGACGTCCGGTCCCGGCAGCTCAACGGGGACATTGCTTTTACCGTTTCCGACAACGGGATCGGTATTCCTCCAGCCGCGCAGGACCGCATTTTCAACGATCTGGAGCGACTGGAACCGGTCGCCGGTATCCATGGCTCCGGAGTCGGGCTCGCCGAGTGTAAGAGAATTGTCGAAAGCCACGGTGGCTCTATCTGGGTCGAATCGGTTGTTGGAGAAGGCTCAACATTTCATTTCACGATGAAACCCCACAGCAAAGGGGCGCAGCCGGACGCTGGCTAACCCTTACGTTCTGGCACAAATAAAAAAGGGCGCTCCAAAAAGGAGCGCCCTTTTCCTGTTTCGTAATAAGGCCGTTATACGGGAAGCGTATAGGCCGTTTTGACGGTCGTGTAGAACTCGGCCGCATAGCTGCCTTGTTCGCGTGCCCCATAGCTGGAGCCTTTGGTACCGCCAAAGGGAACGTGATAATCGACACCGGCCGTTGGCAGGTTGACCATAACCATACCGGCTTGGGACTTTCGCTTGAAGTCCGACGCATATTTCAGCGACGAGGTGCAAATTCCGGCGGAAAGTCCGAATTCCGTGTCATTGGCAACGCTCAGGGCTTCGTCATAGTCCTTGACCTTGATAACGCTGGCGACCGGCCCAAAGATTTCCTCACGGTTGATGCGCATGGCGTTATTGGTTTCGGTGAACAAGGCCGGTGTCATGAAGAAACCGTCGGTATCACGGGTCACACGTTCACCACCGCATAGGAGTTTGGCGCCCTCCTGTTTGCCGATCTCAATATATTCAAGGTCTTGTTCCAATTGGCGCAGATCGACAACCGGGCCGATGTGGGTGCCGGCTTTCAGGGCATCATCAATGGTCAGGCCTTCCAGTTTGGCCTTAACGGCAGCCACAAATTTGTCATGAATGCCTTCAGTGACGACAAAACGCGAAGACGCCGTGCAGCGTTGACCGGTAGAGAAATAAGCCCCGTTGACGCAAGAGTCGACGGCGACATCGAGATTGGCGTCATCAAGCACGACCATGGGGTTTTTGCCGCCCATTTCTAGCTGGAACTTGGCACCACGTGCGACGCATGTGGCGGCCACGTGCTGGCCGGTTTCGACCGAACCCGTAAAGCTGACGCCGTTGATATCCGGTGATTTCAGGATTGCTTCACCAACCACGGAGCCGCGGCCCATGACCAGATTGAAGACACCGTCGGGCAGGCCGGAACGGGAGATAATGTCGGCTAGGGCCCAGGCGCAACCGGGAACCAGATCAGCCGGTTTTATAACAACGCAGTTGCCATAGGCCAGGGCCGGCGCGATTTTCCAGGCCGGGATGGCGATCGGGAAATTCCAGGGTGTGATGATGCCGATAACACCGAGCGGCTCGCGTACGATATCAACATCAATACCGGGGCGCACAGAGTCCAGCTTATCGCCGACATTGCGCAACGCTTCGCCAGCGAAGAATTTGAACACTTGTCCAGCGCGTCCGGCTTCGCCGATGCCTTCCGGCAGGGTTTTCCCTTCCTCGCGCGACAGCAGTGCGCCGAGCTCTTCCTTGCGCGCCAGAATTTCAGTGCCAATGGCATCCAGTGCATCAAAGCGGGCCTGGGGCGTGGAGTAGCGCCAGGTAGCGGAAGCGGCTTTGGCGGCGGCAATGGCGGTTGTTACTTGAGCCGCATCGGCGCGGGCATATTCGCCAACGATATCGGTAATGTTGGAAGGATTAATGTTTTGGCCGACGTCGCTGCCTGCAGTCCACGCGCCGCCGATCAGATTTTGTCTGGATGACATAATTATGTTCCTCGATGATTAGTAAAAATTTGTACGCCCCCTGCGTATGTCATGGATGTAGGGGCATGAAGCGTGTCTGTCCACTGTAAATCACAAATTTTTACAAATGCTTCGTTTTCAAATGTACGTGTAGACGGTCATTTGTGTGTGGAAAATGCCTCTTAACCCGATAAGAGTTTTGGTAGAAACAAGGCAACTGCCGGAAAGCACAGGATAATGGTAATGCGGACAATCTCTGCCGAGAAGAAGGGCATAACTCCTCTGAACACAACATTCATCGGGACGTCCTTTGCCAGGGAACTGATGATGAAAACATTGAGACCGACGGGGGGCGTTATCAACCCCAGTTCGACGACAATTAAAGCCAGAATACCGAACCAGACTTTCAGCTGCTCTGTGTCCATTCCGTAGGAAGCTGTTTCTGCAATGGCATAATCGCCACCATTCAAGGCAATCAGGGCGGGCCAGAAAAATGGCACAACGACCAGTATCATTGATAAGGATTCCATAAAACAGCCGAGCACAATCAATAACACCAGCATTAAAATGAGAATGAGCCAGGGGTCCATGCCGCTGGTCGCCGACCATTCCGCTAGGGCGGCAGGTAAACCGGCGCGCGTGAAGAAGCTTTTGATAACCTCGGCACCAAATAGAATGAAATAAATCATGCCACTGGTGACAGCGGTATCAAGGAGTGATTTTTTGATGCCTAGGAGTGTCAGGCCTTCCCCCCAGAACCGCAGGATCAATCCGTAGGAGAAGATGGCAAAGACGCCGACGCCGGCCGCAGGCGTTGGCGTGAACAGGCCTGTGCCGAGCCCCAGTATAATCGCGCCAAAGATGAGCAGGACCGGGATCAGGCGTTTAATGGCATGACGCCTTTCCGCATCCGGCATCGGTTCGGTTTTGGGGGCACTTTCAGGTTTGACCCGGACAATAATGGCAATGACGCATATGAAAGCGGCAACGGCTAGAATGCCTGGCAAAATGGCGGCCTGAAACATCTCTATGATTGAGGCTTCAACGATGATTGCGTAAATCACCAAGGCAACAGAAGGGGGAATGAGAATTCCGAGCGTTCCCCCTGCGGCCAGTGCCCCGGTTGCCAGACCTGGCGCATACTTCATACGCCGCAATTCCGGTAGGGCGACCCGCCCCATGGTCGAAGATGTTGCAAGGGAAGACCCGCATACGGCGCCAAACCCAGCGCAAGCACCGACGGCCGCCATGGCAACACCGCCCCGAAAACGGCCAACGATTGCATTCACGCCCTGGAATAAGTCCCGGCTCAGGTTGGCGTGTGACGCCAGATACCCCATCAGAATAAATAACGGGACTACAGACAGGTCGTAGTTTGCGACGACATTCCACAGCAGCGTTTTGAACTGCATCAGATAGGGTTCGAACCTCAGGTAGGGCAGGGCCAGGCTCAGGGCGTAATTTCCACCAATTCCGACGCCAACCATGGCCAGTCCGACAGGGATGCGGAAAATTAAAACAACAAACAGGCTGGCCAGTCCAAGGACGCCGATGATTTCGCGTTCAATCATGATCCGTGCCTTTATTTTCAAAAAGCTGGTCTATTGCGACCACGGCCCAAAGCAGAAGGGAGATAATGCCGGGGAAATAAAAAGGCCATTCTATCCAGCCAAGAACCCGTGACAGGCCATGGTCTGCTTGTGTCTCGATCATTCCGAGGGTCATCCAGTAAGCTAAAAAAAGAGCCAGAAAAATTGTTAAGAGCAGGGAGAGTGCATCCAGCCCCCGTTGGACGCGGGGGCTTAATCTTGAGGAAAGCAGATCAACAAAGACATGCCCGCGTTTAAGTTGGCAATAGGGGAAAAACATCAACGCGGCGCAACTGATTGTCAGCCGGACAAAGTCTTCGTAACCGGGCAAGGCTGAAAAATGGCTGCCATAAAGACGGGCGAGGCGGTCAATGCCAAAGGCACCGACATTTGTTGTTGTGACAGCGACAATTGCGAGAATCAGAACGCCACCCAGGATTGCCCATGCGCTGGCGGCGTATCTAAGAACTGGACGCATTAAAGCGGATCCTTTTGGGGTAAAAAAAAGCGCTGCGCAATGTGTATCACGCAGCGCTTATATAATGGCAAAGACTTACTTGCTGTATTTCTCGATAGAAGCTCTGGCTGCTTTCACCAAAGCTGCGCCATCGATTCCGGTTTTCTTTGCTTCAGTGATCCAGCGATCAACAACAACCTGAGCAACCGCATCAAACTTCAGTTTTTCTGTTGCATTCAAGGTGATGATTTCACCACCGGATTCAACCTGCATAGCTTTACCGGGCTCTTCAACTTTATCCCAGCTTTGCCCAATGGATTTGGCTAAAGCCACTCCAGAATTGTCGTCGATTACTTTTTTTAGATCGGCTGGCAGGGCATTATAGCGGTCCTTGTTCATGGCAAACATGAATATGGATGTTCCAAACCGTGTCGAACCTGGCCCTTCGGTGGAAAACTTCGTTAACTGATGAAGTTTCAGTGGTGGGAAAATTTCAAACGGAACCAAGGTTCCATCAACGGTGCCTTTTGAAAGCGCCTGTGGCAGTGCAGGAACCGGCATGCCGACAGGTTCGACCCCCCAAGCTTCCAGTAACCATGCGCCGGTTCGGGATGGTGTGCGGAATTTGAGGCCCTTGGCATCTTCAAGGCTTCGAATTGGTTTTGATACCGTATGTATAGCCTGACCGGAATGGACGTGGATCAAAATGGGGTGCACGTCCTTGTAATCGTCAGTAATTAAAGAAAAATTGTCCTGAATGGCCTGGTTAGTGGCTTCTGCACTGCCGCGGTGGACAGTCGGCAGTTCAAAGACCTCGGAACGTGGGAAAACCCCTGGCGTATAGCCGGGTAATGTCCAGACAATATCCGCGACTCCATCACGAACCTGTCGGTAAAGTTCGGGGGGTTTGCCGCCCATTGACATACTTGGGAAAATTTCAATTTTGATCCGGCCTTTTGAGTCCGCTTCAACTTTCTTCACCCAAGGATCAATTAACACGGTCTGTGTTGGAGCCTTTGGGCTTAAAAAATGATGAAGAGTCAGTGTTACCTCAGCCGCCTGGGCCGATGAATAACAGAATGCAGCGGTGGCGATCCCGACTGCTAGGCGATGAAAAGCGTTCATGGTTCCTCCTGATTTGATTTTATAGCATGCCAAGTGGCAGGCCATTCCCTGAATTTTATGACGTCAAAATATTAGCGTGTAAAAGTTATGTAAAATGATTATTTGACCGATAATCATAACTTAACAGTTATTATGCATGTCGCCTCCGGATTTTTTAGTCGGCAATGCGTTTCGCTGACTCCTGGACAGAATGAATGAACATCTGAAGAGCCGGGGTGGCGGTGCTGTCAGCCCGGGTGGTCAACCCAACGGGTCCCTGTGTATCGGTGGTGTCAATATCCAGTTCAACCAGCGTGCCTTCTTCGATATCCATAATGGCAACCCCGTTGGAAATAATCCAGACGGCATCGGTTTGGTGGGTGTAGGCCCGGCCAAAAGCCATGGAAACCGTCTCAACCCGGTCCTCAATAGCACCAATGCCATGGGCGATTAAAAATCGTTCCGCCGCCGGACGGATGATTGAGCCCTTGTCGGGCAGAAGAACCGTATAATTGGTGATCTTTGAAATATCCAAAGGATGTTCACGGGTCAGAGGGTGACCGCGGCGCACGATGAAGGAAACCCGCTCCGAGTACAGGTGGGTGAACGACAGACCGCTCATTAATTCGGGTTCGGCCAGTCGGCCAACGACCAGATCCAGTTCGCCGATACGCAATTGGTTCAGCAAAATTCCGTTGCTGCCGGTGATCAGGCTGACAATGGTTTCCGCACCATCGCGTTTAAAGGCTTCAACGGCGTTGGGGATAATACGTGCCGCCACCGTTGGCAGGACACCGACGCTGATTGATGTTTCGCCTTTCATACGGGCCTGTGCCATGCTGTCGACGCCCTGCTGCAGGGCGGTCAGGCTGGCTCCGGCATAGCGCAGAAAAACCTCGCCGAAACTGGTCAGGGTCAACCCCCGTTTGCTACGGTCAAACAGCCGCACATCCAATGTCTCTTCCAGTTCCCGGATGGTTTTGGAGACGGCGGGCTGGGTGATAGCGAGAACCGCTGCGGCTTTGACAACGCTTTTGTTGCGCGCAACTTCCAAAAAACACTGCAAATGCCGAAACTTGATTCGCCGATCAAACATTTAAATCGCCTGTTTCCCGTTTCTCGGCCGCAAAAAGAAGCCGCGACCCATTCTTGCGCAACGGCCTGTTAAAATCCATTAATTCGCCCGCTTTTCAGCATAAAAATGCCGACTGTGTTTAAATATTCAGATTTTTATGGTTAACGACAGTTTTTTTAGGGAACATCTTTCGGGAATTTCAGTCACAACTCTGCCATAATCGGTGGTCATATCTTGATTGAACCTGCAATGCGCCGCACTATTCAGTGGCTTGTTCAAATGTGAAAGAACCAAAGGGATAATCCATGCGTCGTCTTATCGCTGCCTTGACGATTTTTCTGACCTCCACGCTCTGTGTGCATGCTGCGGACGTGTCGGCTCAACACGGCATTGCCATGCACGGAGATTTGAAATACCCGCCAGATTTCAAACATTTTGACTATGTTAATCCCGACGCGCCCAAGGGGGGTGAAGTGCGGCTGGGTACAGAAGGCACGTTTGACAGTTTCAACAGCTTTATCACGAAAGGAAATCCGGCCGCCGGACTGGGGTTTTTGTATGAAAACCTGATGACCGGGACTGCCGACGAGGCGTTTTCCGAATATGGCCTGCTGGCGGAAACCGTGCAAATGCCGGCAGACCGCTCCTGGGTGGCGTTCACTCTGCGCAAGGAAGCGCGCTGGCATGATGGGGTGCCGATTTCAGCCGAGGACGTAATCTGGACCTTTAACACGCTGATGAGCAAAGGCTCACCTTTTTACCGGTTCTATTATGGCAATGTAACGGAAGTCGTGAAAACCGGAGAGCGCACGGTGCGGTTTAATTTCAAACCCGGTGAAAACCGTGAATTGCCGCTGATCATCGGCCAGTTTACCATCCTGCCCAAACACTACTGGGAAAACCGGGAGTTCGACAAAACGACACTGGAGCCCCCACTGGGCAGCGGGCCCTATAAAATCGAGTCCTTTGATTCCGGCCGCTCGATCACCTATCAGCGGGTTGAGAACTGGTGGGGCAAGGATTTGCCAGCCAACAAGGGCCAGTATAATTTTGATCGTATCCGCTACGATTATTACCGTGACGGGACCATCGCGCTGGAGGCTTTCAAGGCCGGTGAGTTTGACTATCGGTCCGAGAACTCGTCGAAATCCTGGGCCACGGCTTATAAAATTCCGCAGGTGGATCAGGGCCTGATCAAACTGGAAGAGATCAACCATGACCGCTCGTCCGGCATGCAGGGCTTCATCTATAACACCCGGCGCACCATCTTCAAGGACCGGGCCGTGCGCAAGGCGCTGGCCTTCGCCTTTGATTTTGAGTGGTCTAACAAAAACCTGTTCTACGGTCAGTATACCCGGACCCGCAGTTATTTTGATAATTCCGAATTGGCGGCAACCGGTTTGCCGAGCGCGGAAGAACTGGCGATCCTCGAGCCCTACAAAGGCCGGATCCCGGGTGAAGTGTTCACCCAGGAATACAACCCGCCAAAAAATGACAAACCCGGCGATATCCGCAAGAACCTGCGGACGGCCGCGAATATTCTCAAAGAGGCCGGCTGGATCATCAAGGACAAGAAACGGATTAACGCCAACACCGGCACAGAGCTTAAGTTCGAGATTCTTCTGATCAGCCCGGCCATGGAGCGGATTGTGCTGCCGTTCGTCAAAAATCTGGAGCGCCTCGGGGTTACGGTGACGGTGCGCACCATCGATACGTCCCAATACCGCCGGCGCCTGGATACCAACGACTTTGATATGGTGGTCAGTGGTTTTGGCCAGTCCCTATCGCCGGGCAACGAGCAGCGGTCCTTCTGGGGTTCGCAAGCGGCGGATATGGAAGGCGGCCGAAATACCATCGGTATCAAGGACCCGGTCATTGATGAACTGATCGAGAAAGTCATTGAGGCCCCGGACCGCAAGGCGCTGGTGACCAGTGTCAAGGCACTCGACCGGGTGTTGCAATGGGGATACTGGCTGATTCCGCATTTCCATGCGACTTATGACCGTATCGCTTACTGGAACAAGTTCGGTCGCCCCGATATCACGCCAACCCAGGGCAACCAGTTTATGGCCTGGTGGGTGGAGCCGGAAAAAGCGCAAGCCCTTAAAAGCAAACTGTCTTCGGTCCAGTAAGTATTAGCCATATCATGTACGCCTATATCCTCCGCCGCCTGTTTTTGATCATCCCCACATTGCTCGGGATTATGGTCATCAATTTCGCCGTTGTGCAGTTTGTGCCCGGCGGACCGGTTGAGCAGATGATTGCCCAAATGACCGGCGATGCGGTGTCTGCGACGGCGCGCATTGGTGGTGATGCCGGGGCGGAAGCCGGCAAGTCCGCACAACAGCCGCAAGCCGGGCAGGATGCCGGGTTGTCGAGCCGTTATCGCGGCGCCCAGGGACTGCCGCCGGATCTGATTAAATCCATCGAAAAACAGTACGGCCTCGACAAACCGGCGCATGAACGGTTTGTGCTGATGATGCAGAATTACGTGACCTTCGATTTCGGCGACAGTTTTTTTCAGGACCGCAGTGTGGCACAACTGGTCATCGACAAAATGCCGGTGTCCATTTCGCTGGGCCTGTGGACGACGCTGCTGGTCTATCTGATCTCCATCCCCTTAGGGGTTGCCAAGGCGGTGCGGGACGGTTCGCGCTTTGACGTCTGGACGTCCGGACTGGTAATCTTCGGCAATGCCATTCCGGGTTTTCTGTTCGCCATCCTGCTGATCATTCTGTTCGCCGGGGGGCGTTACCTCGACTGGTTCCCGTTGCGGGGTCTGACCTCGCCCAACTTCGCCGAACTCAATAGTTTTGAGAAGGTGATCGATTATTTCTGGCATATCACACTGCCGTTGCTGTCCATGGTGATTGGCGGTTTTGCCGGGTTGACCATGTTGACCAAGAACTCCTTCATTGAAGAGATCAACAAGCAATATGTGCTGACGGCCCGGGCCAAGGGGCTGACCCAGCGCGCCGTGCTCTACGGCCATGTTTTCCGCAACGCCATGATGATCATTATCGCCGGTTTTCCCGCCGCCTTTGTCGGTATCCTGTTCACCGGATCGATGCTGACGGAAGTCATTTTTTCACTGGATGGCCTCGGCCTGCTGGGCTTCGAGGCGGCGCTCAAGCGCGATTACCCGGTGATGTTCGGCACGCTTTATTTCTTTACGCTGTTTGGCCTGATCCTCGGTATTATCAGTGATCTGATGTATCACGTGGTCGATCCACGCGTTGATTTCGAGAGCCGTGATGTCTGAGCTGGTCGTCAATAACCCGCTCAAGCGGCATCGCTTTCTGGGGCTTCCCATCACAGCCATAACCCGGCGCCGCATCGATAACTTCAAACGCAACCGGCGCGGCTTCTGGGCAAGCTGGGTGTTTGCCGCGATGTTTTTTATCAGCCTGTTCGCGGAGCTGGTCGCCAACGACAAGCCATTGCTGGTCGCCTATGACGGCGATCTTTATGTGCCGGCCCTGTTTGAATATACGGAAACGACCTTTGGTGGCGAATTTGAAACAGAAGCCGAATACCGCGATGAATTTGTCCAGGACCTGATCAATGAAAAGGGCTGGATGATCTGGCCGCTGATCCCGTTCAGTTACGATACCGTCAATCTCGATCTGCCGGTCCCGGCGCCCGCCCCGCCCAGCGCCGTCAACTGGCTGGGCACCGATGATCAGGGCCGCGATGTGCTGGCCCGCGCCATTTACGGCTTTCGCATCTCGGTTCTGTTTGGCCTGACCCTGACCCTGATCAGCGCCGCGGTGGGGGTCTCCGTTGGCGCTTTCCAGGGATTCTACGGCGGCCTGCTTGATCTGCTTGGCCAGCGCTTCATGGAAATCTGGGGTGGCATGCCCATGCTTTATCTGCTGATCATTATGGCCAGCGTGATCACGCCGAATTTCTGGTGGCTGCTGGGGCTGATGCTGCTATTCAGCTGGATGGGGTTCGTCGGCGTGGTCCGCGCCGAATTTCTGAAAGCCCGCAATCTGGATTTTGTCCGCGCCGCCAAGGCGCTGGGCGTGAGCAACCTGAAAATCATCTATAAACACGTCCTGCCCAACGCCATGGTCGCCACCATCACCTTTATGCCGTTCACCCTGGCGGGCTCCATCACCACCCTGACGGCGCTCGATTTTCTGGGCTTTGGCCTGCCCATCGGCTCGCCATCATTGGGGGAACTGCTCAATCAGGGCAAGGCCAACCTGACAGCACCCTGGCTTGGTGGGACCGGTTTTGTGGTCATTGCCGCCATGCTCAGTCTGCTGGTTTTTATGGGCGAAGCGGTGCGCGACGCCTTTGATGCACGAAAGGTTTATCGATGAGTAACCTGCTGGAGATCGAAAACCTGTCGGTGACGTTTGGCAAGGGCGACAGCGCTGTCGAGGCGGTGCGCGGCGTATCGCTCAACATCAAAAAGGGCGAGACCATGGGGCTGGTCGGCGAGTCGGGGTCGGGCAAATCGGTGCTGGCGCTGTCCATCATGCAGCTGCTGCCCTATCCACAGGCCTATCATCCCTCCGGCAGTATCACCTTCAACGGTGAGGAACTGGTCGGCAAACCCGACAGCGAGATGCGCATATTACGCGGCGAGCAGATTGCGATGATTTTCCAGGAGCCGTTGAACTCCCTCAACCCGCTGCATTCCATCGAAAAGCAGATTTCGGAAGTCCTGTTCCTGCACAAGAAAATGACCGTCGCCCAGGCCCGCGCCCGGGTTATCGAATTGCTGGAGCTTGTGGGTTTAAGTGAAGCAACATCGCGCCTGACCGCCCTGCCACACGAATTTTCCGGTGGCCAGCAGCAGCGCATCATGATCGCCATGGCGTTGGCCAATGATCCGGAATTGCTGATCGCCGATGAGCCGACCACGGCGCTGGATGTGACCGTGCAGGCGCAGGTCCTGAAACTGATGCGGGACATTCAGGCCAAGCTTGGCATGGCGATTCTGCTGATCACCCATGATCTTGGTGTTGTGCGCAATATGGCGGACCGGGTTTGTGTGATGAACGACGGCCTGATTGTCGAGCAGGGCCCGGTTGCCGAGGTCTATGACCATCCGAAAGAGGATTACACCCGCCATCTGCTGGCTTCCGAGCCAAAGGGGCTTCCCGATGATGCCGACCCGGCGGCTCCGGAAATTATGTCCTGTGAAGACTTGAAGGTCTGGTTCCCGATCAAGAAGGGCGTGTTGCGCCGTACGGTCGGATACGTCAAGGCGGTTGATGGCATCTCGCTGCGCATTCGCGAAGGCCAGACCATGGGCGTGGTCGGCGAATCGGGCTCTGGTAAATCAACCCTTGGCCGCGGCCTGATCCGCCTTGATCACAGCGATGGAGATATCCAGTTTCGGGGCAGCCGCATTCAGGGTTTGCAGAACAAGGAACTGCGCCCGTTGCGCCGGGAAATGCAGATCGTCTTTCAGGACCCTTATGGCTCGCTCAGCCCGCGCCTGTCCATCGGCCAGATCATTGAGGAAGGCCTGCTGGTCCATGGCCTTGGCGGCAACGCCGACGAACGGCGTGCCCTGATTGACGATGTGTTGCGCGAGGTCGACCTCGAACCGAGTGTGCAGGACCGGTATCCGCATGAGTTCTCCGGCGGCCAGCGCCAGCGCATCGCCATCGCCCGCGCCCTCGTGTTGCGCCCGAAATTCATTGTGCTGGATGAGCCGACCAGTGCGCTCGATATGTCGGTGCAGGCGCAAATCGTCGAACTGCTGCGCGATCTGCAAAAGAAACACAACCTCGCCTATATGTTCATCAGCCACGATTTGAAAGTTGTCCGCGCCGTCAGCCACGACATCATCGTTATGAAAGCCGGCAAGGTCGTCGAGCTCGGCCCAACCGCCGACGTTATGGACAACCCCAAAGAACCCTACACCCAGGCCCTAATGGCCGCCGCCTTCGAGCTGAAAGCCGACGAAACGGGAGTTGTTAAGGAGTAGGGGCGAACCGCTGGTTTCAGTCCGATTTTGCATGGATTGAATTTGCGAAACAGTCGGGACACTCGAGTGTTTCCAGTTCATTCGCATCGGGTAGACAGTCGCTATCGGCATAGGCGAGCAGTTCCGGGATGGCATCGCAAAATAGCAGATCGAAGGAAAAACGGTCCATCCCATAAAGGCCCCGATGGATCATGTTCGCCGAAAACACCAGCAGATCGCCGACCTCCAATGGAACTTTTTGCCCTGTCGACAGGGCATCAAAATTTTTCTTTCCGTTCTGCTCCAGACGAACATCCAGTTCTTCCGGGGTATCCCAGTTTTTGTGTGACCCCGGCACCAGTTCAAGGCCGGGCTCTGGTGTCATCGGGATACGGAAATGAAGCACATTGATGCGTGTGAGAGCCTCGATCTGCTGTTCAATTGGGCTCCCCACGTACTGAATATCGCGGTGCCAATAATTTTTCTGGTCCTGAGAACTGGGGTTGAAAAACAGCTGGGTATTCATAAAGGCCGCTTGTGAGGGGATGACGGTATTCAGAACACCTGCGATTTTACGGCTGGCAATGAACCGAAAAAGAGTCCTGCGCTGATCGGGGGAGAGGTATCTGGTACCTGTGAGATAGGCGCTGTTAACGGCCTTTCTTTCAAAGAACTCGAGATTGTCAATTTTCCAGCGCGCATGAAAGTCCCGAAGAACCTCCCGGATGGGTGCCAACTCAGCAGCGTTGAACAGGTGTTTGACGACAAAAAAGCCGTTCTGTTCATATTCGGCATTGAGTTTTCCAGATGTCATGGCGCAACAAACGGGCCTAGTCCGCTTTTTCCGGTTTCTTGATCGCAGACCAGGCGAGCATGCCCCATCCCGTTATGAACAGCATGCCGCCGATGGGGGCGGCGGCGCCGACGGGTTCGGCATCTCCCAGACAATAATAATAGAGCGAGCCGGAGAACAGGAAAATCCCGCCGACAAACGACCAGCCGGCGCGCACGGCCCAGTAGGCGGCGCGTTCTGTGCGGTTGGCGGCCAGCCAGGCGACGGCAAACAGGGCCAGCGTATGCCACATGTGATACTGCACGGCGGTGGCGAAAATATCACGGAACGCTTCGTCACCGGCCAGCTTGTGATAGCCGTAGGCGCCGAGCCCGACGGCGGCGGCGCCGCTGATCCCGGCGAAGGCGACCCACAGGCGCGCGGATTGAAAATTCATTTGTCCAGTTTCTCCATAAAACTCATCTGTTCATGTACGGTGCGCTCGAAATCGCTGGCCTGTTTGCCTTCAAGACCGTTGATGGCGTCGAGATAAGCCGCCACATCTTTCTTGATGATGCCCATGGTGTTGCCCGCATCATAGCCTTCAAGCGCCCAGTCAATCTCATGGAAATGGCTGCCGTACCAGGTGGCGCCGGAGCTCGAATGCATGACCTTGAGGATGGTTTCCCGGTCAACGCCCAGCGCTTCGGCCGAGGCCAGCGCATGGCGAACCGCGATGACGCCGCTGGCGGCGACAAAATTATTGACCACCTTGCAGGTCAGGCCAGCCCCGGTCGGGCCGAGATGATGAATGGTTTCACCCATGGCCCGGAAGGCCGGCATGAGTTCGTTTATGGCGTCATCGGGGCCGCCCAGCATGAAGGTGAGCGAACCATTGGCGGCGCGGAACGGTGCGCCGGACATGGGGGCATCCATGAGCAACACATCATAGGGCAGGCGGGCCTGGATATCGGCAAGCAGGCGCGGCGACAGGGTCGAACTGATGAGCAGGGTTTGGGGCGCGTTTGGGTGCGTGTAGATTGCTTGCGCATCGAACAGCAGGTCTTGTGTCTGTTGCCAGTCGCGGACCACGGAAATCAACACATCGATGCGCCCGGCGAAGTCCTGCGGATCAGCGACCATGCGGTCCTGAAAATCGCCAAACTCCGTAAGGGGGCGCACGTCATATCCCCAAACCTCAAAGCCGTGTTTACGCAGTTGTTGGGCCATGGGCAACCCCATGGTGCCGCAGCCGGCAATGCCGATGACTTGATCCATATTCAGTTCTTCTCTTTTGTGTTTGCGGTCCGGTTCTGGCCGGCGGCGTCCACAAGCGCCGTGAACAGGTTGAAATTGGCGTCGCCTTCGCGTGCAAAAAATTCCGGGTGCCATTGCACGCCCAGACAAAAGCGCTTGCCCGGCACCTCAATTCCCTCGACCACGCCGTCCTCGGCGATGGCGCTGACGATCAGGCCGTCGGGGCGGTTTTTCAGCGCTTCGTTATGGGCGGTGTTGACCGCAAGGTCGCGGGTGCCCAGAACGCGGTGCAGGTGCGAGCCTTCGGTGATTGTCACGCCATGCGCCGTCTGTTCGGCCGGGCACTGGTTCAGGTGATCGATTGAGGTGTCAAATTCACTCTTCAGGTCCTTGTAAAACGTACCGCCATAAAGGCTGGCAAGCACCTGCATGCCGGCGCAGACGCCGAGCACAGGCTGGTTCTGTTCGACGGCCTGACGGATCAGTTGCTCCTCGAAGCGAAAGCGCGGGTGCAGGGTTTCGTCCGGCTCGGCGGCGTGGCCATAAAGGCGGGCCGGAAATGGATAGAAACCTCCCGGAAAAACAAAACCGTCGCACAGGTCCAGATAGCTATCGAGGGCTTTTTCAATATATGGCAGGGCAACGGGGGTGCCGCCCGCGTTCCACAGGGCGTCGAAATAACTGGCGCGCAGGGCGTAGTGGGGGCGGGACGAGAATGTGCCGTCCGCCTGATAATCCAGCAAAATCCCGATGGTTGGCCGTTGTGGCATTGCGCTCAGCTCCGCTGCAGAAGTGATCCCCTTCTATATGCCGCGCGACCAGCGACTTGTCTATCCCGGGCGCTGATAATTTAAGCACTGCTCCTGATTGAAAGCTGGCGAAGGGCCGGTGACTTGGTGTACAAAAAAATCAAAGACTTGGGGGAGTACGCGTGTGCCATTATTTCATCTGGTGATTCTTGCCCTTGTGCAGGGAATTACAGAGTTTCTGCCGATCAGCTCGTCCGGGCACCTGGTGCTGGTGCCGGTTTTCCTTGAGGTTCCGGACCAGGGATTGTTGCTGGATGTCGCGGTTCACGTCGGCACATTGGGCGCTGTTATCCTTTATTTGTGGCGCGATATCTGGAGCATTCTGGTTGGTCTCATGCGGGTTCTGCGTGGACGCAGCGATCAGGGGGCGCGGCTGTTCGGCTTTATCGTGGTGGCGACGCTGCCTGTGATTGCTGCCGGGTTTGCCCTGAATTATTACTATCCGGCAGGCATTCGCGGGATCGAGGTGATTGGCTGGGCGACGCTCGGGTTCGGGATCGTACTGCTGATCTCGGATCAGATTGGCATGACGGTGCGCCGGATTGAACATTTGCATGTTGGCGATGCGTTTTTTATCGGTCTGGCGCAAATCCTGGCATTGATCCCCGGCACCTCGCGCTCCGGCATTACCATGACCGCTGCGCGTATTCTGGGCATGGAGCGCTCCGATGCAGCGCGGTTTTCCATGCTGCTGTCGATTCCGGCGATCCTCGGTGCCGGCAGCCTGAAGGGTTATGAACTCTGGAAACTGGGCGATGTTGAACTGACGGCGGATGCCTTTATGGCGGCGGGCATGGCCTTTGTTGCGGCGCTGATCACCATCGCTTTGCTGATGGCCTGGTTGCGCCGTGCCACCTTCACGCCTTTCGCCATTTACCGGGTCATTCTCGGCGCGGCGCTGATCGGGTTTTCCTACGGCTGGCTGGGCGATCTGGGGCTTTAATAACCTTTGTCCAGATCAATCAAATTATGCGGAGCTTCGCCGCGTTCCATGCGACGGATATTCTCTGCAACATACAGGGCCCCGGACTGTGGCAGGGTAAGCGCCGCAATATGGGGGGTCACCATGACTTTAGGATGTTCCCAATAGGGGTGATCCCGGGGCAGGGGCTCCGTATGAAAAACATCGAGAACCGCCGCCGACAAATGCCCGTCATCCAGCGCCGCAAGTAAGTCCTGATCAACCACATGCGGCCCGCGCCCACAGTTGATGAGAATGCTGCCCTTCGGCATATCGGCAATCAGCCCGGCGTCGATGATGCCGCGGGTGCTCTCTGTGAGCGGCAATAAACAGACAAGGATATCGGTTTCACTCAAAAAGGCTTTGAGTTCGCCGTCGCCGCAAAAACTTTCAACACCTGCGACCGTTTTTTTCGTGCGGCTCCAGCCCCGCACCTTGAAATTCAAGGCGGTCAGGGCTTGCCCAACCGTTGCGCCCAGCGCCCCCAGCCCGAGAATGCCAACCCGGCGCTCAGAAGCTGCCGTCTGCGGCAATTGCTGCCAGGTTTTTGTCTTTTGAAAAGCCTGGTATTTTGCCATGTCGCGCTGGAAATAGAGAACCCAATAGAGCACAAACTGAGTCATGCCTTCGGCCAGGGACGTGTCGACCAGACGGACCAGTGGGACATCAACGGGCAGTTCTGGATCACAGGTAATGCCATCGATCCCGGCACCCAGGGATAAAATGGCCTTCAGGTTCGGGAACCGTTTGATGATGCCGGGTGCGGGTTTCCAGGCCAGGACATAGTCGATTTCAGTCGGGTCAATGGTCTCATCAGGCCAGACATGAAAATCGAGATCGGGAAGTTCCCGACACAAATGATCCCGCCAGTGCGCTGCATTGTCTTCTTCGGATATAAACATCAATTTCACAGAAAGGACCCCATTGGTTTCCGGTTGTTATGAACAGGCTCAGTTCTCTCCTATGGGAATTTCGCTGCGGAGAGTCAACGCCTATTGAAACGCGGTGCAGGCAAGTCCTTGTCGATTAGGGGCGATCCAAGGGCAAAATAGATTTGAAGGTTAAGCGATTAATATATAATTTGGCATACAATGAACAAGACCATTAAGGGTGGGGATATATGATACTTTATGGACGCGCGCATCCATCAATAGGCGAGTTCTGAGCTATGCAGAACCTTCGCCCGATCCTTGATTCCAGCCCTGTCGGGCTGGCCATCGTTTCCCACCGAACCAACAAACGGTTGTTCGTAAACGAACATATGCTCGAGATGTTTGGTGTTTCCACCCGCGAAGAACTGCTGGAGCAGGATATCTCCGAGACCTGGGTGGATATAGAGCTTTTGGCGCAATTACGCGAGCAGGCCGTTCGCGGAGAAGCGATTGTTGATCTTGAAGCAGAACGCATAAGGACCGACGGATCAAAATGGTGGGTTCTGATGAATTCGCAAATGATCGATTTTGAGGGCGAACCGGCACGCGCCATCTGGCATGTAGATATTACCCGGCGTAAGGAAGCGGAAGAGCAGGTGCTGAAATTGAACGCGGAGCTAGAGCAGCGGGTTGAACGACAGACACAGGAACTGCGGAGCAACGAAGCCATCTTAAAGGCTTTCATTAACCATTGTCCGGCCAAGGTTCATATGAAAGATGAAAAAGGCCGCATCACCTTCATCAATAAGCGTTCTGAAGAAATTTTTGCTTTTCCTGAAAAAGACATCATCGGGAAAACCGCCCATGACATTTATCCCCGAGATATCGCCGATGAATTTTCCGCGCATGACCGGTTGGTCATGGAAAAAGGACAGCCTGTCGAAAAGGAGGAGGTTTTTCATATTGAAGGCGAAGACCGTACTTTTTCGGCAACCAAATTTCCGATCTACAACGACGGCAGGCTGACCGGGATTGGTTCCATTGCCATGGACATCACTGAGCGCCTAAAAGCAGAACAGGAACTTCATTCCGCGCTCGTTGACGCTGAAATGGCGAACCATTCCAAGTCGGAATTTCTGGCCACCATGAGCCATGAACTGCGCACTCCGCTGAACGCCATTCTGGGCTTTAGCGATTTGCTCCGGGGGCAGTATTTTGGCCCTCTCGGTGAAAACAGATACATGGAATACGCCAGCGACATCTACAGCAGCGGCGAGCATTTGTTGGCCCTGATCAGCGATATTCTGGATATTTCGGCCATTGAAGCGGGTAAGCGGCCGCTTTTCAAGGAAGCGATCGATCTTGGTGTTCTAATGAAAGACTGCGTTAATGTGGTTTTTCACGCCGCATTGGAGGCCGACATCGAACTGGTGATTGATGCGCCTGAAGATTTGCCGACGATAAATGCAGATATACGGGCCCTGAAGCAAGTCTTGATCAATTTGCTTTCAAACGCTGTCAAATATTCCGGCAAAGGAAAACAAGTCGTTCTATCCGCCCGGGTGGATGGGGATGCCATGGTCATCCAGGTGGCCGATACGGGCCAAGGGATCAGCGCCAATCTCCTGCCGACGATCACAGAACCGTTCACGCGCGGCGATTCGGATGCCCACTTGACGAAGGAAGGGACCGGTCTGGGCTTGGCGATTGTTGATTTGATGGTGACGGCGCACGACGGAAAGCTCGTTTTTGAAAGTGAAGAGGCCAAAGGAACGGTGGTTACCGTGCTGTTGCCGATCCATAAAGAGGCATCTGAAAACACCCGTCTGGCGGCGGACCTTTAGGTAAGTTCTGTCGTGGGGACCCGTCTTTCCGTGCTTTGCACTTGTGATGGTCCGGGTTAGAATTTGCGCCATGAGCCACTTGCGTCAACGCACATTTGAAATCCTTGAAGCGTCAAAGGAAAATGATCCGCAAAGTCGGTTTTGCGACGGGTTGCTGATTATGATGATCTCCCTCAATGTTTTGGCGGTCATCCTAGAATCGGTGCCGTCTCTGGGGATCCCTTACAAGACAGAGTTTCATTCCTTTGAGATTTTTTCAGTCACATTGTTCAGTATCGAATATGGGCTTCGCGTCTGGTCAAGCGTTGAACGTACCGGGTTAAAATACAAACACCCCCTATTGGGGCGGTTGCGTTACATGCTGACGCCTATGGCGATGCTGGATCTGATTGTCATCCTGCCCCTGTTTTTCATTTTCCTTGGCCCCGTCGATTTTCGGTTCCTGCGCGTGTTGCGGCTACTCCGGGTCTTCCGCCTGACCCGTTATTCGTCGGCGGTTCGCCTGCTGACGGATGTTCTGAAAGACGAGGCAACAAATATCGGGGCTGCCTTGTTTATCATGATGATGCTGGTGGTGCTTTCCGCCAGCCTGATTTACCTGGCAGAATCGGATGCCCAACCGGACAAATTTGGCTCGATCCCGGAGGCCCTGTGGTGGACGATCGTGACCATGACGACCATCGGCTACGGCGACGTGGTGCCGGTCACCCATATTGGTAAGCTTTTTGCGGCCTTTATCGGGGTGATCAGCATTGGCATGGTTGCCTTGCCGACCGGTATTATCGCGTCCGGTTTCAATCAGGCGCTGCATCAGCGCAAGCAGGAATATTCAGACCTGATCGATGCCATTTTGATGCATGGAAAAATTACAGCGGAAGATCACGAGCACCTGCATGAAGCGCGCGGACGGCTGGGTCTCAGCGACCGTGAAGCCGCCTCAATCCTGAATGCAGCGCATCATCATTTACGCAAAAGCACCTTGGTTTGCCCGCATTGCGGGAAGGCCATTCACTCACCGCTTAAGGAGTAAGCGCCTTTCGGGCTTTCGCCGCCAGAGCGACCAGCTCCTTGCGGATATCACCGGCATCCTCAAGGCTTTTGTCAAAGTCGAAGCGGGCCAGGCGACCTGCATTCATGAGGTCAATGCCATCCGCATCGACGCCTGTCATTCGCCAGCCGTGGCCTTTGCGTTTCAAAAGCTGATTGGCGTACAGATCGAGGGCGTCGCCATGATCCTGATTCATATGCGCCAGAACACCGGCTTCCATGTCTGAAAATTGCTGTGCGAGGGATGATGCTGTGAGCAGTTCGCGCCCACGAAACCAGGTGGCCCGGGCGAAACCTCCCACATAATGCGCCCGCTCAAGGGTCATGCGATAAAAATTGAAGTCCTTGAAACCGGCGTACATCTCGGCCCGCGGGTGGCGGGCAAGAAAGCGCAACGCATGCGTCGGATCCTTGGTCTTTTTGATTTTGCCAACCAGCGTAACGCGGGGGCCGGTTTGCGGATTTTTACGCCCGGATGTTTGCTCCACCAGTAGCGAAGCGCGGGGATCGGAAGCGAGATTGCGGGCGTGATCGGATAAATCCGAAAACAGAAATAGGGGGCAGCCGCTTTGATCGGTAGCAAAGGTGACAAAGGAGGCGTAAGGCCAGCCGTCATGGGTTGCGAGTGCTGTGGACAGCGCCGCCGAACGCCCAGTCCGCACCAGTTGGCGGGAATGGGCGACGGCGTCTGATTTTGTCAAAGCCATTGGATGTGCTTTCGCTGGGTTATTGATCGCGGCTAAAGCGTGGGTACAGGGTGCCGCTGAGCCAGCCCAGCAGGGCCCAGAAGATGGCTGCCGTGACGATGGAGGCGGCGGCGAATTCACCGGCCAGTTCAGGCGGCACGGCACCGCCGATGTCTTCCGGATGCGGCGCTCCGATGATGTGCGGCGTGGCGATGAGCAGGATCCCAAGAAGGCAGAATACCCACTCATTACGAAAGACCATCAACCAAAGGCCAAGCGCTGCCGTACCAGCGGCCAGTAGCCACCAACCCTGGCGCGCCACCAGTTCGGCGGCAAGGGACCCGGGAACTTCCGGTGGCAGACCAAGGCTGGGCGATAGGGTGAAGATGGCGAACCCGGCCAATCCCCAGACGACACCGCGACGGCTGTCGATCTTGCCGCCATATATGACAAAGCTGGCGACCAGCAACAGGGCGAAGCCAACGCCGACGACGATATTGGCCAGCGCCGTATAGGCAAACCGCTCAATGCCGTCTTCAGGGCTCCATGCCGTGACACCGGCGTCATCATGGGTTTCGCCGCCATGGACAAGAACATACGCTGCAGGGTGCATAAGTCCCGATGATGCGTCTGCGTTTTCATATTCTTCCGCGTGCAGGATAAGCGGGGTTGTCGTTAATTCCTGGACGAACGAAATGCCCACGCCGCTGAGGAAACCCGCCAGCAGCGCGACCGTAAAAATGGTTTTGAACATGATCTTAGTGGCAGGGAAACGCGAAAGCGTGACGGGCGTCGTGGGTGGCGTTGTGAAGCGTGCTGGACTGGGCGAAGCCGGCACCCAAAACCAAAAAGGCGCCAACCATCAGGGCCGCAATTACCGGAAAAACCCGGCTGGTGTCGATGGTTACCTGTTGCTGCGCAATGGCGGTTGTTTTCGTTTTCATGATAATCCTCCGTTAAGGCCGACAGGCCAATTCACTGTAAAGGTTATTTGTCAACGCGCCCGGAACGCTTCCGGAGGTCGGCAAACAGCGACAACATGGCAGGTCTCCTGGCTCACGGTTCTTCGTCGATATTGGCCTTCCCGGTCGCCCAGTGGCATATGTAATATCAACTCGCCGTTCACAGTTGCGGGGACAGCTCCGGCTCAGGTTCCCGATGGGGTCAACCCTTCCGTATTCCCTTTTAAGCCCCAGACTTTATCGTCTTCAAGGGCGCCACGTCTGATCAATATATCTAAAGGATCGGGTCCGGGTCAATCGATGAAAGCGGTCTTGCCACAATCGCGTTATAATTTTGCCATAAAGAGGCCCTAGGAAGGGTTGCAACGAGCCCGATTCGAGGCTCTAAATAACGGATCTGGATAATGAGGCCCAAATGACAGCCACCATTGCGCTTGTTGATGACGATCAAAACATTCTGACTTCCCTTTCGGCGGCGCTGAAAGACGAAGGATATCTGGTTGATACCTATGGCGATGGCGCCGCAGCGCTTGACGGCCTGGGCCGCAAACGGGCTGATCTGGCGATACTCGATATCAAGATGCCGCGCATGGATGGCATGGAATTGCTCACCGAGCTGCGCCGCAAGGATAAACTGCCGGTGATCTTCCTGACCTCGAAGGATGACGAGGTCGATGAAATCATGGGCCTGCGTATGGGCGCCGATGACTATATCAAAAAACCCTTCTCGCAACGCCTGTTGCTGGAACGCATCCGCGCCGTGCTGCGCCGTCATGAAGTGCAGACAAAGGAGCAGGAAAGCGATGATATCATGCGCCGGGGTGATTTGCTTTTGGATCCGGCCCGCCATCTGTGTTCTTGGAAAGGCGAAGAGATCAACCTGACGGTTACGGAGTTTCTGATTGTTGAAGCTCTGGCGCGGCGCCCGGGGCATGTGAAAAACCGCGACCAGCTTATCGATGCCGCCTATGGCGAACATATCTACGTGGATGACCGCACCATCGACAGCCATATCAAGCGCTTGCGGCGCAAATTTAAAGCCGTGGATGATGAGTTTGCGGGAATTGATACGCTCTATGGTGTCGGTTACCGCTATACTGTGGCATGACCGGATAAATGGATAAAGGGGGCGACAGTCCGGCCAGAAAACGCCCTGCTATTGGCTTCATATCGCCGATCACCCGGCGCATTATGGCGGTCAATGTTCTGGCGTTGGGGTTGCTTGTCGCCGGTATCCTCTATCTCGATGAATATAAAAGCAATCTGATCGACGCAGAACTTTCGGCGCTTGCCACGCAGGCCGAGATGTTTGCTGTTGCTCTGAGCGAAGGCGCAGAGGTGGAGACGGCAACCGGCCATTATCGGGTCTCCACCGTTTCCCAGCAAATGGTGCGCAGGCTGGTCAAGACGACCGGGTCGCGGGCCCGCATGTTCCGTCGGGACGGCTTGCTGGTTGCCGATTCGCGGCGGATGTCCGGCGTCGGACGCTCCATCGAGATCGAGGAATTGCCGCCGCCACATGCACAGGAAAGTCCGTTGAGCGAAGCTTTCGATGTTTTTGACCGTTTGATCAACCGTCTGACGTCGCGCCGGCAACTGGCCCGATACGTCGAGAACCCGGTCCAGCATGTCACCGATTATCCGGAAGCCGTCGCAGCGCTGAACGGCGACTATGTGAAGGCGGTAAGAGCCGGTGAGGGTGATTCGCTGGTTTTGAGCGTGGCGGTGCCCGTGCAGCGTTACAAACAGGTTCTGGGTGCGTTGATGCTGAGCAAAGGCTCCGAATCCATTGATGCGGCTCTGTACGAGGTGCGGCTCAAGATTCTGGAAGTTTTCGCTGTTGCCATTGCCATTACAATCTTGCTGTCGATCTATCTGTCGGGGAGTATCGCGCGGCCTCTGAACCGGCTGGCCGCAGCGGCCGAGCGGGTTCGGCATGATTTTGGTCGGCATCACCAGATCCCCGATATGTCGGGCCGCCGCGATGAAATTGGCGAACTGGCGGCAACACTGCGTGAGATGACGGAAGCGCTGTGGGCCCGTATGGACGCCACCGAGCGGTTTGCTGCCGATGTGGCGCATGAAATCAAAAATCCGCTGACGTCCCTGCGCAGCGCCGTTGAAACGGCGGCCCGGCTGAAAGACCCGGAACAGCAGCAACGGTTGATGGAAATCATTCAGGAAGACGTGGTCCGTCTGGATCGCCTGATCAGCGATATATCGGACGCCTCGCGCCTTGATGCAGAATTATCGCGGACGCAATTCGAGGCCGTCGATATCGGTGCAATGCTGGCGACCCTGGCCGACATGCATAATGACGACAAACAGGATACGCCCCGGGTCCGTCTCGAAAGGGCCGACGGCGAAAATACGCCACTGATGGTGTCTGGCATGGACGGCCGTCTCGCCCAGGTGTTTCAGAACCTGATTACAAATGCCATTTCTTTCAGCCCGAAAGGCGGTCAAATCACCCTGACGTTGACCCAGGAAAACGGCGAGGTCTGCATTTATGTCGATGATGAAGGTCCGGGTATACCCAAGGGCCTGGAAGAAAAAATCTTTGAGCGGTTTTATACAGAACGGCCCGGCTCCGAAAAATTCGGCACGCATTCTGGCCTTGGTCTGAATATTTCAAAACAGATTATCGAGGCCCACGACGGCTCCATTATCGCCACCAACCGCACCGACATGAATGGGGATGTCATCGGCGCCCGTTTCATGGTGCGCCTGCGCAAGAGCAAAGGATAACCGTTCGGATGGAGCAGATTCACGCCACCTGCGTCGCCATGGATGGCATCGGCCTGTTGCTCAGGGGCGTTTCGGGGAGCGGCAAGTCGGACCTGGCCTTGCGGCTGATTGACGGCGGTGCCGAACTGGTGGCGGATGACCGGGTCGATCTGCAGGTCGGTGCTGGTCATTTGATGGCGGCGCCACCACAGGCCCTTCAGGGCTTGCTGGAAGTCCGGGGCCTCGGCATTTTGCACATTCCGTGGCGGCAATCCGTTGCGGTGCGGGCGTTCATCGATCTTGTGCAAAGCGATCCGATCGACCGTTTGCCGGAGACGCGCTACGAAACCGTGATGGGGATCAGCCTGCCGTGTTTTCTGTTAAATCCCCAAACACCGTCGGCGACGGCAAAAGTCGGGCTTGTCAGGGGCCTTGTCTCGGGTTCTATTACACGCGCTGATGACTGATACCATTGATCACAAACCGAACGACCCGAAGATCATCCTGGTGACGGGTATTTCCGGGGCCGGGAAAAGCTCTGCTCTCAAGGTCTTTGAGGATTTGGGATATGAGGCCATTGACAATGTGCCCATATCGTTGCTGGACCGTCTGGTCGGACCGGGTGATTTTCAGGGCAATATTGCGATCGGTATTGATATCCGCACCCGCGATTTCAAGGCGCAAGCGGTCCTGTCGAAAATTGCCAAATTGACGTCGCGCCAGTCGACCAATGTCCAGATTGTTTATCTGGATTGTGGCGATGAAATTCTGATCCGGCGCTATGAAGAAACGCGGCGGCGTCATCCGTTGGCCCTGGACCGGCCGGTTTCCGATGGCATCCGACAGGAACGCGCGCAAATCCTGCCATTGCGCGAACACGCTGCTTTGCTCGTCGATACGTCCGATATGGCTTTGGGCGACTTGAAACGGACACTGGCAGGCCAGTTTGGCTTGACCCACGACGGCGGATTGTCGGTCTTTATCTCCTCGTTCGGGTTCAAGAATGGTCTGCCGCGCGAGGCGGATCTGGTTTTTGATGTACGATTTTTGAAAAACCCCCATTATGAGCTGTCGCTGCGGCCCCTGACCGGTAAGGACAAAGGTGTGGCCGATTATATTTTAACGGACCCTGGATTCGAGCCGTTTATTGAAAAAATGACGGATTTGCTTGATTTTCTTCTGGAGCGCTATACGGCGGAAGGCAAAAGTTATTTGACCATCGCAATCGGTTGTACAGGGGGCAAGCATCGCTCCGTATATACATCGGAGCGGCTGGCGCAAATTCTCCAGGATGAAAAATATTCGGTGCAGGTCCGGCATCGGGACTTGGAAAAGGCGGTCAGTTGAGTCCAATATCTAACGGTCAATGCGAATATTGGCCCGGTAAGTGAAATCATAAGGGATCAAAATAAATGATCGGATTGGTGCTCGTAACTCACGGACGGCTTGCCGAGGAGCTGATTTCAGCCCTTGAGCATGTGGTTGGGCCGCAAAGCAATGTGACGGCCATATGTATCGGCCCGGATGATGATATGGAAGTGCGGCGCAGCGAAATCCTCGATGGGGCGATAAAGGCCGATCAGGGTGAAGGCGCAATTCTGCTGACCGATATGTTTGGCGGGACGCCTTCAAACCTCGCCATCTCCATTATGGATAGGGCGAAAATTGAAGTAATCGCGGGCGTTAATCTGCCGATGTTGATCAAGCTGGCGTCTGTTCGTGAAACGGAACCCTTGTCGCAGGCGATTGTCAGTGCCCAGGAAGCAGGCCGCAAATATATCAATATTGCTTCGCAACTGCTGGCGCAGGACTCTTAGTGTCGGGTAAACTTCAGCGGACGATGAAAATCGTCAATCAAAGAGGGCTGCATGCGCGGGCCGCGGCCAAACTGGCGCAGGTTTCTTCGGAATATGAATCGGAAATCAGCGTCAGCCGGGCCGGGCAGACCGTATCGGGACGCTCAATCATGGGCCTCATGATGCTAGCGGCCGCTATCGGCTGTGATGTGGAGCTGGAAGTTTCGGGAAGCGATGCCGAACAGGCGATGCAGGCGATTTGCGATTTGATTGAAAATAAATTCGACGAAGAATGAAGGCGTTCATCAGAGGCGCAAACAACAGGGGTTCGGGTGAGTAAGGAACTGCGATTCACAGGCCTGAGTGTGTCACCGGGTATCGCTTCGGGCATTGCCCACGTGCGCGACAGCCAAACCATCGATATTCCGGAATACACAATCAAGAGCAAGGACGTTCAGACCGAAGTGGACCGTCTGATACAGGCGGTGCGACTGGCCCAGCGGCAGGTTCGCCGGTTACAAAGCCGGGCCAAGGAAATGGCCAATGAGGCGGGAAAAGAGCTGTGGGGCATGCTTGACGCCTATCTGTTGATGCTCGACGACTCGCGGCTGGTGCGCGGTGCGGAAAAGCGGATTGCCGATCAGAAAATCAACGCCGAAGCCGCCATGCAATTGGAAATAACCCATATTTCCAAAGCCTTTCAGGCCATGGACGATGCCTATATCGCGGCCCGCGTTGTCGATATCCAGGAAGTCGGAAACCGGATTTTGCTGAATTTGGGCAAGCATCCGCTGCGTCCCTTGAGCACCCTACCCAAAGGCAGCATCGTCATTGCCGAAAGCCTGAGCCCGGCCGATATGGCGCAGCTCGACCCGGAGCGGGTGATCGGCGCTGGCGCGTTGCTGGGCGGTGCCGAGGGACACGCCGCGATTATGGCCCGCGCGCTCGGGATTCCCAGTGTTCTTGGGGCTTCCGGGTTGTTGGATGGGATTCGTACCGGTGATCGGGTCATAATCGACGGAACGGCCGGACTGATTGTCGTTCATCCCAGCGAGGAAACCCTGAAGCGCTTCAAACGGCGTCTGGCTGAGTTGGAAAAAGTGGAGCGCGGGCTGGCTGGTCTGCGCGGCCAATCGGCCACCAGTCGCGACGGTACCGAGTTCAAGCTGCATGCCAATGTGGAACTGCCCATTGAAATGGCGCTTGTCGAGCAGGTGGCGGCGCAAGGCATTGGCCTGCTGCGCAGCGAGTTTATGTTCATGAACCGGGCCACCCTGCCGACGGAAGACGAGCAGTTCGAAATCATGCGGCAAATCGTTGAACGCATGGACGGTCAGCCGGTGACCATCCGGACCTTGGATGTGGGTGCAGATAAGGCCTCGGAAGCGGTTATGGGAGGCATGGACGACAGCGTCACCACGGCTTTGGGCTTGCGGGGCATCCGCCTGTCATTGCTGAAAACGGATCTGCTGAAAACTCAGTTCAGGGCCATGCTGCGGGCTGCAAACTATGGGCCTGTGCGGATTCTGTTGCCGATGGTGACAACGGTGCAGGAGGTCCACCAGGCACGTAAGTTGCTGGAAAGCACAGCCGCCAGGATGCAACGTCAGAAGCAGAAAGTGCCTAAAACTCTGCCGCCCCTGGGCACCATGATCGAGGTGCCGGGTGCCGCACTGGCGGCGGATGCATTGGCCCAAGTCAGCGATTTTCTGGCCATTGGATCCAATGATTTGACCATGTATACGCTGGCCGTCGACCGCGCCAACGAGCATGTGGCGGATCTTTTTGATTCGCTGCATCCGGCGGTGCTGCGGTTGATCCAGTTCACCGCAGGGGCTGCCATGAAAGCCCGCATTCCGGTCAGTATCTGTGGTGAAATGGCGGGCGATCCGGCGATGACGGCGTTACTCGTCGGGCTTGGGTTGCGTGAGCTTTCCATGTCGCCAGCCAATCTGCCGCGCGTCAAGCAACGCATTCGAAACATGGATGCCGTGGCCGCGTCCAACCGTGCCAACCTGATTATGGATCAGGTGGATTCCGGACGGATTCGTATGCTGCTGGATGACTTTAACGGCCTCGCATGACGCCGCTCTGGCGTAGCTCCAATCTCACGGAATTGTTATGAACAGTGTTTCTCGTTTTGGGGTTTATCCCACTAGGATATAATCTGCATCAGGCCGTGAGTCGTGATCGCATTCAACAGAACCGAGATGGACAGAAAACAGTGAACGATCATTCGGCAGCACAGGTTGAGCCTGAGGTCAACGGGGCAGGCAAGAGCCGCCTGACAGTAACAAAGCTGCTGCCACTGCTCCTGCTGGCGGGTCTTGTGGCGGCATTTTTCGGCACGGGACTGAACCGCTATTTATCTTTTGAGGCCTTGCGCGATCATCGCGAAGACTTGCTTGGCCTTTATGAAGCTAACAAGCTGTTGGCAATCGTTGGGTTCATGCTGATTTATGCCCTGGTTGTCGCCCTGTCGGTTCCCGGCGCCACCTGGATGACCCTGGCTGGCGGATTTCTGTTTGGTACCTTTCAAGCCACTTTGTATGTGGTCACGGCGGCGACACTGGGGTCGCTGGCAGTGTTCCTGCTGGCCAAGTATTGCTTGGCCGATTTTTTCAGAGCGAAAGCGGGAAAATCCATCGAGAAAATGGAGCGGGGTTTTGCATCCAATGCGCTCAGCTATTTGCTGTTTCTGCGACTGGTGCCGCTGTTTCCCTTCTGGCTGGTTAATTTGGTTCCGGCCTTTCTGGGCGTGTCGACGCGCACTTTTGTGATTGGCACACTGGTCGGCATCGTACCCGGAACGGCTGTTTTCTGTAGCGTCGGAAATGGGTTGGGGGCGGTTTTTGACAGTGGCGGCACGCCGGATTTGAAAATTATCTTTCAGCCGGAAATTCTTGGGCCCATTCTGGCGCTGGCGGTACTTTCTTTGGTCCCCATCCTCTATAAAAAATATAAAGGCACGACGCCTTAGCCGAATTGGAGCCCGCATGCCGGAAAATTTGAAAGTGGACATCTGCGTGATCGGCGCAGGCTCGGGAGGCCTGTCGGTAGCGGCAGGGGCGGCGCAAATGGGCGCCAGCACCGTATTGATCGAAAAACACAAAATGGGCGGCGACTGCCTGAATTATGGCTGCGTGCCGTCAAAGGCTCTGCTGGCGGCCGGTCATGCGGCAGAAGCTGTGCGCCATGGTGGACAGTTCGGTATTGATGCCGCCCTGAATCAAATCGATGCGGCGGGGGTATACGGTCATGTCCGAAACACCATCGCCGCCATTGAACCCAATGATTCCATTGAGCGCTTTGAAGGGTTTGGCGTGCGGGTGATTGAGGCGGCGGGTCGGATGACCGGGCCGCAGACCGTAGT
The DNA here is from genome assembly GCA_048262255.1 of Rhodospirillales bacterium. Taxonomy (GTDB): domain Bacteria; phylum Pseudomonadota; class Alphaproteobacteria; order Rhodospirillales; family Casp-alpha2; genus JABMNT01. The sequence continues at coordinate 375,287 of JBLXFH010000001.1, read as the reverse complement.
TGCCGGCGATGTTCATATCGAGGCGCGGCGCATCGTTATCGCCACCGGCAGCCGGGCTTTCGTGCCGCCGATACCAGGCATCGACAGTGTGCCTTATCTGATCAATGAAACCCTTTTCGATCTCAAGGAAATCCCGCAGCATTTAATCGTCATTGGCGGCGGCCCCATCGGTATCGAAATGGCCCAGGCACATTGCCATCTGGGGGCTAAGGTCAGCGTTCTTGAGATGTTCAAGATCATGCCCAAGGACGATTCTGATCTGGTTGATGTGGTGCGTGCGCGGGTTCTGGAAGATGGCGTCAACCTTCATGAAGATACGGAGGTGGTGCGCGTTGAAAAAACCGCTAACGGCATTCGGGTGATGATCAAGAAAGACGGTCAGGAACAGGCGGTCGATGGTAGTCATCTTCTGGTCGCGGCCGGTCGACGCCCCAATGTGGACGGGATGGATTTGGAAAAAGCCGGGGTTGTCTTTTCACCCAAAGGCATTGAGGTGGATGCGCGTCTGCGGACCAGCAATAAAAAAATATTCGCCATTGGCGATGTGGCGGGCGGTTATCAATTCACTCATGTCGCAGGATATCACGCGGGTGTGGTGATCAAGAACGCTTTGTTCCGCCTGCCATCGAAAGCCGACCACCGGTACGTGCCCTGGGTCACCTATACGGCGCCGGAACTGGCTCAGGTGGGGCTCACTGAAGAGCAGGCCCGCAAGGCCCACGGTGATGAGATTCGGGTACTTACCTGGCCTTATACGGAAAACGACCGGGCCCAGGCAGAAAGGGCAACACAGGGTTTGGTCAAGGCGGTGACGACAAAGAAAGGTAAAATTCTGGGATGTGGCATCGTCGGTCGGCAGGCCGGAGAGCTGATCCAGATCTGGGTGCTGGCCCTCTCAAAAGGCCTGAAGGTTGGTGATATTGCGCAATTGATTGCGCCCTATCCAACGCTTGGTGAGGTGTCCAAGCGGGCCGCCGGCAGTTTTTACACGCCTTCGTTGTTCAGCGAGAAAACGCGCAAAATCGTTCGCTTTTTAGCCCGCTTTGGGTGATGATAAGCGCCTATTATGGCCACACAAGATTTTCAATCCCCACCGCCGTTCAGCCGTCTGTCGACACGGCTTTTGCTGCTCACCGTGTTTTTTATCATGGTGGCGGAAGGCCTGATCTGGAGCCCGTCGGTTTCGCGATACCGCAAGGTCTATATGGAAGAACGCATCGTTCGCGCCCACCTGGCGACGCTGGCTTTGGAAGCCATTCCGGAAGGCAATATAGATAAAAACCTGGAAGATGAACTGCTGTATCATGCCGATGCCTATGGCATTGTTCTGCATCGCCCCGAACAGCGGGTGCTTATGGTCTCCAAATCCATGCCTCCGAAAATCGACCTGACGGTCGATCTCGACCACGGCTCGTTTATGGGCTGGATCGGCGATGCCTTCGATACATTGCGTCAGGATGAAAACCGGGTGCTGCGTGTGCTCGGGCGTTCGCAGAAAGACATGGATATCATGGTTGAAATCGTCATGGACGAAGCGCCCATGCGCCAGGCCATGCTCACTTTTTCAACGCGCATTCTGCAATTGTCGATTGGCATTTCCCTGTTCACCGCGACGTTGGTTTTTTTGACCCTCAACTGGCTGATGGTCCGGCCCATGGGCCGGATTACATCGAGCATCCGGGCGTTTCGCCGTGCTCCGGAAGACTCCTTGCGTGAGTTCACTCCCAGCGATCGGCGCGATGAGATCGGGATCACCGAGCGCGAGCTGGCGCGCATGCAGGATGAGGTGCGCGAAGCCCTGGCCCAGCAATCGCGGCTGGCGATGCTGGGTGCGGCGGTCGCCAAAATCAATCACGATTTGCGCAATTCACTGGCGACGGCGGTTCTGGCGTTTGACAAACTGGCGCTGGTTGATGACCCGGAGGTCAAACGGACCCTGCCCAGGCTCTATAATGCTATCGATAAAGCCGTCAAATTATGTAGCCAAACCCTGAACTATGTGGGGAAAGGTATGCCGCAAATGAATGTGTCGCGGTTCGCGCTTTTTGATCTGGTGGATGAGGTGGGCGTGCAGTTATCGGAACCCGTGGAGGAAAACTTCGAGATGCAGCCCGGTGCGGATATCATCTGGGATAACCGGATCGATCCCGATATCGAGATTGCCGGAGACAGAGAGCAGTTGTTCCGGGTGTTTGAGAATCTCGGCCGCAACGCCCATGAAGCCGGCGCAAAGCGGGTTACCATAGAGGCCGAACTGAAAGATAACGGCATGGAAATTTTGGTTGAGGATGACGGTGCTGGGTTGTCGGACCGCGCCCAGGACCGCTTGTTTCAACCTTTTTCCAGTTCAGCGAAAGAAGGCGGCACAGGCCTCGGACTGGTCATTGTGCGCGATATCCTGAAAGCTCATGGCGGCGACATCCAGCATGTGAAAAGCCCCCGTGGCACCAGATTCCGGATCGATTTGCCGGTGGGCCGCAGGATCGCTTCCTGATTGGAAGCGGATTTTCAGGCGCCGCCGAGGCGGATGCTGCCATCTTCGGCGATGGGGAAAAACGGGTTCCAGGCGATTTCCCAGGCGTGCCCGTCGAGGTCCGCAAAATAACCGGAATAACCACCCCAGAAGACGTCCTCTGCCGGTTTTAATATCCGCGCTCCGACGGCTTGTGCTTCGGCCAGCAGGGCATCCACCTCGTCTTTTGTTCGTGCATTGTGTGCCAGTGTGATGCCACCAAAACCGCTGCCAGGCGTTTGATGGGCGTCTTTCGCCAGGGCGTCGAGACCATATAGCCCGAGAATAATGCCGCCCAATTGAAAGAAGGTCACCTGCTCGTTACCTGCTTTTTCATCGGCCTGCCAACCGAGCTTTTCATAAAAAGCCCGGCTTTTCGCCATATCCCTGACGCCCAAAGTGACAAGACTCAAACGCTGTTCCATAGCGGCCTCCTGCTGTTGGGGTTAATCCAGTTGATAGACCAGCGCCTTCAGATATTGCGTTTCCGGCATGAACGGGTGGACGGGGTGATCAGGTCCAGCGCCCGCCCGGTAAATCAGGCGCGGTGAGCGCCCTGCCTCGCCAATGCCGCGTGACGTCTCTTCGACAAAGCGCTCTTCCTGCATGTTATGCGAGCACGATGCGATCAGCAAAAATCCCTGCGGCTCGACCGCTGTGGCGCTGAGACGGGCCAGCTTGCGGTAACCTTTGATGCCGGGCCCCACATCTTTTTTTGTTTTGATAAATGCCGGCGGGTCGGCGATGACGATGCCGAAGCGGCGCTTGTTTTCGGCGAAGCGTTCAAGCGCGCCAAACACTTCCGTGGCGCTGAATTGGCAAACATCGGCCACACCATTGGCCTCGGCGGCCTGTCGGGCCAGATCAAGAGCGGCTTCCGAGCGGTCCATCAACAGTACATTTTCCGCCCCACGGGCGGCGGCGGTCACGCCAAATCCACCGGCATAACTGTACAGATCAAGGACGGTGCGCCCCTTCGCCAGACCGGCGACAAAGGCCCGGTTCGGGCGCTGATCGAAAAACCAGCCGGTTTTCTGGCCATTCAACGGATCGGCGAAAAAGCGCAGGCCGTTTTCCCGAACCTCTATGGGACCGGTCACCGCACCTTTCAGGATTTTTGAATAGGTTTCAAGCTGCTCAAGGTTTCTGAAGTTGCCATCGTTGGCGAGGATGATGGTGGTTGGTTTGACAACCGATTCCAACGCGGAAACGACGGGGTCGATCAACAGGTCCATGCCTGCTGTCGCTGTCTGGATCACGAGGGTGTCGCCAAAACGGTCGACGACCAGTCCCGGCAGGCCGTCGGCATCGCCATGGACGAGGCGGTAATGGGGGTCGGGGAATAAAGCCTGCCGCAAGGTCAGGGCACGCTGCATGCGGTCTTTCAGAAATTTCGAATCAATGGCGCGAGAACCGCTGCGGCTGAAGCCCCGATAAGAAATCAGGGTATGGGGGTTGAAAGTGCCCACGCCCAAGGCCTTCTTGTCGCTGCGCAGCAACTGGACAAGGGTCCCTGGCACAAGCGCCTTGGCGGCATCATCCATCTGGATTTCGTTGGAATAAACCCAGCTGTGGCCGCGCTTGAAGCGCTTGTCGGCGCCAGAACGCAGGCGAATGATTGGCAAGTCGGATGACTCGGTCATTAAGGTATCCTTTTGTATTTTTATATGGGTCTCTGATTAATCGCCGATGGCGACGCCTTCGCGCCGTTTGTCCGCGCCGCCATCAAGGCCGTTTTCGGTGACTCGGATGCCGTGCAGGCCACTGGCATTGGTAACCAGTTTAACCGTATGGCCCATTTCCTCCAAAGTGGGTTTGAGGGCTTCCAGCATAGTGCCCTTTTCCAGTTCGGTGGCGCCGTTGCGATTGACAAAATAGGGCGCGTCAATAGCCGCATCCATATCCATGTCCCAGTCGAGGGCGGCGATCAGGGTTTTCACGACAAAGCCGATAATCCGGGAGCCGCCGGGCGAGCCTATGGCCATGACCAGCTTGCCGGAACCGTCGAAAACAAGTGTGGGGGACATGGAACTGCGCGGGCGTTTGCCGGGCTCAACCCGGTTGGCGACAGGTGCACCATCCTTTTCCGGAACGAAGGAAAAATCAGTCAGCTGGTTGTTGAGCAGAAAACCGCTGGTCATCATCCGCGCGCCAAAGGCGTTTTCGATGCTGGATGTCATGGAGACGGCATTGCCGGTTTTGTCGATAACGCTCAGATGTGTTGTTGATAGACCGGTTTCATTCTCACCGGGCGCGAAGCGGAGCTGCGCCTGCAGGCCGGGCATTCCCGGAAAGCGCTCGCCATTTGTCTTGAAAGGGGAAATTTCCTGGGATCGCAAATCCAGATAAGCGGGATCGAGAAGGCCCAGCGTCGGCACCGGGATGAAATCCGAATCGGCCATATATGTGTTGCGGTCGGCAAAGGCGAGGCGGCTGGCTTCAGCAACCAGATGCACGGCGCGCGCTCCGAAGGGTTCCATTTTGTCGAGATCAAAACGCTGCAAAAGCCCAAGAATTTGCAGCGTCGTCAGGCCACCGGAAGAGGGCGGCCCCATGCCGCAGACCAGCCATACCCGATATGGCAGGCAGACGGGCGGACGATCTTTCGCCTGATAACCCTCAATGTCCTGATAGGTCATGCCGCTGGGGTTGAGCCGGGCTTCCTGAACCGTATCGACAAGGCGATTGGCCAAAAGACCATTATAGAAGGCATCGGCACCGCCGTTGGCGATGAGGGTGAGTGACTCCGCCAGTTCCGGATTTTTGAGCAAGGTCCCGGCAGGTTTTGGGTTGCCGTCCGCATCGTAAAAATAGCGGCGGGGTTTGTCGAAGGTCTTCAGGTATTTGTCATTGGCAATCAGCCCGGCCAGACGGGGCGAAATCACAAAACCATTCCGGGCCAATTCAATGGCCGGTTCGAACAGGGTTTTCCAGGGCCGCTTGCCGTGTTCCTTATGCACCATTTCAAGCATACGCAGCAGGCCCGGAACGCCCACGGAGGAGCCGCCGACAACCGCGTCGTAGAATTTTTTGCGGGTCCCGTCGGCGTTCAGAAACATTTTCGATGAAGCGGACTTCGGTGCTGTCTCGCGCCCGTCAAAGGACTGGATCGAGCCGGTTTTGGCATCAAAATGCATCAGGAAAGCGCCGCCGCCAATGCCCGACGATTGTGGCTCGACCAGGGTCAGCACCATTTGCGCGGTAATGGTGGCATCAATGGCGCTGCCGCCCGCCTGCAGGATCGTGCGGCCAGCTTCCGCCGCCAGCGGATTGGCGGCGGCGATCATCTGGTGCAGGGATGTTATCTGGGCCGCTTTCATAGCTGTTGCAGAAGCCGTTGATGGTGAGGCGGCCGTTCCGCGTGCCGCCGTGTTCTGGGCGGGCGGGGTGCCGCAGGCGCTAACGAACAGGCTTCCCGCGATAACAAGCCAGGGAGCATAGCGGGCCGATAAACGTAAATGGATCATTTGCAGCCTCATTGCAAAAAAAGGGGGTGGAGTCTTTTACCTTGTCCGGGCGCGACTTTCCATGATTAGCGTGTCATAATTGCACCTTATCGATATATGCGCGGAAAATGGGGCGATTTCGGGGCGTTTATGGAAGAATGGATCATTCAATTTCGGGAAAATCCGGCCCCTTGGCTGATCGGTCTGTTTTTCGGCATTTTTTACTGGGCCTTTCGTGGCCGCCTTCGGCGTCGGAACGGTAAGGATTCCAAGACACCCTAGTTCTGGCGATGTGTGTTTTGGTTGACCGCAAATGCAACTGTTTCGGGTTATCCACATATCAGGAATACATACCGGCCCATTTCCTCCTGTTATATGAAGGGTTTGGCCATTTTATCCCCCTAATTCACCTGATTCTGGCTATTGTGCAGTGCAATAACTTGAAGTATGGTTCCGGCCATAAAAAAGTCTTTTAAGGGCGTGGTAATGGAAACTGTTCGGACGATTGCCGAACTGCGCGAGTGTGTGCGCGGTTGGCGAAAAAATGATGAAACAATTGGTTTGGTGCCAACCATGGGCGGGCTGCACGACGGCCATCTGTCCCTGGTTGCCCATTCAAAGGCGCAGGCCGACCGGACCATCGCGACGCTGTTTGTGAACCCGTCGCAATTTGCACCGCATGAGGATTTCGCCACCTATCCCCGCAAGGAGCAGGCCGATCAGGAAATGCTGACGGCGGCTGGAGCCGACTTGCTGTTTGCGCCCAATGTCTCTGAAATTTATCCGGACGGCCATTCGACGCAAGTTATCGTCAAGGGGCTGAGCCGAATTCTAGAAGGCGAGTTTCGCCCTGATTTTTTCACCGGCGTGGCGACGGTTGTGACAAAACTGTTGTTGCAGGCGATGCCGGATGTGGCGGTCTTTGGTGAAAAAGACTACCAGCAGCTTTGTGTGATCAAAACCATGGCGCGGGATCTGGATATTCCGGTCAAAATCATCGGCGCGGCCACCATCCGCGAACAGGACGGACTGGCCATGTCCTCGCGCAACCAGTATCTGACGAAGGAAGAGCGCAAAGTCGCACCTGTTTTGTATGAGGCGATTACCCAGGTTGCGGAAAATGTCCGCAACGGGGCCAGCCCGTCGAGCCAGCGCTCATGGGCGGAAGCCAAATTGACGAAAGCCGGTTTTGGCGCGGTCGATTATGTGGCTGTACGTGATGCGCAAACCCTGGGCGCAGTGCGTGATGCGTCACGCCCGGCGCGGGTTCTGGCCGCCGCCTATCTGGGCCGCGCACGATTGATTGATAACGTCGCTGTATAGCGTACGCCCGGAAGACGGCGCCGATACAGGCATGCTTGTTGGTGAACGGGCCGGTCGCGAGGTGTGCATGTGGTGAGGCGTACAACGGTTTTGAACCCATCGGGGATCGGATGTCATTATGAGCGTCTTTAATCTGCGTCACCTGCTGGCACCTAAGTCCATTGCGGTTATTGGAGCGTCAACCCGGGAAAAATCCATTGGCTATCTGGTGATGGAAAACCTTCTGGACGGGGGCTTTCAGGGGCCGATCATGCCGGTCAACCCGAAACACGCTTCGGTTTGTGGTGTTCTTGCCTACAAGGATATTACGGCGCTACCGATTCTGCCGGAACTGGCCGTTTTTTGCATACCACCGCTGGCTATTCCGGGAATGCTCGAACAGCTTTGCGAAAAAGGAACGCGCGCCGCCATCATCTTGACGGCCGGTCTTGATGCTGCCGAGGTGGAATCGGGAGGTACAGTTAAGGATGCGGTGGCTGATCTGGTGCGCCGTTACGGCATTCGCATTCTAGGCCCCAATTGCCTTGGCCTGCTGGTTCCCGGTCTGGGATTGAACGCCAGCTTCGCCCATCGCCCGGCTCTGGCCGGAAAGATCGCCTTTGTTTCTCAGTCGGGCGCGCTCTGCACAGCGGTTCTTGACTGGGCCCGACCACGGGGTATCGGGTTTTCCCACTTTCTCTCTCTGGGGGACATGGTGGATATCGATTTTGGCGACATGCTCGATTATCTGGGAAGCGACCCCGAAACTGACGCGATCCTGCTTTATATTGAGGCGGTTCGGGACAATCGGAAGTTCATGTCGGCGGCCCGCGCCGCGGCCCGCAACAAACCCGTACTGGCTATCAAAGCTGGACGCCACGCCGAAGGGGCCAAAGCGGCGGCGACGCATACCGGAGCGCTTGCCGGGTCTGACATTGTCTATGATGCGGCATTTCGCCGGGCCGGCATGTTACGGGTTTTCGATTTTGAAGAACTGTTTGCCGCCGTTGAAACCCTGAGCCGGGGGCGCAGCCATCGGGCGGGGGGAGAAAACCTGGCTATTCTGACCAACGGCGGTGGGCTCGGGGTTCTCGCGGTCGACAATCTGATTGACCAGGGGGGCACGCTGGCCGTGTTGTCCGAGGCGACGATCGAGAAGCTGAACGCGGTGCTGCCAGGGGCATGGTCGCATGGCAACCCCATTGACATCATTGGTGACGCTTCGGGGCAGCGCTATGTGGATGCATTGCGTATTCTTTTCGAGGCCGAGGAAGTGGATTCGGTGCTCGCCATGCATTGTCCGGTGGCGGTGGTGACGGCAGATGAAGTGGCCGAAGATATTATCAGGGTGGATCAGGCATTTCCCAATGCCGCCCTGACCGCCTGTTTTGTTGGAGAAGAAGCCGCCGCACCGGCCCGCGCCCGGCTCAGTCATGCCAATATTCCAACCTTCGGAACACCGCTGGAAGCCATTCGGGCGTTCATGCACGCAGTGCACTATCAACGCAATCAGGATGTGCTGATGGAAACACCGCCGTCAATGCCATCGGACTTCAAACCGGCCCGTGACACGGCGCGGCTGATTGTTGAAAACGCCCTATCGTCGGGGCATGCTGTTATGAGCGAACCGGAAGCGAAAGCGGTGCTGGCGTCTTATGGGGTGCCGACGGTTGAGACCCATATTGCCAAAACCCCGGCCGATGTCCGGCTAAAAGCGGAAAGTATGGGGTTTCCGGTGGCCCTTAAGATCATGTCGCCCGATATTTCACACAAATCGGATGTTGGTGGTGTGGTCCTGGATTTGCAAACCCCGGATGACGTGGAGAAAGCGGCGCATGAAATGCTCAAGCGCATTCATGAGGTGTTGGGCGATGTCGAGATTTCAGGCTTTTCGGTGCAAACCATGGCGCGCCGACCGGGGGCCCATGAACTGATCATCGGGGTTGTGAACGATGCGATCTTTGGCCCGGTTATCCTGTTTGGAGAGGGCGGCACCGCCGTCGAAGTAATAGGCGATCGCGCCGTGGCCCTGCCGCCTTTGAACATGGCTCTGGCCAGGGATTTGATATCCAGGACCCGTGTTTTTCGGTTATTGCAGGGCTATCGAGACCGGCCTGCCGCCGATCTGGATGCGATCTGCCTGACACTTAATCAGGTGGCGCAACTGGTCATCGATGTGCCCGAGATCGAGGCCCTGGACATTAACCCGCTGTTTGCCGACAGCAACGGCGTGCTGGCGCTGGATGCCCGCATCAAGGTGGCTCCGGCGACAACAAAAGGCAGTGACCGGCTGGCGATCCGCCCTTATCCGGCAGAACTGGAATCCGTTGTGACCATGGCATCGGGGCGGCTTGTCCGCATACGTCCCATACGTCCGGAAGACGAACCGAACCACCATGCGTTTATTTCCCGACTGACACCGGAAGACATCCGGTTCCGATTTTTCGGCATGGTCAAGGGGCTGGCGCATTCACAAATGGCACGCCTGACCCAGATCGACTATGATCGGGAAATGGCCTTTATAGCCATCGGTGCGGATGAAAAGGGAGCGGATGAAACGCTTGGCGTGGTCCGGATTGTCGCAACCAGCGACAACGCTACAGCGGAGTTTTCCATAGTGGTTCGCTCTGATCTGAAGGGAATGGGGCTCGGCCATGCGCTGATGCGGAAAATGATCGGCTACTGCAAGGACCGTCAGACGAAGAAGCTGATTGGCCAAATTCTCAATGGAAATAGCCGGATGCTGGGGTTTGTCAAAAAACTCGGATTTCAGAAATCCGGGGCACCGGAACCGGACGTCGTCGAAATGACGCTTGATCTGGAATCTGCCTGTTAAAGGCTGTAAAACCACTTGGTAAGCATTTGACGAGACGAAAGGTTTTGAACTCCCATGACAATTAATCGACTTATTGACGGCTTCAAATCCTTTCGTGAGACCTATTATGAAGAACAGCCCGATTTCTACCGATTGCTGGTGGAAAAGGGGCAAAAACCCGACGTCATGATTATTGCCTGCTCCGACAGCCGGGTGAACCCGTCAATCATCGCCAAGGCCAAGCCGGGTGAGCTGTTCATTGTCCGCAACGTCGCCAATCTAGTGCCGCCCTATGCGCCGGACAGCAATTATCACGGGACCAGCGCTGCCATCGAGTTTGCTGTGCGCGATCTCAAAGTCAGCCATATCATTATTCTCGGTCATTCCCATTGTGGTGGTATTCGCAGCCTGTGCGAAGGGCATGGGGAAGCGGAGCAGCGCGAGTTTATCAGCAGCTGGATGTCGATTGTTGAACATGCCCGCGACGACACTCTGGAAGGCAAAGTGCAGGAGCGCCATCTGGAGCGCGAAGCAGTGAAGGTCTCGCTGAAAAACCTGCGCTCGTTTCCCTGGATCAAAACGCGGGTCGACGACGGGACCCTGAAACTGCACGGCTGGCTGTTTGATCTGGAAGCCGGAGAGCTGCTGGCTCATGATGCCAACACCGGCTGGGTTTCCGCGACCAGTTCTGCTTAGGCAGACGGCGGGCGCTCGCCTTTGACGGGGGGCACATCAAGGCGGACGACAAGTCCTTCCAGATCTTTTGATGGGGCCGGATAGTAGTCCATGACCAGAGGGTCGTGGCCGGGAATGATGTGATCGTTACTGTCGGCAAGCTTGCGCAGTTTTTCATACCCTTCCAGCATTTCGTTGACCTTGAAGATGATCGGATAAGGGTTTTCGCGCTCCATATTGGCGTAGAGATGGCTGGCATCGGAAGCCAGCACAACCCAGCCGCGCTTGGTGTATACGCGCACCGCCTGCAGCCCGGCGGTATGGCCGCCAATCCGGTGCAGGGAAAAGCCGGAGGCCAGCTCTTCATCGCCATTGTGAAATAAAACCCGCCCCTTGTAGACTTCGCGCACCATGCCGGTGACATGTTCGATATCAAACGGTGTGCGGAAATGGCGGTGGCGCATATGGCGGCCTGTAGCATAAGCCATTTCATCATCCTGGAGATGGAAGGTGCAGTTGGGGAACAGATCGAAGTTGCCCACATGATCATAATGCAGATGGGTAACCACCACGTCCCTGACATCAGTTGCATCAAGATCGACCAGCCCGAGCGCCTCAGCCGGACAGCGCAGCAGTTCGCGCTCCCGTTCAGCGGCGGTTTGTGCATTGAAGCCGGTGTCGATGACAAAGGTCCGGTTGGCGGAGCGGGCGACCCAGACAAAGTAGTCGATGGGCATGTGCCCGTCATGAATATCCGGAGGGTCCATGAAATTCAGTTCGGCCGTACGCTCATGGGAGGCGTATTTGATGGCAAAGACTTCGTAAATATCTGGCGTGCTCATGGGGCCTCCATTCGTTCGTTGGTCTGCCTGTTGTTATGTTCGTGGCGGCGTCTAGTTCTGCGGCTTGTCCTTGCCGCCCAGCGGCTTGATGTATTGGGGCTCCGTATCCCAGGGGAAAAACACCCAGACATCCTGCTCGACGTCGTGGGTGTAGGTATGGACATAAGGCAGGCCCTGCGGTTTGGCATAAACCGTCGCGAAATGGGCCTTCGGCAACAAGCGCAGCGCTTCCTTTGCCGTGGTTCCCGTATCCACTAGATCATCGATCAGCAGCCAGCCTTCACCTTTTTCGGCGACGGCTTGATCCGGAACTTTCAGGACGTTCAGCGTGCCCTGAACCTGTTCGTCATAGGTTGTGATGCAAAGCGTATCGACAACACGTATTTCCATTTCGCGGGCGATAATGGCGGCTGGAACAAGGCCGCCCCGGGTCAGGGCAATAATACCTTTCCAGGGGCCATGAGGCATCAGCTTGCGGACCAGATATTTTGAATCCCTATGGACTTCTGCCCAGGATACGACGTGGTTGAAGATATCTTCTTGTTGCTGGGCCATGAGGCGCTCCCTTTGAATTGACGGCAAAGGATTAAAACGGATACGCGACGTTGGCGCAATTCCTCAGCGCGCCATTTCGCATAAAAAAACCGGCGCCACAGGCACCGGTTTTTAAACATGGTCGGTCATTCAACTTTAACGCAGATAGAGATGCACTTCGTTGCTGCGGGCCTGGGCCATGGTGCGGGCTGATACGGCAACCCGGGCTGGCGGCAATCCCATTTCAATTAACGAGCGTAAAACGTTTTCCGCATGTCGGCGCGCCTTATTGGAGTTCAGGGAAATTCGGGCCTGACCTCCGCTGGTGGGTGCGACGGCAACCAGATCGAACACCGCGTTGGGGCGCTGTTCGAGAACTTTGCTGACCGAATTATACAAAGCCTGCTGATAAGGAACATCGGCGCGGTCGAAACGGATGACAATCAACGGGCGCTTGCCGGTCGTGTTACTGGGGGCGCCTGCAGCAATGCCGACACCGGCACCAGCGCCGGAATTGGCCATGGCGATGTTCATCAGGCTGCCACCGTAAATCTCGCCAGTACGAATGCCTGTGGACAACAGGTTCAGGTTGGCGCGTTCAGTCGAGACGTAATTGGTCTGGCGGCGCACATCATTGCTGACTTCCTTAAGCAGACGGTCAATCAGCACGTCGGTACGGTTGACTTCATCTTCCAGAATGGCCAGCTGGCGGTGATCGGCGTCAATGGCACCGGAAACCGAAAATGCGGCTTTCGCCGATTCGGCCAAGAAGGCCGACATGGTCGAACTGTTGCCAATGTTGCCCGACAGGTTGTTCATGGCGGCGACGTCCTCAGCTAGGCGGTCAAGATCGCCCTGGGCGCTGGTAAACTGCTGGACAAGAATCGGGTTGCCAGGGGTCGTGCCCACCTGGAGGCGCGCATTCACGGCGGCAACGGTGCCATGATAGCGTTGCGAATTGGCGACCAGTTTGCCGCGTAATTCCTGAAGCTGTCCGTTATGCGCTGAAATCTGGCCCTGCAGGCGTTGCAGTTCCTGACGCAGTTCAACCACTTTTTTGCCGACAAAGGTGCCGGTGTTCTGGCCGTCGGTGACCCCGGGCGGAACAAAATTACCAGTCCCGAGAGGCGGTTGCGGGGAAGCAACAGGCGCTTGTTGCGTATCGGCCTGAGCCGTTTGTGCGGGCTGTTCAGCCGGAGCTGATTCGCCCGCCGGATCGTCGGCAGAAAATGAAGGCCAAAGAGAATCTTCCGTAAAAGAACAAGCGGGCAGCCAAAGAAGAGCGCCGACGAGCAAACTCCGAAATCCAGTTGAAACCATGCGCACGATAACCTTTTGCTTTGTGAGTCCCGTCTTTAAGACTCTGTCCCCCCGACCCAAATTCTCAAGGGCTGATTCGCATTATGAATCAACTGAGGTACAGATGTCTCCCCTTTTATTGCAACTGATACTACTCAAAGCCTGCGTTAGGGACAAGATCAGATTTTTATAAGCTTTTTCTGAGGGTTATGCGATTAAAAAATAGCGTAATATCGACGCTTGCCAAGCCAGCGACAGTTTAGTAGGTTCCGCCATCTTCAGAAACGCCCGTATGCGGGTTTGGTGGCGAATCACCTTAGGTTTCCATAGCGCCCGTAGCTCAGCTGGATAGAGTACTTGACTACGAATCAAGGGGCCGGGAGTTCGAATCTCTCCGGGCGCGCCATTTTCCCTCTAGAAACCAGTTTTGTTCTTGCGTTCCATTGAACGCCTTGTCCGATGATGCCGGTAACCCCAAATAGGCGTCTGTGCAAAATCCTTGCCTAACCATGCATGCAAGGCGGTTTCTGTCGACATAAATTTTAAGTCGACATAATAATAAGGCATATTACCCCATAAGCCTGCCTTATGGCACGCATCGCTATTCCCTATTATCCCCCGCCCGGTCCTGCGGCCTATATTAGGCCAACGACAGGGAGATAAGAACAGAATGCCGATCGCCTATCATTTGTGCTGCATCACCAAAAACGGAACCAACCCGGCCTATCAGGGGGCGCGCATCGGTGCCCATCGCATCGCCGAGCGGGCCGGCAGCACCATCACCCATTCCTTTCCGCAATCGCCGGATAATGCCGAAGAGCAGGCGGCCCTGCTGGAACAGGCGCTGGCCGAACGTCCCGATGCGATACTGCTGGCCCCGGCCCACCCGACAGCCCTGGATGCGACCATCCGCAAGGTGGAGGCGGCCGGGATCCCGCTGGTCTATTTCGTCAGCCAGTCGGACGCGGTTAAAGCGCTGACTTTTGTCAGCTCAAATAATTACAGTCTGGCTCTGGAGATCGCCAATTATCTGATCCGTTCCCTTGACGGGGCCGGTGATCTGGTGGTCATGGAGGGTAGCCCCCATTCCGCCACCAGCCAGCCCCGGACCCAGGGCTTTCTCGATGCCGCCGCCGCGCACCCCCAGGTGCGGATTGTTGCTCAGAAAAGTGGCTATTATCAACGCTCTGACGCCTATACGGCGATGACGGAGGTTTTGCAGGGCCACTCCAAAATTGACGGGATTTTGTCGGCCAATGATTACATGGGCATGGGCATTATTGATGCGCTCCGCGACGCCAGACGCAGTGCAGCACTGGTGGGTGTGAACGCCATGCCCGACGCAATTGCCGCCATCAAGGCCGGCACCATGCGGGCGACCGCAGCCTATGACGCCATGAAAATGGCCTGTATCGCGACCGAAGCGACGCTCCGGATGCTTTCGGGCCAACCGGTTCCGGAACTGATTGAATTACCGGTCGACATCGTCGATGCGGGAAATTGTGCGCTCTGGGACCTGCCTTACGAAGAACGACCACTTCCTGTGTGGGAGGAAACCGTTTCAAAAGCCCGTTAAAGAGGCTGTCTGAAGAAAAGATTTTATCCATAATCAGAGAGGAACAGAAAGAATGAAACAGATACTGATGACCGGTGCGTTTGCATTGAGCCTGGTTTTTGGCAATGCAGCGCAGGCCGAAACACGCGATTACCTGCTGTCGACAGCCGGGACCGGTGGCTCCTTCTACCCCGTGGGCGTCGGCATTGCGACCATCGTCAAACTGAAGCTCGGCACTAAGAAGGAAAACAAGATTAATATGTCGGCGATTACGTCGCAAGGCTCCTTCGATAACGTCAATATCATCTCCAAAGGCAAGGCCGACTTCGCCATCGCGCAGTCGCTGATGACCGACTGGGGCTGGAACGGCACCGGTAAATTCAAAGGTCAGCCGAAAAAGAACCTGCGCACGGTGACGGCGCTCATGTTCAACACCAAACAGTTTATCACCCGCAATGAGCTGGCACCGACGGGCAAGATGGAAGATATCCTGGGCCTGAAGGGCAAGAATATCGTGCTGGGTTCGAAGAATTCAGGTGGCCTGTTGTCCTTCACGCTGTTTCTTGAAACGATTGGGGTTGCCGACCCGGAAGCCTATTTCAAACAAAGTTATATCGGTTTCCGCCAGCGCGCCGAGGGTTTGATCAACGGCAATCTGGATGGCATCAACCTGACCTCGGGCGTGCCCAATTCAAGCGCGACCATGGCCATGGCCAATCTAGAAGGGAAGGTGAAAATGCTCTCCTTCTCACCGGAAATGCGCAAAAAACTGACCACCGGTACGGTCTGGGGGCCCTATACGATTGCCGCGAATACCTATCCCGGTCAGCCCGAGCCCATCGAAACCATTGCTCAGCCAAATCTTCTGATCGCCGGTGATTCGGTGCCGGACGATGTGGTCTATGAGGTGTTGAAAACCATGTATGAAAACCTGCCGTTCCTGAGCGGTGTGCATGGCTCGCTTAAAGCCATGAATATCAAGACGGCCCTCGATGGCATTACGGTGCCGCTACATCCGGGCGCTGTGCGTTACTACAAGGAAATGGGCATGACCATTCCGGATCATCTGATCGCCAAGTGAGTAACAAATGCCAGAAAATGAGGTGGGGCAGATGAACCAGGACACTACCCGTCCGGTGTTGCCGGTAGAGGAGGGGCGGGAGAAATCCCGCCTCTCCCATCCCGTATTGGGTCCACTCATCGCCGTAATTGCGACGATCACCACGGTTATCCATGTTTATTTCAATTCAGTCGGACTGATTTCCGAACTACGCTTTGCGGCCATCCATTTCGGCCTGTTCGGCCTGCTCTGTGCCTTGCTGTATCCGATGAGCAAATCAAACGTGCTGTCTCATCGGAATGTCATTCTGGATATGACGCTTGGTGGCCTGACCCTGTTTTGCGGCCTTTATTTTCTGTTTAATGACAACGCCTATTGGGATCGTGGCGGCGAAATGTCGACCTTTGACTGGTATGTGGCGATGGCCTCAATCCTGCTAGCGCTGGAGATGCTGCGCCGTGCCATGGGCCTGTTCATTCCGATCCTAATCCTTTTCGCCCTGAGCTATGCGGCGTTCTGGGGCCAATATATCAGCGGTGTGTTCCGCTTTCCCGGGATTTCCTTCGACGAACTGCTGGCCCGCTCCTACTTCGTCGATCTCGGCCTGTTTGGCGATATTGCCCAGATTTCCATGTCCTATGTGTTCATGTTCGTGCTGTTTGGCAGTTTTCTCGTCAAATCAGGCTCTGCCGAGTTTATTATCAATCTGGCTCGTGCCATCGCCCGCAAAGCCATTGGCGGTTCGGGCATTGTTGCGGTTCTGGGTTCTGCCCTGATGGGCTCGATCTCCGGTTCCGCCGTCGCCAATGTGGTGACCACCGGGGTCATTACCATTCCACTCATGAAGCGCTCGGGCTTTGCGCCGCGCTTTGCTGCCGGTGTTGAAGCCGCCGCCTCGACTGGCGGCCAGTTGCTGCCGCCGATCATGGGTGCGGGGGCTTTTGTCATGGCCAGCTATACACAGATTTCCTATCTGACCATTGCCGCCATGGCGTTGCTGCCGGCGCTGCTGTATTTCTCCTCCGTCTTATTCTTTGTCCGCATGGCGGCGATCAAGCATGACCTCGTCGAGTTTGAAGATGAGGATGCGCCGCAGTTAAAAACGGTGATCAAAGACGGCTGGTACACATTGATGCCCATTGGCGTTTTGGTGGTGTTTCTGGTGCTGGGTTATACGGCAACCTATGCGGCGGCTGGTGCCATTATTTCCACAATCGTGTTTTCCTGGCTGTCGAAAAAGAACCGCATGGGGCCGCGTGAAATTCTCGAAGCGATGATTGAAGGGGCGCGCAACGCCACCTCGACGGCCATTCTGCTGGTCGCCATCGGCCTGTTTGTTGGCGTTCTGGGGACGACCGGTTTCGGTGCCACCTTTTCGCTGATGATCATCGACTGGTCCGGCGGCAGCCTGATTTTCATGCTGGTTTTGATTACTCTGGTCTCACTGGTTCTGGGGATGGGGTTGCCGGTGACTGCGGGTTATATCGTGCTTGCGACCATCTCGGCACCATCGTTGGCCGATCTGATCACGTCCAATAACATCATCGAAATTCTGGTCAGCGGCGATATCCCGGATGGCGTCGCCGCGCTTTTACAACTGGTGAACCCGGATATAGGCAACATGATGGCAGCCGGGATCAGCCCCGAACAGGCATCCCAGATATTGGCGGCCCTGCCTATCGAAATGCGCGCCGCCCTGCGCCCCATGGTGCTCGATACGGAAGTTCTGACTGCATCGCTATTGTCGGCGCATATGATTATTTTCTGGGTCTCTCAGGACAGCAACGTGACGCCGCCGGTCTGTCTGCCGACCTTTGCCGCTGCCGCCATCGCCGGCAGCCCGCCCATGCGGACGGGCTTTACAGCCTTTGGTCTGTGTAAGGGGCTGTACATCATTCCCCTGCTGTTTGCCTTTACGCCGCTATTGGGTGGGGACTGGCTGGTCATGCTGGGCGTGTTCATCCCGGCGCTGATCGGTATGCATGCGCTCTGTGCGGCCATGACCGGGGTGATGGAGCGGTCCATCCCGTTTTGGATGCGCCTGCCGGTTGGTCTTTTGGGCGCCGTCCTGTTGTGGCCGCTTGAACTGGAATACAAGATCATCCCGGCGCTGATTTATCTGGGGATGCTCGCCTTCGACTGGCGGGCCCGGACTGTAGAGGCCAACGCATTGACGCCGACCGGTCAAACGTGACCATCCATTAACCGGTTGCCGGCAGGGCGTGAAAATTTGGCATGTCTATATTGCAACGCACAATTTTTAGTCTCAATGAAATGCCGTCTTGATCTGGCTGTTTGATGGGAGACGCGTCATAATCCGCCGCAACAACAAACGGAGGATATGCTGTTATGAAGTCGATTGGATTTACCCGTTCCCTGCCCATCGATACACCGGAAAGTCTTTTTGAATTTGATTCGCCCATGCCACAGCCGGGGCGGCGCGATCTGCTGGTTGAAATCAAGGCGATTGCGGTGAATCCGGCCGACGCCAAGCGGCGCATGCGGCTGGCCGTTGATGCACCGATGCCCGAACCGAAAGTGCTGGGTTATGACGCGGTGGGGGTGGTCGTGGAAACCGGTCCTGATGTGACATTGTTCAGCGAAGGCGATGAGGTCTGGTATGCAGGCGACGCTACGCGGCCCGGCTGCAACACGCAATTCCAGCTGGTTGATGAGCGCATTGTCGGGCGCAAACCGGCGGCTCTGACAAATGCCGAAGCGGCAGCCATGCCGCTCACCGGTTTGACGGCGTGGGAACTGCTGTTTGACCGCTTTGGCCTCAAGGAAGGCCAGGGAGCCGGCAAGACATTGTTGGTGATCGGCGCTGCTGGCGGTGTCGGTTCGATGACCCTGCAACTGGCAAGGCAACTGACCAGCCTGACCATTATCGCGACGGCATCCCGCGATGAAACCACCGCCTGGTGCAAGGATATGGGCGCACACGAAGTGGTCAATCACCATGATCTGGTGGCCGAGGTCAAAGCCCGGGGTTACGAGACGGTCGACTATATTGTGCAGTACGCCAATACGGCCCAGCACTGGGACGCCATGTGTGAACTGGTCGCGCCGCAGGGCAAAATCGGCACGATTGTTGAAACCAAGGAGCTGATCGATATTTCCCGTTTGCAGCAGAAATCCGCTTCCCTGCATTGGGAGTTGATGTTCACTCGCGCCATGTTCGAAACCGACGACATGATCGAACAGCACAACATTCTGACCCGCATGGCGGAACTGACGGAGGCGGGAACCTTACGCACAACCCTGCAACAGACTCTCAAGGGCTTTTCGGTGGATACCTTAAAAGAAGCGCACCGGCGCATTGAAACGACACAGACCATTGGCAAACTGGTTATCGACTATTAGGCTCCGCCAATTCAAAATCAAAAAGACAGCAGGGGGGTTGGTGTGGCGGAAGTGAACAGGTCGGATCAGGGAGCGTTTGATTACATCATCATCGGGGCGGGTTCCGCCGGATGCGTGCTGGCCAACCGCCTGAGCGAAGATGCGGATATCAAGGTTCTGCTTCTGGAAGCGGGCGGTAAGGATAATTATCACTGGATCCACATTCCCATCGGCTATCTGTTCTGCATGGGAAATCCGCGCACCGACTGGATGATGACGACGGAACCGGAGGCCGGGCTCAATGGCCGCGCGCTCAACTATCCGCGCGGCAAGGTGCTGGGTGGCTGCTCGTCCATCAACGGCATGATCTATATGCGCGGACAGGCCGCTGATTATGACCAGTGGCGACAGCTCGGCAATACGGCCTGGGGCTGGGATGATGTCCTGCCCTATTATCTGAAATCGGAAAATCATCATCTCGGTAAAACAGACATGCACGGCCAGGGTGGCGAATGGCAGGTCGAGAAGCAGCGCCTGTCCTGGGACATTCTGGATGCTTTTTGCGATGCGGCGGAGGAAATGGGAATTCCGCGCACATCGGATTTTAATGACGGCAATAACGAGGGCGTCGGCTATTTCGAGGTCAACCAGAAGGGCGGCATGCGCATGAGCACGGCAAAAGCCTTTCTCAATCCGGCTGCCAACCGGCCTAATTTGAAAGTCCTGACCGGCGCCCATACAACGGGCCTGCTGTTTGACGGCAAACGGGCGACGGGCGTGGCGTTCGATCTCAACAGCGCACCGGCAAAAGCCACCGCTTCGGGGGAAGTGATCCTCGCGGCCGGTGCCGTCAATTCGCCAAAGATCATGGAGCTTTCAGGCGTTGGCCGCGGCGATGTTTTGTCAAAATTTGATATCCCCGTGCGTCACGAATTATCGGGGGTGGGCGAGAACCTGCAGGACCACCTGCAAATCCGCACGGTTTTCAAGATCAAAAACGCGGTGACGCTGAATCAGAAAGCCAACAGCCTGATCGGCAAGATGGCTATGGGACTGGAATATGCCTTGTTCCGATCCGGGCCGTTGTCCATGGCACCGAGCCAGCTCGGGCTGTTTGCAAAAAGTGACCCGCGCATCGCAACGCCCGATCTGGAATATCACATCCAGCCGCTCAGTACCGATAAGCTGGGCGAGCCGCTGCACCCGTTTCCGGCGATCACCGCCTCGGTCTGCAACTTGCGCCCGGAAAGCCGGGGCACCATCCATATCAAGTCAACCGATAGCAGCGCACAACCGGCGATCCAGCCCAATTATCTCTCAGCGCAAACCGACCGTGACGTCGCCGCCAAATCGATCCGCCTGACGCGTCAGATCATGGCGACAAAGGCCGTCGCACCGTTTGAGCCGGAAGAAATGCTGCCGGGCACGCATATTGCTTCCGATGAAGACCTTGTTCGCGAGGCCGGCAACATCGCGACCACCATTTTCCATCCTGTCGGTACCTGCAAAATGGGCAGCGACCCCATGGCAGTGGTCGATGACCGGCTCCGGGTGCATGGGTTGGACGGCTTGCGCATCGTCGACGCATCGGTGATGCCGACCATTACGTCGGGGAACACCAATTCGCCGGTGATTATGATCGCCGAAAAGGCCGCAGATATGATCAAGGCCGACCGGCGGGCTTAAAGACGACGCGCAGGTTCTTCTTGATCTTTTATAATGCGGCTCTTACCTCTACTATTCCTGTTTAAAATCAAAATCATCCGGAGGCATCTATTCAATGATCGAACTCTATACGTGGGGCACCCCCAACGGTCGCAAAATCACCATCATGCTCGAGGAGCTGGGGCTCGACTATAATGTCCACCCCATCCGCATTGGTGAGGGCGACCAGTTCAAGCCGGAATTTCTGGCGATCAGCCCCAACAACAAAATCCCGGCGATCGTTGATACGGATACCGGCCAGAGCGTTTTTGAATCCGGCGCCATTATGATTTATCTGGCGGAAAAAACCGGCAAGCTGATGCCGAAAGACGGCCCGGCCCACTGGGCGACGCTGGAATGGTTGATGTGGCAAATGGGCGGCGCAGGCCCGGCCATGGGCCAGGTGCATCATTTTGTGAAGTTTAATCCGGACGCCAGTGAATATGCCTCCGAGCGTTTCCTCACCGAAGCCAAGCGCCTCTATAAGGTCATGGATACGCGCCTCGCCGACAATGAATTTCTCAATGGCGACAGCTATTCCATCGCCGATATTGCCGTCTGGCCCTGGATCGCCCGGCATGACTGGCAAACCATCAATCTTAATGACTATCCCAACGTGGCGCGCTGGTACACGGCCATCGCCAACCGCCCGGCCGTGCAAAAGGGCTGGGGCGTGCCGGCGACGGATCAGAAAATCCCCATGCCGTAAGGGCCTGAGTTGCGGCGCCGGGTTTTCAGGCGCCGCCGCCCCTGCCGCCCAAATCCGGTTTCCCATTTCGAAGAGCGGGTTTGCCCATGGACGTGACATTCGAGATCGTTTTGCCCGTGTTCGGACTGGTGCTCTGCGGCTATGCCGTCGGCCGCACGAAAATCCTGACACCGGAAGGCGTGCGCGGTCTTACCGGCTTTGTTTTTTACGTTGCCATTCCGGTGATGATGTTTCGCACCGTGACCCGCAACGAATTGCCGGATGTTGCCGATCTGACCATCCTGTTTTCCTATTTCGGCGGATGTTACCTGCTGTATTTTTTCGCTTTCGTCTTTGGCCGATTGGTTTTCAAGCTGCCCACCGATGAACTGGCAATTTTCGCCATGGGTTCCATCTTCGGCAATTCGGTAATGCTCGGCCTGCCGCTGGTCTATGCCATCTATGGCGAGGCGGGCATGCTGCCGCTATTGATTCTGATCAGTTTCAACGGCGTACAGATGATCGGCCTGACGGCGCTGATCATCGAAATTGCGCGCGGCAATGGCCGCTCGAAGCTGGGGGTTCTCGGGGCTTCCATAAAAGCCCTCGCCGGAAATCCAGCGCTCATTGCCATTTTTCTGGCCCTGCCGCTGGCGATCTTCGATCTCGATCTGCCAAAACCCGTGGACCGTTTTGCCGAGCTGATGAGCGGGGCTGCCGCGCCTTGCGCGTTGTTTGCGCTGGGTGCTTCGCTGGTCCAGTACCGCATTGCCGGAAAGCTTGATGAAAGCCTGACCATCGTCGCCTTCAAATTGATCGTGCATCCGGCGCTGGTCTGGGTGCTCTCCACCTACGTGTTCGAGTTGCAGCCCATGTGGGCGGCTATCGCCACCATCACCGCCGCCCTGCCGACCGGCGCCAACGTCTTCATCTATTCCAGTGGTTACGGCATCTACGTCGCCCGCGCCACCTCGGCAACCCTGATCTCAACGGGGCTATCGGTCCTCACCATGGCGGTGGTGCTGGCGTGGGTGGTGGGGTGAGAAATTTCAATGCTTACCTTTTTATATATGCTTTTTTCACTCCATCTTCGTCTGCAGACGACTAATCTTAAATTCGAGATAGTCGCGAATAAACTTGTAGCGCTCAAGAGTTGGGTCACCATTATAACGGATAAGAATTTCATCTCCACCGTCATCAATTAGTCGTTCTTCATGCCATCCCTCAAGGACAGCATCCTTATGAGCGGGATGCTTGGTGGATGGTTCGAACGGCGGAGGAGGCAAGAAAGTCTTCGTGTCGTGAATCTCACTCTCTTCATCTTTGATTGCTTGTGTAGCAGGAATCCAACCGTTCCCTCCCTCTTTATCAATAACCTGGAGATATTTGTTGCCATTTTCGTCAGCATCAACGGCTATTATTTTACGAGGCGTTGGCCATTGAACCTGGTGATTAGACTCCCAGTTTACAAATTCACCAATTTCAAATGATATTATTTTACTATTGTCGGAGGTGTCTGTGTTGTCGTCTTCATAAGTAATGGGAGATTGGTCTTGTTTATAAAGTCCTGCAAACTCAGACGTTTCTTTAAATTCTGCTATAAGTTCATTTGCTGCATCTTGCTTGAATTTCTCAGAAAATACCAGAAAATGCCGGACAGAATCA
This sequence comes from Rhodospirillales bacterium, assembly GCA_048262255.1. Taxonomy (GTDB): domain Bacteria; phylum Pseudomonadota; class Alphaproteobacteria; order Rhodospirillales; family Casp-alpha2; genus JABMNT01. Next base: position 351,848 of record JBLXFH010000001.1, on the reverse strand, counting down.
TCTGAAGCTAAACCATTTGGATATTCATCATATAGCGTCTTGTGTGCTGAAGGATTTAGGGCAACCTTTCGGATAAGTTGTTTTTTTTCGGTTTGATCTTCTCGTTGGTCCAACAAAATCCGGCGGGCAATCTCACTAATTTTAATTTTTCGTGAATCGCCTTCACCTGTAACATCAATTAGGCCATAGTATTTGAGGGTTGAGAGTGTTTGTCGCCCCCCGCTGCTTTTTATACTGTATCCCCATGATTTAAAGGCCGAGACTAAAGGCGCGGCATACTCACCTTCTTGAGTAAAAAAAGCATTTGTCTGATTAATTGCTTTTTCTACGGAAAAAACAGGATATGCAGGGCTTCGTCCAGTTCGGCGTTTAGGCGTGGTTTTTTGTGCTTCTGCTTCATTCATAATCAAACCCTCTTTTCGATAAGCGCAAGGATTTTATACACGCAAAAATGAGAACAATCAAGACAAAAAAGAAATATGACTAAATAGGCAGTTGACAAATGTCCAAAATTATGTCCAAATCACAAGAATTGAATGAGGGGATTCATCATGAGAAGAGTTTTGAGCCCTTGTCGGATTTGTCGAGCGACGGCAGGGGCCATGAATAAAAGCAAGGGCCGTTACCTCACGCCCCACTAAGGAAAAGGTAACGGCCCTGAATCGGCCACGTAATTATTAGACATAATAAATATAATTATGACTATAGAGGCTCCATAATCCGTAATTTACAGTGTTTATGCAATCTTTATTCGTCTTTCCCTGCTCGACCAAAAGCAAAACCTAACGATGCCGCTATCAATGTATATACGACATCGCCAGAAACTATTCCCTTCGAAGCTAGTAAGCCAATTATCGGTAAGCCAATTATCGGTAAGCCTGTTGCGATAAGTATGAAGCGGATGAATTGCCAACCAATACCTTTTTATTCAAAATACGTTCTAGCAGGCCTCCAGCGACAACTAATGGAACTGCAGATGCCAGTATAATTAATACCCAATCCATGGATGTGATTCCTTATTGCCTGAGGACATCGTAAAAATTGGTTATGGACATTTACAAAATATCCTAATTGACACCAATAGAACGATTTCCATCATCTGTTCAGCTTTTTGTATTCGGCCACCAGCTCAAGCGCGATCTTGTGAATCTCGTCGGCCGGGCGGCCCGCTTTGTAGAGATTGGAGCCGAGGCCGACGCCAGCGGCACCGGCATCGAAAAATTCTTTCAGATTGGCGGTGGTGACGCCGCCGGTCGGGATCATCTGCATACCCTTCGGCAGGACGGCGCCAATGTCTTTGAGGTATGCCGGGCCCAAGCGTGTCGCCGGGAAAATCTTGATGGCACGGGCGCCTGATTTAACGGCGAGCAAAGCTTCCGATGGGGTCATGCAGCCGATCACCGGGATCAGATTATTCCGCACAGCGCCTTTGATCACATCGACGTCCGTATTGGGGGTAATCACCAGCTTGGCACCAATGGCGGCGAGGCGGTCGGTGTCATCGGCTTCCAGAACTGTACCGGCGCCGACAAGCACATCATCGGCGCAATGCTTGACCAGTTGTTCGATGCTGTTGAAAGGGTCGGGTGAATTAAGCGTCACTTCAAGGATTTTGAAACCGGCGCTGGTCAGCGCATCGGCCACCGGAATGGCTTCGTCGGGCGTGATGCCGCGCAGCACGGCAACCAATGGCATGGCGGAAACGGCGGCGTCAAAAATATCGGTCATTGAAAGAAAGGCTCCTGGGCGTTTGGATTGGTCTATTGAACGGGCGGGTGAATTCCGCTACCTCAGATGCGTCATTTGTAATCGGAGGCGACGGTGGGTTTGGATATTATAAGTCTTGGCGAAGCGATGGTCGAGTTTAATCAGTCGCGCACCGGCAAAGCCTATGAGGCGGGTTTTGGCGGCGATACGTCGAACTGCGCCGTGGCTGCCGCCCGGCAGGGCGCACGGGTTGGTTACATATCGGCGCTCGGGTCCGATGCCTTTGGTGATCTGCTGGCGGGCATGTGGGCCGATGAAGGCGTTGATATTTCGACAGTCGTGCGCAAGGATGGCATGCCGACGGGCATCTATTTTGTCACCCACGGCGTTGATGGCCATCACTTCACCTATTACCGGAAAAGTTCGGCGGCCAGCCAGATGACACCCGACGAGATGCCGAAAGCCGCCATTCAGGCGGCGAAAATCCTGCATATATCCGCGATCAGCCAGGCGATCAGCGACAGCGCCTGCGACGCCGTGTTCGCCGCCATCCAGATGGCAAAAGAGGCCGGGGTGACGGTGTCCTACGATACCAATTTACGCCTGTCGCTCTGGCCGCTGGACCGGGCCACGGCAATCATCCAGCGCACTGCGGCCATGAGCGATATCATCCTGCCCGGTCTTGAAGATGCGCAGGCCCTGACCGGCCTTGAAGATCCCAACGCCATTGTTGATTTGTATCTGGAGCTGGGCGTTGGCACCGTGGCGCTCACTTTGGGCGAGCAGGGGGCGATCATCGCAACCGCTTCGGAACGCCATCATCTGCCGCCGCACAAGGTGGACTGTATCGATGCGACCGGCGCCGGTGATACTTTTGACGGGGCCTTTCTGGCCCGCATTGCGGCGGGTGAACCGGCGTTTGAGGCGGCCGTTTACGCCAACGCAGCGGCGGCCCTGTCAACCACCGGCTATGGAGCCATCGCCTCGATCCCGGGGCCGGATGCCGTCAAAACCCTGATTGGGCGCTGATGAACGGGGACCGCCTGACAACAGACACCACCCGGCCGAAGCGCTTTGTGGTGACCGGTGGGGGTGGTTATATCGGCATTCGGTTGTGCCAGAGACTCCTTGCCGAAGGGTATGGTCTGACGGTTCTGGGTCGGACCCGCCCCCAAGGCCTCAACCCGGTAGATTACACATTCCTTACCTATGATCTGGCCGATGCCGTGCCCGCCGGGGCGTTGGATGATGCGGAGGCCCTCGTGCATCTGGCCCATGTGATGGACGATGAAGAAACGGAAAGCCTGAATGAGGCGGGCACGGCGCGTCTGCTTGCGGCGATCGGGCAGAAGCCGGAAATGACTTTTATCTATGTCTCCAGCCAGTCGGCCCGACCGGAGGCGCCGACTGCCTACGGGCGGGTCAAGGCGCGCATTGAAGCGCTTGTGACAACTGTGGGCGGGGTGATCGTCCGGCCGGGGTTTGTCTATGGCGGCGATCCCCGGGGGGCATTTGGCATGCTCTGCAAACTGGTGCAAAGCCTGCCCGTTGTCCCGGTCATCGGCCGCACCACGGAGATACAGCCGGTGCATGTGGACGATCTATGCCGGGCTTTGATCTGGATTGGGAGCGGCAAAATACGCCGCGCCGCCTACAATATCGCAGCACCTCTACCCCTGTCCTATCGGGACTTCCTGAAAAGTCTCGCGCACAATCGCTATGACCGCCATATCCGGACCCTGCCCGTACCGCTTTCCATTACCCTTTTGGCAGCCCGCCTGTGCCGCTGGATGCCGGGCCTGCCCGATGTGCCGGAAGACCGCATCCGCGGCCTGACGGAGATTGTGTCCATGGAGACAGCGGACAGTCTGCAGGCGTTGGAAATGACATTGTGCCCCCTGGCGGAAGGTTTGCGCGAGGGGCGTATACGCCCATTGCTGGTCGAAGCGCGGATCGTGCTGCGTTACATTGGTGGGCGTCCTGCGCCTTTCGCCCTGCTGCGCCGGTATGTGCGGGCGGTCCGGTCGCTGGAGGGTGGCGCACCGCTCGGCTTTTCGGCAATTGTCCGGGCATGGCCGGCGTTGCTGCGCTTCTGCGAACCGTTCGGTGGTCCGCCGTCGCCGCTCACTCGCCGCCTCAATATCGCCGTGTCGATCCTCGAGATGTCGCCTGAGGGCGCGCGGCGGTTTGCCGCCTATACGCCGGAAAACCGGATTGCCCTGCTGCTCTGTCTCGGCGGGCTGCTGGTGCTGGAAGGCCTGATTCTTCCACTACGGTGGCTGCGGCGATGAGTGGTGCCATCCCCAAGCCCGACGTAATTATCATCGGCAGCGGTCCGGCCGGGGTGTCCGCTGCCTGGCCATTGGTTGAGGCCGGTTGCAGGGTTTTGATGCTTGATAGCGGAAAAACGTCCGGTGAGGAGATGCCCGAACCCGCCGATGTGCGGTCCCTGAAAGAGATCCGCAGCGAAGACGCCGCCCAGTGGAAGCGGTTTCTGGGCGAAGACTTTTCGGCGCTGCGCCCGCGCGGACTGGTCTCGCCGAAACTGAAAGTCCCCGCTCAGCAATTTGTTTTTGAAGATTTTTTGACGCGTTCCGCCATTCAAACCGAAAATTTCCAGGCGGTGGGCTCGCTGGCGCGAGGTGGCCTGTCGAACGTCTGGGGGGCCGGCGCTTACGTCTATGACGATGCGGATCTGGAGGATTTCCCCATCACACGTGCTGATCTGGCACCGTCGGCGGCGCGTGTTGCGGCGCGCATCGGGATCAGCGGTTCGTCTGATGATGATTTGGCGGCTTTTTATGGCGATGACGTGCCGCTGCAACCGGCATTGGCTCTGGATGCGCGGGCTGATCACCTGTTCGCTGCCTATGGCCGCAAAAAGCATCGGGTCAATGCGCTCGGTCTGCGCATCGGGCGGGCCCGCAATGCGGTGCTATCTGAAGCTTTGGGCGGGCGCGGTGCCTGTGCGCTGGATGACATGTGTCTGTGGGGGTGCCAGCGCGGCGCCATTTACAATGCGGCGCTGGAAGTCAGCGACTTGCAGGCACAATTGAATTTTGATTACCGGTCCGGGGTTTTTGTCGATGCGGTGGAGACATCCGGGGCGGGTTACGTGGTGCACACGACGGACCGGAACGGCGATCTTGAGTCTTATGAAAGTGCCACCGTTGTGCTGGCGGCCGGGACCCTTGGCTCGACCCGGTTGGCGCTGCAGCATCTGCAGGCATTCGATCAGGAAATTCCGCTTTATTCCAACCCGACTTTGGCCCTGCCACTGTTCTCGCCCCGCTTTTTTGGGGGTGCCCTGCCGGAACGAAACTTTGCCCTCGGTCAACTGGGTTTCACCCTGCACGCATCAGCGCTGGAAGGCAGTTATGCGCACGGCGTGATTTTCGCCGCCTCGGGCCTGCCGGCCTCGGAATTCATCCGGCACCTGCCGCTGAGCCGCCCCGCTGCCATCGCCGTCGTCCGGGCCCTGCAACCCGCCCTACTCGTCGCCAACTGTTTTCTGCCGGGAAAATTCAGCCACAACCGACTGCGCCTGAGCCGCTTGCAAGGGCGGTCTCAACTGCTGATCCGGGGCGCTTACGCCCCAGGCATGGATGAGCGCGTCAAGGCGACGGCCAAAACCCTGGCCGCCGGGTTCCGTCGGCTCGGCGCGCCGGCTCTGCCCGGCGGTGTCAGGACCAGTGAACCGGGGGCTGATATCCATTATGCCGGAACCCTGCCCATGCGGGCGGATGGAAGCGCTGCGGAAGGCGAAATCCATACGGATATTCATGGCCGCTTACAGGACACGCAGGGACTTTATGTGGTTGACGGTGCGGTTCTCAATCAGGTCGCAGCCAAAAACCCGACGTTCAGCTTGATGGCCAATGCAGACCGGATCGCCCACCACCTTGCAAGTCGATTGAAAGCCGGGGGCAATTGAGATAAGTAGCGGTTCCCATAGCGCTAAAGGACGGCTGCCTTCATGGAATTTCTAACGACGTATTTTTCCCCAAGCCTGCAACAACTGATGGGGCTTGCGGGTGTGTTGATTGTTGGTCTCGCCCTGAGCGTTATTGGCGCTGCGGTCGGCGGACGGGCGCGCTTCGCTCCTGCCGATCTGTTGGCGGGCTGGGGTGTTGTCGCCCTGATATTCACGCTGATTGGAACCCTGACATCGCTTCCCTTCACATACATAACGCTGGCGTTGGCGTTTATCGCCGCGGGAAGTGGTGTATATGTATGGCGTCGCGATGGCCGTTTGCTGCCCGATGGAGCCGGCAAAATACTTCTTATGAACGGCCTGTTGTTCATCCTCATTTCTGCCATGCAACCATCGCAATGGGATGAGTATTCGCACTGGTTGCTGGCGGCACGATATCTGTTCGAGGTGGATCTGTTTCCGGGAATTGGATTGCCGGTGCCGCTGGCGGACTATCCGGCCTATCCGACCGGGGCGTCGCTGATCCCTTATCTGGTGTCGAAAACGGCGAACCATTTTGTCGAGAATGCAGCTCCGCTGTTTCATATTCTGCTGCTCGTTTCCTTAGGCCTTGCCGCGCTGGATGTGATCCGCCAGGGGGCAGGGCTGGATCGCAAGGCGCGTCCCGGCTGGGGACTATGCGCGCTGGGGTTCATGACCGTAACCATTTTCAGCACGGCATTTGTGCAAAAAATCATATTCACCGCCTATGCCGACCTTCCCGTAGCGGCCGCCACGGCCATGTGCGGTCTGCTTGGCTGGATGATCCTGCAGGCTTTGTCTGAAAACGATCAAGCCAAGGCCAGAACTCTTGCCTTACAAATGGGGCTGGTTTTGACGATTCTTCTGGACCTGAAACCAGCAACAATTGTTTTGATGGTTGGTGTGCTCGGCGGCGTTTTGATCGCGGCGTTGCGGGACCCGGATATTCGGATGTCGCGGTTTTTGAAACTGCTTCCGTTAATGACCGTATCGGGGATCGTTATCCTGATTGCATGGAGTTGGTATACATCCATTCATCTTCCTCATGGCTCCCACTCCATCCTGCCTTTTGACGAGTGGCAATGGCACCAGATGCCGCATACCTTGGCAACCATTGCCAGTATTATGACAAAAAAAGGGGCCTATTTCGGAATGATGCTGGTCCTCAGCGTTCTGGCTTTTATTGCCTTGTTCCGGTACCGGACTCGGTTTGATCGCTTTGTCCTGATCGCCGGAAGCACTTTTGTTGGTTATAATTTGTTTTTGGTGTTTGTTTATCTTGCTATTCATAAAGGATATACAGGGCTGCATGCGCTTTCTTATTGGCGCTACAATCTTCACATTGCCCATCTCGGGGTTTTCTGCGCGGCTTACGGGCTTAGTGTTTTATGGCAGGCGAAACGCACCGAGGGAATGGAGAGGGTCCTGCCATATCTGGCCAAGGCGGCAATCGTTATTGTTGTCGTATTGCCTGTGGTTTTTGCGCCAAAGCTGCGTTTTGATCTGCGGCTGCCAAAACAATTTGTCAAAGAGGTGGGAAGAGAACTGACAACCATGTTGCCCGCGAGCGCCCGTGTTTATGTCTTCGATCCCCTGTCAGCCGGGTTTTATGCGAAACTGATGCGCTATCAACTCTATGGGGCGGCCACGCAGATTGGTGATATCAATGTCTTTATGAAGATTACACCGCAATCGGTTCGGAAAGGCCTGGAAACGTCTAAGCCAACACATGTCTGGGTTCATACCCAAAACGATATTATTGTTGCGGCCCTTGGCGTTGATTTGCCCAAACGCAATGCCCACTTGCTGGAAAAACAGCGGGATGGCTGGCAGCTGGTAAAGTCCTGGCCTTATCCGGGGTATAATCAGCCGCAGGATATTCCGGACTAGGCGGGTTGCAAATGACCTTCTGGGGCGCTTTTCGCTTTCCAGATTGAAATGCGAAACAGGGGGATTCCAAACGGGGTTGTTGTCGTCACCACATGTTCTAAGCGTTCCGCTAAAACGGTTTCAATTTTATAAATATTGGTCACATGTTGCTCGCCAGTAAAGCCGGCAATGGCCCTGCCGATCCGGTACAAGAGGTTTTCAGTGGGGCCTGAAACCAGAAGATGCCCGCCGGTCGCCAGAGATGCGGCCAAACGGTCAATGAGTTGCGGATAATTCTCATTATGTTCGAGCGAGTCGAGGGCAAAAATAAATGAAAACTTAGCTTTTGGAATGGCGTCGGTTTGATGGCGGGTGGCATTGGGAAGGTCTTCACATAAAACAGAAACCTGCTCTTCATCCATTTCCACAAAGTGGTAGTCGATATCTTTTCCCAGGAGATGGGCCAATTCACCGGTGCCGCAACCAAAGTCGAGGATTGCGCCCTGTGAATTGAACTTATGGAATAAGCGGCGCGCCTTAAAAAGCCGCATCCAGGCAACACCTGAAGCTGCTAAATTGGGATGACAATATGAGGGGATGCAAGAATCGTGAAGTTCCTGAAGACGGCCTTTAATTTGAACGCGAGAACGAAGTCTTTGTCGCCGTTTTTTTAACAGCGCAATAAAATCAAAGTTTAACATATTGGTCTTTCAGGAAAATATGAAGCCAGCGCCCACTTGTGATGCTGATCAATTTATTAAAATTTATGATATTTGCAACGACGAAGAGATGCAAACCCCCTCTTCCCTTAATCGTGAAGGCTATTTTTTTGCGCGTTGGACAAGGTCCAGGCGTCCAGATATTCGAAACAGACGTTCCAGCCCCGGTCATGGGAATTGCGCACATCATCTGATGGGAACAGGCTCTGGGTCAGGGTCAGCTCACTGCGATTTGGCGAGATGTCCCTGAAATCGAGCACGATGTGCGAGTCTGTAACGGCCGGAGAATTGAAGGTGAAGGCGATCCGGCTGTAACGGGTGATTTCCGTATAATTACCGAAAAGATGGGCGTCTGTGTCCGCCATATGCATGGATACGGAATAGGCACCGCCGACGGCGAAACTGTTGGTGACAGTGCTCTCGCGGAAAGGATCGCGGCTCGCAAAAAACCATTTCGCCATGATCGAGGGCGTTGACCAGGCATCGAACAGGGTGCGTTTCGGGCATTTGAAAACCCGTTTAATGATCAGGTCATCGGGGCTGCGGCTCATGGCGGTCTCCGGGGTGGGTGATTGTGTTGATATAGGCGTCCAGCTCATCAAGGCGGCTGTTCCAGAACCGCGCATGCATGGCGATAAATTTCGCCACATCCCGCCAGATATCAAAGTTCATGTGGCAGTAGACAAAACGGCCCTGTTTCCTTTTGTGGATGAGCCGTGCCGTCTCGAGGATTTTGATGTTTTTGGAGATGGCCCCCATGGTCAGTTCAAAGTTGGCGGCAATGTCACCAACGGATTTTGGCCCCTCGGACAAATAGGTCAAAATCCCGCGCCGTTTTGAATCCGACAGGGCAAAAAAAACCGCATCCAGATGATCATCATTTTCCATATATGGAAAATAACATATTTATTTTTTTTAATATATGTAAATATTTTGTTTAAAATCAGATAATTAAAATTAAATAATAAAATCATAAAATGGATATTAATTTTATGCATGATGGTTAGTCTTAGATTCCTCACAAGACATCACTTTAAATATCAGAGGAATGAAAATGCCAAATATCACACATAAAATTGCAACCCCGGCAGATGCCAAGGCGCTTTTCGAAGCGGTGACCTCCCTGCAGGGATTGCGCGACTGGTGGACGACGGATGTGGAAGGCGAGGCGGATGTCGGCGGAACGCTGGCGTTTCGTTTTAACGGTGGCGGCATGGATATGGAAATCGACATCATGGAACCCAACCGTGTTGTCTGGCGCTGTGTCGATGGCCCGGAAGAATGGCTCGGCACCTTCGTCGAGTTTGACCTGAAACCGGAAGAGGGCGGCCTGACGGCGCTTTATTTCACGCACCGGGGCTGGAAAGAGGAAACCCCGTTTCACTATCACTGCTCCATGAAATGGGCGAGCTTTTTGCTGAGCCTGAAATCCTATGTGGAGTTCGGTCAGGGAACGCCGTTTCCGGGTGATATTCCGATCGAGTCGCGGCTGACAAAATCACTGGCCTGAACGGCAAAGGACCTCCTCGGCGTCGGCCTCTGCAGGGGAGCACGTTCAGGCGGAGCGACCGTCTTGCAATCACGGAATGCTGTGAGAGGATCAGCCCGATATGATCCATTACCGGGGCTTTACTAACATGGTCAAGACGGTTGTTTTTGATTTGGGGGGTGTGCTGATCGATCACGATCCGCGCTATCTTTACCGCAAATTGCTGCCCGACGAAGCGGCGGTTAACGCCTTTCTGACCAATATCTGCCATCACGACTGGAACGAAATGCAGGACGCGGGACGCGGTCTGGCGGAAGCCACGGCGGAACGCATCGCTCTGTTTCCCGACAAATCGGATTTGATCACCGCCTATTACGGACGCTGGGAGGAAATGCTGAACGGCGCCATTGACGGCACGGTCAAGATTTTTGAAGAACTGCGCAGTCAGGGCAGGCCGGTTTACGGATTGTCGAATTTTTCAGCGGAAACCTTTGTTACGGCACGCCAACATTACCCATTCCTCGACTGGTTTGAGGGCATTGTTGTCTCGGGTGAGGACAAACTGATCAAGCCAGACCCGCGCATCTATGAATTGTTGTTGGCGCGCTACGGATTGCGGGCCGAGGATCTGGTTTTTATTGATGACCGGGCAGACAACATTCAGGCGGCACAGGAACAAGGCATTCACGGTATTTTGTTCACATCGCCAGATGACCTCAGGCAAGACCTGAAAAAGTTAAATGTTTTATAGGGCTGGATAGTTGGAGCCGGGTTAAACGCCGATTTTCGAAAGCCAGGTCTCGATCAGAAAGCGGGCGATGGAATCCTTGCGCGGCAGGCGGCGCGTCGCCTCTTCATTACCCCATTCACCAAAATTCCGCAAATCCGGCGCATCGAACCATTGCGCATCCTCGATTTCATGCTCGTCGATCTGGATATCGGTGGTCACAGCTTCGCCCCAGAAACCGAGCATGATTGAGGCCGGGAACGGCCACGGCTGCGACGCCTGATAGGTGACGTTTTTGATGTGGATGCCAGCTTCTTCATGGACCTCGCGGGCGACCGCTTCTTCCAGGCTTTCGCCCGGTTCGACAAAACCGGCGAGGGTCGAGTAGTTGCCTTCGGGCCAGACCGCCTGACGGCCCAGTAGGCATTGCGCCGGGCCGGATGCCGGTTGATAGGTGATCAGCATGATGACGGCCGGGTCTGTGCGCGGGAAGGTCGGTGCGCCGCATTCGGTGCTGGTGCATTTGCGCACATGGCCGCCTTCAAAGGATTTTGTCGGCGCTCCACACAAGCCGCAATGCTGGTGCTTCTGGTGCCAGTGCAGCATGCCGCGGGCATAGGCCATGAGGGCGGATTCCTGAACACCCAAAAGCGGGCCGACCAGACGCAGATCGACAAATTCGCCCTGGATCACCAGCGCGTGGGCCCTGTCTTCTTCGAGCGACGAAATATCGGCGGCAAAGTAGGCGGTCTCTCCAGAGATGCCCAAAAGCGTGATCTCACTCGACATTTCGAGAATCTCGCTGGCTTCCATTCGGCCAACCAAATGGGTTTGCGGATCCGTGCCCAGGCCGGTGACCAGATTCCGGCTGCGCCAGACGGGCACAATGCGGCTGTCGGGGTGGGCCAGTTTTTCCAAAATCCAGGACTCGTCCTTGCGGAAAAGACCGGCGCGGTCGAGGTCGCCGCCTGCGTATCTGATGAAGGGTTTCATGGCGGCTAACTTGGCATAGCTGAAGCCCGCCCGCAACAAGCCATGTGGAAAAGAACTTCCATATATAGCGAAAAAAGGGCTCGCACCCCAAGATTTCGTGGTATATATCCTATTTATGGGAAAAGCCAAAACATTGTGGGCAAGCATACGGTGATACGCGCGAGGATAAGGCACGGGCTGGTGGGGCTGGCGATGTGTCTGGCCCTGAGCGGTTGTGAATGGCCGTCATCCAATCTTGCTTTTTTGCCGGCGTTTCCGACCCTCGCGGCGCTGCCTTCTTTTGACGGCATTTTGCCGGATCTCGGAGAAGACGAATGTGCCGTGGTGTCTCCGAAAGCTCTGAAAAAAGTCAACTGGACGCGGGTGCCGGAAGTCAACATGCGCATCCGCAATGACGAATTTGAGCCGATGATTGTGCAAATGACACAGGGCTGGCCTTATACGTTCCGTATCCGCAACCGCGATGACCGGGCCCATACCTTTAATGCAAAAGCCTTTTTCAAAAATATTGCCATGGTGCGCGTAACCGTTGACGGCAAACGCCAGGATGAAACCTGCTTTGCCAGTCTGGAAATCCCGGCCCATACCACGGCAGAAATGCAACTGGTGGCGGCGGTTGATGGTCATTTTGAATTTCAGGATAACTGGCTGCCGGCCTCGTCCTTCATCTCCGGCGGTGCGGATGGGGTCATCGTCATTGAGGAGCGCCGCAGCGCCCGCGCCAATTAATCGCAATTTTTGTTTCCATCGGGTGACCTAGGTGTTGGAGTCTCCGGGCGTAGCTTGGTATAGTGATTGTGGAAGGTCGGTGTTGGACAGGTTTCCTCGCGAACCCGGTCAGGTCCGGAAGGAAGCAGCCGCAACGAGATTTCGCCTGGGTCAGTGTCCGGCCTTCCACCTAACGCATTCCGTTATACATTTCATTAAATGGTACACAGATGAGTGAGACGATGCCCTCGGTTCCAGAAATGACGCCAGAGAGCAAGGAGTCCGATGCCTATCGTGTGCTCGCCCGCAAATACCGCCCAACCACCTTTTCCGGTCTTATCGGTCAGGACGTACTCGTCCGCACGCTGACCAAGGCCTTCGAATCGGGACGGTTGGCGCATGCCTTTATTCTGACCGGGGTGCGCGGAGTCGGCAAAACCACAACGGCACGCATTGTTGCCCGTGCCCTCAACTGCATCGGCCCCGATGGCAAAGGCGAACCAACAACCGAGCCTTGTGGCGTCTGTGTGCATTGCAAATCCATTGCCGAAGACCGGCATGTGGATATTCTGGAAATGGATGCGGCGAGTCATACCGGTGTCGATGATGTTCGGGAATTGATTGAAGGCGTGCGTTACCGGCCCACTTCGGCGCGTTACAAAGTCTACATCATCGATGAAGTCCACATGCTCTCGAAAAACGCCTTCAATGCGCTTTTAAAGACATTGGAAGAGCCGCCGGAGCATGTGAAGTTCATTTTTGCGACAACGGAAATCCGCAAGGTTCCGATCACCGTTCTGTCGCGCTGCCAGCGGTTTGATCTGAACCGGGTCGGCATCGAAGAACTGGCCGGACATTTTTCGATGATTGTCGGCAAGGAAAAGGCGCAAATTTCCGAGACGGCCCTGCATCTGATCGCCCGCGCCGCCGATGGTTCGGTGCGCGACGGGTTGAGCCTGCTCGATCAGGCGATCTCGCAGGCGGAAGGCGAAATTACCGAACCCCAGGTCCGTGAGATGCTGGGTCTGGCCGACCGGGCGCAGACCTTTGAGCTGCTCGAAGCGGTTCTGTCCGGCGCCATTGCCGAGGCTCTGGCGATGCTCGATCAGCAATATCGCGACGGCGCCGATCCGGTGGCGTTGTTTGAGGATTTGCTGGAGATCACGCATTTCCTGACACGCATCAAGATTGTTCCGGAAACGGCGGAAGGTCCCGGCGTCCCCGAGATCGAACGGACCCGTGGTAAGGAGATGGCCGACAAGTTGTCGATGGCGTCGCTGGCTCGCACCTGGCAGATTTTACTGAAAGGGTTGGGTGAAGTGCGCATTGCGCCGTCGCCGAAACAGGCCGCCGAAATGGTATTGGTGAGGCTCGCCTATACGGCCGATCTGCCGACGCCGGAAGAGGCCATTCGCAAACTGGCGGACGGACAGGCCACAGCGCCTGCTGCAAGCCCGGCGCCTGCGCCTGCGCCTGCACCCTCTTCTGCCCCGTCACCCCAACCCGGCGCGTCTGCCTATGCGGCGGGTGGCGGAGCGACACAACCGCAATCCCAGCCCAGTCCTATGCCGGCGTCTGAACCACAGGCGATAGCCGATACCCGCCCGGTGCTGCAGAAATTTGAAGATATTCTGGCTCTGGCTGATGAAAAGCGCGAAGGCGTGCTGCGCACCCATCTGATTGCCGATGTCCGGCTGGTGCATTTTGAGCCGGGCCGCATCGAGTTCAGTCCCGGGCCCAATGCGCCGCGTGATCTGGCGCAAACCCTTACCGGCTTTCTACAGACCCATTCGGAGGAACGCTGGATCGTTAGCGTATCCTCGGCAGAAGGCAATGCCACCATCTCTGAACAGCGTGAAGAGGCGGCGGAAAACCTGAAGGCTGAAGTGGCGGCCGAACCGCTGGTCAAAGCCGTGCTGGAAATGTTTCCCGGTGCTTCGATCGATGAGGTGATCAAGGATGATGAACCTATCGGGGCCATTCCGATTGTTGATGATGACGATGAACCGGGCGACCTCGACTAACCTCCATTTTGGACTGAACTATGTATACGCTTCATTATTATCCCGGCAACGCCAGTTTTGCGCCGCATGCTCTGATCAATGAGATCGGCAGCCCTGTCGATCTCGTTCAGATTGACCGACCCAATAACGGGCATAAAACAGAGCCGTATTTGAAGCTTAATCCGGCAGGGCGTATCCCGGCCTTTATTCAGGGCGATCTGGTATTGTTTGAATCGGCGGCCATCTGCCTGCACCTGTGCGACCGCCACCCCGAAGCGCAACTGGTGCCGCCGTTGTGCAGCGACGAACGGGCGCATTTCTATAAATGGCTGATGTTTTTAACCAACACCGTTCAGCCCGATTTTATGATGTACCATTATGGCGCCCGCTATACCACGGATGAGAGTGGTATTGCTGCGATCAAGGCATCTGCCGATAAGCGACTTAATGGCTGGTTTGACCTCATCGAAAATCATATGGGGCCGGGGCCCTATCTGCTGGGCGAGGTCTTCAGCGCCATCGATGTCTATTTGCTGATGCTCTGCCGCTGGGGCCGCACCATGGACGTTAAGCCCGCCAGCCGGGTCAAAATCGGTACGCTGACAGACCTTGTGCTGGCCCGCCCGGCCATCCAGAAAACCATCAAAAACGAGGGTATTGAAGGGCCGTTTTTGGGTTAGGGCTCGAGCGTAAAGTGGTTGTTGGACGCCTCCCCCCAGGCTTCCAGAAACGCGCCTAAATGCGGGCGGGCTTCGCGTTCGACTTCAATCATTGTGATTACGTCGGCGACAGCCCGGTTATACCCATCGAGATCGATGGCGCCCCGGTGCATCATGAAGCGCAGGTAAACCAGATAGGTGTTCAGAACATCGGTTTCGCAATAATCGCGCACGTCCTGCACCTTGCCCTGATCGATCATCTCTGAGACTTTCGATCCGTCGACGCCAAATTTTCCAGGCAGGCCGAATACCGAACAGACCTCGTTCAGCCGCACCCGGGCCGAGGCTCCGTAATCGGAGAGTTGCTCAATCAGATCACAATGCCAGTCGGCGCTGTAGCGGCTGGAATAGCTATTCCATTTATCACCGGCCTGATGCAGCCAAGGCGCTGCGATTCCATGCGCCATTGCCCGGTATTTGAGCACCGGCAAATCGAAACCCCGGCCATTGAAACTGACAAGGCGCGGGCGGATGCGCTCAAAATATTTGAAAAAGCCGGTGAGCAACTGCTTTTCGTCAAAATCTGCCTCACCGCCAGAGCGCAGCTCTTTCAGATAGTAAATTTCCTTGCCGTCGCCATGTTCGATTTCCGCTTCAAGGAAGCTGATGGCGACAATTTTGTGAAATGGCTGGCGCGGAAAGGCGTTGCGGCCATCGGTGATGTCGAGATGATAGCGTTCCAGTTCGGCGCGACGGGCCTCGATGTCGGGATCGTCAAAGCCGGTCAGATTGGGCACGGCATCCGTATCGGGAACGGTTTCGATATCGAAGACAAACAGGTTTTGGTGCTGCATTACGGGACTTTCAGTGTTATATAAGGCCTATTCTACGTTCCATTTCGTTTTAGTGAAAGAAGCCACATGAAGAACCTTGCCAGTATGATGAAACAAGCTCAGGAAATGCAGTCGAAAATGGCTGAGATGCAGGACAACCTGCAGCATGTGGAAGTCACGGGGCAATCGGCGGCAGGTATGTGTCAGGTGATCCTCAATGGCAAGGGCGAAGCCAAGAAACTGAAAATCGACCCCTCTCTGGTAAATCCTGATGATGCAGAAGTTCTGGAAGACCTCATTCTGGCGGCCTTTAACGACGCCAAGGGCAAGGTCGAGGAGCAGATGCGCGAAAAGATGTCGGAACTGACCGGCGGTCTGCCGCTCCCCGAAGGTTTCAAGTTGCCGTTCTGAGCAGTTATTAACTTATGGTCTCCGAAGATATCGAGCGTCTGATCACGCTGCTTGCCAAATTGCCGGGGCTGGGTCCGCGCTCGGCCCGGCGCGCCGTGCTGGTTATGCTCAAACGCAAGGAAACCCTGATGCAACCGCTGGCGAAAGCCATGACGCAGGCGGCTGACGCCATCAAGACTTGCGCGGTTTGCGGCAATCTTGATACCCGCGATCCCTGCAAGCTGTGCAATGATCCGCGTCGCGATCCGACCATCCTTTGTGTTGTCGAAGATGTGGCGGACCTGTGGGCGCTGGAACGCACCTCGGCCTTCAAGGGTCAGTACCATGTGCTGGGCGGGACGCTTTCGGCGCTCGACGGAATCAATCCGCAGGATCTGAAAATTCCGGAATTGCTGGACCGGGCCCAGAAAAATGGCGTCAAAGAGGTGATTCTGGCGACCAACGCGACGGTCGACGGGCAAACCACGGCCCATTACATCGCCGACAAGCTGGAAGAACTGGGTGTCGCCGTTTCCGGTCTGGCGCACGGTGTGCCGGTGGGCGGCGAGCTTGACTATCTGGACGATGGCACGCTGAGCGCCGCTTTGAAGGCCCGCGGCCCGCTTTAGGTGCGCTTATTCGTCGTCTTTATCCGTTTGATCGGTGAGGAACGAGCCTTGCTGGACTTCTTCCGATTCGCCTTCAATCAGATCACCCCGCTCATGCTCGGTGAAGGAAAAGGTCGGCACGTGGCTGGGAACAGATTTGTGGCGGTTTGACTGGACGCCATAGGAAA
Organism: Rhodospirillales bacterium; assembly: GCA_048262255.1. Classification (GTDB taxonomy): domain Bacteria; phylum Pseudomonadota; class Alphaproteobacteria; order Rhodospirillales; family Casp-alpha2; genus JABMNT01. The sequence continues at coordinate 335,000 of JBLXFH010000001.1, read as the reverse complement.
CCATTTTCTGTACACGCGGTATCAGACGCGAATTCATACTGCCGGTTAGGGAGTTGTAGTTCTTTGACGCCTGTTTCAGGCCTTTGCCCACGGCAATTGTTTTCTCGATCACCACGCCAATGCTTTCGACGATCATTTGCGCGCCTTCAACGATGCGCTCCTGATTCTCCGATTGTCGCTCGACATCCAGTTGCACCCGGGCCATGCCAATCAGGCAGTTGAGTGCCGCCGGTCCCGCCAGAGTGATTTGCAGCTTTGTTGCCTTGTTATGAAATTGCGGATCGGCAATGGTGACTTTCTCGATGGCCCCTTCGTTGGGTAGATACATGATGCTGAAAACCTGGGGCGTTCCCTGAGCGCGTCCCGAGGCACGGTATTCGGAAATCACTTCCGCTTTGTAATTTTTATCGGACAGGGATTTCAGATGGCTGTTCATGGTTTTTGCCAATTTGACATAGGCTGCCGCTTCCTGCTCTTCCGTTTCGGCTTCCGCCAGGTCGAGTAGAAATTTTGAGGCTTTGCTATCGATCACCAAGACGGTGTTACCGGGCAGGAAAACCATGGCGTCGGGCCGAAGGCGGTTGGAATCGAGCTGTTGCTGCATGGCAAAGTCGCGACCTTTAACCAAACCGAAGGAAGTCAGGGTGTTTTCCAGGCCGATTTCCGAATACTGACCCGCGCCACCGGGGCTCGACAGGGCGCGCATGACGGTGTCCATGGTGTTGCGGTTGTTGGCCACATCCGAATTGAGGGCATGGATGTTTTTGCTGACCTCGGTGATTTGATTGACCAGAGACTCGGTTGTTTTTTTGACGCGCTCTTCCGAATTCTTCTTGGCTTCGTCGGATTGGCGTTTGTGATCGTCGAGCAGTTTTGATGAGAGCTTTGTCGCACTGGCGAGTGTTGCAGATTCGGCGGCCTTAATGGCTTCGTCTTTCATCATTTCGACAATTTTCATGCGCTCCGCATGGGCTTCGCGTTCCTTGTCCAGTTCAGTCCGTAAAATGGCGAGTTGGCGTTCAGCTTCGGTCTTCTGTTGGGTCAAATCCTGAATTTTTAGATGTAGGTCTGTTCGTTCCATTTGCAGTTGATTGACCTGTTGGTCAAGGTGAGTGATCTGGCTTTCCTGACCAACGCGTTGCAAATGCAGTTCCTGCATTTCGTTTCGGGCAAGGTTTATGGCTTCTTCGAGTGTTGCAACGGTTTCGCTATGGGCTTGTGCATCGTCTTTTGCGGTTTGCCTGGTTTTGTTCAGACCAATAAGGCTGAAAATCAGCCACGCAGTTACGGCAAGTAAAACGCCTAACAGCGCGATCCCCAATGTTGGACCTCCTACTAACATCTCAATTCCGCCGTATTCATATCGGAGCCTAGCCATCCTCGAAAAATAGAAACTTGCCCCAAGGGTGTGGGAAACGCAAACTTGTGGAAATGAAGTGCAGGAGACACCTATGCGTATATATCCCCTTTCTCTTATCGGTTTGCTCATCTGGGCCTCGGTAGTTCCGGCCAGGGCCGAGACACGCATGATAGGTGAGGAAACCCGAAGCGACTTGTCCGTAACCCTATACAGCAATGGTCTGGCCTTGATCCGGGATCGGCGAAAGGGCGAATTATCAAAGGGTAACAATGAGTTAGAATTTTCCTCCGTGGCACCGATGATGTTGCCCGAGACGGCTCAGGTGGTCAGTGACGGCGCATTTCAACCATTTGAGCAGAGCCTGTTGCCAGCCAATATGAGCTACAGGGAGCTTTTGGCAGCGCATCTGGGAAAGACTATTAAAATTATCAGGACGCACCCGACAACCGGTGCCGAGGCGGAGCGGGAAGGGATGGTGTTGGCTGTCGAGCCTGATCTGATTGTGCGAATCGGAGAGCGGATTGAAACGGTCATGCCGGGCCGGGTGGTGTTTTCAGAACTTCCCCGGGGCATGCGCTCGGAGCCGGTTTTTCATGTGTTGGGCAAGGCGGCAGCGAAAAGCGCGCCGGCTTTGGGGCTGCACTATTTAACGCACGGGTTCAGTTGGCAAGCCGACCATGTGGCCACCTATAAGGCCGAGGCAAAACGGCTTCATCTGCAAAGCCGGGCAACGCTGGTGAATAAAAGCGGACTGGATTTAAAAGCCGCCCACATGCAATTGATGGCCGGACAGGTGCGACAGATATCCGTGCCACGCGTCCTGCAAAGTGCGCCGCGCCTGATGAAAGTGGAAGCCATGGTCATGGCCGATGGCGCCGCCGCCCCGGCGCGGGAAGCCTTGGCAGGCTTCCATCTCTATACCCTAAGCACAACGGTTGATCTGGCGGATGGCAAAAGCAAACAGGTCGCGTTGCTGTCGGATCAATCCCTGCCAGCGAACCGGGTTTTGATCAGCGAAGGACACCCAAATGTTTATGGACGAAACGGCGCGGGCGATGTGCCCAGCCATCCGGCCATTCAAATCGAGGTGACCAACGATCGGGTCACGGGCTCAGGTGAGCCGATACCAGCGGGAACGCTGCGTCTCTATGGTGATGATGCCGGGGGGCGGTCGCAGTTTTTAGGAGAAGACCGTCTGGAGGACCTTGCCGTGGGTGAAACGGCAAAGGTGAGTCCCGGCCAGGCGTTTGATGTCACGGTGCGGCGCAAACAAACGGATTTCAAACGCGACGTAATGGGGCGTAATACCTTCGAGGCGGCCTATGACATCCGGGTGCAAAACGGCGGCACAACCGAAGAGACCGTAAAACTGGTTGAAAACCTGAACGGCGAGTGGACCATCGAAAATGCCTCCTCGACGCCGGACCGGGATGGAAATCAGGCGATCTGGACACTTACCGTTGCCGCTGGTGGCGAACAGCAGGTGCGTTATCGGGTGCGTGTGCGTCGCTAAAAGAGGGCCGTTCGGCTTGACGGAATGCTCAAGGGACCTTATGTCGAGGGCGGATATGAATTAAGGAAATTGAACCATGGCCCTTTTGCCAATCATCGTCGCGCCCGATCCGCGCCTGAAAATCAAAGCCGAGCCGGTTGAGCGGGTCGATGAAGACATTTGCCAGCTTATGGATGATATGCTGGAAACAATGTATGACGCGCCGGGCATCGGCCTGGCTGCACCACAGGTCGGTTCAGGCAAGCGGGTGATTGTGGTTGATGTCCAGCATGACGAAACAGACGGCAAATCCGTACCCAGCCCCCTGCGCATGGCGAACCCGGAAATTGTTGCCGTCTCCGAAGATGACCGCACTCATGAAGAAGGCTGTTTGTCTCTGCCCGATCAATATGCGGAAGTGGACCGCCCCGATTCCATCCGGGTCCGTTATCTGGATGAAAACAACGCCACTCAGGAAATAGACGCAGACGGTCTGTTGGCCACCTGCATTCAGCATGAAATCGATCATCTCGACGGTATTTTGTTTGTCGATCACATTACGGCGCTCAAGCGCAATATGATCCTGCGCAAGTTGACGAAACTCAAAAAGCAAGACCAGCGTAAATCCGCATAAATGAAGCCGCTGCGTCTCATCTTTATGGGCACTCCGGATTTTTCAGTGCCGGTGTTGCAACAGCTGATGGCGGCCGGCCATGACATCGCCTGCGTTTATTCACAGCCGCCCCGCCCGGCTGGCCGCGGACAGAAGGAGCGCCCCAGCCCGGTGCAGGCCTATGCGGAAGCCCATGGGCTCCAAGTGCGCACCCCCACCCGCTTCAAGTCAGACAATGTGCTGGCTGATTTTGCGGCTCTGGATGCCGACGTGGCAGTGGTTGTTGCTTACGGTTTGATCTTGCCAAAGGCGGCGCTGGACACACCAAGGCTGGGCTGTATCAACATTCATGCTTCACTATTGCCGCGCTGGCGTGGCGCGGCACCCATCCAGCGCGCCATTCAGGCTGGCGATGCCGTCTCGGGTGTGACCATCATGCAAATGGATGAAGGACTGGATACGGGAGACATGCTGGCGGTTCGTGAAATGGCACTGGAACGGGGTATCACGGCTTCTGTCCTGCATGATCGGTTATCGGAAATGGGGGCCGAACTGATTGTTGATATTCTTGCCAAATTATTGGTTGGGGACATTCAACCCCGCCCTCAACCGGCTGACGGTGTGACTTATGCGGCCAAGCTGGACAAGGCGGAAGGGCGCATTGACTGGTCACGTCCGGCCGTCGAGATTGACCGGCTGGTGCGCGCTTTTACGCCGTGGCCGGGGGTCTGGTTCGAGTATGCGAACGAGCGCATCAAGGTGTTTCAGGTGCGCGTGGTGGAAGGTGTAGGCGATGCCTTGCCGGGGACTGTTCTGGATGATGCCCTGACCGTTGCCTGTGGGAGCGGAGCTGTGCAAATTCTGGAACTGCAGCGCCCTGGAAAAAAGCGGGCGTTGGCTGCGGATGTTTTACGGGGGTATAAAATCGAAAAAGGGATGCGGTTCGGCGGATAGGGTTATTCGAGGATGGACAGCATTGGTGCCTTGTCATCGAACTTGATGATATTATCAATACCCTGCTTCATTTCCGACATGATGAACTCGGCGCGTCGGCCGGGGCCACCGGAATTTTTGTTCGGGAACAGACGGGCCCAGGCATCCATTTTCACACTCAAAGCGCAAAGCACGCCGCCGATGGTCGTGTGGTAACTGGAGATCAGGGTTTCCACCTTGCGGAAGCGTTCCGCCGAGATTTTATCCCACATATGTTTGGTGCCGCGCTCGAAGTTTTCAAACCGTCCGGTCACCGCTGCCATCCGTTCGTTGATGGTAGCTTCAATCATGTCCATGGTCGCCATCAGGTTCTGGTCGGTCTTGAACTGATAATTACCGCGCAATTCATCCATGGCTTCCAGAAATTCCGTGATAATGGGTTCAATGGAATCCAAGCATTGCCGGTAATAGGACAGCGACAGAAAGATGTCGCCGTAATCCTCCATGAATTTGGGAATCTCGTCGGGTTTAATTTCAAGTTTTTCCGACATCAGCTGGATTTTTCCGAGCGCTTTTTTGATGTCGGGGTCGCGGAACAGCTTAACAACGTCCTGGAAATTTTCGATTTCCATTTCATCGCTGCCGTAAATATGATTGATCAGTGGACGGGTGAAATCCGTCATGTAGGATGTGAGTTCCTTGTTCTTGGCCCCGGAAAGTTTCAGGTCGTCGACATTTTCAATATCAATGCCCAGTTCTCTCAGATTGATTCTCAAGCTGTAAACATCATAGCTGGGGAGAAATCCGAGCTGGCGCATCATAATTAAATCTTCAGGCGGCTCGGCGGTATCCCAACCAAATTCCTTGGCCAGATCTTCGATGTCCAACTGGCCGCTTCCTGTACTCTCATCGACAAACAATTCGACAACACTTTTCAGGCGAACGTTCTTGATAAGACGGGCGCGTCGCAGTGCAGGCGTCTTCAAAGGCAGCATGCTTAAGGGCAAAACGTGCAATGAATCGCGATCAACATCCTGAATATCATTTTTGTTTGACATGTAGAATTCACAATAAATTTACAAAATAGACATTCAACCTAACAGAATTGAAAAAAATACCAAGGGGATGTCCCTCACGACGTGTGACAACATGTGAACGGAAATGCGGTATTTTGGGGTCGATCCGTCCGCCAACACGCGATACAAGGAGCAATGGTACGCTATCATTTGAAAATCGAATACGATGGGCGGCCGTTTGTCGGCTGGCAACGTCAGGAAAACGGACCCTCGGTTCAGCAGTTCATGGAAGAAGCGGTGGCCCGTTTTTCCGGGGAACAGACGCCGATTTTTGTCGCGGGACGAACCGACAAGGGGGTTCATGCGCTTAACCAATCAGCTCATTTCGATCTGCAAAAGGAATGGGAGCCCGGGCGCATTCGCGATGCCCTGAACGCACAATTGCGTCCGCATCCCATTGTTATTCTGTCTGTCGAAGAGGTTGATGAGGAATTTCATGCCCGCTTTTCGGCAAAGGAACGCGCTTATGTCTACCGGATTACGAACCGCCGCCCGCCGCTGACAGTGGATCGGGGGTTGAGCTGGTGGGTGCCGTCGCCCCTTGATCCGGAGAGAATGCAGGACGCCGCAGAAGTTTTGCTCGGCAACCATGATTTTTCGTCCTTTCGGGCGACCGCCTGTCAGGCGAAGTCGCCGGTCAAAACCCTGGATGAACTGAATGTGAAATGGGACGGCGGCGACATTCGGATTTATGCGCGGGCCCGTTCATTTCTCTATCATCAGGTTCGCAATATGGTTGGATCGTTGAAATGGGTCGGTGAGGGCAAGTGGACAAAAGACGATTTAAAGAAGGCGCTTGATGCCAAAGACCGCCGTGCAGGAGGTCCGACCGTCCCAGCGGACGGCCTCTATTTAATCAATGTGGTTTACTGAGGGGCCGGCGGTTCGCATTGCAGCCCTGTCAACAACCGGATAATATGAGCCATGAGTGAAATGAAATTGAGTTTGAACCCCGGCCAGAATGGCGCGCCAAGACCCGAAAAACAGCCGGTTATGGGTTGGTTTGCCGTGGCTTTCGGACTTCTCGGCATTTTCACAATTGGCGTTATCTTTGTTCCGCTTGGTTTTTTGTTCTCTATTCTGGCCCTCTTTTTTGGGCAGGCCATTTGGGGCTTCGTCGGATTGATCCTGGCCGCAGTGGGACTGATCACCTCTCCAAACCTGCTGTTGTTGATCGGGATGGCGGCATTTGCCCATTGGTTTGATTGGAACGAATTTATTCAGCCGTTGATGGATGTGATTGGCGTCGACCCTTCGCCGGGAAAAGATATTTAGCCGGTAATCACCAGGTCCAGTGTCAGGCCCAGCAGAAAGTCCAGAAATACAACGCCCGCCGCCGTGGAGACGGGAACATCCAAAGCCGTTTTGCAGATAAAGCCGTTAAACACAAAGGTCCAGATCAGTAGAATCAGGGCAATGCCGTCGGCGGTGTCGGCCGGGATCAAGCCGGTTAATCCCAGCAGAATGACAACGCTAAAAATCAGATATTGGGGGACCATCGCCCAGTTATAGGCGATGATAAAACCGATAAACCGGTCGCGGCAGCCAAGTGTCCGGGTCAGCCATTCCGTAACTACCGGGAAAACCAGCCAGGACAATGTATAGGCAGAGAGCTCGACAGGGAGATAGCGGGCGAACGGGGTTTCAATCTGGTCTGCCACATAACGCCCGATGATCAGCAGGATAAATAACGGCGCGATAACTAGCGCGGCCTGGAAGGATCGCCAGAAGCCGGCCGTCGATATGTCGAAAAAGGTATGGCCTTTTGGGTCAAAAAGCGCCAATCGCCAGGCCCCATAAAGGGCGCGAACGATATCTGTAACGGATATCATTTCTGAATGCCGAAATATCCGGAAAGAAGGGCTTCGTATATGTCTGCAAGCGTCGTGATATCGCTCAGGCTGACGTTTTCATCCACCTTATGGGCTGTCGCATTGCGCATGCCAAATTCGGCAACCGGGCAGATGTCCTTGATGAAACGGGCATCGGACGTGCCGCCGGTGGTGCTCAGGTCCGTTTCAAGACCGGTCACTGTATGTATGGCGGTGCTGATCAGCTCGCTAAGCTTGCCGGGCGGGGTCAGAAAAGATTCGCCGGAAATGGAAATCTCCATATCGTGCTGGCCCGGGATGTTTTGGCGGTGCTGTTCCAGAAAGGCGCTCAGGCTTTCGCCGGAATGCTGGTCGTTGAAGCGGATATTGAGCCGCGCCTGGGCTTTCGACGGAATGATATTGGTTGCGTCGTTGCCAATCTCGATGTTGGTGACTTCCAGATTGCTGGGTTGGAAAAAATCCGTACCTTCGTCAAGGATGGCTGTATTCACATCGGTCAGGAATTTAAGCAGTCGGGGCACCGGATTGTCGGCCAGATGAGGATAAGCGACATGGCCCTGGGTCCCGTACACATTGAGGGTCGCATTCATACTGCCGCGACGGCCAATCTTGGCCATATCACCAACCTGGTCAACGCTGGTCGGTTCTCCCACAAGACAATGGTCAACCGCTTCGCCGTTGGCTTTCAGCCAGTCGAGCATTTTGCGTGTGCCGTTGATGGCGGGACCTTCTTCATCTCCGGTGATCAGGAAACTGACGGACCCGGGCAGGTTACCCCCGGTGACCTCAAGAACCCGTGAAACGGCAGCAACGAAACAGGCAATGGCGCACTTCATATCGGAAGCGCCACGCCCGAACAGGTGCCCATCCTTGATCTCGGCGGCAAAGGGGTCGACCGACCAATCGGAGGGATCGCCGATGGGCACGACATCCGTATGACCGGCAAAACAGAAATTCGGCGCTGCGGTGCCGAGACGGGCATAGAGGTTGTCGACGTCGGGTGTCCCCGCTTCGGCAAAGGGAAGGCGTGTGCACTGGAATCCCAGCCCTTCCAGCTTTGCCTGAAGGACGTCGAGAGCCCCCTCCTCAAGCGGTGTAACGCTCGGGCATCGGATGAGATCCTGACTAAACTGAAGGGGGTCTATCGACATGGACTGGCCTTTACGGAAACTGCAGACTAATCGCGCAACAAATCATTGATAGAGGTTTTCGAGCGGGTTTGCGCGTCAACCCGCTTGACGATGACCGCACAATAAAGCGACGGGCCCGGCGTGCCGTCCGGCAGCGGCTTACCCGGCATGGAGCCTGGGACAACAACCGAATAGGCTGGAACCCGGCCATAGAAGATCTCACCTGTTGAACGGTCGATGATTTTTGTTGAAGCACTAATGAAAACGCCCATCGACAGGACCGAGCCTTCTTCAACAATCACACCTTCAACAACTTCAGAACGTGCCCCGATAAAACAATTATCTTCAACGATAACCGGATCGGCCTGGAGCGGTTCCAGTACGCCGCCAATACCGACACCGCCGGACAAATGCACGTCCTTGCCGATTTGCGCACAGGAGCCAACCGTGACCCAGGTGTCAACCATGGTGCCGCTGTCTACATAGGCACCCAGATTGACAAAACTCGGCATCAGAACAACGCTCGGCGCAATGTAGGCGGAGCGCCGCACGATGCAGTTGGGAACGGCGCGAAAACCGGCTTTGCGAAAGGCTGCATCGTCCATGCCGTCAAATTTCGACGGGACTTTGTCAAACCAGGATGACCCGCCGGGACCGCCGGAAATGGGGGCCATATCCTGCAGGCGAAAAGACAGCAGAACGGCTTTTTTGAGCCACTGATTGACCTGCCAGCCGGCATCGGTCTTCTCGGCCACACGGGCTTTGCCACTATCCATCAAATTCAGGGCAGATTCGACTGCGTCGCGGACCTCACCTTTGGTTTCCGTCGAGATTTGGTCGCGGGCTTCCCATGCGGCGTCAATGGCCGTCTGTAAATCGGATGTGCTCATTGTGTGGTGTCCTGTGTTGTCTGCAATATGGAGTCGAGAAATAATCGCGGGAACATGCGCGAAGGGCGGCCAACTGTCAATATTCTGGCGGTGATTCCGCCTGTTTATATTTGATGGTTTGGGGTGGGCTGCATCTTTTGTTCGCGCTCGCGTGCAACCAGCGCCTTCAGCCATGGCGCCAGATCATCAATGATATGGTGGATGTGATCTGCATCGGAACCCTCCACCGCCCAGGCTGTGTCGGTGCGTACCCAAACCGTGGTCATGCCCAAAGCCGCCGCCGGTGCCAGGTTGCGGGCCATATCTTCAATCATCACGGCAGACAGCGGATTGATGTCAAAGGCCTTGATCATTTTTTCGTACACGCTGCGTTCCGGTTTTGGCGTGAACTGGCAATCGACGATATCGAAAATGCCATCGAAATGCCGGGTTACGCCGAGTTTCTGCATGACGTTTTTAGCGTGATCCGTTGACCCATTGGTGAAAATCACCTTGCGCCCGGGCAGCTGCTCAAGGGCTTCGCCCAGATCCGGCGCATGCGGGATCGGGCTCAAGTCGATATTGTGGACGTAATCCAGATATTCCTCGGGTTGCGTTCCGTGCATTTGCATCATGCCGTTTAGGGTCGTTCCATACTCACGGAAAAAGGCTTTCTGCTTTTTGTGCGCTTCACCCCATTCCAGATCAAGGGCCTGCATGATGAACTGGGTTATTTTCCGGTCAACCTGATCAAACAGTCGCGAAGACGCCGGATAGAGGGTGTTGTCGAGATCAAACACCCAGGTTTCGACAGCATCAAGCGGTTGAAATAAAATTGGATTTTCCTGGCTTTCGGTCATTGCAGTATTTCATTGTTCAGAATTGCGGGATGCAAGTATATTTTAAGATTCATCAGACATGATAGGACGAAAAGCAAGACAAGCTGTAATGCTGGCAGTAGAATCTCATATCGCATACACTTATGTGTATAGAGAAAACGAAAGCGGCCAACGCTAAACAAGCATGCCGGGTTTGAATTGAGGGGCGTTTGGGTTCGATGAGCGAAGATGTTGATGCACAGCCGCAAGGCGAAGTCAGTGAAAGCGCATTCGTGCCATTGCATGATGACGGAGACGTTTTGCTGGCGGGCTATCCGGGGGCGGCCGTACTCATCGCTGCGGACTGCAAGGTTTTTCGTGCCAATGACAAAGGGGAAGGGTTGAAAGCCCTGATCTCGCATGGCGCCATTCCGGAAATTCGCGATCTTGTCAGCAAGGCCAACGGCGTCCATACGGTGTCGGCGGGGACCGTCAAGCTCGACAGTTCGCAAGGTGAAATCACGCTGGATCTGACGGTAGTTCCCGTTGAAAGCGGTCGTTTTCTGGTTATGGCCCGCGACCAAACCATGGAGAAAAACCTGAGAAGCGCGCTTGTCGAATCCCGCCAGCGCTATAAGGATCTGGTGGAGATTTCCAGCGATTTTTGCTGGGAGACATCCGTAGATGGCGTTTTTCAGTTCGTTTCGCCAAATGGCGCCGTCGGGTATGCGGCGGACGAACTGGTTGATCGGAATGCTGCAGATTTTATTGTGAATCCGGAAAACTTTACACCCCTGCCTTTTCAAAGCCGCCGCCCGCTGGACAATGTGGAAATCTGGTTCCGCCACAAGGACGGGTCGCAATCGTGCATGATGCTTTCCTGTGTCCCTCTGTTCAGCGGAAGTGACGATAACGAGGTCTGGTGCGGGATGCGCGGCATTTGCCGCGATGTCACAACGGAGCGGGAAAACGAATCGGCCCTGACCCGGGCGCGCCATCGCGAACAGATATTGAGCTATATTGTGAGCATGATCCGCGATGAGCTGGAGCCTGAAAACATGCTTTCTGCCGCCGCCACTGCGGCGACACGGGCGCTGGAAGTCGCTGGATGCCGCATATACCGGCTCACCCAAAACGGGCAGTTTGGCGTTGCCGCCGAATATGGGAATACGCATGGAACGGAAGCGTTGAATGATAACCTGACCAGTTTAGGTGCCAACGGTGAGGTCAACGAATTTACCGCAGGTGACTGGAAATTCATCGTTGTTGCCACCCATTATCGAAATGTGATTAACGGGGCCATCGGGATCTGGATGCCGGGTGCCGACGGCACCTGGGCGGATGACCTCAAAATCCTGTTGGGAGATATTGCCAACCAGTTGGGCATTGCCAACGAGCAAATCGCAAATCATGAGCGGATTGTCGCCCTGTCGCGAACCGACAGCATGACAGGCCTGCTGAACAGGCGGGCATTTTTTGAAGAAGAATTACCAAGGCGCCTGTCGCGGTTGAACCGAAGCCGCGAAACCGCTGCGCTGTTTTATGTGGATATGGACAATTTCAAACTGGTTAATGATATTCACGGCCATCAGGCGGGCGACGATGCGATTCTGTTTTTGCGCGACCTGCTTATGGATTTCTCACGGCCAGGTGACGTGATCGCACGTTTGGGTGGCGACGAGTTTGCCATGTGGCTGGATGGCATTGCTCCGGAAGTTACTGAAAACCGGGCTGGAGCCCTGATTGAAGCAAGCAAGTCGATGGCACAGTTTTCCGGTAATGATGAGCACCCACTGGGGATTTCCGTTGGCGTCGCCATTTATGACCCCAATGCGGGTGAATCTTTCGACGGCATGCTTGCCCGTGCCGATGAAGCTATGTATGCAGTAAAAAAAGCAGGAAAAGGTGGGTTTCTCATGGCAAATTCTCCTGATAAGCCGGTGAACAAGTCCGAATAAAAAACCTATAAGGGCAGGAATCAACGTACGATGAGCGTCGATGACCGTGACGGTCCGTTAGATTACGAGGCTTCGAAGGTTCTTGCGAGAAGCGAGGATCCATCCGTTCGTGCGGCATTGGCCCGGCGCGCTGATATCCCACCAGAATTGCTCTATTATCTGGCCGAGGATAGCGACGCGGAAGTGCGGCGTATTGTCGCCAATAATGAAGCGGCGCCAGACCATACGCACCTGCTTTTGGCCAATGACCAGGCGGATGACGTGCGCTCCCAACTGGCTGCCAAAATTGCCAAATCCTACGAAAAACCAAAAGACGAGGTCAGCGAGAAATCCCGCCAGATGTCGCTTGAGGCGCTGTCCCGTCTGGCCAATGACCAGATAACCGCCGTTCGTCGGGCCTTGGCCCTGGCGATCAAAGACGTTCCCGGGGCACCTGGTGATATCATCCTCAAAATGGCTGGCGATCCAGAAATTCTGGTCAGTGGACCGGTTCTGCAGCACTCGCCAGTTTTGACGGATGATGATTTGATAAGGATTATCGAAGCCCCGTCGGCGTCAGGCGCGCGAAACGCAATTTCAAAGCGTCAGGCCGTCAATTCCCTGGTTTCCGAAGCCATTATCGCAACAGATGACATCAGCGCCATTGGCGACTTGTTGAGCAATACCGGCGCACAGATTCTGGAGGCGACTCTGGATGATCTGGTTGGCCGCGCCGAGAGCATTGAGTATTGGCATGCGCCTTTGGTCTCTAGACACGGACTGTCGCATGCCGCAACCTCACGCCTCGCCAATTTTGTCGCCAATAACCTGCTCGAAGAACTCCAGGGTCGCGATGATATTGAAGAATCAACCATGACTGAAGTGAAGCGGGTGGTCAAAAAACGCCTGCAAGAGGCTGAATTTACTGTTGAAAGTGAAGACAATCTTTCCACCGCAAATCATGATTTTTTGGTGATTGACCCACCTCTCGCCATGGTCCGGCGGCTGTTCAAGAGCCGCAAACTCGATGGCGATATGGTCTCGAGGGCGCTTGAGGCGGATGACTACTCCTTTGTTCTTGCAACGTTGGTCGTCAATACGGGTGTTGATGTAGATATTGTGAAGAAGATTTTTAAAGATCAAAACGCCAAAGGCATTGCTGCCCTTTGCCTGCTTTCTAATATCCCGGCTGCATCGCTCATCAAAATTCAGCAACGCATGGGGCGCATTCCACCAAGTGAGGTTATTCAACCGGACGAAGGCGGCTATCCAATGACGCAGGAAGATGCCGAATGGCAAATTGAATTTCATACCAAGCTTGCCAGCCGACCGATTAAGGGAGCGGAAGCGAAATCATGAAAAGCATCATCGGAAAATTGTTTGGTTCCGGTAAGGGCCGGGATGTGTCCTACGAGCAGTCAAAAGAACTGGCCGGTCATGAAGACGCTGAAATCCGTCGCGAACTGGCCAGCCAGTCGGAGTTGCGCCCGGAAATCCTGTATTTTCTGACCGATGATCCCTCCGCCGCTGTGCGTGCCGAAGTGGCCAAAAATACTGCGACACCGCCCCAGGCCGATCTGTTGTTGGCGAAGGATAAAAATGAACTTGTACGCACGGACCTGGCCGCAAAAATTTCAAGACTGGCACCGGGGCTGACCGCCAACGAGAAGGATCAGGTTAAGATCCTGACCTACGAAACGCTTGAATTGCTGGCCCGCGATCAGGTCATCCGGGTTCGCCAAATTATCGCCGAAACATTGAAAGACGTGGCGGATGCACCGCCGGAGATCATCCGGCAATTGGCCTGGGACGCGGAAGTTCTGGTCGCGAGCCCGGTCCTGGAGTTTTCTCCGGTCCTCACAGACAGTGATCTGATCGAAATCATCAACCGGGGCAGTTCGACGGGCCGCCTGAACGCCATTTCAAAACGCAAGAACGTGTCGGAGACAGTCGTCGACGCGCTTGTCGACACCTCCGACGAAGGAGCCATCGGACTTTTGCTGGTGAACAAAAGCGCGCAAATCCGCGAAGAGACTCTGGATAAAATTATCAATGAAGCGGAACCCTTTGAAAGCTGGCATGCGCCGCTGGTGGCTCGGCCCTCCCTGTCTTCGAATGCGGCCATGCATTTGGCCCAGTTTGTCGCCGATAATTTGTTGAAAGCCCTTACCTCGCGCACCGATATTCCACCGGATACGATGGAAAAAGTCCGTCTGGTTGTGAATGAACGCCTGGAAGGAAAAACAACGGAGCCCCCGGCTTTAGTGGAAAGTGGGGAAACCCCGTTGGAGGTTGCTTATGCCAACGCTTGTGCGCTGAACGCAAACGGGCAATTGACTGAAGCAGTAGTGCGCAGCGCAATCGCCGATAATCAGCGGGAGTTTGTGGTTGCGGCCCTCGCGGTGCTGACCAGTTTGTCTGCGGTCCGCATGGAGAAGGCGGTTCGCCAGAAAGACCCGAAAGGCATGGTCGCTATCGCCTGGAAAGCCGGCCTGTCGGTAAAGACAATCCTTCCGTTGCAGGTAGACCTTGCCGGGATATCCGAAGACAAAACACTGAAACCCGCAAATGACGGTTCCTATCCGATGAGTGAATCAGATATGGAGTGGCAGTTCGAAGTGATGTCGGATCTGCTCTAGTCCCGTTTCTGTCCTTATTCCCTTTGTGAGCCGGTCTGTTCGTACCGGTAAGGGTGTGACGGATAGGTCCCCAGAATTGTAACTTCGTGGGTAAAGAAACGCAGTTCTTCAAAGGCATTCTTTAAAGCCTGCCCTTCTGGATGCCCCTCAACATCCGCATAAAATTGTGCAGCCCCGTGAAAATCCCCGCGCAGATAGCTTTCCAGTTTGGTCATATTGACCCCATTGGTCGCAAAGCCGCCCATCGCCTTGTAAAGGGCAGCGGGTAAATTGCGGACCCGGAAAATAAATGTCGTCATGACGTGTTTGTTGGAGACATCGGGCGTCTGCGGTTCTTTCGCCATGACCACAAACCGGGTCGTGTTATGCTCTGTGTCTTCCAGGTCCTTTGCCAGAATATCGAGGTCATAAATCTCGCTGGCCAGTTTCGAGCTGATTGACGCCTGGGTTTTATCGCCCCAGGTGGCGATGTCCTTGGCGGCGCCCGCCGTGTCCACATGATCGACAGGCAGCAAATTGTGCTCCCGGTTAAAATTGCGGCACTGGTTCAAGGCATGAATATGGCTGTGGACATGAGTAATATCTGCCAGTTTGGTTCCCCGGACACCGAGCAGATGATGGTTTACCGGTTGGAAATGCTCTCCGACGATGTGAAGACCGGAATCGGGCAACAGATGATGGATATCCGCCACCCGCCCGGCCACGGTGTTATCAATGGGAATCATCGCCAATGCGGCTTCTTCGTTGCGCACGGCGGCGAAGGCGTCTTCAAAGGTGCGGCAGGACAGGGTTGTCATGTCCGGATAGGCAGCGCGGCAGGACATATCAGAATAGGCACCAGGCGATCCCTGGAAGGCGATGGTTTTATCTGGGGTAGACATGGTGACTCCGGTTATTCAGTTCCCGCTTGTGCAATCATCTGGCGGGCGAGGGCAAGATCAGCCGGAGTATCAACACCGAAAGGAACCGTGTCAACGCAGGCGGCATCTATCCGCATGCCAGCTTCCAGAGCGCGCAGTTGCTCCAGCTTTTCACGCTGTTCCAGGACGCCGGGGGGCAAGGCGACAAACCGGCTCAGCGCATCGCGGGTATAGGCATACAGGCCAATGTGATGATACAGCGGACCGGTGCCTGTCGGTACGGTTGCGCGGCTGAAATAGAGGGCGCGGCCTATCCGCTGGTGATTCTTTAAACCGAGCACAGCCTTGACCACGTTTGGATTGGTTTTTTGCTCTTCTTCGGTGATTTCGGCGACCAGTGTCGAAATGTCGACGCCGTCCGTCTGTAAGGGTTCCAAGCAGGCCTGAATGATTTTTGGGTCAATGGTCGGCAGATCGCCCTGGACATTGATAATGGAATCATATCGGCCATCCGAATCGACCCGTTGCAGGGCTTCAAAAATCCGGTCGGAGCCTGAAGGATGATCAACAGCCGTCATGACCGCCTGTCCGCCAACCTGTTCAACGGCATCTTTGATACGTTGGTCGCCGCAGGCAACGACGACCGGCCCCAAATCCGCTTCCATGGCGCGACGCCAGCAATGCACGATCATCGGTTCACCGCAAATGTCGGCGAGCGGCTTGTCCGGCAGGCGGGTTGAGGCCAGCCGCGATGGGATAAGAACAATGGGGCGTGCGGTTCTGCTCATGGGGCGCGAGCATAGCTTTTGGGATCAGGAGGGAAAAGACTTTAGAAACAGATTGAATCGAGGGATTGCACCTGCCGGAACTTCCCGCTAAATTCCCGGCTTAATTTGGAGGGTATATCCATGCACTTTTCTTTTTGGGAAAAACTCGGTTTCGGCGTTCTTGTTGCGGCTTGGGTTGCATTTGGCAGTAATTTTGCCGGTGACATGTTGATTCATGCGGAACAATTGGACGAACCCGCCTATAAGGTTGAGGTTGCCGACGCTGACGGCGGAGGTGCCATGGAAAAAGAGGCGGCTCCGGATGAAAACGCGCTAGAGCTTCTGGCGTCTGTCGATCTTGGCAAAGGCGAAAAGGTCTACAAAAAATGTAAGGCCTGCCATTCCGATGAAGAAGGCGGCGCCAATAAAGTTGGTCCGAAACTTTGGGATGTGGTTGGTCGTGCCAAAGGCAGCGTTGATGGCTTTGGTTATTCGGAAGGATTGTTGGCGAAGGGTGGTGACTGGTCTTTCGAAGATCTGGATCATTTCCTGATCAACCCGAAAGGTTTTATCGACGGCACAAAAATGAGCTTTGCCGGGCTTAAGAAGGCCAGTGACCGGGCTGCAGTTATTCTGTATTTGCATTCCCTGAGTGCTTCTCCCAAGCCCCTGCCGTAACGGACCGCTTTTTGAGCCTTCCTGATCTTACGCCTTATCTGGCTTTTGCCGAACGGATGGCTGACGCCGTCCGCCCGGTGTCTATGCGTTATTTCCGGACCGGACTTGGTGTTGATGACAAGGCTGACGCCAGCCCCGTAACCATTGCCGACAGGGCGTCGGAAACGGTTATGCGCAAGCTGATCGAGGAAACGTTCCCAAAACACGGCATTATCGGTGAAGAACATGGCACCCGTGACGCCGATGCGGAATTTGTCTGGGTGTTGGACCCGATTGACGGGACCCAGGCATTTGCCACCGGCAAACCCTTATTTGGTACCCTGATCGCGCTGTTGTACGAGAACCGGCCGGTTTTAGGCGTTGTCGACATGCCGGCGCTGGGCGATCGATGGGTCGGCATTGAGGGGCAGCCAACCCTGTTTAACGCGGCCGCGGTCTCGACACGCCCCTGCCCGGATTTGAGCGACGCCTGGCTTTATACCACATCGCCGCAAATGTTCGTGCCGGAGCGATTCGGCAAGTTTGAGAATCTGAGAACCTCCTGTCGCCGCGCCGTATACGGGGCGGAGTGTCAGGCCTATGGCCTGCTTAGCTGTGGCTGGGTGGATGTTGTCTGCGAAGATACACTGCAGCCCTACGATTACGCGGCCATGCTCCCCATCATCGAAGGGGCTGGCGGCGTTATTACCGATTGGTCCGGTAACGCCCTCAACACTGCCTCGGAAGGCCATGTCATCGCCGTCGGCGACCCGCGTTTGCACGAAAAGGCGTTGGCCGCCTTATCCTAACCGGCCCTTGCGCCCGGCGTCGTCATGCGTAAGCTGTCTTTAGAACCGATAGCATACGGGAGGCAATAATGGGTATCGCGTGGAGCGGGGTCTTCCCCGCCTTGATGACCGAGTTTAACCAGGATGGCAGCCTTGATCTGGAAGGCACCCAGCGGCACATTCAATCGTGCATGGCCGCCGGGATTGAAGGCTTGATCATGCTGGGGACGTTAGGTGAAAACAGCTCCCAGCGGCCGGAAGAAAAAGAGGCTGTTCTGCGCGCCGCCGTTGAAGCGGCAGACGGGGGCATCCCTGTCCTCTCAGGAGTTGCGGAATACACGACGGATCTGGCCATTGAACATGCGGCGCGGGCCAAAAGGGCCGGGTGTGAAGGTCTTATGGTATTGCCGAGCATGGTCTACCAGCAGGACCAGCGCGAGGGCCGGGCACATTTTGAAGCCATCGCCAAAACCACCGATCTGCCAATCATGATTTACAACAACCCGGTTTCTTACAAACTGGACCTGAGTCCGCAAACTTTTGTCGAACTGGCGGAGATCGAGAATATCGTCGCGGTCAAGGAATCCTCCAATGACAGCCGTCGTATGACCGATATGATTAACGCCTGTGGCAATCGCTACGTGATGTTTTGCGGGGTTGATGATCTGGTGCTGGAAAACCTGATGTTCGGGGCGTCGGGCTGGGTGTCGGGTTTGGTCAACAGTTTCCCGAAAGAAGCCGTGGCCCTCTATCGATATGCGAAAGCCGGGCAGATGGAAAAGGCGGTGGCGCTCTATCGCTGGTTCATGCCGCTGTTGCATCTGGATGTGGATGTGAAGCTGGTGCAATACATCAAGCTGGCCAACCAGATGACGGGCGAGGGATCTGAATGGGTGCGCCGACCGCGCATGGAACTGATCGGCGGCGAGCGTGAAAAGGTGGCGGCCATTGTCGATGCGGCGCTGGCGTCCCGGCCCAACCTGTAATGCAGCAGGACGACGCCCATACCGTTGTTATCGGGGCCGGGATCATCGGGCTGGCCATTGCGTTTTTTCTCCACGCTCAGGGCCGTAAGGTAAAGGTTATCCATCGCGACCCTTTGGACGCCAGCACCTCCTGCGGCAATGCCGGGGGGGTTGCGGTGGCGGAAGTTGTGCCGCTTTCGGGTCCGGGGGTCCTGTGGAGCGCTCCAAAATGGCTTATGGACCCGCTTGGCCCTTTGAGTATTCAGGCAAGCTACTTACCGAAGCTGTTGCCCTGGTTCTGGCGCTTCATGGGAACCTGTACAACGGAAAAGCGCCGCTCACTTGCGCATGCCATGGCGTCCTTGCTGAAAACCGCCATGGACGACCATCAGAAAATGCTGGATACGGCCGGGCTCGGGCATCTGATCAACAAAAAAGGCGCGCTGTTTGTCTATCGCAGTGAAACGGGGCGTAAGGCTGACCGGGCAGCGTGGGACTTGCGGCGCGATTGCGGAATTGCGTTTGATGCGCTGGACCGGCAGGGGGTGCTCGCCAGCGAACCGGCACTGGGACCGCTGGCGGTTTGCGGTTACCGGGTTGAGGATTGGGCCCATTACCGCGATCCGGCCGAACTGGTGACCGCACTGGCCGCCTATTTGCGCGCGCAGGGTGTGATCTTTGTGCAGGCGCGGGTTGCCGCCATTGAGGTCACGGACAGCAAGGCGTCGGGCGTTCGTCTGGAAAGCGGTACCATTGTCGCCTGCGATCAATTGGTCATTGCCGCAGGTGCCTGGTCGGTGCCCCTCGCCCGACAACTGGGCGATCCGGTGTTGCTGGAATCGGAGCGTGGTTATAACACAACCCTGCCGGAACCCGGAGTCCGTGTGAATTCTTTCGTGACCTTCAGCGAAGATTATTTTGTCATGACGCCCATGCAAATGGGGCTGCGCATTGGCGGCGCGGTGGAGTTTGCCGGGCTGGACGCGGCACCCAACTACAAACGTTCAAAGGTTTTGCTGCAACTGGCGAAGACATATCTGCCGGAACTGCACACGCAAGGCGGCACAGAATGGATGGGCAACCGGCCCTCAACGCCGGATTCGCTGCCGGTGATCAGCCGCTCCTCAAAGGTTGCCAACGTATTTTACGCCTTCGGCCATGGGCACCTGGGATTGACCGGCAGCATGACAACGGGGCGATTGATTGCGGATCTGGTCTCGGACAAGCGAAGCAATCTTGATTTAAGCCCGTTCCATATCGGACGTTTCAGCTAAGGGAGGGCCACCATGGTACGCCACACATTTTCCTGTATTGATGCCCATACCTGCGGCAATCCGGTGCGGGTTGTGGCGGAAGGCGGCCCGGAGTTGGTGGGCGTTACCATGACAGAGCGCCGCCAGCATTTTCTGACTGAATTTGACTGGGTCCGTACAGGTCTGATGTTCGAGCCGCGCGGTCATGAGGTAATGTCGGGCAGCATTCTCTATCCGCCGACCCGCGATGACTGCGACGTTGCCATTCTGTTTATTGAAGTCAGTGGTTGCCTGCCCATGTGCGGGCACGGGACCATCGGCACTGTAACGGTGGCCATCGAGCAGGGGCTGGTAACGCCAAAGACACCGGGCCTGTTGCGCCTCGACACCCCGGCCGGCGTGGTCGAGGCGCGCTATGAAATGAACGGGGCTTTTGTCGATGCTGTGCGGATCCGCAATGTGGCGTCTTATCTGCATGCGGAAAATCTGGACGTTGAGGTGCCGGGGCTGGGAACAATGACAGCCGATGTGGCCTATGGCGGCAACTTTTATGCGATTATCGAACCACAGGAAAATTTCCGCGACATGGCGGACCTGAGCCCCGGCGATATCCAGCGCCTGAGCCCACTCGTCCGCACGGCGATGAACGCACGTTATTCTTTTGTGCATCCCGAAAACTCCGAAATCAGCGGTCTTTCCCATGTGATGTGGACGGGAAAATCTCTGGACCCAATGGCGACGACCCGCAATGCGGTTTTTTATGGGGATAAAGCCATCGACCGCTCGCCCTGTGGCACCGGCACCTCAGCCCGCATGGCGCAATGGGCGGCGCGCGGAGATTTGGCGGAAGGCCAGAGTTTTATCCACGAAAGCATTATCGGCAGCCTGTTCAAGGGCCGCATTGAAGGGCGCACTACGGTTGGCAACCATCCGGCGATTATCCCATCGATTGAAGGCTGGGCCCGCATTCATGGCCTGAACACGATTTTTATCGATGAGCGCGACCCCTTTGCGCACGGATTTCTGGTGACCTGAGTTTGGATTCCACCGTATTGTTATTGTCATCATGCCTACATATGATGCGATGTGATGCGGTCACATAAATCGGGAGATGACGATGTCTGGAGTTGTTGCATGGGGCGAGCAGTTTCTGATTACGGCTTTGAATATCGCAACAAGCAGCAGCTTTTATCTGCAGCTTCTGGTCATCCTGATTACGATGGGCGCATCGTGGTTTATCTCCAGTTCTATCCGCAAACGCCTGGATCTCGCCGAGACCGAAACGCCCGGCAAAAAGAAGGCGAAGCTGAAGCAGCAGGTAAGTACGCTGTCGCTATATATCCGCGATCTTCTGTATCCGCTGATCAACGTGATCCTCCTCGGTATAACGGTCGCGTTGAGCAACGAATTTTTTGACCACAAATGGCTTGTTCAGTTTGTTCAGGGGACCAACCTGCTGGCGTTGGCCTATCTGATCGCCACACGCATCTCCAAGAGCAATTCCGTTAAATACTTCATGCTGTTTGTGCTGACGCCAATCATTGTGTTTTACGCCATTGGTTTGCTGGAAGATCTGATCAAGTTGCTGGACGGGGTTGTTTTCCAGCTGGGTAACATCGAGTTCACGCTTTATGCCGCCGCGCGCACTCTTGTTTTCGGAACCATCCTCTTCTGGTTTGGCCGCATTTCCAATGTGACTGGGCAGGACCTGATCCGCAACCGCACCTCACTCGATCAGGCGACACGCGAATTGGCCTCAAAAACCTTCCAGATTGCGCTGTTTGTGTTCATCGGCCTGTTACTGATCCAGGTGGCGGGAATTGATCTGACGGCGCTGGTTGTGTTTGGTGGCGCCATTGGTGTCGGGCTGGGTTTTGGGCTGCAGCAAATTGCGTCTAACTTCATTTCCGGCATCATCATCCTGCTCGACCGTTCCATCGCCATTGGCGATTATATTGAACTGGAGGATGGCCGCGCTGGAACCCTGCGCGAACTCAGCATGCGCTCGGCGACGCTTGAGACTTATGACGGCAAGGACATCATGGTGCCGAACGAGCGCTTCATCACCACGGCCTTCACCAACTGGACCCATAACAACCAGAAGCAACGTTATTCTCTTGTTTTTGCCGTCGCCTATGGAACCGATCTGGAAAAGATGTTCGATATTTTGCGGGACGTCGTCGCCTCGCATCCCATGGTTCTGAGTGGCGATGACCTGCCCATCGAAGAGCGGCCCGATGCCGAAATCCAGAACTTCGGCGACAGCGGTATTGATATTCTGGTCGAGTTCTGGATGGAGGGGATCGACGACGGCAAGAATCGGGTTGGTGGTGATTTGTTGCTGATGATCTGGATGGCGTTGCGCGATAACAACATTGAAATACCGTTCCCGCAGCGTGAAATCACCATCAAGGAGCCGAGCGTCAAGCATAAGAGCTAAGGATTTTTTAAAAGCGGTTGACGGCGATGCAATTAATGAATACATTAATGTATACATTAATTGAGTTGTTCGCCGATGTCCCTGAAGCCCATATCCATCGATGATCTTGAATTCGTCGGTTCCGGTCTGACCCGGCCAGAATGTGTGTTGGCTGTGCGGTCAGGCCACTTATGTGTGGCCGATTTCCGGGGGGGCGTTTCCATTCTCCACCCTGACGGTCAAATTGAGCCTATTTTGGCACAAAATGTCGACTTTGTGCCGAAAACCAATGGCCTTTGCCTGCTTGATGACGGGTCGTTTTTGATTACCCATCTGGGCGATGAGGACGGTGGCGTTTATCATTTGTATCGCGACGGACGGCTGGAGCCTTTTTTGCTGGAAATCGATGGTGCGCCCCTGCCGCCAACCAATTATGTGCACCGCGATGAAAAAGGCCGCATATGGGTCACCGTCAGTACCCGGGTAATCCCAAGGGCGGATGCCTATCGGCGCGACGTTGCCGATGGTTTTATTGTTCTGCTCGATGAAAAGGGTGCGCGCATTGTCGCCGATGGTCTGGGTTATACCAATGAGTGTCTTGTTCACCCGAACGGGCACTGGCTTTATGTCAATGAGACCTTTAGCAAGCGCTTGTCGCGTTTTGACATTGCAGAGGATGGTTCGTTATCGAACAAAGCGACAGTTGCCGAATTTGCTATTGGAAGCTTTCCCGACGGGCTGACATTCGATGCGGAAGGCGGCATTTGGGTCACCAGCATTGTCAGCAACCGGGTCATTCATATTTCCCCTGACGGTAAGAAAACAGTGATTATGGAAGATCATGATCCAGACCATGTGGCCTGGGCGGATGCCGCTTTTGAGCAAGGCGCCATGGGCCGTCCCCATCTCGACAAGGTTTCCGGGCGGTGTCTGGAAAATATATCCAGTCTGGCGTTTGGCGGGCCGGATTTGAAAACCGTTTATCTGGGATGTCTGCTCGGTGATCGGATCGCCAGCTTTAAATCTCCTGTCGCCGGGCATCCACCCAGTCACTGGACCGTTTCGCTTTAAATGTTTGCAAACAAGGATACACAAGAATGAACAACGAAAAGACCTTCGCCATCGCCGTGATGCCGGGCGACGGGATCGGTGTGGAAATCATGACGCCGTGCCTGGAAGTGATGGCCGCAGCCATGGAGCGGGTGGGCGGCGTGCAAATGGATTTCACGACCATTGAAGCCGGGGCCAATTGTTATACCAAACATGGCGACGCCTTCCCGAAAGAATCCGCCGACATTGCGAAATCGGCGGACGCCATTTTGCTGGGCGCCATGGGACTGCCCAGTGTGCGTTATCCCAACGGCACGGAAATCGCCCCGCAACTGGATTTGCGGTTTGATCTGGGTCTCTACGCCGGTGTGCGCCCGTTCCGTGCGGTGCCGGGCATCCCGACGCCCTTGTCGGACCCAAGGGCCAAGGATATTGATTTTGTCCTGATCCGCGAATCCACCGAAGGGCTGTTCGCCTCGCATGGCAAAGGAACGGTTGAAAACGATCAGGTGGCCAGAGAAACCCTGGAAATCACCCGAGATGTCTCGGAGCGGCTGTTTGATTTTTCCTTTGGCCTGGCCCGCCAGCGCAAAGCCCGCGGCTCGGAAGGCAAAGTCACCTGTATCGACAAGGCCAACGTTTTTCTGGCCTTCGCCTTTATGCGCAAAATCTTTTATGAACGCGCCGAATTGAACAAAGATATTACCGCGGATCATGCCTACATTGATGCCACAGCGCTCAATATGGTGCGGAACCCACTGGCCTTTGACGTGATGGTTACTGAAAACATGTTTGGCGATATTCTGTCCGATCTGGGCGCCGCCCTGATCGGCGGCATGGGGATGGCGCCATCGGCGGATATTGGTGACGATCATGCGGTGTTCCAGCCCTGTCATGGCAGCGCACCGGACATCATGGGGACCGGTAAGGCCAATCCGTCGGCGATGTTCCTGTCCGGCGCCATGATGCTCGACTGGCTGGGTGACAAACACGGTGTCGTCGAATGCAACAAGGCGGCCAGCCTGCTCAATGCGGCCATAGACCGGGCCTATGAAAAGGGCGACTTGCGGCCTTATGAACTGGGCGGTCAATCGGGAACCGCGCCGATCACCAACGCCGTGCTGGCCGCCTTTGATGAATTCGATCCGGCGGCCTGAACCGGGTAAAAGGAGGCCTTAATGAGCAAGGCTATACGCGTCGCCGCCGTTGGTACCGGATACTTCAGCCAGTTTCATCTGCAAGGCTGGAGCGATATGGATGATGCCGAACTGGTCGGGCTGTGTTCTTTGGACAAAGCCCCGCTTGCGGAGGCGGCCCGGACGTATGGGGTGCCGGATTGTTTTGATGATCTTGAGACGATGCTCGATGATTTGAAGCCCGATGTGCTTGATATCATCACGCCCCCGCCGACTCATGCGGCATTTATTCGCGCCGCCTTTGCACGGGGAATCCCGGTGATTTGCCAAAAGCCCTTCACCACCAGCCTACAGGAAGCCGAGGAGATGGCGGAGCTGTCGGACTCCTGTGGTTTGCCGTTGATCGTTCATGAGAATTTCCGCTTCCAGCCCTGGTATACGGAAATCAAAAGCCGTCTCAATGCAGGAGAATTGGGCGCGCTCTACCAGATCACGTTCCGGCTTCGTCCCGGCGATGGTCAGGGCCCGGAGGCTTATCTCAACCGGCAGCCCTATTTCCAGAAGATGGAACGATTCCTGATCCATGAAACAGCCATTCACGTGATTGATGTCTTTCGTTATCTTTTTGGAGATATCGAAGGTGTCAGTGCCAGGCTTGCCAAAATCAATCCGGTGATCGCTGGCGAAGATGCAGGTATCCTGATTTTCGAGTTTGCCAACGGCAGTCGCGGATTGTTCGATGGGAACCGCTTGTCCGATCATGTGGCTAAAAACCGACGGCTGATCATGGGTGAAGTGGAAATCGAAGGCGCGAAAGGCACAATGCGCCTGGATGGTGACGGCCGTCTTTTCATGAGGGCGCATGGCGAAAATGAGGAACAGCAGATTGAATTTGCCTGGCAGGATCACGGATTTGCCGGAAATAGCGTGCGCTTTCTCCAGCAACACGCTGTAGCCCATTTGCGCGATGGCACACCGGCGATGAACACGGCCCGCGATTATTTGAAAAATCTGAGGGTTGAGGATGCTGTTTACCGGTCCCACGCAGAAAACCGGCATCTTTTCATCACTTAAGAGGGATAAATGGCCTCGGCAGGAGCAATAGTCGACTGAAGAGGCCACAGGGCAGACGTGTATTCTAATATATAGAGTCGCTATAAAAGGGAAAACGCGATAGCTTGCATAAAGTTATCCGGATTTTCTCAAGCAGGCGATGAAGCGAATGCCGTATAGTGTTTTTGAACTTTTTAAAGTGGGAATCGGCCCTTCCAGCTCTCATACGGTCGGCCCCATGGTTGCAGCACGGCGATTTGTTGAAGAGATTTTCAAACAGAAAACGTTGCTGTCGGTTTCACGCATTGAAGCGCGCCTCTACGGCTCGCTGGCTTTCACGGGTGTTGGGCATGGCACGGACAATGCCATTCTTCTCGGGTTAAGCGGCGAAAACCCGCATTATATCGAGCCCGATGCCATTCCCGAACGGCTCAGGGAAATCAACCAGTCAAAGGCGCTAAATCTGGGCGGAAAACACATGATCTTTTTTAACCGGGACGCAGATCTGGTTTTCGATTATGGAGAGCCTTTGTCTGGACACGCCAACGGCATGCGTTTTGGCGCCTATGACTCGGATGGAAATGTCATTACAGAACAGGTTTATTACTCGGTTGGTGGCGGCTTTATCGCAACCGAACAGGAAATTAATAAGCAGGAAGAACCACGCGAACATATGCCTGCCGCCCCTTATGATTTCAACACCTCGGAGGCCATGCTTGAGATGGGGGCCGTCTCCGGTTTGTCCATTGCGGAAATGATGCTGGCTAACGAAGTGTCGCAAAGCAGCGAAGCCGATGTGATCGCCGGGATTGATCACATCTGGGAGGTTATGTACGCCTGTATGGAGCGTGGGATGACCGCTGAAGGCAATTTGCCCGGTGGATTGAATGTGCGTCGCCGCGCCAAGCATATTCATGATGATCTGGTCAAAGACCAGGGCCGCAATACCCGCCTGCCGCATGAATGTATGGATTGGATCAGCCTTTACGCCATTGCGGTGAATGAGGAAAACGCTTCGGGGGGGCGGGTTGTGACGGCGCCAACCAACGGGGCCGCCGGGGTTATTCCTGCGGTTATCCGCTATTTTCTGGATTTCTGTCCAGGGGCCGATCAGGCGGGGGTGCGGACATTCATGTTGACCGCTTCTGCTGTGGGCTCCCTGATCAAATCAAATGCTTCGATTTCCGGCGCGGAGGCCGGCTGCCAGGGCGAAGTGGGGTCAGCTTCCGCCATGGCGGCAGCCGGCCTCTGTGCCGCTCTTGGCGGGATAAACGCACAAATCGAAAATGCCGCCGAAATTGCCCTTGAACATCATCTGGGAATGACTTGTGATCCGGTTGCCGGGCTCGTGCAGGTGCCCTGTATCGAGCGCAATGCCATGGGTGCCGTGAAAGCGATTAACGCCGCCTCTCTGGCGTTGCGTGGCGATGGCAAACATTTTGTATCTTTGGACGCAGTCATTGAGACAATGCGACAGACCGGCGAGGATATGCAAACCAAATACAAGGAGACAAGCCAGGGCGGGCTGGCTGTCAATGTGGTTGCCTGTTGATCTCTGCGTGTTCGATTGACCGTTCCGGGGGGAAGTGAATAAGGACCGTTGTGCCTTTGTTGATCTCACTCGAAAGACTTAGTTTGCCCCCATGTAATTCAACCAGGGTCTGGGTCAGGTACAGGCCCAGCCCTGTTCCTTCGTGACTGAGCTCAAAACCCTGTCGGGCCTGTTCAAAAGGCTTGAGTACCCGGGCAATATCCGCCTTGGGAATACCTATGCCTGTATCGGAAATTTCCCAGTCCATCGCGCCGTCTTTATCCTGATGGACGGCAACCGTGATGGTGCCGCCCGGACGGGTAAACTTGACCGAATTGGAGAGCAAATTGAGAAGAATTTGCCGAAGCCTCAATTCATCACCGCTGAACAGAGGGAGGTTGCGTGGGAGTTTGAGTGTGAGAGTCAGCCCGGCATCATCGGCCCGTGAACGCATCATCTTGAACGAAGACGCCATTAACAGGCCGACATCCACTTCGCCAATCTCCAGATCAAGTTCGCCCGCTTCGATTTTTGAAATATCCAGAATGTCGCTAATCACATTCAGCAAGTGATTACCGGCGCCAAAAATATCTTTGGCATAGTCATGATAGTTATGATGGCCCAGTTTACCGAATGTTTCAGCCATCATCAGTTGCGAAAAACCGATAACGGCATTGAGAGGGGTTCTGAGTTCGTGGCTCATATGCGCCAAAAAATCGCTTTTGGCCCGATTTGCAAGTTCTGCCGTTTCTTTTGCAGCACGCAGATGCTGCTCAACGGCTTTTCGGCCCGTCAGGTCTGTGCCAATCGTGCCGATGGCGATCAGTTTGTCATCTTTATCGAGAACTGGAAATTTGATCCATTCGAAAAACCGCGCGACACCGTCGGGGGCCTGGCGCCATTCTTCGCGGGTGCTGGCTGCCCGGGTTTTCAGGACCTTTTCTTCCTGCGCATCGCGCGCATCGTTCAGGTTGGGCGGATCGTTGAAAAGTTCATGAGCGGTTTTTCCAATAAAATTGTTTGTCGTCATGCCGCGCCATGCCTGAAGCTGGCGGTTGGCAAGGATGTAGCGACCATCATTATCCTTGGCATTAACGCCATTGGGCAAATGATCCAGCAATGCCGTATAGAGGTCTGTTTTGAGTTCCAGTTCCTTTTGCGCCTCATAATAGCGGGTCATATCCATTATGAACCCACTTATACCGATGGACTTGCCATCCATATCAATGACCGGGAACCGGGTGACCAGCACAGTCCGCGCGATTCCGTCGGGGAGTGTCTGTTGATATTCATTTGTACTGCTTCTGCCTTCTTTGAGGGCTTGTTCTTCCTGTTTTGTGACCCAGTCCGCAAATTTTTTATCCAGATGGTCGTAAACGGTTGAGCCGATAATTTCTTTATTGGTGACGCAATACCAATCGCGGAACGTTTGGTTGACGTAGATATATCTGGTGTCCAGGTCTTTTAAAAAAACAGCTGCGGGCAAATGTTCGATAAAGGCTTTCAGGTACGCTTCGCTATCGTTTAAGGCCTTTTCAGCTCTTTTTTGTTCGGTTACATCGGTTATGGTTAGGAGAATGCCGCCGTCACTGGTTTTCTGCTCATGGATCATTTTTGTCATCCCATCCTCATGGGAAAGCTCGATCAGACCGGCAGGTTTTCTATGGGCCTCCAGACGGGTGGCGATCCAGGTGTCTGGATCCGCTTCTGCTTCGGGGACATGGCCGTTCCGAATATGGGCGCGCAGGATGTTCTCAAAGGTGACCCCGGGTTCAATCAGGGTTTTGTCTTCCAAGAGATACCCATAGGCGTTATTCGAAAACACCAAGCGGTCCCTGTTGTCAAACAATGCGATACCTGAAGATATCCTGTTCAGGGCGTCCAGAAGCTGAGACTGGGCTTTTTTCAGGATGATTGCTTCCTGTTCTGGGGCCACTGCATCCATTGGAATTGGGGGGGAGGGCAGATGAAAAGTCAGGCATGTGGCTGGTGCGCCATCCCATTCCAGGGAGCTGACATCAAGCCGGAGCGAGATTGGCGAGCCATCATTTTTTATTCCGGTAATAAGAGCGGTTTGAGAAGGGTCGGTTGAGGTACATAAAGAGGCCGGATTGCAGTGCTGATGGTCTTGAGGCGCCAGCAGCTTGCGGATCGACCCTAGCTCAAGGATAGCGCCCGGCGCTTCGAAACCAAAAATCGCAGCGCAGGCAGGGTTCAGATAAACAGGAATAAAATTACGATGGATTAGAATGCCGTAGCTTGCGCTTTCTATAATATGGCGAAAGGCTGTATTCGCTGCGGTCATACTCAGGATCCCTCATTAACTAATGAGCCTATAGTGCCATAGCGCCGCTTACCAATGGTAAAAATTTTATAGCGAATTATCAATTAAAGGATTAATTTGATAAGCTGAGCTTTAGGAGGGGGGATGTCCTGCAGTTCGAATAAGCGCATTTGGCGTATGAACCTATCGGTTCATAAAGTCCGGTGCATTCTATCATCTATCGACATATTGCCTGATTTCGCTATTATTACGATAGAAGTTGTAGGCTTTTCGGAAAACGGATCCAAATTGAATGGGCGATAATCGATCAGTTTTAACAGCAATTCCAATCTGGCATCGAATTGCTTTTCGTCAGGCTCTTTGGGCTGTTTTGGCCGCGTTTGTCATCGGTTTTGTTTTTGCAGCCATGCAGATCTATCTGGATTTTGACAGCCTGAGGCGAGCATTGAAGTCTGAGGCCCTGCAAATCGTCAATACAATCAAGAAACCGGCAGCCGCAGCGGCCTTTGGGTATGACGATGCCCTGGCCAATGAAGTCGCTGACGGCTTGTTCGAATATCGTCCTATTGTCCGCATTCGACTGACTGACGATATGAACGGCGTGCTGGTTGACCGGCGCCGTGATTCTCCTGTTGGAAAATACAAATGGCTGACCAGCCAATTGTTTAGCGGTGATATGGAATATAAAATTCAGCTGAAAAGCACATCACGGTCCAGTCAGATTGTTGGCGAACTGGTCGTTGTGGTCGATCCGTCAACCATGGCGGCAGCTTTTTATGAACGGGCCCTGATCAGCCTGTCAGTCGGTGTGGTGCGCAGCATCATTATGGCGTTCCTGTTTGTTATTCTGTTCTACTTCATGTTGACCAAGCCGCTGCTGCACCTGATTCACGGGATGGAAAATATTGATCCAAACGAACCTGGAAACACGCGCCTGTCAACGCCCAGCGCAGACCGTAATGACGAACTGCAGGTTTTGGCGGACCGGGCCAATCAGCTGCTGGGCTCCATTGGCCAGAGAATGGAGGAAAGGCGCGGGATCGAAGAGGATCTAAAGCAAAAGAACAAGATTATTGAGGCAACCCTTCAGAATATGGATGAGGGAATTGCCATGTATGACCGGAACCAGATTGTCGTCGCCTATAATCAACGCTTCATCGAGCTAGGCAATTATCCGATCGGGCAATTCCCCCAGGGCACACCGCTTATTGAATTCGTTCGCTACAATGCGGAAAACGGCGAATATGGCCCCGGCCAGCCGGAGGACCTGATTGTTGCACGTATGGAACTGGCCCGTCGAACCACGGCCCATACACGTGAGCGGGTCCGCCCCAACGGCCAGGTTTTGGAAATCCGCGGCAACCCAACCAGCGATGGCGGATATGTCATGACCTATACGGATATCACGCCGCGCAAACAGGCCGAGTTGGAAATTCTCAAGGCCAAGGATCAGGCAGAAATCGCGAGCCGCGCGAAGACGGATTTTCTGGCCAATATGAGCCATGAGCTTCGCACGCCATTAAACGGCATTATCGGGTTCTCCGAAATTATCGGTACGGAAATCTATGGCAAGATTAACAATTCCCGCTATGTGGAATACGCCAACGATATTGAGCGGGCAGGCCTGCATTTGCTGGATGTGATCAACAGTATTCTCGACGTGGCCAAAATCGAAGCGGGCAAAATGGAATTGGCGGAAGAAATCTTTAACGTCACACGGGTTGCCCGCGTTTGCATCGGGTTGGTACAGCCGCAAGCCGAGGCGAAAAACATTCATCTGGTTTCCGAAATGTCGGAAGACACGCCCGATCTCTTTGCCGATAAGGTCCGGATCAAGCAGATTATGATCAACCTGCTGTCCAATGCTATCAAGTTTACACCTGAAAACGGTGATGTCGTTATGGAGATTGGGTTGGTGGAGGGCAGTGAGGCGCTGTTTATGGAGGTTCGTGATACCGGCATCGGGATTGCGGAAGAAGAGATTGATAAGGTTATGAACCCCTTTTATCAGGTTGATGACGTATTTACCCGAACCCATGAAGGAAGCGGTCTCGGGCTGGCGCTGGTCAATTCCATGGCGGGTCTGCACGGTGCGACCATTAAAGTCGATAGCGTTAAGGACCAGGGAACAACGGTTCGCATAATCTTTCCGCCGGACCGCACATGCCCGAAACCGCTTGAAACGGTGGTAACGCTCGCGACCTAACGGAAGTATTCGGGTAAAGCCGCAGCCAGGTTTTTGCGGATGCGATCACGCACCGATTGGCTGAGGTCCGGCTTGATAAACGTTTGCCCTGTGACTTGTTCATAAAGGCGAATGTATTTTTCACTGAATGTGATCAGGGTTTCCGCCGGAATTTCCGGGACAGGGTCTTTGTAGGGGTCGCATCGCGCGGAGATCCACAGACGCAAAAATTCCTTATCAAGGCTTTCCGGTTCCTGTCCTTGCGCCAAGCGGTCCGCGTAGGATGACGCCACCCAAAAGCGGCTTGAATCGGGTGTGTGGATTTCATCGGCAATGGTGACTACGCCGTTTTCATCCAGGCCAAACTCATACTTTGTATCGACGAGGATAAGGCCGTTACTAGCGGCAATTTCGCGACCGCGGGCAAACAGAGCCAGCGATTTTTGGGAAGCCTCGTTCCAATGGGCTTCGCTGAGGACACCCTGTTCGAGGATTTCGGAGGCTGTGATCGGCACATCGTGCTCACCCTGGACGGCCTTGGTTGTCGGGGTGATCAGGGTTTCCGGCAGTTTCTGGTTTTTGGCCAGCCCTTCGGGAAATTGATGACCATAAAGAACCCGTTCGCCCCGCTTGTACATGGGCCAGATGGCAGTATCCGTAGAGCCTGTCATATAGTCGCGAACCACCATTTCAATAGGCAGCATATCGAGACGCTTGCCAATGACGACATTGGGGTCCGGAACATCCAGGATATGATTGGGGCAGATATCCGCCGTCTGTTCAAACCAGAACTGTGCAACCTGATTGAGAACCTGCCCCTTGTAGGGAACCGCCGCCAGAACGAGATCGAAAGCCGATTGCCGGTCGCTGGAGATCATCACCCGGCGGCCGTCTTCCAGATTGTAGGAATCGCGGACCTTGCCGTGCTCATGGTTGGGGAGTTCCGGAAAAGTTGCGTCTGTCAGGCAGTTGGCACAAATTTTTTCGATATCGGATAAAGTGCTCATGGATCAGGCCCATTGGGTTTATGAGAGGGTGTCTGGAAAGCCAGTCATGATGGTGATTTTTACTGGATTGGCAAGATCGAACCGAACCCGGATCAAGCGTAAAGGAGCAGGATCAGAATCCCCGAGCAGACCAGAACAATTCCGGTGACTTCCTTGCTGTTTGGCCATTCCTTGAAAAAGATAATGGAGGCGGCAAAGGTGAATACCAGCTCAATCTGGCCGAGGGCGCGCACATAAGCGGCGTTCTGGATGGTCATCGCCGTAAACCAGCCCGCCGATGCGGCCATGCCGGATAAGCCTACCCAGACGCTGATCCGCCAGGATTTCAACACCCGGATTAACTCTGCGGGTTCACGGACAACAAGGAAAACAGCCATGACAAGGGTCTGGAACACGGTGACGCAGGCCAGCGTAAAGGCGGCCTGCATCAGAAATCCTTCGCCGCCTAAAGACAAAGATGCGGCGCGGTAGCTGACGGCGGAGACGCCAAAGCAGGCACCGGATGCCAAGCCAATCAACGCCGGTTTGCCCGTCCAGGAGGTCAGGATGGTGCGCATGGTCATGGTGCTTTCGCGGGCGACTGACAGGGCGACAACCCCAACAAGACTGACCAATATGGCAAATAAGGCGCCCAGGCTTAACGGGTCGCTCAGCACGGCCGCGCCGAAAATCGCCGCCTGCACGGTTTCGGTCTTGGAAAAGGTCGTGCCGACGGCAAAATTGCGAAACGAAAACAAATAGACGAGCAGGGCCGTGGCGGCAATCTGGGTCAGGCCGCCGGTCATCATATAGGCGATAAAGCGGCCGTTTGGCGCTGGCCACTCAAAGCCGCCCTGGCTGTGCAGCAAATAGGCATAAAGTGCGGCGAAAGGTACCGCATAGATGAATCGCGTCATGGTCGCGCCGGTAGTGCTGAGGCGGCCCTTTAAATGTTTCTGTAACGCCGAGCGGACATTCTGGCAAAACGCAGCCGCAATCGTTATCGGCACCCAAAGCTCAAACATTTGATGAAACCCCTCAACACGCCTTATTTTTATGGGTTGAAAATAGCACCAGAAAAAATCTTTGAAAGGGCGATCATCAGAAGGCGGGACTAGGCGCCTTTTTTTCTGTTAAATCGAATACCATGAGCACGCCACTTTTTATCGGCCATGAGATTTACCGCAGTTCGACCTACGGGTCGGGCCATCCACTGGCCATTCCCCGGGTCTCTCTGGCTATGGATCTGGCCCGTGCACTGGGATGGCTTGATGAGGGCAATTTCAGAGAAAGCCCGCAGGCCGGTCTGGTGGAATTGGCGGATTTTCACGATCCGGGATATCTGCAGGCCCTGATGTCGGCGGAACAGAGACCGCCACCGGAGGAAGACCGGGTCCGCTACAACATCGGAATTAACGGCAATCCGCTCTATCCGGAAATGTTCCGCCGACCGGCAACGGCTTGCGGCGGGGGGCTGCTGGCGGTTGAACTGCTGAAATCCGCGGCGACAGATACCATTTTTAATATTGCCGGTGGGCAACACCATGGCCTTGCTGACCGTGCCAGCGGCTTTTGTTATCTGAATGAGCCCGTTTTGACGATCCGCAGCCTGTTAAAAGCCGGAGCAAAGCGCGTTTTTTATCTGGATTTGGATGCGCATTTCGGCGACGGCACACAATTGGCTTTTCACGACGATCCGCGTGTTTTTACCCTGTCGGTCCATGAACATGGGCGCTGGCCACAGGAGCGCAATCCGCAACCGGGCGATCCTGGAACAGTTGAGGACCGGGCGGGCGGGCAGGCCCGCAATTTGCCGGTGCCAAAAGACTTCAATGATACAGAACTCGGGTTTTTGATGGATCATGTGGTATTGCCTTTGATCGCCCGCCATGGGCCGGATGTTGTCTATCTGCAGGCGGGTTGTGATGCTCTGGCTGATGATCCGCAAAGCAAGCTGTCCCTGTCGAACGGGGCTCTCTGGAGCGCGGTTCGCAAGGTCAAGGCGGTGTCAAAACGGCTGATTGTTGCTGGTGGCGGCGGTTATAACCCCTTTACGGTCGGGCGCTGCTGGGCCGGGGTGTGGGCGGTGCTCAACGATTATCCTGTACCTGAAAAACTGAGTCCGGGTGCCGAATTGCTTTTGCGTCAGGTCTCATGGCGACATCGCCAGGGCCGAACGCCACCGGAAAGTTGGTTTACAACGCTTGCCGACCCGTCGAATGAAGGGGGGGTCTGCGACGAATTGTACGCACTGGCTGAAAAAAGTCTCAAAGAATGAGGTTCGGGGTTTCCGCAACCGGTGCGGCTGACTATCTTTGCCTCAACCCATTGGAGAATTGAATGTCAAACCCTGCGCTGAAGCCCCCGCATGCCGCCAAACATCCAACATCTGTTAAACGGCATGGGGCCACACTGACTGATTCCTACGCGTGGCTGAAGGACGAGAACTGGCAACAGGTCATGCATGACCCAAGCGTTCTGAACCCGGAAATCCGTGAATATCTGGAAGCCGAAAATGCTTATGCCAAGGCGCTGCTCGCGCCATCGCAGGCCATGGCGGACAAAATCTTCGAAGAGATGAAGGCGCGTATCAAGGAAGACGATTCCTCTGTGCCGTCGCCGGACGGGCCTTATGCCTATTTCCGGCGCTATGTGGAAGGCGGGCAGCACCCGCATTTGTGCCGGGAGCCTGTTGACGGGGGAGCCGCACAGGTTCTTCTGGATGGTGATGCCGAGGCTGTCGGGCAAAAGTTCTTCAAGCTGGCGGGTGTTACCCACAGCCCCGACCACGGCATTCTGGCCTATGGCGTTGATCTCAACGGCTCGGAAATTTTCACCATCAAGTTTCGTGATCTGGAGACGGGTCAGGATTTGCCGGACCAGATTCCGGGTGCGCACGGCGCGATCGAATGGGCCAATGACAACAAGACACTTTATTACACGGTTCTTGATGACAACCACCGGCCCTGCGCAGTCAAACGTCACAGACTGGGCACTTCGCCGGATGAAGATGAGGAAATCTACAGAGAGCCGGATTCCGGTTTTTTTGTCTCCATCGACAAGACGGAAAGCCGCAAGTACATCCTTATTCAGGCCCATGATCACCAGACCTCGGAAGTCTTTCTGATCGATGCGGACCGGCCGGACGCCGTGCCGTTGGTGGTCGAGCCGCGCTGTGTCGAGCATGAGTACGAGGTTTCGCATCATGGGGACCAGTTGATTATCGTCACCAATGCGGACGGGGCGGAAGATTTTAAAATTATGACAACGCCGGTAGCCAAGCCGGGTCGCAAAAACTGGACAGACTGTATCGCCCATGAGCCGGGCCGCCTGATCCTCGGCCTTCAGGTTTTTGCCGATTTCTGGGTGCGGCTCGAGCGGGTTAACGGCCTGCCGAAAATCGTGATTACGGATTTTTCTGACGGTCAATCCCACGCCATTAAATTTGATGAAGAGGCCTACAGCCTCGGTCTGGCGGGCGGCTATGAATATGAGACGGGTGCATTGCGGTTTGTCTATTCCTCCATGACCACGCCGGAACGCACTTATGATTACGATATGGCGGATCGCACTCGGGTTTTGCGCAAGGAACAGGAAGTGCCGTCGGGCCACGACGCGTCAGACTATGTAACGGAACGGATTTTTGCGAAAAGCGATGACGGAGTGGAAATCCCCATATCCCTGATCTACAAAAAAGGGACACCTCTGGACGGATCCGCGCCCGCCCTTCTGTACGGTTATGGCTCTTACGGGCACGCCATTCCGGCGGCCTTTTCAACGGCCCGGCTCAGCCTCGTTGACCGGGGGTTCGTCTACGCCATCGCCCATATCCGCGGCGGCATGGAAAAAGGCTATGGCTGGTACAAGGCTGGCAAGCGGGAATCTAAGAAAAACACCTTCAGAGACTTTATCCGGGCTGGCGAACATCTGGTTGAGGCGGGTTATACCTCAAAAGGCAAAATCGCGGCGCATGGTGGCTCGGCCGGTGGCATGCTGATGGGGGTTGTGGTCAACTGGGCGCCCGATCTGTTTGGCGCGGCCGTTGCGGAAGTGCCGTTTGTCGATGTACTGACAACCATGTGCGATGCCTCCTTACCCCTGACCCCGCCGGAATGGCCGGAGTGGGGTAACCCCATCGAGGACAAAACCGCCTTTGACTATATCCGCTCCTATTCGCCTTACGACAATGTGAGCGCCCAGGATTACCCGGCCCTGTTCATAACAGCCGGCCTGACCGATCCGCGGGTGACCTATTGGGAACCGGCCAAATGGACGGCCAGGCTCAGGGAATTGAAAACCAACGACAAACCACTGGTCTTCAAGACCAATATGGATGCCGGGCACGGCGGGGCGGCTGGGCGCTTTGACCGGCTCAAGGAAACGGCTGCGGCTTACGCCTTTGTTGTCAATCAGTGCGGCTAGGAAATCGGGGTTATTTTTTCAGCGGGTTGGTAATGGTATTGACCACATCGTGCAGAACATCGCGCACCTGCTGTTCGTCGCAGCCCATAAGCAGGGCGTCTTCCAGCACGTCCTGACATTCCTGGCGCAGCAGGCTTAGATTATCGTTGAGAAGCGCGATTTTCTCGGCGCAGGAGACGGGCGAGCCATCAGGCTGACGCCAGGAAATGGGCTGAAGTTGATTGGAGCGTGGCATGGGGGTCCTCGAAAATATTGTGTAACAGAAATATATGAATATCTGACCGGGATTTCGAGTCCCTAACGCAACTGTGACCACCAGCGCGCTCAATCACCGCAGAGATTATCCAACGGCCTGTTGCGGTAAAGCTTCACCGGGCCAGGGCAGATCGTCGTTTTGTTTTGCGGGGGCCTCTTGGGTTGGAGCCGGCGTTTTGGGCGAGCCCCCGACGCCTTCCGCCAGAGCATCTTCCCAATCCAGTTGGGAAACATTGCGCGGCTGGTAAAATTCGACCATGTCCTTGGCCCGGTCCAGATTGCGCGCTGTGGTGATAGCCATGCGTTGCAGGCCGAGTTGCTCATAAACATCCATAGCATTTTCAAAGGCATGGAGCGACTCTTCAAGGCGGCCGATGTTGCGGGTTTGTTTGCCCAGCAAAAACAGCGCGCTGCCTAGATTGTTCTGGCTGGCAGCCCAGGCGCGTGGCGCTTTTTCTCGATCGCGCATTTCCATCACGCTGCGGCATGCATTGACCGCTGTCGCCAGGGCGTCGGGGCTTTGCAGCAAACCGCCCAGAACCTGCGCCGATTGCGCAAAGTTGCTCATGATCTCGGCCCAGCGCGACGGCGTTTCGGAGCGGCTGTAGATGCGCAAGGCCAACTGGAAGCTGCGCAAGGCGCGGCGCAACAACTGGGTGTCGCCTTCATCAAACCCCTGGCGGTAATAGATCAGGCCCAGCCGGTTGTGAATAATCGCCCACATCTGGCCGTGACGGTCCGGGTCCAGAATACCCAGCGCATCTTCCAGTTCGGTGCGGGCATTTCCGAGCATTTCGGGATCGCTGTTGCGCGCGGCTTCGATATGAAGAATGCTGCCCAAATGCTTTTTTGCCTGCGCCCAGTCGATAGGGGTGGCGTCCGGGTTCAGGCTGCCAAGTGCCGAGCGATAATGAGCCTGCGCCTGGGCCAGCAGCGTCGGGTCGTAACCGGGGCGCGCGGCAACGGCGATAGCATTGCCATAACATAGATACAAACAAGCTTTTTCGCGCTCCGAAAAACTTCTCGGAACATCTTCAAAAACCGTTTCCGCCAACCCAATGGCCGTTGGCAGGACTTCTGACTGCATGCGTTTTTTGGACTGTACTTTTGGCAATGCGGCAGCCAGACAAACGGTCCGCAGAAGATCGGCCATGGAGCCGTCAAAATCCGTTGGCAAAGCCAGGGTGGTTTCCAGATCGAAAGCGCCGGGGGCCTGCTGGTCCCAATAGACATGGGTGACGAAATGCAGATGCATGACGTCGCCGGCTTCCGGGACATGGCCCCAGATCAGCAAATCGGCATCCTGACTGGCCAGATAGCGCCTCGAAGCGACGGCCAGCCGGGCCAGTTGTTTGGGAATGTCGCCCTCGGGATTGATGGAGAGCGTTTTGTCTATGCCACGGGTTTGCAGCGAACCGCTGTTGCCAATGGCGGATATCAGGTGGCGGGTGTGTTTTTCACCTTCATGGCCAGACAGACGCGCTACCCGGATGCCAATGCGGTCCATGTCTGTGCCCATACCGTCCATCAGGCGTCGCAACAGGCCGGGATTCTTATAAGGTTCCGCAGTCCCGGCATGGGAATCCGTCGGATGTTTGCGGGAAAAACTCTTGATCAGGCGGGTGATGACGCCAAGGGCTGGCGGGGTGTCGCTGGTAATGGTTGCCGGCAGGGTTTCCGGGGCCGCCGTCCGAACAACAGCGCGGCCATTGGCGCGCGCGGTAAACAGTCGAATGCCGGCTCTTGTATCAGTGTCGACGCCAAACAGGCCGCCGGCTTCAACGCTGCGTTCACGGGCGTATTTTCCGTCGCGCTTGACCAGCAGATCAACGGTACCCGATAAGAGTTCAAAGGAACTCTCGCCGGTGTCGCCTTCACGGAAAATAACCGCTCCGTCGGCATATACTTTTTTTGTCTGAACCAATGGCTGGCTCCGATAACACAATTGCCACCATACCGCGCCCATAAAAAAACACGTGACACGACAGATTCAGGCTATCAGAGACTTCCTACTGAACGGTTAACACAGACGTTATTATTCCGGATGGCGTTTAAAGGCGGACCGGTTTGGGGGAAGGCAGCCCCAAATCGTCACGCAGGGCCTTGCGAACCTCGTTAAAGACCTGGGTCCAATCCCCGTGCTGGGTTTGGCGAAACAGGCGCATGCTCGGATACCAGGGGCTGTCCTTGGCGTTCCGCATCCAGCGCCAGTCTCCGGCAAACGGCAGGACGACCCAGACCGGCTTGCCGAGAGCTCCAGCCAGATGGGCAACCGACGTGTCGACGGTGATCACCAGGTCCAGTTGCTGGACGAGGGCCGCCGTATCGGCAAAATCGTTAAGCCGTGGCGCCATATCGACAACCAGCGCAGCACAACCGTTTTCGCGTATTTCGGACTCTTTTCCGCCTTTTTGCAGGCTGTAGACGGAGACACCGGGAATGCCGAGCAGTTCAATAAAGTGTTTGAAACCACATGAGCGGTTCTTGTCGTTATTGTGGGTTGGTCGACCGGCCCAGACGATGCCAATCTGGCGTTGATTATCAAGGGAAGCGGGCAGTTGCACCGACTGTTCTTCCGGCGGGGACAGATAGGGAATGTTCTGGGGTATGGTTTCGATGGTTGTTTCGAAAATACGGGCCAGCGACATGACGGGAATATAGGCGTCGAATTTGGGTAAGGCGGAGCCCCGGTTGACAACCTTGTCGGCCCCGCTCACCGTTGACAGAAGACGTGCCAGTTCAGGGTGCGTTTCGATGACAACGGTGCCGACGCGTTCCTTCACCATCGGGATATAGCGGGCAAACTGCAACATATCGCCAATGCCCTGCTCCTGTTGGATCAGGAGCGTTTTCCCCTTGAGTTCAGAACCGTCCCAAACCGGTTTGTCGAGGGTTCTGGGGGGGCTGCGATCAAGCTTCCAGCGCCATTCGTATTCCTCAAATCCGCGTTTGAAATCGCCCATGGCGAGAAGTGTCAAAGACCGGTCCCAGCGGCATTCCGCATGCTCCGGCTTCAGTCTGAGAGCCGTTTCAAAGGCCGCCAGAGCCTGTGACATATGCCCGAGATCACGCAAGGCGAGACCGAGATTGTAATAGGCTTCCGGATTGCGGGCATCCAGTTTAACCGCCTGCTGGTGGCTGGCGATGGAAAGCTGCAAGCGGCCCAGTTCGCGATAGGCATTGCCGATATTTGAATGGGCACCTGACTGGTTGGGACGCAAAACCAGACAGCGCCGGTAGCAGGCGACGGCGGCTTCGAGCTTTCCAGTGGCCCGCAGGGCAACGCCCATGTTGTTATAGACGTCGGGAACTTTCGGGTTCAAAAGCAGCGATTTTCCATAGGCCTCAATGGCCTGCTCCATCTCGCCTTTGCGATGATGTTCGACGCCCAGATTGAATATCCTTGCGGCTTCGCGTTCGCGCAGTGCCAGTTTTTGTTCTGCCGGCAAGGCTTGCCATGCGGCGACCTGATCTGGAGTCGGGGTGCCGGTTTGTGGGCTGCTGGGGGCGGGTGCAGGCGCTGACATAGGGGTCAGGGCGACCGTCGCACTTCGAGCGGGTTTCAGTTGGACTGTCTTTTTTGCACCGTTAGCAGGCGTTTTGGCCTTGCGGCGTGACGTTGTTTTGTCAGCCATTTGTTCCCCCGTGCGCGGATGTTCTGCCGCTAATGGTATGTATCATACTGAATTTCCGGGCAATAGTGAATTCCCTACCCCATGCCAACAAGTCTAACCTGAAATTAAAGGCATTGCCTTGCGCTTAGTCGGTTTTACAGAATGTCGAGAACAGCTTCCGGTGGGCGGCCCAATGACGCTTTGTCTCCATTGACGACAATGGGTCGTTCAAGCGCACGCGGGTGTGTAACCAGAGCCTTGATCAGTTGCGGGTCGCTTGCGCCCAGATCGATACCTTCTTCTTTGGCTTCCTTGCGGCGGACAATGTCTTGTGGGCGTTTACCCATTTTCTCAAGAATCCGGGTTAATTCTGCAGCGCTCGGCGGCGTTTGCAGATATTCGATAATTGTGGGCGTAATGCCTTTTTCTTCAAGCAACGCAAGGGTTTGGCGCGATTTGGAGCAGCGCGGGTTGTGATACATGGTGATGCTCATGGACGATCCCTTTTTGGGCGATTATGGTTCAACAGATTATGGAAAGGGCGTTTCAGCCAACTCACGAAAGTCATTATATATGGAACAGGTGGGGATTTCTAATCTTGAACTCTCTGAAACCATAAATACTTATAGCACATGTGATGTGTGCCCGGTGGGGCGATAAGCCGATATTGTTGAACCGGAAGGCGGCCAGGTGGATATCGAACTGAACGGGGCTCCTCAAGGGGGGCTCTCACGATGGACCAAAGTGGAAAATGAGCGACCATAAACAGGCAATGATCGAAACCGGATTCTGGGGGCGCGCGGCAGCGGGCGCACTGGTTGTTGCCGAATCGTCTGGTCGGTTTCTGATTGCGCACCGCGCCGAAGGCACCCTGCAGCCGGGCACCTGGGGGACCTGGGGCGGAGCGATTGATGCCGGTGAAACTGCGGAGCAGGCGGTTGTTCGTGAGTTGGAGGAAGAAGCGGCCCTGTTATGCGCGCCGGATCAGATACATCCCCTTTATACGTTTGAGCATGCATCCGGGTTCCGTTACCGCAATTTTCTGGTGGTTGTGACCGACGAATTCGAACCGGTGTTGAACTGGGAGATGCAGCAGTTCGGATGGTTCGATTACGGCGACTGGCCCGATCCTCTGCATTTCGGCCTGGAAGAACTGATTAATGATGATCAAAGCCGGAAAATCATGCGGCGGTTTGCCCAAACCTCGGACTAAGAAGCTGGATTCTCCAGTTTCGGCAAGTCCAGATAGAACATGGCACCCTGCCCAACGGCGGATTCGACGCCGAGAGCCCCGTTCATGCTTTCTGCCAGGGCTTTGCTGATGGCAAGACCGAGGCCGGTGCCTCCCTGCTGGCGGGAATCCGAAGAATCAATCTGGGTAAAGCGATCAAAGATAACCTGTTTGTGGCTGTCGGCAATGCCGACACCGGAATCTTTAACCGACGTTCTTACCCGGTCGCCAAGTACCTCCACACGGATATCGATATTGCCGTTCGCTGGCGAAAATTTAGCGGCATTGGAAAGCAGATTATGGAGAATCTGGTTGAAGCGAGTTTTGTCTATATCGGCGTGGGCCGGTCTATCGGGATTATGGAAGGTGAACCGGACGGAATGGGCCTGAGCCAGACCCAGATTGGTATCGACGATGTTTTGCGTTAGCTGGGCGATGTCGTGGGTTGAAAAGTTGAATGTCATTTTGCCGGCGATAATTTTTTCATAGTCGAGAAACTCGTTCACCAGACGAACCAGCGTATCGCAATTGTGTAAGGCCATATCGAGAAGGCTGCGGGAGTCGTCCGAAAAATCGTCGCCCCGCAAACCGACAAGCAGCCCGATAGCACCTTTAATGGAGGTCAGCGGGGTTCTGAGTTCGTGGCTGATGGTGGCGAGAAAGTCCGATTTCGCCTGATTTGCGGTTTCCGCCGCCGTCAGGGCTTTCAGCGTTTCACTTTCGGCTTCCATGCGCGCTGTGATGTTTGAGGCGGTGCCCCTGTATCCCTTGAACTGTCCGTTGGGGTCGAAGACTGGTTTGCCGTTGATGGAAAACCACAAGGTGCGCCCGTCCTCAAGTTTTCGGGGCTGAATGAAACCACGGAACGGCTGATGCGCTTCAAGAGTGGCCATATGGCTGCGCCAAAGCTCTTCGCTTATCTCTTCGGGTTTGACGTCTTGGCGGCTTTTGCCAATAAAATCGGCGATGGGGTAATGGCTGTCCACCCCCGGTGATGGCGACAACAGACTGTAACGCAGGTTTTCATCGAATTCCCAAAACCAGTCCGATGCCGCCTCCGCAAAATCGCGAAAACGGGTTTCCGCTTCCAGCAGTTTTTCGGTCATTTCGAGGGTTTTGTCCTGATCTAGGAGGCGTAGCTTGGCGCTCGCCATGGCGGCAACGGTCATCAGGATTTCAAGGTGGTCCGATGTGAAATGGTTTGGGTCCGGGGCTTCACTGTCGATAACGCCAAAAAAATAGCCATCAGCGAGCATCGGTACACAGATTTCTGAACGGGCGGTGTTGATGTCGGGAATATATCGCTCATCGTTCATCAAA
This sequence comes from Rhodospirillales bacterium, assembly GCA_048262255.1. Classification (GTDB taxonomy): domain Bacteria; phylum Pseudomonadota; class Alphaproteobacteria; order Rhodospirillales; family Casp-alpha2; genus JABMNT01. The sequence goes on along the minus strand of JBLXFH010000001.1, from coordinate 291,525 downwards.
TCATCAATGATCAGCGGCGTGCGGGTTTGCGCCACATGCCCGGTGATGCCCTGACCAACTGGAATTTCCAACGGGTTGCGGATTTCATTGGAAGATGGGTTTTTATCTTCGCCAATGGCTGCCGATTGTCGCAGGATGTTTTTTTCCGGGTCAAAAAGGTATACCACGCAATCATCAAACCCCAAGCGCCCGACCACTTCGCGCGCCACATGCCAAACCAGATCCTGATGTGTTGGAATGCTGATCAGGCGTAGGGCAAAGTTGTTGATAACCTTGAGAATTTCACGATCGGACATCGGCGAAACGGACCCGTTTATTATGGTGCAGGTGCATACTCATATAAAGGCATGCCGCCGGATATACCAAATGGTATTTAAAAGAGGCTTGGGGTCCGGTTTTTGAGCAAGGCGGGCCATGTTTATTCAAACTCTGATGCGAGGTCGTCAAGGGCGCGGATCGAGTCTGCGAAAACCACTTTGCGGGCCGTCTCATAATCAAATCCGGCGCGCGCGATCGCCGCCAAATCCTTGTCCTGGCGCTCAGCGCGTTTGTCGGGTGAGCGAAAGGGTCCCAAACGCCGGCGTTTCGCCAGTTTAATGGCGGCGAGCAGGGTCGGGTTGGCGGTTTCTGCATAAAGGCCGGACAGCACGCTGTCGATCAGGTCCTGTTCAATGCCTTTTTGGCGCAGGCGCTGGGCAATGGCGTTTGGCGGTACGCCGCGGCGGAACAGGGCCCGGGTCCGGCCCTCGGCATAAAGCCTGTCATCAACCAGCCCGGACTGGGCGAGGCTGTCGACCAATGTATCGACCCATTGCGACGCCTGGTCCATATCCGTTTCATGGACCTGGGCGGCCCTTAGAACACGGCGCATAAGGACACGTTTCAGGTTCTCCTGTGAGGATGAAAACCGCTGTAGATAATGGAGCGCGGCATTTCTCAGGCCGCTTTCGGTGATTTTTCGCGGCCCTCGGGTTTTTTTTCGGGCGGATGGCTTCGGCTTTTCACAGGACGGCATTTTGAAAGTTTGCCATGTGAAAACTGGTCAGCCAAGGGTTTCCCCCTTATATAACGCGACTGGGAGATTTTTTCGGATGGGATTATGTACGCAAGCGATTCAAACTGGATAGGCCTTGGCACGCTCTACAAGCGGGAAGTCCGGCGGTTTTTGAAAGTCTATACGCAAACCCTGCTAGCCCCTATGGTGACGACGCTACTTTTCATGGCGGTGTTTGCGCTGGCCTTGGGGGGCGTGACGCGGTTTGTCGGCAATGTGCCCTTTATGGAGTTTCTGGCACCAGGACTGATCATGATGGCAATTGCGCAAAATGCCTTCGCCAATACTTCGTCGTCACTGGTTGTCGCCAAGGTTCAGGGCAATATCGTCGATACCCTGATGCCACCGTTCACGCCGCATGAACTGACCATCGGTATCGCTTTCGGCGGCGCAACACGTGGTATTATCACGGGCGTGTTTGTCGGTCTCGCCATATGTCTGGTCGTCGGCAGCAAGATCTATCATCCGGGTTTTATCATCTATCACGCAATAATGGCTTCTTTGATGCTCAGCCTTTTGGGTATGATGGGGGGGATCTGGGCCAATAAGTTTGATCATATTGCGGCGGTCACCAATTTTATCATTACACCGCTGAGCTTTCTGTCAGGGACTTTTTATTCGATTGAGCGGCTGCCGGAAACGGCTCGCCTGATTGCCCAGTTCAATCCGTTCTTTTATATGATCGACGGCTTTCGCTATGGTTTTATCAATCATGCCGACAGTAATTTATGGGTTGGGGTTGTGGTGATGGCGGTGATCAATGCCGCTCTCTGGGCGGCGACCACCTGGATGTTTGCCAGTGGCTACAAGCTGAAAGCCTGAGGAGGGCCTACGGCCTCGGTTTTTGTGGGCGACCGATAGATATGATCCGTTGACAAGCGCCCCCAGCTTTCACATACTCCGCGGCTTTTCCACGTTCGTTCAAGTTTTTTGTGTTCGGCCCTACGGGATAGAAAGGAAAATCCTGTGACTTCAGCAGTTATGCAGACATACGCACGGTACAACGTCACTTTCGCAAAAGGCGAAGGTGCTTACCTGTTTGATACTGCGGGCCGACGATATCTGGATTTCGGTTCCGGCATTGCGGTGAATTCCGTTGGGCATTGCCATCCACATCTGGTGGAAGCGCTGAAGGCGCAAGCCGAGAGTTTCTGGCATTGTTCAAACCTTTACCATATTCCCGATCAGCAGCGTTTGGCTGACCGCTTGACGGCCAACAGCTTTGCCGATGCCGTGTTTTTCAATAATTCCGGCAACGAAGCGGTCGAAATGATGGCTAAGATTGCTCGGAAGTATCAGTTTGAAAACGGGCATCCGGAACGCTATCGGGTGATCAGCATCAAGGGGGCCTTCCACGGCCGGTCCTTGGCCATGCTGGCCGCCGGCAAACAGGAAAAACACCAGCACGGCTTTGGCCCGGAAGTTGATGGGTTCGATCAGGTTGCTTTTGGCAATCTGAACGAGATGCGCGCCGCCATTACGCCAGAGACGGCGGCCATTATTTTTGAGCCGGTGCAGGGCGAGGGCGGTATCCGGCCTCTGGACCCGGCCTACGTCAAGGCGCTTCGTGAAATCGCCGATGAATTCGGCCTGCTGCTTATGGCGGACGAAGTGCAGACGGGTATTGGCCGGACAGGCAAGCTGTTTGGCTATCAATGGTCGGGCGTTGCGCCGGACGTGATGGCGCTGGCCAAAGGTTTGGGCGGCGGCTTTCCGGTGGGCGCGACACTGGCAACGGCAAAAGTCGCGGCGGCGATGAAGCCCGGCAGCCATGGCTCGACCTTTGGCGGCAATCCACTGGCGATGGCCGTTGCCAATGCGGTACTGGATATTGTGATGGCCGAAGGATTTCTGGAAAACGTCAACACCATTGGCGGAAAACTGAAGGCCGCCATGACGGGCCTTGCCGACAAGTATCCAAGCCTGTTTGTCGAAGCACGGGGTATTGGTCTGCATCTGGGGCTGCGGTGTCAGGATAATGTGGTGGCTAATGATCTTGTGACAAAAGCCCTTGAAAACGGACTTCTTGTGGTGCCGGCAGGCGATAATGTATTGCGCATGATTCCGCCACTGAACATTACCCAGGAGCAGGTTGATGAAGCCATTTCGATTATGGAGACATCCTGTGACCAGCTTTTGGCAGAGGCGACGGTCGGATGAGTGGGCTTAAACATTTTCTCGACGTGCATGCTCACGAAACGCCGGTACTGCGGGACATTCTAGACCGCTCTACGGAGATGAAAACCGAGATCCGGCGCGGTCAAATGGGGCAATCCATGACCGGTCGCACCCTGGTCATGATTTTCGAAAAACCGTCAACACGCACGCGCGTTTCCTTTCAGGTGGGTTTCCAGCAAATGGGCGGCATGACCGTGGTAATGGGAGATCAGGAGTCGCAACTGGGGCGCGGTGAATCCTTGCCTGATACGGCGCGGGTCCTGTCGCGCTATGCAGACGCCATCATGATCCGCACGGATGATCCGCAAAAACTCCAGGATTTGGCCGATTATGCAACGGTGCCGGTGATCAACGGATTGACCGACGCGTCGCACCCCTGCCAGATTATGGCCGACGTCATGACGTTTGAAGAACATCGCGGCAATATTGCCGGCCGAACGGTTGCCTGGGTTGGCGATGGCAACAACGTTGCCACTAGCTGGATTCATGCGGCTGTGCGTTTTGGCTTCACCTTGCGTATTGGCGCGCCTGACAGCTTGCCGCCCAATGCGGCTGTTGTGGCCTGGGCGAAAGAAAACGGTGGCGATATCCAGATCACCAGTTCGGCAGAAGACGCCGTTGCCGGTGCGGACCTGGTGATTGCCGATACCTGGGTGTCCATGGGCGACGAAAACCCGCAAATGCGCCGTCAGGTCCTGCTTCCGTTTCGCGTCGATGATGCGTTAATGGCACATGCCGCACCCGATGCGCTGTTTATGCATTGCCTGCCAGCGCACCGTGGGGATGAAGTGACGGACGCGGTCATCGACGGGCCGCAATCGGTTGTTTGGGATGAAGCGGAAAACCGGTTGCATGTGCAAAAAGGCATCTTGAGCTGGTGTCTGGAATAACCGATACAGGTCCGGTCACAGCGGAGCACCTCTCTGTACCCCTGGAAGATGTGAGGACGGTCGAAGGCTGTGCGGCTCGCGCCTGGCCGCCAACATCGATAACGTCGCTGTCGGGATGGCAATTGCGCTATTCTCCCGGTGTCACAAACCGGCGGGCCAATTCCGTGCTGCCGATATATGGTGAAACGGCGGGCGATGTTTCAGGCCGGATAAATGAGGTGGAACGCTTTTACCTGTCCAAGGACCTGCCTTCGCGTTTCATGATTTCACCAGCGGCGCAACCGCTGGATCTGGATGCTCAGTTGGAAGGTGCGGGTTATTATATTGATGCGCCAACATCGGTTCAGTGGGCCAGTATGGATGATATTCTCAAGTCCTGTGGGGCCTCCTCAGAGACGGAGCTGATAACCGTGCCCAGTGATGCCTGGATGGCCGTTTATATGGAAGGGGTTGAGAACATCCGCGAAGTCGCGTTAAAAAAGGAATTGATCGGGCGGATTGAAGCCGACCATGTGCTTGCACAAATTTCTGGGCAAGATGGGCCCGTGGCCGTCGGTCTTGGTGTTTGCGAGCGGGAATGGGTTGGCGTTTTCTGCATGCATACATTGAAAACCTGCCGCGGCCAGGGGCTCGCGCGGCGGTTGCTGGGCGGTCTGGCGCATTGGGCCCGGCAAAAACAGGTGGCGAATATGTACTTGCAGGTTGAGCAGGATAACCCCGTTGCACGGCGTTTTTATGAGTCGGCAGGGTTTGTTACGCAGTACGGGTATCATTATCGAACAAAGGAGAGTGGACGTGTCCGCTGACGAACAAAATCCAGCCACCACAGAACCCGCGGCGTTATCGGACTTCGGTGATTTTATCCAACCTTTTCAGATCGAAGACCTGGGCCTGCTCGGACGTCTTGTCCGCCTTGAGACAACGCTGGATTCGGCTTTCCAGCGTCAGAACTATCCAGAAGAAATCGGTGCGCTGTTGGCGGAGGCAATGGCGTTGACAGCAAGCTTGTCAGGGATCATCAAATTCGACGGAATTTTCACCCTGCAATCACAAAGTGATGGGCCGGTGAATTTGTTGATGTCGGATATCACCAGCGATGGCGAGATGCGGGGGTACGCGCGTTTTAATGAGGCGGATGCCATGCAGGCCCTGACCCAGCCTGGTGCGTTGGTGCCAAAACTGATGGGCAAAGGGCATTTGGCTTTCACCGTTGATCAGGGGCCGGAAACCGAGCGTTATCAGGGCATTGTCGAGCTTGTCGGCGCGACCATAGCCGATTGCGCACAGGCTTATTTCTCGCAATCCGAACAACTGGAAACGGCGGTGGTCGTTGTTTCCCGCCTGGAGGAGGGGCGTGCGCCCCGTTCAGCGGCGTTGATGCTTCAGCGCTTGCCAGGCGAAGCCGAGGAGACGATGGCCCGCGACGAGGAAGACGAAGCCTGGCGTCGGGCTGTAGTTTTAATGAGCAGTATCAAGGCTGATGAGCTTTTGGGCGATGATCTGAGCGCTTCGCAGGTCCTCTACCGTCTGTATCACGAAGACGGTGTGCGTCTGTTTACGCAAAAGCCAGTCAGCCATACCTGCCGTTGTTCACAGGAAAAAGTCAGCAATACGCTGGCCTCGTTTCCGCGTGCCGAGATTGAGGATATGGCGGATGAAGGCGTCGTTACGGTGACCTGCGAGTTTTGCAAGTCGGATTATCGATTTAGTAATGAAGAACTGGCTACGTTGTTTGATCAGCGCACAGATACCTGAAAAAACAGAAGACTGTCTTAGACTGTTAACGAAATGAGGTTCTCATGAGAAAAAATACCCTATTGGCGACTGTCGCAGTTGCTGCAAGTCTCGCATTGGCGGGCTGTTCAACGCCCGCACCCGTCCAAACGCTTCCGCAAATCACTTTTGCACATCTGGCGCCATTGTTATTCGATGTCGAGACGGTGGAGGTCGACAACCGCTATAAGGCTCCCAATGATCCGCGTTATATTGAAGACCGGTTCCCGACGCCACCGGCCAGCGCCATCCGGATCTGGGCCATCGAACACTTGAAGCCCGTTGGCGCAAGTGGAAGCGGGACGTTGCGGGTTGTTATCAAGCGCGCCAGTGTAGAGGAAGAAAAACTCGATATTGATAAAGGCATCAAAGGGGCGTTCACCAAGGAGCAGTCGAACCGCTACACCTTGATGATTGATGCGGATGTTGTGCTCTTGGACTCGACGGGCAAACAGGTTGGGTTTTCCTCGGCGAAAGCCTCCAGATCAATCACGACCCGTGAAGATATTTCCCTGAACGACCGGGAAAAACTGTGGTTTGAAATGACTGAAAAAACCATGGGGGATTTTAATACGGAAATGGAAAGCAACATCCGCCAGTATCTGGCGAAATGGGTACGCTAAAGGCCCTAGCGATAAAAATACGACACAAAAAAAGCCAGGAAACTCTCGCTTCCTGGCTTTTTCGTGTCTTGGCGACTTACCGCATGAAGGTAATCTTCACAACGCGATTATACTCTTCTTCCATATTGTCAGGCGTTTTTACAGCCAGGGCTTCTTCGCCCTTGGCCATTCTGACAACGGTATCGCGCGGAATGCCGAGCTCTAGCAGAGCATTGCGAACAGCGCCAGCGCGGTGCCGCGATAGGCCCATGTTATATTTTGCGTTACCAACCGTATCGGTATTGCCAACCACCTCGATTTTCGACGGCTTGTGAAGGCGGAAATCGGCAAATGCCTGTTTGATAACGGTCATTCCGGCTTCGTCGATATCTGCGCTATCAGAGGCAAAATAGACGTGATACGGGAACGGCAACTTGGCCATTACCGGTGCCGGTTTTGGTTTTTCAGCCATTGGGGCTGGGGTGCCGAGAAGCGCGTAGGCCTTTTCAAATTCCGCTTTGCAGGCGGCAATATCGGCAGGCTGATTGTTTTCTTCCTGCTCCTGCATCCAGCAATCGAACATGGCCTGGGCACGGGCGGCGGCGGCAGGGGTTACTTCTGTCGCGCCTTTCCACAACTTGTTAACAAGCTGCAGACGGGCTTTTGCCAATTCACCTTTTGTGCTTTCGGGGAGCATACGCTCTTCAAGCGGTTGCGGCCCGACGCTTTCACCCATGGCGGCTGATTTCGCCTTGCTGATGAAGTACATGGCGTCGTCGCCATCGTCTTCTTTCTTTTCAGCTTCTGCCAAACCAATATATTCTTGATGTAATGCGTTTTGGAAGGCGTTGCCTGTTGGGGTCATCATCGAAACAGTTTTGGTGTCAACGTACTGCGAGCAGCCCGACAACATCAGCAGTCCAACTGCAGCGAACGAAAGAAGTTTCATAGGTCTCATTTTCGGGCTTCCTTTATTTCCATCACATGTAAAACCTTTATGCAGACCGCTGTACTTTTATCGAGCGGACCAACACCTGTATATTCGGTCGAGTTTGGAAATTCTTCCCCCTTGACCGTCGTTTTTATTATCCCTCTTGTGGATACTAAGGTTGAATGGTCCATCAGATCAAGCGGTTGTCGCCATAAATGCATACAAATTCAAAGAAATACCGGTGCTTGGAAGGGCTGGAAAAGCATTTTTTTCCTATAAATTGAATTAACCTCGCCAAAATGTGCGGCTGAAAAGAACAATCACGGTAAACAGTTCAAGACGCCCTAACAGCATGCCTCCGGTCATCAGCCATTTGGCGGCATCCGGCAGTTCATGAAAGGTGCTGCTGGGACCGGCGATGGAACCGAGTGCCGGACCAACATTGGCGATGGACGTCGCCGCACAGGACAGGGCCGTCAGAAAGTCCAGGCCCAGCAGGCCAAGTGCCAAAGCGAGGACGGAAAAGCTCAGAAACCACATGAAAAAGAAGCTGAGGACGGAAACGATGACCTCATCGGAAATCGGGCGCCTGTTGTAATAGGGGATAAAAACGCCGCTGGGCTGAAGTAAATGATGGATTTGCGTCCGCGCCGACGCATAGAGGACCTGAAAGCGGAAAATTTTAATTCCGCAGGTGGTCGATCCCGCGCATCCACCAACAAACATAATGACAAAGAACAGCGGGTTCGCAAAACTGCCCCAGGCGCTGTAATTGTCCGTAGCGTATCCGGTTCCTGTTATGATTGAGACAATGTGGAAGGCCGCCAGACGCAGGGCCATTAAGGGATGCAGATGATTGGAGAGCCATAGCCAAGCCGCCGTCAGCAGAACGAGCGCGGTAACCATGGTCAGGAACCACTGGACCTGACTGTCTGTGAACAGGGCGTCCAGATCTCCTTGCAGGGTCTTCAGAAAGAGAATAAACGGCAAGGCGCCGACCAGCATGCCCAGCGTTGCGATGATGTCAATCGCCGCGCTGTTGAAGTGTCCGATTGATGCATCCGACGTGGAGAAGCCGCCCGTGGCGATGGTTGTCATGGCGTGAGCAATGGCATCAAATCCATTCATGCCGGCCAACCAGTAGGCGGCCATCCAGATGCAGGTCAGGATCAGGTAAATAATGGCGATCGCAGAAGCGATTTGTGCGGCCCGGGGCAGAGCCTTGTCGGACTGGTCGGAACTTTCCATGCGGAACAACTGCATACCGCCAACCTTCAGCATCGGCAGGACGGAAATCGCCATCACAATGATCCCGATTCCCCCCAACCATTGAAGCAAAGCCCGCCACAGCAGAATGCCCGATGGGGTTTGGTCCAGGTCAATCATCACCGTGGAACCGGTTGTCGTCAGTCCGGACATGGCTTCAAACAGGGAGTCCGTATAACTCAGGTTGACGGCGGTAAAGTGAAACGGCAGGGCGGCGAACAGGGTTAGTCCCACCCACGACAGGGTCGTCATAACAAACGCCTGTCGGATATTGAGCTTGGAGCTGTCGACGCGGCTGGTCAGGGCCATGCCAACACCGACAAACAAGGTGACGCTGGCGCAGATGGCGAAGACTTCCCAGTCGGGATTGCCATCAATGAAATCGACCACTGCCGGGATGCACATGACAATGGACAGCGATGCCAGAAGGGTTCCACTTACCAGTACAATAGGCCTGAAATCCATAAATCGTACTACTGCTAACGCAGTTCCCTGACTATCAAAACGGACTTTAGCCCTTATCCCGAAACAGGGCGATGCTCAAGAGGTTCGGCTCGTGTTTATCAAATTGGAGGCTTAGGTAAAAGAGGCTTCACGGTGACCGGAGTTGCTGACCATCGCCAGAAACTCCCGCCGTGTTGACGGGTTGTCGCGAAATTCACCCAGCATGGTGCTGGTAACCATGGAAACCCCGGGTTTGTGAACGCCGCGTGTTGTCATGCATTGATGGGAGGCCTCAATGACGACCGCTGTTCCCTTGGGTTGCAGAATCTCGTTAATGGTGTTGGCGATTTGCGAGGTCATTTTCTCTTGGATTTGCAAACGTTTTGCATAGACCTCAATAAGTCGGGCCAGTTTTGAAATGCCGACAACGCGCCGGTGCGGTAGATAGGCAACGTGGGCGCGGCCGATAATGGGCGCCATATGATGTTCGCAATGGGATTCAAAGCGGATATCACGCAGGAATACGATTTCATCATAGCCTTCGACTTCTTCAAAGGTGCGTTCCAGCAATGTTCGGGGGTCCGCTGTATAACCTTGAAAAAATTCTTCAAAGGACCGGACAACGCGACCGGGTGTGTCAATCAGGCCTTCCCGGTCCGGATCATCGCCAGCCCAACGGATCAGGGTTCTGACAGCGGCTTCCGCCTGTTCGCGTGACGGCTTTTCCAAATTGTCCGGGCTTGCGTCTGTTGGGGTGACCGGTTTATCCACTTCACGTTCCCTTGATTTCATAGAACATACCTTGAGATGATTATTTATATCCCCGCGGAGGCTGTTTTAACAGCCCTGTATCAGTCTGTCATCAGTGGAGAGCTCTTGTCGATTGCGGCTGGTCGAGGGAAAAAGCGGGCACGCTGACGGTCAAAACTTCACCGTTTTCGTCAACCGCATGGAAGGAGCCGGACATAAACCCGGATGCGGTGGAGAGAGGGGTGCCGCTGCTGTATTCAAAGATATCGCCCGGCGTCAGTATGGGTTGCCGTCCTATCAGGCCGTCACCCACAATTTCCTGGGTCACGCCATTGCTGTTTGTGATTTTCCAGTGTCGGCTGAGAATTTGTACGGTTTGTTTGCCGACATTTTCAATGCGCACGTGGTAAGCCCAGGTAAATGAGTTGCTTTTTGGATCGGACTGGTTGTCCAGATATTCCGGCCGGACGGAAATCGAAACACTGTGTGTGGTTTTTTCGTAAATGGGAAACTCTGACATGGGATCATCAATCGTTTGGCGTTGAAAAAGAAAAATGGGGCTTCCTGAATATAATATGTAGGAACTGACAGCTTTTTGCATAGGGTTGAATTCTCAACGGGCCTGTTTAAAATCCGCTTAGCTCCTCAATGACTGCGGTTTAATTAGAGGAGGGGAGGTTTTGGCGCAAGTTGCGATTGCCAAAAAGGGCCACAGGTCAGTTGATTTGGATGAACGAAGGCAATAACAACAATGTCGGACGAGCTAGACGAACAGGAATTAGGGCTGGGAAACGCCGTTGCAGAGGTTCTGCAGGATTTCCTTGATGAGTGCGAAGATCGACTGACTGAAATTGATACGGCCCTGGGAAGTCTGAGGAATAAAAAAAACCTCAGCGAAACAGAAGTTCTTGAGATCAAACGCCATGTCCATTCCTTGAAAGGGATGGGCTCCACCTTCGGGTTTTCATCCATTTCCCTGTTGGCCCATGCCCTTGAAGATTATTTTGAAACGATGTTTTCACCCGACGAGACGGGAATTCATGACACCCAGCTTTTTGTCGATCGGATCCGAGAAATTCTGGAGCAAAAGGAGAATGTTTCGGATGCGGCGGTTGCCCAAATACTTCGCGACCTGCCGTTAAAGGCGAAGCGCAGGACCATCCGGAAAGAGAACCGGTCGCTCAGTATTCTGATTTTGATGCCAAGAGGCTTACAGCGCCGAATTGTCGCTTCGGAGCTTTCGCAGTTCGGGTTCAATGTACTGATTGCACAAAGCAGCTTGGATGCCATTGAACAGGGAATTCGCCTGCAACCCGACCTGTTCATGGCCAATATGGTCTCGGAGGATATTTCTGGTCTGGAACTGGCCGGCGTCTTCAATGCCATCAAAGTCACAGAAAACCGGCCTTTTCTTTTGGTGTCGACCACCGATATTGACGCGCAAACGAGAGCGGGTTATCCGGCGAATATACATATACTGAGAGTTGGTCCGAAATTTGCCCAGGATTTAATGGCGTTTTTCGCGACGCAGGGGTATGCCGCCACCTAATAGCGGTCTACTCGGCGGCCGTCCGCAGGGGCCGACGCCAGGTCATGGACCAGGGCTGAATGGCTTTACCGACTTGTCGGCGCTCCGGTTCGGGCAAGACATCCATGTTGGGCCACAGTCCCGTCCGCAGGGTTTGGGCGTAGGCTCCGGCCAGCCCGAGCTTGTCCATACGGCGGGCGGCAGAAATGTGGTCATAGGCCAGCGGGTTCAAGTCAATTTGCAAACCCTCCGGGGTAGGCGTTAAAAGAACGAACCAGGTGCGCGAAGTGCCGTCATTGGCCGGCATGCCGATGACGCCAGCGTTGAGCCACAGCTTGTCGCCCAGATCATCGACAAAAGGCAAACCCGAATGGCCACCCAGGATAACGTCCACCGGACCCGCGTCTTCCACTGCGGCGATTTCCTGTTTTTTGGCTTCTGCGGGGCTGGATTGAAACAGCCAGCGACTGATGTCGGTGAGACCGCCGTGGATGACGGCCAGATGATGTCCGGCCATTTGAAATCGGATGAGGCGTGGCAATTCGCGCATCCAGGCGCGCTGGCCCGCCGTAAGCTCCCGGTTGGCATGGGCATACCATTGGCGCGACAGAAGGTCACAGGCGCTCCCTTCATCAAAGCCGCAACCGCAGTCGTCTTCGTCAAATCCAAAAGATTCTTCGCAGTTGCCCATTAACACATGCATGCCCGATTGCATGACGAGGTCGGTTGTTGCGGCCGGGTCGCCGGCATAGGCGACCACATCGCCGGTGCAAATGATGTGCTGTGGTGCAATACCCCGTTGCTGGGCATGGCTCAGCAGGGTTTGCGTGGCTTGCAGGTTGGAGTAAGGGCCGCCAAAAAGCAGCACGGGCTGATCAATGGCTCCAAGGTCAAGAACCGCCTGTAGAGGGAGGGTGTTGCTGCTCATGCTTAGTCGGGACTGCAAGACGCGCCGCCAAGAACGCAAAATTTGGCGCAATGGGGGTGGTTCAGAGAAACTGTTTTCGATGATTTGGCCAGGCTGTGACCAAGCTCGAATTCCGTCTCGTACGGCAGCAAGGTGCAGGGCACAACGACGGGCTGTGCTGTACCTTTGCGTTTGACAACCATACGGGAACTGGCACACATCATGGAGTCTGGTGAGATCCCCAGAATATTCCAGCAATTGACGGTAATTTCCGGAACATCCTGGCCAGCATCCATTTCGGGAAACAGAACGAGAGTTGCCGGGTCTTCGGCCATGATGGATATCTGTTCGCGCTTGAAAAGTGCAGCATATCCGGCCCGCGCCTCTGCTTCCGTTTCGCCCCAGCATGTGCGCCCGGCGACGGCCAGATGAAAGCCGTTTTGTGACAGCCAGCGCAATCCGTCCAGCATGGGTGCCCAGGTTTTCGGGCCGCGTTCTTTTTCGTGTTGTTCAGGCGTGTAGTGATCCATAGAGACCCGCAGCGTCAGCGCATCACCAAAACGCGCGCGCAAATCCTGCAGGGTCTTGTTTTTATGGGCCATCGGTTTCATGGCGTTGGTCAGGACAAGGGCCTGAAATCCACGGGAAAGGGCTTGCTCCAGCATGGCCGGAAGATCCGGGTTCATGAAGGGTTCGCCGCCGGTAAATGCGATTTCCTTGACTGCATAGCCGTCGGCTTTAATTTCATCCAGATAATCGGTGACTTCGGCCAGGGTCAGATAGGCCAGCGCGTCATTTTTGGGGCTACTGTCCATGTAGCAGTTGGCGCAGGTGATGTTGCACAGGCTGCCGGTATTGAACCAAAGGGTTCGCAGGTGCGTAAGCGCGACGACGGCGCGTTCCTCTCCCTTTGCAGTAACCAGTGGATCCTGAAACTTGTCGGGATCAAGAGCTTTTGGCTCATTTAACGCGCCATCCGGCATATGTCAGACTCCATAAAGCGTACTCATCACACAGAAATCTATTTGTAAGCGCTGAGCCTGCGCTTCACCAATCAAAAAAAAGTTACAAGGGAGTGAGCGCGCTATTCCTGGATCGCTTGTGGCAGGTGAATAACCACCCGGAGGCCGCCATCCGGCTTGTTTTCGGCGTAAATATCACCGCCATGCCCACGCACGATGGAACGCGTGATGGCAAGCCCAAGACCGATGCCGCCGGTCTCTTTATTGCGCGATTCTTCAAGCCGGACAAAAGGCTCAAACATACGCTCAATCTCGCTGTCCTGTATGCCGGGGCCTGCGTCCTCGACCAGAATCATGTGGTCATTGCCGATTTCCGGGGAGCCGGGCACCAGTTTGATCTTGGCCGAATGGCCATAGGTGATGGCGTTCTCTAGCAAATTACGGACAGCCCGTTTGAGGCTGACAGGGCGGCAGGCCAGAATAAACCGTTCCGGCCCTTCATAGGTGCAGTCTTCGCCGAGATCCTTAAAATCACTGACAACACTCTCAATCAAGGCGCTCAGATCGGTCGCGCGGGTTTTTTCGGCGCGGGTTTCCTCACGGGCAAAAATCAGGGTCGTTTCAATGATTGCCTGCATTTCGACCAGTGTTTCCATAATTTTTTCGCGCAATTCCGGGTCTTCAATGAATTCGGCCCGTAACCGCAGCGAAGTGACGGGCGAACGCAGGTCGTGTGAAACGGCGGCCAGCAGATTGGTGCGGTCTTCAACAAACGATTCAAGGCGGTGACGCATGCGGTTGAAAGCTCGAATGGTTCGTTGCAAATCCTGCGGCCCGGCTTCCGGGATATCCTGTGTTGTTTCGCCCCGGCCCAGAGCGTCGGCGGCTTTCGCCAGAGTCGCCAGCGGACGTGTAATCCGCTGCACCAGCACGATAACGGCGCCAATAATGAGCAAAACCGCAATCGTCAGCGCAAGCAGCGATTGATAGGCCCAGGTGGTTGGACGGGGCGGGCGCTGAGTCGCTGAATTCAGCCACAGGTCCGGGGTGAATTTGACGGACAATTGAATGCCCCAGTGGACATCCCGCCGCCAGGGTTTGCTGTCGCTGTGATAGGCATATTTTCGGTCATCGTCGTGATCATCGTCATCGTCATGATCATCGTCATCTTTTGTAAAGCGTCGTTTTAACCCGCTGATTTTTTTCCAGTCAAACGGCCGTTGGTTAAAACCCAGACGGACATGCACAGGGGCCTCCGGGCTGTCGAGCATGTCGCGCAGGCGATCGGCAAAATAGAGTTCCCGCCGGGATTCCGGGGGGTTTTGCGTGGCGCTTTCCGGAGACAGGGAAAATCGGATGAAAGGCGTTTGGGCGTTTTTCAGGATTTCCGCATGAGATGCGGGAGCACTGACGCTCAACAGACGGGCAATGGTCGCCGTCCGGGCAAGGACTTCGCCCCGTGAGGCCGCTTGCAGGGCGTCGCGGCGTTCTTCTGCCAAAATCATGAAAGCAACAATATGTCCACCCAACAAGGCGATCAGAATCAGTCCGATCAATTGTCCGGCCAGGCTTTGTGGAATAAGGCGTTTGATGAAGCTCATGCGGGCCCGATCTTCGCCTGGAAGCGGTAACCACCGCCCCACACGGTTTTAATGATTTGCGGTGATTTGATATCGACCTCGATTTTTTTGCGAAGCCGGCTGACCTGGTTATCAATACTGCGGTCGTAAACATCTGCGGTTCTCGACTGTGTCAGATCAAGCAACTGGTCCCGGCTCAGGACGCGGTCCGGATGGCTCAGGAAAACGCTCAGGAGTTTGAACTCGCCAGTGCTGAGGGGGATGGTGACTCCGTCATCTGCAACAAGTTCGCGGCGTTTTGTATCAAGCGTCCAGCGATCGAAGTGAATGAGGTCATCTTCAATCGTCCCATGCTCTGGAGGCAGGCTGTGAAACCGCCGCAGCACCGCTTTAATGCGTGCCAACAGCTCGCGCGGATTGAACGGTTTGCTGACATAGTCATCTGCCCCCATTTCGAGCCCGATAATGCGGTCGGTTTCTTCGGTCATCGCGGTCAGCAGGATAATCGGCGTCTGGCTGGTTTCGCGTAAATGCCGGCAGAGCGACAAGCCATCTTCGCCCGGCATCATGATATCAAGGACCAGCAGGTCGATGGCGCTGTCTTTAACAATAGCGCGCGCTTTGGCAGCGGAATCGGCCTCGGAGACCCGGTAACCGTTATTGCCCAGATATTTTGCCAATGGCTCGCGGATATCGCGGGCGTCATCGACAACGAGAATATGCGCAGTGCTGTTTGTCATTATTAACGCCGGGTTCGGTCCTGTTGGAATTCGCAAGCTTAGGTTATCGCCTTGCCTGCAAACAGCTACAACAAATTTGTATCAAAATGTCGCAAGACGCCTTCCTGCGACAAATTAAGACCAATGAGTGGAAAGGTGACAAACTTTTGCGACATCCATTGCGTTTAATCAGGGCATCAAATCGAATGAACGATCATATATACAAAGGATGAAAAGATGAAACGTCATACAAAAATTGCAGTTGCCCTTGTTGCCGGAGCGATTGCGGCGTCTGCGGCTGGTGCTGCTGTTATGGCCAGCGACAAGGAAGACAAGGGCCGGGTGCTCATGGCTTCTTATCGCGGACATGGCGATGGCGGCGAAAGACATCACGGATTTAATCGCCACAAGATGGGCGCGCGGATGGCCAGGATGTTTGAAGAGCATGATCTTAACAAGGATGGCGCGGTGACGCAGGAAGAAGTCGATACCCGCCGCAAACAAAAACTCGAAGCCTATGATGCGGACAAGAATGGAAGTTTGTCGCTCGGTGAGTTTGAAAAGTTGTGGCTGGACCATATGCGTTCGCGCATGGTTGATGGCTTTCAGCGCCTGGACGATGATGGCAGCGGCAACGTGACGATTGAAGAATATTCGGCACCCTTTGCCAGAATCATCGACCGTCACGATTTCAATAAGGACGGCAAGATTACGGAAAAGGAATTCTGGGATCGTATGCGAAAAGGCAAGAAACACGGCAAATACGATGATGACGACGACGATTGATCCCGTCGCCGGTCTCTCTTTAAATTCCTAAATAAATGCAGGCGCCCAGATGGGCGCCTGTTTTTTTGGGAATCAGTCTTTCAGGAGACTCAGCTTTTTGTGCAATTGTTCAAGAGGCTTGCGCGTAATTTTTTCAGTCTCCTTCAGACAGTTTTCGTATGCCGCAATAACGGCCCGTCCGGTGTCGGTCAGTGTGGCGCCGCCGCCTGCCGCTCCCCCTTTTGTTGTCTGGGCGGTCGGGCGGCCAAGCGCCGTATTCATGGTTTCCAGCAAAAACCAGGCCCGCCGGTAATTGATTCCCATTTCCCGGGCTGCAGCAGAAATTGAGCCGAGCGTATCGATTTTGCGTAACAAGTCGATTTTACCGGGGCCGATCGTGTCGTCGCCAACACCCAGTTTCAAACGCAATTGAAAGTGTGGAGGGGTCTCTTTATGCACCGAAGCCACTGAATCTGTTTCCTTGTAAACCTATATGATTATTTGATCCTATCGAAACGATATGATAACAATAGCATATCGAGAAGGAATTTTCCCATGACTTATAATGGGCTCATCGGGAATGCGCCAATTTCAACAGGGAGTTTAGATTATGAGATTGTTTTCAAGGCTGGCAATTGTTTTGGCCGTTTTGTTCGGGTCGACGGGTATGGCGCAGGCGGCGGACAAGTTCATCACCGTTGCATCGACCACTTCGACCGCTAATTCCGGGCTTTTTGATTATATCCTGCCGATGTTTCAGGCAAAAACCGGCATTCAGGTCCGGGTGGTCGCCGTCGGCACCGGTCAGGCCCTGAAGCTGGCGCGGAAAGGCGATGCGGATGTTTTGTTTGTCCACCACAAACCATCGGAAGAAAAGTTTGTCGCCGATGGTTTTGGCGTTTCGCGCCAGGACGTGATGTATAACGATTTTGTCATTGTCGGGCCAAAATCGGACCCGGCGGGGATTGCCGGCATGACCGACGCCATCGCGGTTTTCAAGAAAATCGCCGAAAGCAAATCGTCGTTCGCCTCACGTGGGGACGACAGCGGCACCAACAAAAAAGAACTGGGTCTGTGGAAAGCGGCCGGCATTGATGTCAAAGGCATGTCCGGCTCCTGGTATCGGGAAACCGGTTCCGGCATGGGCGCAACCCTGAACGCGGCATCCGGCATGGGCGCCAATGCTCTCACTGACCGCGCCACCTGGCTCAGTTTCAAGAATAAGGAGACCCTGACCCTGCTCGCCCAGGGCGACAAGCGCCTGTTCAACCAATATGGTGTCATTTTGGTCAACAAGGACAAGCACCCCCATGTGAAAATGGCGGAAGGCCAGTCCTTCATCGACTGGCTGGTCTCACCGGAAGGCCAGACGGCCATCGGCGCATACAAGATCGGCGGCAAGCAATTGTTTTTCCCCAACGGCATTGGCGCCAAGGCCAGCTAGGCCGTCGGTTCGCTCACAAACCATATGCATTAATGAGGCGGCCTCTTTCGTATCTTGATACGGAGAGGCCGTTTTCGATTTTGGGGAAATGCATGGTTCAGCAGATATTGACGTTTTCGGATTCCGTGAGACACTCACGATCCCAATCCGGGCGGGTGTGGTTCAATGGTAGAACGAAAGCTTCCCAAGCTTTAGACGAGGGTTCGATTCCCTTCACCCGCTCCAGCTTTTCATGATCGATTGTATGTTGAATACCCTAGCGGGTTGCCCAGACGGCGCGAACCTGATCCGACAGGGTCATGGGATCGAATGGTTTGGCGATTACATCAAGCGCGCCCAAGGCCTTGTATCGCTGGATTTCCGTTGGCAGCACCTTGGCGGTCAGAAAGACGGCCGGAGTTTCCGACAAGCTGTCGATGTTGCGCAGCGCGGCCAGCGTCGCCGGGCCATCCATGCCGGGCATCATGACATCGAGTAGAATCAGGTCGGGGCAAAAAGCCGGGCCGTTTTCAATGGCTTCCGGGCCGGAACCGCACACCATCACTTCAAAACCACCCACATGCTCCAGGGCAAGTTTGGCAACTTTCTGGATGTCCGGTTCATCCTCGACATACAGGATTTTTTTCACTTGATCTGCCATCATAATTCCTCTGCACCTTTTTTAGCGGCCTTCAATAGAGAGCAGCAAGCAAAATGATACGCATTTGCAGTTGCAGATGTGAATGGGTGTTTCAATTGCCCTCGCGGGTGTCGCTATCTTCCGGATCGTGACGCGGGTCCATTTCGCTGATCACAGGCGTGGTTCGTGTCAATGGCTGGAACCCGAGTTTTTCTTCAACCGGCGGCGCTGCGCGCTGGCGAATACGCCAGATAATAAAGATCGCCAGTATGGATGCAATGCTGGCGGAAAACACAAACAGCCCGCCTGCACCAAAAACTTCCATGAAAAAAGACGCCGCAGTTGGTCCGATTGCTGCGCCGATGCCATAGGCGACCAGCAGGCCGGCGCTGACCGGCACCAGTTCGTCCGACTTTGCAAAGTCATTGGTGTAAGCGACACTGATTGGATAAAGCGCAAACGCTACACCACCATAGATGACGCCAAGGACCAGCAGGCTAACTCCGTTAGCCGCCGTTTTGTCCATGATCAGCAGGCAGATGACGAGTGAGGAAATCGCGATGATCAGGATAACCAGTCGCCGGTCAATGATATCGGAAAGTTTACCGAAGGGCCATTGCAGGACCAGCCCGCCAATAATGACAAGGCCCATGAACTGAGTGGTTTCCGGCACACTGAGTCCCACTTGCTGGGCAAAGGAAGGGCCCATGCCGTAAATGGCGCCGAGCAGACCGCCTGAGGCCAGAGAGCCCAGCATACCGGTAGGTGAAATGGCGTAGAGCTGTCGGAAATTCAACTGTACAGCCTTCGGCAAATCGGGCGGCGAAACCTGGGTCAGGGCAACCGGAACGACGGCCAGGGAGACCAGAACCGAGGTGATGATATATAACCCGTAGCCGGAAGGGTCGGGAATGTTGAGCAGGAACTGGGCAGCACCCTGGAACAGATAAACCGTGATCTGGTAGAGAGCGAAAACCTGGCCGCGGATTTCATTGGTTGATTTCTCATTGAGCCAGCTTTCCGTACACATATACATGCCGACAATACAAAACCCCTGAACGAATCGCAGCGCCGCCCAGAACCAGGGGTCAACCAGAAAGGGATGTGCCAGTGCGGCGACCGACATGATCGAACCCAAAGCGGTAAAGGCACGGATATGGCCGATGGTGGAAATCAGCTTATGTGCATAAAACGGGCCTAGCACGATCCCCAAAAAGTAGGCGGACATGACAAAGCCGGTGGTTTGTGAGGAAAACCCCGCATCCCCCATGCGCAGACCCAGCAGCGTCGTCAGGGCACCGCCTCCAAGCATGAGCAAGGTGACCCCGGTCAACAGGGAACTGACGGACCTGAGAGTTAGCAGCATCTCTTAAAACCCTTTACTGAGCGTATGAATCGCCGCCCCTGCTTGTCAAGATGGGCCCGTTTAGACCTGTGTAAGACGCCTTACAATACATTTTTTAGAAGCTATCATGGGCATGGGATGCTAAGCAGGCGGAAGGGGGAAATCTTCGCTGCAGGCGGAGGGTTGGTTTTTGTAAGATTAAGTGTGAAGGAAAAAAACCTATGGCCTCCAGCGGATCCAAAAAAGTCGTTATCGCAGCGCTTATCGGCAACGGCTTGATCGCCATCACCAAGTTTGCCGCTGCCGCTTATACAGGCAGTTCGGCGATGCTCAGTGAAGCGGTGCATTCGGTGGTGGATACTTCCAATCAGGGGCTGATCCTCTACGGCCTGGGCCGCTCCAAGCGATCGGCCGATGAGGCCCATCCCTTCGGTTATGGCATGGAGCTCTATTTCTGGACATTCATTGTTGCCGTATTGCTATTTGCTGTGGGCGCCGGGGTTTCCATGTATGAGGGGGTGCTGAAAATACTGGAGCCGCATCCGGTCAAGAACGTCTATATCAATTATATCGTCCTCGGATTGGCCTTTGTTTTTGAAGGTGTGGCCTGGTGGATGGCTTTCAAGGAGTTCAAATCCCGGATCGGTAAAATGGGATACTGGCAGGGCATCCGTGAAAGCAAGGATCCGGCGGTGTTTACGGTTCTGCTGGAAGATACGGCGGCCATGCTGGGGCTGTTTTTCGCTTTTTTGGGGCTCGCCTGCGGCCAGGCTTTCGATCTGCCGGTTCTTGATGGCGTCGCCTCGGTGATCATTGGCCTGTTACTGGCCAGCGTTTCGTGGTTTTTGGCCTCGGAATGCAAGGGGTTGTTGGTGGGTGAAAGTGCCAAAAGCCCGGTTGTCCAGGGCATCCGGAAAATCGCCGAATCACAGACTGGTATCCTGGGTGTGAACGAACTGAGGACCATGCATCTGGGACCGGAGGACCTGTTGGTCAACATCAGCGTCGATTTTGCCGATAACTTGTCGTCGGTCGATGTGGAGCGGGAAATCTCGAAAATGGAGCAGGACATCAAAAAAGCCTACCCGGAGGCGACCCGGATTTTTATCGAGGTGCAGAGCCTGGCCGGCCATCACGCTTCCGTGACCCCCGGTTCCGAGGCTTGATTGATTGCAGGCGGGACCCTAACTGACAGATATCGTTTCAACATATCTCTACAAAGGAAATCTTTATGACTGCGCCTGCAACCTTAATCCCTCGCCAACCCGTCCCAACGCTTGAGGTCCCGACCGTTGGCGGCGGCACCTGGAAACTGGCGGATCAATCGCCTGAAAACTTTACGATGATCGTTTTTTATCGCGGTCTGCATTGCCCGATCTGCGGCAATTACATGCGCGATCTGGATCGCAAGATCGCCGATTTCAAGGAAGCGGGGGTCGAGGTGATTGCCATCAGTTCCGATGTGAAGGAACGTGCCGAGCAGGCCGTTGCCGACTGGAAGGTCGAGAACATCACTTTCGGTTATGGCCTTGATCTGGACAAGGCCCGCGAATGGGGGCTGTATATCTCGACCAGCCGCGGCAAGACCTCGGCCGGTATTGTCGAGCCCGATCTGTTCAGTGAACCGGCGCTTTATCTGGTGCGCCCCAACGGCGAGTTGTATTTCGGCACCGTGCAAACCATGCCCTTCGCCCGCCCCGGTTTCGGCGATATTCTCAATGCCGTGAAATTTGTCGTTGAAAAAGACTACCCCGGACGCGGCGAGGTGATTGATCACCACAACGTCTAAGGCCTGAATTTCTCAGAAAAGTCGGACAACGCTCTGTTGTCCGGCTTTTTTTGTGCAGGCGTTGCACTCTTCGCTTTTTTGCCCGAAGATCACTAAAAACAGGGTCGAAAACGGGAGGCCACATGCCAAAATCTCTGAGCACGGAAAAAGTCGAACAATACGGACGCGATGGGTTCCTCTGCCCGATTGATGTTCTGACAGCGGATGAAGCGGCCGGGTACCGCCAGCGTTTTGAGGCCTACGAGGCGGCGAACGACGGTTGGTATACGCTGTCCATGGGGCAAAAACTGTATCTGCTGCAAACCTGGGTCGCCGAACTGGCATCGCACCCAAAGGTACTGGATGCCGTGGAGGATGTTCTCGGGCCCAATCTGATGGTCTGGGGTTCCAGCCTGTTTATCAAGGAGCCGGGCGAAGGGACTTATGTCTCCTGGCATCAGGACTCGACCTATTGGGGCCTGTCCAAGCCGAACGTGTTGACCGCCTGGATCGCATTATCACCGGCGACGGTGGAATCTGGTTGTATGAAAATGGTGCCTGGCACTCATAAATGGGAGCAACTGGCGCATGTTGATACACTGGATGAAAAGAATTTACTGACCCGGGGGCAGGAAGTGGCGGTCGAGGTCGATGATGCCCAAGGTGTGATGGTCGAACTGCAGCCCGGCCAGATGTCATTGCATGATGTGCGGATTGTCCATGGTTCTGACCCCAATCTTTCCAAGGACCGGCGCATTGGCGTGGCGGTACGCTATATCACGCCGGATGTCCGTCAGGTGAATGCGGAGAATGACAGCGCCTGGCTGGTCCGTGGTGAGGATACGCACGGCAATTTTATTCATGAAACACCGCCCAAGGCCGATATGGATGCCGACGCCCTGGTTGAGCATGAGCGCATTCTGAAATTGCGCCAGGGCGTTCTCTACAAGGGCGTCGCCGGAAAACCGGCGCATGTGGATTTGGACTAGCGCCTAGAAGGCCTGCGCCAGCATTTCGATGGGGCCTTCGGCGCGGCTGTGGACAAACTGGTCCACGTAAGCATTGCCGGAATTTTCCACATCCTCAGTCAGGCCGTCCCAGATGATCCGCCCTTCGTGGATCATCGCCACCCGGTTCGAGATGATTTTCAGGCTCGACATGTCGGATGTGATTGAGACCACCGTCGCGCCCAGTTGATCAACGACTTCCAGAATAAGTTCGTTAATGACATTGGTCATGATTGGGTCAAGCCCGGCTGTCGGTTCGTCAAGAAACAGGATCGTCGGGTCGGTGGCGATGGCGCGGGCCAGACCGACGCGCTTCTGCATGCCACCGGAAAGCTCGTTGGGATAGAGATCTGCTGTCGCCGCCTCCAGACCCACCGCTGCCAGCTTGTCGATGGCACGCTCTTTCGCTTCGCGCCGCTCCATGCCGGTTTGCAGCAGTTGAAAGGCGACGTTTTCCCAGGTCCGCATGGAATCAAACAGGCCCGATTTCTGGAACGTCATGCCAAACCGGTTGAGAAAACCGTTCCGCTCCGTCTGGCTGAGGGTTTTGATATCATGACCATCGACCTGAATGAGGCCGCTGTCGTGGGGGATCAGGCTCATGATGCATTTCAGCATCAGCGTTTTGCCGGAGCCGGAACTGCCGATCAGAACCAGCGAATCGCCGGGGTTTACGGTCAGGTTAACGCCATCTAGAGCACGTACAGCCCCAAAGGACTTGGTGACCTCCTTAAGGCCGATCAGGGGTGTTGCAGCATTCATAGTGACCAAATATCGTTCATGGAAGTCCTTCCGTCCAGCGTTGTCTTTGCCCTTTTGCTCCGGGTTCGTTAGGCTCGGCAAATGGATCATCAGAGGAAGTGAATATGTACGACTTAACGCCTGCCCATCGCGACATTCAGAACGAAGCCCGCCGTATAGCCGAGACGGAGATCGCACCGCGCGCCGCCGAGGTCGACCGCAGCGAGGCCTACCCCTGGGAGAACGTCGGGATTCTGAAAAACGCCGGGTTCATGGGCATGACCCTGCCGACGGCCTATGGCGGGCGCGGGGCCAGTTATCTGGATGCGGTGCTTGTCGTGGAGGAAATGGCGAAAGTTTGCGGGGTGACCGGGCGCATTGTCGTTGAGGCCAATATGGGTGCCATTGGTGCGATCATGAAGTACGGCAGCGAAGCGCAAAAGAAAT
Source organism: Rhodospirillales bacterium (assembly GCA_048262255.1). Classification (GTDB taxonomy): domain Bacteria; phylum Pseudomonadota; class Alphaproteobacteria; order Rhodospirillales; family Casp-alpha2; genus JABMNT01. Next base: position 267,805 of record JBLXFH010000001.1, on the reverse strand, counting down.
TGGCGGCCGAACTGGTTCTGGATGGTGACAAACCGGCCATTTGCATCACTGAACCCGAGGCTGGCAGTGCGGCGACGGAGATGTCGACCCGGGCCGACAAAAAAGGCGATAGCTATGTCCTGAACGGTAAAAAACACTGGATCACCGGTGGCGGCGTATCCCGGCTGCATCTGATCTTTGCCCGCGTGTTCGACAAGGGCGTCGATCAGGGGATTGCCGGATTTATTACCGTGCGTGGTGAAAGTGATGGTTTGGTGATTGGCAAACGTGAACCGACCATGGGGTTGCGGGGCATCCCGGAAACGGAAGTTCTGTTTGAAGACCTGGTGGTGTCGGAAGACATGATGCTGGTACCGCCGGGCGGTGTGCGTCGCGGTTTTGCCGGATTGATGACCGCCTATAACGCGCAGCGCGTCGGTGCGGCGACGGTGGCGTTGGGGATTGCCGAAGGGGCTTATGAGCAGGCTTTGGAATATGCACAAACCCGCGAACAGTTCGGCCGACCGATCTGCGAGTTTCAGGGCCTGCAATGGATGCTTGCCGATATCAGCACACAAGCTGCGTCTGCCCAGACCATGGTCTACAGGGCGGCGGCCAGTGCCGAGCTGGATGCGAACGGGTTTCCCGACATGCTGCTTGCCGCACAGGCGAAAATTCTGACGTCTGAAATGGCCATTAAGGCGACCAACGATGCGCTGCAGGTGTTCGGCGCCATGGGGTATTCGCGCAATCTGCCTATGGAGCGCATGTACCGTGATGCCCGCATGTTCACCATCGGCGGCGGTACGGCACAGGTTTTGCGTAATCTGGTGGCCTCGAAAATTCTTGGCCGCAAACTGCCACAGACCCGCGATGGTTATCTGAACATGCCGAAGGGAAAAACCAATGCCTAATACAGCGGACATTATAGCCCAGCGTCTATATGCGGCAGGGTGTCGTCATGCCTTTGGCATCCCCGGTGGCGAAGTGCTGGAACTGATGGATGCGCTCGAGCGCGCCGGGCTGAAATTCATTTTGGTCAAGCATGAGAACCCCGGCGGTTTCATGGCCGAAGGTACACACCATTTCACGAAAGCGCCCTGTGTTTTGCTGGCGACTGTCGGGCCTGGCGTCGCCAACGCGGTCAACGCCATCGTCAATGCCTATCAGGACCAGGTGCCGTTGATCTATTTGACGGGATGTGTTGATGCGGATGTGGCGCAGACCTATACCCATCAGGTTTTCGATCATGGCGAGCTTTTGAAATCCGTGACAAAAGCCAGTTTCACCATGGTTGCCGGGGCGGTGGATGTGATCATCGATAAAGCGATTACCCTCGCCATGGATGGCAAGCAGGGGCCGGTTCATATTGATGTGCCCATTTCGCTGGCGACCCTTGAGCAGGAGGCTGTTGCCGCGCCGCGCCGCCAGACGCTGGCGAAAGCGGGCCCGGCACCAAGCTCTGAACTGGAGAAAGCCCGCGAGTTGTTGCATGACGCCGAACGGCCTCTGATGATTGCCGGTGTTGAGGTTCTGCATCAGGATGCGGCGGAAGAGGTCGCGGCTTTTTGCAAACGCTTTCAGGTGCCGTTGCTGACGACCTATAAAGCCAAGGGTATTTTACCCGAGGATGATCCTCTGGCGCTGGGCGGGTTTGGACTGTCGCCAAAAGCCGATAAAATCATTCAGCCGCTGATCGCCAAAAGCGACCTTATTTTGCTGGCCGGATATGATCCCATTGAAATGCGTTCAAGCTGGACCGCCCCCTGGGAAGCCGATATGTCGGTGATTGAATTTTCCATCGGATCCAACAGCCATTTCGTGCATCAGGCGTCCCTGACCTTCACCGGGCATGTGGGGGCCGGACTGGCCGCACTGGGCGACGGGCGGGCGACCAACCTCGTCTGGCCTGCCAATGAGCCTGCCGCAGTCCGCAAACAGCATAAAGAGGCGTTTGCCGGAGATGGGAACTGGGGCGCCGAAGCCGTTGTCGCCGCGGCGCGCCGGGCCTTGCCGCGCGATACCATTGCCGCCATTGATACAGGCGCGCACCGCATCCTGCTGAGCCAGGCCTGGGAATGTTTTGAGCCACGCGGCCTGATGCAATCAACGGGGCTTTGCACCATGGGCGTCGCCTTGCCGCTGGCCATAGGCCGCAAGCTGGCTGAACCGGCGCGTCCGGTGGTCGCTTTCAGTGGGGATGCCGGTCTGGAAATGATTTTGGGCGAACTGGCGACGGCCCGGGACTGCAAACTGGGTATTCCGGTGGTTGTCTTTGTTGATGAATCGCTGGCCTTGATCGAGCTTAAACAGAGAGGCTCCGGATATAACAATTTAGGTGTCGATTTTGACGGCACGGACTTTGCCGCCGTCGCCACGGCCCTTGGCGGCGTTGGCGTAACAGTTACGGATGAAGCATCGCTGGAGCGGGAGCTGTTGGCGTCGTTGGGTCGCGATACTTTTACGGTTCTGGCCTGCCCCATCGGACGCAAGGCGTATGACGGCCGGATTTAGGGATTAGTCGAACAGTTTGTCGATATCTTCCTGACTGTAGGCGGTATCGTCAACGCGCGGCCCCGTCAACTCAAGACCGTCGTCATTTCTGTGGATGGATTTTTTCTCGACCTTGGCCGTTTGCAAAGCACTTTTGCCGACCACAGTCGCTAGTGTGCCGAACGAGTCCTCAAGGATGGAGATGGCCGTGGCGATCTTGGTCAGCCGCTGGCCGGTGATGTCATGGAAGGAGCAGGCCTCAAAAATCTTGTTGGTGTGCAGAGCGATTTCCTCAAAATTCGGGCGTGCGCCACCAAACTTGATTTCCTTGAGCAGCCGTTCGTTGACCGTCTGGATGGCTTCTGTGGCTTCCATGATGCTGTTCGTCGCGGAACTGGTCTCTTCGGTAATCGCCGTCATCTGTTCGGCGACCGAGCCCAGCAGGTTGTCCTCCGTTGAGGGAATGTTCAAGGAAGCCAGTTCATCTCGGACCCGCTGAAAACTGTTAAAAAGTCCGGCGACTTCTTTTTTAAGCGCTTCCAGTTGGGGATCGGTTTGCATTAGAAATTCCACATCGGTCTTGATATTATTACAAAGGCATCTAACTGTTAGACAATGGGTTGACCACAGATGCGCCAGAGGTGTCGACATGGATCAAGCCTAAGTATAGCAAGAAAAACGGGAGCCCTGAAATGGAAAAAATTCAAAAAACGGATGGCGAATGGCAACAGCTCCTCTCCGATGAAGCCTATTATGTCTGCCGCCGTCAGGGAACGGAACACGCCTTTACGGGACAATATGACAAATGCAAGGATCCCGGGGTTTATCAATGCATTTGTTGTGGCAATCCGCTTTTTTCGTCGGATGCGAAATACAATTCCGGCACCGGCTGGCCCAGCTTCTTCAAACCGATCACGGTTGATGCCGTGGAAGAGAAAGAAGACAATGGCTTTTTCTCCCGCCGCACAGAAGTGGTCTGCGCCAAATGTGATGCCCATCTGGGTCATGTTTTCCCTGACGGTCCGCAACCCACGGGCCTGCGCTATTGTATGAATTCCGTGGCCCTCAATCTGGTGCCGCCAACGGACGAAAAAACCGATTAGATGGCGCGACCGAGGGATTGATAGACGCGTTTGCGTAAATCAACGCGGATTGGCATATCGGAGGCGGGCATCAACTGGCTCATGAACAGAACGATCAACTGTTCTGCAGGGTCGACCCAGAAATAGGTGTTGGCGACACCGGCCCAGCCGAAGTCCCCGTTCGAGCAGGGAAAACGCACCTTGTTTTGATCAATCATAACCGAAACGCCGTAACCGTATCCAACCCCGGTCATCTCCATTGTGCTGTGGGTAGCGCAACCCATAGACGGCAGGTCGCCCGGCAGGTGGTTGGTGGTCATCAGGTCAACGGATTGCGGAGTCAGAATTTGGGCGCCCGCGAAGGACCCGCGCCCCAGCAGCATTTGTGCAAATTTCAGATAGTCCCGGCTGGTGGAAACCAGTCCGCCGCCGCCCGATAGGAGCGTCCCATGCTCGAGAAAACGCTCATGGGAACCGGCGCTGCAGTCGGCCAGCTTGCCTGCCGCGTCATAACAGAAATTGGCGACAAAGCGGTCCTTTTGGGCATCGCTCACATGAAATCCCGTGTCGTCCATGCCGAGAGGGGCGAAAATATGATTGGTAAAAAAATGGTCCAGGGGCATCCCGGAGGAAACTTCGATGACGCGCCCCAAAATGTCGTTGGCGACGCTATAAATCCAGCGGGTTCCCGGCTGATAAAACAAAGGCTGCCGCCCGACCTTGGCGGCCATCTCGGCAAGATTTGCATAAGCCATGGAAAAATCGATACCGTTTTCCCGGTACGCAGTGCTGACAGGAGGGTATTCATCTCCCCCGTAGGTCAGGCCTGCCGTGTGCGTCATCAGATGATGCAGGGTCACGGGCGTTTGGGCTGGTTCGCGCCGGACTTCTTTTCCGTTTGTATGCGCACTGACCTGTGCGTCTGAAAATTCCGGAATGAATTTGGCGACGGGATCCTGCAGCGCCAGTTTGCCCTGTTCCGCCAGCATCAGAACAGCAACGGCAATGATCGGTTTGGTCATGGAATAAATACGGAAAACGGCATCTTCCGGCAAAGGCCTCTGGCCTTCTAAATCCATGCTTCCATAGCGCTCGGAAAAGACCGTTTCTCCCCGACGCAAAATGGTGATCTCAGCCTGGGCCAGACGCCGCTGATCTATAAGAGAACGTGCCCAGTGATCGACGGGGGTGAATTGCGTCATGGAATACCTATGCTTTCTTATTCGGCCGGAGAAGCCTGGGTGCGGCGCAAAGACAGGGCGGCAACGGCCATGATCAGCGCGATCAAGCCCAGCAACTGGAACAAGGACGTAAAGCCGTCACCCCATTGATGCAGGGAAGCGATCAGGGGAAGGGCCATGGCGCCGACGCCCAGATTGAGAAGATATTTAATCGAGAACACCCGGCCCCGGTGAGAATCCGGTACATAACGCGAGACAAGGGTATCGATGATTGGGATTTGGCCAAACACACAGGCCATGGCAATCAACGCCGCCACAAACAGCAACGGGCCTTCGGCGAAAGCCATGATGGGCAGAACGACCATTTGTGTGCCGAGCAGCCCGACCAAAAGTCGCTTGGCGGAAACCTTGTCGACCGCAGTGCCCGCCATGACCTGGGCAAATGACGCAATGGCGTAAACCAGAGAGGCGAGCGCCGTAAAACCTATGGCGCCGGGCAGGGCGTCGGTGAAACGTTCCTGAAAGAGTTTCGGTAAGGAGACCGTTGTTGCGTTGAAAATGACGCCGGCCACCAAAGTTATGATGCCAATGATGAGAAGCACACGGCGCCAGCCGGGCATGAAAGTATCGAATGATCCCGCTTTCTGATCACGGGTTTCTTTTTTTGCCGGGCTGTCAGCCGGAACCAGCCACCAGAACAGCATACCTATCATTATGCAAACCACGCCAGGGCCAATAAAGGCGCCACGCCAGCCGTAGGCGGCTGCCAATGCGCCAACCACCAGTGGGGCCGCCGCCACGCCCATATTGCCAAATACGCCATTCAGTCCCAGTTTCCTGCCGGGTTTGTCGATGCCCTGAATAAGCATGGGGATCCCGACGGGATGATAGATCGCCGCAAAAAAGCCGATGACCGTCAAACCCAGACCGATTTGCCAAATGTTTGTGCTCAAGGCAGTGAGGGTTGTGGCAAGACCTATGCCGATAAAAAACAAAGCCATCAAGCCGTGGCGGCCCTTGCGGTCCCCAAGCCAGCCAAAGGGCAGCGACATGGCCCCATACAGGATGAACCCCGGCGTGGCGAGGGCAATGATTTCGCCATAGGGCAGCTCAAACTCGACACCGATGGAAATGACCGCCGTCGCATAGATCAGAATCAGCATGTGGTCGAAAAAATGACCCAGATTCAAAAACAGGGTTTCCAGTTGTTTTGTATTCATAAGCGAGACATCCATGGCGGTGAGGCGGCGGTTAAATTACCGCGCATTTCAGGAGTGGGCAAAGGATTGTGAGATATCATTTGATGAGTCAGCTTGAATGTTCGCCGATTTCTGCCAAATAAGGAAGTGAAAACAGGGCTGACCTAGCATTCAGAACGCGGCCTTTTCCAGACAATCTGATTAAAGGACGATACTTTTGGCCCGTTCCTCGCTCCCCGACCGCCCTAAAGGCCGTGATTTGCGTTATCTGAAACAGGCCTGGGCGTTTCTTGTCCCCTATCGGATGCGGGTGATTGCCGCCCTGATTGCCCTGACCATCACAGCCGCCGCCACGCTGGGCCTTGGTCAGGGCCTGAAGGAACTGATCGACAGCGGATTTGCCGGCGGCGATGAAAGTGCATTGGATAATGCTCTGATGCTGTTGATTGGGCTTTCCGTGATCATGGCCTTTGGCACCTTTGCCCGCTTTTATCTGGTTTCCTGGCTGGGCGAACGGGTCGTGGCCGATTTGCGGAAAGCCGTGTTTGACCGGGTGTTGGCCCTGCATCCGGGTTTTTTTGAAGTCACCAAGACCGGCGAGATTCTGTCGCGCCTGACCACTGATACCACCTTGCTGCAATCAGTGATTGGCTCTTCGGCCTCCATGGCGCTGCGCAATACACTCAATTTTATTGGCGGCATGGTCATGCTGTTTGTCACCAATCCCAAACTGACTGGACTGGTCCTGCTGGTGGTGCCCATTGTTGTTGTGCCGATACTCATCTATGGCCGACGCGTACGCAAATTATCACGGGCCAGTCAGGACCGGGTCGCCGATGTGGGGGCCTTTGCCGAAGAAACATTCAACGCCATCCGTACCGTCCAGGCTTTCACCCATGAAGAGGAAGACCGCGGACGCTTTGGCGAGGAAGTCAAAAACGCCTTTGATACGGCGATCCGGCGAATCCGGGCCCGTGGTTTGTTAACCGCCGTGGTCATCTTGCTGGTGTTCAACGCCATTGCCGTCATTCTGTGGTTTGGCGGGCAAGGCGTGATCAGCGGTGAAATCAGCGGTGGTGAGCTGGCCGCCTTTGTTTTTTATGCCACCGTTGTCGCTTTTTCCGTGGGTGTGATCAGCGAGGTGTTCGGTGAGTTACAACGCGCCGCCGGGGCTACGGAACGGCTGCTTGAGCTGCTGGAGGAGGAACCGGAAATCAAGGCACCGGCCAACCCCATAGCCTTGCCCGTTCCGGCTGAAGGCCGAATCAAATTTGAAGGGGTGACGTTTCACTATCCCTCGCGGCCCGATCTGGCGGCCCTGGTTGATTTCAATCTTGAGGTCAGGCCGGGCGAGACGGTGGCGCTGGTTGGGCCCTCGGGGGCCGGGAAAACAACTGTTTTCCAACTGCTTTTGCGGTTTTATGACCCCTTGCAGGGACAGGTTTTAATTGATGGTGTTGATATAAAAGGCGCGGACCCACAAGCGGTTCGCCAACGTATGGCATCGGTTCCGCAGGACCCGGTTTTGTTCGGTGCCGACGGCTGGGCAAATATCCGTTTCGGCCGCCCTGGCGCCACCAATGCTGAGGTGCGTCAGGCAGCTGAATCTGCGGCGGCGGCGGAATTTCTTGATGAACTGCCTTCCGGTTTCGATACGTTCCTCGGCGAAAAAGGGGCGCGCCTGTCGGGCGGCCAGCGTCAGCGCATCTCCATCGCCCGCGCCGTGCTGCGCGATCCGTCCATTCTCCTACTCGATGAAGCGACGTCCGCCCTGGATGCGGAAAACGAACGTCTGGTTCAAATGGCGCTTGAAAAACTGATGGTCGGCCGGACCACGCTAATCATCGCACACCGTCTGGCGACGGTCCTTAACGCCGATCGCATCGCGGTGATGGATCGTGGGCGCATGGTTGCCATCGGTACTCATGATGAATTGCTGAAAAAGAACCCGCTGTATGCCCGGTTGGCGGCGTTGCAATTTGGGCTGGAAGAAACACAGAAATACGAGGTCATGGACGCGGAGCCCAGTAACTAGAATGCGCTTCTTTGGTAAGGGTTGTAACAGGCTTCATTTCAACCAACTGAGTTTGCGATATCAAGGCTCGTATTCCTTATCATCAAGGGTCTATATTAGATGTCTGATTTTAGCTTAAAAAAAGCGCGCCATGACAAAATCGCAAGATGCAAGTTCCGAGACCGATGAATTCTTGGCTGAAAACGACAAGCTGAAGAAACGCGCTGCGGAACTTGAAAGCTCCTATGAGGCGGCTCTTAGTCTGGTAGGCGCCATTGATAATCTTCAGGAAGCTTTGGCTCTCTACGATTCGCAAGACCGGTTAATTCTGTACAACAAACAATTCCTGAAAATCAATCCGAGGGCCGAGGAATTCGTGCGTGAGAAAAAGACCTACGAAGATGGAATTCGGATGAATGTCAAAAAAGGTCTGGTCGAGGAAGCCATCGGGCGAGAGGAAGAATTTATTCGTCAAAGGGTGAAAGATCATCAGAACCCGGATGGAACGTTGACAGTTCGTGACTATACCGACGGCCGCCGGTTTATCCTGAAAGAAGCCAAGACGGCGGACGGTGGCATTATCCTGTCTTTCAGTGAAATAACGGAGCTTCGCAAGGTCGAGGAAAGGCTGGTCGCGGCGCAACGGCGGGCCGAGGAATTGTCGCGGACCGATGAGCTTACCGGTTTAAACAACCGCCGGGCTTTTTTCGATCTTGCTAAGGGTTTCGAGGATCAGGCCCGACGTTACAAACATGATCTGTCTTTCCTGATGCTTGATATTGATCATTTCAAAACCATCAATGACACCTATGGACATCCAGTTGGCGATGAAGTGCTTAGGCGCGTCTCTGAAACCTTTATGCGGGTCATCCGCCAGTCCGATGTGGCGGGGAGAATTGGCGGCGAGGAGTTTGCTATTCTTTTACCAGAGACCGCCCTGGTGAATGCGCGCGAACTGGCGGAGCGATTGTTGGCCGCCATCTCGGAAATTGTCGTTGCGACAGATAACGGGGATGTTTCCGTAACCGTCAGTCTCGGGCTGGTTGATCGCAAGGACAGCAACGCCACGGTGGAGGAGTTGATGTCCCGAGCGGACCGGGCCCTTTACCGTGCCAAGGAACTTGGCCGAAACCGGATTTGTGAATTTTCAGATGACTGGCTACCGATATAAAGACAAGGCGTTGCTGACAGACAGATCGCTTGTTAGTCTTTGGGAAAGCAAAGCAAACAGGGAGATTTTATAATGAACCATCCCGCTTTATCTGCTGGCCGCGTTGCCGTTGTAACAGGTGCGGCCAGCGGAATTGGCCTGGCGGCCTGCAAAAAATTTGCATCCATGGGCCTGAAACTCTGTATGTCGGATGTGACGGCAACGGAACTGGCGCAGGCTGCCGAGGGGCTCAAAGACCAGACAGAGGTGTTGTCCGTGGTTTGCGATGTCAGCAAAATGGCTGATGTGGAAGCGCTGCGCGATGCGGCTTACGCGACTTATGGCGAGGTCTCTGTGCTGATGAACAACGCGGCGGCCCGCAACAAGGGTGGCTGTTGGGACAGCTACGCCGACTGGCAGCAAACGATCAATGTCAATATGTGGGGCGTGATCAATGGCGTTCAGGCCTTTGCGCCGCGCATGATTGCGCAAGGTGCGCCATCGGCGATTGTGAATACAGGGTCTAAACAGGGCATCACCAATCCCCCCAACAATCCGCCCTATAACGTCTCGAAAGCCGCTGTTAAGTCTTATACGGAATTGTTGCAGCATGAGTTGCGTAATACGCCGGATTGTCGGGTGACGGCGCATTTGCTGGTGCCGGGCTGGACGACAACCGGAACGGCGGAACACAAACCGGGCGCCTGGCTGCCGGAACAGGTGATCGATATGATGTTAACGGCGATTGAACAAAACGAATTTTATATCATCTGCCCTGACGATGAAGTGACGCCCGAAATGGATCGACAGCGGTTTTTCTGGGCCACACAGGACATTACTGAAAACCGCCCGCCTCTGTCGCGTTGGCATGAGGATTACAAGGAGGCTTTCAAGGCTTATTCGAAGTCTTTCAAAGATTGAGGCTGGCCTGGAACCGGGTCAAACGTGCAGGTTGGGTTTTTTCGGTCCCCAGCCTTTTTCCATGTCTTCCAGATGATCACGGATTGATTCCATCTCCCGGCTGCGCATTTCGGCTTCCTTGCGGATTTGTTCATTGGCCTGATTGAGTTCCATGCGCAGGCCGAGGACGTCTTCTTTCAGGCTGGCGACGGCGAAATCGTTTTGAGACGCCAGCTTATACATTTCCGTCGAATGATCTTTAATGAGCGCCGTGGCTTTCGCCATGGTTTTTTTGGAAATTTCACTGCAGGCCCAGACGGCGATCAGGGAAACGATAAAAGCCAGAAAGGAGACCGCGAGGGTGATCGTCATGTGTTGGCTCCACGCACCGGATTCACAAAAAATTACAATGGCCCATTTTTGGCTATTTTAAGTGTCTTATCAACCGGCAATACAAAAGAATTAATAAATCCGATCCTGACGTGGGTGCCCTTACCGGTTGCGGCGGTTATCTATTCAATACCTTTGCGTGATCAGGTCTTGGCTGATTTCTGAAATATTGGACGCGCCGCAAAGCCCCATGGCCATGTCGATCTCCCGATAATAGATATCAAGCATACGCTCAACACCGGCCTGCCCGGCGACCGAAACGCCCCACAATTGCGGCCGCCCGACCAGGCACGCGGTGGCACCCAACGCCAAGGCTTTCAACACGTCAGCGCCGCGTCGGATACCGCCATCCGTGAGTACGGGAACACGGCCCTTCACGGTTTCCAGAACGGCGGGCAGTGCATGAACGGAAGGAATGGCCCCATCCAGCTGGCGCCCGCCATGATTGGAAACGATAAGCCCGTCAATACCCAGATCAATGGTTTTGGCGGCATCTTCCGGGTGTAGTATACCTTTGATAAGCAGCGGCTTTTTCCATATACCGCGCAGCCATTCCACATCCGCCCAGGACATGCCGGGGTCAAGCAAGTCTCCCATGCGACCGGCCAATGTGGCGAGGTCCGTCGCCTCTCCGGGACGGACGTAATTTCCGAAAGTCATGCGACCAAGGGCCGAACGCATGCGCCATAGCCATTTATACTTGGAGATCATAGCCGCGTATTCGACAGGGCCGAAATTGGGCGGGATGGTGAAGCCGTTGCGCAAGTCTCGCTCGCGTTTGCCCGGAATCTGGTTATCGATGGTCAGAACTAGCGCATCGAAACCCGCCGCGTCTGCGCGTTCACAAAACTCCTGGGTGAAACTGCGGTCTTTGTAGATAAAGACCTGCATCCAGCGCGGCGATGCGCCGGTTGAGGCCAGTTCCTCCATGGTGCAGGTGGAGCCGTGGCTCAGGCAGAAGGCCGTGCCGGCGGCATGGGCGGCCATCGCTGTTGCCCGCTCCCCGTCCGGCCAGAACAGACCGGAGAGGCCCGTTGGCCCGACAATTACCGGCAGGCGCAGGGATTTGCCAAACAGGTTGATTGTGAGATCACGGCTTGCGGCCCCCTGCAACGGGCGGGGTACGAGATGGTAGGCATCATAGGCGGTTTCGTTCTGATGCAGCGTTTGCTCATCTTCAGCGCCGCCGTCGGCAAAGTCGAATATGGGGCGTGGCAGTTGCGCCCGGGCCATGTCACGCAAGGCGGCGATGCTGTAGGCCTTTCGATGCCAGGAAGGAGTGGACATCAAACGCGTCTCCTTAACGGTTTGTTTTCTAGGGTTTCCCTGTTGATGGATCATGCTACCATGCACAAAAACCGGGTGCCATAAACGAATTGGCACGCCTTAAATGTAAACAGGGAACAAGAATATGATTGAAGATCCACCGCTTCTGACGCTGCGCCGAAACTTTACAAGACCAAGCAAAGAACAGGTCGCCGCCTTTAAGGGCGTGCAGACCGGGCATGTTGTCGATGCCATGAACGGGCGCGGGGCGCTGGATGGCCGGATCAAGCCGGTAAGTGATGTGCAGGCACAATTTTGCGGGGTGGCGGTGACCAGCCACTCGGGACCTGCTGATAATCTGGCGGCTTTTGCATCCATCGAGATTTCCGGTGAAGGCGATGTGATTGTTGCTGCGGCAGATGGCTTTGAAGGCACTGCCGTGGCTGGCGACCTGATGCTGGCAATTGCTAAAAATCGGGGCGTCGTGGCTTTTGTGACGGATGGTTATGTGCGCGACATCACCGGCATTCAGGGCGTCGGCATGCCCTGTTTCAGTGCCGGCGTTACCCCCAATTCCCCGGCCCGAAATGGTCCAGGGACGGTCGGGCAGGCAATTGTTCTGGGTGGCGTTGCGGTGAACTCGGGCGATATTGTTGTCGGTGATGTGGACGGGGTTGTGATTGTCCCGTTTGATATGATTGATGGCGTGATCGATGCCCTGAAAGCCATCCGCGCGGCGGAAGCCGAAATGGAAGCGAAAGTGCAAGGCGGATTGACAACACCCTCGTTCATCCAGGCGGTTTTCGACAGCGGGCGTATTGAAGAGATCGACTGAGGTCGAGATCAAACGGCCGTTGTCGGCAGCGGGTTATGCGGAAGGGTTGCGGCTCAGACGGGCGCGCAAATCATCCAGGCGGCTTTTGTGACAAGCAAAAACATCGATATGTTCGCTCATGAAGGGGCGGATACGTGAATCCATGGGGATCAGGCTGAGCAGGCGCTCCGCCGCGTAGATGGGCGGTTGGGTCTGCGGCCACACGGAAATCCCTTCTGGTGTTTTGACGCCCCAGGCCGGGCGGAAGAAAACATACCCGTAATCTTCCAAAACCTGGAACGTTTGCACCGAATTTTCAAAGTCATTGGGTGTGTGCCAGGTTTCAAAGATGATGAAGGGGTGCGCACGTCCGATAAGCGCCTTGGCCCCGCGCAGAACCGCCGCTTCATGGCCTTCCACATCCAGCTTCATAAAGGTCGGGTCTGCTTCAGACAGATCATCCAGTTTCACCTTGCGCACGGCAATGGTCTTTGCACCAGACGGGTTGCTGGCAAGGGTGGCTGTGCCAGACTGGATGCCGTCGGCAAGGATCATCTGGGCCGTTCCCGGTTCGTCGGATACAGCCAGATTGTGACATTTTATACGGCTTTCAAGACCGGCTTGTTTAACCAGGGACTGTAAATCGGCGCAGGTTGAGGGAACCGGCTCAAAGGCATGGGTGGTGCCCTGCCAGTCGGGCAGTAAGGCGGCATGCAGTGCCTCCATTCCCCAGTTGGCGCCGATATCAAAAAACACCTCGTCCTCGCGCAGTAGAAGCTCCAGCAAACCCATGACCTGCGGCTCAAAAATCAGGCCCTTTGGCTGATCATAAACCGATGCAAAATGCAGCTTGCGGGCGTCAAATTGCAGGTTTTTTGTTGTGTCATCCTGCTGAAACTGGAGGATGGCTGTTCCGCCCAGCTTCAGAACATGATAGGCAAAATCGAACAAGGACCGGGCCGGACGCTTGAAGAGCCGCTTCGCCCAGCGCTTTTTATATCGGTGAAAACCGATTTTATAGAGCTTTGCAATAAGCGGAAGGCGGCTGATCTGAAACGGGTTGGGCGATGAGACAACACACCAGGGCCAGGGGGATTGATCCGGATTCATTCAGCGGGCATCCGCTTTGATGAAGTCGGCCCCCTGTTCGCCAATCATGATGCAGGGGGCATTGGTGTTGCCGGAAACAAGCGTTGGCATGATCGACGCATCTATGACCCGCAAGCCTTTAATACCACGCACCCGCAACCGTTCGTCGACAACCGATCCGGCATCGTTTTCCGGCGCCATCTTGCAGGTCCCGACGGGATGAAAGACCGTTGTTGCTTTCTTGCGGGTATGGGCAAGCAATTCCTCGTCCGTAGCGACCGCCATTGAAGGTTCCATCTCTTCTGAAATATAGGCCTGAAGGGATGGTTGCTCGGCCACCTTGCGGCCATACTTGAGGGCTTCGACAAAAAACCGCTGGTCGAGATCGGTCGACAGGTAATTGGGATGGATGGCCGGTTTCTCCGCCGGGTCGGCGGATTTGATTTCCAGATGTCCGCGGCTTTCCGGGCGCAACTGACAGACGGTCGACATGAAGGCCGAGAATTTGTGTAGTCCGGTGCCCGGTTTGTCGGCACTCATGGTCATGAAGTGAAACTGCATGTCTGGCGTCGCCGCGTCGGGCATGACCTTGACAAAACCACCGGCCTGTCCGGCGCCAATGGTTAGGGGACCGCTTCGCTTGAGCAGAAAATCCAGACCCATTTTCATTTTCTTGAAGGGGTTACGGACATCATCGTTGAGCGATACAGGCTGTGAGCATTTATAGATCATGCGGACCTGCAGATGATCCTGAAGATTTCGGCCGACGCCACTCAGGTTATGCTGCACCTCAACCCCCTTCGATTTCAGCATCTCGCCGTCGCCAATACCTGATAATTGCAGGATTTGCGGCGAACCGATAGCGCCGGCGGACAGGATAATTTCGCCTGTGCAGCGCGCCCGCTGTAGGGTACCGGAGCGTTTGTATTCAATGCCTACGGCTTTTTTGCCTTCTAACAGAACACGGGTAACCAGCGCCTTGGTGATGATGGTCAGGTTCGGGCGCTTTTCGGCATCACGCAGATAACCGACGGCGGTCGAGCAGCGCAGGCCGTTGCGTTCGGTGAGCTGATAGTAACCAACGCCTTCCTGATCGGGACCGTTGAAATCATCATTGCGCTTGATCCCGGCTTCCTGGGCAGCGGCAATGAAAGCTTCGCACAGGACATGGTGTTGGCGGATGTTGGAAACGCTTAATGGACCGCCTTTGCCATGAAAATCATCGGCGCCCATTTCCTGATCTTCGGCTTTCTGGAAATAGGGGAGAACGTTTTCCCAGCTCCATCCGGCGTTTCCCAATTGGCGCCAGTGGTCGTAATCGGCGTGCTGGCCGCGAACATACAAAAGCCCGTTGATGGAACTGGAACCGCCCAGGACTTTGCCGCGCGGCCAGGCAACAGACCGCCCGTCAACACCGGCGTCGGGTTCGGTCTCGTAATTCCATGACAGATTGGGATTGAACATGGTTTTGTAATAGCCGATCGGCACATGAATCCATGGGTTGCGGTCGCGCCCTCCCGCCTCCAGAAGCAAGACCCGGTTTTTCGGGTTTTCCGACAACCGGTTGGCGACCACTGCCCCGGAAGATCCGGAACCGACAACGATGTAATCAAATGTATTTTCTTCAGCCATTTTTCCCTCCCCAATCGCCCGTTCTTCGGCGACCCATTTACGACTATAGACTCCGGCTGTTCAGGTCAAAGAATATTCGCAATGGGGTAAATGTCGACGGTTTTTGGACGAATTGGGGGTTGTGTTTTTTCAACGCTGGATTACGGTTCGCGCGAACATCTGGAGAGTAAAATGATTAAAGCCTTTTTGACGCACGAACCCCACGCTTTGGAAAACTATTATGGGGCCAAGGCCCTCTCTGGGCTGCGGGCACTCACTGATTTGCGCCTCAATGAAACCGGCAAGGTTCTCGATACGCAGGCGCTGATCGAGAATGCGGCGGGCTGCGATATTGTGGTGGCGGACCGCAATACGGTGGTGGAAGCCGCTTTTTTTGATAATTGTCCTGGCGTTATGTCCGTTCATCGCGGTGCCGTCGATTACCGAAATGTCGATGTGGAGGCGGCTTCGCGCAATGGGGTTCTGGTTACCAATGCAAGCCCTGGCTTTGTCGATTCCGTAGCCGAGATCATCATCGGTATGATGATCGACCAGGCCCGTTCCCTGACCGCCTATACCGTGCAGTATCATGCCAACATAGCCCCTGTCGCCCATATGGGCCGCCAGTTGAAGGGCAGTACACTGGGCATTATCGGTTATGGCAGTATCGGTCGACGGCTTGCCGAGATTGCAGCCTTTATGGGGATGAACGTTCTGGTCTATGATCCTTATCAGACCATTACGCATAACCATGTACGCCAGACAGATATGCAGCATGTGTTGGCGGAAAGCGATTTTCTCGCCTGCCTTGCGGTGGCCACGGAAGAAACGGAAAACCTGATGAACGGGGCGGCTTTTGCGGCGATGAAACCGGGCAGCTTTTTTGTCAACGTCTCGCGCGGCAATCTGGTTGATGAAGCGGCCCTGATCGACGCACTGAAAAATGGTCCCATCGCTGGCGCTGCGCTGGACGTGGGACGGGCCGAGGATCAGAAACCATCATTGGCCGTGGCTGCGCTTCCCAACGTTATTGCGGCGCCGCATGTGGGCGGGCAAACGCCGCCAGCCATTGAGTTTCAGGCGCTGGAAACGGTGGAGCAGGTGCGCGAACTGACCAGCGGCAAGCTTCCGCACAACGCCATTAACCCGGACCATGCCTTCCGGTTTCAGGAGTTTCTTAAAAAATTTTAACAGATGAAAACCCCACGCAGTTCTAAAAGGACTGCGTGGGGTGGTTCCAAATAACCTTAGCCGATGATCGCATTCAGCGTCGAGCTGGGGCGCATGGCAGCGGCGACTTTCGCCGGGTCCTGATGATAATAGCCGCCAAGATCGACGGGTTTGCCCTGGGCCGCATTCAGCTCATCGATAATCTTTGCCTCGTTGGCCGCCAGTTGTTCGGCGATGGGCGTGAAGTGGGCTTTCAGTTCCGCATCGTCGTTCTGGGCAGCCAGCGCTTCTGCCCAGTATTTGGCGATGTAGAAATGGCTGCCACGGTTGTCCAGTTCACCGACCTTGCGGCTTGGCGACTTGTTGTTGTCGAGCAGCATTTCCGTCGCCTTGTCGAGAGCTGTGGCAATGACACCGGCTTTCGGATTGTTCTTGGCCTGGCTTAAATGCTCAAGCGAAGCTCCCAGCGCGCAGAATTCACCCAGTGAATCCCAGCGCAGATGCCCTTCCTCGACCAGTTGCTGAACGTGTTTCGGGGCCGAGCCGCCAGCACCTGTTTCAAACAATCCGCCGCCATTGAGTAATGGCACAATCGACAGCATTTTGGCGCTGGTGCCGACTTCGAGGATCGGGAACAGATCGGTCAGGTAATCGCGCAACACGTTGCCGGTGACAGAAACGGTATCCAGTCCCTTGCTCATGCGCTCCATGGAATACCATGTGGCTTCGGCCGGAGACATGATGAGAATTTCCAGACCATCGGTGTTGTGGTTGGGTAGATAGCGCTCGACCTTTTCGATGATGTTACGGTCATGTGGGCGGTCCTTGTTCAGCCAGAAGACGGCTGGAACGCCAGTGGCCCGGGCCCGTTTGACGGCCAGTTCGACCCAGTTCTGTATAGGCAGATCACGGGTCATGCACATGCGCCAGATATCACCCTGCTCGACGTTGTGTTCGATGAGGACATTGCCGGCAGCGTCAACAGCACGGATGGTGCCATTGGCCTTGGCGATAAACGTTTGTGGGTGCGAGCCATATTCCTCGGCCTTGCGGGCCATCAGACCAACGTTAGAAACGCTGCCCATGGTCGCCGGGTCAAGCGCGCCGTTTTCCTTGCAGAAGCGAATGGCTTCCGAATAGACGCCAGCATATGCATGGTCGGGAATTACGCATTTGGTGTCGGCTTCCTTGCCGTCCGGCCCCCAGGCCTTGCCGCCGGAACGGATGACGACGGGCAGGGATGCGTCAATGATCACATCGCTGGGGACATGCAGATTGGTCAGTCCACGATCTGAATTGACCATGTACAAATCAGGCTGTTCCGCCAGGCAGGTTTTCAGATCGGCCAAGATGGTTGTCTTCTGGTCATCGGGTAATGTTTCGACCTTTGCAACCAGATCCCCAATGCCATTGTCGGGATCAACGCCCAGTTTGGTAAAAACGGCGGCATGTTTCTCGAAAACATCTTTCAGGTAAACGGAAACCGCATGGCCAAAGATCACCGGATCGGAAACCTTCATCATGGTCGCCTTCAGGTGCAGGGAAAACAGAACTCCCTTATCCTTGGCGTCTTTGACTTCCGCTTCGTAAAATTTCCGAAGCGCCTTGGCGCTCATTTTTGAGGCATCGACAATGTCTCCGGCAGCCAGCGGTGTTGCCCCTTTGAGCTGAGTGACGTCGCCGTTTTCAGCAACAAACTCGATGGTGGCATTGCCCGCCTGCGCATCCGTAATGACGACGGATTGTTCATTGGAGAAAAAATCACCGCTGTTCATGGTTGCAACATGGGTTTTGGAATCGGCGCTCCATTTCCCCATGCGATGCGGATTTTTCTTGGCAAACTCTTTGATGGCTTTCGGTGCGCGGCGGTCGGAATTGCCTTCGCGCAGAACCGGGTTCACGGCGCTGCCCTTGACCTTGTCGTAGGTCGCCTGGACGTCCTTTTCGGCGTCGGTTTTCGGGTCTTCCGGGTAATCGGGAAGGGCATAACCTTGCGATTGCAATTCCGCGATGGCACCTTTCAATTGGGGGATGGAGGCGCTGATGTTCGGCAGTTTAATGACGTTGGCGTCTGGTTGTGTAACCACGTCCCCCAGAAAGGCCAGATCATCGGACTGTTTTTGATCCGCCGGGAGCATGTGGGAAAAGTTGGCCAGAATACGTCCGGCCAGAGACAAATCGCGGGTTCCGATAGAGATGCCGGCAACGCCTGTGAAGGCACGGATGATTGGCAAAAAGGAACCGCTGGCCAGTTCCGGCGCTTCGTCAACTTTTGTATAAATGATATCTGGCTGAGTATCGTGTGTGTGTTCGGACATTTTAAATGAACTCCTTGGAACCCTGTCTTTTCGTGAATAGCGACAATTGCATCTCATATAGGGAAGGCCCCGGTCGGGGCCTTGAAATTGGCTGAAGAGAAACAGAAGTACGTCTCTTTCCTCCCCTTCTGGTTTCCTGTGGCCTGAGTTAGGCGAAGCCGCTGGAAACTGCGGCTCTTTTAGCACAGTGTCCCCCGAAGAACCAAGCAGGATATTGTGTTTGATTGTCTGGTAAGGGGTGGCAGAATTGAGATGTAAAATGGGGGGCTGCCAGGTTGCCTGTTGCGAGGCTTTGTTGTCTGTAGCCCGGTTAATCTGAGTTCATGGGTAAGGAGACTGTGACCGTCAGTCCCTGGCCCGGTTCGCTTTCGAAATGCAGTTGGCCGCTATGGGCATCGACCAGTGATTTGACAACGGTCAATCCAAGTCCGGTCCCTTCCTGGGCCCAGTGCGGGTTTGTTTCCGCCTGGACAAAGGGTTCTGTAATTTTGGCCAGCTTATCGGGAGCAATGCCGTCACCGGAATCCGTAACGATAATTTCAATGTTGTTGCCAGATAAACGGGAATCGACAGTGACAGAACTTTTCAACCCAGTGAATTTGACGGCATTGGACAGCAAGTTCAACAAGATCTGAAAAACGGAGCGTTTATCTGCATTAAAGGTCCGGGCTTCGTCGGGGATGCGGACGGATATGGAAATGTCTCGTTCCTTGATTTTCCCCTGTAGAGTTTTGAGACATTCAGCAATAATTTCGTCAATATTTACGGGTTCTTTCTGGAAGACCCTTTTTCCCGCTTCAATGGCTGAAATATCAAGGATATCATTGATGAGGGACAATAAATGATCACCACTTTTATAAATATCGTTTGCATATTCGACATAAGTGTCCGAACCCAATGGCCCATAATATTGAGAGCGGATCATGTCGCTAAACCCCAGAATGGCATTCAGGGGCGTGCGTAATTCATGGCTCATGGTGGCAAGAAGTTCGGTCTTCGCCCGATTGGCCTCTTCGGCGCTATTCAAAGCAGATTCCATAGAAATTTCCGCGCGTCTGCGGTCGGTGATATTGGCCAGAACGGTCAAGATGAGCGGTGGTTCATTCGGCGATATTATGAGAGGCGATTTGAAAATGGACAAAAACCGCGTTTCACCATCCAAAAAAGGAACATCGCTCTCAAGCGTACAGGGCTCCCCGGAAATCAGGAGGTCATGCTCCAGTTTGCGGGCTCGTTGGCGTTCTCTATCGGGGAAAAGATCATCTGCAGACAGGCCGATGATCTGATCGGGGGTCATATTGTGCCATTGGGCATAGGTCTGATTGACGAGAAGATAACAGCCGTGGCGGTCTTTCAGGGTTATTCCATTGGGCGACTGGTTGAAAACCGCCCGGAAACGGCTGTCGCTTTCTCGCAAGGCGATCGAAATTTTCTTTAACGTATTTTCAACGGCCAGACGGTCCTGTACGTCCTTCAGTATCAATCCCAGAAAAGGGGTGGCGATAGTGAAGGCCGTGAGATAGGGAATTAGCAGATTATCAAACAGCCTTTTGACGACTTCCGTAGGGAGCTGGATAAAGAGCGCCAAGCAGAAAACGTGTACCAAAAATCCGAAAACCATAAGGTTCAGAAAGTTTATTTTGACCCATCCACGGTGATGAAAATGTCGGTAAAGCAGTCCGGCAAGTACACAGCCGATGACCACTTCCAGGCCAACGATCGCCCCCGCCCCGCCGAGCCAGAGGCGGTAACCGCCAGCGATCACACCGGCGATAGCGCCAACAACGGGTCCGCCAAACAGTCCCGCCATGGAAAGGACAACTGACCGGGCATCAAAAATAACACCGGGAGAAAAATGAATGGGGGCGACCATCCCGACAATGCAAATCAGGCCAAATAGCAGACCTGAAAAAACAAGTTTGGCTGGTATATTATGCCGCCAGTAGCGCTGTACAAATGTTTCAACCAGGCATAAAGCCAGTAAGGTGGCGCTACCGCGGATAAGTTCAATAATCATATGCGGACCCTAAAGCATCTTCAGGATTCGATACGCAAAGAGAGAGCCTGTCCTGGATGTACGCGTGTATCAAGTCGCAGAATCTGCCGGGTTTCATGAAACACAACATGAAAACAAGGTTAATTGTGTTAAAAAAAACAGGGGAACTTGGCTCCTTATGTTGAATTGTGTCCCCCCGACACATTATGTTGAGTTGTGTTCCCCCGGCACATAAAGAAAATCATCAATACGGATACAAAGCATCTGTATTTCTGAAATGATGTATTCCTCATTGAACGTTATTGTATGAAATAAAGCAACAGTTTCAGAGCAATGCGCGACTGTTTTCCCGTCAGGTGGGCGTCGCGCAGGTAATTGCTTTTTCGACCGTTTGAAAATGGTGAAACGGCCCCTTGATAAAGGGGCGCTTTTTAGGCTTCAGACGCGACCTTATTTGACAGCCATTGCGCAGATCGGAGAAGGCGAGCGTCATCGCCCAGAGAACTGATCAGCTGGACGCCTAACGGCATGCCGTTCTCACCCTCCATCAGGGGAACCGTAACGGATGGAACGCCGGCATAGGACCAGGTTGAACAAAATACCGGATCGCCGGTTGCCTCCAGTCCTAACGGGGCTTCGCCTGTTGTTGCCGGGGTGATGATGGCGTCATATTCGATGCAAATGTCCTTAATCCAGGCGTTTAGACCGGTTCTTCTGTCAACGCTTGTGTTATAATCGACCGCCAGAACGCGATTTCCTTCGTCAATCATCCCCATCAAAATATCACTGATCTGATCTTTTCCGCGGCGGACATAACGGGCCAGGTTCTTGGCAAGATCGGCGAGCATGATGTTGCGTAAATCCTCAACGGCGGAGTGGAGTTCAGCGGGCATTTCAATCGTTTCGCATTGATCGCCCAGAAAACCAGCGAGCTCTGTAAAGGCCTCCTGTGTTGCGGGGTCGGCTTTATCCCATTGGGGAGTCCTGACAAAGGCAAATTTCGGCTCAATGGGGGGCTCCTGCAGAACCGTTGCCGTTAGCCGTAGGGCCGGTAAGGGTTGTGTGTCCGGGTCTGCCGCGTCATGCCCCATAAGGCATTCCGCCACCAGAGCGGCGTCTTCCAGAGATCGCGCAAAAACACCCACATGGTCCAGTTCACGCGATAGCGTCAGCACACCCGCCCGCGAAATACGGCCATGGGTCGGTTTCAGGCCAACCACACCGCAAAAAGAGGCCGGGCGAATGACGGAGCCGTTGGTTTGCGAGCCGATAGCAAGCGGCACCATGCCGGCAGCCACGGCAGCGGCCGAGCCGCTGGAAGAGCCCCCGGGGGTCCGCTTGGCATCGTGGGGGTTGCTTGTTTTTCCAGGCGAATAAACGGCCATTTCGGTGGTTACGGTTTTCCCCATAATCACGGCGCCCGCGGCTTTCAGGCGACTGACCACAGTGCAATCCTTGATAGGATGCCGCCCGGCATCAAGTGCGGTGCCGTTTTCCGTTGGGAAATATTCCGTATCGAAAATATCCTTTATGCCTACCGGCACCCCGTGCAGGGGGCCGATGGCTGCGCCGCTGGCCCTCAAAAAGGAGCATTTTTCTGCTTGTTTGCGGGCGTATTCCGGATCGAAATGTATCCAGGCATTGACTGCGTTTTCGCGCGCGGTAATACGTGTAATACACGCCTCAACGATTTCCTCCGACGTTGTTTCGCCGTCGCGAATGCGTCGGGCCATCTCACTGGCGCTTAAATCGGCTAAATCCATCTCTGATCTGCTTTTTGTCGGTTCTGTTTGAGGCTGACGCTATTTCTTGCGCAGGCAGGAATCCCAGTAATCATAACAGACCATGCCCAATATCGGCACGCTGATGACCCAGACGGGCAGGCCGCCCCAGAACCCGGCAAAACCGGTGGAGATGCTGTGGGCGAGCCCGAGTACGAAAGCACAGACAATAAACGTTCCAACGAACCCGCCAATTTTATCTGCTAAATTTCCGTTCATTCGATTTCCCCTCGATCAAGGTACATATTTGCCAAACAACACATCAGGTAACCACAAGGCGATTCCCGGGAATTGATACATCAGGACCATACAGAAGATCACAATGGCCAGATAGGGCATCAAACCCCTGAAAATCTGCATCAGTTCGATGACATTTCCCAAGACGCCTTTTAGATAATAAGCAGACATGGCCATGGGCGGCGTCAGGAAGGACGTTTGCAGGTTCAGGGCGACCAACATGGCGAAGAAATACGGATTGACGCCAAAGTTATCGAGCATGGGCAGGAAGATCGGGACGAAGATAATCAGGATCTCCGACCATTCCAGCGGCCATCCCAATAGGAAAATGACCAGTTGCACCAGAATCAGGAACTGCCATGGCGCCAGGTCAAAGGACAAAATCCAGAGCTCAATCACCTCATGACCACCGAGATAGGAAAACACAGATGCAAAGGTCCAGGAACCCACAAACAACCAGCAGACCATCGCCGTTGTCTTGGCGGTCAGATATACGGATTGTTTGAGCATGACCCAGTTCAGTGAGCGATAGATCGCGGCCAGTATGATCGCGCCCATGGCACCCATGGCGGCCGCTTCGCCGGGGGTTGCCAGACCGCCCAGGATGGAGCCCAGCACCAGCATGATCAGCATGGTCAACGGCACAAAGGATGTCAGCAATTGCCAGTAAATTTGGCGCTTCGGAGGAATATCCTCTTCACGGGGCTTCGGCGCGATGGACGGATTGATTATAACCCGGCCAATCACATAGAGCATGTACATGCCGGCCAGCATGAACCCAGGAATGACCGCAGCCGCGTAAAGGCGCAGTGGTGACAGTTCGGCAATGGCCGCATAGACGATCAGCATGATGGACGGCGGGATGAGAATGCCGAGCGTGCCGCCTGCGCAGATAACGCCGGAAGCAAATTCCTTGTCGTAATTGGCTTTCATCATGGCCGGAAACGCCAGCAGCCCCATCAGGGTCACAACAGCACCAACAATGCCGCTGGCGGTAGAGAAGACCGCACAAGTGATCAGGGCCGCAATGGCCATGGAGCCGGGTAGGTTGCGCGCCGCCATTTGCAGCGCCGAAAACAGACGGTTAACGATATTGGCGCGTTCGACTAAATATCCCATGAACAGGAACAAAGGAATCGCCACCAGCGTATCGTTTTCCATAACGGAATAGGTGTTCTGGTTGAGCAGATAAAAAATCTTGTTGTTGAAGGCGTCGGCAATGACTTCGATGCTGCCCGCTTCATAATAGGCGTAATAACCAAATCCAACGCCCATGGCGAGCAGCGTGAAGGCGACAGGGAATCCCAGCAACACCAGAATAATGAAGGAGGATAGCATTAAAATTGCGATTTCTGGGTTTGTCATCCTGTTATGGACTCCACAAAATAGTTAGATCGTAAGCGGTTCATCGGGAGCCTAACGGGCTTCCATCTGGCTGGCCTGCTGGCGCAGGATATCTTCGGTTTCTTTGGCATCTTCCATGCGTTCAGGCCATTTGCCGGTTTTAATGGCGATCACACAACGCATGCATTCCGATACGCCCTGAATGATCAGCATGGTGCCAGCAACAGGGATCAGCGTCTTGAAGAAATAAATCTGAATACGGGCCGGGCTGTTCCAGCTGACTTCCTTGTAACGCCAAGAGTCAGACGCGATTTCAGCGCCATACCAAACCAGAGCCAGCATCCCCGGGAAAAAGAAAAGAAAATAAAGAACAAGATCAATACGGGCCTGCCATTTGACGGGAAGCAGGCGATAGACAACATCGGCGCGGACATGAGTATCCTGCGCCAGGGCGTAGGCGCCAGCCATCAAAAACAGGGCGCCATACATCTGAACCATCATGTCAAAGGCCCAGACTGTAGGCGAATTCAATACGTAGCGGACAAAAACCTCATAAGCGACAGAGAACGTCAGTATCAATATACACCAGCCAAAGGCGCGCCCGATCCAGATGTTGAGGCTCTCTATGGCATGAATAAGGGATGTCATTGTGTGGTCTCCGGCTGTGCAAGGCAGTTTTTGAATTTAGAGGGACAGCCCCGAAAGGCTGCCCCTCATAAAGTCGGTATTTACCTGAATTTCAGTTGAGATCAACCGAAATAGTGCTTGTAGGCCAGGCCGTAGTCCGGCTGGTTCAAAAGCAGATAACCCATAACCTTTTTGGCATAGGCTTTTTGTGAATCAACAACTTTCGCAAAGAAAGGATCTTCTGCGGAAATACGATCAACCACGACATCCCATGCTTTCAACTGTTCAGCCATAACGGAATCCGGTGTCCGGTAAACATTGACACCGCTTTGTTCCTTCAGGCTGATCAGATCGTCTGCATAGCGAAGCGTGTTGTTCCAGTAGAAGTCGGAGTTCTCAGCTTCGGATGCATAGCGCAGAATGCTCTGATGCTCTGCCGGCAGTTTGTTGTACATATCTTTGTTGAAGGTAATCTCAAAGGCTTCCTGAGACTGATGGAAGCTTGCCAGGTGATAATGCTTGGAAACATCCTGCATGCCGAAATCTTTATCCGAAGTCGGATTGTTGAACTCGGCTGCATCAATCAGGCCGGATTTCATGGCGGGCTGAATTTCGCCGCCTGGCAACTGAACAACAGACATGCCCATTTCCAGAAGAACGTCGGCTGCCAGACCAACGGTCCGGTATTTGAGACCCTTCATCTGCGAGGCGTCTTTGATTTCTTCCTTGAACCAACCCAGCGGTTGAGCTGGCATCGGGCTGTTAAAGAAGCTGACCAGATTAAGGCCGAGGCTGCCCATCAGTTCGTTGAAGAGATCAATACCGCCGCCGTGGTGAATCCAGCCCAGAAGCTCCTGAGCCGACCAGCCAAAGCAGGGGCCGGTACCGAACAAAGATGCGGCTTTTGATTTCGAGTACCAGTAAGCCGGCACGTAGTGTGCGCCGTCCAGAACGCCACGGTGAACGGCATCCTGCATTTGGCTTGTTTTGACAACGGAATTCACGGACAGCAAATCAATCCGCAAATCCTTGCCAGCCATAGCATGGAC
Source organism: Rhodospirillales bacterium (assembly GCA_048262255.1). Lineage (GTDB taxonomy): Bacteria > Pseudomonadota > Alphaproteobacteria > Rhodospirillales > Casp-alpha2 > JABMNT01. Next base: position 242,115 of record JBLXFH010000001.1, on the reverse strand, counting down.
ACGCTCAACATAGCTTTTGGCGTTCTCCAGGAAAATTCCGCCACCCCAGGCGGCTTGAACCTTGAGGACCTTGGGCGCAGCGAGCGCCAGATTTGGGGCAGCCAGCGTAGAAGCTGCCGCACCTGCCGCGAGGGCGCCGCCTTTAAGGAATTTACGGCGACCTACTTTAGTCTCTTCGATTTTTTTATTTACCATCACAAACCCTCCTGTTTCAGTGTTACCCATTGAATGGTTATCTATTTAGAACCTACAACGCCTGCCGCCGAATACATTTCGATTGGGACAGACGTATACCAATTTAGCACTTTCTGACGTGCTTAAATTGTGTGTGTTCCATTACCTCCGGCACTTTTATGCCTTGTTATTTATTCTTCACGAGGCTGCATATTGACAGGACTGTATTGGGTTGCAAGCGTTTTGGGACATAATTTTTTGTTTTAATTATATAACTAAATGCAACGAGATCAGGCAATTGACTTGATCTGTCACAAATGAGGCATTTGAACGTTTCTGCCGTAATTTTAAGGATGTGATTCTTTATGATATGAACGGATATGGATTGGGGGAGGCCGTACGGCAGGGCGTCCCGCGCGTCTGACTTTGCCGCAGGATGCAACGCCTATGAAAGCCCGCTCTATTGCCATTCTTGCGGCCTGTGAAGTCGCCGTGTTGTCACTCTGGTTTTCGGCGTCGGCCGTTGTCCCGTCTATTCTTCACGATTATGCCCTGAGTGATTTGCAGGTGTCTCTGTTTACCAGCACCGTACAGGCAGGCTTTGTGCTGGGCACCCTGATCAGCGCTTTTTTTGGGCTGGCGGACCGTATTGATCCGCAACGGTTTTTCATGCTGTCGGCTTTGGTTGCCGCTGCCGCCAATGCCTCGATCCTACTGGTCGAACCCGGCGCCGCCTGGGTCTTTGTGGCGCGTCTGATCACCGGTATGTGCATGGCTGGCGTTTATCCGGTTGGCATGAAAATCGCCGGAAGCTGGGCCAAGGGTGATCTGGGTTTGATCTTCGCCATTCTGGTTGGCGCTTTGACCATGGGTTCTGCTTCGCCGCACCTGTTCAATGCCCTCGGCGGGGTAGACTGGCGCTTTACCATTGCCGCAACGTCCGTCTCGGCACTTGTCGCTGCCGCGGCTATCAATCTCGTCCGTCTCGGGCCGCGCCATGCACCGTCACGCGGTTTTTCCGTGCATCATCTGACAAATGCTTTTCGTGATCCGGCTTTGCGCTTCGCCAATTTCGGTTATCTCGGCCATATGTGGGAGTTGTACGCTATGTGGGCCTGGCTCGGGGTCTTTCTGGCGGCCAGTTTCGAAATCCATTCTGCAGGTTATGATCCAGACCTGCTGGCCCGCTTTGCGACCTTTATAATTATGGGTGTGGGCGGAGTGATCGGGGCGCTTGCCGGTGGTCTGCTATCCGACCGTTTCGGGCGTACGGCACTGACCATGGGCGCCATGGCGGCGAGCGGTGCCTGTGCATTGGCGGTTGGATTTCTGTTTGGCACCCACCCACTGGCTTTGGGCCTGCTCTGTTTTATCTGGGGCATCACCATCATCGCTGACTCGGCACAGTTCACCGCCAGCGTCAGCGAGCTGTCGAAACCAGAGTTGGTCGGCACCATGGTGACCATTCAGACCTGCGCCGGATTTGTCCTGACCCTAATCTCGATCCATTTGATGCCGGTTTTTGTCAATCTGTTTGGCTGGGGATATGCTTTTGCGCCGCTGGCCTTGGGCCCGCTGTTTGGCGTTTGGGCCATGGGGCGGCTGCGGGCGCATCCAAAGGCCGTCAGTCTTGCGGGCGGGCGGCGGTAAATCTGGCGAGGATCTTTAGCGTCGGTTTACAACGGGCATATCGATCCCTATGTCTTCGTTATGCAAACGAAGCCGTCCAATTGATGAGGCCCTATGCTTGATACACCCCGGTCCACCGGACCCAACGTTAGAACCGATGTTGCCGAACTCACGGACATCTATCTCTCCTACCCTAGTGAGGATGGCGAGGTCCCGGTGCTCAACGGTATTGATATGTCGGTCGCGGCCGGAGAAATTCTTGCCATCACCGGCCCGTCCGGTTCGGGTAAATCATCCCTCATTTCGGTGATCGCCGGGCTCGAGTCGGCAACCCGTGGGACGGTCAATGTGCTGGGAGTTGACCTCGGAACGGCGAGTGAGGCGACCCGGACCGGGCTTCGCCGCCGCGATATCGGTGTTGTTTTTCAGTCGTTTCATCTCGTTCCTGCCATGACGGCGCTGCAAAATGCCTCACTGCCCTTGATGCTGGCGGGCGATCCGGATTGCGCATCGAAAGCAGCGGACATGTTGGAGCGCGTGGGCCTTGGCCATCGGCTGAACCATCGACCCTCTGCGCTCTCCGGTGGCGAACAGCAGCGCGTTGCCATTGCGCGCGCCTTTGTCGCCCTGCCGCGCCTGATCCTTGCCGACGAACCCACGGGAAATCTGGACCAGGAAACGGGCGAAGAGGTCATCCGCGTGATGTTCAGCCTTGTGCGCGAGACCGACGCGGCCATGCTCATGGTGACACATGACAAATCGCTGGCGGGGCAGTGTGACCGTATTGTCGCCATCGACGCCGGTAAGGTTCACGCATGAGAGATATCGCCTCGAAAATGTGGCAACCGGAGAACCGGCGGGCGCTGGGCACGTTGTTCGGTGCGGAATGGGTTGCGGGTATTTATGGACTGCGCCTGTTCATTGCTTGCGTTGCCATTGCAACTTTCATGATGGGGGCCGTTTGGACTCTGGGGGATGGGTTGTCGAGCATTCTGGCGCGCGGCGGCACGATCTTTCTGGGCGGTGATGTGGCGGTAACGACAACAAATGTCCCTTTGCCAGATGATGTCCGTGACCGAATTGCGTCGCTTGGCGATCTCTCAACCGTAGCCGAATTACGCTCCTCGGCACGCATCGGCGTGAGCCGTGTCGCGGTTGAGGTCAAAGGTATTGATGGCGTTTATCCGTTGTATGGTGATCTGCTTCTGGAAAGCGAACGCGATCCCGAGATGGTTTGGACGGAGGCCAATCCTGTTCCGGCTGTAATCGTCGAGCCATCTTTGTTGGCTCGAACCGGGGCGCAAGTTGGTGATACGTTGCGTCTCGGCGATCAGGATTTTAAAATTGCAGATGTGCTGGCGCTTGAGCCGGACCGCCTGTCTGCCGGTCGGTTTATGATCGGGCCGCGCGTTTTGGTTGATCTCGAGACGTTTCTCGATAGCGGGTTGGTCCAACGCGGATCGATTGTTGAATACCGTTATCGCCTGCGCCGGAATGCGACAACGCCGCCGGATTTGGTGGCGTCTGTTCAAAGCCTTCGTCCGGAAGCTGGGTGGGAACTGGAAACGCCGGATGATGCCGGTGACCGGGTCTTGCGCACCGTCAACCGGACGACGACATTCCTCGGGATCGCCGGGATTATCGCGTTCACGATTGGTCTGTCCGGGGCCTGGGCCGCAGCGAAGGCATGGATTCAGCGACGCTCGCGGACAATTGCGCTCTATCGGTTATCCGGCGCATCGCCGGGTATGATTATGGCTTTGCATGGCGCCATCGTCGCAATTGCCAGCGGGGCGGGTTTGGTCATTGGTTTGTTGTTGAGCGGGGTGGTGGCCGTTCCGCTGCTTGATATCATCACCGCCCGGCTGCATATCGGGTGGTTGGCCAGCGATCTTTTCTTTCAGCTTGTATCGGTTGCCGCCATTCTCACGATCGGGCTGATTGGAACCAGCCTTCTCGCTTTGGCCAGCGCGGCGGAAATCTCGCCGGGTGCTGCCATGCGCAGTGGTGATGCGCCGCTCCGGCTCAGCCGCCGACATACAGGGATTGGCGTATTCATAGTGATGATTGCGGTTGTTATTGCCGCCCTCAGTTTACCCATGCCGGGGTTGGCCAGCGTCGCGACAATCGGCCTGTCTGTTGCCATGGTCGGGCTGGCATTGGCCGCTGTTGGTTTATCAGCCCTTATTTCCAGTCTCTCGCCGCGCGGTTTTCTGTCCACGGTGATCTGCCAGAGCCTCGGCAATGCCGGCCAAACCGCCACCCGAACGATTGCTATCGGTGTCGGCATCGTCGGTATCACGGCCATCGTCGCCGCCCAGAATTCACTGAGCGAAGCCCTCGTTCAGGAATTACCCGAGCGGGTTCCGGACCTTGTGTTGATTGACGTACAACCGGCGCAAGTCGAGAGTATTCGAAGCCGCATCGAGGCAGACCCCGCTTTGGGCGGGTTGCAGGCCGATCCTTTCATGCGCATGACGGTGATCGCTATCAACGGGATTGATGCGACGGATGCCTTGTTGCGGGACGACAAATCCTGGGTCATTGAGGGGGACCGGAGTTTCTCCTGGGCGGCGGAACCGACCGGGGCCGAGTTGCTGGCCGGTGAGTGGTGGTCGGCGGACTATGACGGCCCGCCCCTGGTGTCGCCGGAAGAGGATATGATGGAGGCGTTTGATCTGAAGGTGGGGGACAAGGTGACCTACAGTGTTCTTGGTCGCACGTTCACCTCGGAAGTTGCCAACATTCGCAAGGAATATCACCGAACATTCCGGCCCGAGTATCTGATGATGGCCTCGCCGACACCGTTCAGGGATGCGCCCCACACCTGGATCATGAGTTTGCAGGGGCAAACCGATGCGGCCGTCGACGTATTGATCCGCGAACTGGCGATCGATCATCCCAATGTCACGAGCATCGATATTCGGCGGATCGTCACCCAGGTGCAGGGCGTTATTGACGGGGCGACACTGGCATCCTTTCTGATTGCGTTGTTGTTGGTTATTGCAGGCGCTTTGTCGGTCGCTGCACTGGTGGCATCGGATGTTGATTCGCGGCGCCGTGAGTCGCTGGTCTATGCGCTGGTCGGCGCCTCACGTCGTGAGGTGGCGCTGGCGCGTCTGGCAGAAGCGGCCGCCGTCGGGGCCATTGCGGCCGTTATTGGTGGCGTTGCCGGCACGGCTGTCGGATATCTCATTGTCACCGAAGGCCTGCATGTCGGCTGGGCACCGGGACTGATGATTTTTCTGCTCCCTATTGCGTTGGGTGTTATGGCGTCCCTCATGTCGGGGATTGTCGGCGGACTCGGCGCCGCACCGCGCGGCCGCGGACAAATGGTGCGGTTATTGACGTCATGATAAGTGTCAACCACTAGATATCGTCATCGCTCCATTCTTCATCCAGCGCTTCAGGCGGTGGAAGGCTATCGTAATAGGCCTGCCTATGTAGATGAATATTGATACGCGCAGCATACATCTTGGGCATAGTATCAATTGAAAAAGCCTGACCTGCTGCCGTACCCTCTATAAGTTGCTCACCCCATACGCCAAGGTCACCAGACCAAAACTGACTACTTACAATTCGTTCAGCAGCGGTTTGAAAGTCAATGCTTTCATCTTGGTCGCGAGCAAATACCCAAGAATTGCGAGCAGGAAAGTCGATCCTGTTTTTTGGTTGACTCGCATGGCCATAACTCCGGGGTCTTGTTGTACCCCAGTCTCCGTAAATGATCCTTGGATGGTTTGTGCCCCGTTGGACTTCGGCGATCAATGAACGGTTGGAAAAACCCATTTCATTTGTGCCGTCAAAAATCGTAAAGTCTTTAGGAAAAGAGGTGCATGAGATAGAAATAGGAACTTCCGGCGGAATCGTGGTGAAAAAGCTGTTTGTATAACCACTTGCTACCGCTGCGACTAAAAGCGGTTCCTGAATCCAACCAAACTCAAAGACTATCGCGTAATCATTTGCGCCTTCTGCCGCTAACTCATTTACCAATGTGGGCATCCATTGTGGAATACCTGATCCCAAGCCTTCCGCTAGATTCATCCTCAAGCAGAAGGCTCTATTGTTCTCACGAGCCCATGTGATTTGTTCTCGCACACGTTCAATTGATTGGTTAGCCATCAGCAGGCAGGGGTTGGCATTCGGGTATTCGCCAAGAAGCCTCCACCATGCGTTAAGGTCAGCTGGGGGAGTTGCGAGGCGCTCCCAAAGCTCTTTTGCCTCGTTGCGATTGTTTGCGATGCGATAATAAGTGTCTACATCAACGAAGTAAGGGCGAGAAGAATAAGACTCTTCAAACTTGTCAAGTGCACGAGAAAGGGGGGTTGTCGCGAGCCAGGGTGCAAGCAAGAGAAGCGGAGTCAGACGATCTTTTGTAGCGCCGGGAAGCTCCTTGAGACCGCTCAACTCAGCAGGACGGACGCCTAATGTGACCAAGTATTCTTGAACGTCCATTTTAATTCCCCCTTCATGTCATCTGGAGTTTGATTTCCATCGCCGCTGTGGATACGCCAAAACGGCGCGCCAAGTCTTCAATCACCTCAGGAGTCATTGGACCAGAGTATTCTGTTGTTGCATCTGCCAATTGAGCAGAGGGAATAACTAAATCAGACGCCAATCTGTTGGCCTCATATTCGACGTTGGCGGGTTGTCCGGAACGCAGAAGAACGTTCTCTGACCAACCACCGTCTGCTACGATTTTATCACGGTGAAGCAAATAATGAGCTATCTCATGGGCAAGAGTGAAGCGTTGTCTATGTTTCGCCTCATGACGGTTGACGCGGATAACAAAATCTCCATTTTCTTGTCCGATCTGGCCTGAGGTCCCGCGAGCAAGTGTTGATAGCAAAACCTTAATTCCAAGAGATTTTGCGATTGCCCCGAGCTTTACAGGATACTCTGATAGATACGCGTCAATTTTTTGCCGCACAGTTGGGTCAAGATTTAAGTATTCTTGAGAAGGTGATTTTACTTCCCAACTATTTGCTGCCCCCGCTATCTGCATAGCTTCATTCATAATGTCTCCCTCCTGTTTGATGAGGCTTACTGGTCATCATTATCAGTGTACTCGTCTTCATTATCAGGGGCAGGCTCTGGTCCGCCGCCCTGTATCCGCATCGCAACGCGCTCCAGGACTTCATCGAGTTCGCCTCTCCCGGCCATCTCACTCAATATTTTATGCCCTAATTCATCATTCAAGAGAGCCGTTTGCAAAGCATTTGGAAGAGCCTCTTGAACCTTAGCGCTCACATTAGGTTCTAGCTCTGTCGCCATGGTATCATTGATTTTGCTCGCTGCAGCACTTTTTGCCTCGTTGGCTGCTTCATCTTTAATTTCACGCAACGTTTTGAGTGCAACTAAACCTATGACCAATGCGCCAACTGTTACCGAGAGACCAATGGCTCCGAGGAATATCGTTGCGATTGCAAGCAATAAGTCGACATAGTCTGCTCTGGTCGGGTCAATGTGTGCGGACTGTCCTTGTGTCGGCAATCCCCATCCAAACCAGAATACAATGCCAGCTACAGCGGCAAAGCCGCCGACAATTGCTCCGAGTATGGCTGCACTAAGTTTACCCATAATTTAACAAGCCATGTGAGGAGTAAGATATTCTCATAAATAAGAACAAAATAAGAACATGTCAAGATTAATCTCGAGTGAGTTGCACATTCATCCAATAATGTGGTTTGAATACTTCGGAATATTTGGGCGGTTTATAGCCTCAAAATCATCATGGTCTTTAATGTGTTAACATCTTTGCAGGTAAATGGCGGAGGGAGCGGGATTCGAACCCGCGATACGGTTTCCCGCATACACGCTTTCCAAGCGTGCGCCTTCAGCCACTCGGCCACCCCTCCGCAGGGTGCAGTCCTCCGGCAAATTCCGGCGCTGCGGGCGGCAACGTAGCCGAGGCAACCGCCAACATCAACCTCTTTAGAACACATTCCTGTGCATTTTCACGGATCGTGATAAATGGCACTCGCGCTTGCCACAGGTTCGGCTAATATAGGAGCCATGATCATGCTGTTTTATCTGGGCTGGGTGTTGCTGGTGGTGGCGTTTGCCGCCGCTTCCATCGAGTCCGTCATCTCAGGGCCGGGGTTGTTCATGTCGGCCCATGATCTGTGGTATGCGTTGTCGGCGCGCAGTTTCACGATCTCACAAATCCGCATCGAACGTCTGTCGCCGGTCCTGTGGGACCCGGTGCTGGTGACCATCCTTTCCGTGCCGGCCTGGTCTTTGTGCGGGGTACCGGGGGCCTTGCTGGCTTGGTTCTGTCGGCCGGGGCGGGTCTTGAGCCCGGAAGAGGAGGAGGACCACCGCAAACATGCGGACGGGCTGTTCCTGTTTGACGAACTGGCAAAAGAGGCGAAGCGGGAAGGTTATGATGACGAAGGCGATGATATGTCGCCCGATCACAGCGGTCATGATGCCTATGACGCCATGGAGGACGAGCCGGTGCCGACCGATGAAGAGATGGAACGCGAAATCAATATCACGATTTCCGACAACCAGACCATTGAAGTGGTTTTTGATCCGGAGGACGGCACTTTCAAGGACAAAGCGGAAAAGTAAGATGTGACGGCTTGACGTGTTGCCGTTTGTTTTGACGCTTGGGTTTTGGCTTTAGTCTTCGCCGGTCTTGAGGGCGGCCAGGAAGGCAGATTGCGGGATTTCCACGTTGCCGAACTGACGCATGCGTTTCTTGCCCTTCTTCTGTTTTTCCAGAAGCTTTTTCTTGCGTGTAATATCGCCGCCGTAGCATTTGGACGTCACGTCCTTGCGCATGGCGTTGACCGTCGAGCGGGCGATCACCTTGCCACCGATGGCGGCCTGCACGGCAATCTTGAACAGCTGGCGGGGGATCAGGTCCTTCAGGCGCTCACAGATGGCGCGGCCCCGGCTTTCGGCATGGGTCGAATGGACCATGAAAGATAAAGCGTCGACCGGTTCGGCGTTGACCAGAATGCTGACCTTGACCAGATCGCTCTGGATATAGTCGTCGAGCTCGTAATCGAAGCTGGCATAACCGCGCGAGACGGACTTGAGGCGGTCATAAAAATCGAGCACCACCTCGTTCAGCGGTAGTTTGTAAACGGCCATGGCGCGGCTGCCGACATAGGTCAGCTCAACCTGCTCGCCGCGGCGTTCCTGACACAATTTAAGGATCGGGCCGAGATATTCGTCGGGAACGATGATCGTCGCCTTGATCCATGGCTCCTCGATATAGTCGATCTTGGTCACATCGGGCATGTCGACCGGGTTGTGCATCTCCATGACGGTGCCGTTGTTCAGATGCAGGCGGTAGACAACGCTGGGGGCGGTGGTGATCAGGTCGAGATCAAACTCCCGCTCCAGCCGTTCCTGAATGATTTCCAGATGCAGGAGCCCTAAGAACCCGCAGCGAAAGCCGAGGCCGAGGGCAGCAGACGATTCCGCTTCATGGTGGAAGCTGGCGTCGTTCAGATGCAGTTTTTCCAGAGAATCGCGAAGTTCTTCATATTGGCCGGTATCGGTCGGGAACATACCGCAGAAAACCACGGGAACGGAGGGTTTGAAGCCGGCCAGCGCCTGTGTGGCCGGGCGTTTTTCCTCGGTGATGGTATCGCCAACCGCCGTGTCGGCCACGGTTTTGATCGCGGCTGTGAAATAACCCACTTCTCCGGGGCCCAGTTCATCGACCTTGACCGGTTTGGGGTGGAAAACACCCACCTGCTCAACCTGATAGGTCACACCCGCCGCCATCATCTTGATTTTCATGCCGCGTTTGAGGATGCCGTCCTTGATGCGCACCAGAATCATCACGCCCAGATAGGGGTCATACCAGCTGTCGACCAGCAGGGCTTTCAGCGGTGCCGTGATGTCGCCGGTCGGTGCGGGTAATTTCTGAACAATGCCTTCCAGCACTTCAGCCACACCAGCGCCGGTTTTTGCGGAAATCATGAAGGCTTCCGACGTGTCGATGCCGATGACTTCTTCAATCTGTTCCTTAACGCGGTCCGGCTCGGAGGCCGGCAGGTCGATCTTGTTGAGGACCGGAATAATCTCGTGATTGTTGTCGATGGCCAGATAGACATTGGCGAGGGTTTGCGCCTCAACGCCTTGTGTCGCGTCAACGACCAGCAACGAGCCTTCACAAGCAGCCAGAGACCGGCTGACTTCATAGGTGAAATCAACGTGGCCGGGGGTGTCCATCAGATTGAGGATATAAATCTGGCCGTCTTTGGCTTTGTATTTAAGGCGCACCGTTTGCGCCTTGATGGTAATGCCGCGCTCGCGCTCGATATCCATGGAATCGAGAACCTGTTCTTTCATCTCGCGCGCGGTCAGGCCTTCGCACAACTGGATCAGGCGATCCGCCAGTGTCGACTTGCCGTGATCGATATGCGCAACAATGGAAAAATTGCGGATTTGTGAAAGTTCAGTCGTCATAGCCCGGCTATCTATCATTCGTTGACGGTAGGCTCAATCCCTCGTTTGCATGGGATGCATATAAACTGATTATCGTCTGAGAGTTCGTCCCGAACGCTATTGAGCCGGTCGCGCTGTTTATTCAGGTACAGGTCCTGTCAACATTTCCAAATACTGTTTTCGGGCTTCCAGACCCGACAGATATTCCGGTTTTGAAAACTGGTGATTGCAGACCATACATTTGACCGGACCGAAAGGTTCCGCATGAGGCTCGAACCCGCCTGGCAGAGTGTTTTGCGATTCGCCGCAGATGGGGCAGGCAACAGGATAGATTTCGATCATGATTCTTCCTTTGTTTTTACCGGGAAACCATAAAAGAACGGGCGGTAAATGTCATGGGCAATTCACCGCAGCGGCATTGGACGTCGCAATTACATCTGGCGGCAAACGGAGGTTTTGGAAAAGAACGCCCGCAATGTGGGTTTTGCCCTATCCATAGAACCGACCGGGGGGCGCTGTGATTGCGCTGCTGTGATCGTTGCGGGCGATAGCCAACAACAGTGCGACAAAGACCCGGACCGATTTTTCAAGGGGGCCGTCATTGTCGAGAACATAGGTGTCCGTGTCGTTGGGAATGTCATAGGCGTTCGCCTGCTGCAGGCGCTTTAGAATATCGCTTTCCGATTCGCGTCCGCGGGCTCTGAGGCGTTCAGCCAGCAAAGTATCGGGGACCGTCACATAAATGATTTTGACCGGGGCAAAGGCGGCGCGGGCCTCATCAATGATGGCACGAGAGACGTTGACGACGACGTTCCTGCCGTAGGCCAGATCTTCTTCAATGGAAATTGGTATGCCATAACAAAGGCCGTGCGCCTGCCAGGCTAGGGCGAAGGCGCCAGCCGTCTGGATTTTCAGGAATTCCTGTTGGGTCAGGGCGATATGGTCCTCGCCACCAGCACTTTCCGGGCGGGTGATAATGCGGCGCGGAAAATCAAACCCGGAGCTGCCATTCAGAGCTTTTTGCGCCCCGTCGAGCAGACTGTCCTTGCCGACACCGGAGGGGCCGACAACCAGAATCAAGGTGCCCCGCTTTACATGTCCCACGCGCATCGCCATCCATATCTGTGAAGTCCGTTACCGGTAACTTACCTATTTTGTGTTACGGTCGTATGACTGCATGGTTGCGGTTTTAAGGATGTAAACTGGCGACAGAAGGTTAGACGTCTCCTATCCCTGGCGAAATATTGCGTCCACGTGCGAGCGGCAGGGCCGCCGTTCTGGGCGGAGGCGGTGCGGCGCGTTGGGCGCAGTTGGGGCGGTCGCAAAGCTGACAGGCAATGCCAACAGGGACGGCCAACTGCAGGGAGTCCAGATTGAGGCCGTCGGAATAGACCATCTGATCGGCGAAGGAGATCTCGCAGCCGATGGAGATGGAATGGTGGCTGCTTGGGTGACCGAAGGCGAGGCTTGGTTTGGACGTCGTTCGGGCGATCGAAAAATACCGGGTGCCATCCGGCATCTGGGTAACCTGCGAGCAAATGATGCCGGGTGTCAAAAAGGCATGATGCATGATCCAACGCGGGCAGGCGCTGCCGTAACGCGGAATGCGCATGCCTGAGGCGCTGAAGCGTTTAGAGATATTCCCCGCCACGTCTACACGGATCAGATGCAGGGGGATGCCAGAGGCATCGGGTTTCCTTAGGGTCGTCAAACGATGACAGACCTGTTCGAAACTGGCAGAGAAGCGTTGTTGTAACAGTTCGATATTGTAGCGGGTTTCCATGGCGGCGCTCAGAAATTCATCATAAGGCAGCATGCAGGCCCCGGCGAAATAGTTGGCGAGGGCCGCTTTTGTCCGGGTTCTTGCTGCTGTTGTCGACAGCGTTTTGGTGTCCGTCAATTCATCAAGGATGACGCCATAGGTTAACTGACCGACTAACAAGGCCAGGTGAAAATTGATGCTGGGACCGGACAGGGAAATGGAGAGAACCAGATGGCGTTTGGTCTCTTCGTAATAAGAGGCCCCGCTATCCTGAGTGACGTCATTTGAAATTTCAACCGTCACGCCATGGCGTTCAAGAAGATAACCAACCAGACGCGCCCGCACCGAAACGCTGTCGAGGCCGGCTTCCCGGCGAAATTCCTGGGCGGCGTTTTCGAGTTCCGGGAAGTAATTGTTGTTGGTTTGCAGAAACTCGGTGACCGCTTCCTGGGGTGCCGTGTCGGCAACAGCGCCAGCAAGACCTTCGCCGGAGACAATATCGAGCATGGAATTGACGGTTTGACTCAGGTTTTCACTTTCGCTGAGTACAATTTTCTGGAAATTCTGTCGCTCATTGGGAGCAAGATCTGCATTATCATGAAGAATTTCGGAAAAAGAGACAATTGATGTCAACAGGGTGCGCAGGCGGTGAATGTTGCTCGACAGCAGCGGATCCTGCGCCAGACGTTCATTGAGGGCCTGAAAGTCTTCCATAAAATGCCGGTAGGCGCCATAGGTCTTGATCAGGGCCTGACACAGGGCGGGTGAGGAGGAGGCCAGTTCACTGATGTCGCTCTCATTAAGATCAGAGTGTTCGTAGATGGGATCCTTCAGCAACTCCGTCAACTCGGCAATCAGCTGCCCGTCCTGTTTTGGCGAAAAGGCTTGAAGTGGGATGTTGAGGCTGTCGCTGATACGTAGCAACAGAGGCACCGTCAGATTGCGCTGGTTGTGCTCAATGAGATTCAAATAACTGGCGGAAATCCCCATTTTCCGGGCGAGTTCTATTTGCGACAATCCCCGGTCTTTACGCAAATTGCGCAACTTGTTTCCCATAATCTGGCTGGTTGCCATGATCCCACCCTTATTCGTAATTAAGAGACATCTTGCCCGAATCTTTGTATTTTACAAAATTTACATATTTACAAAATTTTACTTTTCATTTTTACAATAAAATGTGCGCTAAATCAATATGTTATTGCTAATTCTGTCAGTTGTGTGAAGTTTTTACATCAATATGGCGGGCTTTCCATGATTGGATTTCCTGTCGGCATATCGAACAGGGCCTTCGAAAATCGGCTTTAGGTTAACTGGCTGGCGGCTTCGGTCGTCACGTTTAAACAGGGAAATAAATCATGACCGACTTTAATAAACTTGGCCGTCGTCAAGTTCTCAAACTTGGTGCGGCTGGTGCAGCGACACTGGGTGCGTCTCCATTATTCTTCAACCGCAATGCCTGGGCAGACTCTTTCCGCAATGATCCAGGCAGCAAAGCCGAAGTGACGCTGGGCTTCAACGTCCCGCAAACGGGGCCTTATGCAGATGAGGGCGCTGATGAGTTGCGCGCCTACAAACTGGCCGTCAAGCACCTGAACGGTGAAGGCGACGGCGGAATGATGAATACATTCAAGCCATCAAATCTTAAAGGGAACGGTATCCTTGGCAAGAAAGTCGTATACACGACAGGTGACACGCAGACCAAATCCGATGCGGCGCGCGCATCGGCCAAACGGATGATCGAAAAAGACGGCGCCTTGATGATCACCGGCGGTTCTTCTTCCGGTGTGGCGGTTGCTGTGCAGGGCCTGTGCCAGGAATCCGGCATTATCTTCATGGCTGGTCTGACGCACTCCAACGACACAACGGGTAAAGACAAACGCCGTTATGGTTTCCGTCACTTCTTCAACGCCTATATGTCCGGTGCTGCACTCGGCCCCGTGCTTAAAAAGGAATATGGCACAGAGCGTCGCGCTTATCACCTGACGGCGGATTACACCTGGGGTTGGACGCAAGAAGAATCCATGCGCAAATTCACTGAGGAGATGGGCTGGGAAACGGTTTCCGCAGTCAAGACCCCGGTTGGCGCTGGCGATTTCTCACAGTACATCACCCCGGTTCTCAACTCCGGCGCCGATGTGTTGATCCTGAACCACTATGGCAAGGATATGATCAACTCTCTGACCCAGGCGGTTCAGTTTGGACTGCGTGACAAGCAGGTGAACGGCAAAAACTTCGAAATCGTTGTGCCGCTGTTCTCACGTTTGATGGCTCAGGGCGCTGGCGAAAACATCAAAGGTATCCTTGGTTCCACAAACTGGAACTGGTCGCTTCAGGATGAAGGCTCACAGGCATTTGTGAAATCCTTCGGTGCTGAATATGGCAACCCGCCGTCCATGGCCGCTCACACCTGCTACGTGCAGACACTCCTGTATGCCAATGCCTGTGAAATGGCTGGCACATTCTATCCGCCAGAAGTTATCAAGTCGCTTGAAGGCTTCAAGTTTGATGGAATGGGCAATGGTGCAACGGAATACCGTGCTGAGGATCACCAGTGCTTTAAAGATGTTCTGGTTGTGCGCGGAAAAGAAGCACCAAGCTCTCAGTTTGACTTGCTGGAAGTCGTTGAAGTAACGCCTCGTAGCCAGGTCGAGTATGACTGGAAAATTTTCGGTGGTGAATTAGGTCCATACAAGGTCTAATCGTTCTTCCCTAGGGCAGGTGGCCTGAAATGGCCGCCTGCCTTAATTTTTTGACTATATAATTTGCTCCTGTGAATACAATTCAAGGGGCGTCAATGGTGGACGGCGATGGATGCAATAGTTCTTCAGATACTCAATGGAATTGATAAAGGTGCTGCCTATGCGTTGATCGCATTGGGCTTGACGTTGGTTTTCGGGACTTTGGGCATCGTTAATTTTGCGCATGGTGCCTTGTTCATGCTGGGCGCGTTCTGTGCCGTCTCCTTCAACAAATTGTTGACCCTTTCCGTTAAGGTTAAAGACGAATCCGTCACCTTGTTTGCGGCTTACAAGGAGCAACCCTATCTGGAAATCTGGTTTGGCGAGACGGGAACCCAGTTGATCGATTATGCGGTTCCTTTGTCTATACTCCTGACAATTCCAGTCATGCTTTTGATTGGCTACGCCATGGAGCGTGGGCTGATCCGCCATTTTTACAAACGCGCCCATTCCGACCAGATTCTCGTAACTTTTGGTTTGGCCATTGTTCTTCAGGAACTCGTTAAAGCCACCTTTGGCGCCAACCCAATTCCGCAACCGGCACCTGAGGTGTTGGCGGGAAGTGCCGATTTAGGCGAGCTGCTGGGGCTTGGCACGTCTCTGGTCTATCCCTGGTGGCGTCTGGTTTATATTCTGTTTTCAGGGGTTCTTATTTTTGCTGTTTTTGCCTTCCTGCAATTCACGACCTACGGCATGGTTGTTCGCGCCGGTATGCGGGACCGGGAAACCGTTGGTCTGCTGGGGATCAATATCGAACGGCGCTTTACCATTGTCTTTGCGATTGCCGCTGTTGTTGCCGGTGTTGCCGGCGTGATGTACACGCCGATCTTGCCGCCGGATTACCACATGGGCATGGATTTTCTTGTCCTTTCGTTTGTTGTTGTGGTTGTTGGGGGCATGGGGTCTTTGGGGGGCGCTGTTACGGCGGGGTTCCTTCTTGGCATCGTCCAGTCGTTCGCATCCATGAATGAAGTCAAACAAATCATTCCCGGTATCGATCAAATTATTATTTATCTGGTTGCCGTGGTTATTCTGCTGGTGCGGCCACGTGGCCTGATGGGTCGCAAAGGCGTCATGGAAGATTAAAATGACTGATAAATTAAACATAAATGACAATCTCTTCATGCTGCTGTTTGCTGCAGTTGTCCTGCTCATGCCGGTTTGGTTGGCGCCGTTTGGTGCCGCTTATCCGGATCTCCTGCAAAAGTTTGCCATCTACGGGATTTTTGCCATCGGCTTCAACATCCTGTTCGGTCTGACCGGCTATCTGTCCTTCGGGCATGCGGCTTTCCTGGGTGTTGGTTCCTACGCCGCCGTCTGGTCTTTCAAGCTTTTGACGATGAACGTGATTCCGGCTGTTCTTTTCGGAGTCCTGTTCGCTGGATTGCTGGCGCTTCTCATCGGCTATATCAGCCTGCGCCGGTCGGGGATTTACTTCTCAATCCTGACTCTCGCCTTTGCCCAGATGTCCTATAACATGGCCTATTCCGTCCTGACCCCCATAACCAACGGGGAAACAGGCCTTCAGTTAACCAGCGATGATCCGCGCATAATTGATGCCATGTACAAGACCCCGGAAGCCGGATTGCCGTCGACAGAGTTGTTCGGTTTGCAGATGAGCGGTTATCCGGGCTTCTATTTCTGTGCGGTGTTGTTGATATTATGTTTCTTTATCTCGCTGCGTATTTTCCGTTCGCCTTTCGGCTTGATGTTGAGGGGTATTAAAACCAATCAAAACCGGATGAATTATACCGGGTTGAACACCCGCCCCTATATGCTGGCGGCGTTTATCATTTCAGGCATGTACGCAGGTCTGGCAGGCTCATTGCTTGCCGTAACAGACCCTCTGGCGGGTGCCGAGCGCATGCAGTGGACCGCATCGGGGGAAGTTGTCCTGATGACCATCCTCGGCGGTGTTGGTACGCTGGTCGGACCGATCCTGGGCGCCGGACTGATCAAATATTTTGAAAACATTTTTTCATCCTTCAACAACAACGTGCTGCATGATGTGTTTTCGTTCCTGCCCGATGGCATTGAAGGTGTTGTTGTACAGGTTGTCGGCTTGTTTGTCGGCGGCGGTTGGCATTTGACCCTTGGTTTGCTGTTTGTGATTGTCGTTATCTTCCTGCCCGGCGGAATCGTTGAAGGCATTCAGCATCTGGTGAATTTCGTTCGGAGCCGAATATCCGGGAACGCCTCACCTTCGAACCCAAATAAACCCACGGAGTAACGGCTGATCATGGAAAACCTGGTCCTTCATTTGGATGATATCCAGAAAAGTTTCGGCGGATTGCGGGCGTTGGCCGATGTCAATTTGCAGGTGGAAGAAGGCAAGACACATGCCATCATCGGGCCAAACGGTGCCGGTAAATCGACACTTCTCAATGTTTGCGTCGGCAGGCTGACGCCGGATTCCGGCAAGGTGACTTTTGACGGTCAGGAACTGACTGGAAAAAAACCGCATGAAATTGCCCAGATTGGTGTCGCCCGCGTGTTTCAGACCCCTGAAATTTTTCAGGACCTGTCGCTGCTTGATAATGTCATGCTGCCGGCTCTGTCGAGACGCGACGGGGCGTTCAAATTCAACCCGCATCTGGCAATGCGCAGTCAGAATGAAATTCGCGATGAAGCCATGAGCACGCTGGAAGATGTGGGGCTCAAGGAGAAAATGCACCAGGAATCAGGCAGTCTCTCACGTGGTGACAAGCGTCGGCTTGAATTGAGTATGTGTTTGATTTTGCATCCGCGATTGCTGTTGCTGGATGAGCCGACAGCTGGCATGGCCCGGCATGACACCAATCAAACAATCGATTTGTTACAAAAGATCAAAGAACGCGGTATGACCAAAGTCATCATCGAACATGATATGCACGTCGTTTTCAGTCTCGCAGACAAGGTCAGTGTGCTGGCGCGTGGGATGATTATCGCCGATGGGTTGCCTGACGAGGTCCGCCAAAATCCTTTGGTCAAGGAAGCCTATCTGGGGAGCGCACACGAATGAACACATCCGCTAAAGAACCGTTCTTCAGTGTACGGGATATTCACGCCTATTACGGCGAATCTTATATTGTTCAGGGCATTTCATTCGATGTGCAGGAAGGCGAAATCCTGGCTTTGCTGGGTCGTAACGGGGCCGGTAAAACGTCGACCCTCAGGACACTTGCACGGGTTGATGACCCCGTTTTGAAAAGTGGAGAGTTTTATCTACAGGGCCAACCGATCCACACGATGAAGGCTTATCAGGCTTCACAGGCCGGGATTCAACTGGTACCGGAGGATCGTCGTATCATTGGGGGGTTGACCGTCGAGGAGAACCTGATTCTGGCGCAGGTCGAAGAACCAAAAGGCTGGGAAATAGAGCGCATTTATGAGCACTTTCCCCGTCTTGCAGAGCGCCGGAAACAGGATGCGGTCACCATGTCTGGCGGCGAGCAGCAAATGCTCGCCGTCGCACGGGCCTTGGCGCGTGATATCAAGCTGTTGTTCCTTGATGAACCTTATGAAGGTCTGGCACCGGTTATCGTCCAGGAGATCGAAAGAATCCTGATGGGTGTTAAGGAACTTGGTATCACCACAATCATTGTTGAACAAAATGCAGTCGCTGCCTTGCAACTGGCGGATACCGCGCTCATTATCGATATGGGGCAGGTAGCCTTTAGCGGTACGGCGCAAGATGTACTTGATAATGAGGACCTTCGGCACGAATATTTGGCCATTTGACGCGTAAAAATAATAAATGAACGTCTGCGGAGATCGAATTCTCCAGGGCGTCCTATAAATGCCATCCTTGTTAATGATCCTCGCCGTGAACACCGCAAAAGGTATGACAACAGTCAATCAAGTGGAATAAAATCCACATTGGCTGGCGGCGTTAACGTTAGGGGACCATCTGGGATGGAATATTCGGTGCTGGTGGCAGAGGACGAGCCAAATATCGTTCTATCCTTGCAATTTATCATGAAGAAGGCGGGTATTCGCGTGCGTGTGGCCGAAGATGGCGAACGTGCAATACGCGAGATTGAGCAGGAAAAGCCGGACGCGGTCCTGCTGGATATTATGCTGCCCAAACGGGATGGGTTCTCGGTTTGCGAAGCGATTAAAAACAATCCGGCCTGGTCGGATGTGAAAGTTATCATTCTGACGGCGAAAAGCCGTGATACTGACAAACAGCGGGCGCTCGGCCTGGGTGCTGATGATTACATCACCAAACCCTTTTCAACCCGCGAACTGGTGGATCGGGTGATCGAATTGATAAGCCCTCACGGGAAAGTGGAAAGCTAGCTCAGGAACAGCCTGAAAAGAAGGCGCGGCACACAGATGAGAAGAGCGGGACGAAAGAACGAGTGGTCGGTTACCCTATTTTGCGCCAGCGTGTTGATTCTGCTGCCACCCATCCTGTCGATTTTCGACAAACCCTATTTTGTTATGGGATTTCCTCTGTCCTTTATCGTTTTATACGGGGTATGGGCGCTGATCATCTTTGCGGTTGCCTTGGGTTCCCGTCGCCGGCCAGACCCGGGAGAGACACCGCCCGCGGGTGTTACCTCTAAAACAGACCCGGAGACGCCCTAATGCAGAGCGGGGTGATTGTCGGGGTTTCCTTCGCCTATCTCGGGCTGTTGTTTGCGATTGCCTATTTTGGGGAAAAGCGGGCTGAGCAGGGGCGCAGTCTGACCAACAATCCCTACATCTACACACTGTCGATTGCTGTTTACTGCACATCATGGACCTTTTATGGCAGCGTCGGGCTGGCCGCAAAATCAGGCCTCGATTTTCTGCCCATCTATTTGGGACCGACGTTGGTGTTTGTCGTCTGGTCCATGCTTCACGCCAAGATCATTCGTATCTGCAAGGTCCACCGCATCACCTCAATTGCTGATTTTGTCTCATCCCGTTACGGAAAGAATTTTGCCCTGGGGTCACTGGTGACAATTATCGCCGTGATTGGGACCATGCCTTATATTTCCCTGCAGCTGAAGTCGATCGCGACCAGTTTTAATCTGGTGGTCGGTTTTCAGAACCCGGACATACCGACCTATGGCAATCCGTTCGGGATTGACACGACCCTTGTCGTGGCTATTGCGCTGGCATTGTTTGCCATCCTGTTTGGGACCCGCCACATCGAGTCCAGCGAACACCATGAAGGTCTGGTTGCGGCGATTGCATTTGAATCCCTGGTCAAACTGTTTGCCTTTCTGGCGGTCGGGTTTTTTGTTACCTACAGCGTCTTTGACGGGTTTGCCGATCTGTTTTACAAGGCCCAGGCCTATGGGATGACAGACCTGTTTGTCGTCAGTAACGATCAAGGTTATGGTCAATGGATCACCATGACCATCCTGAGTATGGCCGCCATCCTATTCCTTCCCCGTCAGTTTTATATCACCGCTGTCGAAAACAGAGACGAAAACTACCTGCGAACGGCGGCCTGGCTTTTTCCACTCTATTTGCTGGTCATCAATATTTTCGTTTTGCCGATAGCGATTAGTGGCAAGCTGGCCTTTGCCGGAACATCCAGCGATGCGGATATGTTCGTCCTTACCCTACCCATTCACTTTGGTCAGGGAGAGCTTGCCCTTTTTGCTTTTATCGGTGGCTTATCGGCCGCGACTTCCATGGTGATCGTGGCGTCGATTGCTTTGGCGACGATGGTTTGCAACAACCTGGTCATGCCGCTCCTTTTGCGCTGGGACTGGGTGAATGTGACCGATCGGGGTGATTTGACGGCTCTGCTCCTGACAATCCGTCGGGCGAGCATCCTGATTATCTTGTTGCTTGGCTATGGATATTTCCGAATTGCCAGCGAATCCTATTCGTTGGTGACCATTGGCCTTGTTTCATTTGCGGCCTCGGCTCAGTTTGCACCGGCAATTATTGGAGGGATATTCTGGAAAGGGGGGTCAAGTACCGGTGCGTTAACAGGGCTTACTCTTGGGTTCCTTGTTTGGTTATACACGCTTTTGCTGCCTTCGTTTGCCCAGTCAGGCTGGCTGCCATTTGATTTTATCAGCAACGGGCTGTTTGGAATTGCATTTCTGAAACCCTATGCCCTGTTCGGCCTAACCGGATTCGATAATCTGTCACATGCCTTGTTCTGGAGTATGGTCGCCAATATCGGGGGGTATGTGATCGTTTCCCTGTGGGGAAAACTGAGCCCGATAGAACGCATTCAGGCGGGGCTTTTTGTTGATGTCTTTGACGGTAATCTTGACCGGCAAGACTCTCGTTACTGGCAGGGCTCGGTTACGACATCGTCTCTGCAAAATCTGGTTGCGCGGTTTGTCGGGGCGGAACGGGCCGAGAAAAGTTTTCAGGCTTTTTCTGAAGATCAGAACATTACCTTGAACGGCGACGATATTGCCGACAGCAAACTGCTCGCCAATGTGGAAAACCTGTTGTCCGGGGCCATCGGTTCGGCAACGGCGCGCGTTATCATCGGTTCCATGATCAAGGGCGAAAACGTCAGTCTGAATGAAGTGTACCAAATTCTGGATGAAACGACCCAGGTCATCGAATACAGCCGGATGCTGGAAGTGAAATCCAGAGAGCTGGAAGAAACATCGCAAAAATTACATCAGGCCAACGAACGCCTGAAGGAGTTCGATTCGTTAAAGGATGATTTTCTGTCGACCATATCCCACGAACTCAGAACCCCCCTGACATCGATCAAGGCGTTCAGTGAAATATTGATGGAAGGAGAGGCAACCACGCTGCAGGAGCGTCAGCAGTTTCTCAGTATTATTACCAAGGAAAGCGAACGCCTAACGCGCCTGATTGACCAGATTCTTGATCTGGCAAAAATGGAAGCCGGGCGTATGGACTGGTCGATGAGCCATGTCGATCCGGCATCAGCGGTTGCGGAGGCTCTCTCCGCGGTTGACGGTCTTGTCAAGGAAGGGCGGATCAATTTGACTGTTGAACTGGAGCCGGACATTCCCGAAGTTCGGGCTGACCGGGACCAACTGGTTCAGGTGGTGATCAATCTTGTGTCGAACGCGATCAAGTTTTGCAGGCACCCCGGCGGCGCAATCCGGGTGACAGCCTGCAAACAGGGTAACGGTTTGCTTGTAAGTATTTCCGACAACGGCAAAGGCATATTGCCCGAGCATCGGGATTTCATTTTTGAGAAATTCCACCAGACTCGCCACAGTTCCAACGAAATGCCTGTGGGAACCGGGCTGGGATTGGCGATCTGCCGCCAGATCATTACGTTTTTCGGGGGTGAAATATGGACCGATAATAGCGAAGAAGGAGGCGCGCGTTTCTCCTTCAATATTCCTTTTGCCTAAGCAATAGAGATGAACAAGACATATCTGTTGTTTGCTCTGATCGGTGGTCTTCTCGTTATTTATGGCGGTTATGCGTATTACACGGCGGAACAAGAAAAAGCCTATCATCTTAAAACGCGATTATGCGAAAACCTTTTACAGAAAAAGGAAATCCAGAGAAGCGAAGTCATGGCGTTCAAGAATTGCAAAGCCTTTCTCGGAAGATAAGCTTGAAACGGCAGTTCTCTCGAGGGCCATGTGTTGGCTCGATGGAGCAGGTTCTTCAGCGAGCAAGCCTCACGGCCATTGGCGGAAGGTTGCATAGACAACGGGTTGCTACATTAGGAGCCGCAGTAATACCGCATCCCGACTATTCGGGTTTTTGCATATTGATCTTGTTTCGCAGATTGTCTGCCAGGTTAATCTGCGGGCTAAAGAAGGGGGATTGGTGAATACACGATGCCGGTGTGTTCAGGAATCAGCACGCTTAAGCATGGCGTGAACGGTTTCCAGCAATTCCCGACGTCGGTATGGCTTTTTGACAAGGTTTTCACCGGAATCGAGCAGTTGTTTTTTGGTGGCCGCATTATCGGCGTAGCCAGTTGTGTAAATAACCTTGATATGAGGCAGAATGTGTTTCGCCCGCTCTGCAATCTCTAGCCCATTCATGCCACCCGGCAGGACGATATCCGTAAAAAGAAGATCGAAGTCTGAGTCTTTTTTAAGGTATTCTATGGCTGTGTCCCCATCCCCAGCTTCGACAATCTCGTAGCCCTGCGTACGCAGAATGCGGGCCGCGACTGCACGAACATCATTATCGTCTTCGACAATGAGGATGCGTCCCGAACCGGGTACAATGTCCTGTTCGGCAGTAATCCTCTCGGTAGCGGTTGCTGCTTCGTTTGACCGAGGCAGATACAAACTGATTGTTGTCCCGCCCCCACTTGTGCTGTCGACGGTGGTCAAGCCATTGGACTGTTTTGTGAACCCGTAAACCATACTCAATCCAAGGCCGCTGCCCTGTCCAACCTCTTTTGTGGTGAAAAAGGGCTCAAACACTTTTTCAACAACATCGGGGGGCATTCCGGTACCATTATCTGAAACCGAAACCTTTACAAAATCGCCGATGATTTGATCATTCCCATGCTTGATAAAGTTTTCATCCAGGCTGACGTTTTCAGCTTCGATACACAGATTGCCGCCATTCGGCATGGCGTCGCGGGCGTTGAGAGACAGATTGAGAATGGCATTTTCAAACTGGTGCGGGTCAATGGTCGCTTGCCACAAATCCGGCTGCATGCTTATTTTAATATCGATGGTTTCACCCAATGCGCGGTGAAGCATATCTTTCAAGCCTTCAATAAGTTCAGAAATATCTTTTGATACAGGCGACAGGGCTTGTTGTCTGGAAAACGCCAGCAGGCGATCCGTTAACGATGCGGCCCGATCAATGGCGGCAATAATTTTCTCGACCTGTAACTGAGAGTCCGGATCATCACGTAATCTTAAATCCAGCAACTCCGCGTTCCCCAACATGATTCCTAAAAGATTGTTGAAATCGTGAGCAACACCCCCTGTCAGTTGCCCGACGGCTTCCATGCGTTGGGATTGACGCAGTTGGCTCTCAAGTTTTTTGCGTTCCGTCACATCGGTATAGACGGCAATCGCGATTCTACCATGAAAAGGATGCTCAAAGGCGTTGATTGTCGCGGCACACCAGAACTCGGTGCCATCCTTTTTTACGTTGTTAAGCTCACCGGACCAAACACCCTTTTCTTTGATATGTGATAAAATCATAGTAGCCTTTTGCTTCGCCAATTTTGGTGTTGTGGCTTTCAGGCGGTTAAATAATTGTCCTAACAGTTCCTCTCGTTCATATCCGAACATGCTATCGAATTTGCTGTTTGTATACACGATGCAGCCGTCAGAGATGCGGGTCGCCAGAACGCCTTCAGCCATGCCTTCAATAATTTCGCGTCGGAAAAGGAGCTCGGTTTCGGCTTTTTTAAGATCGGTAATATCAAAAACACTGACAGGGATGCTCTGAAACCCAGCGGCTGTTTCCGGTATATGATAAGAGATGATTGTATTGATAATGGTCCCGTCGAGGCAGCATAGATCTATTTCGGACCGGAACGTTTTATGTTTGTCCCAAATTGCACAGAGTTCGTTGATAAACACATTAATGGAATTGTGGCTAAAGGTATTCCCGATATGTAATAAAAAATCAGACTTGGGAGAAGAGCGAAACATTTTGTAAGCTGCATCGTTAACCTGCAAAACCCTAACCATGCCAACCAGTTCCCATGCAAGATGGTTATTTTCTGCTAAATGCTTTCGAAGATCGCGGACTCCGTCATGCCGCAATTTCTCAAGCGTTTCGTATACGGCTGAAAAGTCTTCGTCCCAAATGGCGATATCGGAGTGATGGAAGAGGCTTTTAAACCGTTCCTGGCTGTTTTTGATCTGATCAAAAGACTGTTTGAGTTGCCGGTTCATCTCCGCAAAAGAACGCGTGAGCGCTCCAATTTCGTCCTGGCGATCGGTTTTCAATTTCTGTTCAAAATCACCATTTGCGATGGCATCGGCAGATTTTGTTAAAGTCAGAATCGGGCTGGAAATCCATTGCCCCAGAAGAGCTGCAACTATTGCCATTAAAAGAAAGGCGGTCGCTGTCAGATAGATGCCCCATTGGTTCTCCTCGATGAGTGATTTAACGTAGGAAGCTTCTGGAGCGATTGTCATGACAAGCCAGGACAACCCATAGGCATCTTTGAAAGGTAGAATTTCGATAAAATTACGTTCTCCCTTAATTTCGAAATCCAGGGAGTGATGTCCATTGATTACACCAAAACCTCCGAGGGTATCCGAAATGATCCGGGCTCCCATTGCAATTTCAGGCGCCGAGCTATCGGTAGCCATTAGTCGAGTGAAGTGGCTACCGTCTTCGCTGCGAAGAAACGGCGTTTCTGGTGATGACGAAGCAACCAGAAGCCCCGACTTTTCGATTATGACAGTGTGTCCTTTTTTGTTGAGGTGAAGATTGGCCAAAAACTGACTGATATTTGAGAGCAGGATGTCGCCGCTGACGACACCAATGAGTTGGCCGTTCTGGTCCCGTACGGCGCGGGTTGGAGAGATCGCCATGTCGTGACCTGTGAACAAGATATAAATATCGCCCCAGGCCCCGTCATCAGCGGCAGCCCCGGCTTTATACCATGGGCGCGTTCGGGCGTCGTAATTGGGCAGACTGAGTAGCAATTCTCCGCGGTCGCCGTTTTTATCGGCGCTGTATTTGCTGAAGCGGCCCGCCTTAAAATTGTCCGTTGAAATGACGTAATGGGATTGTGATTCCCCTTCCAGGCCGCCAACAGAAACTCCACCTTCCAGATTACCAAAATAAAGACTGTTGAATGATGTGTATTCTGAATTCTGTTTCAAAAAATGACGTGATAAAACATCCGGATTATCGCTTTGCAGGAAACCGCTTTGCAGGGCGCGGGCGTTTTCTCTTAAAAGGTTTTGGGGAACGGATAAATAATGTTCAAGATGTTTAGTGACCTGCCCAAGTATCAACTGGCGGACCTGTTGAGACATCAAATTGATGGACGATATGCTGCTTTGAAAAGAAAAATAGCTGAATATGAGGCCGGTAATCAAAATGACCAGTACGGTTGGAACAATCAGGGCCATGCGAATGGAGTAACGAAACATGAAGGCGATACCTGAGCTTATTGACGTCTTCCGATAACTGGTTATGCGTGCCGAAACAGTTTCGTTAACCGGAACAAAAAAACGGTTTCAATAGTATGTCGGTTGTGATGTTCAGTGGCAATGATCTTCTAAAGATATGGACCCAGGCCGCGTGTCAGTTGCGAATCTCTAAGGGTGTCATTGATTACGATAACGCGATGATTGAAAGTGGCGTGGGCCGCTCAGTTATCAAAGAGATACCGCTGTTGAACGATAAAGGGGGTATTCGGATCGGGCTGTTTGAACAGGGCCAACCCTTCAATGATCAGAGGATGTGTGCTGCAGTCTTGAAAGTAGTCACATAGGGCCTTGTCAAAAAGGTGACGGACGGAGGCTGGCAACGCACCGGTAAGGGTCATATGAAACCGGAACTCATCCATGACATAGGGATATCCCCATTCCAGCAACAGGGCCTGCTGGCGTTCAGACAAACCTTTGGTGCTCCGCCGGTTAAGTTCGGCTTCTGACGGCGGTGCCCGAAAGGCATCGAATTTTCGAACGCAATCGGCGGCCAGACAATCAAGTTGAGTTGTGTCGGATGTCGGTTGCAGGGCAATGAAACTTCCGATGGTCCTGACGGACAGAGGTGAAATGTCAAAGGGCTTGCTGTTCTGGCTAAAGGTATGCAGCGCTTGGTGGAGCCTGTCTTCCGTTTGACCTTCATGCAGATGGAAAGGCGGCTTAAGGGTTGCGTGGAATCCATAATGGCGCGGCGCTTGTGTTGCGTTAGCGATATCATAACCGACCAGGCCGGTGAGATCGGGCTGAGACAAGAGTGCTCCTGATTCGGCATCGCGCCCGAGCCAGACACAGGCTTTTTGCCACAAGTCACTTTCTTTGGGAGGTGTGTAATATATTCCGTAACGCGCTGGATTAAAGGACACGAGGACGCTCCGTCATGCAGCTTCCCTGTCGGCGCGCATTTCGAACAAACGGTCAGAGACCTGTTCGCGGACATCGGCATCATGAAAGATGCCGACAATTGCAGCACCACGGGCTTTTGCCTCAAGAATCAGTTCGACAACGGTTTGGCGATTTTCCGCATCTAGAGATGCCGTCGGTTCATCCAGAAGCAAAACCGGATAATCCACGGAAAAGCCGTGCGCTATATTGACGCGCTGCTGTTCGCCGCCGGAAAAGGTTGCCGGGGCCAGAGACCACATGGCTTGTGGGATACGCAGTCGGGTTAACAGCGCACGCGCCTTGCTTTCAGCCTTTTGCGACTCGAACCCCAAGCTGCGTAACGGTTCGCTGACGATATCCATTGTCGAGACGCGCGGGATGACACGCAGGAATTGACTGACATATCCAAGGGTCTTCTTTCGTGCGTCCAGAATTTCATGGGGTGCCGCTGCCACGAGATCCAGCCAGTCATCGTTGTGATTGATCCGGATGCTTCCCTGTTGGGGTTTGTAATTGGCGTAAAGCGAGCGCAGGAGCGAACTTTTTCCGGCACCGGAGGGGCCGTGCAAGACAACACATTCGCCGGCATGTACCGTCAGATCAATGTCCTGTAACACAGGAAGAACAACGCCACCCTGATTGTGCAGGGTAAACGTTTTGTTCAGGTCTTCGACAATAAGGAGCGGCTTTTCCATAAGAACCTCTAGGGTTGGAGAACGGATGAAACAAGGAGTTGTGTATAGGGGTGCTGCGGATCATCGAGTACCTGATCGGTCAGGCCCTGTTCAACCACTTCGCCCTGGCGCATGACCATCAGGCGATGCGCCAACA
Organism: Rhodospirillales bacterium; assembly: GCA_048262255.1. GTDB lineage: Bacteria > Pseudomonadota > Alphaproteobacteria > Rhodospirillales > Casp-alpha2 > JABMNT01. The sequence goes on along the minus strand of JBLXFH010000001.1, from coordinate 214,648 downwards.
AGCGGACCACGGCCAGATCATGGGTGACGAGAACCGCCGACAATCCCAGATCGGTCACCAGGCGTCGCAGCAGATCGAGCAGACGGGCCTGCACAGAAACATCCAGTCCGCCGGTCGGCTCGTCCATGAAGACGAGGCGCGGACCGGAAACCAGATTGCGGGCAATCTGCAGGCGTTGCTGCATGCCGCCAGAGAAGGTCTGGGGGCTGTCATCGATCCGGTCCTCGGCAATTTCAACCCGGTCCAGCCAGTCTGTTGCGGCCGCCCGGATATCGCCATAATGGCGCTGCCCGACGGCCATCAGGCGCTCGCCCACATTGGCCCCGGCCGAGACCCGCATACGCAAACCGTCCTTCGGGTTTTGGTGGACGATGCCCCAGTCTGTGCGCATGAGCAGCCGGCGACGGGATTCTGATGCCTGATAAATATTGATATTGTCACCCGTGCGATCCTGATAGATCACAGAGCCATGCGTCGGTTCCAGTCGGGCGGAAAGACAGTTCAGCAGAGTGGTTTTGCCGGAGCCGGATTCGCCGACAATGCCCAGGACTTCGCCGGGATAGAGATCGAAGTCAATATTGTGGCAGCCGGTACGGGTTCCGTACATTTTGGTCAGGCCCCGGACCTGCATCAGAGGGTCGCGTAATGATGTCATTTCAATCAATCCTATTCAGCGGCCTGAGTAACGACGACCTGAGGCAACCCGTCACTATTGTGGCCGGCTTCACGGCGTTCCGTGCAAAAATCACTGTCTGAGCAGACAAACATGCGGCTGCCCAGATCATCAACCACGACTTCGTCCAGAAAACTGTCTTCAGCACCACACAAAGCACAACTGTGGTCCCAAGCTTGAACCTCAAACGGATGGTCTTCAAAATCGAGGCTTTTGACCGACGTATAGGGGGGAATGGCATAGATACGTTTTTCCCGCCCGGCGCCAAACAACTGCAAGGCTGGCATATGATCCATTTTTGGATTGTCGAATTTCGGGATCGGAGAGGGAGCCGTGATGTAGCGCTCATTGACCAGAACCGGATAATCATAGCTGGTCGAAATCCGCCCGAATTGGGCAATGTCTTCATAAAGCTTAACATGCATGACGCCGTATTCGCCAAGAGCATGCATCCGACGGGTTTCCGTTTCGCGCGGTTCCAGCCAGCGCAGCGGTTCGGGGATTGGTACCTGATAAACCAGAATCTGGTCCCGGGTCAGGGGCTTTTCAGGAATCCGGTGGCGGGTCTGGATGACCGTTGCATCGGTTGTCTTCTCGGTTGTCTCGACACCTGTGGTGCGGGCAAAAAAGTTGCGAATGGAAACTGCGTTGGTGGTGTCGTCGGCGCCCTGATCAATGACTTTTAGGACATCGGTTGCGCCAATAATCGCTGCCGTCACCTGAATGCCGCCGGTGCCCCATCCGTAGGGGAGTGGCATTTCCCGGCTGCCGAAGGGAACCTGATAACCGGGGATGGCGACGGCTTTCAGAATGGCGCGGCGAATCATCCGTTTGGTCTGTTCATCCAGGTAAGCAAAATTATAACCGCTTATCACGGTCTCTTGCGGGGTGCTCATTCTGCAGCCTCCTGGGTCAGGGTTTCCATCTGTTCGCTGCGCAGGGTGCGCACCGTATCAAGCTCGCTTTGAAAATCGACGTAATGGGGCAGTTTCAGATGCTGCACAAAGCCTGATGCTTCGACATTGTCCGAATGATACAAAACGAATTCCGGGTCCTGCGCCGGGGCATCAATCTCTTCGCCCAGTTCCTGGGAACGTAGAGACCGGTCAACCAGCGCCATGGCCATGGTCTTGCGTTCGCAATGACCAAACCCCAGACCGTAGCCGCGGGTGAACTGCGGCAGGGACGTGGCCGAGCCTTTGAACTGATTGAGCATCTCGCATTCGGTAACGGTAATTTCGCCAATCTGGATGGGAAAACCCAGTTCTTCCGGGACGATTTCAACAGCAACACCGCCCATACGAATTTCTCCGGCGAAAGGGTGAGTGCGGCCATAACCGCGCTGGGTGGAATAACCCAAAGCCATCAGAAACCCTTCGTCTCCGCGTACCAGATTTTGCAGGCGGGTCGCCCGGTCGGCGGGAAAGTCCAGCGGTGCACGTGTCAGGTCCGGAACCTCGGTTTCGTCTTCGTCCGGCAGTTCGCGTTCGATCAGGTCTTCGCTATTGAGAAAATCCGAGACGCGCGGCACGACCGCTTCGGCCGGACTTTCCGCCTGCTCTGTGGGTGTCGGCAGCGCGCCCTCGGCAGCCAACTTGAAATCAAGCAGACGATGCGTGTAATCAAAGGTCGGGCCCAGAATCTGACCGCCCGGTAGGTCCTTGTAGGTTGCCGATATGCGCCGTTCAATGGCCATGGCTTCGGTTTTTATGGGCTCCGTAACCGCCAGGCGTGGCAAAGTGGTGCGGTAGGCCCGGAGCAGGAAAATCGCCTCAACCAGATCGCCACGGGCCTGCTTGATTGCCAGCGCCGCCAGTTCCCGGTCATAGAGCGAACCTTCTGTCATCACCCGGTCAACGGCATAGGCCATTTGTTCGGATATCTGGTCGATAGAAATTTCCGGGTGTTCCGGGTTGCCGCGGCGATCTTCGGCCAGCAGTTTGTGGGCATTGTCGATGGCTTTTTCACCACCCTTGACGGCAACATACATGGCTTAAAACTCCACTTGGCTGGTTCGAGGCAAGGCGGCCATAAAGGTGCCTGCCGTCAGCACCAGATCAACGCCGCACGGAAATAATTCGTTGTTCGTGCGCCATTCCTGCCAGAAGCTGGCGGAAAGTCCGGCAACGGTCAGAGTTGCGGTGCCGTCGATACCGGGACCGCTCAAGCGAAGCTCCTGACCGACCTTCAGGCTTTCGATCTGGATCACGAGGGTTGTCGAACGGTCGGGATAATCTTCCGTTCCCTGTGCAAAATGTGACAATGGTGGCAGGGCGTTTGACCCAGGAATTATAGCAAAGGTGGCCAAGTTTGTTGCTTTGGCCGTCGGACAGGAACTGTGAAACTTGAGCCATGTTGCAAATGTCCCGTCCGCCAGTTCCGGGGAGAACCAGACCGGTGTTTCAAAATCCGCAACGGTTAACAGAAATGCCGCTGCGGCAGGGTCCACAGCCTCTGGTGGGGTGAGCCCGTTGCCACAGTTGATAACTGTTCCGGGGCGCGACATGGCGTTGAGAACGGAACGAAAGGTCGTTTGTGACTGCCTTACAGGATCCGCAAACCCTGGGCCGAAATCAGTTCCCTGATAGGCGTTTAACATTTTAACTATCCCCTCGAACCATGGTGAAGAAGTTGACCCGCGTTGCCTGAACTTTGCGTGACCGAACATCCCTCGCCGATTGCTGTCGGGTTTCCAGTGGGACAATAAGGGTGGGCAACAGATTCGCGCGGTGGTCGTCCATTTGCAGAAGCGCGTCAAAAGCGGCGGCCAGTTCTGTTTTGCGTTTGTCGCGGCCCGCCACATAGGCGTGTCCGGTCATGCCGTTGGATAAACGGACAACGCAACGAGTCACGGTCATTTCACCCATGTTGAACTGCCCACCAGAGCCTCCGGCGCGGGCCCGGACCATGGCAGAGCCCACTTCCGCTGTCCGCAGAAGGGTGTAGTCCGGTTTGTTTTCCAGAGCCTGCCAGGCGTCTTCAAGGGTTTCTGCAGGGGCCATGGCCAGAACTCGCATCCAGCGTTGGCGCTGTTGCAGTTCCGGAGTGAAGTTTGATTTTGTTGTCATGGACATTTCCAAAATTTGTATAGACATCTATATGTTAATGATTTAATAGTCGTGCTGTAGCTGGCTGTAAAGAGGCTGCAATGTGAATTTTCTGTGACGCCCCGCAAGGGATTGGGGCCATGATGGAGCGCCGCGCAATGATATCCATGAAAGAATCCGGCCTGGCCCTGTGGCGGCAAATTGCCGAAGAAATCAAAAAAGACGTTTCCAATGGGACGTATCAACCGGGTCAAAAACTGCCAACGGAGTTTTCTTTTGCGGGGCAGTTCAAAGTTAACCGACACACGGTCCGGCGTGCGATTGCCTATCTTGTCGAGAAAGGATTGCTGCATGTGGAACAGGGGCGTGGAACTTTCGTTCACGAACATGTCGTTGATTACGCCGTTGGCAAACGCACGCGCTTCAGCCAGATCATTGCCGATCAGCATCGTGCTCCGGGCGGTGTTTTGTTGTCCGTTGAGCAAAAGCCGGCAGGGCCTGTGGCGGGGAAGGCCTTGAAAGTGCCAAAAACAACAAAAGTTGTCGTTTTGCGCACGCTGGGTGAAGTGGACGGCCGGCCCATAAGCCTGGGCGATCATATGTTTCGTGCAGTGGAGGTGCCGGGTCTGGTCGAGGCGTATGAGGAATGTGGATCGTTGACCAAGGCGCTCTCGACCATCGGTATTCCGGATTATGTCCGCAAGATCACTAAGGTTACAACGCGTCTGCCGACACGCGATGAAGCTGCGTTGTTGCAGCAACCGCCGAACAGGCCGGTGATTGTGTCCGAAAGCATTAATATCAAACCTGACGGCACGCCGCTGGAATACGGTGTCACGCTGTTTGCCGGCGACCGGGTGCAATTGGTTTTCGAACCCTGAGCAGAAACACCTGTTACACAACCCCATCTTCATGCCCTCTTCTTGCAGTGGATACAGGCTAAAGTCTAATCGGGAGTCTGCGAAGACAGTGGCGTGAAACTTTCATGAACTTTGCCAACAAATCTGCAAGTTGTGGGTTTGTTTCCAAAGACTGTCACGGGACCGACTGAATTTTGTAACATATGAAAAATAGGGTGAGGCTACAGATGAATTGAACTGGAACCCACCCATGCTTGACGATCCGAATCCGAAACAAACACCGCTGAAACCTTTTGAAGATACCGAGTGGGTACTCACCAACGGAACTCTTGTCACTGAGGACGAAACCTTTACCGGGACCGTTGTTATAAGCGACGGGCAGATTGCCGAAGTTCGGGAAGGGGTCGCTTCGGGACAAGGCGTGGTCGACCTGCAGGGCGATTTGCTGATCCCCGGCCTGATTGATATCCATACGGATAATCTTGAAAAACATATTGAACCGCGCCCCGGCGTGGCGTGGCCTGCACTTGCCGCGCTGATCTGTCATGACCGCCAGTTGGCGAGCGCCGGGATTACGACGGTGTTTGATTCGCTTTATGTGGCGGGGGCAGTAAATGCCAAGGACGTGGCCCGTGCGGCGGCGCTGAACACCGCCATTGAGGCCCTCAAGGTGGCCCGCAACGAAGGGCTTCTGTTGTCCGATCACTACCTGCATTTACGCTGCGAATTGGGTTCCGAGACGCTGCCAGTGTTGCTGGCGGCACATATTGAAAATCCTATGGTGCAATTGTTGTCGGTCATGGATCACACACCGGGTCAGCGGCAATGGCGTGATATCGCCAAATGGCGGCAGTTCAACAGCCGTAAATATTCAGCGGAAGATCTCGATGAGATGATCCGCAGCCGGCGTGACGATCAGGAAAAGTTTGCGGCCAAAAACCGCCGCGACGTCATGGCGCAATGCCAAAGCCGCAATCTCCCCGTCGCCAGCCACGATGATACAACCCCGCAGCATATAAACGAAGCCACCGCCGACGGTATCGTGATCTCGGAATTTCCCTGCACCCTGGAAGCCGCAGTTGCCGCAAAGGCGAACGGCATGATGACGGTCATGGGTGCGCCCAATGTGGTCAAGGGCGGGTCTCATTCCGGTAATGTGGCCGCCGGGACTTTAGCGGAGGCAGGACTGCTCGACGGGTTGGCGTCAGACTATGTACCGATCAGTATGATCGAAGGGGCCTTTCTTCTGCATGACCGGCACGGGATGACATTGCCGGAAGCGATTGCCACCGTGTCGATCAATCCGGCGCGCATGGTCGGTATGAATGATCGCGGACGGATAGCACCTGCGCATCGGGCGGATCTGGTTCGGGTCCATATGAGCCAGCATATGCCCATTGTCCGTTCCGTCTGGAACGCCGGACTACGCGTTCTTTAAAGATGTTTATCGATCGGTGTTGGGATTCGGTACTTTCTCATCAATAAACCAGAGGTCATATGTGATGCCTGCAGTATCCCAAGTCGTAAGTCTGCCGGAACCCGAAAAAATGCTGAGTGAGAAACCGACCGTTCACCCCACGGCAACTCTCGTTGATACGTCGTTGGGTGCCTGGACGGAGGTCGGTGCGCGCGTTTCTCTCACAGAGACGGTGATGGGAGAAGGTTCCTATGTGGTCCACGATTCGGAAATTATCTATACGGAAATCGGGCGATATTGCTCCATTGCGGCTTATTCCCGCATCAACCCGGGCAATCATCCGTTGGAGCGCGCCGCCCTGCATCACTTTACCTACAGAAGCCGTCAATTCGGAATGGGGGATGATGACACCGCCTTTTTTGACTGGCGAAGATCGCAAAAAGTAACCTTGGGCGGCGACGTCTGGATCGGACATGGTGCCGTGATTCTGCCGGGGGTTGAAATTGGCACGGGCGCGGTCGTCGCGGCTAGTGCCGTGGTTACGAAGGACGTTGCTCCCTTTACCATCGTCACCGGTGTCCCGGCCCGACCTCTGCGGCCCCGGTTTTCGAAAACTGTTCAGAAGGGACTTCTAGACATCGCCTGGTGGGATTGGCCCCGCCCACAACTGAAAGCCGCCCTTGCAGACTTGCGTGCCCTGAGTGCCGAACAATTCGTTGAAAAATATTCTGACGCGCCCGGCTTGCCGCGACCTGCTGGAGATCTGTCGTGTGCCCACTCGACAAATCACTAAGTTGTTGATCTGTTTATCGTTTTCATAAAACCGTCACGAAGATGAAAAGCCGCTGTCATGAACTTGAACAATGATAGCCAGGTAATTTAAAAGGAGCCTGTGAATGACCGCAATCGCAATCAAGAACCTGACCAAAACGTTTGGCACCGGGAAAAACCGACGCAAAGCGCTGGACGGAATTAGTCTGCAAGTTGGCAAAGGGGAGATGGTTGCATTGATCGGTGCTTCCGGATCGGGAAAATCAACGTTGATCCGCCACATGATCGGCCTGACTTTAGCCGATAAAGGAATGGGGTCCGTCACCGTATTTGGCAATGCTGTACAGGAGGGCGGTCGGGTCTCCGGCTCCATCCGCAAAACCCGCGCCCGGGTCGGCGTTGTTTTCCAGCAGTTTAATTTGGTCGAGCGCTTGTCGCTGCTGACCAACGTTCTCGTCGGGTTTCTCGGCAGCATCCCCACATGGCGTGGGGTTCTCGGCCTGTTCACACGCCAGGAGAAGCAATTGGCGATGCAAGCTTTGCAGCGCGTTGGCCTGGCCGACTATGCAACGCAGCGGGCATCAACGCTTTCTGGCGGGCAGCAGCAGCGCGCCGCCATCGCCCGCGCTCTGGTCCAGCATGCTCAGGTTATTTTGGCTGATGAGCCCATTGCCTCACTTGATCCGGAAGCCTCGCGCAAGGTCATGGACCATCTGAGCCGTGTAAACCATGAAGACGGGATGACCGTTGTCGTTTCCCTGCATCAGGTGGATTACGCCATCCGCTATTGCCCCCGAACAATTGCCCTTAATCAGGGCGTTGTGGTTTTTGACGGACCCAGCGTTGATTTGACGCCGGCGCTCCTGAAAGAGCTTTACGGCAGTGACAGCGACGAGTTGCTGCTGCCACAGACGCCCAAAGGTCCGGTCCGTTTCGATACAAAATCCAAAAACCAACAACAGGGCCGTTTGGTTGAGACGCCCGTACTCGCCGCTGTTTGACGACAGCGGAAAGTCATTATTCGACTAAATCTGTTAACCTGAAAACCTAAGGAGTTCCCTAATATGTTTCGTAAATTCATGACAACGGCCGCCGTTGCTGCGGTTGCATTGACCGCAACCATTGCAAATGCCGACTTCAAACCATTGGAAGGCGATCCCAAAGAAATCAATTTTGGTATTATTTCCACGGAATCGACAGCCAATCTGAAAGAGCAGTGGTTGCCGTTCCTGAAAGACATGGAAGCCGCAACCGGGATGGAAGTGAAACCGTTCTTCGCGCCGGATTATGCCGGTATCATTGAAGGCATGCGTTTTGGTAAGGTTCATGTGGCCTGGTATGGTAACAAGTCCGCCATGGAAGCCGTCGACCGGGCGGGTGCTGAAGTGTTTGTGCAAACCGTACGTCACGATGGCACCAAAGGGTATTATTCCCACATCATTACGCATAAAGACAACAAGAGCATTAACAGCCTTGATGATCTGCTGAAATGCGACAAGAGCCTGAACTTTGGAATCGGTGATCCAAACTCCACCTCCGGCTTCCTGGTCCCCAGCTACTATGTCTTCGCCATGAACGGCGTTGACCCGAAAAACTGCTTCAAGACGGTCCGCAACGCCAACCATGAAACCAACTTCATGGCGACAGCCAACAAGCAGGTGGACGCGGCCGCCAACAATTCCGAGCAGGTCGAGCGCTCCAATCAAAAAGTCCCGGACATGGCGAAAAACGTAAAAGTCGTCTGGACATCTCCGTTGATCCCGTCTGATCCGATCACCTATCGCAAAGATCTATCACAAGACATGAAAGCCAACATCAAAGGCTTCTTCCTGTCTTACGGACGGACCGGAACTAAAGCCGAAAACGAAAAGGCGCAGGAAATCCTGAAGGGCATGCAAATGGCGCCATTTGTCGACTCATCAAACGCCCAGCTTTACCCGATCCGTCAGCTGGCTTTGTTTAAGGACAAACTGAAAGCCGAAAACAGCGATAAAATGTCAGCAGCGGAAAAATCCGCAACGGTCAAAGACATTGACACGCAGTTGGCGACGCTCGAAGTGCTTAGCGCCAACATCGGCAAATAACAGAACCGATCCAATAGGGGCGGCGTTTTCTTCTATACCGGAAGACGCCGCCCTTCTGTTATTCGTCACGCTCTTTGGTCTTTTCCAGACATATGGGAACCCGTTTCATGAACACCCTTGCCCCATCCCGCCTCCAACCTGTTTCCCTACCGCCTCGTGATTTAAAACGCTCAACGCTCAGCCTGCTGGGATGGGGAGTCGTTTTTGTTATTCTCGCCGGCTCCTGGAAAGGTGCCGATATGCGCCCCATGGACCTGATTGACGATTCCGCCAATATGGCGACCTATGCGGCCAGTTTCTTTCCGCCCAATTTCCTGGAATGGGAAATGTATCTGCGGGAAATGCTGATCACTTTCCAGATCGCCGTCTGGGGTACCGCGTTGTCTGTCATTTGCGCGGTACCGTTTGGTTTGTTGTCGGCGGAGAATGTGGCACCCTGGTGGATCAACCAGCCGGTCCGTCGCCTGATGGACGCCTGTCGCGCCATCAATGAAATGGTTTTTGCGATGTTGTTTGTTGTCGCCGTTGGACTGGGCCCGTTTGCCGGGGTACTGGCACTTTGGATACATACAACCGGTATTCTGGCGAAACTCTTTTCGGAAGCCGTGGAAGCCATCGACCCGCGTCCCGTGGAGGGTATTCGCGCGACTGGCGGCATGGCCCTGCACGAAGCGATATTCGGTATTATCCCACAAGTCATGCCGTTATGGATTTCCTATTCCCTGTACCGGTTCGAATCCAACGTGCGTTCGGCGACGGTTTTGGGCATTGTCGGTGCAGGTGGCATTGGTATGGTCCTTTGGGAAGCTATTCGTGGTTTCTATTATGCGGAAACCGCCGCCGTGATGATCATTATCATTCTGTCGGTCTCCATCCTCGATGTGATTTCCCAACGTTTGCGCAAGATGTTTGTGTGAGCTCTACCGGAAGCGGCCATCTCATGGGTGCTGGAAAATTTTTATAGCAGGCCGGGCAGGGTAGTGGCGATAGACGGGATCAAATAGACGATCAGCATAGATAAAATAAACAGGCCGACGATCGGAAAAATTGCACGGAAAATATCGCGCAGTTCAACATCCGGCACAACACCTTTGAAAGCGAACATGGCATACCCGAACGGCGGTGTTATGCCGCCGATGACAACATTCAGCAACATCATCAGCCAGAACCAGATGGGATCGAATTGCAGAGCTTCGACAACCGGTAGATAAATCGGGATGACGACCAGCATCAGCGCCACCTGGTCAATAAACATGCAGAACAAAAAAACCATTGCCATCATCATCAACAGAATGAGGCCAGGTGACAGTTGGGACTCCAGAACCAGTGAGGCCAAGGCACCAGTGGCGCCGCTGAAGGCCAGCAACTGACTGAACATGGTCGAGGAAGCCATGATGATCAAAATCATGCTGGCCATACAGGCGGCTTGCCCGAGGCTTTCCCAGATCATTTTGATGGACAGTTTTTTGAAAATGGCGGCTGTGATGAGCGACCCAACGACACCGGTTGCCGCCGATTCGGAAGGCGTTGCGACGCCGGTCAGGATGAAGCCCATGACAGAAACGATAATGACCAAAAAAGGTGTGCATTTTAACAGATGTTTGGCAGCGCCTTCGGAATCCGGGTTCGCCGGATCGTCCAGATGTGCGCTCGGGGCCAATACCGGATTGAATGCGCAGCGAATGAGCGCATAACTGAGGCACAGAATTGAGATCATCAATCCTGGCAGGATGCCCGCCACCAGAAGGCCCGCGACAGAGACGTTGGCGAGGGTTGCGATGATGATGGCAAGCACGCTCGGCGGAATAATCGGTGCCAGACTGGCGCCGGCGAGAATAACTCCGATCGATAGTTTGGAGTCGTAACCACGCTTTGCCATATCCGGATAGACAGAGCGGCCCATCATTGCCGCAACTGCCATATTGGAGCCTGAAAGAGCACCAAAGATTGTCGCCAGAGACATCGCGAGAATGTACTGTCTTCCGCGCACTTTGCCGATCAGGCTGTCGACCGCGTCGAACAGGACGGTTGTCGATCCGGATCGGAAAAGGATTTCTCCCATCAAAACGAAAAGCGGAATTGCCGTCAGCGTGGCGGTTGTTGTGGTGTCGAAAACGGAATTAACCACCATGCCGAAAGCATTGGGGCCGAGAAAGACGATGACGCCGCCAACGTTAATAACAAGGAATGCCAAAAAGATCGGCATTCCGGAAAAGAACAGGGCAAGCAGAAGACCGCCTGCAAGCAACAGTGTCTCCCACCATTCCATGGCGATTACTCCATTAACTCAGAAGGGGGAGGCGTCATTTCCGCGCGCCTCACCGTGAACGCCATGCGAAGGAACTCCAGGGCTGAAAGCGCAAAACCGATACCGATCCAGATCGATATCCACCACTTCGGGACCGGATTGATGGACAGCATCTGTATGTTTCGAAGAATTTGCCTGAGGGTTTCGCCGCCGGCGAAATAGGCCATGGCCGCGCAGGCAATGAAACCAATGATATAAATAAGACGCATAACGGCTTGTCGTCTGCTCTCGGAGAGCATGTCGACCAGAACGGTAACTGCGACCTGACTGCCGCTGGCAGTCACATAAGGCAGCATTGTGAAAACGATGATACACAAAAGATAGGAAACAAGATCCGCCGACCAGGATGTCGGCGCGTTGAACAGATAGCGGCAAATCACCTCAAAACTGTAGGTGACAACCATTACGCCCAGAGCAAGCCTTGAAATGTTGTAACCGGTGGCGCGCAGGCACTCGAGGGTCCTGAGCGCCACCGACATGAATGGCAATACAGACGGCGTCATCGACTTAACCGGGCCGGCGGCCGCATGGTATTACACGCGTTCATAGGTTACTCCGTCAATCCGGCCTTGAGAGCGATGGCGCGCAATTCCTTGGACGCATCACCGCAACAACCGGTTCCCAGTTCCCAGATACTGGTTACAAAAGCCGATTGGACTTTTTCTGCCGTTTCCGCAGACAGTTGCTCGACTTTAACACCAAGACCATCAAGCTTTGTATCTTCCTCGGCCTGGATTTGATTGCCGATCCAAGGCATCTCCAGTTCGGTAATCTTGCCAGCTTCCAGCAGGACGGATTTTTCTTTATCCGTAAGGCTGTTCCATTTTTTCAGGTTGACCAGAACCGGCTGCGTGGCAGCCCCGAACGTCGGACGCAGACGGAAGTTGGCGACTTCGTAATGCTTCATCGAGACCATGCCGGCAGCGGGCCAGCCAGCGCCGTCAACAATTCCTTTTTGCAGGGCCGAATAAATCTGCGAGCCCGGCAGGACCACGGGTTCGGCACCGAGAGCACGGATGACGCCATGATAGGTCGGCGTCCCCCGGACTTTGCGACCGCTCAAATCGCCCGCTGCCGAAAGGGGTTCTTTGGTGAACAGGTGATATCCGTACATGCTAACAGACATCATGGCGACCATCTTCAGGCCGTGTTTTTCCTGATAGAAGTTATCAACATAATCCCAAACGCCGGATGAACGCCGGGCAATGGGGTCAACGTCAATGGCGTCCACCGTCAAGGCAAGGCCGCCATCGCCAGCGTGAAACACCGGATGCGTGTAAAGCACATCAAAGACACCGGATGAAACCGGTTGCAATTGTTCGAAAATCGGCACGACCTCGGGGCCACTGATTTTGAAGGTTACCGTATCGCCACCGATTGCCGTGACGTTCTTTATATACTGTTCGAGAACGGCGTAGGTCGGTTTTTGCGAGGTGTTGAAGCTCGACAGCAGTTTGAGTTCCGCTGCTTTTGCCGTTTCAGCCGTTGTCGCGGCGGTAAATACCGTAGCAGCGGCAAGCATGGCAGCGCAGAGGGTTTTTGTTTTGCTGATAACAGAATTTTCCATAGGTGACGACCTTAATACATTCCGTGTAACGTTAAACATCTCATTCTCCTTCCTATATTATGCCTAAAAAATAGGCTGTTGGTAGATATCATGATTATTTATTGGGCATTAATACTCAAAAAGGCTTGCAAGTGGTCAATAAATAAGTAATTTATTACTTACTTGCTAGAAGCATGCCAAGTTTACAGAAACGTCAAAGGGGCACTTTGATAAGGCGCCCATAAAGATAAGGACCCATTTGGAATGTCAGACCCGTCGGATGCATTCGATCTTGATTGTTACTTTTCTGCCCGAAAGCGCTGGGAGCCGGCTTTGGATGCCTGGGCGCATAACGAACCTGCAGAGCGCATTGCGATTTCTGAAAGCTCTATTGATGGGCCGCTTGCCGGCGTGCCTTTTGGCGTCAAGGATGTGATTGATGTGGCCGGGCAACCGACGCGATTTGGCAGCAACGCTTTTGCCGATGCTGTGGCCGCAGAAAAGGACGCGCCGGTGGTTGCCGCGCTCCGCGCCAAAGAGGCAATCCCTGTTGGCAAGACCCGAAGCACCGAGTTCGCCTTCATCGATCCGACAACGACTCGCAACCCCTATGGTCTGGCGCACAGCCCCGGCGGGTCCAGCAGTGGCTCTGGTGCTGTCGTCGGGGCGCAAGTGGTTCCCTTTGCATTGGGCACCCAAACGGCGGGGTCGCTCTGTCGGCCTGCGACCTATTGTGGCGCATTGTCTTACAAGCCGGGGTTGGGCGTTCTGCCGCAAACGGGCATGGCGCCCTTGTCGCACAGTTTTGATGCCATTGGTGTGATTGCCCAGTCACCGGCCTGGCTTGGCCGGGTCTTTGATGTATTGGCCGATTATTTTCACATTCCTGTTTCCGAAGGGGAGATATCTGCGTCGGCGCTAAAGATCGGCCTTGTTCATGTGCCGGAACAAACACCGGATGCGGAAATGCGCGACATGATGGGGCAGGTTTCAAACCTGTTCCGAAACCTGGGGCATCGTGTCGACGATATCGAAACGCCCGTTTCCTTCACGGATGTTATCACGGATCACCGGACGGTCATGTTACATGACATGGCGCGCAATCTCGGCCCTGTGGTCAGTGCCAGAGAACTTTTGCTGCAGAAGCTGTTTCGGGCCAGCCTGTTACAAGGTGCTGAAATTACGAGCGATCTACGCGATCAGGCCATGACGCGGATCGAAGAGGTACAAAACCGATTTTGGGAGGGGTTTTCTGCGTTTGATCTGTTGCTGGCTTACCCTGTGCCAGGTGCAGCGCCAAAAGGCCTGAACACAACCGGAGACCAGTCTTATCTGACGCCATGGACATCCATGGCCGGTCCTTTGGTCTCGCTTCCGGCGGGCCAGAACCCGGAAGGTCTGCCGCTTGGAATTCTACTGGCGGCGCAACCGGGGCGCGACCGGTTTCTGGTCAACACAGCCACGCAACTGGCGGGCGTCCTCCCGACCCTGACTAAACCCCTGCCGCCGTCATAAGTCAGGGTTTGAGAGCAACAACCGCATCGACCTCGACCGAGGCGTTGGCCGGCAGACCGGAAACGCCGACGGCCGTTCGCGCATGACGTCCGGAGTCTCCAAAAACAGAGATGAGTACATCGGACGCACCGTTCAATACCGCTGGAGACTGATCGAACCCGGACAGGCAGTTCACAAACCCACCGACGCGGATGATGGACCGGACGCGTCCGAAATCTCCATCACAGGCCGCCTTGAGATGAAACAAGAGATTGAGGGCGCAGATCTCAGCCGCTTTCCGCCCGGATTCCAGGTCCTGTACCGTCATGCCCTCGGGAACAGACTGATCCGGCGTGACGACAGCTCCAGTATAGGGCACTTCGCCATTCCATTCGCAGATTTGCCCGGCTAGAAACACCAGCGTACCTTCCCGGTCATAGGGCAGAAAATTGCCGCGGGGTGTACAGCGGTCCGGCAGATGCAGGCCCAGATCTTCAAGACGTTTTTCTATGGATGCCACAACAGAACTCCTTGTATGTAATCATCTGCTTACTTACAGGGAATGCGCCTTCCTGACAACTCAGGACGTTGATTTTTCCTGAACGCCCAGCAGCCGCAACACCATGACTTCCACATGGGAGCGCCGGGCATCCAGCCATTCGGGACTGCTGAGGTCGGTGCGGAAAACGGCGGACAGGGTATGTACATTGGTAAGATGATGGGCGCTCAATGCGACAATGGATATATAGAGTTGCAGGGCGTCGACCTTGTGCTGGAACACGCCGGTTTGCAGGCCGCGCTCAACGGCCTCATCAATTTGTCTGATCAAAGGTGATGACATTTCCGATATGGCTTTGGAGTTTTTGATAAAGCGGCCGCCGACAAGATTTTCGTTTCGACCGATATCAATAAACAACCGGTTTGCGGCGATATGATCCCAGGTGAAGTGGGTCAACTGCAGAATGGCTTCAAGTGGTGGCAGGGATTCCAGATCAAGGCCGCGTTCGCGCTGGCGAATGTCGCTATAGACGGTTTCGAGAACCTCAAGATACAGATTCTCCTTGCTCTGGAAGTAATGATAAAGCATCCGCATGTTGCACCCGGCCGTGTTGACAATGCGCTCAACCCGCGCGCCGTCAAATCCGTATTGTGCAAACTCGTTTGCCGCAGCATCCAGCAGGGCCGCGCGCGTCAGTTCAGGATTGCGTGTCCGCGTTGCTTTGGCCACTCCTGGAATCTCCCCATTCGATTTTCTGGCCGTGATACTGCTCCGAACTTAACAGAAAAGACAAGAGAGTCCTGTCCTTGGCACGAAATGCAGGTGAAGCGATGTGACGGCTTATTGAAACCTCTAAATGGAGCCAATCGGCCAGGGCAAATCTATGTAATGGTGTTGAAGCAGCCCCCAGGGGAGATCGAGCGTCATCAGCCACGACAGGAATATGAGGATCGCATCAGCGAGAAGCGTCAGCATCACGGTTCGCGCCCATGAGGCTTTGGCTTCATACTTCAAAAAGGCAATAAAAAAGATATTCAATGCGATGAAGAAACCTGTGAGCGCGGTCAGCCCAAGCAAGCTGAGCATCCAGATAAGAAAATACCAAATCCCTTTTTGTGGCCTGTTGTGTTCGTTTACATCGTGATGTTCCTCGTCGTATCCGTAGGTACTTTTCTGGCCAGCGCTGCGCCAAACACCGAAAAATACAAACAAGCCAGCGAAGCACATGATCGCGCTGACTGTCATTGGGAAGACTGCGCCCAGAGTGCTGTGTTTTGTTGAATCGTACAGGGCATAAATAAATATTGTGACGACAAAACCCGAGAATAGGAGTTGGGGTTTCAGGTCGGAAAACTGAAAAACAGATAGGTGTTGGCTGTCCTTCGCCTGCGGTTTGTTACGTGCACCCAAAATAACGGACACAACAATGATCACGCCAATGGCGATAACGCCAGGTCGGCTGAGCATTTCCCATTCGTAAAACTGAATGGCCTGATACAGATAAACCTCAACCTGATCAGCCAGAACAAAACCGATCAACAGGGCGGGCCGCGACCAGCCGAAACGTTTCATGCCGACACCCAGCAGACCAATGACGATCAGGAAGGTGAAGTCCATTAAATCGCGGCTTGCCTGAAAGGCGGCAAAAGAAATCACCATAAGCATAAAGGGCGCGAGTAGGTGATATCGGATTGTCGTGATCCGGGCGATGACCGGGGACAGCAGCAGGCAGGCGCCGGCACCGACGACATTGGCAAAAGCCAGCGTCCAGACAATGGTATAAGTTGTGGGCAGTTCGCGGGTTAAAAGCTGCGGCCCGGGCTCAAGACCGATCAGGGTCAGGCCACCAATAAAGACAGCCATGGACCCGCTGCCGGGGATACCGAACAGAAGGGTCGGGATTAGGCCTCCGCCTTCTTTCGCGTTGTTTGCCGATTCCGGAGCCAAAACGCCGCGTATATCACCGGAGCCAAAGTGTGATTTGTCTTTCGATGTTTGCACCACATGCCCGTAGGCGATCCAGTCAACGACAGCGCCGCCAAGCCCGGGGATGGCACCAATCAGGGTGCCGATACCGGCGCAACGCAGACATAACCAGCGATGGCGAAGCATATCTTTCAGACCTTGAAGCCATCCGTGGCCCAATAGAGCGCCTTTGGAAATGGCTCCTGATCGGCGTAAAAGATCGATAATCTCGGGAAAGGCAAAAACACTGAGTGCGACGACAACAAGCGGTATGCCATCATCGAGATAACCAATATCGAAGGTCATCCGCCATTCGCCTGTCGCTGGTGCGCCGCCGATGCTGCCGAGAACCAGTCCTAGACCGCAGGAGGCGACACCTTTCCACAGGCTCAGACCAGATAAAACGCCGACCATCGACAGGCCAAAAACCGATAGCATGAACAATTCGGCTGATGTGAAAAACAGGATAATCGGTTTTGCGACCAGAACAAAAAAAGTCAGAATGAAGGCGCCGAACAATCCTCCGAATAGCGAAGCAGAAAAAGCCGCGCCCAGCGCACGGGCCGCTTCTCCGTTTTTTGCCAGCGGAAAGCCGTCGAGCACCGTTGCCTGAGATGAACTGGAACCGGGTATTCCCATGAGAACGGACGTAAAGGTATCGGAGGTCGGAATGACGGCAATCAGCCCGACCAGCATGGCGAGTGCCGAAACAGGGTCCATGCCATGCAAAAATGGAATGAGCAGGGAAAGTCCGACAATACCGCCAAGGCCTGGGAAGATACCTACCAATAGACCAAGCAGAACCCCAACTGTCATGAACGACAGATGTTGTACGGTCAGTAAGATTGAAAAAGCTTGGATCAGAGCGTCAAAAATGGCTGGGCCTCGTATTTGAATAGAGCAAAAATATAGGCGGCGAAATCGCTTCGCCGCCTAATATAGGGAGCTTAAAACTTGACGTTATAGGAATTCGTTAACCAGTCGCGCACCCATTGTTTGGCTTCAGGCGGTACATAGGTTGCCGATTTGAAGCGCAGTTCCGCCTCTTCTCCCGTAACCTGGGGATACTGGCCAATCTGCTTGTCTTTATTGACCACATATTCGGGATCTTCGAACAGCTTGTTCATCGCGTCCTGATAGATTTTTACCACGTCTTCAGGGGTGTCTTTCGGGACAACAACAAACTTTTGCGCCGGGAAGCCGGCAACAAAAAAGGCCTTCCAGGCATCAAATGAGGGACCAGAGGGTTTCATGCCTTTGACCATTTCATAAACTTCAGCGAAATGCGGAAGTTCCGGGAAATTGGGGTCGCGAACCAGATTGCCTTTATTGTCCAATGCGCCCCAGCTCATGATTGGAATGGCTGTTCCGTCTTTGACAAGCGGAGTCACTTTAGAGAGATAGGCAGCCGATGTCTGGTAATCGATCTCTGTTTCTCCGGTCATAAAGGATTTACGACCCGCAGCCCGTCCTTTCATGCCAAATACCGGCTTCACTTTCATGCCCAGCATTTCAAAAGCCAGAAGCGGTACCAGGTCCAGCGATGTGGCCCCTTGAGAACCATATTTCATTTCCGGGTTCTTCGCGACGAGTTCTGCTGCTGTTTTTACCCCGAGTTTCGGACTGATATAGACAACGCCACCTGTTGCATAGGCCAAAATCGGTCGCCAATCGGCGTAATCATATTTAACCCGCTTGTCGCCCAGTAAAAAGGGAAACTGTGTTGAACCAGAGGTGCCGAACAACTCCAGACCGTTAGCCCGGGCCCGCGA
The DNA here is from genome assembly GCA_048262255.1 of Rhodospirillales bacterium. Classification (GTDB taxonomy): domain Bacteria; phylum Pseudomonadota; class Alphaproteobacteria; order Rhodospirillales; family Casp-alpha2; genus JABMNT01. The sequence continues at coordinate 196,212 of JBLXFH010000001.1, read as the reverse complement.
CGCATAAAGGTTGGCACCTTTTGTAGAGCCGCCGCCGGGAACAAACTTTAACTGGATGGTCGCACCCAGATGCTTTTCCATAAGTGGCCCCATAAAGCGCGCCCAGCGCCCCGAACCGCCACCTTCGCCAAACGGAATCATCCACGAAATCTTTTCGCCTTTTAAATCCGCGGCTTTTGTCTGAGAAGGCTGAATCCCAAATCCGATTAAAGTGGCTACGGCCAGGCCGATGCCGGTAATTCTTAACGTGTTTCTCATAAATCTATCTCCCGGTTAACTGCAACGTGAATTCGCCTCGGTTTTGACTCGTTGATTGCGAGCTTTTTATTTTGCCGACTATTGTCTCTCCAAATACCGGAAGCCCCTATTTCAATTGCCACGTCTTCCCATAAGATTTATCTATAGGCAAAATTGCAGATACAGGTGCGCAGGAGGATTCGTTTGAGTTTGGATATTCCCAATTTAAGGCATCTGCGTGCATTCCTTGCCGTGGCCGAAAAGCAGCGGATATCCGCCGCTTCGGACCATGTCCATTTGTCCCAGCCGGCAATCACTCAGGCGATCGCTAAGCTGGAGGCTCAACTGGGTGTACCTTTATTCAATCGCCGCACGGAAGGGGTCTATACAACGCAAGCCGGGGAACTGTTCAAGGTGCGTGTGGAACGGATGTTTGATCATATCAAATTTGGCGTAAAAGAAGCCCTGCGACTGGGGCCAAAAAACGGGTCGCGCGGTTTTGTGGATTTTGACAAGCGGTTGACATCAGTGCAACTGCGCGCGCTGTCAGCGATGATGGATGCCGGAAATTTCAGTCTGGCGGCAAGGTCCGTGGGTATTTCACAGCCTTCCATACATCGCGCTGCACGTGATCTGGAGCGGCTGTCCGGTGTCGAGTTGTTCCGGAAAACCAGCGAAGGGATCGAATTGACACGTTCTGCGCTGGCATTGGCCCAACAAACCAAACTGGCGTTTTCCGAATTAAGCCAGGGATATACCGAGATTGAAGAATGGATGGGCCGGGATGTCGGGCATATCAATATTGGATCTTTGCCTTTGGCCCGAACATATGTGTTGCCTTTGGCCATCAACAAATTGAATGCAGAAAAGCCCCTTGTTAAAATCAGTGTGGTGGATGGCCCCTATAATGACCTGTTGCGCGGGTTACGGCATGGCGAGCTTGATCTGTTGATCGGAGCCTTGCGCGACCCGCTGCCCATCAAGGACGTGGTGCAGGAACCCCTGTTCAATGCGCCTTTGGCGATTGTTGCAAGGGCCGATCATCCGCTGACCCGGAAGGAAAAAATAACCAAAAAAGATCTGCTCTCCTATCCCTGGGCAGTCCCGCGCGCAGGGATACCTACGCGTACGGCTTTTGATTCGATGTTTGCCAAATCAGCAAATGAACCGGTGAATATTATTGAATCCAGTTCGCTGATGCTGATCCGTGGGTTGCTGCTTGAAAGCGACCGGTTGACCCTGATTTCATCGCATCAGATTTTTCATGAAGAACAATTAGGGTTGTTGAAAAAATTGCCTGTGAAGATACCGGGAACACAACGGGATATCGGGATTACCGTTCGAACAGGCTGGCGACCGACAGCAACTCAATCCGACTTTCTGCGATTGTTACGCGAAGTCGCAGGATCGCTTGGCAATGATGTTAGCTGAAGAAAAGGTCTTTCTATACGGTTTTTGAATAGACAGTGCGTGAAATGAGGGAGCCCCTTGAGCCTGGAATGGTATGAAAGACAGGCAGCAGATAAACGGTGTGCCGGTTGATCGGAAAAGACAAAGGAGGCGCATATGAGCCCGATGAAAAGTGAATATGAAGAAAGCCGGAAATTGGCTTTTATCGGTTTTGGCGAGGCGGCATCGGCCTTTGTCAAGGGATGGTCGGAAACCCACCATCTGGATATAAGTGCCTTTGACATTAAATCAAACAGCTCTGATGAAGCTATTCGGGCCGCCAAACATCGGGATTATTCGGCATCAAAGGTGCAGGGGTTTGGCTTACTCGAAGACGCGTTGTCGAAGCGCCCGATGGTGATGTCAACCGTTACGGCAGACCAGGCGTTGACCGCTGCCGAATCGGCCGCCCCTTATCTGGCCAATGGTGCATTCTATCTTGATTGCAACTCATGTGCACCGAATACCAAACGGGCAGCATCCAGGATTATCGAGGCGGCAGGTGGTTTATATCTGGATGTGGCGGTTATGGCGCCCGTCCACCCAAAACGCCACAAGGTGCCGCTACTGGTCAGCGGCCGACATGCCGCCGCGTCAAGGAAGGTTTTTGCATGTCTTGGTATGGATGCGGAAGTCGTCTCTGACGAAGTCGGCTTTGCATCATCCGTGAAAATGATCCGGTCTGTGATGATCAAGGGGCTGGAAGCGCTGGTCCTGGAATGTGTCCTGTCAGGGCGTAAAGCGGGTGTTGATCAGATGGTTCTTGAATCTCTTGATAAAACGTTTCCTGGTTTCGATTGGAAACACCGTGCCGCCTATATGATGGAACGGGTGACCACGCACGGAATCCGGCGGGCGGCTGAAATGCGTGAAGTCGCGCTGACGGTTGAACAACTGGGGCTGTCTGGTGATATGTCAAAGGCAGCGGTTGAATGGCAACAACGTATCGGTGCATTAGACATTCAGGCAGGCGAACAGGACTACACGTCCGCCGCGGATCAAATTCTTGTTCAGTTAAATCGCAATAAATGAAAAAGCGGTTTCAGCTCCAGGGTGCTTCAGCCACGGCATTACGTGCCGATATGCGCCCGAAGGCCAGGCATTCACCAATGTTTCCCGTTCCCTGATAGAGGTAGCTATATATCGAGCCCAACTCTCCGGCGCTGTATAACCTTGGAATTGGGCTGCCGTCAGGTCGCAAGATTTGGCCTTTCTCGTTCCGTTCCGGGCCCCCTTGGGTGTTCAGCATGGAAGGCGATAATTCAACGGCATAATACGGGCCTTCACCAAATGGGGAGAGCATGAGTGTTCGGTTGAATTCAGGGTCTTTTCCTGCGTGTGCATAGGCGTTCCACTGCTCAATGGTTTCCGGTAAAACCTCAGGAGCAAGACCTGTTTTCGCGGCGAGGGCGGCAAGCGTTGGGGCTTTTATGATCCAGCCTTTGTCGAGTTCGACTTGATTGTCCTCACTCCATCCATAGCGCTCAATGATTTGCGTCCAGCCATGGCTTGGGGTCTTGTCATAAAGCGGACCCGACATCATCATTTTCTGGTCAAAGAACATGTACATGGGACACGGCGTGGAAAGCGCTTTCCAGGTGCCATTGGCTTGAACCTTGCCGTGCCGGGTTTTGTATTTTTCATCCGTAAAGCGTTTGCCGTCGGGGCCGACAACAACCATGCCGCCGGGCACGATCTTGCTGAAATGAAGGGCTTGCATAGAAAAAGTGGTCGGGACTTCCGGCACCTTTAAAGCCATGGAAGGCCCGGCAAAATTATTCATATGCCACAGGCGCGCGCCAACGGAGAGCGCCATGGTAATGCCATCGCCCTCGTTATAGGGGGAGCCGGATGTATAACAATAGGGAACACCGCTCAGATAATTGCGGATCATTTCCTGGTTGTTTTCAAATCCACCACAGGTCAAAACAACGGCTTTTCGGGCTTTAATAAAGATCGAGGTGCCATTGTGTTTGGCTTCAATGCCGATCACCTCGCCAGTTTCTTTGTTTTGAATGAGCGTCTTGCCCGGAGTTTCGTAAAGCACAGGGATCGGGCGCACTTTGACAAAAGTCTCGAAGCGGTTCCAGGTCAGCGAATAACCGTATGTAGGGCCGTCGTGAAATTTGTGAACGCAGTCGGAGCCGGGCAGGTCCGGAAACTCAATACCGACCGGTGGGTGTTGGTGCTCCTGCGGGTCGCCACCCAGATCCGCCACCCAGTCGTTGTTGAGGCACATTTCTTCCGACCACACGCGCACCATTTTCTCCGGTACTTCGTAAGGGCCACATAGGGCGTTAAGATATTGTGCGGCTTTTTCCGCCGAGGAGGTGTTCAGATATCCTTGTCCGGCAACGCGCGTATTGCCCCCTTCCTGGCCTTCAGGAGCTTTTTCCAAAAGGATGACTTCGGCGCCCATTTCATAGGCTGTGACGGCTGCTGCGACGCCGGCTGCGCCAAAACCAACGACAACAATGTCGGTTTCCCTGTCCCAATTTTGTGGAATCAATTTTCTTTTCCCTGTTTTTTGTTTGGTTTCAACTCGATTTTTGTGCGTCGATATCCTTGGCTTTGTCACCTCCGGCGACGGAATACTGGATGGAGACCTTCCGTGATTTCTGGAACGTCTCCATGTCTTCGCCGCGCATGCTCGCGTAGATATGCGGGTTTGAAACACCAATGACGGCGCCCAGTTTTTCAAGCATGAAAAAACTCACGCCATATTGGATCATTTCAATCCATTTTTTATTGCGCACCATCTCTTTTTCGATTTCGGTGAGCCCGAACGTATCGAACAGATTCTCCGGATCGGCCAGGAAGGCTTGTCTGTGTTCAGGTGTGGTGAGGCGGTGCAGAAAATCGTTTAACCGATAAGCCTTATGGCTTCTCTCGAGAGTGTAGGGGTAGGTGCCTTGAAGTTTTTCAACGCCGGCAAGTTGGTGGTTCATATGTTCCCTGTAGGCGGTTGTTTCCGTTTCGGAGAGGTTCTCGCCCAGGTCTTCATAAATGACGGTCGCAATGTTGGCCATTGACGGCAGATAGGTGGTTTGATGGACTTTGTTTACCTTGTCGGAAAGGGCGCCGCGCATGATCAGCCACATGATCACTTCGCTGCCTTCCATGCCCCCCAGCGTGGCATATTCCGCCAAGCGCATATCTGCCAGTTTTTGGGGCTCACGTTCCAACAGATCGAGGAAGGTGTTGTCCCAGTCTTCATTGTTGAAACCGCACCGTTCGCCATGAACCTGATGCGACAGGCCGCCGGTTGCGACAATAGCCACGTTCAGACTGTCATCCGGATAGCTTTGAATCGCCTTGCGAAGCGATTTTCCAAGCTTATAGCATCGATTTGCGCTGGGGGTGGGGAATTGCAAGACACCGACCTGAAGGGGAACAATGGTTCCGGGCCAGCCGCCTTCATTCGGGGCGATCATCGATAAGGGAGAGAAACAGCCATGATCGAGAGGTTTCTTTTGAAAGAAAGACATATCAAACTCATCGGCGACAAGAGCCTGCGCAATATGTCTGGAAAGTTCGGCATGCCCTTTGGTGGCAGGGTAATTGCGCGGACCGCCACCTTCATCAGCGGTGACATAGGTGTCATCGACACCCAATGTGAATGCGGAATAGTGATCGAAAAAAAACGAAGTGACATGATCATTGTAAATCATGAACAGGACATCGATTTCTTTCGTCTCAACCCATTTCTGGACTTTCGAAAAGCCTTCGAAAATCGGTGCCCAGGCCGGGTCTCCAGATTTGTTTGTGTCTTTTGCAAAGCCAATGGTGGGGGAATGGGAAGCGCCAATGCCTCCTACAATTTTGGCCATTTCGAAGATCCTCTTAATATACGTATCGCAGTTTACAGCATAAGCTGCAGATTGTTCGCGCAGTATTCCTCAATGTGCGTTTAAAGGCCATTTCAAAGCCTTGGGAAGAATATAATATTTGGCTATAGGTGGGGTGAATTTTTTTGGCTGTTTTGAACTGAAAAAGGATGGTGCCGATGCTTCGGGTGCCAACCGGTTGCTGAATGGTCGATCTGTTTGTATTCCACACGTTAACGCTCTGGGCGGAATAGGCCTTTGATGCTGTTTCTCAATTCAGCAGTGAAAAATGTTATATTATTCAAAAAATCAATAGCGATTATCCGAAATTGAATTTCATGAGTATTACACCGGGTGCTATTCAGGTTTTCGAACGTAAGGTGATTGTGGCTGCATTTGCATTTGGATTGCCTGCTACTCAGGGAAAAGTTGAACGTATCCGTTCATCGCTTGAGTAGGGGGCGTCATTTGTGAAGCGGATTGTTTCCTTCCTGAAAAACAAAACGACAATCACCCGACAATAATTTAATCATCTGCCGGCTGTGCTTTATGTCAGGGCACAGCCAACCAAACAGGGGAATTTGAATGAAAGCACATATCTTTAAAGCCGCTATTGCTGCCGTTGTGATGTCAGGGGCCGTCTCCGGGGCTGTCTCTACAGCATCCGCACAGGAAGTCACTTTGACGATGTCTCATTTCCTGAGTCCGAAGGCACCGCCGCATGCCAAGTTTCTGGCACCATGGGCAAAGAAAATTGAGGAACAGTCCAAGGGCCGGATAAAAATTGAAATTTTTCCTTCCATGACGCTGGGTGGAAAACCGCCTGAGCTTTACCGTCAATTGCGTGATGGTGTTGCCGATATTGTCTGGACGCTACCGGGGTACACGCCGGGCGTTTTCCCGCTGGTTGAAGTTTTTGAGCTGCCCGCCGTGCACGTCAATTCAGCCCTGGCGACAACAATGGCGATCCAGGAAAACTTCAAGGTCATTGAGCAGGATTTCAAGGATGTTAAGCCGCTGCTGATCCATGCAAACGCCGGTAACGTGCTGCATTTGGTAAATGGCTGCGTGAGTAGCATTGAAGAGCTTAAAGGCAAAAAGTTCCGCACCCCGGGTCGGACCGGCGGCTGGATGATCGATTCCTGGGGCGCTGAGCCCGTTGGCATGCCAGTTCCGGCGATATCTCAGGCTTTGTCTAAAGGCACCATCGATGGTGCCCTGATCCCGTTTGAAATTGTTCCGCCATACAAGGTTCACGAACTGACGAACTGCTCCATTACAGGAGCAAACAATCGGCGTTTCGGTACTTCGGTTTTTATGTTCGCTATGAACAAGGACCGTTACAATAGCCTTCCTGACGATCTGAAAGCGATTATTGATGCCAATTCGGGAATGGCGATTGCGAAGGATGCCGGTGCCCTGTGGGATGAAATCGAAGCTCCTGGCATGAATTTGCAAAAGAAAACGGGGTCTCCTGTCGTGGCGTTTGACCAGAAAAACACGGATGCCCTTGTTCAATTGGCCGATCAGGTTACAGAGCGCTGGATCAAGGAAGTGGCAGAAAAAGGCATCGCTGGAGAAACGCTTGCAGGTCTGGCTAAGGCTTCCGTTGCAAAATATTCAAAATAATATTTAATCCAGAAAATACTACTTCGGTGGGGTTACGCTGTTTTGTAACCCCACCTGTCATTTTGGAGAACATTTGGTGACTAAGGTCGAAAACCTGATCGGAAATCTGACGAAGGCCTGGGCGCTTGCCGGAGGCGTTATGATCGGTTTAATCATGATTGTTACCTCGATTAACGTTATCGGATTTGGTCTCGACCGTGTGGCACGTCTTTATGGGGAGTCGGTCAGCGGCTTGCCGGGATATGAGGATTTTGTCCGATTGGGGATTTCCTGCGCGGCACTGATGTTTCTTCCCTATTGTCAGTTTCGCCGGGGGCATCTTGCTGTTGATTTGTTTGCTTCGGCATTGCCTCAGAGCATTCAAGGATTTTTAGACCGGATGTGGCTGGTGATGACTATTCTGGTCGCTCTGTTCCTCGCCTACTGGATGGTATTTGGGATGCTCGAAACGGTTCAGGATAACGCGTTGTCTCCAGTGCTTGGGTGGTCTCAATGGCCGTTTTATATTCCGGGTATTATTTCCCTCATTTTATGGGCGTTTATGGGCACAATTCAATTGCTGGTGGATACCCCTGATGTTTGAGCCTGAATTCATTGGCATTATCGGGCTTGGACTGCTGTTCGGGCTGTTGATCTTACGCATGCCGGTTGGTCTTGCCATGGTGGCGGTCGGGGTTGGTGGCAACTATGTCTTATCTTTTGCCTTACCCTATCTCCGGTTTGAACCCTATTTGATGCAATTCAAAACCCTGCTCTGGGGGACGGTTGCAAATTATGAGCTTTCGGTTGTTCCCCTGTTTATTTTGATGGGACATCTGGCAAGCCATTCAAAGCTCAGTCGGGATCTGTTCCAAGGCCTTAACGCTTTGGTCGGGCATTTTCGGGGTGGGGTTGCGATGGCGGCTATTGGGGCCTGCGCCGGATTTGGCGCGGTCTGTGGGTCTTCATTGGCAACGGCATCGACAATGGGCAAGGTGGCGCTACCGGAATTCAAGCGGTTGAAGTACTCGCCGCGCCTGGCGACAGGAACGTTAGCGGCCGGGGGCACTTTGGGCATTCTTATCCCGCCATCAGTTGCCCTTGTCATTTACGCGATTATTGTTGAAGCCTCGATCATTCAGATGTTTCAAGCGGCCATTATCCCGGGCCTCATTGCGGTCGCATTTTTCATATTGGTGATTGCGGTTCAGGTCCGCGTCCAGCCGGACCTGGTGCCTGAACCGCAGGCAATGCCCGCCGATGAAAAACGGACGGTGCTCATTCGGCTTATTCCGGTCCTTCTGATCTTTGGCTCCATTATTCTCGGTTTGGGGTTTGGTCTTTTCACGCCGACCCCGGCCGCTGCAATTGGTGCGACGGTTATATTGGTTTACGGTCTATTGCTGCGTTTTAAAGACCCGGAAAGCGGATTAAATTTCAATGGCATCAAGGAGTCTGTTCTGGATACAGCTGTCACCAGCGGTATGATCTATTTCATTCTCTTTGGCGCCGAAGTCCTTAAGGGTTTTTTTGTGCGCGCAGGCGTTCCGACGGCGATGGCCTCCTGGTCCACGAGCAGCGGTCTTGATCCGTGGGTGATGCTCATTCTGCTGCTGGTGGTTCTTATTGTGCTGGGCTGCTTCATGGATTCACTCGCCATGATTTTGGTGGTTCTACCGTTTTTCTGGCCCGCTCTAGTGGATCTCAACGGTGGTGATTACGCGGTTGCTGCATCTGCCGCCTATGGTATGGGGTTTGAGGATTTAAAAATCTGGTTTGGCATCGTGGCGCTGGTTGTTGTCGAACTTGGACTGATTACGCCACCGGTGGGTCTCAATGTGTTTATTATTAGCGCGCTTTCGAAAAGTGTTCGCATGAGTGAAGTCTTTATTGGGGTCATGCCGTTTTTTGCGATTGAAATTTTCAGGATCACCTTACTGTTGTTGATCCCGGCGCTTAGCCTGTTTTTACCGCATTACTTATCGGGTTAAGACGCCTTATTTACGGTCTCTTGCACGCGCGTCGCGCCCTGTTTTATCCGAACGCAAGGCCATCAAAAAGCTTGCGCGTGGTGCGTAGAATGGCGGCGTTCAAAACCGATCCCGCATTATCGGTCTCGACGATGATTGTTGTCTGGCCGATCGGGTGCTCAATGATCAGTTCTTTTTGCGCGCCCTCCGGTATACGGGCCAAAGCATAAGCAGGGGAGCCTTCTAGCAGGCAGGCGGTCGCCACACTAACGGCCCCCAGTACCCCGATAGACGCATGACAGCGGTGCGGGATAAAGGTTCGGGTTGATATGGCACCACCAGAACGGGGAGCACTGACCAACGTCATTTTGGGCACCGACTTGCTCTGCACATCGCCGAGATTCATCATAGGCCCGGCGATTAGCCGAATTGCTTCGAGCTGGGCTTTCAGAGTGTCGTTGGTATCCAGTTCCTCGCGTGTTTCTGTGCCCGACATGCCAAGGTCTTTGGCCCGTATGACGACGCATGGCATCCCGTTGTCGATACAGGTGACTTCGACACCGTTAATGAGATCGACGGTATTTCCCGTCGGCAAAAGCGCACCACAGGTGGAGCCGACGGTGTCCTGAAAGGTGAGCGGAACCGGGCTGGCGGTGCCGGGTACGCCATCGATGCGGGCATCACCTTCATAACAGACCACACCACCCGGTGTTTTGATCCTGGCGATGGCAACCTGATCGGTGTTGTCCATATGGATGGCGACGGAGGTCTCATCATGCGCCGCTAAAACAAGGCCGCGTTCGATGGCGAAAGCGCCGACGCCAGCCAGGATGTTGCCACAATTCTGCGCATCGGTGACAATTGCCTGATCCACATAAACCTGTAAAAATAGATAATCGACGTCGATATTTTCCCGCGTCGAGGGTTTGACAACGGCGATTTTTGATGTGAGCGGATCGGCACCGCCCATGCCGTCGATCTGGCGTGCATCGGGGGAACCCATGACCCGCAGCAGAAACGCATCGCGTTCAGCGTCATCGGAGGGGAGATCGGACGCCAGAAAATAACCACCCTTGGAGGTGCCGCCACGCATCCACATACAGGGTACGCCCTCAGACATACTTCAGGCCTTTTTCTTCGAGGCGGGATCGCATGTTGTAGATATCTAACCCAAGTTCTCCAGACGCCAGTCTTTTTCTTTTATCGATTTCTGCTGCTTCGCGCTCCTGAGCTTTTTCAAGAACGGACTCGGCTTCTTCGCGGTGCACCACACAAACCCCATCGTCATCGGCAACAATAATATCGCCGGGATTGACCAGTGCATTGGCACAAACGACCGGAATATTCACAGAGCCGACGGTTTCTTTCACCGTGCCTTGGGCATAGATCGCTTTCGACCAGACGGGGCACTGCATCTCTGTCAGGTCTCGTACATCACGGACGCCCGCGTCGATAATCAGCCCCATGCCACCGTGTGCCTTAAGCGACGTGGCGATCAGATCACCAAAGTATCCGTCTTCACAGGGCGATGTTGGAGCCATTACAAGAATGTCACCTTCCTTCACCTGTTCAATAGCCACATGCAGCATCCAGTTGTCGCCGGGTGGGGCGGAGATGGTGATGGCCGATGCGGCGAGGCGTACACCCGAATAAATGGGGCGCATGTAGGAGGCGAGCAATCCCTTGCGGCCTTGTGCTTCATGTACCGTCGCAACACCGCAAGCGCCAAGGGCATCAATAAGAGGTTGTTCGGCCCGCTCTATATTCTGAACGACGACGGGCATCACAGTTCATCCACGGTTCTGGGATAAACAGACTGGAAGCCTTCTGCATAGCGGGCATTGCGGCCCCCGGATTGGCCGCCGGAATTGCGTCGGAAATGATTGCCCCGGTTTTCCGCGACATTCGTATAGAAATCCCAGAGATGCTCTTGACCCTGCATGCATTCAATGGCGGCGCGTTTCTTGTCCCAGACATCGGTTATGTCGAGAAAAACATCGGGTTTCCAGTTCATCTGTTCGGTCTGGTGGGGTTCAAACAAATAAAGTTGTGGTGCACCCAAAACCTTTTCGCCCGGGTTATGACCCCAGGCCTGCGCAATCATCCGACATTCCATGGCAATTTCCGTCGCATACATGTGGTCGGTGTTGTAGGGGTCATATTTGGAGTGGCTCATCATGAAAGTCGGTTGGACCTTGCGGATCAGATCGACAATTTTGTATTTGCCTTCGCGATCAATCTCGAGCGGGTAATCACCAAAATCAAAAAACTGAATATCATGGGCTCCCAATGCCTGGGCGGCATTTTCAGCTTCTTTGCGGCGGTCTGTTTTCACTTGCTCGAGCGTTACCCCTTCATTCTTCCACAGTTTTGCAGATTCACCGCGTTCGCCATAGGAAAGACAAGCGATCGTGACATCGTATCCCCTTTCCTGGTGTAATGCGATTGCCCCTGCTGCGCGCCAGACAAAGTCAGCCGCATGCGCACTGATGACCAGGGCCGTTTTTTTATCAGACATCAAAATGTTCCTATCGATCTATTTTTGATTTCGAAATGATAATCAACTGAAAAACCCGGTAAACCAATTTCAATTCAAGCATGCCGTTATAAGAATTTACGATAACGTGAGAAAGCCCGGATGATGGCGGCACCATTGAGGCCAAAACGAAAATTCGATCCGTTCAGCGCCAATACCGCTGACAACAGTGTTTGGCATGTCTCAAAACCTGAAATGGGGGAACATCAGGCTTGTGAGAAACCTCATGCCAGAGGCGAACGGGCCCTCATTTCTGTTAGAAGCCATAGGCATTGTCAAAAAATAATAAGATTAAAAATTAGGCATTAATTAAATTATGCATAAAATATATGCATTTTAAGTTGCGGGCATGTCTAAAAAAATAAAGTAATACCTACAACTATGGTATATATCACTTTGGCATGTTTATTGCGTTGTTTCCTGAGCGCTAATTTTAAACCAGCGGCGTTAGCCGTAAGGAAACACCTTAATAAAGGGGATTAGATGATGATGAGTAAACTTAAACGCGGCTCGCATATGGCGGCAGCGACAGTAGGTCTTTGTTTGTTCTTTGGAGCCTCTGGGGCCACGGCGGATAATGTTCTCCGGATTGGTGCGCCACTTGCCTTGACGGGTGGACTGGCGGATGAAGGTAAAAAACAACAAGCCGTTTGGGAGCTTTGGCTTGAGAAAGTTAAGGCAGCTGGCGGTATTGAGGTTGGCGGAGAGAAAATGTCCGTCGAATTTGTCGAGTATGATTATCAGACCGATGGCAAACGCGCCGGGCAACTCGCTGAGAAACTGGTCACAGATGACAAAGTGGACGTGTTGTTGGCGCCTTTCGGCTCGGGACATACCAAAATCGTTGCGGCTGTTGCTGAGCGATATCAGGTGCCATTGCTGGCATGCGTGGCATCGTCTGTTTCCGTTTATGATCAGGGCTTCAAATACCTGTTCGGGACGTTGGCTCCCAATACAGGGATGACGGAATCCATGGTGACATTCTTCAAAGAGCAAATGCCGTCTTTGAAGAAAGTTGCTGTTTACGGACGCGATGATGTCTTCCCGAAAGCGATGGCCTCAGCCCTTTCAAATTCTGCTAAATCCGGTGGACTTGATGTGGTCTATGACCAACTTTATGCCGTTGGCACACTTGATCATTCTGCCGCCGCATCGGCGATGAAGTCTGCCGCTCCGGATTGGATTTATATGACCGGATACACGCAGGACCTTATTCTTGGGCGAAAGCAGCTCCAGGACTTGGGCGTTAAGGCACCGATTATCACTATGGTTACGGGGCCAGCCTATCGTGAATTCACGGAAGGTTTGGGATCCTTATCGGATGGTGTGACGAGCTCAACATGGTGGCACCACGCAACCGCCTATACCGATACTATCGGCCCCTGGTCATCCACGGCGGATTTCTACAAAGACTTTTTGGCCAAGTTCAAGAGCGATCCGGATTACGTTCATGGATCGTGTGCGGCAGCTGTTGATGTCTTGGTAAATGCTGTTCAAAAGGCAGGATCAACCAACAAACAGGCGGTACGGGATGCACTTGCTGCGACCGATGTCACAACGTTCTATGGTCCAATTGATTTTGGTGATAACGGAATGAATCAGGGCCGTGAGATGCCGATCATTCAGGTCCAGAAAGAAGAAGTTAAAGTTCTGTATCCAGCCGGAATCGCGAATTCAAAAATGATGTTGGTAAAATAAATATCGTCTTTGCTGATCAGGCGGTGCTGCGTGCGCCGCCTGATTGGTGATCTCTTCACTTCCTTTCCCTTCTTCTGAGAGTGCCATGGACGTCCTACAAATTTTATTGAACGGTATTGCGTTGGGGACCTTATACGCCTGCGTCGCGATTGGTTTCTCCCTGGTCTGGGGCGTGTTGAATGTAATCAACATGTTGCATGGTTCATTCATTATTCTGGGAGGATACCTGACGTATTTCGCCTGGTATTACCTGGGAATAAATCCAATTTTTTCACTGCCCATCATCGCCGTTACCTTGTTCGGAATAGGTTTCGTGCTGCAGTATTATCTGATCAATAAGGTCGTGACAGCACCGGTATTAACGACGTTAACGCTGACCTTCGGCTTGGATATGATTCTTTATAATATTATGAACATCTATTTCACGGCAACGCCACGGCGTGTCACGCTGGATCTGGGCAGCATCACTCTGTTTGATACCGTGATGCCGGTTGATCGCATGCTTGGGATGGTCCTGGCACTGCTGATGACGGCATTGCTTTATCTCATTATGCGGGGGTCACGCATTGGCCGCGCGATTGTTGCCGTCCGAATGGACCGGCAAGCCGCTGAATTAATGGGGATTCGAGTCAACTATATCTATGCCGTTACTTTCGGGATCGGCGCTATGATGGCGGGTATCGCTGGGGTTATCTTTGCCATGGTTTTCCCGGTGACGACAAATTTAACGGGTGCATTCCTGGGCAAGGCCTTTGTGATTTGCGTTATTGGCGGACTTGGGAGTGTGCCGGGCGCATTGGTTGGCGGCTTGGCACTTGGCGTTATCGAGAGCTTTTCAGGTTACATCCTGGGGCCACAACATGCGATCACCATTGGTTTTGTTTTAATGCTCTTCCTGCTGGTCGTTAAGCCTACGGGGCTTGTTGGCGTGAAGGGATATGAATGATGCGTTCATATAAACGGATCGGCTTTATTCTCCTTGCTGTTTGGATACTGATGCTCTTCTGCGCTCCGTTATTCGCCGATAATTACACGCTTCGCGTCGCGATCACGATGACGATGTTTTCAGCGATGGCGATTTCATGGAATTTTATAGGCGGGTTTGCGGGGTACCCGTCATTCGCAACTGCGGCCTTTTTTGGTCTTGGATGTTACGTAGGAGCCCTATCACAGCGTGCCGGAATACCGATGCCGCTTGCCTGGGCATTCGCGACGATATTTGTCGGCCTGTTTGCTGCATTTTTGGGTATTATTATTCTCAGACTCAAAGGCCACTATTTTGCGATCGGTTCCATCGCAATTGTTGAACTTACGCGTCTGATCATTTCGTCCTGGGGCAGCTTTACGGGAGGCGGCGATGGATTGAATGTCCCCTTGCTTAAAGGTTCTCCCGACGAGGTCGCATCACTGATCCTGTATGTAATGTTAGGCATTATGGTGTGCGCCTTCATTGCATCATTTCTCGTAGATCAGGGGCGGCTGGGTTTTGGGCTCAGGTGTATTCAGCAAAATGAAGATGCGGCGGATATGGTTGGTGTGAACACCACCAAATACAAGATCGCTTCGTTCGTCCTCTCCGCCCTGTTCTGTGGGGCTGTCGGGGCCGTTTATGCATCCTGGGTGGGCTATATAGACCCGACAGATAGCTTCTCAATTTTGATGACGGTAAAAGTACCGGTCATGGTCTTGCTTGGCGGCGCAGGGACACTGTTCGGTCCTGTTCTCGGGGCGGTCGGTTTTGTCTTTCTTGAAGAATTCTTCTGGGCCAACTTCCTGCAATGGAACCGGGCGATCCTGGGTGGGATTATCGTGCTTTTGATTTTCTTTTTGCCCAACGGGCTTTTAAAACTCGATTACAAGAAAATTTATCGGCGCTTTTTTGTCCTTCGTAAGGGAACCCAGTCATGACCGAATTGCTGAAACTGGAAAACGTGAGCAAGTCTTTCGGTGGAATTCATGCTGTGAAAGATGTTTCTTTTGAACTGAATGAAGGTGAAATTGTTGGCCTGATTGGTCCGAATGGGGCGGGCAAAACAACCCTGATCAATCTGATTACGGGAGTTCATAAACCAAGCAGTGGTAGCATTTTCTTCAAAGGAAACGATGTCAGTCGGCAAAAGCCGTACCAGGCGGCACAGGCAGGCTTGGCGCGAACGTTTCAGGTTGTGCAGCCGTTTCCACAAATGACGGTGTTTGAGAATGTGGCCGCCGGGGCGTTTTTTGGTGGCGCGGACTGTTCGGTGGGTGAGGCGAAAGAGTTGGCTCATAAAGAACTGGCTTTTGTCGGCATCGATAAGTTTTCAGATACACCGGCCGCATCAATGACCCTGCCAAACAGAAAACGACTTGAACTGGCGAAAAGCCTGGCGATGTGTCCAAAGGTACTTCTCCTGGATGAAGTGAATGCTGGCCTTAATACCGCCGAGATTGATGGAGCGCTCAAATTAATCCATCAAATCGCCGAACGGGGTATCACGATCCTCATTATTGAGCATTTGATGAAAGTTCTTTTGAACGTATCGCAAAGAGTTTTGGTCCTCCATCATGGAGAGCTTTTGGCGGAAGGTGGCCCGGAAGAAATTGTTGAAGATCCGAGGGTGATTGAAGCTTATTTGGGCGCAAAGTTCGCCGAGCGATTTAAGGGAGGGTTGGCGAATGGCTGAAAGCCTATTGGAAATCACAAACCTGCAATCGGGTTATGGGGATGTGCAGATACTTTGGGATATCTCCGCGAAGGTTCAGGAAGGAGAAGTCGCGAGTATTGTTGGCTCCAACGGCGCTGGCAAGACAACCCTTTTGAGAACGATTTCAGGGCTTTTGCCCGTGCGCGGCGGCAGCATCCTTTTTGATGGAAAAGAGATCGTTGGCATGTCGCCTGAAAAGATTCTTATGAGTGGTATCGTTCATGTCCCAGAAGGAAGACGTTTGTTTAAAGGCTTGTCGGTAAAAGATAACCTATTGCTTGGCGCCTATTTGCGGAAAGATAAAGCAGAAATAGAGAAAGATTTGGCATTCGTGTTTGATCTGTTTCCGATCCTGCAGCAACGTCAGACTCAGGATGCAACGACCATGTCGGGCGGAGAGCAGCAAATGTGCGCTATCGGGCGGGGCCTGATGTCGCGACCGCGCCTTCTGATGATTGATGAGTTGTCCCTTGGTTTGGCACCGGCCCTTGTCGAGCGATTGAATGAGGCCTTAATGGAAATTAACAGAACGGGCCTGAGCATTTTATTGGTAGAGCAGGATGTGCTGACCGCGTTTGAAATTTCGCAACATAGTTTTGTCATTGAAACGGGACGTGTTGCCATGGCTGGAATGTCGGAGACGCTCAGTCAGGACCCGCGTATTCGCGAAATGTACATGGGCCTTTAATTTTTACGTATCGGTATCGATGTCTTGTGTCCCTTCAATTGGGGCCCATCCACCTTTGACGCGTGAAAAAATAGGTCCCGCGATTACACCGCGCACACGGCCCGGAAGATTTTCATCCATGGTGCCGAGCGTTTCGCGCCAAAGAACACCTTGGCGCATAGCGACAATAATCCCGGCGATTTCACAGTCCAGCCGTGATATGAGCTTCGCGACCGAAACCATGGTTGTGCCGCTTGAAACGGCATCATCGACCAGAATTACACGCCGCCCGCTTAATCTGGAAACCATATTTGGATCAATATAAATACGCTTTCCTTGCCCGGGTGTCGTAATCGAGTGAACCTCTTCGGACAGTTCATCGCGATACCAAAACTTCCTCGAATATCCGAGTGGAACATAATGTGTATGGCCCAGCTTCTGCGCGACAATTGGGGCAAATGCCAGACCAAGTGTCGGCATTCCGATGATCAGGTCGGCGTTCATCGGGCGGGCAAGGCTTGCCATCTGTTCGGATAATCCTTCGATGACATCAAAGCTGGCTTGGTTGGCAATGAGGGAGGCGAGCGCTCTTGTGCCATCAGGGAGTTTCCTAAGGGGAAGCACAAGATAACGGCCGTCTGATAGTTGTGCTGGATAGCCATATTGGAAGGGCGGCTCATGTGAAATATGTGAATCGGTTTCGTCAATGATCTGTTGCCAGAAATCGGTCGTTGGTTTGATATAATCGTCCGCGGGCTCATTCGTATTCATGGGCATTTTCCATATTTTATCGTATTGTTAGGAATGAAGAATATTCCGACACATTGGCAAATTGCAGCGCCCCTTGAGCGGTTAGCTGAATCTGATCTGTGCGAAGTCGTTGTTGCGGGGAAGGTCATTGTGCTTATTAAGGCGGATGGGGGTGTTTTAGCCTTTGATGGGATTTGTCCACACCAGGCGGCTCTTCTTTCGGAAGGACATGTTGCTGACGGTTGGCTGCATTGCCCACGGCATATTGCACGTTTTTCCTTATCTGACGGAACTTGTGGCCCTGGGTGGGTTTTGCCCCGTTTGCGAAAATATGAAACGCGTGTCGAAGGTGAGAATATATTGCTGCATGACCCCCTGAAACCCATCAATTATTGACCTGGCCAGTCGGCAATTCCGCGACCGATAAGCCCTTCGCTACCGGCGGCCCCAACCATACCAAGCATTACGCCAAGGCATGTTTGTGAGGCGCCGAGCTCAAGGCCAACATGTATGGTTTGATTGGTGATCATCGGATGCGGCCCAACAAACGGTTTGTGTGCTGCTTTTGTAAAGAACGAAGGGTCAACGAACCCGGTGAGTGCCGTTTGAAGCGTTGGACACAATCGCAAACACGCCGCGCCAAAGCCCAGTGCATCGATAACGGCGCTGTCACCCACAGCGGGAAGGGCGTTGATGTTTTCGTTTCCAGGAAACTTGGGGCCTATTGGGACGTTGGCTGGCTTTACAACCCAAGTGTCCGGAGCGTCCGCGATTTTGTAGCCAAACTGAGCCCCGTTGCCGCCTGCTGCCACGATCAGTTGGCTCCCCGAAATGCCTGCTCCTGCCCCGATCATTAATGCTGCAGTTGCCATTATGATGTTCAAGACAAACTGGTTGGCCTCTTCTAAATAGCTTTCGCTGCTATCCGAAACCCCGGCCTCAAAAAAGGATACGACTTTTGACTGTGCGGCAGCCACATGACCATGCAGATCATCACCGTTCGCAAGGCCATAATCAAGAAGCGGGAGGAGGGGCGTTCCCGTGCGTATGTGTTTTGAAAGTTCTGGCCCAATTTCGCTTGTTAATCGGGTTAGGATGTCACGCCCTGTGTTGCGGCATGTGCCAAACCGCAAGGCGTTGGGCATAGGGCCGTCATTGAGCGGCGAAAGCCTGCGTTGTTCGGGACGTTTGGTGTCATAGACCTCAACGCAGTAGATGCTGGGACCGACAATAAAAGCAAGCGGGGTAACAAGCCCAATATCCTGTGCAGGCATAAGATGCAGTTCTGAAGATTCCAAAGCCAGGCCGATATCTTTCGGGTTGCCGATCCACCCTTCATGCAATGCTGCCGCCGCCATGCTATTGCGCATTGGAGAAGGGATATCACTGAGGCGTTCAAAAGGAGGGCCCGCATGAAAAAGCGTCTTGTCAGGAAGGTCTGAAATGGCATCGCGAAGCGGCAGGATTTTGCCAAGCGTTGGCAAGACAGATATCAGCTTTGTGTAGGAGCGGTGGGTCAGGTCACTCTTCATCATACCCGCACCTCGCCGCAAGAGGAGTTTGGCGGGGAGGTGTTTAGGCGGTCTTTGCTTTCACGACTTTGCCTAAAAGCTTCATGAAGGTGGCTTGCTCTTGCGGGGTTAAGTCCTCGATCGTGCGCGCGTGGGCGCGTTCGACATTTGCATCCCATGTATCGAGAAGTTGCTGGCCCTTCTCGGTAATTGCGGTCAGCCGTACCCGACGGTCTGCGGTCGGCGTGCGGCGCCGCACATAACCCTGTTTTCGCATTCGCTCCAGGACATCGAACATGTTGGTCTTGTCGATTGCGACGGCAGAGGAAAGAGACGTTTGGTCGAGCGGCCCCGATTGTGACAATGTTGACAGGATTGAATACATGACCGGTGTGATGCTGGCCGCGCTGCATTCTTCGTTGAACAAGGCGGTATGAATTTGATGAAGGCGACGGATTAAAAAACCCGGTCTGGATTGCAAAGCGCCATCGCGCCAGTTGGTCTCGACAACCTCTAACGGCGACAGGTTTCTTGTTGAACGCGACATAAAACATCCTCATCAAAAATTCCCCACTCGATAACATATCTCAGGCATGATTACATTCGAAAAATGCGTTTGAACCAGCCTCCAATCACAGCCACCAACAATGTAAGGCCACTTACCGAACCCGCTGAAACCAAAGGTCCTGTGTGGCCAGTTGCTAATGCGGTCATGTTCTGCGCTGCATCGGCAAGAACGCGGTCTGCGATTTCGTTGACCAGACCTTTACGGCCAAACTGGGCGAGAGGGCCTTTTAGGCGATATGTCATCTCGAGCAGAAGACGGCATTGATTTTCGTTTATTGGCTGAAGCTCAAAAATCAACATGCCTTCCACACTTGAGCGGCTGATGCTGTCTTTCCCTTTTCCAGCAACACGCCCCGTTTTTTCTGTTTCGTCGAGGCGGTATGCGCCGTTCCCCCGGAATGTCGCGCGCATAGGTCCAAGTGTTACAACGTATGTTCCTGTAAATGTGTTGTCCTCAAACGGCTGGGTCAGCTCTGCGCCCGGAATGCAGGAAACCACAGAAGGCAGGTCGCGAACGATCTTCCAGACGGCATCCGGTTCTGCATCTATGGTTAATGCTTTAGAGAGCGTAATGCCGTCTGGCAGGTCTTCCAGATTTATCGGGTTCTCGTTCTGGGTTTGGGTGAGATGTTGAGGTGTTTTTGGCGGGGTCTCTTTTGATGTGCTCGACACCGTCTGTGACCGGTTTCCCTTGAGGCGTGGCGTTACCGATGGAAGGGGAGGAGCATCTTCTATAACGTCCACAATGGCGGCAACAATCCCGGCGTAGCCGCTGCAGCGGCAGAGGTTTCCAGAAAGTTCCTGGCGAATTCGTACGGCATCGGCATTCGGAATGCGCCGGATAATGTCATAGGCTGTGCTCAGCATGCCCGGTGTACAAAAGCCACATTGAAGGCCATGGTGACGTTTAAAGGAGTCGCGGATTTTTTGCATTAACAAATCATCCCCGAACCCTTCCACCGTATGGACGTCTGCGCCATCACAGGCAACAGCCAGCGTCAGGCAGGAGCGGACGGGGTTTCCGTTCACCATAAGGGTGCAGGCGCCGCACACACCTTGTTCACAGCCAAGATGGGTGCCGGTTAAAAGGCGTTCTTCGCGGAGAAAATCGGCAAGATGCGTTCGGGCATCAATGGTCGCGTTGACAGGCTCTCCGTTGATGGTGACGGATATATCCATTTGGCTCATGGGTTTTCAGCCTTTCCAGTAATCGCCATATCCAGCGCACGCCGCAGTGCTGCGATATGCAATGAGAGGTCCGATTGCGTGCGGTTGGGAAAGGCCTCTAACAACGCCTCTTCGGGACTCATCTTTCCATCAATCAGGGCGCGCGGATTTTCGAGCACGAGGGGCTGGCGATCCAAAGCGCCAACGGCACATCGGAATTTGTTGTTTTCAGTGTCTATCAACACGGCGGCGCTGGCCTTGGCGAATTCACCGACCTGACGTGTAAACTTCCAGTAGCCCCATTGTGCATTGGCTCCCGGTTTGGGGATTTCAACACCGAGTAACAGTTCATCAGGAGCCAATGCAGTTGAGAAGGGGCCGTTTACAAAGTCTTCCATTCGTATGCGCCTGGGATTGGATGGAGCCCTGCTCAAGATGGTTGCACACAACCCGGTCAGCACAATAACCCAATCGGCCGCCGGGTCGGCATGGGCCAGACTGCCACCAATGGTGCCCCGGTTGCGGACCGCTCGATAAGCGATGTGGCTTGCGGCCTTACGCATCCAGCCATTTGTCGGGTCTGGCACGACACCGTCTTCAATCTCGGCATGGGTGATGGCGGCACCCAGCCGCACGAAATCATCTGTTTCCACAACGGCCCTGAGTTCATCCATACGCGAAACATCGGCCAGAAGATCGGCCCGGACCAACCGCAAATTCAGCATTGGGCCTAGCGATTGATTGCCGGCAACGGGCTTTGCGTTTCCTGCATGATCTGAAAGCAATGCGGTGGTTTCTGAGACCGACGTTGCAGCGGCGTAATCAAAGGGGGCTGGTTTCATGCCGACACCTTTTCGACTGGTATTCTGGCAATTGCGCGCAACACGCGTTCCGGCGTGATCGGAATTTCCGATAACTCGACGCCAAGTGGCGCCAGGGCATCATTGACCGCATTGGCAATTGCCGCAGGCGGACCAATAGCGCCACTTTCACCAATGCCCTTCTGTCCGTAACGGCTTAGTGGAGACGGTGTTTCCATATGAAAGATACGGATTTCCGGAATATCAGCCGCGACAGGAAGGTGATAATCGGCAAGTGTTGATGCGAGGGGCTGGCCAGAGTTATCAAAAGGCATTTCCTCAAATAACGCCGTGCCAATTCCCTGAACCGCTCCACCATAAACCTGGCCGTCGACAACCATCGGATTTATCATCGTTCCGGCGTCTTCCACGATGACGTAATCAAGGAGTTTGACGTGCCCCAATTCGATATCGACATCCACCGTTACGGCATGACAGGCGTATGAAAAGGTTCCTGTATCTTTGACCGTCTTGTATCCTTCGGTGACTTCAAGTCCGCGCGGGTCGACATCATCGGGCAGCAATTGAGGTTTTAAATACCAGGTCCTTGCGATTTCGGCGATTGATATTTCCGTATTTCCGCTCCGCACCATACCGTTTTCAAATACCAGACGGGCGCCTTGCGCTTGTAATAAATGGGCGGCGATCTTACGAATACGCTCCGCAAGCGCCGCACTTGCTGTCGCAACGGCACCACCCGCCATGACAATGCAGCGCGACCCCCAGGTCCCTGTTGAATAGGGCGTATAAGCGGTGTCGCCGTGGACGACCTTGATCTTTTCGGGGCTGATGCCGAGTTCTTCATAAGCGATTTGTGCCAGGGTCGTTTCAAGGCTTTGGCCGTGGCTATGAACGCCAACCCGGAGTTCCAGCCCGCCGTCAGGCGTCAGGCGCGCTGTGGCTTGTTCAAAGCCGGGCACCATTGGAATTCCCCAGCCATGATAGACGGAAGTGCCATGGGCCCCTTGCTCGCAAAAAATAGACAACCCGACCCCGATGCGATTTCGGCCTGACTGGTTTTTTTGCTGTTTCCGAATGCTTTCCATATCAATAGCAGCAACGGCACGTTGAAGGGCTTCGGGGTAATCGCCGCTGTCAAAATCCTTGTTCGTTATGTTGGTGAACGGCATCTCATCTTTGGTCACCAGGTTTCGCGCACGAATGGCTTCGGGGGTCATGGTGAGCTCACGCGCAAGGGCGTCCAGTGTCAATTCCATAGCAAAACAGACACCCGTCCGGGCAACGCCGCGGAAGGGCAGGATGGGAGGCTTGTTGGTGGCGACGGACCAGGTCTTGCATTTGTACCCGCGCATCCGATAAGGGCCTGGCAAGATGCTACCAACCTGTGCCGCTTCCAGACAGGCCGAGAAAGGATAGCTTGAATAAGCTCCGGAATCGACGATGGCTTCGCACTCAACGGCAAGAAGCTCGCCATCTGCTGCGGCGTATCCCGTTACCTCGTAATGGTGTTCTCGGCAATTGGCACCGGCAATCAGGTGCTCGCGGCGGTCTTCGATCCAGCGGATGGGTCTGTCCAGTTTTATCGCCAGCCAGGCCGCACAAACTTCTTCGGTCAGCAAGATACCTTTGTAACCAAATCCGCCGCCCACATCGGGGGAAATGACGCGAATGTTTCCATGGTCGATGCCCAAGCATTCCGCTAGCCCCGTGCGGACGATATGAGGCATCTGGGTTGCTGAATAAACCGTTAGCTGCTCTAGATTTTTGTCCCAAAGCGCGACCACACCGCGCCCTTCAATCGGGGCCATACACTGCCTTGACGTCCGATAGGTGCGCTTCACAATGGCTACGGCATCCTTTATGGAGTCTTCGAAGTTCGTATTGACTTCTGTTTCCAGGAAAGCGTTTTTATCCCATTCGTCGTGGACAAGAGGTGTCGCCGGATCAAGCGCTTTGGTCATTTCATGAACGGCGGATAATTCGTCGAATTCAATATCTACCAAATCGACCAGATCTTCTGCCTCGGCCCGGGTATTGGCAAGGCATGCAACGACGAGTTCCCCGACGTGACGGACTTTGGTCTCTGCCAGAATGGGCTGGATGGAGCTTTTGAAGCTCGGCAGGCCCGAATCCGCACGTATTCCCAAAATGTTTGTCAAATCGAGTGCAGAAAATACGCGGTTTGCAAAGCCCTCAGGCTTTTCGACGCGTTTGATGCGGGCATGTGCCAAGGGGCTGCGCAGGAAAGCCAGCTCAAGCATGCCGGGATATTTGATGTCTGCGACATACCGGCCTTTTCCATGCAAATATCTGTTGTCCTCAAGGCGCTGTAAACGTGCACCAACACCTTGAGAGCCTGTCTTCGTCTTGTTCGTCATCGTGCCCTTCGCCATCTTTTTCGTATATTCGAAATGCACTTGCCAATGCTGATGTAAGCTTGACAATTTAAGCATTATACAGAAAAGTGTACATATAATTGTTGTAAGAACAACTAATTTAATTTCGATAGAAAAATTGTCTTTGGAAATTTATCTTTTGTGAGAAAAATCAGGGACGGGAGGAGATCAATTAATGGGCGATCAACCACATTTTGATAAGTTGCTGGTGAATGGGACCGTCTATGATGCGGCGACGGATCGCCATGGCCGGTTCGATGTCGGTATCTCTAATGGACGGATTGCGGCAATTGAGACGAACCTGAAAGAAGCTTCGGCCGACGCCCGTTATGATGTGACAGATCACATCGTTATCGCTGGAATGATTGATACCCATGCGCATGTTTACGAACATGTAACAGGTAAGTTTGGTTTGAACCCGGATATGGTTGGCGTGAGGTCGGGCGTGACCACGCTGGTCGATCAGGGCGGCCCCAGTTGTATGACCATCGGCGGATTTAGAAACTTTATCGCCGAGCCTTCTTCAAGCCGGGTGTTGTGCTTTATTTCGTCATATCTTGTCGGGGGACTGGAAGGGCATCTGTATCCCGATCTTTATGGTCCCTCAAGTGTGAATACGGATCATACGGTCCGTGTCGCGATGGATAACCTGGATATCGTCAAGGGCATAAAAGCCCATGCAGAGATTGGCGGGCAATCGCGCTGGGGCCTTGAAGTGATCAAGCTTGGCAAGAAAATTTCACAAGGGACAAATCTTCCTCTTTATATTCATTTGGGCCAGCTCTGGCCGACAGATGATTCTGCACCAATCCCCGATGCGGATGAGCTCATCAGGGAGCTTGTGCCGTTGATCGAACCGGGAGATGTCTTAGCCCATCCCTTTACGCGTCATCCAGGGGGATTTATTTCTGCTAGTGGGGAGATCCATCCCATTCTTCTCGAAGCCGTGCACACGGGCGGGGTTCAGTTGGATATCGGACACGGATCGCATTTCAGTTTTGAAACCGCCCGCAAAGTTTTAGGCGCAGGGATTCTGCCCTATACCTTGGGTGCGGATATGCACGGATACAATGTCAAAGTGCCGAACGCAGATGATGATCATGAACGCCAGATCAATCCGTTTTCCGGCGTTGCGCCCTTTAATCTAACAATTGCCATGTCAGAACTCCTTCATCTGGGTGTCGATCTTGAGCACGTCCTTGCCATGGTGACTTCCAATCCCGCAAAAATCTTGAAAATGGAAGATGAGATTGGATCGCTTCAGGTTGGGCGTGAGGCGGATGTGAGTGTTATCAAGATTGATCAGGGGCGGTTCCGGTTATCTGATAATTCAGGCGCCCAGGAAGTGTGTGAACAATTTGTGCGCCCGGTCTTTTGTTTGCGCGCCGGCAAATATTTCGAAGCGGATTCCCCCTTAGTCCCGCCAATGGAAATGGCCAGTTAATAACCCACTTGCAGCGTTGTTGGGGGGCTATGTCATTTGAGTGATCAAGACACAACAAGGGCGAAAAAAGCGGATATGTCTGAAGACGGAATTTTTTCATAAGCCCGGAGGCGCGCCGTTTTACAGTAAAAACCATTCGTGAATTGAACTTAGTTAAGTGAAAATGGCTTGCCGCCTAAATGACGGAATTTCCAGAAGCAGGGTCAAAAAAGTTCGTCCGTTCGATTGCAACGGACAGATTCAGTTTTTGACCTTCAATATTGACGGCATGCGCATCCAATTCAGCAATGACATGGGTGTCACCGATATTGAAACTGCCGTAAGTCCGCGCCCCCGTCGGTTGAACGACCTCTATGTGGGCTTCGAAGTTGTTTTCCGATTCAGACGATTGATCAAAATGCTCTGGCCGCACACCCCATAGATAGTTTCCAGGGGTCAATATAGAGGCATATTGACTGGACGATAGAGGGAGGGTCTGACCATCGGGCAACGTCATAGAGGAGATATCATCTGATACAGTAACGTTTATAAAGTTCATGGATGGTGACCCAAGAAAGCTTGCAACATAAGTATTTTTCGGTTTTTCAAACAGCTCCAGAGGCGTGCCGGATTGTTCAATAACGCCATCTCGCAGCAATACGATCCGGTCCGCAAGCGTCATGGCTTCAATCTGATCGTGGGTTACGTAGACAAACGTTTTCCCAAGCTTCGCATGTAGCCGTTTGATTTCTTCGCGCATGCCATCGCGTAATTTAGCATCAAGATTAGACAAGGGCTCATCAAACAAATAGAGCTCTGCATCCCGTACAATGGCCCGGCCGATTGCAACGCGTTGGCGCTGACCGCCTGAAAGTTCTCTGGGGAACCGCGCCATATAGTCGCCAATACCCAAGACATCCGAGGCCCAGTCGACTTGTTTCTTGATGTCGCTTTCAGGTGTTTTTCGGGCGCGCAATCCAAACGCAATATTTTCGTAAACACTTAAAAAGGGGTACAGGGCATAACTCTGAAAGACCATGGCAATATTCCTATCGCGTGGTGCGAGTTGGGCAATTGACCGGTCGCCCAGCAGGATTTCACCATCAGATATTTCCTCAAGACCGGCGATGGATCGCAGGAGCGTGCTTTTCCCACAACCAGATGGACCGACAAGCACGACAAATTCACCGGCAGGGACATCAATCGATAGATTTTTTACGGCCTGCACATTGCCGTAGTATTTGTTTACCTTGCTAATTCTTAAGTCTGACATAGACGTATTATCCCTTAACGGCTCCCATAGAAATGCCACGGACGATAAACCGCTGCATTGTTCCAACAACAAATATCATGGGTAAAACACCCAACATGCTCATGGCGCCAATTTTTGACCAAAATGTGGATTGCGATCCGAAATATCCTGTGACTTTTACCGGATAGGTAACAACTTCCGAGCTGGTTAGGATCAAGGCAAACAGGAAGTCATTCCAGGCGAAGATGAATGTAAATACCGCTGTTGCAAATAGACCCGCACGAGCCATGGGCAAGACGACTTTCCACAGAACAGCCCATTGCGTGAGCCCGTCCACCAATGCGCTCTGTTCGAGTTCCAGGGGAATTTCCTGAATGTATCCCCGCATCATCCAAATCACATACGGCAGATTGAAAGCGGTGTAGAGAATAATGAGTCCCAAATGGGTGTCGACAATTTTCCATGATCCAAATAGAAGAAAAATAGGAAAGGCCACACATATCGGTGGGATCATACGCTGGGAGATGATCCAGATCGCAAGATGGCTGCCGCCGGTTTTATACCTAACCAGCGAATAGGCCGCCAACGTTCCAAACAACATTGCAAAAACGGTACTGATGCCGGCAGTCACCAAGCTGTTCCAGACAGCCCAGGCATCTCCATCCGTAAAAAGAGTGATGAAACTGCTGAGTTGAATACCGGAAGGGATCCAAACCGGCGGATAGGAAAAAATTTCTTCAGGAGATTTTATCGAAATCGCCGCCAGCCAGTATATGGGAAATATAAAAAACATGGTGACCAGAACCGCACACCCCAGGCGCACACTTAACCGCCAACCCGTATCCCAGCGTATCATCGTGAAATCTCCACCCGGCGCAAAGCCGCAACGACAAGAACCGTCAACAGAAAGATAATGAGAAATGCGATGGCGGCCGAATAACTGGTTTCAAACTCACGGAAAGCCATTTGATAAGCATAAATCGAAATGGTTTCGGTAGCGGTTCCCGGGCCACCCTGGGTCATGGTCCAGATCACATCAAACACCCGAAACAGGTCAAGCGCGCGAATCAGGATCGCAATAAACATGACAGGCAATATGGCGGGCAGAACAATTTTACGAAACGTCATCCACCAGGATGCGCCATCAATTTGGGCTGCCTCGAGTTGTTCCTTATCCACATTGCTGAGGGCCGCCAACAAGATCAGGAACATAAAAGGCGTCCACTGCCAGACTTCGGCAACAAGCACGGCAGGCCAGACAAGATGGGTTTCAATGGTCCAAAGAATTTCGACATCATACCCTGCAAACCAGCTGATTACCTGATTGATCGGGCCAAATCTCTGATCAAACATCAAGCGCCATGTCGAGCCGGCAACAATTGGCGAAATCACGGTCGGCAACAGAATAATGGCAACAAAGGTTTGTTTAAGCGGGATGTGCCCGAGAAAAAGAAGCGCCAGCAGATAACCGAAAACAAGCTCGATCGGAAGCGCCACGGCTGTGAAAAGGACAGTGTGCAGAATGGATGACCACAATCGATCATCGTCAAACAATCGTTGGTAATGAATAAACCCCTGATAGGTCAAATCATTGTCGAACATGGAAATGTTCTGAAAGCTTGTAATTACCAGCTTTAGAAAGGGGTAGAGGCCAATCAGCAGGATAATAAAAACGGCAGGTGCAATGAGTGCATATTTAAACCAGCGTTCCTGTCTGAACGCGTTGCCAATGGCGGAAGTTTGGGGCATGAGTTTGTTACCGATAAAGAAAGCCGGGGCTGCTTTTGCAGCCCCGGCCATCGAAATGCCTAGTTCGGATAAGCGTTGGGTTTACTCGCCCAGTCGTTATACGCCCGTTTTTGTTTTTCAAGGCCGATGCGTTGCGTCAGCTTGTCCCATTGCTCGGCCAGATCGTCGAGAATCTCTTTAGGATCTTCTTTTGCCCAAAGCCGCCCAATTGCCTGACGAATGCCTTCTTCGTAACGGTCTGTCTGGATCAGGGATAAATCCAGAAGTCCCGTTTCTGCACCCGCTTTAAGAACATCCAGATAGTCTCCTGCATTCGCCCAACGGGAGCGATATTCGGTGGAGCTGAAGTGGCTTGTGCGGAATGGGTCCCGCAACGCATAGGGAAGCTGCACTCTTTGCAGGCTGATTTCTTCACTGTTCATCCATTGGATAAACAGATAGGCCGCTTCTTTGTTCTTGCTGCCAGAAGCCACACCTAGTGAAAACCCGACAGCCAGTTCCGGATGACCACCCGGCGGCAGCGCATAACCAATCTTGTCGGCTACCTTTGTTTCAGGAATCCAGTTCAATGCTTCCGTACCTTTGCCGTATCCGGCGGCCCATCGGCCCACCGGAGGCCAGGAAATGGTCATTGCGATATCACCCGACAGAAACGCATTAAAGGCTTCAATAAATCCCCATTGTTCGACACCGGCTGGCATGAACTTGTTTTCTTCCAGCATGGCTTTGAAAACCTTCACGCCGACATCGGAGTTGATGGTGGCCTTCATTGTATTGGCATCAAAGAATTTGCCTCCTTCAACACGGAACCGTTCCTGAAAGAGGTATTGTGCATTGCCGGGTTGACGCAACATCCCGGCACCATGGACTTTGGGTCCATGCGTTTCCGTTATGTAGGTGCCAATTTCCGAAAACTCTTTCCATGTCTTTGGCGGAGCGAGATCATACCCATATTTGGCCTTAAAGCCTGACTTGGTTTTGGGGTTGTTAAAAATTTCCCGGTTATAATACATGATCAAGACATCGCCATCGTCTGGAAGGCCGTAGATTTTACCTTCCACTTTCATCTGGTTGTCCCTGTACACCGGGGCAATTTTATCCAGCTCGCCCCTGTAGCCGTATTTGTCAACGTAGGCGTCCAGAGGTTCCAGGGCTCCTGCAAACGCCAGATCAGGCATTTGGTTGGGGACCACATTCAAGACATCATAAGCCCCAGAACCGGCACGATGTGCCTGCATTGTTTTGGTGAAAATTTGATCAATGGGGGCTTCAATAACGTTGATTTTAATACCCGTCAGTTTTTCCCAAAGCGGGCCGGAAAACTTTTTCGGATCGAGCGGCTGTAAGCCCGCCTCGTAAAAAACGTTCAGGGTTGTGCCGGAATACTTTTTGGCGGCTTCAACGGCTTTGTCTGCAGCAGACTGGGCATTGGCGTCTGACCCAGCAAATGAAAAACCCGCCGCCAATATCGTTGCGGCTATAAACGATTTACGTGTAATTGACCTAAATAACATCGTTTCCTCCTTGTCTGGAATGGCAAGCTTTAAAGGCTTTCATATTCCGGCATTTATACTGCCAATATACGCATACTTTTTCAGACTTCTGTTTTGTCGCCAAACTCTCTGGCATCAAACTTTCTAGTAAACCTAGTTTATGTGAGCCTGTACTTGCTAAATTTTTTATAATGACATACTGGTTATACCAGTTTAAAAAACCAGTCAAGATGTTGATTTTAATTTTGTCTGAACAGGGACATGGCAAAGTCTTGCTGGTGAAGCATTTAAGAAAATTTTAGGGTTAAAGAATGACAAGGTTTGATGTGTGTGTTGATGGCGTTTTATTCCGCATAGGCGTGCGGCAAAGTGATTGCTTTTCAGTGACTGCAATAGTAACCAATTGAACATGACACAAAAAATTAACCAAATCCCCAGGCTTAAACTTTCCGATCACATTCAACAGCGGTTGTTGGAAATAATACATAGTGGAGAGTTGGCGCCGGGCGACACCATTCCGTCGGAACGGGAGCTGATGGAAGCATATTCGGTTGGCCGACCTGCCATTCGTGAAGCTATGCAGAACTTGCAAAGAATGGGGCTAATTGAAATCAGGCATGGTGAACGCCCCCGCATTGCAGAGCCGTCGTTTGATAAAATTTTAGGGCAAATGGGTGAAACCATGCGCCATCTGCTGACGCATTCATCCACATCGATGGAGCATTTGAAAGAAGCCCGACTGATATATGAAGACATAATGGTGCGCATTGCGGCAGAGCGGAGGACTGCTGAAGACATCAAACGATTGAAAGAAATTCTGAAAGCGCAAAAAGCGGCGCAAAATGACTCCCCCGAGTTCCTGCGCCAGGATGGAAATTTCCACAGTGAAATTGCCAGGATTTCCGGCAACCCGATTTTCGAGGGTTTGAGCAGGACTTTTTTCGAATGGCTGACGCATTTCCATTTTGATCTCGTTCGAAGCCCTGGCCTCGAAAAACTGACACTCAAAGAACATGGTAAAATTTTGCGCGCAATCGAAAGCGGGGACCCGGATGCCGCAGCGAAAGAGCTGAATGGTCATTTGACTCGCGCTGACAAGCTCTATCATCAAGACAACCCCCTCCTCAACAAGTCGCCTTAAATCCATATCACCTGAAATAGTAAGCAGGTATTGACGGGCAAAAACATCTGGTATAATGAGTATATCACTAAGGGTGCCGTATTTGGGGATCTGAATTCGGAGGCGAAATGTCGGTTGCAACAAGATTAATTCAGCTGTTTGGGTCTGCGGAAGATGCGGGCGAAACACAAAACCTCACTGCTGGTCCGCTGTCTCTTGACATCAACGGCGGAAAATTACGCAATATTCAATGGTATGGCGTTGAACTTATCCGGGCCATTGATACGCCTATTCGTGACCGAAACTGGGGAACCGTTCCGGTTACCATTACAGAAGAAAAAGCCGAGCAAACGCCCGATGGCTGGACGTACAGCCGACTGTTTACCTCAAACAGGGGGCAGATTTCTGGTGGTCTTCAGGCAAGTGGTGACTGTCGCGGCAATTTTTCAGTAGAGGTTTCATTTACGGCAAGTGCTGATTTTGAAACAGCCCGGGCTGGTTTCACTCTGTTGCATCCGATCAAGGGGCTGGCGGGCGAGGTTGTTGAGGTTTCCCATAGTGACAGTCCATCCGAAAAGCTTGCGTTTCCCTTAAACGTCGCGCCAAGCCAGCCTGTTCGGGATATTACAGGGTTGACGTATGCGATTGCGGGTTGCGTAGCCGATATCCATTTTGAGGGTGAAATCTTTGAAATGGAAGATCAGCGCAACTGGACAGATGCCTCATATAAAACCTATTGCCGACCTCTTGGCTGGCCTTGCCCTTATACCCTTCACAAAGGAAAAGAAGTCCGTCAAAAGATAATCGTTACCTGTTCTGGTGACTTTGCGCCAGGGACATCAAACCCCAGTAAGAGGGTCGGTATTTCTAACGCTTCGCAGGCGGATGAACGGGTGCCTGACGTCTTGCTTGCCCTAGAGTCAGACTTCCTGCCGACTGACACAGCCATGCCGGCGTTTCAGAACTTGGGTGTCTCACGGGTTTCTATCCGCGTCAAAACCGTGGCGGAATGCAAAGCCGTTCTGGCCCCTATTAAGAAGCTTGATCTGGCGTATGATCTTGAAGTTGTCCTGCCGGACGACAAAGCGGCAGCTACCGAACTGTTGAGAGCGATTGCCCGGTTGTGCAGCGAACAGAAAACAGGGCCATCTCATGTCATAGGCGTACCAGAGGCCTATATGAAAAGCTATCAGCCCGATGGCGATTGGCCGATTGGCCTGACACCACAGGAATGCGTTGCACTGTGTAGAGAAACGTTTACGGATGCCAAAATCGGTGGGGGCGTTCTGACCAATTTCACGGAGTTCAACCGCTGCCACCCAGATCCGGATGAGTGCGATTATGGGTCCTTTGCCACAACGGCAATTGTGCATGCCGCTGATGATCAATCTGTTTTTGAAACACTTGAAGCGCAACCGGACGTTTACGCCAGCGCGCAAAGCCTCATGCCGAAAACGGGATATCGCATGGGGTTGGTTGGTATCGGGTTTCGCTCCAATCCTTATGGATCCGCACCCCTTGAGAATCCCGAACAAGTCCGGCTGGAAATGACGCAGGCTGATCCGCGTCAGCGTGGCTTGTTCGCGGCTTCGTGGATGGTTGGCGCCGTCGCCACGACACAAGGGTTTCATATTGAAAGCCTGGCTCTTGCCATGCCTGTTGGGCCACTTGGACTTATTTATCGGCAGGAAGATTATGCCCAACCTTTGTTCGATAATGTGCCGGGTCGGATCATTTATCCGGCTTACCATGTGGTAAAGGCCCTTGCCGAGTTCAGTGGGAAGGTGCGTCAGTCTGTCACGCTTCCGGATGGTTTGTTTGGTGTGGTCACAAAAACGGGGAAGGCCTTAAAGGCAGTCATTTCAAACGGGACTTCGCAAGTTCAGTTTCTTGAGCTGCCTTCTCAAGGCCGCACACTGCTGATGAGCGAAGATACTTTTGATGCGGCAACTGCGGATTTGGATTGGTTGAAAAATGCCAGCCGGGAGAACGTGCGATCTATCGAATTGTCCCCCTATGCCGTTGCATTCATAGACTTCATTGAAAACCCGTAATGGGAAACATCGCATGACAGCAAAAGAAAATAACCCCAAAGCTCCCGACCGGATTGAAGCCGACTATTTAATCGAAACGTCCTACGATCTCAATCAGGCTGCGGAGGCGATGGCGGGGGAGCAGTCTTCGGGAACGTTTGTCGCCATTCCGGGAGAAACGCCCGAGTTAAAGGCCCGTTCAATGGCTGTTGTGGAGCGACTTGAGGATCTGGGGCCCGTCGCCAACCCTTCTCTGCCTGGGGCAGGTGACGGCGGAGCTTCGCCGCGCCGGGCCCGGGTAACGCTATCCTGGCCGCTTGCCAATATGGGGCCGTCATTGCCGAACCTTATGGCAACTGTATCCGGCAATCTTTTCGAACTGAAACAGTTTTCGGGCCTCAGACTGCAAGATATGCGTTTACCCCAGGCCTTCGCTGAGGCCTATCAAGGACCGGCATTTGGCATTAAGGGAACCCGTGAGTTGTCCGGGGTCCATGACCGGCCCCTGATCGGGACGATTATAAAACCCAGTGTCGGGTTCAGTGCAGAGGAGACGGCAGCGCTCACACAAACGCTTTGCCGTGCGGGCATTGATTTCATCAAGGATGATGAACTTCAATCCAACGGGACCACCTGCCCTTTTGAAGATCGGGTAAAGGCGGTGATGGCGGTCATCAATGAACACGCGGACATAACCGGTAAAAAAGTTATGTTCGCTTTTAACATAACCGGTGAGATCGATGAGATGCGTCGACGCCATGATCTGGTCGTGGAGCAGGGCGGGACATGCATTATGGTCAGTCTGAATTCCATTGGCTTGCCTGCGATGGTGGAAGTGCGCAGACATGCGCAGCTCCCCATTCACGCTCACAGAAACGGTTGGGGCGCCTTGTCCCGACATCCTCTGTTAGGGTTTTCCTATGTTGCCTGGCAAAAGTTTTGGCGACTGGCGGGTGCGGATCATATGCATGTGAACGGACTGCAAAACAAATTTTGCGAGGATGATGACAGCGTTATCGCATCAGCGCGGGATTGCCTGACTCCAATGTTTGAAAATAAACCATGCATTTCCATGCCGGTTTTTTCATCAGGCCAGTCGGCCTTGCAGGCCCCTGACACCTACCGCCTTCTGGGTTCAAAAGATCTTATTTATGCTGCGGGTGGCGGAATAATGGCGCACCCCGGCGGACCTGCGGAAGGATTTAAATCATTGCAACAAGCCTGGGAGGCGGCGATGGGCGACGTCAGCTTGCATGAATACGCCAAAACCCACACCGCTTTGGCGGCCGCCCTGGAGACCTATTCCAAATGAAGGGTCAGCCTGCCTTACCTGATGGGCCACTTGTTGCGTGGTATGGAGATGACTTCACGGGTTCTGCTGCGGTCATGGAAGTGATGTCGTTTTCCGGATATCCGTCCATTCTGTTCTTTGATGTCCCAACGCCTGCGCAACTTGCAAAAGCCTCCGGTTATCGGGGTGTCGGGGTTGCCGGTGTGTCCCGGTCAAAAGGTGTTGATTGGATGGATGCCCATCTCCCAAATATCTTTTCCTTTTTAAGACAAGTGGGGGCCCCCCTTATTCATTACAAAGTTTGCTCCACATTGGATTCATCCCCCACGGTGGGCTCGATTGGGCGGGCGGCTGATATTGCATTGGGAGACGATGACTGGGCTCCCATTGTTATGGGGGCACCGGCAATCGGGCGCTATCAAGCCTTTGGGAATTTATTTGCGAAAGCTGGTGATGACGTGTTTCGTCTGGACCGTCACCCCACCATGTCGGTTCATCCCGTCACACCGATGGATGAAGCGGATGTTATCAGGCATCTGCAAAAACAAACGGCAAAAGACATTGGTCTGATCGATCTGCGGGATATAAAAAATCGGAATATAGATGCGCGAATTGCCGCTGAAGTCGCCATTGGTCGACGATTGATTGCTTTTGATATTATTGACGAGGAAACGCTTGGCGGTGTTGGCGAAACCTTATGGCGACAAGCCGCAAACGGTCTGGTCGCCATAGGCTCGCAGGGGCTTGAGTATGCGTTGGTTGCCGCCTGGAACGCAGCAGGGGACAGTTCCCAACCCCGGCATCCTGAAAAGATGGGGCGGGTCGATCAGGTGGCGGTCGTTTCCGGCTCTTGTTCGCCTGTTACGGAAGAACAAATCAATTATGCGGAGCAGGCGGGGTTCATCGTCATCCCGATAGATGCAAGCCAGATGCTTGACCCAGAAATCTGGAAACGCGAGTGCGACCGGGTGATAGAGGCAGCAATGGAGGCGTTAAACAATGGGGAAAGCCTGATTATTTGCTCTGCTCGCGGTCCTCATGATCCGGCTATTTCGAAACTGAGAAAAGCCGTTGCCCGGTCACAGGTCTCCATGGAAGAAATTAATGAGCGCCTTGGAACGGGTTTAGGGGCGTTACTGAACCGAATTCTCGGCCTAAGCAAATTGAAAAGAGCCGCCATTGCGGGTGGGGATACATCAAGTTATGGGGCCCAGCAACTGGGACTCTATGGGGTGACGGCCAGGTATCCGTTATCTCCCGGTGCTGCTGTGCTGGTTGGGCATTCTGAAGACCCCAAAATTGATGGGCTGGAGATTTCTTTGAAGGGGGGGCAGATGGGTGAGCGCGATTATTTTGTAAAACTAAGAGACGGACAATCATATTAGACGATAAAGGGAGAATTGAGATGACAAAAATTGCATTGCTTGGGGCTGGAGGAAAAATGGGAGTCCGCCTCGCATCAAACCTGCAGGGTTCCAAATATACGGTGGATCACGTCGATGTATCCGAAGTGGGCCGGCAACGCCTGAAAGATGAGATTGGTGTGGAGTGTGTGGAACAGGCCGCCGCTCTGGACAGTGCAAACGTCGTTGTAATGGCTGTTCCGGACAAGCTGATCGGCACAATCGCACGGACCTTTATCAGCGATTTGAAGCCCGGCACAGCTGTTATTATGCTAGATGCGGCTGCACCTTATGCCGGTGAATTGCCTGTCCGTGATGACATAACATATTTCATCACCCATCCTTGTCATCCACCGATCTTCAACGATGAAACGTCAGAAGAAGCAAAGAACGATTATTTTGGGGGAATCCACGCGAAACAGCACATCATTTGTGCATTGATGCAGGGGCCGGAAGAGCATTACTCACTTTGTGAGGATATCGCCCGGACAATTTACAAGCCGGTAATGCGGTCACATCGCGTGACCGTCGAACATATGGCCATACTGGAGCCGGCTTTATCGGAAACCGTGGGGGCAACGCTGGCGCTGGCGACGCGCAAAGCCGTTGATCACGCGGTCAGTATGGGCGTTCCGAAACAGGCCGCCATGGATTTCATGCTCGGCCATTTGAATATAGAACTGTCGATTGCCTTTGAAATTTTTGAGGGACGGTTTTCTGACGGGGCTCTGGAGGCGATTGCCGATGCTGAACCCGTGGTTTTCAAGGAGGGCTGGCTCGAGAGTGTATTTGACCGCGATGCCATCAAGGAATCGGTTAAAAAGATTTGTATGCCTTAGTTGAGTAAGCACGACGTTTGTACCTTCGTGCCAAACTCCGGTAATGGCCGTCCCGAAAGCGCCATAGCCTAAAAACGCCGTTTAAAAAGGCGGCCCCGGATAAAGCACCGGTGGCCGCCAACCTGACCGCGCGCCGTTATTTAGGGGGAAGTCAAAATGAAAGCTAAAAAGTGTAACTTTTGAGCACAACTCAAACTGTATTCTGATCCGTTTAAGCGGCATTGGCCAACTTAGCAAATGTCAGTTCCAATTTACTTTGGCCAAAACAGGTTGGTTTAGTGAAAAAATAACATTTCGTAGATGTAGATTTGACACCCGTAGGCGTTTGGAGTCAAGAATTCGGGTATGGAAATTACACATTCAGAAAAAATGCGAAGGGTCAAATCTGACACGCAATGGGCCATTATTGCCTTAAATGATATCGTTAAAGATTACGCGTGAACGCATACAGGGGCTGGAGGCACTTGAGCAGGCGCAGACCCCGAGAAGAGATGCACCCTTCGGGATTCTGTGTTTTATGTTGCAACGGGAAAATGCGAACCCACTGAATTCACGGACGCAACGCAGCAATTAAATGTACTTCACGAAGCATCCACATTTTTCCATCAGGCAGCGCTAGATGGAGAAATAACAGTATGGGGACGCACGGGGTTTTCCGGGCCGTTTCTTATTATTCCGGCAGGGTATTGGGAGTTTTATCAGATAGATTCGCTATTTTACCTTCAGGATGATCCGTACGATTGAAAAACAGAGCGGGTGCTGCCTTGGACAAGGAATTCTGAACCAATTTACATTAGTCTTATGACAAACAAAGCACAGGTGGAAAATCTATGTCGCGTGGCAAATACCTAAGCCTAGAAGAGGCCCGCAACATGGGCAAAATCGACCAGTTCATCTCTGAGTATCCATCACAGTCAGGTGAGCGATTTTGACCCCTCATGCAAGCTGTGGTTAAAGGTTCGCCATTAAGCGAGGAACATCTGGTCAGGCCGTTTCCGAAGGCTGTAGCGATACTCAAACTCCCCCAGATACTTCGGGAGATGCTTAGGGCTGATATGGATATGGGTTCCACGGATCGACCGCTTGAGCATAGACCAGAAGGCTTCCGGCGTGTTCACATGAGTGTCGTGGTTAGCTAGCTTCTTCTTACCGTGGTCAACCGTATGATGCTCGTGGCCAATGGAAGACAGAACGCGGTAGGGAAGCCGTTCGTCAGAACTGATATGAGCGCCAGCGGGAACTTGGCTCATAATTTCAGGGATTAAGGATTGACGAGACGCGTCAGGAACAACCTTTGTGTGAAGGTCCCCGTAGCGCTCAAGAATATCAAACACGACCGTCTTTCCTTCGGCCCCACACCCGCGCTTGCCTTTGCGCTTTCCGCAAACGTAGGTTTCATCAACCTCAAAGTGATCCGTCAAAGGTGGTTCGCCGTCAATCGATCCCATGTAGTCGCGTATCAAATGGGCCATACGGAAAGCCGTAGGGTAGGAAACGCCCAGTTGCCTTTGCAGTTCCTTGACAGGTACGCCATGACGCGATGTGGTGAACAGATACATAGCTTAAAACCGCTTTTGAAGCGGTGTATGCGACCGATGGAAAATGGTTCCTACCATTGGGTAGATTTCAAAGCCGCACCACGCGCACTCATATGCCGGGTGGAGCTTAATGCGTTGAAATTTCCCCACCTTGGCGCACTTAGTGCACTCAATCGTTTCGCTGTCACGAAGCTGCATCAGATAGTCGAGGCAAGCATCATCAGTCGGGAACTGTTTGAAGAAATCTTGGATGGTTGGTCCTGTAGACATTTTCGATTCCTTTCGACGATAAAAGGATAGTAAAATGCCTTACGGGTGCGATTTTTACATTTACGAACTTCTAATAATTAACGTATTTCAGTTTGTAGAAATCCATCAAATATAATATTTGGAATTCAATCTGAGAAAATAAGATCCAGGAATAACCGTTTAAGATTTACGCTTATGCGCATCAATCTTTCCCGCGTTGTACGTTGCCGTCACCACTGCTGTAGGCAATCCATGGACGACCGTCAGGATCAACATCTATGATATCTGCTCTCGTGTTTTTGACTGTATCAAAAGATTTATTAGTGGCATTCCATTTTTTTAAAATCGGATAACTTCCACTCTGGACACTGATGTAAACGCTGCCGTTTGAGCTTGCGCCAATGGCTGTCCCTTCAACACTTTGGCCGAGTGGACGATTTTCAAACTTTGTGCCGGTATATTGTTGCACGTAAGAGTTTGAATCCGTTATCCACAAATCTCCTGCTCGTCCTACGGCCACTTTCCTCACATCATCATTGCTGAACTTGGTAAACACACTGGTTCCCGGTTTCAACCGATATAGCAAAGACCCTGCAACAATATAAACGGAACCATCTGCGCTCACCGCCAGGCTTCTGGCCGTATCCGACGATACGGTATAGGTCTTCATGAGTTTTCCGGTCGCTGATAATTTATAAACTGAGCCATCTTTGTAACCCCACAGTGTGCCGTCGCTGGCGGCATCCATACTGGAAACCTCTTCGGGGAAGGAGATGTCTGTATCCTCAAATGTGTTTTTGGTACTGTTGAAAACTCTGATCTTCTGAACGTAGAGTTGCCCGTCTATATTTGTTCCACGGAGATACACTTTGCCGTTTTCACCGATGTGTATGCCATGATGATTAGCCAACCCAGTTGAATATTCCTCAAAATCCATGCTTTTCGAGAATGTAAAGCTTGTCGATGACGGCACATCGACCACTGCGGCGGTGCTGCCGCTGCCCGCTGTATCACCCGCTGTCGATGCGGCAATGGTTCGGTCATTTTGTTCGTCACGTTGGAAATATGTGGAAGCCAGTGCGAGCGTAGCGCTACTCACCACCCAAGGATAACCGTTCGGGCCTACGGCAACACGCAGCGGTGTATGACCGGGAGTGCGTACAAGTTCAAAAGTCTTGCTGTCGGCACCTAGGCGCATCAAGAAACCTCTGTCCGACACCACATAGACGCTTCCATCAGGACCGATGGATATGCTTTTTGCTTTTTGCGTGAAGACCTTGCACGGTGACGTGGCGCATTGCTGGACAAGGCTGTCCGAACGTATGCTCCACGGCGTCCCATCAGGAGCAACAGCAACCAACAGGCCCTGCCCCGGAATCCGTTCAAAGCGGGTCATGGCGTCATTGAGTTTATAAAGGCCACTGGAGGCGTCTGTGATCACCACTGTGCCATCAGCCCCGATTGAAATATCTGAACCAGTGGCAATGGGTATTTGCTTCCACAGGTTCCCGTCGTGACGAAACACACGCCCCAATATGGAAATGCCCCACGGGTTGCCGTTCGGGTCAACCGCAATACGTGCCAAGGTGCCTGGAAAACTCTCAAACCATTTACGGGCATTGGACCAACGCACGACATTCCCGCCAGCATCCAAGCCGAAGACACTGCCGTCCTTACCGATGGCGAGTGCCGAGACGTTCTTCTGCGTGTTGATAAAAGTGATGTTTCCCTTGGCCGTCACGGCGGCGGGATCCGTCGTCCCCATTGTCGAAGCTATGGGCGTGACCGTCGCAGAGGTGCTTTGCCCGCTAACATTTGTTGCAGGTGAAGACACTGCCGGGGGCGTAGCAAGTTTTGCTGCCATTTGCACCGGTGCGGTTATCGGCCGTCCCTGAACCGAAGACGCAACAGCCGCCGCCGGTGTTGCCGGTGTTGCCGCAACGCTTGATGCCACAGCCACAGGCGCACTATCGACGGGGGCGACAGCTTGAGGGGCCTGGATTTCCTTCGCTTTGCCTTTTTCAGTTTTGATCTGCTCTGGCGCGACCAATAGGGTGGTTGCCAGGATGCCCCCCTCCTTGACAACCACCCATGGGCCACCGTTGGGCGCTGCCGCCACGGCGATCACACCATCAACTCCAACCACCACCTGCCAACGGCGTTGCACGTTATTCCATATCCGGACCTGGCCATCCACATCAGCAATCACCTTGGTATCATCCCCCCCGATTGCGATGTCCAAGGCCCGACCCGGCATCTCAATCCAGCCCTTGCCATCGAAGGCACGAATGCGTCTATCGCGGGTTACAACCCAAGGGTTGCCCGCCATATCCAGCGCGATACGATAGGCCGTACCCTCAAGGGTCCGCCATTCGCTGCGCAGGGGATTCCATTTTTTAATTTCGCCGCTGGCCTTCGCGATATAAACATTACCCAGCGCATCGCCGGCAACATCAACCACATTTGTATCTTTATTTTCCCACCATAAACCGTTGTAGCGAAAAACCACACCGCCGGCGTTGATCGCCCAAGGGCGATTGCCCTCGGCCGCTGTAATGCGCACGAAATCACCAGACATTTTTCGCCAGCGTTGTTCCAGCGCATCCCAGCGCCATGGCGTGCCGTCAGGCGCGACGGCATACGCTTGACCCTGGCTGTTGATGGAAATATCCACCGCCGTGCCAGACAAGCGTGTCCACGTTATGCTTTTAGTCGTGTCTTGCGCCGCGGCCTTTGTACCTACTTGGACAACCCCAAGCGTCATACAGGCGAGTACAAAACAAAGCCTGACCATTGTTTTCTTCATGGGACTGCCTCACGTCTCAATTTCTAAAGGCAAGAGCGTTAATTATTGAGCAACCGATTGCGTACCATGGCAACATGTTGTTGGCTGCTGGCATCGTTGTGCCAGGATTGAACTTTCACATCCCCTTTGCGGAATTCTTCAAAGAATTCGCGACCCTGCAACTTGTCCATAATTTCACTGAACGTTGCACGGGGGGTAAACCAGTCTTTGTGGCGGTTCTGAAGGCGTTCGATATCACGCTCCAAATCTGACATTTCCTCTATTGTTTCATCACGGTCCGATTGCGCCTGACGGGCGTAATGCGGACGGCGCGGCGTTATCAGGATGAGCACAGAACGCTCGAACTCGCGTTTGACGCGCTGTGAGAATATGAGGTTTAAGATCGGGACATCCATCAGCCCGGGCACGCCGTCTGCTGATTTTGACGTTTCGCGTTCACTCAAACCGCCCAACACCAACGTTTCCCCGAACTTCATGGTCACCGTAGAATTAACATTGGTCTTGGTGGTATCGAGACGAAACTCGAAGACAACCGAGTTGGACGGATCGGTCAGGAAGGTGCGTTCCGCCACCACGTGTAGACGGATCATATCGTCAGGCAAGATTTCGGGCGTTACCGCCAATTTCACGCCAACCTCTTTTTGCACCGATACACTATCACCGTTGCCGCCCGAAACCGCAGCGGCAAGGATTTCTGTACCAGAGAAAAATTCTGACGTCTGCCCTGCCTGTGCCACTAGGCTTGGCTTGGCCAGAACATGATTGTTGGCATCAGCCGAATTGGCGATGTTGAGTGAATAAGTCACTGCCGGAATGCTGATCATACGGGTGATGGTTTGCGTGCTTTGTGCCAAACCACTGTTTAAATTATCCTTGGTGCGTGTCTTGTTG
The DNA here is from genome assembly GCA_048262255.1 of Rhodospirillales bacterium. GTDB lineage: Bacteria > Pseudomonadota > Alphaproteobacteria > Rhodospirillales > Casp-alpha2 > JABMNT01. The sequence continues at coordinate 154,237 of JBLXFH010000001.1, read as the reverse complement.
TACCCGAAACCCACCGAGCCGGTCAGTGGGTCACCAAATTGGAGTTGCAGTCCGTTGAGCAGATTAATACCACGGGAATCACGGACATCTTCCTGCGTCCCGATCAGGACCACATCAACCACGACCATGGAAGAATCGGCGAAGGCACCCTGTGCCGCCGCACCCTGTTGACCCGGCGCACTTAAAGCATCTGGCTGCTGGGCACTAAAGGGATCAGCGGAACCTCCGTAAGGGTTGGCCAGGGCACCATAGGGATCACTCGAGGGACTGCCTCCGTATTGGGCCATCAGGACCTTGGCGTCGCTCTCATAAAAAGACTGCCAGCCACCGACCCGCTGCTCCAAACTCTTGACGTTTTGTGTATCCATAACCGTTTTACGATATGCCTCTACAAACGACAACGCACCCGCTTGATCATCCATCGCGGCAAGCGACAAAGCGGTGGCCTTGAGAACCTCGGGGCGATCTTTGGCGTCTGGTGCAACGGCCATCAACCGCTTTAATGCCGCCTCGGATGTTTTGGGATCGCGCGCATAATAGGATGCCGATGCAAGACTATAGAGCACGGCAGGATCATCGCCACGGTGCAGTGCCACAGCGGCAAAATACCCCTGGGCCAGACTGTAACGGCGCTGGTCCATGTACAGCAGCCCCATTTGATAACGCGCAGATAAGTTGCCGGGATCAAACTTGAGCGCCTGCGTGTACCCCTGTTCCGCCAAATTATATTTGCTGGCGTCCCCTGCCACGCCCATCAAATGATAAGTCAGACCATTAAGGAACTGCAGATCCGGGTTGGTGATATCCAGCTTCAGAGCCAGATTGATCAGACGTGATGCTTTATCGTATTTCTGCTTCTCAAGAGCGTTGATACTTTCACTCACCAATTTCTGGATCGCGCTGTTCTGCGCAATCGGGCTGGCAACCGCCGGGCGTTGCCCGTTCATCGGTGCGTTCAGCGCATTGGTCTGGCAGCCCACTAAGACAACCAAGCCGACAACAGAAACGGTGCTGCGAAGATACGACTTAAACAGAGACATTCTTTAATCCACGCATATGAAATGAAGTTTCAGGGGGCTTCTCAATAAAGGAGCGGGGCTGAGAACATCCCAACCCCGCCGCTGATTATTGCTGATGATAAATATCATTCGTCTTGGTAAGCCGCCAAACTTGCCCGCCACCAGCACCGACGGCTATAGCCGTCTTGTCTGACGAAATCGTGTCCCAGTTTTTCTTACCCATATTGTAGACAAACGTTTTGCCATGCTTGCCAATGGCAACTGTCGCGCCTGGAATATCGGCGGCCACATCAATGGCATTACCAGGAATTTTCTGCCACTTCTCTCTATTGTCATGAACGAAGATCGTATCTTTCCTGCTCAATGCCCATGGCCGACCATCCTGATCAATGTCGATCCGGGTAGCGAACCCCGGAACGCTTTTCCATGCAGTGCCCTCACGTTTGTGGATTTTGTTATTGGTGTCAACGATCCACACGCCCTTGGCGCTGGCACCGATGTCTTGTGCTGCGGGGCCGGGGATCTTCTGCCACTTATTAGGACCGGCCTCAGAGAAAATCTGTCCGTCCAGGGTGACGACCCAGGCTTGCGTGCCCATAACGGCAACCCGTGTTGCGGCGCCTTTGATCTTGGTCCACTTGCGGTCTGTCTTTGCGCGCTTGAAGATTTCATAGCCACCCTTGGCGCTTATCTTCTTCACACCGATGACATACACGGTGCCGTCGGAACCGACTGCAACATCGGTCGCTTTACCGCCGATTTTAACCCATTTCGTTGACTTATTGGCAGTGGCCGCGGTGGCGTTGACGACGGTATTTCCATCATCTAATACGATTTCCGGCAATTTAATATTGTTAGGAATACCAGCGGCAATAATGCCGGCGATCCCACCCTGCGGCGCTGCCCCCCCCGACATCAGATGCGCCCACTTCGCCGCATGCGGCTTGATACTTTCCTGGGTCATTAGCACCCAATTCGTTGCAACTTCCGTCCGTCCATTATCCGTCAAAACAAGGCGGGATAAATTGACTTTCTTTCTTGCTGTTATCAGGGCGTCGTGGACGATGGCTTCCTGTTTGGCGTTATCCGCAGCAATATCAGCCGCGATGGTAAAAACAATTGTCGACGCCGTCAGCATGACCAAGGGCGCGGCAATAGCGCCAACCCCAACACCACCCGCGGCGAGTGCCGATTTACCTCCAGCCAATCCGGCCTTAAGCAATTTTGTTCCCTCGGCAAATTCTTTCGCGTATCTGTACGGCATAAGGGTTTTTGCAATCGACGCTGTAAAATTGGCGATTCCAGTCGAAGCGGCTTGTCCCGCAGATGCACCGATACTCGCCATAACAATCGCGCTACCAGGTGCCATCGCCGTCATAATTTCAGCGACCAGGTCTTCCATATTCGGAGGTCGGATACCATTGTATTGCGTACTTACCAAATTTGTTCCGCTGTGGCGTTTGCCCAGCGCTATAATCTTGCCCTGCCAGCTTTGCCACATGGCATTCATTTCATTTGCAGCCAAAAGGCGGGTTTGTTGAATATAAGTGGCGATGTAATCCAATAAATCCCATTCCGCCTTGGTCTTCGCCCCGTTTTTGATCAGGTCAAAAACATGATCATAAACTGCGGCCTTCAGGATCAATGATGTCTCCGGTTCCGTCTGGATCACTTCCCAGGCACCAGCTCTAATGACATCACCCTTGGCTTTGTTGAGGTTTCCATCTGAAATGAATTTATCGATGGCCGCATCTATGCGCGTACGCTCTTTAATCACCTGGGCCACAACTTCATAACTGCCCCATAAACCAAACAAACCGTTCGGTGTGCGTTTGGCTGATTCCCAGCGCATGGTGGTATACTCACAGGCTTTATTTGACTTGACGTGAAAGACCGAGCGGACCGAAGCCAATGGACATTTCCAACAGGTCCCCCCATCGATAAAATCAAAATGTTCTCCGGCTTTGCATGACAGCGCCCCATGACTGGCCGCTTTAACAAAATGTTCATTACGGAAACACGCATTGTGTGCGGTCACCGCGGCCGCGGTGCGGCGGAAACCTTCCGGGCAGGTATAACAGCTGCCGTTGATGTCGACGATCGTGCCTTCAGGACAAACCCGGTCAATAAACTCAGCCTTGCGTTCTCTCGCAAAGGCCTTGCCGCAGGCATTCCAGTCGGTCACGCTGGCCATTGTGCGGCCAAACCCTGATGGGCACGCCCAGCACTCTCCGCCGTTGCGGCCATCTTTAAACGATCCAGCTGGACATGCCTTATGGCCGCCGATCCGTGTCGCTCTTTTGTATTCGGCTCTGATCTCTTTCGAGCAGGCCTTATCGCCCGTGACAGGAAACCCGGTTCTCGGATAACCGCTGGGGCAAGAATAACAGGACTCACCATCACGAAATGAGCCCTGCGGGCATGTTGCAACGGCTTTTCCCGTTTTTGTCGCGGATGTGAGACCGCACGAGGGCAGAATCTTGCCGTTCCGGTCAGTCCCGCCACAAATCGCATACCCCTCGGAAGAACGTGCCTGAGTCTGCTGCGCTGCCGCGTCGGATGCGGCTGAGATGGTGCCGATAGTAGCCAGCACCAGGAATACCCACCGGGCAAAAAGGGCTGTGAGGGCAAATCTAAAAGGGGTTTTCATTGATCGTTCCTTAATCATATAAAACGTGTATTCTCCCATTGTGCGCGTTCCGCGGCACCTACATTAGAGGCTTGGCCAGAACTCCATGAGACAAGTTCCCATGGATCAGCGCTCGGGGTGAATGAGCTCATAAATAAAATCAATACACACAGCCTGAAAAGAGCCCGCTAGCTCATTCAGATGCACGACTAAATTTCATAGGGACGGATTCAGATCAACATGCGATGGCATTAAACCGCACGTTTTTGTCGCTTTATGGACAGGTTAGCCAATTTATGGACAGCGAAACCAAAACGTTAAGAACGTTTAAGCACCGTCTCAGAAGGGAGTTCGCCAAATTCACGTCGGTATGTCTGGGAAAAGCGGCCTGCATGGGCGAATCCCCATTTCTTCGCGACATCATGGATCGTCATTTCATTTTGCCCTGTGAGCAACAAAGCCCGAATTCGTTTTAACCGAATGCGGCGCAAATAAGCCATTGGCGAAATGCCATAGGCGTCCATAAATCCGCGCTGCACGCGTCGGTAACCGCATCCCGCAGCAGCCACAATATCCGAAAGACCTACAGTCTTATCTGCATGGGCATGAATATAATCACGCGCGCGCTTGATGTGGCACGAAACGACGGTTGGTATCGGACGACCACTTAACACATCCTGATAGCTGTTGGGCAGCAGGGTCAATATCTGGGTTAGCAGCAGGTCTTCCATTTGTGTGTTAATGATCGGGTTATTCAGTTCACGCAGGGGGCCATCCAATACCTCAGCCATATAGTGAATGGTATTGCGGACAACAGCTCCGCCTGGCGCCGTGAAATCAACCTCAGGGTCGAATGCAAGTTCCATCAGGTCTGCCTCCCCCTCAAGCAAAGTCCGCGCATGGGCTTTTAATTTCTCTTTGGAAAAGGGAATCATAAAGGACGAAAAACCGTCCTCTCTGGCATTGACAGGTATCGCCAAATCGCGAAAGAAGCCTTTCTCTAACGAGAAATCCATATCCTTCGTTCCATGTTGCAAGTTACCTGCGCCACTGGTGAGCAAGAAAAGGAGCAGTCCGTCCGAATCCTCCTCCGGTGCCTTCACGCCAATCCCGACGTCTCCAAATGTGAGGTGCATGAGGTTGAGATCACCACATTGCACAGCCGACACGCGGGCATCAAACGCAGCCTGCTTCCCTTTGACATCAAAGTCATGGGGGGAACACAAGGTTTTGATTGAATCACGAACTTCATCAAGGTCCGTCGAGGAGAAAATCTCATAGTTTTTCAAATGAGGCATCATTATATCTCATACTCACGGTCTAATTCCCGTGTCGGACCAAATTATTCCGGCCCCTATGCAATTTATTACTGATTTAATCCCTCATATCCTTACTTTAAGGCACCCGCAAAGGTGCATCAAGACAGTATGTAGAGCTGTTTAACGCAAGATAGTGCAGGCGCCTTCTGTAATTCGGTCCGACGGGAAAAGAATCACATGGTCGTTCGCATCAAGCCCGTCGACGACCTCTGCCTTGCCGGCATTTTGGGAACCTAATTTGATCACTCGTTGTGGGGCGCGCCCATCCATGTGTGCCAGCGTCACCCATTAGCCACCATCGCGGAAAATAGCACCAACCGGAACCGCCAGTGCTTGGGTGTCCTGCAGAACAATCGATATATCAACCCGTGACCAAGGCGCCCCCACATGTCAGGCAAATCCTCCAGATCCAGCAAAACATCGACAAGCTGCTCGTCAATCCCAAGGGCTGAATGCCGGATACACATGCCGATGGAAAACGCGCTTGGTGGGTCGAGAGAAATTTAAAATCCTGTGATCATTCGGCTAAAGGTGTCGATTGCCAAAGTTAACCACGGTCTTCCGATCAGTTGCCGATGTTCATCATCCACCTATTCAATATCAAGCTTGGTATGATCAACTTGAACGACCTCCAAAGGGTATCCCCATATGGAAAGGGGCCTTTTGCTTCAGCGTAGGTGTCATGCGCAGCCCTATTTCCCTGAGGTTGTTTGACCTTCACTTGTGCCCGAACATTATGTATGCGGCTTCGGACCGTGGTGGGATGAGGAGGCGCAATATCTGAAAGAAGTGACCGATCATGAAACTCTTTCAACCACCTTCTTAATGTTCATTCACTAACTCTGGCTTCGGCTGAACGGGCCTTAGTTAATTTCCCTTTGTTTATCGTGATATTTAATAGCGGCTGCTTACAGACCCTAAATTTAAGGACGCGTAAGGGGCTGAAGACCGTTTTGCCAAGCGAGCCGAGAGAACCAGGACGAGAAACTCTCGTCTTCGATCGGTTTCGGTCGGAATGGCCACAATTCCTGAATATTTTCCAAGCGACTTTTCATTGCAAGCGTCCAGCAAAGGAAAGGCACAATGAAACGGAAATTTTATATAAAAGGAGATTTTAAACAGCGTAACCTGAATGTTTGTATTGTTCGTGAGAGGTAAAAAAAACAGACAAAATTGCGCATTTGAAAATATGAAAATTATCGAATAGTAACTCTTTGAAATTATTGAATTTGAAGTAAATTTCGCGCCATTCTTAAGTGTATTTGCGCCAACTTTAAGTGTAATGCGCCAAACTTAAGTGGAAATGACATCTGACATTTAATTTTGAGAGAAAAAGTTGGCTGGGGCGGGAGGATTCGAACCTCCGAATACCGATACCAAAAACCGGCGCCTTAACCACTTGGCCACGCCCCAACCGATGCCCTTGCGAGCAGCCGGGAACATACGGCTATTCACCGGGCTTCGCAAGGCCTGGAATTGCAATTTACAGGTCTTTTTTTAGGGGCGAAAAAACGCCGAATTTACGTGCCATGCGGATATCAGCCGTTTACGTCATGGACAAAAATCTCAATGCGTTCGCGGCCTTTGCCTGGGTTTTTCCGTTTCAGCTCAATGCGCCCGATTTCAGCCGTTGAACGGACATGGGTGCCGCCGCAGGGAACTTCTGCAAAACCATCGATTTTCCAGCAGCGTCGCTGTGTCTGCGGGTCGGTGAACCGGCACTGGATGGGTAAATCCTCGCCGATAATCCGCTCCAGCTGTTGCTGGAGGTCCGGGAACAGTGTGGATATGTTGCCCACCCATTCAAAATCGATACGGGCCTTGTCCGCGGCGATGTGTGCGCCGGTTTTTTCCGTTCCCGGATGGCTTTTGTAAATCAGTTCCAGAACCAGCTCGGCTGCAAAATGCAGGCGCATCAACCGATACCGGCGGTGCCCGTCAATGGCGATGCGGACAGGGTCGCCGGGCGACAGCCCGGCTGCTGTATCGAGCGTATAGACAATTTCTAGGCCCTGCTTTTCGGCCTGCAGGACGGGGCGCCCCTGAATGGTTCCCACATCGCTTTCCTGGCCGCCGGAAAAGGCGAAAAAGATGGTTTCTTCCAGTGTTACCCGATCTCCCGCAACAGAGGCGATTCGTGTGTCGAGTTCGCTGAGGTAAGGGTCTTTCCAGAAAACTTTTTCAACCATCATCGCGGACCGTCGGCATCGGGTTTCACGCAAAATCCGTTTCATTTATAGGCGTTCAATACAGCATTGAAAACAGGTGTTGGTCGCTGAGCGCACATGCAAATAGGAAATCCGAGGGTCGGTTAACAGGTGTCTGGCCGTGTCGGCCAGGGTTTCACTGGCAACGATTTGCCCACTGCCTTCGACAATCCGGTTATCGGCGTCATAACCCCGTAGCAGCATTTGTTTTCGCACCGCGATCATCTCAGGAAGGGTTTGGGTTTCCGTATGGGAGTGGCAGGGTTCTGCATGAATGAAAATCGGGCCAGTTTCCGCGTACGGCTGGGCTGCAGGAAAGGGACGGTGCGCCAGTAACAGATAGGGCTCCCCGGCTTTTACGTCGCAGAGGCACGACCGGCAGGGAATGCCCGAGCCGTCAGAGATATGGCGTTCCGGCAACTGCCCGTTGGCATCGAGGGCGAGAGACCGGTAAGCCGCAACCACCTCTTCTGGTAAAGCGATAAATTGAATGGCCGTCATGGGAGTTCCTTTCCTGTGATCCGATGGCAGCTAAAAAAAGCCATATTGAACCAAAGAAACCACCCGTTCCTTGCGATTGCGGTGATTTAGAGAGAGTGGGAGTCACCGATCAATCGGGTGGCGACAGACCACCAGTTCGGTCGCGCGGCCTTGATCTTTGCTGCGGCGTTGTCGGCGTCTGTTTGGTTGTCATAGAGCCCGAAACATGTGGCACCGCTGCCCGACATGCGGGCCAGTCTGCAGCCGGCTGTCGCTTCAAGGGTCTCCAGAACATCGCCAATCACCGGTTCGGTTTGAATGGCAGGCAGGGCCAAATCGTTGGCCCGGCCGTCTTTCAGAATGTTGATGAAATCCTCTATGGAGGCGGGAGACGCATCAAACCGGCAGGAGGGGGAGAAGTCCGCTTTTCGGGCCTTGAAAATGGCAGGCGTGGAGACCCCGACGCCTGGGTTGACGAGAACCATGGGGACATCGGGGAAACCGGAAAGCGGTTCAATCTGCTCACCAATTCCACCCATAAACGCCGCCTGTCCATACAGACAGATGGGAACATCGGCGCCCAGTCCGAGGGCAAGGCCTGAGAGGTCATGATGACCGGGGTGGATACCCCACAGGCGGACAAGGCCTTTGATGGCCGCCGCCGCATCGGCCGAACCACCGCCAATCCCCGATGCGATGGGGAGGTTTTTGTAAAGTGTGATCCGGGCGCCTTCGGAAATACCGGCAAGGCTCCTCAACCGTTCTGCCGCCCGGTAAACCAGATTGTCGGAGGATGCCGGCAAGCCGCTGCCGAACGGACCATCGATAAACAGCTCAAGACCCGGCGCCGGCTCAATGGTGAGGCTGTCGTGTATGGCGGCAAAGGCAACCAGACTGTCAAGCAGATGAAAGCCATCGTCGCGTTTGCCGGTGACATGCAGATAAAGGTTTATTTTTGCCGGAGCGGCAAGGGTCAAGGCGTTGGAACCGGGCATCGTCTGGTCTGCTCAGCCCTCTTTGGGAGGGGCTTCGAGGACCTCCTTCTGGATGATTGCGGGCGGGGTCTTCAGGCCGTTCTCCAGTTTTTCGCGAACCAGTTTTTCAACTTCCGGCGGCGGCTTGAGGGATAGGGAGTGTAGCCACTGGAAGTGGGCCTCCTTGCGGCGTCCAACCTGCCAATAGGCATCGCCCAGATGGTCGTTGATGATCGGGTCTTCCGGACGGGAATTAACGGCGCGTTCCAGTTCAGCGACGGCATCGTCATATTTTCCCAACTGATAATAAACCCAGCCCAGGCTGTCGATGATATAACCGTCATTGGGGCGCAAGCTGACGGCCTTGCGGATCATGTCCTGTGCCTGATCCAGGTTGCGACCCTGCTCGACCCATGAGTATCCCAGATAATTCAGGACAAAGGGCTGGTCCGGCTGCAGTTCGAGAGCTTTTAGAAAATCGTATTCGGATTCCTTGAAAAATTTTTCGCGCTCCAGAACAATGCCACGGGTATAGAACAGCCGCCAGTGGCTTGGGAGCAGATCGCCGACCCTGCGAATGGCTTCGTTATATTCGGGAATGGCTTCTTTATAACGTTCCGAAGCGCGCAAAAAATCGCCGATGGCGCGAACGGGCTCCGGGTCATCCGGTCGGGCATCAGCAATCTTGCGGGCGATGGCGACGGCTTCATCGGTGCGCCCGGTATCGTGATGATTGGTGGCAATGCGCATTTGCGCGGTTTGCGAAAAGGCAGATTCTTCCGGCACCATCTGATAATGGGCATTGGCATCCTGATAGCGCTGGTCTGCTTCCAGAATTTCTCCGGCAAGAATGCGCATGATCGGATAATCCGGTTTCAGATAAAGCGCCAGTTGGCCGAGGAGAAGCGCCGTCTCGCGCGCCCGCTGCTGACGCAAGGAATTGGCGATGCCAAAAAAGACTTCCGCCGCTCCGTCTTGAACCGTTGTGATGAACGGCGCCGGGATTGTCTGGTCCTGCAGGCGCTGCCGGATTGTATAGAGCAAGCTGGTGCTGGGGTTTTGGGCTTCGTAGGCGTCATAGAGTTTGATCGCGGCTGAGCGGTTTTTCATGCGTTCGTACAAATTTCCCGTAAGCTGGATCTGTCGGAAACTCGGCGTTTCGTCAGAAGACGTCAGTTCTTCCAGAGCTTCTATGGCGTCGTCCGATCGTCCCGCAAAATCGAGAATCAAGCCCTTATGCAGCATATATAAAGACCTAAGTCCTTTGTCTTTTTCCAGAGAGGCAAGGGCGTTCAGACCATTCTCAATCTTATCTTGGGCCGCCAGGGTCCAGGCCAGGAGGATGGGCGCCGCAAGGCCGGAAAGGCCGGTGTCTGGAAGCCCCCTTAGGCGTTCAGACGCTTCGGCTAAGTTACCATTTTTGATTTCGTCAGTCGCCAATAGCAAATTGACGATGGTGCCATCTGATTGGCTCGTCTGTGTTCTTTCCGCCAACGGTAACGCTTCAGCAATACGTCCTTCCATAGCGAGAAGAACAAACGTTCGGCGTTGCAAATCGGGGACATCGGGGGCCTGATCAAGGACGGCTTTCAGAAAATCGGCGGCCAAAGATAAATCCCGTTCGGATTCGGCGTGCCGTCCTGCCAGATAATTGCCAATCAGCGAAGTCCCCGGCTTGATAGGAGCTGTTTCTGCAAAGACAACCGGGCTTCCCAGGGCCATCGTGCCCGTAGCGCACAGACCAAAGAGGAAATGCCGTAGGCGCAAAAAATGGATCATGTTTTATTATCTCTTATTTATACGGATCCATTTTAACCTACATGAGGCTCCTTTAGAAAGCCAATCTCCTACATATTCGGGTAATTGGGCCCACCGCCGCCTTCCGGAACAACCCAGTTGATGTTCTGGGTTGGATCCTTGATGTCGCAGGTTTTGCAGTGGACGCAGTTCTGCGCATTGATTTGCAGTTTTCGGTTATCGCCACCGGCCTGTTCATCTTCCACATATTCATAGACCCCCGCTGGGCAGAAGCGCTGTTCGGGGCCATCGAATGTGCCGAGATTGATGTTCACGGGAACGGTTGCGTCCTTGAGGGTCAGATGTACGGGCTGGTTTTCTTCATGGTTGGTGCTGGAAATGAAGACCGACGACAGTTTATCGAACGTGATCTCGCCATCCGGTTTGGGATAGTCAATTTTCGGACAGTCGGCGGCAGGTTTGAGCTGGCTGTGGTCCTGATGATGGCCGAGCGTCCAGGGCAGCAAAAAACCGAGCCCCAGATTGTTCAGCCACATATCGAACCCGGCATAGAGCGTGCCCAGTTTGATGCCGAACTTGGACAACGATGGCCGCGCATTGCGGACTTTGTGGAGATCCTGATAGACCCAGGATTTTTTCCAGCTTTCGTTATAGGCGGTCAATTCATCACAGCCATCACTGCCAGCAGAAATGGAAGCAAAGGCCGCTTCTGCCGCCAGCATACCGGTCTTCATGGCATTGTGACTGCCTTTGATGCGGGGCACGTTGACGAATCCTGCCGAACAGCCAATCAGGGCACCGCCGGGGAACGTCAATTTGGGTACCGACTGCAGGCCACCTTCGTTGATCGCCCGCGCCCCATAAGCAACGCGCCGCCCACCTTCCAGCAAGGGCCGGACCGCGGGGTGCGTTTTGAACCGCTGCATTTCATCAAAAGGCGACAGATAGGGATTTTCATAATCCAACGCGACAACAAAGCCGATGGCGATCTGGTTGTTTTCCTGATGATAGATAAAGCCGCCGCCAACCGTATCAGTCAAAGGCCAGCCCTGGGTGTGAATAACCGTGCCGGCCTTGTGTTTTTCAGGTGCAATATCCCAGAGTTCCTTGATGCCGATGGCATAGGTTTGGGGCTGGGAGTCTGCATCAAGGACGAACTTCTCATTGAGTTGTTTGGACAAGTGCCCGCGGCACCCTTCGGCAAAAAAGGTGTATTTGGCGTGCAGTTCCATACCGGGTTCGTGGTTGGGGCCGGGGGTGCCGTCTTTTTGCAGGCCCATGTCGCCAGTGGCGATGCCTTTCACGGAACCGTCATCGTTGAACAGGACTTCGGCGGCGGCGAATCCGGGGTAGATCTCGACGCCCAGTGCTTCCGCCTGTTCGGCCAGCCAGCGGCACAGATTGCCCAGGCTCAAGGTGTAGCAGCCGTCGTTGCTCATCAGCGGCGGCATCAGGAAATGTGGCATTTCGCTTTTGGAGGTTTCGCTCAAGACCCAGTGCTGGTTATCCGTCACGGGCGTATTAAGAGGAGCACCTTTGTCTTTCCAGTCGGGGATCAGTTCGTTCAGGGCAATGGGGTCAACGACGGCGCCGGACAGGATATGGGCTCCGACTTCCGAGCCTTTTTCAACCACACAGACGGTCAGTTCCTGGTCAGACTCTCCCGCCAACTGCATCAAACGGATGGCTGCCGATAAACCCGCAGGCCCGCCGCCGACAATCACCACATCGACGTCCATGGATTCCCGTTCTTGAACTTCACTCACCGCGTTTACCCCCGCATATTTGAAAATTTGGCGGTTTTATAACACATGCCGTCGGGCCTTCCCATGACCTATTTTATCCACACAGCAAAGCATCTATAGGGTGGTTTGTCCTTCATCCTATGCTATTTTACGCCGATGATGGAAATGACATCAGCTATGGATATCCTGCGGTGGCATGTCGATATGGGCGTCGATGAAACCATTGGAGATACCCCGGTCGACCGGTTCGCTCTGGTCGACAAGCCGGCTCCCGTGGCGCCAGCGCCGAAACCAACGGAAGTGCGTCGCCCGGCGGCTGCCACCGCTTTGCCACAAGCCAGTGATGAACTGGTCAAATCGGCCAGGGAAATTGCCGCTCAGGCCCAGAACCTTGATGACCTTCGCGCCGCTCTTGAAGAGTTTGAAGGCTGCGGGCTTAAAAAAACCGCAACCAATCTGGTGTTTTTTGATGGCAATCCGGCGGCAAAACTGATGCTGGTTGGCGAAGCGCCGGGGGCTCAGGAAGACCGGCAAGGGCTGCCATTTGTCGGCCCCAGCGGGGTATTGCTTGATAAAATGCTGGCCTCCATCGGGATTGAGCGCAGTCAGGTTCTGATCTCGAATACTGTATTCTGGCGCCCCCCCGGAAATCGCACGCCAACATTGCAGGAAACGGCGATCTGTCTGCCGTTCATGACGCGTTTGATTGAGTTGGTGGGGCCACAAATTTTGGTTGCTCTCGGCGGCCCGGCGGCGAAAACCCTGTTGGGAGAGACGCAGGGCGTGGGGCGCTTGCGGGGACGTTGGTTCAGTTATAAGTCAGCAACACGTGAATCCCCTATCGATGCTACAGCAATGTTCCATCCAGCCTATCTGTTGCGCACGCCAACGCAAAAACGCGCCGCCTGGCAGGATTTGCTGATGATTAAAGAAAAGCTGAGCGTATAACCGGGCTCATTTCTATCATAAACGCGATTTGGCTGTTGAATTGCCGGGCTTTAACCGGCATGGGGCGGGGCCTCTTTAATCTGGATGGCGTTTACCATATGTGGTACAAGTTTAGGGAATCTGCTTGTTGCATATAAAAGCGGGAATTCTTGGGGTCACTGGATAAGCATGAAACTGAAACTTAAAAACGTTAAGCTGCCTATAATGGCGGCGATATCTGGATTCGTACTTGCATTGCATCCGGCGTATGCGAACGACGACCGTTCGCAGGGTATTGAACTGCCGCAGCCCTATGAATCCGTTTCCCTGACAACACGGGGATTCGTTCGCGAAGTTGAATTTCCGCAAATTTTATCGGCTTCGGATGTCAATATTTACCGGAAGATTTTTGAGGTTCAGGAAGCGGGCCGTTGGCAGGAAGCCGACCGCTTGATCAAGCGTCTGGCGAGCAATGTTTTATTGGGCCATGTGTTGGCCCAGCGATATCTGCATCCGACCAAGTACCGCAGTAAATACAAGGAACTCAAAGAGTGGTCGGAGGCCTATAACGACCTGCCCGATGCGCCCCGCCTTTATCGCCTGGCGCTGCGTCGCAAACCGGCAAACTGGCGCGCGCCAACACCACCTAAGAAATACAGTTCACCAACCGCGCCCATTCGCATGGCGCGCCTGAAAACACCGGTCAGGGCATTGAGTGCCGGGGACCGGTCAAAGGTTCGCAGCCTGATGCGCCATATGCGCAGCGCGCTCCGAAGAGGCCATACTCTAACGGTGAAACGGGCATTGAACTCAAAAGAGGCGAAGCGGCTGTTGAGCGATGTCCAATATGATCAATTCAGGGCCCGGTTGGGTCAGGCCTATTTTTCAGCTGGCCGCGACGAGTGGGCTTTGCAATGGGCGGGCGAAGCGGCCAAGCGGTCTGGTAAATATGTGGCGCAAGCCCATTGGACGGCGGGCCTTGCCAGTTGGCGACTGGGCGACAAAAGGCAGGCGGCCGATTTTTTTGCGAAAGCGGCACAATTGAGTCGCAACGATGACTGGTTTCATGCGGCGGCATCCTTCTGGGCCGGGCGCGCCTATCTGGTGACGCGCCAGCCCGAAAAGGTGAACAGATTTTTCCATCAGGCAGCGGAAAACGGCCGGACCTTTTACGGCATGCTGGCGCGCCGCGTGCTTGGACAAAAAACCGGCCTGAACTGGGCCTTGCCGTCACTGGATGGAGAGACGGTCGGGCATCTGGAAACGCTGCCCGGAGGACGCCGGGCCATTGCCTTGCTGCAGATTGGCGATGTGGCGCGGGCCGAACGCGAGCTTAGAAACCTTGCTCTGGGAGCGGATGAAAAGGTTGCGAAAGGCATTCTGGCTTTGGCGGCGCGGGGAAATATGGCGTCGCTCGCGGTGCGTCTCGATCATCAGCTTTATCCCAACGGTGGCGGTTTTGATGGGGCCGCCTATCCCATTCCCGCCTGGACGCCGGGTGAAGGCTTCCGTGTTGACCGGGCCCTGATTTATGCCTTGATCCGCCAGGAATCGAAATTCAATCCCAATGCCAAAAGCTGGGCCGGTGCGCGGGGGCTCATGCAACTGATGCCGCGCACGGCCAGTTTCGTTGCGCAGGACCGTCAGTACCGTTCGAAACGCAATACCCAGCTCTATGAGCCTGAAGTGAACATGAACCTTGGTCAGAAATATATCGAGATGCTGCTTGAGGACAAAAATATCGACGGCAGCCTGTTTTTGATGGCGGTTGCCTGGAACGGGGGCCCGGGAAACCTCAGCAAGTGGCGCAAATCGACGGAATATATGGATGACCCGCTGTTCTTTATTGAAAGCATTCCGGCCCGCGAAACCCGAAACTTTGTTGAACATGTGCTCAGCAATCTTTGGATTTACAGGGACCGGCTGGGTCAGCCGTCGCCATCGCTTGACGCCATAGCAAGTGGGCACTGGCCGAAATATATACCTCTTGGTCAAGACAGTCTGGAAGTGGCGGAAACCAATGGCACCTGAGAAAACGTTCCTGCCGGTTCATATTGCGGTGATGACGGTTTCAGATACCCGGACACGGGAGGATGACCGCTCCGGCGACACCCTAGTCGACCGGCTCACGAAAGACGGCCATATCCTTGCTGACCGGGTGATCGTCAAGGATGAGGTTCCTTTGATTGCCAGTCAGCTGCAGGCCTGGATTGATAATCCGGAAATAGATGCCGTTATCTCGACAGGCGGCACCGGGGTTACAGGCCGCGATGTCACGCCGGAAGCTTTTGCCCAGGTTTGGGAAAAGGACATTCCCGGTTTTGGCGAGCTGTTCCGCTGGATCAGTTATCAGAAAATCAAGACGTCGACGGTGCAGTCTCGGGCCTGCGCTGGGGTGGCCAACGGGACCTATCTGTTTGCGCTGCCGGGATCGCCTGGCGCGTGCAAGGATGGCTGGGACGAAATCCTGCACGAACAATTGGATATTCGCCATAAACCCTGTAACTTTGTCGAGTTGATGCCACGCTTGAAAGAACGGTAATATCGTCGGCATCCTGACCTGTAAGGACGTTCACAAGTGACAGCTGCACCGAAAGCCGTCGTGTTCGATATGGGTGGTGTTCTCTTCTCCTATGATCCGGCCCGACGACTGCGCTATATATCCGAGCTTTGTGGCCTTCCGGAAGGCGAAGTCCAGGCCCGCGTCTTCGATATGGATTTTGATCAGAAATGCGAAACGGGCCATCTTGACGCTGCGGAAAGCCATGCTGAATTCAACCGGCTGTGTGGAATGGATATCGGTTTCGCGGATTTCAAGGCGGCTATCGTTAGTGCCTTTCAGCCCAACGGCATTGTTTTCGGGCTGGCGAAGGAGCTGTCAGCAAACTGTGTGGTTGCCGGGCTGACCAATAATGGATACGTGGCGCGGGATGGACTGGCGGAAATGCATCCGGATTTCCGGATGATCTTTGCCGATCGCGCTTATTGTTCTGCCGAGCTGGGCGTTCAAAAGCCGGATCCGGCAATTTTCCGGGCGGTGTTATCAAGGCTGGAGCAGACCCCGGAAGACGTCTTGGTCATCGATGATAACGAAACAAACCTTCGGGCCGCTTTAGAGCTTGGGTTTTATGTGCATCGCTACTTTGACTCCGAAACCCTGGAAACCGATTTAAGGTCCTTTGGTCTTCTATAGACTTTTCCCTATGCTCTGACAGCAGATATCGGCGAATTCCGGAAGGCTTCCATCACGGTGCCGCTGAATAAAGGGTGCTGTTTAACGGCGGTTTTGGCGGTATGCCTTAAAGGACGGGCCATCGTCCACATCACTCAGACTTTCCAGATAACCAACGCTTGCGCCTGTCGGCAGGTTGGCAACCGTATCGGCGAGGGCGTGGGAACTTGACCAGCGCACATCGTCAAAGAGCCCGAATATCCGCGGCCGTCGGCGTTGCCCGACCAGCCAATACCCGCCATCTGTGGCCGGTCCGAATACGGTATCATGCGCGCCGAGGGTTCGGAACGCGGCGGCGATATGAGCGGGGTGGATATCGGGAATGTCGGCGCCGATAATGACAACCGGTCCCGGCGGCAGGATGGACATCGTGCGCTCCATACGCGCCCCCAAATCGCCGCTTCCCTGGCCGATACGGTGTGTTTTTACAGGCCAGATGCGATCCTTAAAAACGCTAGCGTCGGGGCTGACGAACAGCCATGTTTGCCAGCGCCGGTCACGCGCCAGGGGGCGGCTGACCCGGGCCAGCGTATGGCGATAAAAAGACCAGGCCGGAACCTTGCCGATATCTTTGGCGAGCCGGGTTTTGACGCGGCCAAGGCGTGGCGCCTTGGCCATAATGACGAGATGGTTCTGCAGGCCCAAGGCGTGTCCTTTACTGGTAAATATCGGCGATGATTTGCGGCGAAACGCCGACCATAAACAGCAGCAGACAAAACAGGTTGCGCAACGGGCGCAGGAAGTATCCGTCTTTACGGTAGCGGTCGGCCGAAGTAATGGCCAATGCGGGCAGCATTTCGAGGCGATGGTTCTGGATGCGGCGGACCAGATCTACGTCCTCCATCAGCGGGATGGGTTTGAACCCACCCAATTTGTCATATAAGGACCGGCTGATCAGCAACCCCTGATCGCCATAGGGCAGGGACAGGGTTTTGCAGCGCCAATGCACGATACGTTCCATCAATTGGGCGCGGGGTGACGGATCGTCCAGGGCGAAGGTGAAATAACCGACCCGGAAACGGTTGTCGGGGTTTTCGATGAAACGTTTGACGGCGGTGGTCCAGCCAGGCCCGAGCCGTGTGTCGGCATGCACAAACAACAGCCAGTCGCCAACCGCCACATTGGCCCCGGCAACCAGTTGTGGGCCGCGCCCTTTTGGCGACATGTAGAATTTGCCCCCGGCTTTTGCTGTCAGGGCAAAGGTTTGATCGTCGGAACCGCCATCGCTGACGATAATTTCCTTCGGACCTTCATAAGTGACAAGGCGCTCCAGAGTTGGCCCCAGGCGGCGCCCGTCATTCAGGGTGGGGATGATAAAACTAAGCATTACATGTGATGCCGGATTGGTTGGCCCTGACTCTCACATAGCATAGCTTAAGGTGTGTGCAAATTCTCTTAACCGGGCCCGGTCGCTCTAACGCGACCAGGCGGGTTAAGGTCTTCTTAACCTTTTTGAGGTGTGCGAAGGCTGTTGATCATTTGCTCGATTGCTTTGACCAGACGCAAGGCGCCAACGGAAATAAACAGGCTCATGCTGATTTCACCGGCTGTCGTGTTGCGGGGTGGACTGACCGGGTGGTGCAGAGCCGCTGCACCAAGAAGTTCGTAGGATTTCATTTTCATCTCCATAACTGGACTATTGAGTTCAAGGTTTGTGGGTGTTCATTGAGGATAAAACTACGCCCGATAGATGCGGTTTACAAACGACCTTTCCTGACCCTATGATATAGATAATCTAATCTATGCAAGGGGCAGCTATGCGTAAGATTCCTCCTTTGAATTCGGTGCGGGCGTTTGAGGCGGCGGCTAGGCATTTAAGTTTTACGAAAGCAGCTGATGAATTGAATGTGACGGCCGCCGCCATTTCCCAGCAAATCCGCAATCTGGAAGATATCGTCGGCGTTCCCCTGTTTCGGCGTTTGACACGCGCCGTCATGCTGACCGATGCGGGTCAGACGGCATTGCCTTTTCTGACAGAAGGGTTTGACCAGATCGCGGCGGGCGTTGAAAAAATGAAAGATCATGAAAACGCAGGCGTCCTGACCGTTTCGGCGGCGCCCAGTTTTGCCGCCAAATGGTTGGTTCAGCGCCTACCGCGATTTCAGGAGCAATATCCCGATATTGGTATTCGGCTGGACCCGTCGTTGCAGCTTGCCAACTTTGAAAGGGATAATGTGGATATCGCCATTCGTTTTGGCGATGGTGATTACAAAGGCATGAAATGCGATTTGTTGATGCAGGAGTTTACGACTCCTGTCTGCAGCCCGAAATTGTTGCGCGGCAAACACGCCCTGAAAACGCCTGATGATCTTAGGCATCATACGCTTTTGCATTGTGATTGGGGGCTGATCAAGCGCGAGCAGCCCGACTGGGCCATGTGGCTGAAACTGGTTGGCATTGAAGATATCGACGCGTCGCGCGGCCCGGTGTTTACAACAGAAGCCCTGGCCCAGGAGGCGGCTCTGGAAGGGCATGGTGTGGCGCTGGCCAATACGACCATTATTTCCGGCGATATCGCAAAAAAACGCCTTGTTGCGCCGTTTGAATATTTTTTAACATCGGATTTGGGGTTTTATGTGGTCTGTCCGGAAACGACGGCGGATTTCCCAAAGAATGCAGCGTTTCGGCAATGGTTGCTGGAAGAGGCGGGGGCGGAAGCGGCTTAAAGGATAAGAGCCAAGCCGTTAGGCAGCATTTTATATGTTCTTGTTTTGTTCATATTTCTGCTTTACGCTTTTGGCATGGTTGATTTTATACCCGCAACGGCGAAAAAGGGTCGTGGGGCCGTCTCCAATCTGACGGGGCGGTTTGAGGCGCAGTCGCGCCATGCCATTGATGACGGCTGGGAACTGGGTGAGGCCAATGACCCGACACCACTGCGCACCACCGTGACGCCGGAATATCCGAAAACCGTTATTGCCTCCAACTCCTCCCCGGATGTGCCGTTTGATCGTTCGCTCAATCCGTATCGGGGCTGCGAACATGGCTGTGTATATTGTTTCGCCCGCCCGACCCATGCCTATTACGGGCTATCTCCAGGGCTTGATTTTGAAAGTCAGTTGATTTCCAAACCGGATGCGGCGACCGTGCTGGAGCGCGAACTGCGCCATAAAAATTATCAGTGCAAACTGATCCAGCTCGGCACCAACACGGACCCGTACCAGCCCATCGAAAAAAAGCAGAGGATCACAAGAAGCGTACTGGAGGTCTTCCAGCGCTTTAACCATCCCTTCAGCATCATTACCAAATCGGACCTGGTGCTGCGTGACCTGGATATTCTGGTGCCGATGGCGAAACAGCATCTGGCCAGCGTTGCCATTTCCATCACCACGCTGGACCGCGATCTGGCACGGCGGCTGGAGCCGCGCGCGCCAACGCCCATGAAACGCTTGGCGGCTGTGAAAAAACTGGCGGAAGCCGGGGTGCCGACCATCGTCATGGCCGCCCCTTTGATCCCGGCGCTCAACGACAGTGAGATGGAGCGCATCATTGAAGCGGCCAGCCTGGCCGGGGCGGCGAGCGTTGCTTATACGCTGGTTCGCCTGCCCATGGAAATTGAAGGCCTGTTTGAAGAATGGCTGGAAACCCATGCGCCCTTCAAACGCGATCACGTGCTGTCGCTGATGCGCCAGTCGCATGGCGGTAAGGTCTATCGCTCGCAGTGGAAAACCCGGATGACCGGAACAGGGCCATATGCGGAGATGATGAAAAGCCGCTATCGGCTGGCTTTGAAGAAATTTGGTTTAGGCCGTGAACGGGCCGCCCAGATGCGCCTTGATACGCATCTGTTCAAGCCGCCGCCACAAAAAGGCGACCAACTGAGTCTTCTGTAAGGTTCTGGGTTCTAAAGATCGATCTCGTATTTGATGCGGTCGGTCAGGGTGCCAACCTTGTCATAGAGACTGCGTGCGGTGTGATTATTGCCGTCGGTATGCCAATAGAGGCGATACCAGCCTTTATCCCTTCCCATGGCGGACAAATGCTCGATCATCTTGCGGGCGACACCCATGCAGCGGGCTTCCGGCGTGACGTAGAGGTCTTCCAGATAACAGACATTGCCGCGCCCCCAGGTGCCGGGATGAACGACATGGGCGGCAAAACCAAGGACGCGATTTTGCTCATCTTCGGCAACCAGACAGAACAGCGGGCAGTCATCATCAAAGAACCGCCGCCAGGTTTCATCTGTAACGTCTTTCGGCAGGTCCTGTTTATAAAATTCCAGATAGTTTTGCCACATTTCCTGCCAGCGTCCTTGATCATTTGGAGCCGCATCGCGGATTAATACATTTGGTTTCGCCATTTTAACTGACTGCCTTGCCATGAATTGAAATAACGCTTGTGATGACGTGAATTTCGCCGGATATCAAGGCTGAAGGCTTTTTTATTTCTCACCGCATGTTAGGCTCTGACCATGGAAGCTGACGTTCACAGTTCACTGACCGGGATTGCCATAGTTGCCCTGGCGGCGCTTGTTTGCGGGATCGCGATGGAGCGGTTCCGTCAACCGGCTTTGGTCGGATATATTCTGGCCGGGGTCATTCTGGGGCCTTCGGTCTTCGCCATCGTTGAGAACCGCGAGCAGATCAATGTGCTCGCCGAAATGGGCGTTCTGCTGCTTTTGTTCATCGTTGGTATGGAACTGTCGCTCCGGTCTTTCCGTCGGATCTGGCGACTGACCGTCATTGTCACCTTATGCCAGATTGGTGGCTCAGTGGGGGTCATGATTCTGTTGTCCATGGTCTTCCAATTGAAGATCGAGCTAGCCATTTTGCTGGGCTTCGTCGTTGCGGTCTCTTCAACCGCCGTTGCCATCAAGTTGCTGGAGGACGTGGGTGAACTTCGGACCCGCGCCGGGCGGGTCGCTGTTGGTGTGTTGATTGCCCAGGATTTGGCCGTAGTTCCCATGATGCTGGGTGTTGCGGCGATGGGTGGAGAAGGCTTCGACTGGTATGCGGTTCCCAAGATTTTATTCTCCATCGGTTTTCTGGTTGCTTTGATTGTCTTTTTATCATCGGGCCGCAAACTGCGTTTGCCGATGTTGGGGTTTGCCACCAGCCATGCCGAGTTGAAACCGCTGCTGGCTGTCGCTTTCTGTTTCAGCTGGGCGGCCATGTCCGGCTTGCTGGGTTTGTCTGCCGCCTATGGGGCTTTTATTGCCGGTCTGATTATCGGCAACTCGCATGAGCGTGCCGAAATGATTGAGGTGACGCATCCCATTCAGAGCATTCTGATGATGGTGTTTTTTGTCTCGATCGGCCTGCTCATTGATCTGACCTATATGTGGGAAAACCTGGCACTAGTGCTGACCCTGTTTTTTGTTATCGCGATTTTCAAAACAGTCATGAATGTCGCCTTGTTAGGGCTTCTGGGGCAGCCTTGGAAACAGGCCTTTATCGCCGGTTTGCTGATTTCCCAGATTGGTGAATTTTCCTTTCTGCTATCCGTTGTTGGCGTGGAGGCGGGTGTCATGAGCCAGGATGAAAGCCGGCTGGTGATATCGGTGACCGTTCTCAGCCTTGCCCTCAGCCCGCTTTGGGTGTTCACAGCGCGACGACTGCGGTTATTGACGCAATATGGGGTGACAGAAGC
Organism: Rhodospirillales bacterium; assembly: GCA_048262255.1. Taxonomy (GTDB): domain Bacteria; phylum Pseudomonadota; class Alphaproteobacteria; order Rhodospirillales; family Casp-alpha2; genus JABMNT01. The sequence goes on along the minus strand of JBLXFH010000001.1, from coordinate 132,358 downwards.
GGGGCAATTGATGCGTCTGGTTTATGGACCGGAAGCCGAGATGGTCTCCATTACCTTGGATGGGGCGTTAACCGAGACGCAACGCTCACGACGCCGGATCGCGTTATTTCTGCGTAAACACCGTTTGAAACGAAAACGCGCACGCGAAGTTCGAAAAAGCGGGCTGCCAGCAGCGATGACGACAAAAACAACCCCCGTCGTACCGGAGAAAGCCATTGCGCCCGAACCGGCGAAACCCGCAGCACCTAAGCAGAAGAAAAAGCCGGTTAAGCGCAAATCCGCAGCGACCAAAAAAACCGGCGCAGCCAGCAAGCCTGTGAAGGCACCCAAAAGCCGTGCCTGATTTTGCCCTTGAAGATCAGCTCAGGGCTGAGGGATTTGGTGTTATTTGTGGAATTGATGAAGCGGGCCGTGGCCCTTGGGCCGGTCCGGTTACAGCGGCGGCGGTGGTTCTTGAGCCGGAACGGCTACCCTTAGGGCTGTTGGCGCAACTGGACGATTCCAAAAAAATGAAAACGGAAAAGCGTCAATCGGTTTATACGGCCATGCAGGGGCATGTGGCTTTTGGTGTCGGGCAGGCCAGTGTTGAGGAAATTGATCGGCTGAATATCCTGCAGGCGACCTTTCTGGCTATGCAGAGAGCGGTGGAGGCGTTACCGGTCGGGGCTGATTTTGCCTTGGTTGATGGCAATAAACTCCCGTCTCTTCCCTGTCCGGCGCGGCCCATTATCAAAGGCGATGGCAAAAGTTTTTCCATCGCGGCAGCCAGTATTATCGCCAAAGTCAGCCGCGATCAGGTGATGTCCGAACTGGCGCAGCAGTATCCGGGTTATGGGTGGGAGCGAAATGCCGGCTATGGGACGGCGGCGCATCAACAGGCTCTGGCCCGCTTGGGGGTGACGCCGGCGCATCGAAAATCTTACGCGCCTATTCGCAAGATATTGGGTTCATAGAAGCCACAGACTCCTATATATAGCATCAGGAATCTTTGCTAAGTCATTGATTCTATTTAACTCTTGACGCCGACTCTGGTGTCGCCCATTCTGCCGGGCATGGGCAGAGAAAACACAAAGACAAAGGAGAAGGGCGCGGATTTAACGCCTGATCCTATCACCAAATATCGCAACAAAATCCTTCAGGGAGCTTGCGTAGACGTTTTGAACGCGCTTCCGGAAGAGAGTGTCGACATGATTTTTGCCGACCCTCCCTATAACTTGCAGTTGGGTGGCGAATTGCTGCGTCCCAACAACACCAAGGTGGATGGCGTCGATCACGAATGGGACCGCTTTGAAGGGTTCAAGGCCTATGACGAATTTTCCTCGGAATGGCTGAAGGCGGCGCGGCGGGTTCTCAAGCCCAACGGCACGCTTTGGGTCATTGGCAGTTACCATAATATTTATCGAGTTGGCACGACGCTGCAGGATTTGGGTTACTGGATGCTCAACGATGTGGTCTGGCGCAAAACCAATCCAATGCCGAATTTTCGCGGTCGCCGGTTTACCAATGCCCATGAAACCATGCTCTGGGTAGCCAAGGACAAGGATTCGAAATACCGCTTCAATTATGAATCCATGAAAGCCCTTAATGACGACTTGCAGATGCGCTCGGACTGGATGCTGCCGCTGTGTACGGGCGGTGAAAGATTGAAGGAAAATGGCAAGAAAGCCCATCCGACACAAAAGCCGGAAGCCCTGCTGCACCGGGTGATCATGGCATCGACGGATGTTGGTGATGTCATTCTCGATCCGTTTTTTGGCACCGGGACGACTGGTGCTGTGGCCAAAAAACTGGGCAGGAGTTTTATCGGAATCGAACGCGATAGCGATTACGTCAAGTTAGCGCGCGACCGGATCGCAGGCGTCAAACAATTGGCTGAGGATGAGTTTTTGAATACACCGTCGAAACGCGCAGAACCCCGTATTCCCTTTGGCTGGCTGGTCGAGAGAGGCCTGTTGCTTCCCGGCCAGACCCTGACCGACATGCGCCGCCGACACACGGCACGGGTCCGTGCCGACGGTACATTGATATCGGCAGAGTTTCGCGGCTCCATCCATCAGGTTGGCGCTCAGGTACAAAAAGCCCCGGCCTGCAATGGCTGGCAGTTCTGGTGTGTGGAAGAGCGCGGCAAACTGGTTCCGATCGATATCTATCGACAGCAATTACGCACGGAGCTTCATTAGGGGCTGCTACGTCAGAACAAAAATATCCCGGTTTCCCAGGGAGGACTTGGGAAACCAAGGTATGCAAAGCAGGGCTTCGGCCCTGCTTTGTTATGCCGGGCCTTGCACAGCCTTCATACAGTCCCGCCAGATATGCCCGGCTTGCGCCCGTTTTTGCTCTTCCTGATCCCAGGCCTGCTCGCGCGCCGCTTCAAGGTTTTGCCGATTACGCGGGTCCGTCTCTGTTTTGAGTTGGCTGTTGATCTGCTCAAGTGAATACTTCTTGTTGCGCTCGATACTCGCGAGAAGTTCGTTGAGGTCGGAGTCACAGCGTGCCTGGGTGATGCTGCCGGATGTGGACGTGAGTACCCACAGGCCCAGCAACAGGGCAATCGCAATCAGGGGAACGGGGGCTGTTCGATAAGGTAACACAATGACCTGCTTTAAAGACATCTAACGGGTAAAGTTTCTCACTCTCACGCTCTCAGGTCAATTGACAGCCCTCACAAAAAAGCGGAGCCCGAAGGCCCCGCTTTATAATTGATAGACTGTAAAAGATTAGCGTGTCGGTACGGGCTCGTCACCGGAATAGTCATAAAAACCGCGTCCCGATTTCCGGCCAAGCCATCCGGCTTCCACATATTTCACGAGCAACGGACAGGGCCTGTACTTGGTATCGGCAAGCCCGTCGTGGAGCACATGCATAACCGCCAGACAGGTGTCGAGCCCAATAAAGTCCGCCAGTTCCAGCGGACCCATGGGATGGTGAGTGCCCAGTTTCATAGCGGTGTCGATGGAATTGACGGAGCCGACCCCCTCGTAAAGGGTGTAAACGGCCTCGTTGATCATCGGCAACAGGATACGATTGACGATAAACGCCGGGAAATCTTCGGCGCTGACCGGCACCTTGCCGAGCTTCACGGCCAGTTCCTTGATGATGCTGTATGTGGCTTCGTCAGTGGCGATTCCCCGGATGATTTCAACCAGTTCCATACGCGGAACCGGGTTCATGAAATGCATGCCGACAAATTTGCCGGGGCGGTCGGTATGGGCACCCAGCCGTGTGATGGAGATGGACGAAGTGTTGGAGGCGATGATGCAGTCATCGGGAACGCTGTCACAGAGTAGCGAAATAATCGCTTTCTTGATTCCTTCGTCTTCCGTAGCGGCTTCAATGACCAGTTGGCATTCCGCAAACCCCTTGTAGTCGGTTCCGGCGGAAATACGGGCCATGGCGGTCTTTTTGTCGGCGGCTTCCATTTGACCGCGCGCGACCTCACGTTCCATATTGTTGTCGATTTTATCCAGGCCCGCTTTCACGGCGTCGGGATTTGTGTCGAGCATATGCACATCGTATCCAGCTCTCGCACATACATGGGCAATGCCGTTACCCATCTGTCCGGCGCCAACAATGCCTATTTTCTTTATATCAAGTGACATTCACTTTTTCCTCGCGGGGAAGACCCGCTTTGTCCGTTTGAATTATTTATCGAGTTCGGCCGATAAAGCAGGAACCGCCTCAAACAAATCGGCGGCAAGCCCATAGTCTGCAACCTGGAAGATGGGTGCTTCCTCATCTTTGTTAATAGCGACAATCACCTTAGAGTCTTTCATTCCAGCCAAATGCTGGATGGCACCCGAGATGCCAACGGCAATATAAAGATCGGGGGCTACAACTTTACCGGTTTGACCAACCTGATAGTCATTGGGCACAAAACCGGCATCAACGGCGGCGCGGCTGGCGCCGACGGCAGCACCGAGTTTGTCGGCAATCTCTTCCAGCATCGGGAAGTTATCCCCCGATTGCATGCCGCGACCGCCTGAAATAACGATTTTAGCGCTTGTCAGTTCCGGGCGTTCCGAAACTGTCAGTTCCTGTCCGACAAAACTCGACAGTCCGGCATCCTCGGCGCCGGAGACGGTTTCGATGGCGGCGGAACCGCCTTCTGCCGCTGCAGCTTCAAAGGCCGTTGTCCGAACGGTCAAAATCTTTACGGCATCGGCGGACTGGACGGTTGCCAGGGCATTGCCGGCATAGATAGGGCGGACAAAGGTGTCTGCGCTGACAACTGCCGTAATCTCGGAGATTTGCGCCACATCAAGAAGTGCGGCGACACGTGGCATGATGTTTTTTCCACCTGTTGTCGCCGGGGCCAGAACATGGCTGTAGCCGGAGGCAAGTCCAACGACTAACGGGGCAACGTTTTCCGCCAGACCGGATTTTAGGACGTCCGCGTCGGCTATCAGAACTTTACCGATACCAGCAATTTTGGCGGCGGCATCGGCTACGGCATCACAGCCTGAGCCTGCGACCAGGATGTCGACATCGCCCAACTGGGCGGCGGCTGTGACCGTGTTCAATGTGGCGGGTTTCAGCTCGACATTGTCATGTTCGGCTATTACGAGAACACTCATTAAATCACCTTCGCTTCGTTCCGGAGTTTGTCAACCAGTTGCGCAACATCTTCAACCATAACGCCAGCCTGGCGCTTTGGCGGCTCTTCCACCTTCAGGACGGTCAGCCGTGGAGAGATGTCCACCCCAAGCTCATCGGGGCTGGTCATGTCGATGGGCTTTTTCTTGGCTTTCATGATGTTGGGCAGGCTGGCATAGCGTGGTTCGTTTAACCGCAGATCGGTCGTGACAATGGCCGGCATTTTCAGATTGACCGTCTCGAGACCGCCATCGACTTCCCGGGTAACTTTGATCGAGCCGTCCGACAATTCCAGTTTTGAGGCGAACGTCCCTTGCGACCAGCCAAGCAAAGCCGAAAGCATTTGTCCGGTTTGATTGGAATCATCGTCAATGGCCTGTTTGCCGACAATAACGAGATCCGGCGCTTCTTTCTCAATCAGCGCTTTCAGACATTTTGCGACGCCAAGAGGGTCGGCCTGAACGTCGGTTTCAACCAAAACGCCGCGATCCGCGCCCATGGCCAGAGCCGTTCGGATGGTTTCCTGACATTGGGTGGGGCCAATGGAAACGGCAACCAGTTCTTCAGCCAAGCCAGCCTCTTTCAGGCGGATGGCTTCTTCAACGGCAATTTCATCGAAGGGGTTCATGGACATTTTAACATTTGCAGTTTCAACTGCAGTTTGATCCGAATTGACGCGGATTTTGACGTTGTAATCAACAACCCGCTTAACGGCAACAAGCACTTTCATTAGTCGTAAGCCTCAGTAAATTTAAAAAAACAAATCACCGGATATGAATAACGTATACAAATGTATTCAATCCAGTAAAAAATCTTTCGCAGGTGCACAATAGGGTGGGTGAAACCTGCGGTCAAGCTCACTTTATAACAGTATTTTAATGGTTTGCGCCGCAGTAAACAGGGGGCTATCTGTTGTTGCCGGGGACCCATAAGACATCTGCTTTCCCTTCATCATTTAAGTGTCGTGCCAATACAAAGAGGTGATCGGAAAGCCTGTTCATATATTTTATGGCTTCCGGGTTTATCTGTTCGGTCATGCCCAACTCGGTCATCAGGCGTTCGCCACGCCGGGTCACGGTCCTTGCCAGATGTAAATAAGCGGAGGCAGGGCTGCCACCTGGCAAAATAAATGACGTCAGAGCTGGTAAATGTTCGTTCATGGCGTCGATTTCCGTTTCCAGTCGCGCGGTCTGGGAAGCGATGATACGCAACGCGCCTTCGGATTTGTTGGCATCGAAAGGCGTGCAGAGATCGGCACCCAGATCAAACAGATCGTTCTGGATGCGCGACAGCATGGCGTCGGCGTCTCCGGATGTGTGCAAGCGGGCGATGCCGATAACGGAGTTGGCTTCGTCCGAGGTGCCATAGGTGGCAACCCGTAAATCATGTTTGGCAACGCGGTCGCCCGACCCCAACGATGTTTGCCCGCTATCTCCACCTCGTGTGTAGATTTTTGTCAGAGTAACCAAGGCGTTTCCGATTCAGCTTAAGAGGATATGATCCAGACAGAGACCGCAAGGCACAGGATGGCCAGGCCCTGAAACAGAACGCGTAGACGCATCAGATGGTTCGAATGCTTCTGGTAAAACGGGCCATGAACGGCAAAGGAAACAACGCCGATAACCAGAACGATCACGGTAACAAGGGCGGCAAGCCCGAATACAAATTCAAGGAATGTGCTCATGTCTCTTATAATAGGACTTTGTCTGCTGCAGGTCATGGAAAAAGTCACAGGCGTAAAAAATGGATTACCCATAGTCGACGCGGGCATTTGGGATGTATGGCAATTGCACCGGTTTGGGCGCTCAGATAGGATGAGGCAAAGGAACACAATATATGCCTGAATTATCTCAATTGAGTCTGTTTGCCACCGCGGCGGTTCTGTTGGCCCTGACACCGGGTCCGGATATTGTTTATGTGATCATGCGAGGCGCCGTGCAGGGGCCTAAAGCCGGATTGGCCGCCGCTGCCGGACTGGCTGTCGGGGTCATCGGGCATACCGCACTTTGCGTTGTCGGGCTCACCGCATTGCTGGCGGCCTCCGGCCTCGCCTTTACAGTGGTCAAGTGGCTGGGGGCGGGCTATCTGGTCTATTTGGGCTTGCGAATGTGGATGGCGAGCAAGTCCCTGGATTTTTCGGGATCGGATAACAGCAAGACGCTTGCCAGTATTTTTCGGCAAACGGTCGTCATGAATTTGATCAACCCGAAGGTTGCCTTGTTTTTTCTGGCGTTTTTACCGCAGTTTGTGGATCCGGCTCAGGGGGCGGTGCAACTGCAGTTTGCCGTCTATGGGTTGCTTTTCATGGTGATTGCTTTTGTTGTTATGGGGCTGGCCGGATTAATGGGGGGGCACGTCAGGCGCTTTCTGATCACCAATGAAAAGAGTTCGCAGCGGGCGCATCAGATTGCCGGCACGTTGCTTGTCGGGCTCGGGGTGAGCCTCGTTCTGGAAGGACGTACGTGAGGCTCATGCGCGCGCATCATTTTTAATCTGCTTGACTTTGTTGCTGAAAGTAGCAATTTTTTTTGGAATCGCCATTGTTGGCGGTGATGGCACAGGGTCCTGGCGTATTCTGACGAGGTTTATTCCTTTAACAAATTACCCACGAAATTGTGAAATCTGCGACTGCGTGTTGTCTGGTGATGCGCGCTTATTGTTTGTTTTATAAAGGACTATAATACGATGACTACCGGTACTGTTAAGTGGTTTAACCCGACCAAAGGCTTTGGCTTCATTGAACCGACGGATGGCGGACAAGACGCTTTCGTTCACATTTCCGCTGTTGAAGCTGCAGGTTTGTCGACATTGCAGGAAGGACAAAAGGTCGAGTTTGAACTCGTCGCTGGCCGTAACGGCAAGTCTTCCGCAGAAAATCTCGTCGTTAGCGACTGATTACGCTTTTAGACCCGCCTCCCCCAAGGCTCTTCCCGGGCCATTGATGGAGGCGGCGTTTGAGACTTTTCCATCACACAGGATGGAAATCAGTAAGGGGCCACAATGGGGCCCCTTACTTTTTGATGGCACGCGTTTGATCTCTGCGTAGCTCTTAGGTCGGTTTCAGACTGCGGTTTACGGCGCTGACAAGGGCTTTTAACGAGGCCTCGGTGATGTTTTGATCCATGCCGACACCAAACAGCGTTTCCCCTTTATCATCTTCAATCTCGACATAGGCGATGGCCTTTGTATCCGCGCCCCGGCCAATGGCATGTTCGTGATAGTCAACAACACGGACAGGAACACCGCAATGGCTGGTTATGGCATGGGAAAAGGCATCGATGGGGCCGGTTCCTTTACCCTTGATGGTGATGTCTTTGCCGTTTTCGGTTAAGGTCGCCGTCAGGTTTCGGATTTCGCTGGCGTGGGTATCGGGAATTGTCCGGTAATCCTGAAATTCAAAGGGGCCGTTTTGCGTCAGATAGGCCTCATCAAAAGCTTTCCAGATATCCTCTGATGACAACTCGGCGCCGCCGCTATCGGCCTGTTCCTGCACCACCCGGCTAAACTCGATTTGCAGGCGCCGGGGCATTTCCACGCCATAGTCGGTTTCCATGACATAGGCGATGCCGCCCTTGCCGGACTGGGAATTGATCCGGATTACTGCCTCGTAGGAACGGCCCACATCTTTCGGATCAATCGGCAGATAAGGCACTTCCCAGACGTTCGAGTTGGACTGCTCCATGGCCGCCAGGCCTTTTTTTATGGCATCCTGATGAGAGCCGGAAAAGGCTGTGAACACCAGATCTCCCACATAAGGGTGGCGGGGGTGTACCGGCAACTGGTTGCAGTGCTCAGCAACCCGCATGGTGTCGTTGATGTCTGAAAAATCCAACCTGGGGTCGACGTTCTGGGTGAACATATTCAATGCTAAGGTCACCACGTCGACATTTCCTGTCCGCTCACCATTACCAAACAGAGTGCCTTCGATCCGGTCAGCACCAGCCATGATGCCCAACTCGGCCGCCGCCACACCGGTGCCGCGGTCGTTGTGAGGATGCAGTGACAGAATGATGGAATCGCGTTTATTTAAATTGCGATGCATCCATTCAATCTGGTCGGCGTAAATGTTGGGTGACGACATTTCAACCGTCGCCGGCAGGTTGTAGATGACCTTATTGTCGGGTGTCGGCTGCCAGACATCGGTAATCGCATCACAGACTTCCTTGGCGTAATCGAGTTCCGTGCCGGTGAAACTTTCCGGTGAATACTGAAAGCGGATGTTGTCGTCGGCAGGGGCTTGAGCGGCCAGATCCTTGATGATCTTCGCACCTTCAACGGCAATTTTGGTGATGCCGTCGCGGTCCTGGCGGAAAACGACGCGCCGCTGCAGGGTCGAGGTCGAGTTGTACAAATGCATGATTGAGTTCTTGGCTCCCCGGATCGCTTCGAAGGAGCGGGTGATCAGTTCCTCGCGGGACTGGGTCAGGACCTGAATGGTCACATCGTCGGGGATCAGGTCATGATCGATAATATGGCGGACGAAATCAAAATCCGTCTGCGAGGCGGCTGGAAAACCGACCTCGATTTCCTTGAAGCCGATCTCGATCAGTTTCTTGAACATGCGCATCTTGCGCTCATGCCCCATTGGCTCAATCAACGCCTGATTGCCATCGCGCAAATCGACGCTACACCACATCGGGGCTTTGGTGATCACTTTGCCGGGCCATTGGCGGTCCGGGATATCAATAGGCTGGAATGCCGGGTAACGGCCTTGCGGGTCCATGCTGGTCATCTGTCTTCTCCTTGGTCGCGAACAGTGTCGCGCGAAATATGTAAAAAATCTTTAAGTGCGGCGCAGATACGACTACCGGGCGGACGCTTAGGTCCGGTAGCCGTTGATAAGTCGCAGGCCGGAAAGCCGCGCAGCAACGAACAGGAAAGACATTTTGATATTCTTCTTTTGGATAATCATGACGAAAACTCGAAAATTAAAAACTTCAGGCAGGCACGGGTAACCCCGGCGTCTCTCAGGACACCGGGCAAATAAGTAGGAGTGTGAGCGCTTGTCTGTTTTTCATCATAGGTAAAAGTTAGTCGACGCAAGAGCGATCGTCAAGCCTCAAGGTAAGTGAGGTCATCCCTTCATGTTTGCCTAGCACTCAAAGATATTACCCATAGAACACCTGCTCACGGTGATATTTTAGGAACTGTCGGTGAGGTCGCTCTTCCGGGCGTGCGGGTAGGGCCAGACGCCGTTCCGGTTCAATGAGGCGTAAAGCTGTGTCCGGTACACGGCCGCTTGCAATGAGAAGGCTGTGGTCATCGTCTATGGAAATAAGGCCGCGATCGAACATCCAATGCACTGTGCCGGAGAGGGCGATGCCGTTGCGCAAGCTGTCTGGCCCGTCATGGGCAACAGGGCGGATATGCGCCGCTTGGACTTCTGAACGTCCTCTGCCATTGATGATTTTAAGGCCGGTGATGGCGCAGGTGTCCTGATAGGCAGTCTTGACGGAAGCGGCAAAAGCGCGATCTCGGAAAGGGCGTTGTAGAATCTGAGTGATGAGTGGTCGTTTTGCTATGGGCTCCTCGAATGATGCCTGCTCTTCAGCAAACCCTAGCAGTTGGTCAATCGGTTCTTCTGGGACGTCTGGATATGGACGAGCTCGTTCGCCCTCGCCCAGAACATGTGCGAATCCCGCCTGAAGAATTTGATCATACTCATTGTCTGTCATGTTGCGAACCGCCCGACCGAAAGCGCCTTTGTTGGTCGAACCATCTTCTTTACGTAGTGCGCTTTCATAATAGAAATCGCCTTCCTTGAAGGGAACAGGGCGGTCGAACTCCAGATAATCGGAAACAAGGGCATAGAAATGATCATCAAGGACTGGATCAGCCTCGATCCGGGTCAAGCGGGCGGTAGCGAAATAGGCCTGTCGACCACCAATGCTCGACAGTTCTTTCGTTGGTCTGCGCGGCTCGTAATAAACGAGCCAGTCACCAAGCGCGGCCTCGATCTGGCGCAGATAGGTGCGTGGGAAATGATATCGATCCTCGGGAAGATCGTCATAATGGGGATTGATTTTGGTGATGAGAACGGCCTTGCTCAAGGCATGATCTCCTCTTTGCCAGCTCGTTTCATCGGGCGAAGCTGTATGGCAATGTGATCGTATGCCACCATTCAGCTTCGACGTGATCATCGAACAGTGCTTGCACTTTGGAACCACGATTGGCGTCCCAGATGAACTTTGGCCAATCAGAGTAATGCCAGCCCCAATTCATGATCGACCCCCAGTCTGTTATTCGATCAATATAAGGCCAAAAATTAATTTACAAAAGGTAGTTTGTTGTATTCTAAGATCAACCAAAGGGGCTTACGGCATTTTCGGAAATGTCGGCAGGGCGGGGTCGACTTTGTCCCATTTCAGCGCACTTTGCGTGTAAATCACGGAACTCGGCGTCAGGGCATTGGGATCGTCCAGAGTGCCAATACGGATGATTACCGCTTCGGAGGTGGTGCTGGGTTCACCGTAGATCGGCGAGCAGCAGGTCGGGCAGGAATATCGGGTCAGTCGGTTGCCGCTGTCGGCGTCATAGGAGTAAGCGGTTAAAGGGCCATTGACCGAAAAGGCGCTGCGGGCGACAACGGCATTGGTCGCATGTCCGGAGCCGGTGAATTTCTGGCAGTTGGTGCACTGGCATTGACGAACCGCGATAGGCTCGGCGGATACGGTGTAGGTGACGGCGCGGCAATGGCAGCCGCCTTTAAGATCGTTTGACATTTGACTTAAGTCCTCCCTGGCGTTTCTTCCACATCTCTGGATATGATGCGTTTATGGAATAAGGTGATCATACGCTGTCTTGCGGGTTTCTGAAATGCCCACCCTGGGTTTTTATCGGGTTTGGGAGAATGCCGCAGATGGGATAAAAAATATGGAGGAACGATTTGGATCAGGAAACCCGCAAAGGCCTTGAGGCCATCAGCGTCGCCACGGTGACCATGCAACTGCTCAAGAAAGGCGTGCGCAACACCTGCATGGTCGGGGTGCGGCCTCTGAATACGCCCATGAAACGTCTTGTCGGTCCGGCCTATACCATGCGCTTCGTCCCCTACCGGGAAGACCTCGTCTCGCTGGAGGCGCTGGCCAGCCCCGACAACGCACAGCGCCGGGCCATTGAGGAATCAACGCAAGGTTCTGTTCTGGTGATGGACGGGCGCGGCCGCGGTGATATTGCGGTGCTGGGCGATATCCTGATTGAACGCCTCAAGGTGCGCGGCGTCGCCGGGCTGGTGACGGACGGCGGCATTCGCGATCTGGAAGAATGCCAGCAGGCGGGTTTCGCCATGTATGGCGCCGGTGCAGCAGCGCCCGCGAGTCTGGTTGGTCATGCGCCAGCCGAAGTGCAATGCACGGTGGGTTGCGGCGGGGTGGCCGTGGTGCCGGGCGATATCATTGTCGCTGATGGCGATGGTGTGGTCGTAATCCCGGCGGAAATGGCGGCCGCTGTGGCGCGCGATGGGCTGGAGCAGGAACGCTTCGAGCGCTTTGCCAAAATGAAGGTGGCGGGCGGTGCCCCGGCGCGTGGCACCTATCCGCCCAATGAGGAAACCAAAGCCGCCTACCAGGATTGGATCAAGGCGGGTGAGCCGGATTTATGATTTCCGGGCAAAGGCGAGAGCCAGCCCGGTGCCGATGAGAAAGCCACCGGAGATGCGGTTGCGGATACGGCCGCGCCGTTCGCTGGACAGCATGGGCCGCAACCGACCGGATAAAAACACGTAACCGCAATCGAGCGTCGTCGCAATGACCAGAAAGGTAACGCTCAAGACAGCCAACTGCGGCCCGGCGGCGGTGGTCGGGTCCATGAACTGTGGGAAGAAGGCGGCAAAAAAGAAAATCGTTTTCGGGTTGGTGATGGAAACCAGAAAGCCTTGTATGAACAGGGATTTTTTGGGGCCATGATGGACACCCGGGTCATCCAGCCGCACCGCCTTGGCCCGCCACTGGTTTATGCCAAGCCAGATCAGATAGGCCGCCCCGGCCCAGCGCAACACTTCAAACCATTCGGCCAGTAAAGCAAATGCGGACGCCATGCCAAGTCCGCCAACCAGCAGCAAAACCCCGGTGGCGATGCTGGTGCCCATGACGGTACGCAGGCCGTGCCGCGTGCCATAGGCCAGGGAGTTGGCGATGGTCAGGGTGACGATGGGGCCGGGCATCAAAATCAGCGCCACGGTGGCCAGCACAAAACCGAAGTAAAGTTCAGGATCGATTACAAACATGGCGGAAGTCCTTTGCCGGAGGGGAATAAATAATGCCCGGATAGGGGGTTGCCTTTTTGCCGTCGGCCCTATCTAAACGGTAGAGTATTATCTTCAAAAAATTAGTCAACGGAGAGGTGTAACGTGAGCAAAATAGCATTGGTAACGGGGGGCGGCTCCGGCGTTGGGCGCGCGGCGGCAACGGCCCTGGTGAAAAGCGGCTATACGGTGGTCATCACCGGACGGCGCAAAGAGGCGCTACAGGAAACCATTGATCTGGCAACGGCGGAAACCGCCGATGCGGCTAGCCGCATGCTGGCCGTCCCGGCCGATGTGGGCGATCCGGACTCCGTCGCTCAACTGTTCGCTAAAATCAAGGAGACTTATGGTCGCCTCGACGTGGTGTTCAACAACGCCGGCGTCAACGTGCCGGGCACGATGTTCGGGGACCTCACGTTTGAGCAGTGGAAATCGGTGGTGGATGTCAATCTGTCGGGTGTCTTCCTGACGGCGCACGCAGCCTTCAACATGATGCGCGAACAGTCGCCACAGGGTGGCCGTATTATCAACAACGGCTCCATTTCGGCGCATGTGCCCCGGCCGGGGTCGGCACCTTATACGTCAACAAAACACGGCGTTACGGGCCTGACCAAATCCATCTCGCTGGATGGCCGCCCTTATAACATCGCCTGCGGGCAGATCGATATCGGCAATGCGTTGACACCGATGGCCGCACGTATGGTCGAAGGCGTGCCGCAGGCGGATCTGACGATCAAGCCGGAACCGGTGATGGATGTTAACCATGTTGGTGACGCGATTGTCCATATGGCCAATCTGCCACTGGAGACCAACATCTTTACCATGACCATCATGGCGACCAACATGCCGTTCGTCGGGCGCGGGTAACCCTCCCAACGAATCCCGACCTTATTCCCTCCCCACCTGTGGGGGAGGGCTAGGGTGGGGGGTAAGTTCCCATAAAATTCTGACCCACGGTTTGCCGCCACCCGCACCCCCATCCCAACCTTCCCCCATCAAGGGGGAAGGAGGCGGTTTTAGAGTTAGGCTTGTTTAAATAGAAAAATAACTATTGAAAACAGTTGTCTCGCCACTTCAAGATGTAATTGACCGTACCTACGATTCAATACCCTGGAAGTTTTGCGAGGATTGATGACGTATCAATATTTAGCATTTGTCGATGAAGCAGGGGACGACGGTTTAAATAAGATCACCCCAATTGACGATAATGGAGCTTCTGAGTGGTTTGTGATGTCTGCTGTTGTCTTAAGGAGAGAAAAGCTAGCAGAAATAAAAAAAGCGATCACTGAATTGAAATCTAAATTTGGTTTGAAGGAGAGTGAGGCCCTACATTTTAGAAAGCTAAGCTATGAGAATAAATTACTGGCAGCTAATAAAATAGCGGAATTGCCTTTGAGGCTATTTGTCGTAATTTCAAACAAGAGAAATATGCGAAAACGCCGAAATTTGAGAGCAGAAAAAGTCAGGGCTCGGAGTTTTTTCTATAATTGGATAATAAGGCTTCTGTTAGAGCGGGTAACTGATTTTTGTTCTGCAAAAGGCTCAGGCTGGAGTGGAAAAATCCGTATAGAATTCGCAAGCCGAGGGGGAATGGATTACGGGCATACCAAAGACTATCTAACCCGACTCAGAGACCAGGAAAAATATAGAGGCGGCCCATTTATAAAGCAGGGAAAAATCAAATGGGATGCAATTGACTTGTCGGAAATTAAGGTTTTCAGAGCAAAGCAAAAAGAAGGCCTTCAAGCTTCAGATATTGTCGCGAGTTCATTTTTTAATGCCCTCGATGATAAAATGAAACATTCGGGCACTTATGATTTTGCATATGCGTTGTTACCAAGGATGGGAAGGAAGCCAGATAATCGTACAAGAGGTAGAATTGAGGATTACGGATTAAAAGTAATGCCACCGCCTCATGCCATAAATATTTCAATAGAAAAGAAGCGCTTTTTCACCGCATTCGGCTTCCTAATTCCGCCCACTCAATAACCCTCGCGCAATAACCTGCGCCTGAATTTCCGCTGCCCCTTCAAAGATATTCAAAATCCGCGCATCGCAGAGTACCCGGCTGATCGGGTATTCCAGCGCGTAGCCGTTGCCGCCATGGACCTGCAGGGCGTTGTCGGCGTTGGACCAGGCGACGCGGGCGGCGAGCAGTTTGGCCATGCCGGCCTCGATGTCGCAGCGCCGTTCGGAATCTTTTTCGCGGGCGGCGAAATAAGTGAGCTGGCGGGCGATCATGGTCTCCACCGCCATCCAGGCGATTTTTCCGGCAACGCGCGGGAAGGCGTAAATCGGTTTGGCGAACTGCTGGCGTTCGGTGGCGTATTTGAGGCCCAATTCCATGGCGTTCTGGGCGACACCGACGGCGCGCGCTGCGGTCTGGATGCGGGCCGATTCAAACGTTGCCATCAGTTGCTTGAAACCTTGCCCCTCAACGCCACCCAAAAGCTGAGCGGCGGGCACTTCCATGCCATCAAAGGCCAGCTCATATTCTTTCATGCCGCGATACCCTAAAACCTCGATCTCTCCACCGCTCATGCCCTGTTTCGGGAACGGATCATCCGCCGTGCCGCGCGGTTTTTCGACCAGCAGCATGGAGAGGCCCTTGTAGCCCGCTTCGTCCGGGTTGGTGCGGACCATCAGGGCCATCATGTCGGTGCGCGATGCGTGGGTGATCCAGGTTTTGTTGCCGATCACCTTGTAGGTATCGTCTTCCAAGACGGCGCGGGTTTTCAGGCTGCCCAGGTCCGAGCCGGTATTGGGTTCGGTAAAGACGGCAGTGGGCAGAATTTCGCCGGACGCGATAAGCGGGAGATACTTGGCTTTCTGTTCATTCGTGCCGCCCAAGCGGATCAGTTCGGCGGCGATTTCCGAGCGGGTGCCAAGCGAGCCGACACCGATATAACCGCGTGACAGTTCTTCGGTAACCACGCACATGGCCATCTTGTCCATGCCGAGGCCGCCATCTTCTTCGGCGACGGTCAGGCCAAAGACACCCATTTCAGACATCTGATCGACCACGTCCATGGGGATCAACTCATCCTTCAAATGCCATTCATGGGCATGCGGGATGACTTGCTCTTCGGTGAAGCGGTGAAACTGATCGCGCACCATATCAAGCATTTCATCATCCAGGCCGAGATTGCCGAAATGGCCGTCTTCGATAAGCGCCGCGATGCGCATGCGGACCGCATCCGTATTGCCCGCTTTTATGAGCAAGGATGTTTCCGGCGTATAGAAGGCATGCAGTGCTTCGTCGGAAATGCCCATGTCAGCCGGGCGCAGAACCTCGACCTGACTGATGGCAATGCCGCCAGCCAGTTGCGCGAGATATTCGCCATAAGCCGCCTGCAGCATCAATTGCTCAAGCTCGCCAAAAACCCCCGCTGCGTCTAAGCGCTGGCCCCAGCCCCGCATTTGGCGCAGGCCTTCCACATAGGTCGACATCCACGATAAGCCGTGGCTGGCAAACTGATGCGTATCCAGCAACGCCGCGTCTGGGCGGCCGTTGCGGCAGACCAGTTCGGAAACCGCATGGCGGGCATTGGCGAGCAGGTCTTCGGCGGCCCCCAGTGCGGATGCGGTTTTGTCGAACAGGTTGTCGATGATCTGGGTGCCGCTTTTGGTGGTGCCGTCCATGTGCTTCTAGCCTTCCAAACAATCCTCAATGGTCCGCCGGCCGGGCTGTTTGGCCTGAACCAGAACCGCCATATTACCGGGTTTGTGCTTGTTGTTGAGCATTTTCATATGGGCCTCGGGGATGTCGTCCCAGGAGAACACTTCCGACATGCACGGATCGATGCGCCGCTCGACGACCAGATGGTTGGCCTGCGAGGCCTGTTTCAGGTTGGCGAAGTGGCTGCCCTGGATGCGTTTCTGGCGCATCCACACAAAGCGTGCGTCCATGGTCAGGTTGAAACCCGTGGTGCCGGCGCAAAAGACCACCATGCCGCCGCGCTTGACGATGTTGCAACTGACCGGGAAGGTCGCTTCACCCGGATGTTCGAAAACAAAATCCACATCGTTGCCCTTGCCTGTGATGTCCCAGATGGCTTTGCCGAACTTGCGGGTTTCTTTCATGTAATCGCCAAAACCCTCGCCGTTGACTTCCGGTAACTGGCCCCAGCAGTTGAAATCCTTGCGATTGATGACGCCCTTGGCGCCAAGGCTCATGACAAAATCGCGTTTGGTTTCATCGGAGATGACGCCAATGGCGTTGGCACCCGAGACGGCGCAGAGCTGCACCGCCATGGCGCCGAGGCCGCCTGACGCGCCCCAGACCAGAACGTTGTGGCCCGGGCGCAGGATGTGTGGGCGGTGGCCGAACAGCATCCGGTAGGACGTTGCCAGCACCAGCGTATAGCACGCGCTTTCTTCCCAGGTCAGGTGACGCGGGCGCTCCATGCACTGGCGATCCTGGACGCGCGCGAACTGCGCGAAGGAGCCGTCCGGCGTTTCGTAGCCCCAGATGCGCTGCGACGTGGAGAACATGGGGTCGCCGCCGTTGCATTCCTCATCATCGCCGTCGTCCTGGTTACAATGCACCACGACCTCGTCGCCGATCTTGAAGCGGGTCACCTTGGAGCCGACGGCATAGACGATGCCGGATGCATCCGACCCGGCGATGTGATATTCGGCCTTGTGATAGTCAAACGGTGAGATCGGTGTGCCGAGCGCAGCCCAGACGCCGTTGTAGTTAACGCCGGCGGCCATCACCATGATCAGCACGTCATGGCTGTCCAGTTCAGGGACATCAACCACCTCGACTTGCATGGCGGTATCAGGATTGCCGTGGCGTTCACGACGGATGGCCCAGGCGTACATGCTTTTGGGCACATGACCCAAAGGCGGGATTTCGCCCAGCTCATACAGGTCCTTTTTTTCCGTATTCGGGTACAGGTCGATGACTTCAGCCGTTTCGGTCATTATGGCCTCCTTCGGGGTCGATGCGTTTGTCTGATTTTCACACTTAAATCTTTATGTCTTTATTCGCAATGCACAATTTGTTAAATTGCGTATGAGATATTAAAAACGAAATAATATTACGTAATGTATGTAGTAATTTCAATATGTTAGCGTAATAAGGCTGAATAAAAACAGGTGTTTTATGGATGATTCATTTGCAGATGCAGCAAAAATAGCAACGCCAGTGCGGGATAAACCCTGGCTGTTTCGGACCTATTCCGGGCACTCATCGGCGGCGGATTCGAACCGGTTGTACCGCGGCAATCTGGCCAAGGGTCAGACCGGTCTGTCGGTGGCTTTTGATCTGCCGACACAGACCGGATACGACTCCGATCATCCTCTGGCGAAAGGCGAGGTGGGCAAGGTCGGGGTGCCGATTTCTCATTTGGGCGATATGGAAGCGCTGTTCGATCAGATTCCGCTGGCCGAGATGAATACGTCGATGACCATCAATGCGCCCGCCGCCTGGTTGCTGGCGCTTTATATCGCAGCGGCCGAACGTCAGGGCGCAGACCGCAAGGATTTATCCGGTACCACCCAGAACGATGTGCTTAAGGAGTATCTGTCACGCGGCACCTATATCTTCCCGCCGGGGCCGAGCCTGAAACTGACGGCGGATGTGATTGCCTTCACCTATAAAGAGGTTCCGAAATGGAACCCGACCAACGTCTGTTCCTACCATTTGCAGGAAGCGGGCGCGACGCCGGTGCAGGAACTGGCCTATGCGTTAGCCATTGCCGAGGCGGTGCTTGATCAGGTCAAAAAAGGCGGACAGGTGCCGGAGGCGGATTTGCCAAAAGTGGTTGGGCGCATGAGCTTTTTTGTCAATGCGGGCATTCGCTTCATTACCGAAATGTGCAAGATGCGCGCTTTCACTGAGTTATGGGACGAAATCACCGAACAGCGCTACGGCGTTACCGACCCGAAACTGCGGCGCTTTCGCTACGGGGTTCAGGTCAATTCACTGGGCTTGACCGAGCAGCAACCGGAAAATAACGTCTATCGTATTTTGCTGGAAATGCTGGCCGTCACCCTGAGTAAGGGCGCTAGGGCACGGGCCGTGCAGTTGCCCGCCTGGAACGAGGCGCTTGGCCTGCCCCGGCCCTGGGATCAGCAATGGTCACTCCGGCTGCAGCAGATTGTCGCCTACGAGACGGATCTTCTCGATTACGCCGATATTTTCAATGGTTCAGAGGAAATCAGTGCCAAGACGGAAAGTCTGAAAGCCGAGGCACGGGCCGAACTGGCGACCATTGAAAGCATGGGCGGCGCCGTGGCGGCGGTCGAGTACATGAAGCGCCGGCTGGTTGAAAGCAACGCCAAGCGACTCGCCAATATCGAATCGGGTACACAGCCCGTCGTTGGCGTTAATATTTTCACGGAAGCCGAAGCCTCGCCTTTATCCACCGGTGACAATGCGATTTTACAGCTCGACCCGGAAGCCGAAAACAACCAGATTTCGGCGCTGAAAGCTTGGCGCGACGGGCGCAATGCGCAAGCTGTCGAGGCGGCTTTGGCTGGACTGAAGCAGGCGGCGGCAGAAGATAAAAACATCATGGAGCCCTCCATCGCCTGCGCCCACGCAGGCGTGACCACGGGCGAGTGGGCGGAAATTCTGCGGACTGTCTATGGCGAATACCGGGCACCCACCGGTGTTGGTGGGGCGGTGGTCAATGCGCAGCTCGATATCCATCCGGTGCGCGAACGCGTTGCGGCGGTATCGAAAAAGCTGGGTCGTCCAATCAAGATGCTGGTTGGCAAGCCGGGGCTGGACGGTCATTCCAACGGGGCCGAACAGATTGCGGTGCGGGCCCGCGATGTGGGCATTGAGGTGGTTTATGAAGGCATTCGTCTGACACCGGAAGAAATCGTCTCAACAGCGCTGGAAGAAAGCGTGCATGTGGTCGGCCTGAGTGTTTTGTCAGGCTCCCATGTGTCACTGGTTGCGGATGTGTTGGCCTTGATGAAAGAAAATGAACTGGATGAGACGCTGGTGATCGTTGGCGGAATTATCCCTGACAGCGATGCCGCCGCCCTTCTGAAAGCCGGTGTGGCTTGTGTATTTACACCAAAGAACTTCGATCTTAACGCCATCATGAGCGATATCGTTGATCAGGTTGAATTGAAGTTGTGCTGAAGCCCGCACGTTTGAGGTTTATCAGGGCGCAGGCTGGGCGTGATCTTCCAGAGCTGAAGCCATTTTAGCGGCAACCCTTTTCAGGGGGGGAAGAAGCGAGGATTTTGCGGCTTCAGGCGATAGGGCCTGTTTCAGATAAATCACGTTGATGGCAGCATAAACCTGTTTTGCTGTCTGGATCGGGACGCCGATGCTGAAAACCTTGTTGCCATACTCCTGACTGGAATAGGCCATGTCCATGGTCGCGTAACCCTGCCTGCGAATTTTTGCCAGGGTCTCCTGATACAAACCGGAGTCGTGCGCTGTGTCGTTCCAGGGTGCCGTGTCTGTTTGTGCGCGTTTGCGGAACGTCTCAGCTTCTTCTTCGGGGCAATGGGCCATATAGGCAAGGCCGAGGCTGGTGCCGAGGACCGGGGCCCGAAAGCCCGGCGTGCGGTTGAAAGTGAGAGGCCCGCCCTGACGCGATGTATCAACAACCAGCATGGCGTCATGATCAAAAAGGGCCACATCGGACGGCCATCCGATGTCATTTTGAAACGCGTGAAGAATAGGCGCAATGATCGCACTGAAAGCTTTGTGCCGGTCAAAAGCGGCGCTCAGCGTCAGGGTTTTTCCGGTGATCCCATAGACCGGTTTGTCCGGGTCGCGAACCGTATAACCGGCATGGGCCAGCGTTTCGAGCATGCGCACGATGGTTGCTTTGTCGATGCCGGTCTGGTGATGAATTTCCCCCACCGTTGCCTGTCCCTGCAAGCGGTTGACGGATGCTAACACGTCGAGAACACGCAAGGCCGCGACGACGGGTTTGTAAGACGTCATCTCAAATAGCTTTCCTGTCGCGCAGATGGGCAATTTCCGAGCTATCCAGTCCGAGCAGTTCTGAGAGAACATCATCGGTATCGGCGCCGTGTTCCGGCGGGGCGCTCCTGTAGGTAGCGGGTGTTACGCTCAGGCGTGCCGGGAAAGCGACGGTCGGGATGTGCGTGCCGTCCGGGCGTTGCATGTCAATTTTTGTTTCACGCGCCTGCACATGGGGATCCGCAAAGACATCGGGCAGCGTATTGATGGGGCCACAGGAGACGTTTTCGGCTTCCAGGGTTTTAACGGTCTCGTCGCGGCTTCGGCTGGATAAGAGTTCTGTCAGGAGCCGGTCCAGTTCGTCGCGGTTGGCAACCCGATCGGCATTTGTTGTAAAGCGTGGATCGGCGAGAAGCTCTGATGCCCCCAATGCCCTGCACAACCGTTGAAACTGCTGATCGTTGCCACAGGTGATAACCACATTTCCGTCCGAAGTTGGATAAACACGATAGGGCACGACATTGGGGTGATTGTTCCCCATGGGCGCAGGTACAATGCTTCCGACCAGCCAGCTTGATGCCTGATTGGCCAGCATCGATATCTGGCTTGCCAGCAGCGCGCAGTCTATATGCTGGCCTTCGCCGGTTTTTGTGCGGTGCGCAAGGGCGGCCAGAATGGCAACGGAGGCGCTCATGCCGGTGAACAGATCACAGACGGCAACGCCCACTTTTAACGGTTCTCCATCCGGTTGGCCGGTGATGCTCATCAGACCGCCCATGCCCTGAATGAGAAAGTCATAACCGGGTCGGTTGGCATAGGGGCCATCCTGGCCAAAGCCGGTGACGGAACAATAGATAAGACCGGGGTTGATCTCTTTCAGGTCCTCATATCCAAGCCCGTATTTCTTCAACCCCCCGACCTTGTAGTTTTCAATCA
The DNA here is from genome assembly GCA_048262255.1 of Rhodospirillales bacterium. GTDB lineage: Bacteria > Pseudomonadota > Alphaproteobacteria > Rhodospirillales > Casp-alpha2 > JABMNT01. The sequence continues at coordinate 110,684 of JBLXFH010000001.1, read as the reverse complement.
GGATATCGGCGGTTTTTACCAGATTCCTGATGATTTCTGCCCCTTCGGGCATCGAAAAATCAACGGTGATAGCGCGTTTATTGCGGTTGCAGGCCGTGAAATAGGCGGCATCTCCACGCCCGCCATCCGTCTCTTTCAGGAAGGGGGGGCCCCATTTTCGGGTGTCGTCACCATTGGCCGGATTCTCGATTTTTATCACATCGGCGCCCAGATCCGCGAGGTTCTGCGCCGCCCAAGGGCCAGCCAAAACCCGGCTCATATCGATAACCCGGATGTGGTCGAGTGCGCCATTAGGCGTTGAGGTTTGGTTCATGGTCAATTCATTTCATATAGTGAAATATAATTTCATTTACAGATTATCTGAATTCTGACAGCCTGCAAGGGCTTTTGCAGAAACATTATAAGGGCCCTGCCTGATTCTGTTTGGGTGGTCTTTATTAAAAAAGGAAACGGCGATGGATTTTACCTTGAATGAAGAGCAGCGGGCGCTACAGGAAACGGTGCGCAAATTTGCTGCCGCCGAACTTCCTGATATTGCCCGCCAGATTGAAGCCGACGATACGCCTCCGGGGCCTGAGGTATTGCGCCGCTTTGCCGAACTGGGCCTGTTGGGGGTCAATCTGCCGTCAGAATACGGCGGCGCGGGGATGAGCCATTTTGATGCAGTGCTGGTAATGGAAGAGGTGGCGAAAATTTCCATAGGTGTCGCCTTCCCGATTTTTGAATCCTGTTTTGGCCCGTCCCTGGCAATCGCCCGCTTTGCGCCGGAAGAGATGCGCCTGCGCTTGCTGCCCAAGGTCTGTGCGGGGGAAATGGTCATCGCCGTCTCCATGTCGGAGCCCAATGCGGGAACCGCCCTGACGGACCTGACGACAAAGGCCGTGGTTGACGGAGACAACGTGATTGTGAACGGCCAGAAGCGCTGGTGTTCCGGTGCCGGCCATGCCGATGCCTATGTGGTGTATTGCCGCATGTCGGAGGCACCGGGAGCAAAAGGCATTGGTGCGGTTGTTGTTGAGAAGGGCCGTGACGGGTTCACATTTGGTAAAAAAGAACAACATATGGGGTTTCGCGGGATCAGCAGCGCCGATATGTATTTTGACAATGTGGAAATCCCGGCCTCAAATATTGTGGTTCCGGCGGGAGGCTTTCGGCAATTAATGGAGGCTTTCGATCTGGAGCGCTGCGGCAACACGACCATGAGCCTCGCCTGCGCACAGTCGGCCTTTGATTATGTGCTGGATTATGTGCAGGAACGACAGCAATTCGGTAAGCCTTTGGTCGATTTTCAGGCGGTGCAGTTGCAGTTGGCAGAAATGAAAATGAAGGTTGATGCGTCGCGCTTGCTGCTATACCGGGCGGTGGTCAATGCGGAAAGCGGGCTACCATCGGTGGGGGACAGTTCTGTTGCCAAATGTTTTGCCAATGAAATGGCCCGCGAGGTGACCGGAAAAGCCATGCAACTGATGGGCGGCTATGGCTATTCCACCGCCTATCCAATCGAGCAGAAAATGCGCGATGCCTGGGGCTGGGGTATTGCCGGCGGGTCTATTGATATCCAGAAAACCAATATTGCCGCAGCGCTTATCGGGCGGCGCTTTAATCAACGGACATGAAAAGCCGTTTGATTCTGAAAAACGATATCAAACCGCTGGGTTGAGGAGCGCCTACTTGTCCCGAATTTCAGGCCATCTGTTATCTGCAGCCTGAATGTTGTCTGCGCGTTCCTTGCGCCATACGGATTGAACGCCCAAGGAATTATTGAGATAAAGTTTTCCGTCCACAATATCCCAGGCTTCGGGAACGGTTGGCGCTGTGTAGCCTTTTGAGACGGCCCAGGCGCAAAAACCACCATATTGCGGCGCATAGGTTTCCGGTGATTTTTCAAAAGCCGCTTTGTTCTCTGCATTTTTGAAGTGCCAGGTGGCGCCCTGCCATTCCAGTTTGTAAGCGTTGTCGCCCTCGACGGGTTTGCCATCCTTGAAATAGGCAACCGGATCGTAGCCGTTGATGGCGGCTCCTGAATAAGAGGTGTAAACGGCATCGGCGCGGGATTGCTGGGGTGTGGTCCCAAAAATCAAAGCGCTAAAAATGAAAAAGAACGCAATTAGAATTTGTTTTGGCATCACATCAAACTCCCTATTAAGAGTGCTCAGATTAGCTGTTTGCGAACATTTTTTCCAGTTGTTCAAGTGTCATGCCGGGTGGCAGTACCGGGATCAACTCGACCTGATCCTCTGTTGGGCAGTCTTCGTTTTCAACCTTTGGCTTGAGGGCCATGGTCAAATAGCATTGGACGCCTTTCTGAAATTCTTCTCGGATAAAGGTCCATGAGCAATAAAGAGAACCGCGGTTGCGGTACTCCAAGATGTCCTTGTCTTCGCCGAGATGGAAAAAATCGGCTGCCAAATCCTTGCTGGCCCCCACATAGACCCACCCGGGCTGGCTTCCCGTATGCCAGATAACAAAAACGCCAGAGGCTTTCACCAGCCCGGCGGCCTCCGGGTCCAAATCAAGGAAACGGGGAAAGCGCCCTTCGGCACCATGTTTCCATTTGGGATCGAGGGGTGCAGGCAACGGGCCGCGGGTCTTTTTTTTCCGACCGAATAATGCCATGGCGTGGTGTCCGATTTTCCCTTAAAGGTTTATAGAATGCTCAGGATTTTAGCTATATTTTTGACTGTGGCAACTCAGCTATAATCACGTATGCATATTATTTTTTGACGTGGTTTCCTGTGAACAGTGAACGGGTAGAAATGTGTTTGTAGAGATGACCGCGCTGGCGTTGGCTTTGGCCCTGATCGCCATCGTCTTTGTCCCGACTCTTATCACCGGATCGTCTCCTGTACCAACGTCTTCGACGGTGCGCAAGACAATCATGCAGCTTTTGCCCAAACGGCTGCCCGGGCCTGCATCAGGGCGCGTTTATGATTTAGGCGCCGGCTGGGGCGGAATGGCCGTGGCGCTTGCGAAAAAATACCCGGACCGACTGGTCATCGGCTATGAGATCTCTCCGCTTCCGTGGCTGTTTTCGTGTCTGCGTCAGACGTTTTACCGACAAAAAAACCTGCAGTTCAAATATGCCGATTTCAACAAGCAGGATCTGGCGGATGCCGATCTGGTGCTCTGTTATTTATTGCCAAAACCCATGGCGGAGCTACAGGCAAAGCTGGAAAGGGAACTGAAATCCGGAACCCTGATTGTCTCCAATACCTTTGCCTTTCACGAATGGCAGCCTCTTGACGATAAAGTGGCTGATGATCTCTACAACAGCCATGTCTATTTATACGAAGCAGGTGATACAGCACATAAGCATATTGAAAATTGACGAATTGTATATAATGCATCTTCATATGAGATGGCATAGATATTGACTGACGGTTTCCGTTTTGCCTGTTCTTCACTTATTCTCCCGTCATTGAAAGCCTCTGGAGAGTCAAGTTCATGAAAATAGAGCGTATCGATCATTTTGTTCTGACCGTCGCCTCCATTGACGCGACCATCGATTTTTACCAGCGCGTTCTGGGAATGGAACCGATGACTTTCGCGGGTGGCCGCCGGGGGTTGGGGTTTGGCCAGCAGAAAATCAATTTGCATGCCGCCGATAATCCATTCATTCCGGGGGCAAAGGTCCCTTTGCCGGGAACAGGCGATTTTTGCCTGATTACACAAACGCCTATTCCCGAGGTCATCGCCCATCTGCGCGCGCAAAATGTCGAGATCGTAGCGGGGCCGGTGCCCAAGTCCGGTGCCATGGGGCCTATTGAGTCCATTTATTTTCGCGACCCGGATATGAACCTGGTTGAAGTGTCGTGTTACATCGACGCGGCAAAGGGAGCCTGAGTTGGATATACCCATAGCGAAAGGCCCGCTTAACGGGCTTCGGGTTCTTGAACTGGGACATTTTATCGCGGCTCCGTTCTGCACACGCCTGCTTGGCGATCTGGGAGCCGAGATCATCAAGGTTGAATCCCCTGGCAAGGGGGACCCGGTGCGCAGTTGGGGCCAGATGGTCAACGGCAAAAGCCTGTGGTGGTCGGTGCATGGGCGCAACAAAAAATGCATCACCCTCAATTTAAAAGACCCGAAAGGGCTGGCCCTAGCTAAACAGCTGATTGCACAGTCGGACGCTATTGTTGAAAATTTCAGGCCCGGTCAACTGGCCCGCTGGGGGCTTGGCCCCGATGTCATTCGCGCGGTAAATCCGGGTTGCATCACGGTTCATGTGTCGGGCTATGGCCAAACCGGCCCGGATAAGGACCGCGCCGCCTTTGGTGTGATCGGTGAAGCGATTGGCGGGCTCCGGCATCTGACGGGTTTTCCCGACGACATGACTGATTTGCCGCCTGCGCGTACCGGGGTCAGTCTGGGCGACATGGTGGCTGGGCTTTATGCGGCGATCGGCCTGCTCTCTGCACTTTTCGAGCGCCAGTCGAAAGGACAGGCGGACGGCCGCAGTGTCGATGTGGCGTTAACGGAATCGGTTTTTACCCTGCTGGAAGGCTGTTTGCCAGAATATGGAAAACTTGGAACTGTCCGCCAGCCGACGGGGGCCACGTTGCCGACCAATGCGCCGTCCAACGCCTATCCGACGCAGGATGGCCGCTGGCTGATCATTGCCGCCAATTCCGATGCCCTGTTCGGGCGTTTGATGGCGCTGATCGAACGACCGGATCTGGCCGATGATGCGCGGTTTCAGGACAACCCGGGGCGGGTTGCTGATGCGGCGGTACTGGATGAAGCTATTTCGCACTGGACTCTAGCTAGAGCCACCGATGAGGCCGAAAAGCAGCTCGCGACGGCGGATATACCGTCTACCCGCATCTATACAATTGAAGACTGCGCCAATGATCCGCAGTTCAAGGCACGGGACATGATCCACACCGTTGATGATCCAAATTTCGGAGATGTCCTGCATCCGGGGATCGTCCCGAAAATGTCGGGCAGTGCGCCGGGGGGGATCGCCTGGCCCGGTCCAGACGTTGGTGCACATACGGACCATGTGTTGCGGGAGGTGTTGCAAATCAGTGAAACAGATATCAAGACGCTGCGACAGGAGGGCGTTCTATGACCATGAAGGAAAGTGTGCAGATTGTGGAGGTGGCGCCTAGGGACGGGTTTCAGGCGGTCAAGACGCCGATCCCGACAGATCGTAAGATTGCGGTGACCCGCGCCCTGATGGCGGCGGGTTTCAAGCGGCTGGAAGTGGGGGCCTTTGTCAGCCCGAAAGCGATCCCGCAAATGGCCGATACGCAAGATGTGCACGCGGCTCTGGCTGCGGACATAAAAGCTGCGTCCTTGCGCCTGAGCACGCTTGTCCCCAATGCCATCGGCGCCAAGAACGCCCTGCAGACGGGGATTGCCGATCTGGTGTTTGTCCTGTCGGCTTCGGAATCCCATAACCAGAGCAACGTCAAACGGCCGGTTGCGGAATCACTTGGCGAGTTGGAAAAAATCGTCGAAATGGGTAAGCAGACAAGCGGTTTCCGGCTGCGCGTCAATATCGCTACCGTGTTTGACTGCCCTTATGAGGGGCGGGTGCCGGAACAGGCGGTTCTGGATATTATTGAACAAACGCTGGCCTTGGGCGTGCCCGTCGAGTTCGGGTTATGCGATACCACAGGCCGGGCGTTTCCCGATCACGTGGCGGATTTATGCGGACAGGTGGTCGATCAGTACAAAGCGGACAGCCAGATCGGTTGGGCGTTTCATGGTCACGACACCTACGGCCTTGGCGTCGCCAATGCGCTTTTTGCCTATGGCGCGGGCGTGCGGGTGTTTGATGCGGCAGCGGCCGGGCTCGGTGGCTGTCCGTTTGCGCCGGGCGCGTCGGGCAATACGGCCAGCGAGGATCTGGTGTTTACATTCGAGAACATGGGCGTTGCCACAGGGGTTGATCTAAGCAAATTGCTGGATGCGACGGTGTTGATTGAACAGTTGCCAGGTGTCGACACGGGCGGTCATGTCCGCCAGTTGCCCAGAAAACGTGTGTGTTGAAGGATCGGGAGGTTTCCATTCAGTTTGACCTGACCACCTTGAAGCTGTTTTTGAGCACCGTTGAACAGGGTTCCATTGCGGCGGCAGCGGCGGCCAATGCCATCGCGCCTTCCGCCGTAAGCCGTCGGATCTCCGAACTTGAGCAGCGGCTGGGAACGGCTCTGCTCTATCGAGGGTCAAAAGGCGTTGAGCCCACCCCGGCCGGAGAAGCGTTGGCCCGGCATTCGGAAAATCTGGTGCGCCTGATGGCCCGTATGGAAGCGGAGATGAGTGAATATGCAGGCGGTGCGCGCGGGCACGTGCGCCTCGTCGCCAATACATCGGCGATCACCCAGTTTTTGCCGGAAGATCTGGCGGCGTTCAAAGCGCAATATCCCGATGTCCGGATCGCGCTCCGGGAAGAAACCAGCGAACGGGCCGTTCAGGACGTGCGCGAAGGACTGGCCGACATCGCGCTGTTTTCCGAAGCGGTCAGTTCTCAGGATCTGGAGGTTTTCCCCTACCGGCAGGACCGGCTGGTGGTAATCGCGCCCGTTGGTCACCCATTGGCCGCCCGCTCAAAAATCGATTTCGACGAAACCCTGGCCTATCCGCATGTGGGTTTGCAGCCAGGCAGTTCTCTGCTTGCGCATCTGATTGCCAAGGCGGAAGAACAGGAGCGATCTATCTCCTTTGCCGTGCAGGTCACCAGTTTTGATGGGGTGCGGCGGATGGTGGAAAGCGGCCTTGGCATTGCGGTGTTGCCAGACGGCAGCGTTCAGCCCTATCAGGCCGGAGATCAGCTGGCGGTTATTCCCCTCACCGATGGCTGGGCCCGAAGAACACTCTTTGCCGGGGTTCGCGAAGAGGCGGCATTGTCGTTGCTGGTCCGTAAATTATTGGAAAGCCTGGTGCAGGCGAAAGCGTTTTAGGCTTCTAAAGGCGCTGTTGCCTTTTGCAGCCATTTCAAGTCTTCACCATCCAACTGGGATCCGATTTTTTCGAGAACCAGGGCATGATAATCATTTAACCAAGTAATTTCCGGCTCTGTCAGCAAAGCGGTGACGACCAGTCGTTTGTCGATGGGGGCAAAGGTCAGGGTCTCAAAACCGAACATTTCCCGTTCGGCCCCGTCGATATCGCTCTGTGGGCGTACACAAACCAGATTCTCGATGCGGATGCCATAGTGGCCGTCTTTGTAATAGCCGGGTTCGTTGGAGATCACCATGCCCGGTGCGAGGGCGACTGAGTTGGGCATTTTGGAAATCCGCTGCGGGCCTTCATGCACGGAGAGATGGGCGCCGACGCCATGCCCGGTGCCATGGTCATAATCCAGCCCGGCGTTCCACAAAGGTGCGCGGGCGAGAATGTCGAGCTGCGAGCCGGTGGTGCCTTTTGGGAAGTGGGCCTTGGCCAGAGCGATATGGCCCTTCAGGACAAGTGTGAAATTGCGTTGCATGTCCTCAGGCGGTGCTCCGATGGCAATGGTCCGGGTGATATCGGTTGTACCGTCCAGATACTGGGCGCCTGAATCCACCAGAAAAAGGGAGTTTTGATCCAGTTGCCGGTTGGATTTTTCGGTGACCCGGTAGTGGACGATCGCACCGTTGGGACCGGCGCCGGCAATGGTCGGGAAACTCAGGCCGCGAAACAGGGCGTTTTCACGACGGAAAGCTTCCAGCCTGTTGGAACAGGCCAGTTCACTGAGGCTCCCGGAAGGGGCCTGTTCATCAATCCAGGCCAGAAACCGGCAAACGGCAGCGCCGTCGCGCAGATGGGCGTTCCGGATGCCGTTAATTTCTGTCTCGTTTTTTTGGGCCTTGATGATCTGGCAGGGGTCCGAACCTTTGCTGATGATGGCCCCGGATTTTTCCAGTTTCTGAAAGACCCAGGATGGATGTTCGGATGGGCTTAATAAAACAGACGCTTTGCGTTCTCCCAAAGCCTGCAGGGCATCGCCCAGGCTGGCGGGGTCGCGGATGGTGATGCCGTTGTCCAACTGGCCCCGGACGTCCTGGGTCAGTTTGCGCGGATCGACAAACCAGTCGGCAGTGCCATCGGCATGTAAGAGGGTAAAGGACAGGGCAAAGGGGGTGAACGGCACATCGCCGCCCCGGATATTAAGGAGCCAGGCAATGGAGTCTGGTGCGGAGAGAAAAACCGCATCTCTGTTTTCATCGGCCAGTTGATTGCCGATAGCGATCCGTTTGTCGGCGGAAGACTGGCCGCTGTAGGTGGGCTGTTGAATATGTATGGGGGATACCGGGTCTGCGGGCCGGTCCTTCCAGACGCGGTCAACCGGATTGCCTTCCACGGCAGCCAGTTCCGCCCCGGCCTTTGCGCATGCCTTCTGATAGCGGAGGACCTGGGCAGGAGTGAGCAACCAGGGATCATAGGCCAGCTTGCTACCTTCAGAGAGGGCATCGGCGAGCCAGTCCGTGGCCGGTTCATCGGCCATATGGCAAATCTGTATCAGGCTGGTATCAATCTGGTCCTGTGCCTGCAGTGTATAACGGCCATCAACAAAAACTGCGGCCTTGTCTTTCAGGATGATCGCCATGCCGGCGGAGCCGGTGAACCCGGTCAGCCAGGCCAGACGTTCCGAATTCAGCGATACGTATTCGCCCTGATGGACATCGCAGCGCGGCACAATAAAGCCATCGATATGCATTTCATGCATGGCGGCGCGCAGAGCGGTGATGCGTTCCGGCTGGGTCGGTTCTCCATTCAGGCCGCCGTTAGCCCGGCGCGCCTGTTTGAGCCTTGTCGAGAGCGCCGATTTAAGCTCCCTGGATGGGGTCGCGCTGACGAGCGACATCCATTCGTCCGGAAATGCCGGTTCCGGCGCTGCCGCAACACCCTGAATAAGGGAGGGGATTTCATGCAGCGGGATTTCAGTTCCGGATTGCTGGAGCAGATGGTTAAAGTCATCGGTTTTGGTGGGATTATTCATGGCACAAAGCTAAGTAAGGGGCTGAGCTGTGGCAAGTGCTTTTCTGGGCTGCGACCGGCCTTGTTCCGAAATTTTCCACATACGCCGCGCATGTGATTTTTGCAATGCTGCGATGCGGTATTGGCCGTTTTGTTTTTTTGTAATTGCCGTAGGTTGCGCGCCTTATGGAAAAACGTTCAAACCGAGAAAATTTTAGGAAACGGCGATGACGCAAACAATTTTAATTGTCGAAGACAATGAATTGAACCTGAGGCTTTTTCGGGATGTCCTGCGAGTGCATGGCTACAAGACGATTGAGACCAAGAATGGGCGTGATACGGTTCCTCTGGCATGCCGGCATAAACCGGACCTGATCGTTCTGGACGTTCAAATGCCCCATGTTTCCGGCCTGGATATCTCCAAAATGCTGAAGGCGGATGATGCGCTGAAACATATTCCTGTTATCGGTGTTACGTCATTTACCATGGAGGCAGATAAAAAACGCGTTCTCAGCAGCGGTTGCGATGCCTATATGGCGAAGCCCATTTCGGTGGCGGGTTTTATCAAAATAGTTTCCAGATACCTTAATGGGGATAGACCCTCGGCCAAGCGCCAGGCAACAGTTGGTTGATTGGGCAAAGGAAGTCTGAAGCCATGCATAAAGTGCAATGCTGCGCTGCAACATTTACTGTTTTTTTTCCTAAACAACAGGCCTATTTTGACCCTACAAGATTAATGACGAAGTGAATATCCATTCGGGATAGTGAAGCGGTCCGTTAACTTGATAGATAAAAATAAGGATTACGATTATGCAAAAATCATTGTTTCAAGGAATCGAGCCCACTTCGTTTGCGGATGAAGTCGCTCGTGACGAGAATTACTTAATCAAGATTGAAATTGAAGCCCAGCGGATGCGCGCCGAAGCCTTTGCGCAATTAGCGACGGATATCAGAACCGGATTTGCGAAAACCTTTGGTTTTGTGACCTCTTGGGTTCGTAAAAAAATGGACCAGAGCCGTATTCTGAATGAGCTTTACGCCATGGATGACCGCACGCTTGCCGATATCGGCCTGACCCGCGATCAAATCAATTCCATTGTTTACGGCAACCGTGAACGCGAGCCTGTTCAACCGGTTCCTGCAAACCTTGCTTTTTTGAAGCCGCAGGCAGAACTGCCTCTGGTTCCAGCGAAAACAACAAAAGACGATTCCCAGATCGCTGCCTAGATCCTCCCACTCGGCAGCTTGATAAAAAAGGCGGTTCCAACAGGAACCGCCTTTTTTTATTACTCAGATGTTTCCGGGGCCGGCTTATAGCCGCGCCGGGCCAGACAGGTTTCGACGAGCTTTTGTTGGGACCGCCCGGCATCATAAGAGCTCATAAACTGCGTGAATCCGCTTTGGGTCCCGTCATTGGCCATGGGTCTCGGGCGCGTCGCCAGATCATCCTGAACCTTGCTGCGGGCCTGGCGCTGGCAATTGGACAGATCCTGTACCCATTGCTCATTGCTGACGCCCGCTTGCTGCCAGCGTTCGACCGGTTTTGTGCAGGCCGAAAGGCCAACAACCATCAGAAATAAAGAAAGAAGCCGTTTCATCTTGCTATCTTAACGGCTCTTTTGCGTTACGGGAATCCCTGTTTTTATAAATCTTCGGAGGGTTCCTTATGAACAGTTGGAATTCCGTTGATTTGTGCTAATGAAGCGCCTTGAAAAGACGGAATCTGGAGGGATGGAATGGGTTTAAGGGAGCGCTTGGGCGTCTTTGTCGAATCGGACAGGGTGCAACTGGTGATTATCATCCTCATTTTGTTTAATGCCCTGATTCTGGGCCTTGAAACATTTCCAGCTATCGTTCGCAGTTACGGCCCTTTGCTGGGGGTTCTGGACAGGATCGTTCTGTTGGTTTTCATTACCGAAATTGGCGCCAAACTGCTCTATCGCGGGTTCGGGTTTTTTAAAAACGGCTGGAATGTCTTCGATTTTCTGGTTGTCGGTATCGCCTTGGTCCCGTCAACAGGGCCGTTTGCAGTCGTTCGTGCGTTGCGCATCCTGAGGGTTCTCCGGCTTTTGTCGATTGTGCCGCAGATGCGTACGGTCGTTCAGGCGTTTATCACCGCCATTCCCGGCATGTTGTCGATTGTCGCCCTGATCCTGCTGATTTTTTACGTTTGCTCGGTGTTGGCGACCAATCTGTTCGGGCAGGATTTCCCCGCCTGGTTCGGCCACATCGGGCGTTCCATGTATTCGCTGTTCCAGATTATGACTCTGGAAAGCTGGTCGATGGGCATCGTGCGCCCGGTCATGGAGCTTTATCCCTACGCGTGGGCCTTTTTTGTTCCGTTCATTCTGTTAACCAGCTTCGCGGTTATCAATCTGTTTATCGGGGTCATCGTCGATTCCATGCAGACCCAGCACCGTGAGGTGGTGCAGGAACTGGAAACCGGAACTGGCGCGATTGAAGAGAAGCTGAGCGCCGTCGAACGTGAATTGGGCGATTTGCGCCAGATGTTGCAGCGCCAGAAATAAGGCTTAGGTGTGATCTTATGACGGGCCAGCGGGCGCCAGACAGTTTCTGACAAAATCGACGATCTCAACGGAATCCCATTCGGCAGGTCCGACCACCCGGCCGATTTCATGGCCCTCGGCGTCGATCAGCAAAGTCAGCGGCAGACCAGGCACGCCAACGGCGCGCATCAGAGTGCCTTTCGGGTCGGCCAGCACTGGCAGATCGTCCAGTTTGTGTTGGGCATAAAATTTTTGCGCCGCCTTCAGGCCTGTGCGGTCTTCGGAAATGGTCAGAACCTCAATGCCGTTTTCACGGACAAATGCACTCAGGCGATTCAGTTGCGGCATTTCGCGTACGCAGGGCGCACACCAGGTCGCCCAGAAATTAACCACCAGCCCTTTACCCTTGTAGGCATTGAGCGTCGTCTCACCACCGGATTTCTCCTGGAAGGGAATATCCGGCACAGGCGTTGTTTTTTCTGCCGCTTGGTAATTTCCAAACAGATCTTTTTGTGGGATACATTGGGGGAGTTCCGCACGGGCGTTCAGACCCGGCAACATGGCTAGAGAGACCAAGGCCGCCGAGGCGATGCGTAGATGCTGACGCGCGGTTCTTTTTCTCGCAGGTGAAGCCGTTTTTTGAGTTGATCTATAGGCTTTCATGTTCTTTATCTCTCGCTCAAAGTGTCAGTATAGCTGTGCGTTGTAAAAAATATCTAAAAGATTAGGGGTCCGAGAAAATTATGAGTGATCATTCAAACAAGTCCGGTTCCGACGCCAGCGCCATCTGGGGCGGACGGTTTTCCGGTGGCCCCAACGACATCATGGAAGAAATCAATGCTTCTATCGGTTTTGACCAGCGGTTTTTTGCGCAGGATATCCGGGCCTCAAAGGCCCATGCCCGGATGCTCGGTGCGCAAAATATAATTACCGAGCAGGATGCGCAATCCATATGTGAAGGCCTGGATGCCGTCTTTGAGGAAATCGAGTCTGGTAAATTCACATTCAAGCGGGCGCTTGAAGACATTCATATGAACGTTGAGGGCCGCCTGAAAGAATTGATTGGCGAAGCGGCAGGGCGTCTGCATACGGCCCGCTCGCGTAATGATCAGGTGGCAACGGACTTCAAATTGTGGGTGCGTGATGCCATTGACCAGATGGATGTTGCCCTGCAGGCTATGCAGGGGGCCTTGTTGGATCAAGCCGAAACCCATGCGGCCAGCGCAACACCGGGATTTACCCATCTGCAGACGGCGCAACCGGTGACGCTCGGCCATCATATGCTGGCCTATGTGGAAATGCTGGGCCGCGACCGCAGCCGGTTGGCAGACGCCCGCAAGCGGATGAACGAGAGCCCCTTGGGCGCCGCGGCCCTGGCTGGCACATCGTTCCCAATAGATCGCCATCAAACAGCGGAGGCTCTGGGATTTGATCGCCCCGCGGCCAATTCGCTGGATGCCGTGGCTGATCGGGATTTTGCCCTTGAGTATTTATCGGCCCTGTCAATTGCCTCAGTACATTTGTCGCGTCTGGCCGAAGAATATGTGCTGTGGTGCTCGCAGCAGTTCGGCTATGCCCGGCTGGGCGATGCCTATTCCACCGGCAGTTCGATTATGCCACAAAAACGCAATCCCGATGCCGCCGAACTGGTTCGCGCAAAAGCCGGGCGTGTGATCGGATCGCTGAATGCCCTGCTGATCGTCATGAAGGGTCTGCCCATGACCTATGGCAAGGACATGCAGGAAGACAAAGAACCGGTGTTTGAAGCGCATGATACGGTCATGCTGTCACTGGCGGCGATGACCGGGATGCTGGGTGATACGGTATTCAATAAAGACCGGATGGCAGCGGATTCCGGTAATGGGTATTCTACGGCGACCGATCTGGCCGACTGGCTGGTGCGGGTATTGGCAATGCCGTTCCGCGATGCTCACCATGTGACGGGCGCCGTAGTGAAAATGGCGGAAGATAAGGGCCTGGGGCTGGAAGATCTGACGCTTAGTGATCTCCAGTCTGTGGAACCCCGAATCAGCGATGCGGTGTTTGAAGTGCTTGGTGTTGAAAACTCTTTGAAAAGCCGCACGAGTTTTGGTGGGACATCCCCTGACAACGTGCGAGAAGCCTGCACCGAAGCTCGAAAACGATTTCTGGATTAGGTTTTAAGGGTACCCGTTCCGTATTTTGGGCGCTATGCTATCTGGCATTGATCCACGACTTCCCATTGGGCGTATGAGACACCGGCAAATGAAATATTCGATTGTAAATCTATTCTGTGTGGTTGCCGTTGCGTTGGCTGTCGCCGCCTGTGGCGTGAAATCACAACCACGTTCACCAGACGGCTCGGTTTTCCCTTCGGTTTACCCAACACCCCTGCCGCCTCTAGAGGCGAAAGAGTCAGCTCCGAAACCTTCGGTTCAGCCGACCTATGCGCCAACAGACCCCAACAGCTTTTGGCAGTATCCCAACACGCCCCCCGGCCAATAGGCTCAGTTAACCGGAAAGAACATATGGATCATTTTGATTATCGAAACGGCGAGTTGTATGCCGAAGACGTTGCTATTCGCGAAATAGCTGCTGCTGTTGGCACACCTTTTTATGTCTATTCACAAGCCACGCTGGAGCGTCATTATCAGGTGTTTGCTGACGCCGTCTCGGCGTTGAACCCGATGATTTGTTATGCCGTCAAGGCCAACTCGAATATCGCCGTGATTGCCGTTCTGGCGCGCCTCGGCGCGGGCGCCGATGTGGTGTCCGTCGGCGAACTGGAGCGGGCACTTGCTGCGGGTATCAACGCTGAAAAGATTATTTATTCCGGCGTTGGAAAAACCGAATCCGATTTGCGGGCGGCTTTGCTGGCTGGCGTTCACCAGATAAACGCGGAATCGGAAGCCGAACTGAAACTGCTTTCAAGCGTCGCCGTTGAACTTGGTAAAACCGCTCAGGTCGCAATCCGCATCAATCCCAATGTGGACGCCAAAACGCATGAAAAAATCACCACCGGAAAATCTGAAAACAAGTTTGGGATCGATATCGCTCTGGCCCGCGATGTCTATGCACGCGCCGCGCAACTGCCGGGTTTGAATATTGCCGGTGTGGCTTTGCACATTGGCTCACAACTCACGGATTTGACGCCTTATCGGGAAGCTTACGCACGCGCCGCCAGCTTTGTTGAAGAACTGCGCTCCGATGGGCATACCATCACGCAACTGGATCTGGGTGGTGGTCTTGGGATTACTTACGAAAACGAGCAGGCCCCAAGCCCCGCCGCGTACGGCAAAATGGTACATGAAGTGGTAGGTCATCTCGGCTGCAATATCTCGTTCGAACCGGGGCGCATGATCGCTGGAAACGCTGGCCTGCTCGTGACCCGGGTGATCTTCATTAAGGAAGGCGTCGAGCGCAAATTCTGCATCATTGACGGCGCCATGAACGATCTCATTCGTCCGACCCTGTACAATGCCTATCACAAGATCGTTCCGGTTCTGGAGCCTGATTCTGATGCTCCGAGGTTTAAAATGGATATTGTCGGACCTATATGTGAGTCTGGTGATTATCTGGCGAAAGGCCGCGAAATGGCATTGCTCGGTAACGGAGATTTGTTGGCGGTCCGGACGGCGGGGGCCTATGCAGCGACTATGTCTTCTGTCTATAATAGCCGACCGCTGGTGCCTGAGGTTCTGGTCAGCGGAAATCGGTATTCGGTAATTCGCAGACGCTGGACCGTTGAGGATATGATGGCATTGGAATCTTTCCCGGACTGGGGAGCCGATAACAAATCTGCGGCAATAGGCCAAAATGGATGAATGATCGCGCGCCCATTCAAAATGCGGAAACGGCTCAAATGCAGAGCCGTTTGGGCAGATTGTTTGGCTGGGCGCAGGCGGCAATACTTTGGGAGCGGGCATGGCGGCGATTATGGCCATGTGTAACGGTCGCCATTGTCTTTTTATCTATCGCATTGCTGGATATTCTGCCGGTCTTGCCGTATTGGGCGCATTGGCTGGCGCTGATGGCCTTTGGCCTGTTGTTTCTGGATCGGGTGCGCCGGGTTTTCCAGACATCCTACCGGGTCAGCGCCGAGGACGTGCGCAATCGCATCGAAACCGATAGCGGGCTGGCACACCGCCCTCTGACAACGCTTGAAGACCACCCCGTTCCGCCGGCTGCCCGCCCTTACGAAGATAATGAAGCGGCGCATCGTCTTTGGCAGGTCCATCAGGCGCGCGCTGCGCAGCAGATTGCCCAGCTAAAAGCATCCTTACCCCATCCCGGTCTGGCCAGAACCGATCAATTTGGGATGCGGTTTCCGGTTTTGCTGCTGGCGGTGGTCGCCCTGACGTTTGCCAGCGGTGATATGGGGAGCCGTCTGGAACGCGCTTTTCTGCCAAAGGACGCCGTCGCTGCGGCGACTTCTGTTGATTATGATGTCTGGATAACCCCGCCCGCCTATACCGGTCTGGCCCCGATGTTTTTTAAAAAAGAAGCCCCGATGGAGCTTTCCGATCCAGCACTGGTGGCAGAGAATTCCCGAGCTTTGACCGAACAGGTGCCGCTGACGATTCCCGTCGGGTCTCAGGTTCTGGTCCAGATCACAGGCGCCAAAGCCGTTCCTGAGCTGCGTGTTGGCGGACGTACTGTTGCAATCAATCGTGTTGGGGCTTCTGACCTGAGCCGTGATTTCCGGATTGAGGAAAGTATCGTTGAGGCGGATGAACTGGCGACCCAGATCGAGCTCAGGGTTGCCGATCAGCAGCTTGCCGCGTGGCCGGTCGCCATACGGGTTGACGGTCCGCCTGAGGTCGAATTTACGGAACCGCCGGTACGTACTCGTAAGGCCAGCCTGCAACTGAAGTTTGAGGCGCGCGATGATTTTGCGGTTAAGGATGTATGGGCGGAAATCACGCTCCCCGGCGCCAAAATTCCGGATGTGGAGAAAACCGATAAAAACCATATCCGCTTTAATATGGCTGGTTCCGGTTATGGTACGACGATTGCCGAAGGGCAGGGTGAGCGGGATCATTCGGCCCACCGGTGGGCGGGGTTGACGGTTTCCATAGAACTGGTCGCCCAGGATTCTGCGGGAAACATTGGAAGAAGCGAGGCTCTGGAAACCATTTTGCCAGCCCGCACCTTTAACCACCCGGTTGCCCGCGCTCTAGTCGAAATTCGCAAAGACCTCAACCACCCGTCTCAGGACGTGGTCGAACAATCGGTAGAAACCCTGCAGGGGCTGATGCAACGACCCGCGCATTTTGCCCATGAGACCATTGTCTTTCTGGCCATTTCCGTCGCCCGGTCGCGGCTTTATAACAACCGTTCCGAAGACTCGATCGAGTCGGTTCAGGATTTGCTCTGGGAAACGGCACTGCGAATCGAGGATGGCGAATTTGCCATTGCCGAGCGGGATTTACGTGAAATTCAGGACAAGCTGGCCAAGGCCATGCGCGAGAATGCACCTTCCGAGGAAATCGAACGCCTGATGGACGAGTTGCAGGAAGCGCTGGATAAATACATGACGGCATTGGCGGAACATATGGAACGCCAGGGGCTGTCTGAAATGCCCATGGATCCCAATGCCCGAGCCATGGAAAGCATGGATTTGCAAAACATGGTTGATCAGGCCCGCGAAATGGCGAAAACCGGGGCTATGGATGCGGCGAAACGCATGCTTGAGCAATTGAACCGGATGCTTGATGGCCTCAGAAATGGCACCGCCATGGCGCGCCAAAACCCGGCAATGGCGAAAGCCCGCAAGATGATGGAAGATATGCGCAGCCTGTCGCAACGCCAGCAGGAATTGATGGACAAGACCTTCCGTGAATCGCAAACCAACCGGGATGGACAAAATCAGGGTCAACAGCAGCAGGGCCAGATGCAGCCCGGCCAGCAGGACCAGATGCAACCGGGTCAGCAGGGCCAGATGCAACCGGGTCAACAGGGCCAGCAGCCGGGGCAGGGTATGCAGGGGATGAGTCGCGAGCAGGCGGAACTGCGGCGCGAGCTGGGCCGCCTAATGTTGCAAATGGATGAAATGCTGGGCGGAATCCCGCCGGAACTGGGGCAGGCTGAGCGTTCCATGAAAGGGGCGGGGGAGGCTCTTGGTGAAGGCGATGGCGCAGGTGCCGTGCCGCAGCAGGCAGATGCCCTTGAAAACCTGCGTCAGGCTATGGAGTCCGCATCGGAACAGATGGCGCAGCGTATGCAGGGTATGGGGCAGGGCATGGGGATCGGTATGATGCCGAACGGCCAACGGGGCCAGCGCCCCGGTGAAAACCGCGATCCTTTTGGGCGGCGCAATGGCGAAGACCAGTTTGGCTCTGCCAATGATAATGACGGCATCAAGGTGCCCAGCGAACGGGAAATCTACCGGGCCCGTGAGATTATGGAAGAACTGCACCGTCGGTCAGGTGATATCAAACGCGAGAAACCGGAACGCGATTACATCGACCGACTGCTGCGCCGCTTTTAGCTGCACTGCACAATAATCTTTGAAGGGACCGCTGGCGTTCGCTATTATTACCAATAAATTTCATAAGACTTGGGAATATGTGCGAAAATGACCGGCTCAGGATCAGCGACCCCCGACATCTCCGATACCAACGGTACCAGTGACAAGGATTTTGCCCTGCGCGAAGATATTCGCCTGTTGGGGCGCTTGCTGGGAGATACCGTCCGTGAACAGGAGGGGGAGCGGATTTTTAATGTGGTTGAAACCATTCGGCAAACCTCCATCCGGTTTTATCGCGACGATGACGAACCTGCAAAACAGGAACTGGAGGAAGTTCTCAACGGATTGAGTCCGGAGCAGGCGGTGCAGGTGGTTCGCGCCTTTAGCTATTTTTCCCATCTCGCCAACATTGCCGAAGACCAGCACCACATACGCCGCTCAAGGGCCCACGATCTGGCCGGAGATTTGCCACGACCGGGCACCATCGCCAATGCGCTGACGCATGTGGAAGATGTAGGCATTTCTGGAGCCAATCTCAGAGCTTTTTTCAAGGAGGCTCTGGTCAGCCCCGTCTTGACCGCCCATCCAACCGAAGTTCGACGCAAAAGTATCATGCGCCATGAGATGGAAGTCGCCTGTCTGTTGGACAAACGCGACGTGGGTCGGCTGACGCCGGCGGAGCGCGATGCTGTTGATGAGCAGTTGCGGCTGTCCGTTCTGACGGTTTGGCAAACCAATCTGCTGCGGCAATCCAAAATGACGGTCCGCGATGAAGTGGGCAACGGCCTGTCTTATTACGATTATACCTTCCTCCGGGAATTGCCGAAATTCTATGCCGACCTGGAAGACCGTCTGAATGAACTGGACCCAGAGGGTGCGGGCGAAGCGGTGAGCTCATTTCTGCGGATCGGCAGTTGGATTGGTGGTGACCGGGACGGACATCCGTTCATCAATGCCGATGTGCTGCGTCAGACTCTGCAAATGCATTGTGCCAAGGCATTTGCTTTCTATTTACAGGAACTGGACCAGTTACGGGGTGAATTGTCGCTTTCATCGCGTGTCGTCAAGGTCTCTAAGGCCCTGTCCGATCTAGCCGACACGTCGCCGGATAAATCGCCGCACCGGAAGTTTGAACCCTATCGTTTGGCGATCAGTGGAATTTGCGCGCGGTTGGCGGCGACATCTAGATCCTTTGGCGTGCCGGCGTCATCGCCCTATGCGCAAGGCAATGAGGAGCCGTATGAGTCCCCCCAGGCGTTCATGGCGGATTTGCATGTTGTGCGGGAGTCGCTGGTTGAAAACAAGTCGGGCGCTTTGGCGCAAGGCCGTCTTCGGCATCTGCTGCGGGCCGTCGATTGTTTTGGATATCATCTGGCGAGCCTTGACCTACGGCAAAACTCGGCCATCCACGAACAGACGATTGGAGAGCTTCTGGAGGCGGTTGAACCGGGCATTAATTATGTGGAAAAACCGGAAAGCGAGCGCATTGAGCTATTGGTTCGCGAATTAAAATGCACCCGTTCTCTGGTCCGCCGCTATTGGGATTATTCGGCGGCAACGGCTGCGGAACTGGCGGTTCTGGAAGCCGCATCGCAAGCCCACCATGTCTTTGGTGAGCGGGTCATTCCGACGGCAATTATTTCAAACACCGAATCCGTTTCGGATATCCTGGAGCTTGCGGTGTTGCTCAAGCAGGTTGGGCTCATTCATCCGGATGGCCGCTGCGTCATGAATATCGTGCCGCTTTTCGAGACCATTGACGATCTGCGCAACTGTGTCGGTATTATGGACGCGCTCTTTTCGACCCCCGAATACCGGACGCTCATTGATAGCCTTGGCGGTGTACAGGAAGTCATGCTTGGGTATTCCGACAGCAACAAGGATGGCGGTTTTGTGACCTCGGGGTGGGAACTCTATAAGGCTGAAATTGGTCTGATCGAGTTGTTTGCGCGCCATCAGATCAAGCTGCGTCTGTTCCATGGCCGCGGCGGCACTGTTGGCCGTGGCGGCGGCCCCAGCTACGAAGCCATTCTGGCGCAGCCGGCGAACGCCGTGCAGGGGCAGATTCGCGTGACCGAACAAGGCGAGATTATCTCCAGTAAATATTCCAATCCTGATTTGGGTCGGCGCAATCTGGAAGCCGTGGTCGCGGCAACCCTGGAAGCCAGCTTGTTGCATCCTGAGCAAAACAAGCCCGAAGCTTCTTTTCTGGAAACGATGGAAGAACTTTCGGCCAATGCCTACAAGGCCTATCGCGGGCTTGTCTATGAGACGGAGGGGTTCGAGAAATATTTTTGGGCTTCAACGGTTATCAGTGAAATTTCAAGTCTGAATATCGGCTCACGTCCGGCGTCGCGCAAACAGACAGGGCGTATTGAGGATTTGCGGGCGATCCCGTGGGTCTTCAGCTGGGCGCAGTGTCGCCTGATGCTTCCCGGCTGGTACGGCATCGGGTCTGCGGTCGAAAAATGGCTGACAGACAATCCGGATTTGGGCATGGCACACCTTCAAAAGATGTATCGGGAGTGGCCGTTTTTCCGCACCCAGTTGTCCAACATGGATATGGTTCTGGCGAAAAGCTCGATTGCGATTGCCTCCCGATATGCGGCTTTGGTTGAGGATGAGGTGCTGCGCCATAAAATTTTCAGCCGCATTCGTGATGAATGGCATACCTCGATAGATGTCCTGTTAAAAATTTCCGGGAATGAAAAACTGTTGCAGGCCAACCCGCTGCTCGACCGGTCCATCCAAAACCGCTTCCCCTATCTGGATCCCATGAACCATATCCAGGTGGAAATGCTCAAATTGTACCGCAAGGCTTCAGAGGACCCGAAAGTCCTGCGTGGCATTCAGTTGACGATTAATGGAATTGCGGCGGGTTTGCGCAACAGCGGATAAACGGGCGGAGCACTTCGGCTTGAGCGCCCAGAGATTTACTGGGCTTCTGCTTCCGCGTCTTCCGGGTTTTTGAAGGTGACTTCAATGCTGCGGGCCAGGGGTGACGGCTCAACCAATCTCGCCTTGAACCGGACATCTTGGCCGGCATCAAGCTTGTTGCGCACAGGTACAGCCTCGGCCTTTTGAATGGAATGGCCATCGGCGTCGTACAAATCAACCTGAATGACCGGGACGGTGCGTTCAACATCGGAAATGTTGGCAACAGAACCGCGGACGACCAGAATTTCCAATCCTTGTTCCGTCTCGTAATCCGATTTGACGTTGTTAATTTGCAGGCCAGCTCCAAATTTTTCGCCGCCGATGCCGATCATTTCATAAATACCAGCCGCAGCCGGAACCATACTGACAATTTGTGATTTCAAAAAGAAACCGGCTCCAAGGATAACAAGAAGCAGCACGGCACTGGAAATAGCGATAATCCGGCCGATCCTGCGGGGCTGCGGTTCGGTATCATCATCATCGGCAGTGAAAACCTGAGGAATGGGGTCCGGCTCGGGAATGTCATCCGGGTTCAAGTCCTCATCGTCATCGTCGTCTTCGGGGGTAACAATCGACTGGAAGGCTTCCGGCTCATCGTCGCCGAACATTTCATCCAGTTCCTGGGCTGACAAACCACCGATGTCGTCGTCTTCAGTTTCCGCTTCGGGTTCAGCGACAGCCTCCGCCTCGGGCTCCGGCTCGGGTTCCGGTTCAGGCATTGGTTCGGGCTCCGGAAGAGGCTCCGGCTCAGGAAGAGGTTCTGGCTCAGGGAGCGGTTCCGGCTCCGGTGCGGGCATGGGTTCCGGCTGAGGGGCCGGAGCAGGTGCGAGTTCCGGGGCCTGCGGAGCGGGTTGTTGCGGTGGCGGATAGGGTGATCCGGGATAGCCTGGGGGTGGTGGATAACCCGTTGGTGGAGGCGGGTATCCGGGGTATTGCGGATATCCAGATGGTGGTGGCGGATAGCCCTGCTGTGGATATTGCGGTTGCGGATAGGCCTGTGGAGCGGGTTGTTGGCCCGCGAAGGCTGGGGGCGCCGAAGAAACGGGTTGTTGAAACCAGCTATGCCCGCAATTGGAGCAACGCGTTTGTTTGCCGGCACCGATTGCGGCCGGATTGACATTGTAACGCATCAAACAATTGGGACAGGTAATGATCATACACGGTAGGCCATGTTAATGTTTCAACATTTATAGGGTCTTACTGGTATCAGCGCAAGCGATCCCCCGTGATCCCCTGATCGCTTATAGATGCCATGGAATTAACATATTATGAAGCAAAAACATAAGCTTGGCTTAATTTGATTACATTTCCTGCAGCTTTGGCGCAGGGAGACGCTTCATATGGAGGTCTTTGCTGCTACTTTAAAAAGGCATGATTCCCCGGCAATTGGCAATCCCGCGCGCACTGGACGGAGACGGGCAGGCGTGGCATTGTTTTGTCTTTGGTAAAATGCTGAGCAGGAGTGCAAGGTAAGTGAATTCAGCATCTGACGAGACGATCGTCCGGTTCGAGAACGTCGGATTGCGCTACGGTTTGGGGCCGGAGGTGTTGAAGGATGTGAGTTTTTCGCTGCCCAAGGGGTCTTTCCATTTTTTGATCGGTGAAAGCGGGGCGGGTAAATCGTCTCTGCTGAAACTGATTTATCTGGCTTTGAAACCGTCGCGCGGGTTGATTTCCCTGTTTGGTCACGACATTGCTGTCACCGCGCGTCAGGATTTACCGGCGTTGCGGCGTCGGGTTGGCGTGGTTTTTCAGGAGTTTCGATTGCTTAGCCACCTCTCGGCGTTTGATAATGTGGCGCTGCCGCTACGTGTTGCCGGAGCCCGGGAAAGCGTCGTCAAAAAACACGTTACTGAATTGTTGAGCTGGGTTGGGCTGGAATCACATATGCAGGCCCGGCCGCCAACCCTGTCCGGCGGACAGCAGCAACGGGTTTCTATTGCCCGCGCCATTATCGCCCGCCCACGCCTGCTTCTGGCTGATGAACCGACCGGTAACGTCGATGATGTCATGGGGTTTCGTCTGATGCATCTGTTTGAGGAACTCAACCGTCTTGGAACGACCGTGATCATCGCCACCCACAATATGCAGGTGGTCGAGCGCCTTGGACATGGCCGTTTATTGCTGGATGATGGATTGTTGACGGTAAAGGAGCCGCGCGCAAAACCGGAACCCAATGTGAAAAGCATGATCACCGAAGTCGAGAAAGCCGCTCTGGCGGCTGCGGAGGCGGCTGCGGTGGCCGATCCGTTTGGAGAGTTTCCCGGTGATGGAGAAACCTTCGGTGATCCGACCAGTCTTGAAAACTATCTTTAAAGTCATTTTCGGGAATTATGTTTAAACTGTTCACACGTCGCTCGGACCTGCCTCTCGACCGGGATGCACACAGCCGTTTTCTGCCTTGGCTGATTGCCTTTATGGTGTTTTTGGCGGTGCTCGCCATGGCCGGAATGCTGATGCTGAATGCGGTTGCCGAACGCTGGGATAAAGGGGTAACCGGAACCCTGACCGTTCAAATCTCACCGTCGGAAGATGCCGCAGAGGATGATATCCGGCTGCGCGCCGTGCTAGCGGTGCTGGCGTCAACCAAAGCCATTGACCGCTACGAACTGATGTCGGATGAACGGGTGCTCAAGCTGCTGGAGCCCTGGTTGGGGGGGGTCGCCAATTCAGAGGAATTGCCCCTACCGCGCCTGATTGATATTGAGCTTCACTCCGGGGCTGACCTGGATGCCCGGGATCTGGCGGAACGGCTAAGTGCAAAGGTGCCCGGCAGCAGTGTTGATGACCATCGGGTCTGGCTCGAACGACTAGTCAACCTGATCCGGACCGTGCAGACTCTGGCGACAATGGTTCTGGTTTTCATCGCTTTTGCAACTGTTGGGACGGTGATTTTTACGACACGGACGGGTTTGGCGATCCACCGCGAAGCTATAGAAGTTTTGCACCTGATCGGCGCACAGGATGCTTATATCGCCCGTCAGTTCGCCCGCCGCGCCCTCTCTCTCGGTCTGACCGGGGGGCTTCTGGGGCTGGTTCTGGGGGTGCCCACCCTGATGGGGATCGGCCATTTGATCGGACGTATGGATGGGTTCTTGATGCCGAGCCTGCATTTGCAAACATATCATTGGTTTATTGTCGGCCTGCTGCCTGTTGCGGTTGCGATGATTGCCATGATCACGGCACGGACGACCGTTTTGCGCTCTTTGCGGCGGATGGCGTAGGGTTTTCCGATGGTGAGACGACACGACAGCCACCGTTTTTTTTCGCTCGGCAATCTGCTAATCGTCCTTATTATTGCTATTGGCTTGTGGGGAATCGGTCTGATCAAGTTTGACAGCTTTATTCCGGATGACTTTGAACATAAGAATATTCGCACGCAGGCTATTGTTGTTTTGACGGGGGGCAGTGGGCGGCTTGATGAAGGACTTGATCTGTTGGCGAAAAACCCGGAAACGCGGCTTTTTGTTTCTGGTGTTTATAAAGGCAATGAGGTCCGACATTTGCTCAGCCTGTCAAATCAGCGTTCGGTAGCGCTTAGCTCACGAATAGATATCGGGAACGCGGTAGACACCCGTGAGAATGCGGCGGAAACCGCCGTCTGGGTGGATGAAAACACAATCCGCTCCTTGCGATTGGTCACTGCCGCCTATCATATGCCCCGCAGTTTGCTTGAGTTTGAATATAAAATGCCCAACGTCAGGATAATCCCGCATCCCGTTTTTCCGGCACACGTTAAACAGGACAGATGGTGGGCCTATCCGGGAACCGCAGCGTTGGTGATCGGTGAATACAACAAGTTCATACTGGCCTGGGTTCGACAGCAGATTGAAGACTTGGCCGTGCAATGGGGCGATTGGCTGCATTTGCCTGTCTGGTCCGGTGGAGAGTCATAAATGATCGTTATTCGTTCTGTTTTATTTACGGGTTTTTTTATTGTCTTCACGGGCCTTTCTCTGGCGGTTATGGCGACCATGACGCTGGTTCCGCGGCCAGGCCTGCATTGTGTTGTCTATGGCTGGTCGCGGACCCTCTGTTGGGTCCTGAAACACTTTATCGGTCTGGATTTTGAGGTCAGAGGGCGTCAGTTCATCTGCGACAAACCGGCCATCTATGCAGCCAAACACCAGTCGGCCTGGGATACGTTTATCTATTTCATGGTTTTCAAGAACCCAAGCTACGTGTTGAAAAAGGAATTGCACCGCATTCCGTTCTGGGGCATGGCGGCAAACAAGTACGGAGCCATATCTGTTGACCGGAGCGGTGGTGCCAGCGCCCTCAAGCAATTGATTTCCGACACGAAGGACCGTCTGCAGCGGGGATATGATGTGGTCATTTTCCCTGAAGGGACCCGTAGCATGCCGGGACGTAGACAGCCCTATCACCCTGGTATTGCCGCGATGTACGGAGCTGCCGATGTGCCGGTTATTCCGGTCGCGGTGAATTCCGGCCTGTTTTGGGGGCGTCGCAGCCTGATCAAGCGCCCCGGTGTGATCATCTTGGAATTCCTGCCGCCCATCGAGCCGGGCCTGAAACGCCGTGAGTTTATGACACAACTGGAAACGGCTGTTGAGTCGGCAACGGACCGGCTGGTGGCCGAGGCCGTCACAAAATTCCCGGGAACGCAGGTCATGGTGGCGCAACCGGATGAGACTGCCGAAACACCACTCGATGAAAACACATAAGTATTGGTAAAACTGTCCACAGCCTGTGAATCTTGTTGATAAGCTGGCTAACCTCCGCATATCCTTGACAGAATTTATCTTGATTTTTGCCTATAAAATGTGGAAACATAAAGAGAACATTTAGACTTTACGCTTCGTGGCGCGCCACTTAGATTGGGCGAATTCGTTGCGGCGTGTTTGCCGTCTATACCAGTTCAGGAGAATTCAGATGGCCCAGGTTTCCCCCATTTCACAACAGATTTGGGACATGAAATACCGTCTGAAATCGGCCGATGGCCAGCCGGTCGATAAATCGATCCCGGATTCCTGGCGTCGGGTGGCGAAAGCTTTGGCCGAGACGGAAACCGACAAGGCCTATTGGGAACAGCAGTTCTATGAGGCCATGGAGGATTTCCGCTTCCTTCCGGCTGGGCGTATCCTCTCGGGTGCCGGGGCCAATCGTTCGGTGACGCTGTTCAACTGCTTTGTCATGGGAACCATTCCTGACGATATGGCTGGCATATTTGACGGTCTGAAAGAAGCCGCTCTGACCATGCAGCAAGGTGGTGGCATCGGCTACGATTTCTCGACCATCCGGCCCAAGGGGGCGGCAGTCAAAGGGGTGGGCGCCGACGCTTCAGGGCCGTTGTCATTCATGGATGTCTGGGACGCCATGTGCCGGACAATCATGAGCGCCGGCTCGCGTCGTGGTGCCATGATGGCCGTGATGCGATGCGATCACCCGGATGTTCTTGATTTCATCAAGGCCAAACATGAAGCGGGCCGTTTGCGGATGTTCAACCTGTCCGTCTTGGTGACCGATGCCTTCATGCAGGCGGTCAAGGAAGACGCTGCCTGGGAACTGCAGTTTGAGGGGCAGACTTTCAAGAGCCTGCCAGCCCGTGAAATCTGGGATGCCATCATGCAGGCGACCTATGCTTACGCTGAGCCGGGGGTGATTTTCATTGATCGGATCAACCAGAAAAACAATCTGCATTATTGTGAATCTATTCAGGCGACAAACCCCTGTGGTGAGCAGCCTTTGCCGCCCTATGGGGCGTGCCTGCTGGGCTCGGTCAATCTGGCCCGCCTGATTAACGACCCGTTCTCGGACGATGCGTCGCTGGATCTGGAAGAACTGGCCAAGCTGGTAGCGACGGCTGTGCGGATGATGGACAACGTGGTCGATGTGTCGAATTTCCCGTTGGAAGAACAACGCCATGAGGCCATCGCCAAACGCCGGATCGGGCTTGGCGTGACGGGCCTTGCCGATGCCCTGATCATGTGCGGCGCCCGCTATGGCGGCGCGAAAGCGGTGCAACTGACCGAAACATGGCTGCACGCTCTGTCACGGGCGGCCTATCTGGCGTCCGTTGATCTGGCGAAAGAAAAAGGTGCTTTCCCGCTGTTTGATGCGGAAAAATACCTTGAGGGCGAAAGCATTCAGGCGCTCGATATGGATGTGAAAAACGCCATCGCCCAGCACGGCATCCGCAATGCCCTGTTAACCTCCATCGCGCCGACCGGAACCATTTCGCTCTATGCGGATAATGTGTCTTCCGGTCTGGAGCCTGTCTTCAGCTTCAAGTACACCCGTCATGTTTTGATGCCCGACGGCACGCGGCGCGAAGAAGACGTATCGGATTATGCCTATCGCATGCACCGGTTGATGTTTGGTGATGCGGCGCCGTTGACAGGTGCCTTTGTTGACGCGCAGGACCTGAGCCCCAATGACCATCTGGTCATGCAGGCGGCCGTGCAGAAGTATATCGACAGTTCCATTTCAAAAACCATCAATGTCCCGGAATCGATTTCCTTTGAGGAATTCAAGAACGTCTATATGCAGGCCTACGATCTGGGCTGCAAAGGGTGCACGACCTATCGGCCCAACGACGTGACGGGTGCAGTTTTGGAAGTGAAAGCGAAAGACAAGAAACCTGTGGCCGAGCCGGAACTGCCGCTGGAAGCGCCGAACAAGACCCTGCGGCCGAGCGACGCTGGGGATTCCGGCGCGGTGGTGCAGATGTTCAAGCCATTGGATCGTCCCGGCGATCTGCCCGGCAAAACCTACAAGCTGCAATGGCCGGAAAGCGACCATGCCATATACATCACGCTGAATGATATTCTGGACGATGCCGGGCGTATTCGCCCGTTCGAGATCTTCATCAATTCGAAAAACATGGAGCATTACGCCTGGACGGTGGCTCTGACCCGCATGATTTCGGCCGTATTCCGTCGCGGAGGTGATGTGTCGTTTGTCGTAGAAGAGCTGAAAGCGGTGTTCGATCCGCGCGGCGGACAGTGGATGCGTGGACGTTATGTGCCGTCTCTCCTGGCGGCGATTGGCGAAGTGATTGAGCGTCATATGATTGATGTTGGTTTTCTGTCGGCGCGGGGCGAGTTGAACAACGGCCCGCAAAGCGAGGCGGCGGTAGTTAATATGGCGCCGCCAGCGAATGTAGGTGACGCGGACATGCATTTGGAGCCGAAGGGGGATAATGCCGGTCCATCGGCTTCGTCATTCCGGCAATGCCCGAAATGCGCGCAACTGGCCCTGATGCGGCAGGAAGGCTGCGATACCTGCACGTCCTGTGGTTATTCAAAGTGTGGTTAAGACGGCGCTAGGTTGACGGCGGCTCAACGAGCCGGATATCCACATGAAAAGTCG
Organism: Rhodospirillales bacterium; assembly: GCA_048262255.1. Classification (GTDB taxonomy): domain Bacteria; phylum Pseudomonadota; class Alphaproteobacteria; order Rhodospirillales; family Casp-alpha2; genus JABMNT01. Next base: position 82,553 of record JBLXFH010000001.1, on the reverse strand, counting down.
AGCCGAGCCCTGTTTGCGATTTAAAATTTAAATGCCCTCCCATGCTCTCGGTCAGGGCTTTGCTGATCGAGAGGCCAAGGCCTGTGCCGCCAGCGTGCCGGTTATCTGCTGAATTGGCCTGGGTGAAGCGGTCAAACATAATCGGCTGGAATGCCTGATCAATGCCGGCTCCATAATCTTTGACGCTTATACGAACAAAAGGCCTTATCTTTATGACCGAGATTTCAATATTATCTCCGGGCTTTGAGAACTTTGCTGCATTTGATAACAAATTTCGTATCACCTGTGAGAAACGCCCTTCATCGATCAGCCCCCATGCGGTTTCATCAAGGGCTGTGGTGATAAAATTGACCTTGTGGGTTTCTGCATAGCCGATATTCGTTTCGATAATTGCGCGGATAAGCGCCGCAATTTTGTGCGGGCTACAGGAAACAGTCATTGTCCCGGACATGATTTTCTCAAAATCCAGCAAATCATTTATCAACATAATTAAGGTGTTGCTGTTGCGCTCAGCCATATCGATAAGAAGCAGGGAGTCGCTGGATAATTCATCCGCTTTCAGACCTTTAAGCAAACCCAGACTTCCCTTTATGGAGGTTAGTGGCGTTCTCAATTCGTGGTTCATGGTTGCCAGGAATTCTGATTTTGCGCGGTTGGCGGCTTCTGCTAACTGTTGAGATTGAGTGGCTGCATGAAACTGTGCCTTTAAATCCCTTTGTGAGTTATCGATTAATTTCAGCGCTTGCTCAATAAGACGCACCGGATAGAACCAAAAGATCAAAAAACAGATAAATGAGATGAAGATACCTATCCCCGTTGGAAAAGCGGCTTGGTAAAAGATTTCGAACATCCCATACTGAAAGGAAATGCGGGCAACAGGTTGAATGCCGTCTGTGACAACGGCGTCAATATACATCGTGTGAACGTCTGGGGGGGACCCAACCGTGAGAAGGGGCTGGCCATTAATCAGATGGAGGGTTTTTCCGCAGCTTGCCGTCGGGCAGGGAACTTCCGTCAAAATATCGGTGAGCCTTTCATCCATCAAATCCCAGGTTTTTGGGTTTCGGGCGATAAAGCTGGAAAGGCGGTCCGCCAGATCACTGATTGAGCGCTCGGCACGGGCTTTTTCTTTATGATGAGTCGTGTATAGGGTGAACACGGGAACAATGATGACAGAGGTTACAGCCACCAATATAACCATTGCCCACAGAATGCGGCGGATCCGAAGCGCCGCTTGAGAGAAGGCCGTAAACTGATCGGGTTCAGTCATGCGGGATGTCATGAAGTCATTTGTTGAGAGCTAAGCCGCCCAGTTTATGCAGGGTTGCAGCGGATTCGTCGGAAAAGAGATATTCGAAAAACATCTGAGCAGCAGGGCTTAACGTATCGCTTTTGATGATGTAGAGGTTTATTGCCATCTTCCAATGTCCTGACTCCAGATTGGCGAGGCTTGGATGGATGCCACCGATTGTTATCGGGATAAGGTTGCGGTTCTCTGTTCGTATTGCCAACAAGGTTGTTGGGACAATGGCTCCGGGTACATGCTCCGCTATATCCATGGCTTCCTGATCGGAAAGTGCGACAAGAGCACCGCGTTTGTTGCGGTTTTCATTCAAAAGGGGCTCAATTCCCTTGAAGTTTTCGATAAGTATCAGCGTTCCTGTTTCATGCGCATTGCGTAGAACATGTTTGATGCGGGTTCCGTTAGACCAATGGGTCGATTCGCCGGAAAGGGTCGCCAGTATTTGTGGCTTTGAAAAAGACGGGGCCGCATCTGCTATCGGGGATACGGCGAGGACAAAGGGGGTTTTTAAATAGGGTGTTTGCGAAAGGCCTTTGTCTTGGTTTTTCGGTTTGATGGGACGGGCCGAAAATGAAAAATCAAAGCGTCCGGTCAGGACCGCCTTGATACCACCGCCACTACCGACACTGTCGGGTATGTTGATATGAATTTCCGGATGGGTTTTTGTGAAGTTGGCAGCCAACTGTCTGAGCAAACCGATAGCAATACCTGTGCCTCCAACTGTAATGGTTTCGGCTCTGGCAATGGCTCCTGGTAAAAGTAAAAAAACCGTAATCACTAAAGGTATAGAAAACCGTTTCTGTCTTTGTTTTTGTATGTTGCAGGAGAATAAAGATGTTTTCATTGTGTTATTCTTTTTGGGAGCTCAATCCTTGCTGGGTGTCCGGTTTCTCGCCCGTGTTCCGTCAAAAGCGAAACCCTTCGATTCGAGTTTAGCGTTTATAGCATGACAGAATGTCTTTTACTTTGACTAAATATAACGCGCAATCAAAACGCTCATCATGACATCTTATGACAATGGGAAATGGGGCCTAGGGATTGCTGCGCGGACTTTGGGTCGGCATGGTGCGGCCTGATCCGGAATGGCATGCGAATAGGGGCGCCACCCAGCGCCGCATGCCTTATCCGTTCGGTTGGCATTTGCGGACAATTCGGGACAGAGTTTGATCATGAATTCCCAATGCATTCAAATGGTCAAGCGTGTTCTTCAGATAATCCACACAGGGCCCCGCCTTGCCACAGCCCTGATCAACAAGACGCACGGTTTCCGCGTCGGATAATTTGCCGGTATATTGTTCGTGCTCAGGGTCGGCTGTAAAAATACAGGCTTTCGCTTTCGTTGGGGGTTGTTTGCCATCGGACAACAGGTCAATGGTTTGCCAGCGTGGCCGATAAACAGCAGTGATCATTTCACGTTCGAACAAATACCGCATGACCTCATCGGCGTTTGATTTCGTTACCCTAAAAGCAATGCCCCGGCAGGAGCCGCCCCTGTCCAAACCAAACACCAGTCCGGGGCGCGTACGTGTGCCCCGGTATTCCCAGGAATAGATACATAACGCCCGGTGGTAGCCATGCAGGCGGGCTGGCCGTTGATCCGCATAGTCAAAATTGGGATGCCACATGAGCGATCCATAAGCGAACACCCAAAATCCGCCCGGTGGTCTATCAAACATCTCCGGTGTCATGATTTTCTCCGGGCGGTGACCATCGCGACGCCAAGTGTTGCGAACACAATTCCCAGTCCCTGGCGCAGGTTCAGTTTTTCACCAAACAAAAAATAACTTTCAATAACGACAACAGGCGGCACCATGTAAAAAACACTGGTAACCTTGGCGACGGCCCCCCATCGGATCATCAGATGATAGAGCGTAAACGTGCCAACGGACATGGGAATGGCCAGCCACAACAGGGCGAAAATGAATTCGTTGGACCAGATGATTTCCCGGGTCTCGAAAGTGAACGCAAGGATGCACGAAAAGATCAGCGCGGCTATAAGCTGTATGGCTGAGGACGTCCGGATATCCCGGCTGCCCGCATAACGTTTTTGATAAAGCGTGGCAATTGTAATACTGACCAAAGCGGCCAAACTGGCGGCAATTCCCGTCCATGGCCCTGCGCCCTGACCGGTCCAGACGACCAGCACCAATCCCGAAAAACCAAGACCAAGACCAATTGTCTGGCGCCGGGTTATATGTTCACCGAGAAACGGAATGGCGAAGGCCGCCGTTAAAATGGGCTGCAATCCGGTGATCACGGACGTGATGCCGGCTCCTGTCCCCAAAGAAATGGCCAGAAAAACACCGCCCAGATAGATTCCATGCAATAAAATACCGACGACGATCGCATCACGGTATTCGGCAAAGGTACGTGGCCATGGGGCGCGCCAGATGAGGGCAATCAGAACAATCGCGATGCTGGCGATGGCAAAGCGCAAAACCATAAAGGTGAATGGCTCGACATAGACCTGCCCCAGTTTGCTGAAGATAAACCCCGTGCTCCACAACAAGACAAAAACAGGCGGCATAATGCCAATCCAGACGGGGGCTTTCAGGGGCAGTTTGTTCTCCGGCGCATTCATTTAAATATCCTTCAGGGATTGCGAAGCTAATTCTTTCATCTCCCTATGGCAACAACGTATAAGGAGAAACAAACAGGCAGGAGCCCCCCGTATAATGAACCCCGTCGGGCCAGATCACGAAATGAACAAGACCCGCCCATTACGACGATACAAACCCCTGATGGTTTGCGTCGCGGGTTTGGCATGTCTCATAGCGGCCTATACCGGATGGTGGTTTTTTGTTGCCGATCAGTTAGAAAAAAACCTGACAGCTTGGTCCGCCCAACAGCAGCGGCAAGGTATTGAATTGACTTATGGTGGACGGGCGCAGAGGGGGTTTCCGGGCGTCATAAAAATGGAACTGACATCGCCAAACCTGAGGCTGGTGGGCGAGAGGGGCTGGAACTGGTCCACAGACTCCATCATCATATCGCTGGCGCCTTGGAACATTGGGCGTGTGGTCTTTGACATGAACGGCTCTCATCATTGGCAACGCCAGTGGTCTGGCCCGCAGCGGCAACTGACCGGAAATGCGGGTCACTGGGAAGCGGTCTTGGGCCTTGAAAAGGGGCTGCCCGAAACGCTGGATCTGTCGATCCGTGAACTGGCAGTGCGACCAGCACCCGGCGATGACGCCGCGCAGATTGCACAAGCCGACATTCAAATCTGGCATCTGGCAGGGGGTGACCCTGAATTCAAGCTGCGCTTGCGTGAAGTGGATTTGCCAAAATCCCTTGGTGCTCCTCTTGGTCCGCGCATTCAACATTTCGATGCAAAAGGCCGGTTGGGCGGTGGGCCCGTCGTTCCCGGGGCATGGCCGGGGTTACTGGATACGTGGCGTGTACAGGGAGGGGTTCTGGATTTTTCATCCATTGATCTGGATTATGCCCCGCTTCGGGTGCGCGGCGATGGGACGCTGGCGCTTGATGAGGCGTTGCAACCCATCGGTGCGTTTACCGTGAAAGCAGAAGGTTTTTTTGAAACGGTCGATATGCTGACCCGTCAGGGACTTATTCCGCCCGGAGTGTCTTTTGCGACAAAAATCACTTTGGGGGTGCTCTCAAAACAACCGGAAAACGGCGGCAATTCTTATCTCGATCTGGCGCTCACCATACAGGATCAAACCCTTTATGCCGGGACTTACAGGCTCTTCCGCTTTGCGCCAATCCACTGGTAGGTGGGAGTTGGGGTTAACCTGAGAAACACAAGACCCGGGCAACACGCAACTGTGTAATCAACTCTCTAGCAGGAGCCGGGTAGGTTGCAGCGGAGAACAGTTCCCCGGATGTAGTTGCAGATGCCGTCTTCATCTGGACGGATGCGCGTTCGAGCAGGGCACGAATCGTTTCAGGCCGGGCTGTCATGATCCGCCCCCGCCGTCGCGATTCCGCCTGGATGACGCCAATAATATGACCTTGGTCATCAAGCACTGCGCCGCCGCTTAATCCGCCCAATGAACCGGGGCGGGCGGGAATACGTGATTGCTCGCTCCATGCATGCACTTGCTCGCGATAGCCGTTGCGACCCCGATGTTGCATGGTCATTTCTCCCAGATAGCGGGCGTGTACGGCACCGGGCTGGCCGGTCGGGAAGCCGATGCCATAGGCGTTTTCGGGGGGGCTTTGGCGGCTTGAAAATTCAAGGGCTTCAGGTCCGCCATTTGTGCGCAACAGAGCAATATCGGCACTGGGATGGAAATCCGCCTTGGTAACGGTCAGAGCCTGTTTTTCGCCTGTTTGAATATAGGTTTTTTGACATCCCTCGGCGACATGCCGGGCGGTTAGCCAAAGGCCTCTTTCGGATAGGGAAAAGGCAGACCCAACCGTCGACTTACCCTTGTTGCGTTCTTCTATAATGCCGACGTGTGGCAATTGAGCCAGTTCCGGAATTTCATTTGTGCTTTTGCTGGGGGTTTGTGATAGCCAGGCGCGGGTTTCTGCACCCCAGAATTTGGGTGGCAGGGTTTCCAGTCGCGGTCTTCGTGGGTTCTCGGCGCTTTCGGGTGCAAGATCAAAGTCGCCAAGCTTCCCGGCCAAGGCCAGAACAACCAGGGCAATGATCATCAACCAGTCGATGCTGCGCATGGGATTGGGCGCTTTTAACCGGTGACCGCCGCCGCATTAATCGCCGCGACGGCAAATTTGATGGAAACAAGCAGAATGGCCGGGCCTGTCTCGCCATTGATGATTCGTTTGGGCAGGTCGCGCAACAGAACATCGGTAATCCGGTAGGCGATCAATTGCAGGAGCAGGGTGACAGGCCCCCAGATCAGAATTTCATATACGGTGACGCTGCTCGCCATGGCGAAGGCCAGCGGGATAGCAAAACCGACAATGGCGCCCGCCAGGGAAATGGCGGCGGCGGTATTGCCTGTCTTGATGAGGATAATTTCATCATAAGGCGTGATCTTGATATAGAGGAAAACGGCAATGGCTAAGATGACAAGGGTCACTGAAGAATGCAGCATCAGGACCGGAAATCCGGCTAAGAAACTTTGGATGACGGCTTCCATGGCAAAGGCTCCTGACGCTTCAACTATTCCTGTTTGTAATCAATAACGCCGCGACGGATGGCCCGGGTCCGGGTAAAGACCTTTTGCAGAGCCTCGCCTTCGCCGCGCCGAATAGCGCGCTGCAGGGCGGTCAGGTCTTCTGTGAACTGACTCAGGATTTCCAGCACGGCATCGCGGTTTTTCAAGAAGACATCGCGCCACATGACGGGATCGGAAGCGGCAATACGGGTGAAATCGCGAAACCCACTGGCTGAAAACTTGATCACTTCCTGCTTCAGATCGTCTTCCAGATTGTTGGCTGTATCGACAATGGAATAAGCGATCAGGTGCGGCAGATGCGACGTAATGGCCAGGACCTGATCGTGGTGCGCCGGTTCCATGATTTCGACCATGCTGCCCATGGCTTTCCACAAATCGCCAACCTGAGCAATGGCCCCCTCATCGGTTCCCGGTGGCGGTGTCAGGATGCACCAGCGGCCTTCAAACAGGCTGGCGAACCCGGCAGCGGGGCCCGAATGTTCGGTTCCTGCGATGGGGTGGCCCGGAACAAAATGCACACCTGCCGGAATATGTGGGCCTACATCGGCGATCACCGATTCCTTGCAGGATGCGACGTCGGTAACAATGGCACCGGGTTTGAGGGCATCGCGTATATGCTGGATGACGGCTTCGTAAGCGCCCAGCGGCACGGAAATAATGACCATATCGGCTTCTTTAACCGCGTCAATGGCGTCGGCATGGTAGCTGTCGCCCAGATTCAGTTTTTCGGCCTCGGCCAGGGTTGCGGTGGAGCGCGTCGAGATGGCAATATGTTCGGCAAGGCCATGGACGCGCACAGCATGTGCGATGGATGAACCGATCAGGCCGATCCCGATCAGGGCCAGACGTTGTATTTTGAGGGGTTCAGTCACTGTTTTTCCCCATAAATCGGCGCAGCGCATCGATCACCCGGCGCATCTCCGCTTCTGTTCCGATGGTTATGCGCAAATGGTCCGGCAATCCGTAGGAGCCGACCCGGCGAACGATGATGCCGTTATCTTTCAGAAAACTGTCGGCGGCTTCGGCGGTTCGTCCCTTGTCTCCATCGAAATGGACAAGCAGGAAGTTGCCCACACTATCGGTTACGTCAAGTCCGAGATCGCGAAGCTGGTCGCGGGTCCAGGCCAGCCATTTCAGGTTCTGATCTTTCACGTAGGTGGTGAATGCCTGATCCCGGATCGCTGCAACGCCAGCGCTTTGGGCAGCTGCATTGACGTTGAATGGGCCGCGCGCCCGGTTCAAAACATCAATCACCGATTCCGGGCCATAGGCCCAGCCGAGACGCACCGCACCAAGGCCGTGAATTTTAGAGAACGTTCGGGTCATGATGACATTTTCGCCGGCATCGACCAGTTCAACGCCCGCCGAATAATCGTCCTTCGCCACATATTCCGCATACGCCGCATCGATAACCAGCAGGATGTCTTCGCGCAGATGGCTGCGCAGGCGGGCAACCTCGCTGGCGGGCAGATACGTACCGGTGGGGTTGTTGGGATTGGCCAGAAACAGAATGCGGGTGCGATCGGTCACGGCGGCCAACAGAGCATCGACATTGGCCGTCAGGTCGGTTTCCGGGGCGGTCACCGGCGTTGCGCCCGCAGCCATGGCCGAAATGGAATACATCAAAAACCCGAATTCGCTATAGAGCACCTCATCCCCTTCTCCGGCATAAGCGGTGCAGAGCAGGGAAATGATTTCGTCGGAACCCGACCCGCAAACGATTTGCGCGGCGTTCAGGCCATGCGTTTCGGCAATCGCGTTACGCAAGGCAATCGCGCCGCCATCGGGATAGCGATGCAGTTCCGAGGCCGCTTGCGTATAGGCGGCCTGAGCCAGCGGGCTGGCGCCGTAAGCCCCTTCATTGGAGCTTAGTTTTACAATGTCGTCGCGGCCTTCAAGGGTTGATTCTCCGCCTACGTAAGGCTTGATCAACATGACACCGGGTTTGGCTGTCGGGGAGGTCATTTCTTTGGTTTTCCAGATGATTTTTTACTTGGGGCCAAATCCTGTTTGCTGAGCGGCGTGGCGTAGCCCCCTAGATTAACAATCCGGTTGACCTTTTTGCCGAGCGCGTTCTGCAGTTTTTTTGCCTGATCACCATCGGGATTGATAAAGCCGTAAACCTCAATCAGATAAAACCAGCCCGGCGGGCGCGAGGGGTCATGCCAGTGCTGGTAAAAAGCGACCGTGTAACCAGCCTTGGTTAAACTTGTCTCGATCACGTTATAACCAATGTCCTGCGTCGCTTCGACGGCGATAAAGGAGCGATCGCGGCCCGTCTCTTCATGTTCAATGGGGCAAATGACCAGAGCTTCCAGTCCGGCGTTGCGGGCGTTGCCTGTGCCGATAAAGGGCAGGCGGGCGATAATCCGTGGTGTCGCTTCGCGTTCACTGACAATGTGGCGCCACCAGTTGTCGTCTTCATCGCGTTGCGGAATGGGAACGATGCCCAGCGTCGCCTCGCCGTTTTGTACGGCCTCAACGACACGCCGGGCGCTGGTGTGACGGGTCATCTTGGTAAAGGTGCCGTATTGATCGCGGGCCAGGTCCCAATAACCGGGTTCATTATCCGGGTGGTAAACGGCCACGGAAAATGGTCCTTCGACGCTCAGCGTTGCGACAATCAATTCCCGCCAGATGCGGGCAATTTCCTGTTTCGGAAACGGGCCTTTATGGCGTTCCATAAGCCGGTACAGGACTTCCGCCTCGCGCGACGGGCGGATCATAACCTTGGAACCCAGGCTGTTCTTGATCTTGCGGACCCCGTCGACAACCTCAATCCGTTCCATGATCAGGTCATGAATAGAAGCGTCGATTTCGTCAATACGATTTCGCAGATTTTCCAGTTGTTTTTTGTCGCTCGTCATGACTTGTGTCCATCGATTCCAAAGGCGTCTGCATCTCTCACATTTCTGTGTTCCCTAGCGTTGCATGTGTGTTTGGGAAGGCCACAGATATCAAGGGCGAAAGACCGGCTAGTGATAATGCGATGCGCGGGTGAAAGCAAAGAAAACTATCCTTTTTCGTGATCAAAAATGCCGGTCACGGTTCGCCTCAAAGGCCTGGTCCTGCGCAGCACGCGTGCGCTGGGTTTGTTGCGGCAGGGCCAAAACGCTACGGCTTTGCCGCGCTTCCGCCAGCGGCTGGCCTGCATAAATCTGCTTAACGGCTTCCATGACGATGACTCCGGCAAAGGTTGTGAAAAACCGGGCGCCCAGATTTTCAAGCGCCGGTGCGGCAGACAGCATCATGCGTGACCGCACGGGCGGCACATACAGCGCCCGGTGGGTCTCGACCGGCGTGAACATGGTATCGCGCATCAGGCGGGACAACTGGCGGCTGGAATAGGGCTGCCCATGACCAAAGGGGGTGCGCTCAAAGCGCGCCCACAGGCCGCGGCGATTGGGCGTAATCACCAGCAATCGCCCACTTCCCGCCAATATCCGCCAGATTTCGCGCATTAGAGGTCGCACCTGTTCAGCGCATTCCAGGGCGTGAACGAGAATGACCCGGTCCATGGACAGATCATCAAAAGGCAATTCAAATTCATCAACCAGACAGGTCAGATTGGGGGCTTCGTCCGGCCAATGCAGGATGCCTTGGCCGGCGGGCATTGCGGAAATGATGCGACCCGCCTCGCCATGGAAGCTTTGCAGGTAAGGGCCCGCATAGCCAAAGCCAAGAACGCTCTGCCCGGCGACGTCCGGCCAGATAGCGCGCAGCTTGCGACGGATCATGCGGCGCGTGACCCGGCCCAGATCGCCCGCGTAAAAATCTCTTAAATCAACAACATCCATCCACATAAGGCTTTAGCCTATAAAGGAAATTTGCCCTTTGCGCCATATGTAACGTGGCAGTCGGTTGTCGCTGGTGATAAAGTCCATTTATGAAAAATGCAGATGCAATCATTGAAACGTTGGGCCTCGAGCCACACCCGGAAGGCGGCTATTACCGGGAAGTCTATCGCCATTCAGCCCCCAATGGCGCACGTGGCGACGCAACAACCATCTATTTTTTGCTGAAAGCCGGGGAAATATCGCACTGGCACCGGGTGGACGCTGTGGAAATCTGGCATTATTACGCAGGCGCTGATCTCACATTGCGCATCGCGCCGCAAGACCAAGCCTCTGAAACACTTCTTTTGGGTATCGATTTGGCAGCCGGGCAAAGCCCTGTGGGCGTTGTTCCAAAAGGGGCCTGGCAGTCGGCCCAGTCTAATGGAGAGTGGACGCTGGTCGGTTGCACCGTTGCCCCGGCTTTCAAGTTCTCCGGTTTTGAGATGGCTCCCGAGGGTTGGGAGCCTGACGGAGGGTAGGTCAATGTCCCAAGAAGTCAGCTTCGCGATCTGGAAAACAGCAGATCCTTTGAGGCAATAACGGCACCACCAACAATCATCAGACAGGCCAGAACCGTTACCCAGCTGGCTTCGCCTTTGCCCGCGACAATCAAAACCACGGTGGAAATCAGCGGTGCGGCATAGGCAAAGGCGCCCAGCACCTGAATATGGCCATGCTTGGTGCCGTAGTCCCAAGTGAAGAAGGCCGCCCCCACGGGCAACAGCCCGAGCCCGAAAACGGCCAGCCACTCGCCCGTATCATGCGGCAGAACCGTGGTTTCGAAGGCCAAATGGCAAAGTGTCGCAAGGATGGCGGTTGCGGCGCAAAAGCCGCCAACGGTATCGGTCGGCACATGGGCAAATCGCCGGTTCAATACCGAATACCCTGACCAGGTCAGTGCGCAGGCGACGGCCATGACGTAACCCAGTGTGAACTGGCTTTTGAAGCCCGAAAGGCCATTGCCGCCAGTGACCAGAAGGGCGGCCCCGATAAACCCGGTCAGGGCCCCGATCACATGCCAGACGCGCAGGCGTTCGCCGGGCAGCAGGGCGGAAAACAAAACAATCAGCAATGGCCACATATAGGCGATCAAGCCTGCTTCCACTGGCGGTGCATTGCGCAGTGCCAGAAAATAGAAAAAATGGTAGCCGAACAGACCGGTGACACCGAGAACCCAGGCCTTTGGCGGTTGGCGCAAGTGTTGGATAATGTTCTCACGGCGGATGATCCACTTGAGTACAACCAGCCCGGTTGCGATGCCAAAGGCCAGGGCGGCCAGCAAAAACGGCGGAACGTCTCCTGTCAGTGTGGTGAACAGGGCGAGCAGTCCCCACATCAAAACGGCGGTGCCGCCAATGAAGGTGGCCGTGATCGGGTTCGGGGGGCGTTTGTCGGTCATTGCGTCCAGGTGAGGGCGGTTAGTCGGTTGTGGCGGGTCACATAAAGAACTTCCGGGCTTTCGTCTCCATCGAGGTCCGCCGCGACAAGGCGACTGGTCAAAAGGCCATCAAGGGGGGTGCGTGAAAGCGCCCTGAACATCCCCTGGGCGAAGGTGACCGCGACAAGGCTCGCCCGCCCGGCATCAGGTAGAACCATATCCACGATGCCATCATTGTTAACATCGGCAAGGGCCGACAAACCCAATTCACGCGATCCCATGGCATGGTTGGAAAAACCGCGTGCGCTCAGATCCTTAACGAGCCTGTCTCCTTGCCATTCATAAAGCTGCAGGGTGCCGCCGATATGGGGTGTGATAACAACGGCGATCTCAGTTGTTCCGTCTCCGTCAAAGTCGGCGGCACCAACCGGATTGAGCCAGCGATTCGGCTGGCCGATGGACGGGGCTTCGGCAATGATCTGGAGATTTGCGCCGACCTGTCCAATCAGCGTAACGGCGGCGCCGCTGTTGAGGTAAGAGCGAACAGCGATGATTTCATCTTGTCCATCACCGTCAATATCGGCAAGCCGGGGCGTGCGGTCTTCAAAAACTGATGTTTCCGGCAACCGCACCTCAAGGATTTGATCATCGCTCATCAGAGCCTTCAGCGAAGCCGCTTCAATCGCATCCCCGAGAACACCATGATCATAGCGTCGGGTCGGGCGGGCAAACCAGGCTTGGCGGATATTGCGGGTGCCAACTTCTACGTTCGTGTCGGGGAGCCTGTCGGGATCAGTCGCCGTGAGCGGCAAAGGAAGGGCGGCAGGAGTGAGGGTGAGGGAGCCTCCCGATAACGCGACCTGATGGCTTTTTCTGTCTATGGTGGTGATAAAAGCAGCATCGCCGATGCGGCGAAGCGTTATGATTTCGCGGGCCACTTCCATGGATATCTGTTGGGGCTCAATGGCATGCACCGGCAATGCCAGCAGAAGCGGGGCAAGAAAAAGGGTGAACAAAGGGAAAAGACGCATCAAATCACCTGACAAACAAAAAGGGCTTCTTCCGTCTAAGGAAAAAGCCCTTGATTGTAAACGCTATGGGCGTTGATTAGTACATATGCTGACCGCCGTTGATGGAGACAGTGGAGCCGGTAATGAAGCCAGCTTCATCGGCGACCAGGAACAAAACGCCGCGGGCAATGTCATCGGCTTGGCCCAGACGACCGGCCGGAATTTTGGCGACAATCTTTTCCAGAACATCGGCCGGAACAGCGCGGACCATATCGGTCTCGACATATCCGGGAGCAATGGCGTTGACGGTGATGCCTTTTGCAGCCCCTTCCTGCGCCAGAGCTTTTGTGAAGCCGTGAATGCCGGATTTGGCTGCCGCGTAATTGACCTGCCCGTACTGGCCTGCCTGACCGTTAATGGAGCCGATGTTGACGATCCGGCCAAAGCTGCGCTCGCGCATGCCTTCGATGACCAAACGGCTCATATTGAAGCAGGATCCCAGATTGGTGTCGATGACCGCATCCCACTGCTCGCGGGTCATGCGATGCATGGTGCCATCGCGGGTGATGCCGGCATTGTTGACCAGAACATCAACCGGGCCGAGATCGGACACGATCTTCGAAACAGCGGCTTCACAGGCGGCAAAATCGCCGACATCAAACTTGTACACATTAATGCCGTTAGATTCGGAAAAGGCGTTTGCAGCATCATCGTTGCCAGCATATGTGGCTGCGACTTTATAGCCGTTATCTTTCAGCATGATGGAAATGGCTTCGCCGATCCCCCGGGTGCCCCCGGTTACAACTGCAACTCTACTCATAATCTTAGCTCCCTTTAAATTCCCTGTTTTTTTATCCTAGTCGCGTTCGACACACATTGCGATACCCATGCCGCCACCGATGCACAAAGTGACGAGGCCCTTTTTGGCGTCGCGTTTTTGCATTTCATAGAGCAGGGTAACCAAAACACGGGCACCGGATGCGCCAATCGGATGGCCTATGGCAATTGCTCCACCATTCACGTTCACTTTGTCGGTGTCCCAACCCATGTCCTTGTTGACCGCGCAGGCTTGTGCAGCAAAGGCTTCGTTGGCCTCGATCAGATCAAGGTCGGCAACGGTCCAGCCGGCTTTTTCCAGTGCCTTGCGGCTGGCCGGAATGGGGCCTGTACCCATGATCGACGGGTCGACACCGGCCGTTGCCCAAGACTTGATGCGGGCCAAAGGCGTGATGCCGCGTTTGCTGGCTTCGTCGGCACTCATCAGGACAACCGCTGCGGCGCCATCATTAATACCGGACGCATTACCCGCGGTGACCGTGCCGTCCTTCGAGAAGGCCGGGCGCAAACCGGCTAGGCCTTCCGCCGTAACACCTGATTTGGGGTATTCATCCGTATCGACCACAATATCGCCTTTGCGGGATTTGATGGTGACCGGGGTAATCTCATCCTTGAACTTGCCAGCGGCCTGGGCGGCTTCGGCTTTTTGTTGCGAGCTTGCTGCAAAGGCATCCTGATCTTCTCGGGTCAGCTGCCATTTTTCGGCGACGTTCTCCGCCGTGGTACCCATGTGATAGCCGTTGAAGGCATCCCACAGGCCGTCTTTGATCATGGTGTCGATCATTTCCCCAGAGCCCATTTTCACACCATTGCGGAGATGCATGCAGTGAGGAGACTGACTCATGCTTTCCTGGCCACCGGCGACGACAATTGATGCGTCCCCCAACTGGATCGCCTGACTGCCGAGCGCCACACTGCGCAGGCCGGAACCGCAAAGCTGATTAACCCCATAGGCGGTTTTCTCGACGGGGATGCCTGCGTTGACGGCGGCAATCCGGGCCGGGTTTTGACCGGCGCCTGCGGTCAGGATCTGACCGAGAACAACTTCATCGACATCGGCGGGAGCGACACCGGCGCGCTCAAGGGCGGCGCTGATAGCGACTTGGCCGAGATAATCAGCAGAGACCGAGCTTAAACCTCCACTAAAAGCACCGACAGGTGTTCGGGCGGCGGCGGCAATAACAACTTCTGACATCTTTTAATCCTCCACAATAGGTCTCGGCCGGAAAGCCGGAAAAAGTTAACGGCATTAAATTCTTACTTTTAGCCGTAAATGGCTCTTCTGTTCGCTTATATGGGGTCTTATATACCTCCACAAGCCAAATAGCATATCTCAGAATGCGTCGGGTTTTCGAAACCGGAGCCCTTGTTGTTTTCACATTCCATGCGATTGTATCCAGTTCGTCAAAGGTGCGTAAAGCGTCGATTTTGCATGGCTGCCGGTCACCATTCCAATATGTCCGGCGTTGATCGAACGTGTTTCGTTTTGTGGCAGAATGTCGGCGAGGGCCTGAGCAGAGCCGGGGGGCACAATGTGATCTCGCTCCGGAATGACGGTCAAGGAGGGACAGGTTAGAGTTTGTGGGGTTATGGGGCGGCCTTCAACTTTCCAGGTGCCTGCAACCGGGGCATTGTCCAGATACCAGTCAAACAGGCACTCTCTGGCGACTTGTGCGACCAATGGTACGCCATCGTTCAACCAGTCCTCAAGGGCGACAAAGTTTTGTGCCCGTTGATCTGAAGTCTTCAGGGTTGAGAAGTATCTGAATTTCTCCGTATTGGAGGAAGGCGCCAGATGGGCAAACATGGCTTGCAGAATGTCCACAGGTAAATTGCCGAGATGCGACATGACCTGTTCCAGACCGGGGCGCAGCGATTGCAAATAAAAAAGATTCCCACCAAACCCGGAATGAAAATCCCAGGGTGTCGCCAGCAGGGAAAGTGATGAGATCTGGTTTGAATTGCGCTGGGCCAGGGCAATGGCCAGCAAACCGCCCATACAATAACCGACCAGCGCGGGCTTGCTGGCGCTGGCATTTGCAGCGGCCTCCATGAATTGCTGCAAGGGGCCCGTGATATAGGAGCTCAGGTCAAATTCGTTTTCGTGGGGGCCCGGAAAACCCCAGTCCACCAAAAGCGGACGCAAGCCTTGTTGTGCCATATAGCGGACAAGGCTGCGTTCATGGGTCAGGTCCAGAATATAGGCCCGATTGATGAGCGATGGAACGATCAGGACAGGTGGGCCATTCGGGGCATCGCCAACGGACCCGTAGTCCAGAAGCCGTGCCGCGCCGATTTGCGCCAAAACAGGAGGCTCCGGTGGGCGGTGTGTCCGTGGATAGGCCTGATAGGCCCTGACACCATCGGAAAACTGGGCCGCCTGTTTGAGGATCTCGTTGAAAACAGCCTGTTGGAGGGCTGCTCCATCAACGCCCTGAGCCAGTTCCTGCAGATTACTTTCTGCGGCGGACCTTGCTTGCGGGGTTGGGGCTATCGGATTGCTCAAGCTGAGCAACCCGTTTTTCCAATAGGGTAATGCGTTCAAGCAATTGACCCATGATAAAAACTGTGTGCTCAAGTGATAAGGCAGCGGACGGGGACCCATCGGAAGGGACGGGGGCGCCAGTTGGGGTGGTTTGGGACGCGCCATGATCGTGTTGAGAATCCTCTTGATGGTCATTGGGGGCGGTTGATGTTTTTGCCGCATCGGCCATGGCCGTGGCAAATGTTGCTGCACCGGAATTCATCATCGCCATGGTTTTGGCCATGACTTCGGCCATGTCCTTGTCCTGACTGATGGATGATAGATGCTCTTGCCAAAGATCCATATATCCTTGCGCAATTTTTCCAATATCGGGCTGGTCGGCCATGAATGCATGCTTTCTTTCGTGAGTGTGTATTGCTTATATCATTTAATCATACCCGTTCATATGGCAATGCGGAACATACCATTGCGACGCAGCATAATCCGCGCTAGGGTTCTTCAGGAACGAAAGAGGGTGGCAAAATGGCTGAGCAATCAAATGGCGAAAAAAAGCCGGTAACAATAAAAAAATACGCAAACCGGCGTTTGTACAACACATCGACAAGCACTTACGTGACGCTTGATCATCTCGCGCAGATGGTTAAGGAAAAAGATGAATTCGTTGTTTATGATGCAAAAACCGGCGATGACATCACCCGTCAGGTCTTGACCCATATTATTGTTGAAGAAGAAGCAAAAGGTGGACAGACGCTTTTGCCAATTGGATTTTTGCGGCATCTAATCAGTTTTTATGGCGATAGCCTGCAATCGGTCGTGCCCAATTATCTGGAGCATACGATGCAGTCTTTTGCCCAGAACCAGGATCAAATGCGCGAATATATTGATGAGGCCATGGGCGGCCTGAGCCCCTTTGGCCCCTTTGAGGAAGTGGGCAAAAAGAATATGGCGATGTTTGAAAACGCCATGAAAATGTTTGCGCCCTTTTACCAGGGCGGCATGGGCCAAATGCCCACACCCAATAACGACCCTGCGGCAGCGCCTCAACAATCGTCGCAGGAACCGGAAACGGAAGGGCTTGATGTCTTGCGGGCGCAATTGGACGCCATGCAAAAGCAACTGGACCGTCTTACCAAAGACGACTGACAAACCTTACTGCGGAACATCCATCAGCTATCAAGACCGTCTTCGCACGGCGTGAAAGACGCTGGGGTTGTATGTATTTATCCCAATGAACATAAACGGGAATTTGGGCCTGTTAAACGCTGGCGTTAACAAGCATTCACACATATCCGCGTGAACATACCGTTTTATGGTTATTCATTACCTCAACTTATGATATCACTGGCTTATTGGGCAATGCGGTCGGTAAGGCGCTGGAGTACTTCACAAGTGTGCGTCCGTTAAGTCCTATTGGTGCATTTAAAATCGGGGGGCCATTTTAAAGTGTATGGTTTTGATCGGCTGTCGGACTGGTCGAGTATATGGAGGAACAAATCGTGGGCAATAGATCAACGTTAGGCGCGAGAGCCGGTGGCGATGAACAAATTGTAAATCGCGCCACAGACACGGATCGCCACGTCGGCGTCCGTATTCGTGAGCGTCGGGTCATGCTGGGGCTTTCCCAACAGCAAATGGCAGAATTGATTGGCGTTACATACCAGCAGGCTCATAAATACGAGCGGGGCATTAACCGCATTTCAGCTGGGCGGCTTCATGAAATCGCTCAGGTTTTGCGCGTTCCCGTAGGCTACTTTTTTGAAGGTTTGGGCAGCAGAGATGAAGTTGAAATGCCGAGCCGTCAACGGATGTGTTTGGAAGTCGCCCGAAATTTTGCGCAGATTGACAATGAGCGCCATCAGGAAGCCTTGAGCCAGATGGCGCGGGCGCTGGCAACAAACGTCTGATATCAGAGGCATCTTTTGCAGTTGTAACTGCCGCAGATGGGTTGTTCAGGGCAATTCTCGAACAACCCGGAAGCCTAGCCAATAGCTTTTAACTCCTGGCGGGTTTTTCGCCCGATAGGACGCGCGCGCAACTTTGTTGAAATAATAAAACGATCCGCCCCGAATGACCCGAAACTTGCAGTCTCCGGTCATTCGGGGTTCGGTCGTATTCGGTGCCCCCTGATGGTCTGGATTCCAGCAATCCTCAACCCATTCGAAGACATTGGCCGTTGTATCATACAGGCCGAATGGGTTGGGTTTGAAAGAGCCAATGGGTGCGGAACTCTTGGCGCTCCATTCGGACTTGCAATCTTTACAGTTGGCATTGTTTTCGCCGGGCTCTTTACCCCACCAAAAATCCGTCGTCGTGCCGGCCCGATGCGCGTATTCCCACTCTGCCTCCGACGGCAGCCGATAGCGATGCCCGGTTTTT
Organism: Rhodospirillales bacterium; assembly: GCA_048262255.1. Taxonomy (GTDB): domain Bacteria; phylum Pseudomonadota; class Alphaproteobacteria; order Rhodospirillales; family Casp-alpha2; genus JABMNT01. Next base: position 64,217 of record JBLXFH010000001.1, on the reverse strand, counting down.
TGGGATAGCCATTTTGTGTAGGTCTTGGCCTGATCCCAGGTGATGTTGATGACCGGGCGGCCACGTTTCCCCCATTTGTGGTCATCTGGGTTCACATCACAGAACCCGGCATTCAGACAAGCGATCCATTCCTTGAACGTAATTTCGTAGCGACCAATGGCGAAAGGTTTGGCAATATTAACCCGACGCGCGGGCTTTTCTGTTTTGCGGGTGCCGTTTGACCCCATGATAAACAGACCGGAAGGGACGACGACCAGTTCAGGACATTCCGGGCAGTCGCGAAAGACGGTTCCCGGTTTGAGGATGGACGCTGCCTGCGGGGGTTGTTGATTTTGCGCCTGCGCCGCGCCGCTGAATAGCAAGAGCCATAAGCCGGCCAAAGCAAGTCGAAGGGTCGTTTGTCCGGTTTTGCGGAAAATGTGCAGCATTTGCATGTGTCCTGTCATCGCTCCTGGGTGATCTTAACTCTGTTCATCTTGCAGCGCACCTAGTTTTGATATGGCCCATCGCGCTGTATGGGCAACCATCTCGTTAGGGTCATTTGTCAGCTTTTGTGCAGCTTCTTTTAGGCTTTTATGCTGGCTGTTGCCGGCGGCAATAAGCACATTTCGGACGAACCGATCGCGGCCCGTACGCTTGATCGGCGAGCCTGCAAAGACGTTGCGAAACGTGGTATCATCCAGTTCCAGCAAATCATGAAGCCGTGGGGCTGTCAGTTCCATGCGCGGCATGAAAGCGGGTTCCTCGGTCGGTCGGGCAAACTTGTTCCATGGACAGACGGCCAGGCAATCATCGCAACCATAAATATGATTGCCCATGCGATCCATCAGACTGTCGCTGATTTCGGTCTTATGCTCGATCGTCAGGTAGGAGATGCATTTGCGGGCGTCCAACTCGTAAGGCCTGGGAAAGGCGTCGGTCGGGCAGGCTTGCTGGCAGAGATCGCACGATCCACAATGATCGACAGCAGGCGTATCTGGAGGGACATCAAGAGACATGAAAACCTCACCCAGAAACATCCACGAGCCGAATTCGCGCGACACCAGATTGGTATGTTTGCCTTGCCAGCCTATACCGGCCCGTGCCGCTAGCGGTTTTTCCATGACCGGCGCCGTATCGACAAAAATTTTGATGTCTGAGTCAAATTCCTCACCAATCCAGCGACCCAGCTTTTTCAGGCGCTTTTTTAAAACATCATGATAGTCTTTGGTCGCCTGTGCATAGACACTGATGTTTCCCCGTTCTGCCTTTTCCAAAATCGTCAATGGGTCCGCGGCGGGGCCGTAGTTTGCGCCAAGCACAACAATGGTGCGGGCGTTTGGCATGGTCTGTTTCGGTGAAATGCGGCGCTCCGTGGCGGTTTCCATCCAGGCCATGTCGCCGTGCCAGCCTTGAGACAAAAACTTGGCCAGCGCCTGCTCATCACGGAAATCCGCTTCGGCTGATGCAAACCCAACCGCATCAAACCCAAGCTCCTTGGCCTTTTCCCTGATCTTTTCTTTAATCATATGCTCGTAATTTCTCTACAGGTATGCTACGCAGCGCCCCGAAAACGAATTCGAAGGGTGTCACAGAATGAAATTTAAATACACAGCTCTCTACATCGTGCTGATTGTTGCCGTCAATTATGGGTTTTCTGTGGTTCCCCTGGTAGAGCTTCCGGGTGGAGGCAAGTGGCCACCAATGACGCTGGTGGTCGGGTTTATTTTCGTGGCCCGTGATTTTGCGCAAAAGGAAATCGGTCATTCGGTCATTCTTGCCATGCTGGCCGCAGCGGCCATTAGTTATTTCATGGCCGATCCGTTTATTGCTGTCGCCAGTCTGGCTGCCTTTCTGGTTAGCGAGTTTTGTGACTGGGCCGTTTATAGCTTCACCAAAAAGCCGTTCCATCAGCGGGTTCTGTTGTCCAGCGCGTTGGGAACGCCGGTCGACAGTGTGATCTTTCTGGGGATCATCGGCATTGCCTCGCTCGAGGGGGTGGTTCTGATGACGGTCAGTAAGATGATTGGGGCTTTGGTCGTCTGGTATCTGATAAAAAATCGCGAAGCCGCCGCTTCTTGATAAGTTGCCAGGGTTAGTTTTTTTCGCGAACCTGGGTCTCGAAAGTGATCTCTGCGGTTTTTTCCAACATACGTGAGGCCGAGCAGTATTTTTCGCCCGACAGTTTGACCGCCTCTTCCGCCTTGGCGAGAGGGATATTGGTGCCGATGACCGTGAACACGGCATGAATTTTCGTGAACACGTGTGGGACTGATTCCGCCCGCTCGGCGTGCAGGTCGACGGTCACGTCATCCACATCAAGCCGCATCTTTTTCAAAATCGCGACCACATCATAAGTCGTGCAGCCGCCCATGCCGATCAGCATCATTTCCATGGGGCTGGGGCCAACGCTCTGATCGGCGGCGGAGGCTTCCATAACCACGGCGTGACCGGAGCCGGAGGTGCCCAGATAACGGGTGCCTTCAATCCATTTTACACGGGCGTCCATTTGTAACTCCTGATCTAAAAGTAATTAACCGCGACCGCGGTAGGGGGCAACGCCCTGTTCTGGGACCCAGACACCCGCTGGCGGTTCGCCGGTCTGGTAAAAAACATCGATGGGCATGCCGCCGCGCGGATACCAGTAGCCGCCAATGCGCAACCAGCGGGGACTTAAAGTCTCGATCAGGCGTTTGGCGATACCGACCGTGCAGCCTTCATGAAAAGCTGCATGATTGCGGAAACTGGCCAGATAGATTTTCAGGGACTTGCTTTCGACGATCTTCTGGTCGGCCACATAATCAAGCACCAGATGGGCAAAATCCGGTTGTCCGGTGACCGGGCAAACGCTGGTGAATTCCGGGCAGACGAAGCGGATCAGATAGTCGATATCCTTATGCGGGTTGGGAACGGCTTCCAGCTTGGCCTCTTCGGGGCTGTCGGGTAGCTCGTAGGCGCCGCCTAGCTGGCTGAGGTTGGCAAATTGATTTTCTTCCATGGTCATCTCACAGTTTCATCGGTCAAAGCGGTTCCAGGTCGCCGCCGTTTTGCTCAGCTGCAAACAACACCGTAAAGGCGTCCAGTGCCCCTTCGGCAATGGCGTTGCGCAAGCCCCGCATGAGGTCCTGATAATAGTGCAGGTTATGCCAGGTCAGCAGGGTTGTCCCCAAAATTTCTTTAGACAACCCCAAATGATGGATATAACCACGCGAATAGTTGCGACAGGTATAGCAAGTGCATTTGGGGTCAAGCGGACGGGTGTCGTCCTTATGGCGGGCGTTGCGCATGTTGATCTGGCCCATGCGGGTGAAGGCCTGGTCTGTACGTCCCGAGCGGGTTGGCAGCACGCAATCGAACATATCGATGCCGCGTCGCACCGCGCCAACAATATCGGACGGTTTGCCGACACCCATCAGATAGCGCGGCCGGTTGGTTGGTAAGTGCGGGATGGTCTGCTCCAGCACCTTGAACATGGTGTCCTGGCCTTCACCGACGGCCAGCCCGCCGACCGCATAACCGTCAAAACCGATGGCTTTCAGCTTCTCTGAAGATTCGTGGCGAAGTTCGGGATAGACGCTGCCCTGAACGATGCCGAACAGGCCGTATCCCGGACGTTTGATGAAGGCGTCTTTTGACCGCTGCGCCCAGCGCATGGACAACTGCATGGATTTCTCTGCATCAGGCTCAGATACCGGAAACGGCGTGCATTCATCGAAACACATGGTGATATTGCTATCGAGCTTATGCTGGATCTGCATGGAATATTCAGGCGTCAGCATATGCGCCGAGCCATCTATATGGGAGCGGAAGTTGACCCCCTCTTCCGTCATCTTGCGCAGGCCCTTCAGCGACATCACCTGAAAACCACCGGAATCGGTGAGGATCGGCCCCGGCCAGTTCATGAACTTGTGCAGTCCGCCAAAACGCTCAACCCGGTCAGCGCCTGGGCGCAGCATCAGGTGATAGGTGTTTCCGAGAATAATCTGCGCGCCGGTTTCGGCGACGGCTTCCGGCGTCATCGCCTTGACGGTACCGGCCGTGCCAACCGGCATGAAGGTGGGTGTGTCGATGGGGCCGTGTGCGGTCATCAACGTGCCCAAACGGGCGGGCCCGTCTTTCTGGATAATATCGAAGGTCAGGTGGCTCATGTGCTCTCTTTAGGGGAATTGGCAGCCAGTTCCAAGAGCGATGCGTCGCCGTAGGAATAAAACCGGTAGCCTTTTGTGATGGCGTGTTGATAGGCCTCTTGCATTCTGCCGAGCCCGGTGAAGGCAGCGACCAGCATGAATAGGGTGGATTTGGGCAAATGAAAATTGGTCAAAAGCAGATCCGTCACGCGGAACCGGTAACCCGGCGTAATGAAAATATCCGTTTCCCCATGGAAAGGGCCGACAACCCCTGCCTCGGATGTGGCCGCTTCCAAAAGGCGCAGCGATGTTGTCCCCGATGCAATGATCCGCCCGCCCCGGCGTTTCGTCTCATTGATCAATTCCGCCGTTTCGGAGCTCAATTCACCCCATTCCGAATGCATTATATGATCACGGGTGTCGTCGACCTTGATCGGCAGAAAAGTGCCGGCCCCCACATGCAGGGTCAGTTTGGCAATCTGCACACCGCGGTCCTCGATGGCTTTTACCAGATCGGGTGTGTAATGCAGGCTGGCGGTGGGCGCGGCAACGGCTCCATCATTTGCCGCAAATAGGGTCTGATAGGACAGGGTATCGGCCTGTTCGCCTTCCTTCGGGCGTTTGATATAGGGCGGCAGCGGCATTACGCCGTGCGCCTGCAGGGCTTCCAGAAGCTTTGGACCAAACACGTTAAAATGCAGGGTGACCTCGCCACCTTCACCTTTGTTCTCGACGACCGCCGAAAACCCCGGCGCAAACACGATTAGATCGCGGATTTTCAGCTTTTTTGCAGGCCGGGCAAAGGCTCGCCAGACGGCCGGGTTATCCGGCTTGTGCAGGGTGACCTCAATTTTCGCGCCACCTTGCGGCGGGCCGGAATGTGTCGCATCACCCCGAACACCGGTGAGGCGGGCCGGAATGACGCGGGTGTCGTTGGTGATCAGCAGGTCGCCCGGTTGCAGCAGGCCGGGCAAATCCGTGACCTTGAGATCGGTCAAATCACCAGATGCTGGCACATGCAGCAGGCGTGCCGAATCCCTGGGCTCCGCCGGGTGCTGGGCGATGTTATCCGTTGGCAGGTCAAAATCGAAATCAGATACGCGCATGGCGCGGGAACCTACAGAAAGCGGCGGGGAAGTACAAACAAACCCGTCACTGCAACTGATATATTTATATCCGCTATTTTGCGTAAGTCAGGGGCAATGCCGTTTCGCACTTGATTTCCTCCATGGCGAAGGCAGAGCTGACGTCGAAAAGATCAATCTTTTCAATGAGCCGTTTGTAAACGGCATCGTAGGCAGCGATGTCGGGCACGACGATTTTAAGCAGGTAATCGACCCCACCGCTCATCCGGTAAAATTCCATAACTTCCGGAAAATCGTGCATCAAACCGGCAAAATTCTCGAGCCATTCCTGTGTGTGCTGATTGGTTTTCAGTGAGACAAACACCGTCACTCCTACATTCATCTGGTCGCGGTCCAGCAGGGCGACCCGTTTGCGGATGACGCCGCGGGTTTCCAGATTCTGGATGCGCCGCCAGCAGGGCGTTGGTGATAACCCGACCCGATCCGAGATCTCGGAAATGGACAGCGTGGCATCGGTTTGCAGACAGTTGAGGATTTTTCGATCCATCTCATCCATAAAATTATTCCATAAAATTATATAATATTAGAATAATAATTTAATAAAATGGAAATTTACAGGTAAAATAAGGAACTCTTTCTCCAGTTCAATGGATATGATCAGTGCCAGTCAATCACCGCGAACAATTTAAAAATCTGGAGACTGAAAATGGTCAAGCACCTGTTCACCGCACATCCGGCCAGTGTCGATGAAACCTATTTTGAACATTTGGGCGTTGCGTTGAGCTTCAGCCTGAAACTGTTTGCCGGTGCGTTGGTGGCGCTGGTGCATGCCTTTTTCCCGTTCCTGTTTGTGAAAACCGGCAGTGCCGTGATCGCAGATCTGCACGACCGGATGATCGCAGGCCGTAATCGTAAGGCGGCGAAAGGAAGGGTCATCACCGGTTAACAAAACCGGTAACAAAATCTTGAGCGCAACAACCGTTCCATGACTTTCCGCATAACGGGGCTTAAAAGAAGGGCCTCTCAATTGAGGCACTTTTTTTATGTGGGTTGCATTTCATGGATGACATTGAGTTTGTTTCGCTGTTTGAGGTCAAAGAACAGGACCTCATCGAACTGATGACAAATGACAAGGTTGGCCGCCAATTGCCGTTGCTGGACGGCGGTTTTAATGCCGTTTCCTGCCGCGCTTTTTTGAAAGCCAAACAGCAGCTGTGGGATACATATGGCTATGGCCCCTGGGCGTTTCGGATCAAAGGCGTTTTTGCTGGCTGGGGCGGCCTGCAGCCGGAGCAGGGTGATGCCGATTTCGGTCTTGTCCTGGACCCCGCCTTTTGGGGTTGGGGACGGAAGATTTTCCATCACGTTAAAGAGCAGGCTTTCAGCCAAATGAACCTCGATTCCATAACCGCTTTACTGCCGCCAAACCGCACCAACGCAAACGCCATAAAGCGTCTGGGCTTTGTGGAGGATGGTCAGGTGATGATCGACGGCCAGCGGTTTCAGAGATTCCGTCTCATGCGGCCCTAGCCCAGATCTTAATCCAGCAGCTCAAACTGCTCCGGGTGGCTGGCGGTGATGCCGGGGCCATTGCGCTTGTTCAGCCAGCCGCGCACCCGGATCATTTTGCCCTCTAAGCTTAAAGGATCGATGCCAGCATCTGTAAAGGCCCGCCGGGCCCGGCTGTTGAGGGTGACGGTGAAGTCTTCCCGCCAGTTTTCATCAAAATTCAGATATACCGTCCCTTTGACTTTTGCCGCATCAAAGACCCGGCCTTCGATTACCTGAAAAGTGCCGATCAGGCGTTCCAGGGCGTCCGGAGTGGCGGCGCGCACCGCATAAAACGGATGCGCCCAGATGCCCCGGTTGGCGGTCCGTGCATTGCGCTCCAGGGCATACATCTCTTTTGCAACGGCGCGGTTGTCGGGAAAGGTATAAACCCGGGCCATGCCGCGTTTCAGCATTTCGCCCTGTACCCAGGTCCCGTCGGCCAGAAACAGGTGTGCCAGATGCCGCCCATGCCGGTCCATGCGTGCGCCACCGAACTTTAAGGTCACGGGTTTGTTGAGTGTCAGGGCTTCCAGTGCGTATTTGGAATCGGGCGCCAGCGGCCATTCCCGAAAGCCCTTGCGACCCAGTGGTAACTTCGGCGCCTGCAGGCCGACCAGACGCACCTGTAGGGCTCCGTCGATGGCGCGGTCTAAAATGACGGTATCACCATCCACCACTTCCATCACCCGCGCCGTTTCCCCTATCGCCAGATCGTCCAGCGGCGCGGCAAAGGTCGCCACCGGATGGATGATAAGGATCAATCCCAGAATGAAGCGTTTAAAGGTCCGCATAAGCCATCTTTCGGACTTCCGCCGCTGTATGACCCGCTTCGCGTAAATTTCGGAGCGTTAACGCATTATCGCGTTTGGCATAACGGTGTCCCGCATCGTCGGTCAGCAGGGGGTGATGGTGATAAGCGGGTGTATCCAGCTCCAGCACAGCCTGCAGGAGCCGATGCAGGTGTGTCGCCGAAAAAAGATCTTCGCCGCGTGTGACCAGTGTGATGCCCTGCTGGTGGTCATCCAGAGTGACGGCAAGATGATAGCTGGTTGCAATGTCCTTGCGGGCCAGAACCGGATCGCCAAATTGTTCCGGTGTGGCCATCTGCTTGCCTCGGATGTTGTCGTGCCAGGTCAACGGGCCGGTTTGGCTGAGTGCCATATCGGTTTTCAGACGCAGGGCGTAAGGCGTGCCTGCGGTAAGTTTCTGTTGGCGCTCCGTCTCGCTCAAATGACGGCAAGTGCCGGGATATACAGGTCCTTCGGGGCCTGTGGGTGCGGCATGGGGGGCGTATCCAGCGGCCAGAATTTCGGCCTGGATGTCCTTGCGGGTACAAAAACACGGATACAACAGGCCCTTTTGATCGAGATGCTCCAAAGCCTGAGCGTAGTCGTCGAGGTGCTCGGATTGGCGGCGCACGGGCTGTTGCCAGTTCAGCCCCAGCCAGGCCAGATCTTCCTGAATGGCCTGATCGAATTCTGGTTTGCAGCGGCTGGCGTCAATATCCTCGATACGCAGCAAAAACAGCCCCGCCTGGCGCTGTGCGCATTGCTCCGCAAACAGCGCCGAATAGGCATGGCCCAGATGCAGGTGACCCGTAGGGCTTGGCGCAAATCGTGTGATAACAGACATAGGACTTGATAGCGGTTTGTGAGTAGGCGTGACAAGAGGGGGTGTAATCGGCTACCAAAAGGCGTAATTAAAAGTCCCTGCTTGCATGAGGAGCCAACGATGAGTGAACTGCCTGAACTCGAAGGACCGACTTTCGCCCCGGCTTCCGGTGGCGCGCCAAAACAACTGGTCATTTTTTGCCATGGCGTCGGTTCGGATGGTCAGGATCTGATTGGTCTTGCCCCTTATTTCGCCAAGGTTCTGCCGGACGCACAGTTTGTCTCACCCAACGCGCCCTTTGCCTTTGATATGGCGCCCATGGGCTATCAGTGGTTTTCGCTGGCCAACCCAACCCCGGCGTCGCGCCTGGAAGGCACACTGGCCGCGGCACCCGTTCTTGACGCCTTTATTGATCAGCAAATGCAACTGCACGGGCTGACAGCAAAAGACGTGGCACTGGTCGGGTTTTCACAGGGCGCGATGATGTCCTTACATGTAGGTGTGCGCCGGGCCGAGCAACTGGCGGGGGTTATTGCCTATTCGGGGGCGCTGATCGGCCCGGAACTGCTGGCCGATGAGGTTAAATCACAGCCGCCGGTGATGATGATGCACGGCGCCATTGACGATGTCGTGCCGCCGGAAGCCCTGTATGAAGGGGTTGCCGCATTGCAGGAGGTTGGCATTAAGATAAAAGGCGAGATGCTGCCAAATCTGGGTCATGGCCTGAACGACCAGAGCATCATGGCGGGCATGAGCTTTTTGGTGGATTGCTTTGGCGTGCCTTTGCCGGCATCAACGACGGCGGCGCCGTTCGGTTGACCGCGACACCGGTTGTTATGCTGTCATATAACAATAACTATCTTGGGTTTGGTAAAAGAGCGCAATATGTTGTAGGCTAACCTCAGACGCGAGGGTAGGTGTATGACGACTGCACAAGGAACGTTTCCGGCTCTGGTTCTGAACGCCGATTATCGGCCGCTCAGCTACTTCCCCCTGTCTCTGTGGTCCTGGCAGGATGCCATCAAGGCGGTTTTTCTTGATCGTGTGAACGTGGTCAATGAATATGACCAGGAAGTCCACTCTCCCAACCAGATTTTCCGGTTACCCAGTGTCATTTCGCTGAAAGATTATGTGAAAACCGCCAACAGCCCGGCCTTCACGCGGTTCAACGTGTTTTTGCGCGACAGCTTCTCCTGTCAGTACTGCGGCTCGCCGTTTCGCACGGAAGAGCTGACGTTTGATCATGTGGTGCCGCGCTCAAAAGGCGGGCGGACCACTTGGGAGAATGTGGTGACGGCCTGTGCGCCATGCAATTTACGCAAAGGGCATGGCCTGCCCAGAGAAACCGGCATGCACCCGCTGCGCCGCCCCGATCAGCCGTCAAAATTCCTGCTGCAGGAAAACGGTCGCGCCTTTCCGCCCAATTACCTGCATGAAAGCTGGCGCGATTTCCTCTATTGGGACTCCGAACTGGAGAGCATTTAGAAGGTCCCATCCTGTGTTTTGCCTTAGGGTTTGACAAACCTCTCGAAACCCCTATATTCCGCGCCGTTCCCGCAAACGTGGGCCAAGGGCTTTGTTTCCTTGCACCCCGCCCCTGATCACGTGATCAGGAACCGGCTCAGCGGGTTAAGAACACCTAATTAACAAGGGACTTAAAATGAGTAAACGTACACAAGCCAAATACAAGATTAACCGACGCCTTGGCGTCAACCTCTGGGGCCGTCCGAAAAGCCCGATCAACGTTCGCGATTATCCTCCGGGACAGCACGGCCAGCGCCGCCGCAAGCCGTCGGACTTCGGTCTGCAGTTGATGGCCAAGCAAAAGCTCAAGGGCTACTACGGCAACGTCACCGAAAAACAGTTCCGCCGCTATTACAAAGAAGCACAGCGGGTTGCGGGTGATACCTCGGAAAATCTCATCGGCATTCTAGAGACCCGTCTCGACGCCGTTGTCTACCGCATGAAATTCGTCCCCACGGTTTTCTCTTCACGTCAGTTCATCAACCACGGACATGTCCGGGTGAACGGTAAAAAGGTCAACATTCCTTCCTATCTGGTTAAAGAAGGCGATGTCATCACGGTCCGCGAAAAATCGCGTCAAATGCCGATGGTGCTGCTGGCTATGGAAAGCCCGGAGCGGGACATTCCCGATTATATGGAAGTGAATTCCAACAAAATGGAAGGAACGTTCACACGCGTGCCGAAACTGGCCGACGTTCCCTACCCGGTTCAAATGGAACCCAACCTGGTTATCGAATTCTATTCGCGTTAATCGCGACAGAATTCCCCGTATTAAAAACCCCGCTTCGGCGGGGTTTTTTGTTGGCGCGGGGAATGGCTCAGGATTTAGCCAAACACATCGACAAGAGCGCCGCGCGGCAAATCGCCGCCGGGGCTTGTCGAGCGCAGATTGTCGGTGGCGACCTGCAGATCAATCTGTTGCTGGATGGAACGGTCGCGCTGGTCCTGGGCGCGTTCGGCGAGGCGGTCATCGCGTTCAGCCAGAAACTGCCGGAAACTTGATGTTTGCTCGGCGATGCCAAGGGCCGGGTCGTTGTTTGTTGCCGGGTCGAGCTGGTCGAGCGCCAGCCCTTCGTCATATTCGCTTAAGCCAATTTCATAAACGGCGGCCCGGCTGGCGCGCTGCTGAACCAGTTCACTGGTAATTGCATCCTGACGGTTCTGGAAGGCGGAATCATTGGCGATTGTGTCGGCCTGGCGGATGTGTTCGGACCGCAGAAGAGTAACTTCAAAGTCTTCCTCCAGATCATTGCGTCGACGCTGGATGTTCCTTTCGGTGCGGATCGCCTGCTTGTTTGTAAGTTCCTTGCGCGCCTGGATATCTTCGCGATGCGCCGTTGCTTGCTTGTCGCGGCTAACCCGGCGGTCATTCTCGGCGCGCTCGCGGGCCAAGGCAACGCGGTTGCGCTCTGCAGATGCGAGGGAGGTAAATTGAATTTCCGGCACAATAAACTTTCAATTCGCTTAATTTTGCGCAGATAATTTTAAGGAAATCCTTGGAAAACTTCAATAGACCTTTACAGGCATAAAAAAGGCCGCCAAATAGGCGACCTTTTTCATATATAGAGGTGGGAGGCGATCAGGCGGCGGACTCGATGCCTTTGTCCTTGAGCAACTGCTGCAGTTCACCGGCTTCATACATTTCGCGGATGATGTCGCAGCCGCCTATGAACTCGCCTTTAACATAAAGCTGCGGGATCGTCGGCCAGTTGGAAAACTCCTTGATGCCCTGGCGGATGTCGCCGTCCTGTAGGACGTCAATGCCCTTGAATTTAACTTCAAGCGTTGTCAGCGCATGGGTGACGGCAGCGGAGAATCCGCATTGCGGAAACATGGGAGAGCCTTTCATAAACAAAACAACATCGCTGTTGTCGATTTCGGATTGAATGCGCTCATGTACGGGATTGTCGCTCATAATAGCTCCTTTTGATAAAAAAATAATCAGACGCTCTCTGGCGCGCTTGTTTGCAGCGCCAGGGCGTGAAGTTCGTTGCCCATTCGGCCTTTCAAGGCGGAGTAGACCAATTGATGCTGCTGGACCCGGGATTTTCCGGTAAACGCGGCCGATGTCACATAAGCCGCATAATGATCGCCATCGCCGCGCAAGTCTTCAATGGTCACTTTTGCGTCGGGCAGGCTTTCCTTGATCAGGCTTTCGATTTCGGATGCGTCCATAGCCATTCGGATGGGTCCTTTTTCTTAAGGGTTACAGGTTAGAGTTAGGATATGGCTGTTTCCATAGCATTGGTCAACCCTTCTCCAAATACGCTTTTGCCATTCGTCCTCTGTAGAACAGGCTGAAGAAGGGCTCTAGATATAATCATTCAAATACCGGACAATAAGGGGAAGAGCCACTTTTTTCCGGGATTTGGAAAGGCCGCGCAAGACAGTCTTCAAAACCTGACCTTCCCGTAGAAACAGATCGGGGTTTTGATAGGAGACGATGAGCAGGGGGATCTCCAAATCTTTTCCTTTTGAATAGTCATCATAGGCTTTACCAACGTTCTCCGCCTGTTGGGCAATTTGGCGCAAGGCGGCAGACTGATCGCGAAGGCTGCCCGCCGATTTTGAAAATATACTTTTTAGCAGCGCCCGATCCGCTTCTACAGGCGGATCAAAGTCATCGGAGGGAGCGGTCAGCCGGGCCCAGTTGGCGCGTGCGGCACGGCGCTGAATTTTGACCTCCTTTACGTCTTCCTTCCAGTCTTCCAGGGTGTAGACGTCATCATCCATTTCGCCCATGGATGTTACGGCTTTGACCAAGGATTTGAGCATGCCTTTTTCTTCAATATCCGGCTTTTGGGGAATCTCGTCTTCCGTCATCATGTCGTCCCAAGTGAAATCCCATACGGTGTTGAGTTCCTTTTGTGCAAGGGGGTCTTTCATTTTCTCACGGAAGAACGCCGCGCGTTTTTCGAGCGCCAGTTGCTGGGCGTGCGAGATAATATGCCGGCACCTTGGGACGATTTCAGCTATGAGCTGACTGCGGACAAGGTTCATGTAACGGACCGCGAAGGCAGAAGAAACAAGAAATGGTAGCTTTTTATTATCGAATGGGACCTGAGGAACATCATTCCACATGACCTGGAAACGGCGCTGCAGATGCTCGCAGAAGGCTTCCTGAAAGAGGATTTCCGTTTCGTCGGTCAAGGCGCTTTCCTGGCTGGAAAGTGGCTCCTCCTTGAGCCTTTGCGTCTTGTGTGAGACCCAGTCGGCGGCCCGTTTTGTCCGATCAGACTTTATCGCGCGCAAATAGGTTATGATTTGATCGCGCAACGTATCTATATCTAAAGTGTTTTTAAGAGAAATACTGGCAAGGTCACGCGTATATCCCGCCCGAATATCTTCATCGCTCCTGCGTGAAAAAAGAGCTTCGGTGATGGCTGCGGCACAATTTACCAGCCCTTCGGATGTTTTTGCTGTTGAAATCGCCGGTATCAGGCCGTTTTCTGTATCCTCGAAAACGGACTCCCAATCAATCGTACCATCAGAGGTGCGTGGCCAACTGGCTTTATCAACCTTGACAACATCTTCTGATGTTACATTCACGGGCACTCTCCAACATGCTGGACGGCTTAGGGTTAAGGTAGAGAAATGCTTTTATGTATTCAAGCATACAGGGCATGCATTTGGCTCTTTTTGACCGATATACACTTGTAGATCAGCCCATATATTCCGGCATCCAGCTTTCATTGGTTTGACGAATACCACTGAGTGGTAAGGAGCCGTGGTTGGAGATCCGGATGTCCTGTCCGCCTGTTTTTCCGACGACCCGCGCGGTTACGCCCATGTGCGCAGCCTGCTCCAGCAAAACCGCAGCATCGGGCGTTTGCACGAGATAACGTCCCTGATCTTCCCCGTAGGCCCAGGCATGGAAAGGCAAACCATCCTCAGCAGCCAGCAAGTCGGCACCCCGGTTACCTGCCAGCGCCATCTCCGTCAGACCGACCAGAAGGCCGCCATCGGATAAATCATGGCAGGCCTTAACGGCGCCCGCCTGAATTTGTGCACGGACAAAATCACCATTTCGGCGCTCGGCCGCCAGATCGACGGGCGGTGGCGCCCCGGCGGTGCGGTTCTCAATCACATCCAGATACAGCGAGCATCCAAGATGCCCAAGGCTGTCTCCAATAAGGACGATGTCATGGTCATCCGCAGTGAAGCCGACGCCGACGGATTTTGCAGCGTCGTCAATCAGGCCGACGCCGCCAATTGTCGGTGTTGGTAAAATACCCTGTCCGTTGGTTTCATTATAGAGCGAGACATTGCCGGAGACGACGGGATAGTCGAGAGCAATGCAGGCCGCACTGATGCCTTCGCAACAGCCGACGAACTGGCCCATGATGTCGGGTTTTTCCGGATTGCCAAAATTCATATTGTCGGTAATGGCGAGCGGTGTGGCACCGGTTGCTGTGATGTTGCGCCATGTTTCGGCTACCGCCTGCTTGCCGCCTTCAACCGGGTCGGCAAAGCAGTAGCGCGGCGTGCAGTCAGATGTCATGGCAAGGGCTTTTGGTGTGCCGTGCACACGAACCAGCGCCGCATCGCCACCGGGCCGCCCATGGCCCAAAGTATCGCCCATGACCATGTGGTCATATTGCTCCCAAATCCAGCGTTTGGAAGCCAAAGCTGGCGAGCCCATCATCTGCATCAAGGTGGCCAGCAGATCATTGGGGGCTGGTGATGAGGCTAAGTCGAAGGAAGGCTGCTTGGGTGTCGCAATCCAGGGCCGGTCATATTCCGGGCTGGCCGAAGCCAGCGGATCAATCGGCAGGTCCGCAACAATCTCGCCCTTGTGCCGGAGCACCATATGGCCCGTATTGGTCAGGGCGCCGCACACCGAGAAATCCAGTTCCCATTTCCGGAAGATGGCTTCGGCTTTGGCTTCCGTGCCGGGCCGCAAAACCATGAGCATGCGTTCCTGGCTTTCGGAAAGCATCATCTCGTAAGCCGTCATGTTCTCTTCGCGCTGCGGCACCTTGTCGAGATCAAGCTCAACGCCAACGCCGCCTTTTGACGCCATCTCGAAGCTCGACGACGTCAGGCCGGCGGCCCCCATGTCCTGAATGCCGATAATACAATCGGTCTGCATGAGCTCAAGGCAGGCCTCAATCAGCAACTTTTCGGTAAACGGGTCACCGACCTGAACGGTCGGGCGTTTGGCCTCGGAATCTTCGGAAAACTCGGTCGAAGCCATGGTTGCGCCATGGATGCCATCGCGTCCGGTTTTCGAGCCCACGTAAACAATCGGGTTGCCGGCGCCGGTGGCGGCGGAATAAAAAATCTTGTCCTGATCCGCAATGCCAACCGTCATGGCGTTAACCAGAATATTGCCGTTATAGCTTTCGTGAAATTCGCATTCACCGCCAACGGTGGGCACGCCGACGCAGTTGCCGTATCCGCCAACACCCGCGACAACGCCGGAAACCAGATGTTTGGTTTTCGGATGATCCGGACTGCCAAAGCGCAGCGCGTTCAGATTGGCGACAGGCCGTGCTCCCATGGTGAAGACATCACGCAAAATACCGCCAACACCGGTCGCCGCCCCCTGATAAGGCTCGATGTAGGATGGGTGGTTGTGGCTTTCCATCTTGAAGATAGCGGCCTGACCGTCGCCGATATCAATGATCCCGGCGTTCTCGCCCGGCCCGCAAATCACCCAGGGGGCCTCGGTCGGCAGGGTTTTGAGCCACCTTTTTGAAGATTTGTAGGAGCAGTGCTCTGACCACATGACCGAAAAAATGCCGAGCTCCGTCATATTGGGCTCGCGGCCCATAATCTCCAGAACTTTTCCGTATTCTTCGGCGGTAAAACCGTGCGACGCGATGACTTCAGGGGTGATTTCAGACATGCAGGGTCTCTGTTATAGGAGAGTGAAAAGGCTTGCTTTTCTTAGCAGATGAGCCCGGATTGGCAATGTCAGATCTGGATTATGGTGCAGATGTCTTGGAATTATTTAAAACGATATTCACCAATGGTGATGTTATCCGTTTCATTGGGGACAATTTTAAAACCGGAACTGTGCAGTGTATCGAGCAATTTCTCAGCTTTGTCCTGATTCATAAAGCCCTGAGCAAGCTTTAAAGAGGGACCATCAGCCCATGTCTCACCTTTTGTCTTCAGTTTTGTCAGGATGATGTCGCCGGTGAACCATAAGATATCCGGTTGTCCGTCTTTATTTATATCGGTTTTGATAATCCAGCAGGATTTTGAGGATGTGTCGGACTTCTTTTTACAAATAATCAGTTGTTGCCGGTAGGTCTTTGTCCAATCGGCAACGATGGAGTCCGGAGCCGTCATACCATTGGGCACCATCATCATATATTCACTAATGTTTTCCAGCGTTTGGTTATCGTATTGAACTGACGGTCGTGCCTTCCGGTTTCCGCGTGGCCTGTAAGACCTGAGTTGCTCTGTATATTTCATACGTGAGGCAATGATGGGATTTCCCATCAAGACGTCGTCAGCAGCAATTTCCTTGAAAGCGGAACGTCCCACCGGACCAAGCTTAAGTTTCAAATAGCTGAAATCGAAATCAATAGGTGCGATTTTTCCTGCTCTCAACCGGTCAATTTGATTTTTTGCACTCAGGGCTAAGGGTTCAAAGGGCGGGAAATGGATCGCAAGGGCGCAAACTAATGTGAACACGGCAATAAGCGGATTTGCTTTATATGCACCTTCGATCCAGCCCTGCTTTAAAACCAATGTGGAAATACAGTAGGAAAGACTATAGGCCAACGAAATGAATATGATTATGCCCAAATAAATACGATTCGGTGTTAGCCCATATTGGTCTATGCGCAGATATAAGGCGTATGCGGAAAAAATTGCGAGAAGGGGAAGGGCAATGTTTGTGGCCATCACCAACCGGTTGATATTTTTAGAAAAGCCTCCTTCTGATGTCGAACCTTGAATAACGGCATTTTCGAGCAATAGAAATATAAACAGGGTGGTTGTCATGAGCGGGATAAGGTGGCGCGTATTGAGTACGTCATGAAAACCCACGAATGGTACGAATGCCAAAAACAAGAGTAAGACGGACCCAAGAACCGGCGCTAAGACGCGGGATAACAGCAAAACAATATTGAGGAGTGACTGGATGATTCTCGGGCGTTCACGGGCTATCGATATGCCGAGTCCTAGGGCCATGCCGGAGAAAATGTAGACGAACCAAGAATTGGTGAAAAGCTCACTAAAAAAGTCGATTCCAATCAGTTTAAAAAGCCCGGCCCATAAAGTCAGGATGAGACAGCTGATTCCATAAAAAAAGACGGCGACAAAAAACACCAGTTTGTTCGTCCATGCGTGAAGGAACAGTTGATGATATGGAAAACGCAGCCGCGACTGATCCCGGGCCGTCTGATAAAACACCAATGGAATGACGATCAATAATACAAATGTAACGCCGAATCCGAGAAAATGTATAAAACTGTTAGCCCGGTTGAACCCAAAAAGAGATGGGCGTGCGATAGAATGCCCTTCATCTGCAGGATATGGAGCGTACAGGTAGGCCGCATAAAAAAATATCAAAGAAAACAGGCCTAAGGATATCGCGAAAAGGGCATCTTTTTTCCAAGTGTGAGCTTGAATAGATAAGGCGCCAACAACCATGAAAATGCAAATTGCTAAAGGTAAGGCCGGAATAAATTCTACGCCAAGGGGGCCTGTGCCATAAGCCTTGATTGTATACAGCGTCGCACCACAAATTGCTCCAAAAGACGCAATGACATATCGAATCAGGGGAGGGTTTTCTCCTGGTGCATTTGTAGCATTGTTCATAAGTGATGCAGTTCTATCAAGTATATTTTCACGTAATAGTATATGCTATCAACGCAAGAACAACTGATAAATGAAATTCGGTTGAAAAACCTAAAGACCTAGCCTAAAGCCTGCACCAAACCCTCAAACATCCGTTTGCCGTCGTGGCCGCCAAGTGCGGCATCGGCCAGGCGTTCCGGGTGCGGCATCATGCCGAGGACGTTGCGGTTCTTGTTGAGGATACCGGCGATATTGCGTTGCGAACCGTTGGGGTTCGCGGCTGCGTCTTCTGTGCCCGCTGGCGTGGTGTAGCGAAAGGCGATGCGGTTTTCGCTTTCCAGCTCGTCCAGGGTTTCGGCATCGGCAAAGTAGTTGCCATCATGATGGGCGATGGGGATGCGAAGGACTTCGCCTGAATTATAGCCTTGTGTAAACGGTGTGTTATTGGCCTCAACGCGCAAGTGGACGTCTTTGCACACATATTTGAGCGCTGCGTTACGCATTAAAGCGCCGGGGAGCAATCCGCTTTCCGTCAAAATCTGAAAGCCGTTGCAGATGCCGAGAACGGGAACCCCTTTTTCGGCCCGCGCGATGACTTCGCGCATGACGGGCGATTTGGCGGCCATGGCTCCGGCGCGAAGATAGTCTCCATAAGAGAATCCGCCCGGAACCGCGATCAGATCGACATCGTCAAAGCTCGAATCGCCATGCCAGACCATCAATGGTTCCGCGCCCATGGATTGGCGCAGGGACACCTGAATATCGCGGTCGCAGTTGGACCCCGGAAATACAATAACGGCAGCTTTCATGTCCGTTCCGGCCCCCTAGACGATTTCGACCGAGTAATCCTCGATCACGGTATTGGCCAACAATTTTTCACACATCTCCAGCGCCTGCGCTTCGGCTTTTGCCGGATCGGTCTCGCTCAGGTCCAGCTCGATATATTTACCCTGACGGACATCTTCGACACCATCGAACCCAAGGGAGCCGAGCGCGTGCTCGACGGCTTTGCCTTGCGGGTCGAGAACGCCATTTTTTAAGGTAACGTGGATACGGGCTTTCACTTTATGTCCTTTTTCTCAAGATCGGTTACTGCATGACTTCCGGCCCCGGCATATCGCGCGGGCCGCTTTCCGGCAAAATGCCCAGACGACGGGCAACTTCCTGATAGGCTTCCTCTACCCGCCCAAGATCGCGGCGGAAGCGGTCCTTGTCCATGCGCTCGTTCGTCGTGCAATCCCACAGACGGCAGTTATCGGGGCTGATCTCGTCAGCCAGAACAATGCGCATGTTCTCGTTTTCCCAAAGCCGGCCAAATTCCAGCTTGAAATCGACCAGGCGCAGGCCAACACCCAGGAACAGACCGGAGAGAAAGTCGTTGACCCGCAGCGACAGGGCGATGATTTCGTCCAGTTCATGCGGATGCGCCCAGCCAAAAGCGGTGATATGTTCTTCGGTGACCAGCGGATAGTTGGCTTCTTCGGATTTATAGTAGAATTCTACGATCGAGCGCGGCAGGGCGGTGCCGTCTTCCAGCTTGAAGCGTTCAGCCAGCGAGCCGGCGACAACGTTGCGGGCAACGACGGTTACCGGAATGATCTCGACTTCACGGATCAGTTGCTCACGCATATTGAGGCGGCGCATGAAATGCGTCGGCACACCAATGTCGCCCAAGCGCTGCATCAGATACTCGGAAATCCGGTTGTTGAGAACCCCTTTTCCGGTAATGGTTCCGCGTTTGGTGTCTCCACCGGAGTAGGCGTCATCTTTGAAATGCTGAACCAAAGTCCCCGGCTCTGGTCCTTCAAAAAGAACTTTTCCGTGGCCTTCGTATATTTGTCTGCGTCGGGACATTTGCATATGCCTATGTAGGGCGCGGCACGATGATATAAGGCGCCTGTCGATACGGATTTTCCTATATCAGGTGTGTGCGGCGAAGACAATCACAGTGACGCGGGCGACGCCTGACCGTTTAATTGCCGTTTTCTGATTATTCTCTAAAAATTCGTCATTGGCCTGTCTTACGGCGTCTTATAAGTTCTGCAGATGGAAGACTATACGCAATTCCTTGATGTGCTGATAACGCGAACCCTGAGTGCGCCGCGGTCTGCCGTATGGCGCGCCTGGGCCGAGCCGGAATATCTTGCGCGCTGGTGGTGCCCGCGTCCCTGGATGGCGGAAGTCCTTGATTTTGAATTCAGGTCTGGCGGGGCGTTCGAATTGATGATGCGGGGGCCTGATGACGAAGAGATTTATAATCCCGGCCTCTTTCTGGACGTGGTGCCCGAAAACCGCATTGTCTTTACGTCGGTTCTGTCAAAAGGCTGGCGTCCGGCGGGGCCTTTACTGCCGATGACCGCGGTGATCACCATGGAAGAAGATGGCGACACCACAACATACAAGGCGAAAGTCATGCATGAGACTTCCGAAGACCGTCAGCGCCATGAAGATATGGGATTTCGTGATGGTTGGGAGACCTGTATTGACCAGTTGGAAGAACTGGCCATTCAACTCGTCTGACTTATGGTGAGCGATGCAGGTTGTGTTTTCTATAGGGTGACCGGTTTAAAAGGTTCGAGATCAGGGCGGCCTGCGGCAAACAACCATTTGGCCTTGATGCCAAACCGGTCCTTGCGGGGCAGCGCAATCAGCGACGATGAGACCGTACCAAATTCGCCCAGGGTCGTGATGTTCATGGCGGCCCGGTCATTACCGGTTTCCTGAGGCGTGAGTTTGGCTGCCATCAGGGCCTGCCAGGCAAACCAGTCATCGATTTCGGGATTGGGGGCAGGCGCGTTCTGAAAGCGCGGCAGATGCTGGCAGATGCGTGGCGACGCCGGATCATTCATATCCTGAGCCGTAACCATGGAAACGCCGATGGGGATTTCCATGACGTCAATATGGCTGTCGGGCTCGCCAGTCGAGCGTAGCCAATAAGCATTGACGGCATCGGCAATCACCAGATTGAAGCTGCGGTAACTGGTGGGATCAAGCGTGGCCAGGGCCTTGGCGGCCTCTTTGGCTTCCGCATGATCGACGGCTTCCAGGGGCAATTCGCCGCGGCTGCGTTTGTCTTCCGCTGGGCCTAGCGAATGCTGGCGGTTCAGGATTGAGGCGCAGACCCCGTCGTCGTTGAGGGCCAGCCAGGTGCCGCTGGCCAGTTCATCCATACCGGCAACAACATGCGGCCGGTCCGGCCAGTGGCGGGCCGGGGGCAGCCAGGGACGCGAGATCATTTCGTCCCGATTGGCGCCAATCAGTAACGGCCAGTCGTGATCGGGACGGCGGAGAATGACAACGGTACACATGTGTTGATAAATAGCCGGGAAGCGGGAGACTTGCCAGTGCGGAAAAAATACCGGCGCTTATGGTTGCGGACGCCATAAAAGCGCGATACATAAGGGCATACCTGTCAACTTGCAGAGTTGATATCAGATTTTAGGAGCAGAAAAATGGCCGACGCATTCAGTGATCGCGAAAAAGGCTTTGAAGCCAAATACAAACTGGACGAAGAAAATCGCTTCAAAGTCGAAGCGAGGCGCAATAAATTGCTGGGGCAATGGTTGGCGTCACAGTTCGGCCTGACGGGCGATGCCGTTGAGGATTACGCCAAAGAGGTTGTGATGGCGGATTTCGACGAGCCAGGATTTGAAGACGTTGTGCGCAAGGTAATGGGCGATATTAGCGAGCGCGGCTCAAGTGTTACGGAAGCCGACGTCCGGGCCAAGATTTCTGAGCTTGAAGCAGTTGCCGCACAACAAATTATCGGCGACGACTAAGGCGCTCTTTCTGAACTCTCTAAAAACCCGGTTCCTTGAACCGGGTTTTTTATTGAATTGTCTGGATTACAGCACATCTAGAAAGAGATCGCTTTTTTATGCCTGCCCGTACAGGAGCAATATCCGGAAAAGGAGGCTGTTGATGAGAATGAATCATTTTGCCATGGCGGTTTTGGTGCTGCTTTTGATGTTCGGCCCGACTACGGCAATGAGTGCTGTTGAGGATGATGCTCAGACCACAAAGTGCATCAAGGGTTATGTCTGGAGCGAAACCAAAAAAGAATGCGTGAAGCAAACATCCGAAGGGGTGCCGGACAAAGCCCTTGTTGATCAGGCTTGGGTCTGGGCCTATGACGGTGATTATGAGTACGCCATCAAGCTATTTCGCCCGGTGGCCGCTAAAGGTGACCCGTCGGCCCTGAATGGCATGGGTTACAGCCACCGTAAGCTGGGGCGGCTTGCAGAGGCGATCGGCTATTACGAGCAGGCGCTGACTATCGATCCCGATTACCTGCTGGCCCGCAACTACCTAGCCAAGGGCTATCTGGCGAACGGAAATCTCGAGCCGGCGCTCCAGCAACTGACGGAAATCGGCAAGCGCTGCAGCGCGCCGTGCGAGCTGTATGACGATCTGAAATCGGCGATTATTCTCGCTGATACCGGTAAGCCTGTCGCCTACTAGGACTGCAGGTCTCTGACCATCGGCGTGACGGCGTTCTCAATGAGCATGCCGTCATAGGCGAACATTAAGAGCTTGTAGCCTCTATCCAGATATTCGCGGCCCTTTTCCACCGTCGGCACAAAGGTGCCAAGCTCTATTCCCGCCTTTTTGACGGCTTGCTCGGCCTTGAGAACGGTTTGTTTGAAATCCGGATGATCAAACTGGCCGGGTAAGCCGAGGCTCTGTGAGAGATCGTAGGGGGCTATGAAAATCATGTCGATGCCGGGAACAGCCAGGATGTCATCAATGCGTTCAACCGCATCCTTATGCTCAACCATGATGATTTTGAGGATTGCCTCGTTGGCATTCAAGGCATATTCGGTCAGCGTCTGCTGCCAGCGGTAGCGGGCGAAAAAGGGTCCGAAGCCGCGGTTGCCCTCTGGCGGATAAGTCGCCGACTTGATCGCCTGATCGGCTTCCGGACCATCCATGATCAACGGGAAAAACAGACCCAGAACCCCGGCATCCAGGGCCATCTTGGCCATCCATTTCTCACCCGACGGCAATCGGGCCACCGGCACGCAGTTTGACGCCAGGGTGGCGTTGACCATGGCGTGGGTCGATTCGGCGCTAATCGGGCCGTGTTCCAGATCAATCATCAACCAGTCAAACCCGCATTCCACCAGAACCTGCATGATCTGCGGGCTTGGCATGGTCACCGCCGTTCCGATAATCGGTTTTCCGGCGGCAAGCTTTTGTTTGAGTGGATTGATCAGATCGGTCATGGCTCAGGTGTCCTTGAATACCCGGTTGAAAATCGCATCGACGTTTTTGGTGTGGTAAGAAACAGAATCCTCGTTCAGAAGACCGGCCAGCTTTTCAACATCCAAAACGCGGGTCAGGTCTTCATCTTTCGAGAGGAAGAAAAACAGGCGATTGTCATGCTCGGCAGCCTGTTTGTCATCGGTGTCCAGTTCGGGCGTGCCATCGGGATTGTCGGGATCAATACCAAAACTTTTCCAGACCCGCATGGCATTGCGCTGGACAATCTTGTAGGCGTCTTCGCGGCTGACATCGTTTTGTGTCAGAAACAGCAGAACCCGCTGTGCGTCATGAATGCCGCCAAACTCGTTCAATTGCCGCATCATGTTGTCGGGATAGACCACAAGCTTTTCAATGACCCCGGCCAGGCGATTAAGAGCAAAATCCAGTGTTATGGTTGAATCTGGGCCAATCATGCGCTCGACGGAGGAATGCGAAATATCGCGCTCATGCCAGAGTGTCATGTTTTCAAGCGCCGGTACAACTGCTGAGCGGACAATGCGCGCCAGTCCGGTCAGGTTTTCCGTCAAAATCGGGTTGCGCTTGTGCGGCATGGCCGAGCTGCCTTTTTGCCCCGGCGCGAAATATTCCTGGGCTTCGCGCACTTCCGTACGCTGCAAATGGCGGATTTCGGTGGCGACGTTTTCTACCGACCCGGCAATAACGCCCAACGTAGCAAAAAACGCGGCATGGCGGTCGCGCGGGATAACTTGCGTGGAGACGGGCTCCGGGGACAATCCCAGTTGTTCCGCCACATGTTCTTCGACGGAAGGGTCAATATTGGCAAAAGTCCCGACAGCGCCGGAAATGGCGCAGGTGGCGATGTCTTTTTGCGCCTGGAGCAGGCGCTCGCGGTTGCGCTTGAACTCCGCATAAAAGCGGGCGAATTTCAGGCCCATGGTGGTCGGTTCGGCATGAATGCCGTGCGAGCGGCCGATGCAGGGCATCAGTTTGGTCTCGAAAGCGCGGGTTTTCAGCGCCGCCAGAACCCGATCAACATCTTCCAGCAACAGATTCGCCGCCTGTTTCATCTGCACAGCCAGACAGGTATCAAGCACATCGGATGAGGTCATGCCCTGATGAACAAAGCGCGAGTTCTCTCCAATATGTTCGGCCAGTTCAGTCAAAAAGGCGATCACATCGTGTTTGGTCTCCCGCTCGATCTCGTCAATCCGCGCAATCCGGGCGTCCGTATAGGGGATATTGCCGTTTTCCCAGACCGCCTTGGCCGCGTCTTTCGGGATCACGCCAATGTCGGCCAGTGCGTCACAGGCATGCGCTTCAATTTCATACCAGATGCGGAACTTGTTGGCGGCTTCCCAGATGTCGGTCATTTGCGGGCGGGAATAACGAGGAATCATATGAACGCTCTTTCATTCGTAACAGGAAAATCAGGCGATGGTATAGGCCCGGAGCTTCGAGAAGTAAACATAGGGGAAAAGCCTCTCAGGCGCTATCGCGCCGATAAATACCGCACCAGAGAAGCCCCAGGATCTGTAGGACGAGGACAACGGCAAAGGCCGTCTGAAAGCCTTCCAGCGCGTAATCGCCGCTGACCGCTTTTGGCCAGAGGTTGATAATGGCGCCAATACCCCATTGCATAGCGAAAGCGCCCAGAAAAATCAGCAGATTAACGCTGGTGATGACCCGTCCCGCCAGTTCTGCCGGGAACAGATGCGGCAGGACAGCAAAGGGCAAAACCCCCGTCGTCCCGAAAAACCCAAACATCAGCCACAAGGGCATCGTATAGTCGGTCCATTGCATGACCAGGCCAACCTGACCCAGAATAAAAATGCCCATGCAGAGGATCGCAAAATTCATGGTGCTGAGAATGCCGGCCTTGTTCAGCCGCGCGGCAAGGGACCCCAGACTGATAAAGCCGACAACCATGGCGACGGCGACCAGAAACAGCTGATCGGCGGCTGCTTCGCGGCCCATGCCCGCGACGTCCTTTAACCAGGGGCCGGACCATAGGGTCTGGATGGCGAGGAAGCTGCTTTGCGTCGTTACACAAAGCGGAACAATCCGCCAAAAAGTCGGGTTTTTGTAAACCTGCCCAATATCTGAAATCTGCTTGCGGAGCGATTCCGTGCTGGTTTCTGTTGATCCACGGTTCGGCACCATCATGTAAATGATAACGGATGCGGCAATCGACAGTCCACCGATCACAAACAGCACGCCGCGCCAGTCGGTGAACTGCAGGGCATGATCAACGGGAATGGTGCCCATCAGCGCGCCCATGCCGCCTGCCGCCATGTGAAACCCGTTAACCATGGGCAGCCGGTCGCGTTCGAACCACATGCCGTAGGCCTTAATGGCAGCCATCAGGCAGGCCGAAACGCCGAGCCCGATCAGCGCGCGGCCAACCAGCAGCCCGGAGATCGATGTTGCGGAAGCAAAAACAAAGGCACCACTGGCGGCAATAATCAGCAAGACGGCTTCCGTACGGCGCGGGCCATAACGATCGAGGAGAATGCCCAGGGGCACCTGAAACAATGCAAAGGCGAGAAAATAGGCGCTGGTTAAAAGCCCCAGATCTGCAGCGCTTAAATCAAGATCAAAGACCAGATCAGGACCGATGACCGCGTTGACGACGCGAAACAGGTAAGATAGGAAATAACCGAAAGCAAAGGGCAGGAAAACGCGCAAAGCGGTCATATGAAAGGTTCCCGAATTCTAACCGGCTCACAAACCGGTTAGCCGAGCAGAAATAAGCCCGGCCAAAGCCGCCTGAAAACCCTGTATTGTGTTAAGCCCTAGATGAGCCCTAAGTCCCTGAAGGATGTATATCCATTTTTTGACATGATAATATGATCATGCAGCACGATGTCCAGTTTTTCCCCGGCGGCGGCTATCGCTTTGGTCATTTCAATATCAGCGGATGAGGGGGTGGGGTCGCCGCTCGGGTGGTTATGGACCAAAATCAGCGCCGTTGCGCCCACATCAAGGGCGCGTTTGATAACCTCGCGGGGATAAACCGGTGTGTGGTTGACGGTGCCCACCTGCTGGACCTCATCGGCAATGAGGACGTTCTTGGCGTTCAGAAACAACACATGAAAACGTTCGGTCGATTCGTGGGCCATGGATGTTTTCAGATAAGCCAGCAGTTTATCCCAGGAACCGAGAACCGGCTGTTGATCAATCTGTTCATGGGCAATGCGCTGGCTCAGTTCATAAAGCGCTTTTAAATGCACAAGGGTGGCGTAGCTGATCTTGGGAAAGTCGGAAAGGCGGTTGATATCGGCAGCCATAACGCCCCCCAGACTGCCGAAGGTTTCAAGCAGTTGTTTGGCGATGGGTTTGACATCAATGCGGGGAATACACTGGAACAGCAGCAGTTCAAGCAGTTCGTAATCGGCAAGGCTGTTGGCGCTGGCCTGCATGAACCGTTTGCGCAGGCGTTCGCGGTGTCCGTGATAATGGGGTTTTTTTGGCTCGTTTTTTGGTGCGGAGGATGGAAAGGGATGGCTGCGCAGGGTTTTCGCGAGTGCCGGGCCTGGATCATCCCCCGAAAAAACCCAGACACGATCAAGGGCGTTCCATTTGCCGCCAGCTTCGCGCAGCAGATGGCGGAAGGGGTGGGTATCGCCCGTAACAATGAAGGCCGTTCCACCGGAAACCTGCGTGGTTTCTGTAATTTCTAAATTCGCACTGACAAGAAGATCCAGATCACTCTTGTCTTGCGGGCTCATCAAATCAGAACAGGTTACGCCGTATAGGGCGGCTTGTGTTGCCCGGTCGGCGAAAGGGTGAAAATCTCGAAGCCATCGGCGGTGACACCCAGCGAATGCTCGAACTGCGCCGAGAGGGATTTGTCGCGGGTTACGGCGGTCCAGCCGTCGCCGAGGATTTTCACGTCGAGTTTGCCAGCGTTGATCATCGGCTCAATGGTGAACATCATGCCCTCCTGCAGAACCTCGCCCTCGCCGGGATTACCGAAATGCATGATATTCGGCGCATCGTGAAAAACCTGACCCAGCCCATGGCCGCAAAAATCGCGGACCACGGAAAACCGTTCGTTTTCGGCAAAAGTCTGAATGGCATGGCCGATATCGCCCAGCGTGGCGCCCGGTTTGACCTGACGGATACCTTCCCACATAGCCTCAAAGGTCACGTCAATCAGGCGTTCGGCCTTGCGGTTGATCTTGCCAACGCCAAACATGCGGCTGGTGTCGCCGTGCCAGCCATCGACCGTTGGCGTCACGTCAATGTTCAGGATATCGCCTTCTTTCAACACCTTGTCGCCAGGAATGCCGTGGCAGACCACATGATTGATCGAGGTGCAGATGGATTTCGGAAATCCGCGATAGCCCAATGGCGCGCAAATGCCGCCGCGTTCGGTAATAAAATCGTGGCACAGTTTGTCCAACTCGCCCGTAGTGACTTTCGGCTGCACATAGGGCGCGATGAAATCCAGCGTTTCTGCCGCCAATTGTCCGGCGACGCGCATGCCTTCAAAGGCGTCCGGGCCGTGGAGCTTGATATATCGACCATCCTGGGAGACGGCGCGGGTTGCTTGTTCTTGCATGCCTGTATTATGCCAATATTTGTTGGATTTAGATAGCGTCTAATTCGCGTTATATAGAGCGCTCACCCCAGCGCTTCAACCCGCTTTGAGACTTTGATCTCCGTTTCGCTCAATGTGCAGGTGTAGCCCAGCACTTCAACCCCGGCTGCCACAGCCTTATCGTAGGCCTCGCCGTAGGCCGGATCGATGTCGCGGGCCAGATTGAAGGCGTCGCAATCATTGCGCTGCACCAGATAAACCATAACCGCCCGATGCCCCTCGGCAACCATGTCGGACAGTTCAACCAGATGTTTGGCGCCGCGCGCTGTCACACCATCTGGAAATTCGGCTGGCGCGGCGCGGTCCAGATTGCGTTTCATGGTGACGTTCTTGATCTCGACGTAACATTTCGCGCCGTCGGGGTTTTCAAGCAGGATATCGATGCGCGAGTTCTGCCCGTATTTGACTTCCCGGCGCTGGCTCTCAAAGCCCTGCAGTTCGGTTATGGTGCCATCTTCAATGGCGTCAAAGACCATTTTGTTGGGATGCGAGGTGTTGATACCCACCATGGCGTCGCCGATCTTGATCAACTCCCAGGTGAACTTGAGCTTGCGGTCCGGGTTCGTCGCCGGGCTCAGCCAGACCGGGGATCCGGGATCACAGACACTCAGCATGGAGCCCGAATTGGCGCAATGCGCGGTGACAACATCGCCGTTATCCAGCGTCACATCGGCCATGAAGCGCTTGTAACGTTTGATCAACGTGCCTTTAAGGAGGGGATTTGGAAATTTCATGAGGAAACCATAAATAGTGGGCCGGGGGGTGACAAGAAACTTAAGTGATTTATGCGGGCTGTTCACCAATCAGCGTTGTCCGTTCCATATAGCGCGGCTGGTCGCCATAATCGGAAATGGCGTAATGCATGAGCATACGGTTATCCCACATGACCAGATCGCGCGCCTGCCAACATTGCCGGTAGATATAGTCGGGCTGCGTGCAATGGGTATAGAGAAACTGCAGCAGGGCGGTGCTTTCCTTAGGCGCGAAGCCTTCTAGATGCGAAGTGAAGCCGGGATTGACGAAGATCGATTTGCGCCCGGTTTCGGGGTGTGTGCGGATGACCGGATGCAGGGCCTGATTGGAACCGTCAAAATCATCGCTGATGACAACCGGTTTTGCGTACTGGCTGGCCGCAGCGACGGCGAAATCGTGGACCGCATGGAGCGGTGCCAGCAGGTCTTTCATGGCGTCGGATAAACCATCATAGGCGGCTTCCATATTGGCGAACAGGGTATCGCCGCCGACATCGGGGATTTGTTTGCCATAGAGGATGGAGGCGGAAGCTGGCTGCTTGCG
This sequence comes from Rhodospirillales bacterium, assembly GCA_048262255.1. GTDB lineage: Bacteria > Pseudomonadota > Alphaproteobacteria > Rhodospirillales > Casp-alpha2 > JABMNT01. Next base: position 35,457 of record JBLXFH010000001.1, on the reverse strand, counting down.
AAAGCTGACATCGGTGTGCCAGTAGGTGCCAGCACGGGCCCGGCCTTTCGGTGCGCCGTCGGCATCCACCTGATTGGAGACCCGGTAGATTTCCGGATGATCCGGGTGCAGATAACGGCTGACGGTGTCCTGCAACGGCACGCCTTCTGGGCTGCCAAAGGGGGTGCCGAACTGTTTGCTGAAAGCAATGTGCTGTTCGGCTGTCAGTTGCTGGTCGCGAAACACCAGGAGTCCGCCTGACTTATGCCAAAGCGTTTTGACTTCTGTGAGCAATTCCGCATCAAACGGTTCGCTCAAGTCGAGGCCGCGGATTTCCGTCGGGCCGAGGGTCGAGAGTTGTTTTGTGATATGATTGCGTCGCATGTTCTGTACTCTTTTTGTCTTCAGTTGAAAATATCGCCAAACGGCACCTTGCCGCTGCCGGGTCTTAGCGGCTTTTGCTGGCTTTCGTGGGGCGTCCAGGCGGTCAGGTAGATGATTTCGAAGGTGGCGGGCAGGCGGCCCTCATCGGTTGCGTATTTCGCCATGTAAATCTCCATGGCGCGCATCAGTGTTGTCCGGCGGGAAAAGGATTTGCGGCGCATGTCGTTGGCGTTGGTCTCTCCCATGCCGCGTAAGTCCGCCATCAGCCGCAATGGATCGGCGTAGGAGACGGTGAGGGTTTCCGTATCGGCGACGGGCAGGGCGAAGCCGGCCCGGCCCAGCAGATTGCCCGCATCGCGGACCTGCGCATAGGGCGACAAGCGGGGGCTCAAGCCGCCTTCGATTTCAACTTCCGCCTCGGTCAGGGCGTCGCGGAGTTCATTCAGGGTTTCGCCGCCCAGCATGGAGGCCAGAAACAGCCCGTCCGGCTTCAAAGCGCGGCGGATTTGCGCCAGCGCGCCGGGCAGGTCGTTGATCCAGTGCAGGCTCAGGTTCGAGATGACCAGATCCAGAGAATGTTCACGGAAGGGTAAAAACTCTTCATCGACGGCGAGAACGGGGCCGCCGATGTTGGTGCGCGCTGCTGCCGCCATAGCTGGCGACAGGTCTGCGTTGATCAGGGTTTTGATGGCGCTTCGTTCGGGAAGGAACGCTGCCAGTTCGCCGCCATGACAGCCCAGATTGAGGGCCAGCGGGAAGGTCCGGGTGATGTCTTGTAATCGATCCGCCAGCCGTTCGGCCCCTTCCACAAACAGAAAGTTGAAATCCCCAAAGGAGCGGGCGGCGCGATCACGGTGATGGCGCACGGACTGACGGTTGAAAATGGTCATCGGTTCAGACATGCTGGACTTATGACACAGACCGAGCCCGCTATAAATGGCCGGGATGAAGAAAATTGGCCCGGATCGTTCTTTCGCAATGTGACCGCGAAAGCCGTTAATGCGCTGCTGCCTCAGCGCTGTTATGCTTGCGGGGTAATTGTCGAGGCGGCAGGGGGATTGTGCGGCGATTGTTGGCATAAAATCACCTTCATAACGGCGCCGCAATGCCAACGCTGCGGACGGCCCTTTGAATTCGATCCCATGTTTGGGCGGAACGAAGGTCTGGAATGTGGCGACTGCCTGCGCCGGCCGCCGGTCTATAACCGGGCCCGTGCCTGTATGGTTTACGAGGAGATGAGCCGGGGGTTCATCCTCGGTTTCAAATATGCTGACCGCACCGATATGGCCCCTTTAATGGCCCAGTGGCTGTTGCGTCCGGGCCAGGAATTGCTGGACGAAGCGGACCTGATCGCGCCGGTGCCCTTGCACTGGACCCGGATGCTGTTGCGCAAATTCAACCAGTCGGCAGAATTGGCCCGGCATCTGGCGATGCTCTCCGGCACGTCATATGCCCCCGATCTGATCCGCCGCAAACGGCGAACCCAGTCCCAGGCGGGCTTGCGGGCGAAAGCTCGGGCAAAAAACGTCAGAGGCGCCTTTGCTGTTTCGAAAAAGGCGGCACGTCGGATTGCCGGAAAGCGGGTCTTGTTGATTGATGATGTGATGACCACGGGGGCGACTTTAAATGCCTGTGCAGGCGTGCTGTTTTGGGCTGGAGCATCGGGTGTCGATGTATTGACGTTGGCGCGGGTTGTCAGGGCCGAGCGAGAATAACTGCGTCAGCCTTGTTTCATATGGTGTAATAGAGCTCTATTTGCAGGAAACTCTATCGTTACATTCGTTCCTTTTCCAACTTCGCTTTCAATATTCAATTGGCCATGATGTGCGGCAACCAGCGCCTTGACGATGGAGAGGCCAAGTCCTGTCCCTTCATGAGCTGTATATGGATCTGACTCTGCCTGGACAAAGGGGTCCGTTATGAGCGGTAATTTTTCAGGGGCGATACCAACGCCGGTATCGCAGACGTTGATGGTTATTTTCTGCTCATTGAGGAAAGCCATAACAGAGACAGACCCTTTAGGAGGGGTGAACTTAATCGCATTGGATATGACATTCAGGAGAATTTGTGTAATGGAACGTTTGTCTGCATAGAGAGTAGGTAATTCACCATCTACTTGCAGAGAGGTCTTAACGTCGCGCTCCAAGGCAAGGGGGGTCAGGCTTTTAATTGTCGCTTCCAACAGATCATCAAGAACGATCATCTCCATTGTCATGGCCCGCTTTCCGGCTTCAATCGTCGAGATGTCCAGAACGTCGTTAACCAACTCAAGCATATGGTTTCCGCTTGTGTGAATGTCATTGATATATTCAGAGTAGGTTTTGGAACCCAATGGTCCAAAATATTCCCTGCGCATCAACTCGCTAAAACCGATTATCGCATTTAATGGGGTCCGGAATTCATGACTCATCATTGCAAGGAAATCGGACTTTGCCTTATTCGCGCGTTCGGCTTCTTCCGACGCGTCCTGATACGCGATTTCAGCCTGTTTACGTTCTGTAATATCGGTGGCAATACCACAAATTCCGCTAATTTCCCCTTCTGCATTGAATAAAAGAAATTTGTTGTTGAGTAAGGTGTGTCTACCGTCTCTCAGATCAACATCCATTTCAATCTGATCCGGTTCTCCTGTTTTCAGCATTACCTGTTCGTGGGTATGGATTCTATCTGCCAGTTCTTTTGGGCACCATTCATAAACCGTCTTGCCAAGGATGTCTGCCCGATGACGGGAAATGTGTTTTTCGTATTCGTCATTTACGAATAAAAATCGCCCATCGGTATCCTTAATAAAAATCAGCGACGTTGCGTTATTCAGAATGGTATGCGCCTGGAGTTCTGTCTCACGCAGGGCTCGGACAAAGTATTCCAGGGTAAATCCAATTTCATTAAACTCGCGAATGGATGTGGGGTTGAAGACCGGAGTCTCCTGATCGCCTGCAACAGCACGTGTATAGTTTGAAATGGCGCTTAAGGCCTTAAGAGAAATCCGGCTGAGCAACCAGCCGGCAATCGCGACAGTGATGATAATAATTAGGGCAGATTGGTATAGGACTTGTTGCTGATTTTGTTCCAGCTCGGCCGTCGCATGCAGAGGGTGCGTGCTGTAAATTTGGAAGTCTTTCCCTTGAGCCTGCGGCAAAGCCAGTCTTGCATTGAATAATGCGGTATTGTTGTTCTTATGAACGCGATTCGTAACGGGTAGATTGCTTTTATTTACGGTGTCCCAAATCGTTTGGGGATAGGAGAAGATAAGAGACGCCCCATGATACAGGGCAACGGCGGACGCATCGGTGGGCCCCAAAATATTTCTGGCGAGATTGATGTTGTCGTTAAGAATTGTACCGCCATATATATGACCAAGCACCTTGCCGGTTTGTTGCCCGATAATATCAAGGCGCGTTATGATAGAATAGACAGGGCGATCCGGCGGCCCGGTTATGAAAACCTTGTTGGGCATGTCATAAGCAATTGTCTGGGCTACTTTTTTCTGGATTTGATCCAGGTTGAAGCCTTGTGTAACCAAACCAAGATAACGGTCTGAACCTGCCATCTGTACAAACAGGATGTCGATCAGTTCTTCTGGCTGCGTGTAGAAAAAATCGGCCAGATGGTCCGTTATGGTATCATTATCCTGAGCTGTGATCGCATCCCCCAAATGATCGCCATGAATTAATAGTTGCAGGGAGCGGCGCACGCTTTCAAGTTCGTTCGTAAAAATAAGATTGGTTATTGTCTCGTTGTTTTGAGAAAGTCGCAAAACATCTGTATCAATCGCTTGTTGGGCCGTACGATAATTTGTTGCCCATATCAGTGTTGAGACAAGAGTGACGGCCAGCAGAAAAACGGCAACAATGATTGTTGAAAAACCGAATTCGAAACGCGTTCTCTCAGTTTTAGTTTGAATATCGAAAGGCATGAGCCTCCAGGGCTTTCATATCGGCTTCAGTGGTGTTTTTATCGACCAGTCTAAATTCACCTGAATAGACTGCGGGGACGTTCGAGAGTTCGTTTTCAATATCAAGCCGAATGGCTTCGGCCATGGCAATTCCATTGTCGTCATTCATCCGCATAACAGTAAAGTCCAGTTCTCCGGCTCGAATTGCCGAGAGTTCTGAGGAGCCTCCACCCCAGCCATTTACCCGCACACTGCCCAGTCGTCCGGTTTCTTTTAAGGCATCAATAATTCCATGCGCGATATCCGTTGAGCAGGCGTAAATAAAATCCAGGTCAGGCTCATTATGGAGGAGTTCAAGGGCCGCCGTGTAAGATCGTTTTCGGTCAAAGTTTACATAGTAGGAGGCGACAAGTTCCATGCCTGGCTGGCTGGCTATTTCATGAAGAAAAACACCTCCGCGCATTTGGCTTACATAGCCTTGCGTTCCGTAAAAAATCGCAAATCGCCCGCCTTGTGGTTTTTCTGCTTTGAAACGGTTGGCCAGAATTTTAGCACCTACCCCATGATCGAAACCGACATAGAAAAATGGCGGCTGTCGATCAAAAGCCCGCAGCGGGGTCGTAATGTTTTGCAGAATAACTTTCGTCAGGCCTTGTGCTGTTAGACGTTCAATCATGCCTCGATGGCGCAAGGCATCTTGTGTAAAAACCAGATAGTCAGGTGCGCTTACCCTGGCTTCGCCAATCAATCGGCTTTGCAGTTGGATATCTGTGCCGGGCTTTGTGAAATGGTCTTCGAGCTCAAAGTTTATACCAATTTCCTGCATACGCCCCCGGAAAGACGCAACACTGCGTCGCCAGTAATCAGAAACCTGGATGCCAGGGTATACCACGACAATTTTTACTGGCTCGGTTTGTTTGATTGTCAGGGGGAGAGCCGGACCTTGTACGATGCGCTCGAAAGCGACAGATTTGGCTTGTTGTTCCGGATGTTGCTTTAAATATTCATCAAGAAGCCAATAATTTATGGCGACATGATCTGCAAAAGAAATCTTGAGCGGGATTACCCACAGGAGAGTGCAAATTAGTGTTAGATACTTGAATGTAGTGAGCCTGCCCATCTGCTTGTCCACCTCCGCGATAATGTTTTGTGAGAATAACACAGGAAATTACAAAACACACCTTATTGTATGTTGATAGGTGCGGTTAGACAAAAAGTATCTGTATCCTGGCGAGGCCGGAAGACGTTTTAATTTTTTGATTTAACATTCAGTTGAGGAAAATAGGTTTCCGGGCGGATGCTTCGCGCGGACTTTAGGCGGGATTATTGTTACGCCGCAGGCGTATAGGTCATAAAGTCTGCCGTATCGTTGAACCATTCGCTAAACAGGGAGATCAGATCGGGGCTTGATGAATCAAGACGGCATTCGATCTGGTTGGCGCAAATCGTCATGACGCCGTGATGTTTTTCGGCAATATGCCGCATCCGGCTGTTTTCACTCATACAAAGCATATAAAGCCTGCTGATGTTGCGATTGCGTGCTGCCAGCAGGACGTTTTCCATCAGATGCGTTGCATGTCCCATGCCCTGCCAGTCATCCTCCACACTGAAGGCAAGCTCGGCGCTGAGCGGCCAGTTGTAGGACAGCATATGGAGTTCGGAACTGGCCCGCAGTCGACCTGAAATCAGACATCCATAAACAATGGTATTGGAGCCGGTTATGTTTTGGCAGTAGGTGTCAATGAAAGGGTCGTTAACAGGGGTGCCAAATCGTGTGCGCCGGCTTTCCGGGCTAAGCCGGCGTAGGTGGTCCCGCAACAGGTGGATTTCCGGCGGCCAGAGCTTGCGGTAAACTGGAGAAGGCGTTGTCTCCAGGTTGCCGGCAAGCTCTTCAGGCGTCCGCTGCTTAGGGTTCACCATTGATCTCGCGGTTTATCCGCTCCATGGCCTGTGGTGAGATTTGGCCGTTGATAAGCAGTTCTTCCTGACAAAGCCGCGAAAAACAGACAGCCCATCTGAGAGTGTCGAAGAACGTTCCAATCGAATCGAGGCTGCGGGCAATCGCCGGATGCATCTCGATATAGGGGCGGGGGTGTATGGTATCAGTCATGAATCAATCCCGATGTTGGTGTGGCTTTGGGTGTGCCATGCATGATTTCACCTGTGCGGTGAATGCCGTGGTTGACGCCATTTACAAACTGAACAAGGCATTTGCGAAAGAAAGCAGCGCAGGAAACGGCAGTGTAATGAAACATGTCGCTGCGCATTTTGAGACCTTCCTTTATATAAAAATCAATCTCATCCTGAGTTGGTTGGGTAAATTCAATGGCTTTTTTCGGGGCGGTCATGGGTTCGTTCCTTTGCAAGTGCGATATGAATTTTGCTTCACTGCAACATTTATGCTGCAATGCAAAATTATATGGATTATTATGGTTTGATAATCGGGAAACAGGTCATAGCCCTTTTGACCTGTAGGAACAGACGGAGTCGATAAGCACGTGGATATTGCCCAACAGATGATTCTGTTCGCCAACGTGGTCAATCATGGAAGTTTTTCGGCAACCTCACGGTCGCTGGGATTGTCGCCTTCGGCGGTCAGCAAGCAGATTGGCTATCTGGAAGACCGCCTCGGGATTCGGCTGCTCAACCGGTCTACCCGCAGCATTTCACTGACGGAAGAAGGCAGTTCCTTTTATGATCGCTGCGCCGAAATTGCCTCTGAAGTAAGCGAGGCGGAAGAATTTGCGGTTTCATTAAGCGCTAGGCCGCAGGGCACATTGCGAATTGCGGCGACCGTCGCCTTTGGCAAAGCGCAATTGCTTCCTATACTCTCGGGATTTCTGGAGCGGCATCCCGATCTGGAGGTTGTCCTCGAATTGACGGACCGCGGGATTGACCTGACCGAATCCGATTATGATGTGGCCATTCGTTTCACCGAACAGATTGAAGATACATCCGTTGTCGCCTGCAAGCTGGCCCGCAATCACCGCCTTGTCTGTGCCGCTCCGTCGTATTTAGCGGCGCATGGTGCGCCTTTGAAGCTGGAAGACCTAGCGGGGCACAATTGCCTCAGGGTTTCAACGGTGGAACATTGGAACGACTGGCATTTTGACGTCGATCAGACGGAAAAAACGTTTCACGCCATGGGCAATTTCAAGGCCAATAGCGCCGACGCCATTTATCATGCTACTCTGGCCGGACTGGGTATTGCCCGTTTGTCGACCTATCTGGTGGCGCCCGATATCCAGTCGGGCCGACTGGTGCATTTGTTACCGGAATGCGGAGAGGATGAATCAAATATTTTCGCCCTTTACCCAAGCCGTCGCAACCTGTCGCCGAAAGTTCGGGTGTTTATCGATTATCTGACGGAGCAGTTCCGCCCCATTCCCCCTTGGGAACGCTCAACCGCTGCCTGACGGCATTGAAGAACGAGACGCGCCCTTTCTGTTGCCCGGGCGTCTGCACCCCGATATGGTCTTCGCCAATGGCGTAACGCTTATCCGGGGAGGAACAAATGCTCAAAAAAGATGCTGTGAAAGCGGTGATTTTCGATACCTATGGCACCGTTGTTGATTGGCGATCATCAATTGCGGAAGAAGGGCGTTCGGCAGCGGCCTCAATCGGCCAGACAGATTTCGATGGAGAGGCTTTCGCTGATGCCTGGCGGGCCGGGTATCACCCCAAAATGAAGGAAGTGCGCGATGGCACGCGCCCCTGGACGACCAATGATGTTCTGCACCGCGAACGACTGGAGGATATTATTCCCGATTTTGGCCTCAGCGATCTGGATGAAGCGGCGCGAGTTGAATTGAACAAGGCCTGGCACCGCTTGACTCCATGGCCCGATTCGGTACCGGGCATAACCCGTCTTAAAAGCGGGTTTATCGTTTCCACCTTTTCCAATGGCAGCTTTGGATTATTGCTCAATATGGCGAAAAACGCCGGTATTCCGTGGGATGCCATCCTGTGTTCCGATGTGTTCCGGGCCTTCAAGCCGGCCAAGGAATGTTATCTGGGTGCGATTGATCTGTTAGGCGGTGAGCCTGAATCGGTGATGCTCTGCGCGGCGCACAATTATGATCTGTCGCGGGGGCGTAAATTCGGCATGCAGACGGCTTATGTGGACCGACCGCTCGAGGACGGCCCCAACAAAACCCGGGATCTGGGAGCCGAGCAGGACTGGGAGATTATTGCCACGAGCATTGAAGAGGTGGCGCAAAAGCTGGGTGTTTAAGGCATCTCTGGCTTAACTTGTCAGATGCAGGCGCTCATGCCAGTCAGCGATGCTTTCCGATGGATAGGCGTCAAACGTCTGGTCATGTTCGGATAACAGAAGCGGCACCCAGTCCGGCTTGGAATCGAGCATTAAATGCGTGCGTTCAGGCGCCGCGGGTAGTTCTGTATCGATGGCTCCGGCGTGGGGATGGATAAGCGCTGGCCATCTCGGGTCCCAGCACCAGAGTTGCGACCCGCAGACTTTGCAGAAGTTTCGCTGCATGGGGCTTTCCGTGACGGCTTTTGTCAGCGGGTCGGTTTCCCGGGCCTGATAGACCGAGAGATATTCCTTGCCCTCGATTTCCAGACTGTCTGCCTCGCCGGATAAATTGATGGCAAAACCGCCGCTGCCCGCTGTTTTGCGACAAATCGAGCAATAGCAGACATTAAACGGGTAGGGGTGGTGCGAAGTCAGGGAAAACCGAACTGCCTGACAGTGACAGGATCCTTCAAGTTTCATTTTTCTCACTTCCCTTCAAGGGTGCATCAAACCGGAAATCTTTCCAGAAACTCCCGTTCGCCGTGGGCCGAAAACGTGATGATGCGGCTGTTTTCAAGGCGCTTGGCCCAGCTCAGGTCAAAAAACCGATTCAGCAAAGCGGTGCCCAGTGAACCCGCCAGATGGGTGCGCCGCGCACTCCAGTCAAGACACGACCGGCACAACGGGCGGCGTGGTGAGGCAATGGCCTGAATATTAATACCCAATTCTGAAATGAAGGAATGACCGCTCTCGGTGAGCTCAAGCTCCTCGGCCTCTTCGAGAATATACTGCCGGGCCCGGAGGCTGTCGAACATATGAACTCCAAACTCGCCAGCCAGATGGTTGTAGCAAATGCGGGCTTTGCGCAGCGCCGGGTCGCGCGGGCCGGTGCGGGTGCGCAAATGCCCCTGTTTGGCGGCCAGCCCCATCATCGCTTCCAGCACGGCGGCCACATCGTCATCGGCCAGGGTGAAATAATGGTGCCGGCCCTGTTTGCGGCGGCGGATCAAGGATGCCGCTTCCAGTTTACTCAAATGCGAACTTGTGGTCTGTAGGGTGATGCTGGCTTCCGCCGCCAGTTCACTGGCGGTCAGCGCTTTGCCACTGATCAGGGCGACCAGCATATTGGCGCGTGCCGGGTCGCCAATCAGCGATCCCAGTAAAGCGATGTCAGGTCCTTCTTTCATAGTTCGATAGTAAGCGAAGCATGAATTTATTTCAACCTGTATGATCCGGGTTTCACATAGGAGAAACCGATGATTACCTGCTTTATTCGCTACCACATTGACCCGACCCAAAAAGAACAATTCATCCAGTATTCAAAAAACTGGGGCCAAGCCATTCCGCGCTGCGGGGCGGAGCTGATCGGCTATTATGCGCCGCATGAAGGCTCGTCAACGCGGGCTTATGGGGTTTATAACATCGAGAGCTTGGCCGCCTATGAAGCCTATCGGGCGCGCTTGAGCGCCGACCCGCTGGGCCGGGAAAATTATGAATTTGCCCAGAAAGAGAAATTTATACTACGCGAGGACCGAACGTTTCTGAAGCTGGCATCCGCACCCCATCATATGAAGGAAAATCAATGATTGCTGTTCTTTTTGAAGTTGAAATGGACCCGGAAAACAAACCGCAGTATCTGGATATTGCAGCCAGTTTGCTACCGCAGCTTCAGGAGATTGACGGTTTTATTTCCATTGAGCGGTTTCAGAGTCTGGTCAATGACAACAAGCTTTTGTCACTGTCGTTCTTTGAGAATGAAGCGGCTATTGAAGAATGGCGTAATCTGCAATCACACCGTAGCGCTCAGGCACGAGGCCGCGCGGCTATTTTCAGCGATTACCGCATCCGCATTGCTCATGTGTTAAGAGACTACGGCTTGAATGAGCGCGAACAGGCACCGGGCGACAGCCGTTCCGTCCACAATACCTGACGATGGGCGTTAGCTTGCCCTGAACCGTCGGTTGCTGACCTTAGAGGCGGGTCTTTCCTGATCCGGGCCAACGTAGTTGTCCGGTGACAATGGCGACACTGAGCAGAATCAGAACAAACCCGGCAACAAGGCTGGGCCCCATGCTTTCGTCAAGGAAGACAGCACCCAATAGCACACTGAACCCGGCGCGCAGATAGCTACCGCTTGTCACGCCAATGGCACCTATGGTTTTGACCAATCGAAAATAGATGATCATGGCCAGAGCCGTTGATAGAACACCAAGTGCCGCAACGGACCAAAGGGCCCCGGTGGATGGAGTAAGGGCCCAAGGCTGGTCGAAATAAAGCGAGATAGGCATCATCACCAGAGTTGCCATGAACATGGAACAGGCCGCCGTCAGGACGACGGGTTGCTCGGAGAAACGCCGGGCATAGATGGCCGCAAGGGCATAGCTGATACTTGATCCGGTGACGGCCAGTTGCCCGAGTGTGCTGCTGCTCAAGCCACTAAGGACGTCAGGTCCAAGAGTGACAATAACGCCTACGAGACCAATGGTTACTCCGATAAATTTGCGTAAAGGAGCGTCTCTTTGCCCAAGAAGAAAAAATAAGATCAGAAACGTAAACAGCGGCGGCGTTGAATTAAGGAGGCCAGCCAGGCCGCTATCAATATGTTGTTCGCCCCAGCTGATGAGGGTGAACGGCAGCGCACTTTGCAGAATTCCCTGAATGAAGAAGCCCCCCCAAAGAGCCGGGATTTTCGGCAGGGAAATCCCCTGAAGCCGCACGAGGAGCATGAGCAGCGCCGTGCCGATGAAAAGCCGCGCAAGAACGATGGTGGCAGGAGGAATGTCTTCGACGGCGACCTTGATCAAGGTAAAAGAACTGCCCCATAGAAAAGCCAGGGTGACAAGCAAGGCAGTTTCTCGCAGCGGATTATAGTCATTGGTTTTCAATATAAATCTCCTGGATGTGATGGCCGCTTTTTGCATTCCATTGCCGGGTTGTCTGGCCGGATACGGACTCCATCCCCCGATCAGGTCCGATTCCGGCTAGTGGGCAGGCCGGCATCGGTGATAATGTTTGGCCATGAAAGCTGAATCCGTACTCGTCCTGGACCCGGAAGTTTGTGAGCGTGCCCGTTTGGCGCGTGATGTCGCCTATGACGGACTGTTCTTCACAGGTGTGCGGACCACCCGCATCTATTGCCGCCCGGTCTGTCCCGTGCGTCCGGCTAAGTCGACGAATGTTTCATTCTACCCGTCTGCCGCTGCTGCCGAACAGGCGGGGTTTCGGCCGTGTTTGCGCTGCCGACCGGAAACGGCGCAGGGTAGTCCGGCATGGAAAGGCACGGCTACCACCGTAGGCTGTGCCCTGCGCTTGATCGATGACGGATTTCTTGATCATGCCGGACTGGAGGAGCTGACCGAGCGGCTTGGTGTCGGGCCCCGTCATTTGTCACGGTTATTTGCAAAGCATGTCGGGGCCAGTCCTGCGCAAGTCGCCGCAACCCGCCGTGTGCAAAGGGCAAAACGAATGATTGACGAGACCAATCTGCCGATTGCCGAAATCGCTTTTGCTGCGGGCTTTAAAAGCGTACGGCGCTTTAATGATGCGTTTAAGGCCGTTTACAACAGGCCTCCGTCATCGTTGCGCCGGCAGGATTGACGACGGTCCGATTAAGCGGCGCTGGTGACCTGACCCGAAATATATCTGTGTTCCTGTGTCCGTCCCCCAAATCCCCACGCCGCAGCCGGGATTTCCTCAATGATGATGTAACTCTCATCCCGGACAGACCCCATCAGGTCCGAAAGGGCCGCGAATACGGCGTCGATGTAGGCATCGTACTGGGGTTTGGTGTTGGTTCCCTGTGTGACCCGAATGGTCAGGGAAAAACTGTTCGCATTTTGTTTGCTGAGGGGTTTTCCGCCAACGGCCCAATGGTCCGGGTCGAGATAATGGATGGCGACGGCAGTCAGGGCCGGTTTCTTGCCAAGATGCTGGTTGGTTAGATCGGTCAGGATATCGGCAAGGGCGGCGGAGCGTTGCGGATCAGGCTGGCCGGTTACGGCAACGGATAAAAGCGGCATGATGTTTCCTTTCGGATTGGTTCGTGGCGTCAATGGAAACACTCTGGCAAAACCGAAAGATTATTAAAATTGAATTGTTTTTGATTAGTAATTAGATAAAATTGAATAATGAAGCATTTTGGTACAGACTTATTGGAAACCCTTGTCGCTTTTGCCGATACGGGCACGCTGGCGCGCACAGCGGAAATTGTTGGTCGCACCGCGCCCGCCGTTACCGCCCAAATGCAGCGCCTTGGCGAGATTGCCGAAGTGCCGTTACTGGAGGCCGTCGGGCGGCGGCGCGTATTGACGGAAGCCGGAGAACGCCTTGTCGGGCATGCTCGGCGGATGCTGGCGGCAGAACGCGAAGCTATGCTGAGCCTTGCTGGAGTGGTTACGAATGGTAACGCGGGATTGGGAATGACCCAGGATTTTACGGACGATGCCTTGCCTGCCATCCTCAATGATTTCGCCCGAACCCATCCGCGTGTGCGCCTGGATGTGCGGGTTGGTCGGAGCGGCGATCTGAGCGAAGATTTTCGTGCCCGCCGTATCGACGTTCTGCTGGCAATGCGAAGCGCGGTCGAAATGGATGAAGTGGCCGTTGTGCGTGAGCCCATGATCTGGCTGTGTGCGGAGCAGGGTGTCTCTGCATTTCCCAAAGATGCGCTACCGCTGGCGGTTCTGGATGCGCCCTGCGGCTTTCGGGAAGCCGCCATTACGGCTTTGGATGAAAGGGAGAATCCTTATCGCATCGCCGTGACAAGTCCGAGCCTGGCCGGAATAATAGCTTCCGTAAAGGCCGGGCTGGCGGTGACGGCGCGTACCCCCCGCTGGTTGGGCAAAGGGCTTGTCGCAGCGCCGAAATCCATGGCTTTGCCAGCCCTTCCCGAGGCTGAGTTTTCGGTCCGCGTCCGCAAAGATGCGTTGCCGGCTGCGCAGCGTCTGGGGGCTGTTCTGGTCGAGCATCTGCATGCCAAACCACGACCTTTCAACGTCGCTGCGCCTCTGGGGGCGGTTTAATAATCATCTCAGGCCTTTATTTATTCTGTTAATTTCCTATGTTTGTCGCAGCCGGATGAAGACCCAATTCAAACGATAAGGAACTGAACCTTTGGCCGATGTTGTGATTTATACCACTGCCTTTTGCCCCTATTGTCATCGGGCGAAAGGGCTGCTGAGCAGCAAGAACGTTGATTTTACGGAAATCGACGTCACCATGGACGCCTCGAAGCGACGCGAAATGACGGAAAAATCGGGCAGCCGGACCGTTCCGCAGGTTTTTGTCGATGGCGAACATATCGGCGACTGCGACGGCATTTACAGGCTCGACAGTCAGGGAACGCTTGACCAAAAACTGGGCATCGCAAGCTAAACAGTATCAACCTGAAAGCCTTTCACGATGAGCCAAAAATTCAAAGTTGCCTGTATCCAGCCAACCTCTGGTCCTGATATCGAGGCGAATATGGCGCAGGTCAGCGCTTTGATTCGTGATGCCCACGCCTCAGGCGCATCGCTGATCCTGACGCCGGAAGTCACCAATGTGCTTGATATGGACCGCAAGGCGCTTTCTGAAAAGGTGACATACGAAGCTCTGGATACGTCCCTGCAGGCGTTTTGCAAGCTGGCGGCTGAGCTGAAAATCTGGCTGTCGATTGGCTCCATGGTGCTCAGGCATGAAACGGCCATTGATGAAAAAGACCATCCGAAATTTGCCAACCGCTCGTTTCTGATTGATGACGAAGGCAATGTCTGTAACCGCTACACCAAGATCCATCTGTTTGATGTCGATCTTGGGGAGGGGGAGCGCTACCTCGAGTCTAAAGCCTACGAGCCAGGATCGGAAGCGGTGCTGGCCGAAATGCCCTGGGGGCCGTTGGGCATGACGGTTTGTTACGATCTGCGGTTCCCGCATTTATATCGGCAACTGGCACAGGACGGCGCGCGCTTTTTATCGGTCCCATCGGCCTTTGCCCGGCCATCGGGTAAAGCACATTGGCATATCTTGTTGCGGGCACGGGCCATCGAAAACGGCTGTTTTGTTTTTGCCTCGGCGCAGTGCGGTGAACATGGCAGCGGGCGCATGACCTATGGGCATTCGCTGATTGTCGACCCGTGGGGAGAGGTTCTCTGTGATGGGGGGACGGAAAACGGTTTTGTCATTGCCGAGATCGACCCGGCTCAGGTGGATGAGGTGCGCCGCAAAATTCCCTCGCTCAGCCACGACCGGGTTTTTTCCTGAGGGAATTACAGCCGGTGCGCGGGCGGCTCACCATCTTCCCTGAGGCTAGAACCCAAATCCTTAACGGCGCACAGGCGCTGCTTGACGCCGGGTAAATCGTCGTTCTCAACCAAGCCATGTTCGTAGGCGACAATTTGCATGTGCGGCATGACGAGGTCCAGCAATTCGCCGGATTTGAGCAGATGATCGGGATTGCGCGGTCTTGAATAGGCCTCATTGCCAAGCGCAAACGTCTCATACAGAAACAGCCCTCCCGGCATGAGAGCCTCAAGCAGAGCGGGCATCAAAGGCCGGTAAAGGTAATTGACAACAACAATAGCGCCAAACTGCCTTCCGGCCAGTGGACCGTTTCTGGTAAACACGGGGGCATCGGTTTCCATGTCAAAAGCAATGATCTCGAAGTTGTCCTGATCAGTAAGCGTTTCCAGAGCACTGGTGTTTTTGTCGATGGCCGTAACGTCATAACCTTGGCGGAGAAAGACACGTGTGTGCCGACCACCACCGGCAGCAAGGTCCAATACAGGCAAACCTTTTGGCGCCAAGGCCGAAAACCGGTCAATCCAGGGTGATGGCTCGCTTATTCGTAAATGGCGGGAAGTTTTGTCGGGATCAATTTCGTTTTGCATTTATTAACCGTTTTGGACTATTTGTTGTATAAGGCATGGTTTACACGAGTTGTAAGCGCGTTTGGTATTGTTTTTTAGAAGATGGATCGTGCGGTCATGATTGTCTATCAGCTCCATTGTTCAAACGGGCATGAGTTTGAAGCCTGGTTCCGTGACAGTTCAACATATGATGAACAGGTCAAAGGCGGAGATGTCGATTGCCCGCATTGTGGTGATATTTCTGTTTCAAAATCCGTTATGTCTCCAAACATCTCTTCGTCCCGGTCCAAATCGGTGCAGCCACAAGAGCACGGCGATGCCGAAGTGCGGGCGCATGAGGTTGCCGAGAAGATTCTGGAAGCGGTTACGGCCATTCGCAACCATGTTGAGGAGAACTGCGACAACGTGGGTGCGAGCTTTGCTGAAGAAGCCAAACGCATTCATTACGGAGAAGCCGAGCAGCGGGGCATTATGGGCACAGCAACCGAAGAAGAGGCCAGTGAACTGGATGAAGAAGGTGTTGAGTTTTACCGCCTGCCATCGACCCGCCGGAACGACTAAAGCACCTCCACTCTAATCATCAGCCTTCACGGCAAAAGCCAGATAATTTACAGCGAGATCGCGGCTTAACTGCCACTGACCATTAAGCGGGTTATAGATCATGCCCCGCAAATCCTCAATTTCCACCCCGTTTGGTCGCAGTCCGGCCGCCAATTCCGAAGGCTGAACGAATTGCCGCCAGTTGTGTGTTCCCGCAGGCACCCAGCGTAATATGTATTCGGCGCCGATTTTCGCCAGCGCCAATGATTTGAGCGTACGGTTGAGGGTCGATAAAACCATGGCCCCACCGGGACGCACCAGTGCTGCGGAAGATTGCAGAAACGCCGTCACATCGCTCACATGTTCAATGACTTCCATGTTGATGACCACATCATAGCGTCCTTTTTCCCGTTCAAATTGCTCAGGCAGGACATGGCGGTAGGTGATTTTGAGGTCCATGGCTTCAGCATGTTCTGTCGCCACTTCAATATTTTCGTAACCGGCATCAATCCCGGTCACGGTAGCTCCCAGCCGGGCCAGAGGCTCACATAACAGGCCGCCTCCGCAACCGATATCCAATATGGTCAATCCGTCCAGAGGCTGATCGGCAGCCTCGTCGCGTTTGAAGTGCTGGCACAAATGACTCCGGATATAGGAGAGACGCAGTGGATTTATGGCATGCAGAGGGGCAAAGGCGCTGTCCGGGTCCCACCAGCTTTCGGCGATGGAGGTAAACCGCGCAACGTCCTCTTGGGATGCCGTTCCGTTTGTTTCCGCTTGTCCAATTGCCATTTCCACTTCTCCGCCAGGCAGGGTTGCTCCAACTCTGGCGATAGAGTATGTATGCGCCGCCTGTCGGGCAACCCGTAAAACAGGATAAAAAAGAATAGATGCGCTTTGGCCATCTTGCTGAGAGACAAGTACTGCGGAAAACAAAACAATGGCACGTATTGTACAAAAGTTTGGCGGCACATCCGTTGGGGATGTTGACCGCATAAAGAACGTTGCGCTGAAGGTGAAAGCCGAAGTCGAGCGCGGTAACGAGGTGGCGGTGGTGCTGTCTGCCATGTCTGGCGAGACCAACCGGCTGGTCGATCTGGTTGGGCAAATGGGCGGTCTTTATGATGCCCGCGAATATGACGCCGTGGTCGCAACGGGAGAGCAGGTGACTATTGGGCTGTTGGCTCTGGCGCTGCAGGATCTGGGTATTTCGGCCCGCTCATGGATGGGATGGCAGGTGCCTGTCCGCACGGATGACGTGCATGGCAAGGCCCGCATTGAAAAAATCGATGCACAGGAACTGGACCGCCGGATGAAAACCGGCGAAGTTCCGGTTGTTGCCGGCTTTCAGGGAATCAGCCCGAATAACCGCATTACCACCTTGGGACGCGGCGGTTCTGATACCAGTGCGGTCGCGCTGGCCGCGGCGCTGGGGGCGGACCGCTGTGATATCTATACCGATGTGGACGGGGTTTATACCACCGACCCCCGGATTGTGACGAAAGCCCGCAAGCTTGATAAAATCACCTACGAAGAGATGCTCGAAATGGCGTCGCTTGGTGCTAAAGTCTTGCAGACGCGGGCCGTTGAAATGGCCATGAAGCATGGTCAGCGCTTACAGGTCTTGTCCACCTTCAAGGATGAGCCCGGAACTCTAGTTGTCGATGAGGAAGAAATCGTGGAAAAGGAACTCGTAAGTGGTATCGCCTACAGCCGGGACGAAGCCAAGATCACGTTGGTGCATGTGTCGGACAAACCGGGTGTCGCGGCGGCCATTTTTGGCCCGTTGTCCGATGCCAGCGTCAATGTGGATATGATCGTGCAAAACCAGTCCGTAGGCGGCAAGGCTACGGATTTGACCTTTACCGTAGCACAGGCCGACCTGAACCGGGCTGTCGAGACGATCGAGAAGCACAGTGCGGAAATCGGTTATGAGAATCTGCATTCCGATGCCAATGTTGTCAAAGTCTCAGTGGTTGGTGTGGGGATGCGCAGCCATGCCGGCGTGGCGCAGCGGATGTTTGCGACTTTGGCCGAAAAGGGCATCAACATTCAGGTTATTTCCACCTCGGAAATCAAAGTCAGTGTTCTGATCGACGAACAGTACACGGAACTGGCTTTACGCGCCCTGCATACAGCTTATGGGCTGGACGCCGCCTGAAAACAGACCATCTATATGTTAAATGATTTGTCGAGTGCCGGTGAAAGCGCTTAGATTTTGGTGATTAAAGCTTCTTGGGGGAGACGAATTCTATGGCGGACGGCCCGGCCCCTGGTTTCAGAGGATCGCTTGTCTCGGAACCCCGGCAGTTACTGGCCCGGGTGCGTGACGTCATGGCCAGCGCCGGTGAAAACCAAGCGCAATTCGACCAAATTACGAAAATCATTGCGACCTACATGGTTGCTGAAGTCTGCTCCATTTACATCCGCCGCCCCGGTGATCGTCTGGAACTCTATTCGTCAGAAGGCCTGAAACCGTCAGCTGTTCACACGACCTCGCTGATGATTGGCGAAGGTATTGTTGGCGACATCGCGGCAGCTGGACGTCCATTCGCACTGGCTGATGCGCAGGCCCACCCCAATTTCGCTTTTCGCCCGGAAACGGGAGAGGCAATCTACAGTTCCCTGATGGGGGTTCCGATTTTGCGCGGTGGTCGCGTAATCGGGGTTTTGGACGTCCAGAACCGGACCCAGCGCGATTACGCCGACGAAGAAGTCGAGACCCTGCAAACCGTCGCCATGGTCTTGGCCGAACTCATCGCTGGCGGCACGCAGGGTGAAAAAAGCGATGCGGTAACGCTCGATGAGCAATCGCGGAAACCCTTGCGGCTTGAAGGGGTGCTGCTCAGCGCCGGGCTGGGCATGGGCCGGGCGCATTTCCATTCACCTCGTATCAATATTGAAAAAATGGTCGCCGATGACCCGGCTGTTGAGCTTGACCGGCTGGAACGGGCTTTTGGCGACATGCACGGCGCCCTTGATGCCATGCTGGCCGATGCGACGATTGCAAAAAGCGGCGAGCACAAGGAAGTGCTGGAAACCTATCGCCTGATTGCGGAAGACGCGGGTTGGCTGAAACGCATAGAGGAAGCCATCAATACAGGGCTTTCGGCAGAAGCCGCCGTGCAGAAGGTGCAAAGCGGAATTCGGGCCCGTATGGCCCAGACAACGGACCCTTACCTGCGCGAACGGGTTCACGATCTGGATGATTTGGCACACCGGCTGATGACCCATCTGATGGGCGAGACGGGACTGCAACTGGCCAAAGACATGCCCGATGAAGCGATTTTGATTGCCCATTCCATGGGGCCGGCCCAGCTGCTGGATTATGACGCATCGAAGTTGAAGGGGCTTATTCTCGAAGAAGGTTCGCCAACAAGCCATGTCGCCATTGTCGCCCGCGCCATGGGGATTCCGGTAATCGGCCGGGCGGAGGACGTGCTGTCGCGGATCAATGAACGCGATCGCATTATTGTCGATGCCAACCATGGGCAAATTCTCATTCGTCCGGGCCGTGCTGCGCGCAATGCCTATAAGGAAAGCCTGGAAGCCTTTGAAAAGCAAAAGGAGCGCTATGCTGCCCTTGTTGACAAGCCGGCCGTTTCAAAAGATGGCGCTGAAATCAGCTTGTTGATTAATGCCGGGTTGATGAATGATCTGGTGCATCTGAAGGAGTCCGGGGCCAAAGGAATTGGCCTGTATCGGACGGAAATCCCGTTCATGGTGCGGGCGAAATTTCCCGGTGTGGACGAACAAACGCGGCTCTACAAACAGGTTATCGACAAGTCAGAGGGTAAACCCGTTGTCTTTCGCACACTCGATATTGGTGGCGATAAAGTTCTGCCTTATTGGGAGTCGGGGAGCGAGGACAACCCCTCCATGGGCTGGCGGGCCATTCGCGTCGGGCTTGATCATCCGGCTTTGTTGCGCCGACAGTTACGGGCTTTGATACGCGCTGCCGCAGGTCGGGATTTGTATGTAATGTTTCCGATGGTTGCCGAAGTGGCGGAATTTGCCGGAGCACGAAAACTCCTGGACCTTGAACTGGCCCGGGAAAAGGATCGCGGTGCCCGGTTACCGGCAAAAGTCGAGGTTGGTGTCATGCTGGAAGTGCCAAGTCTGGCGTTTCAGTTGCCAGCCCTTTGTAATCTGGTCGATTTTGTTTCTGTTGGCAGCAACGATCTGTGCCAATTCCTGTTCGCCAGCGACCGGGGCAACCCGCGCCTGGCAGAACGTTATGATTCCTTGTCGCCAATTGTTCTTAAATTTCTCGAAAACATTGTCAAAACCTGCAACGAGTTCAATGTTGCGGTCAGTCTTTGTGGTGAAATGGCTGGCCGACCGCTTGAGGCTATGGCTCTGATCGCTATCGGTTTTCGGCGTCTTTCCATGTCCGGGGCAAGTCTTGGTCCGGTTAAGGAAATGATTCTGGATATGGATATAGGGGCTTTAAAGACGTCTGTTGATGACTTGCTGAACAGCCCTGAACATTCTCTGCGCGAGTCCCTGACGGAGATCGCAAAAGCGCACGGTCTGCGGATTTAGACAGTGGGCTGCGCCAAACGCCGATAGGCATGGATTCCACAGCGTCAGCTCGCCGCTGCCGAAACGATAATTTGCCCATTATCTCTTGTAATTACACAAAAAATCGGCAATCTTACGAGCAGTCGCACGGCGGTTTTTTGCTGTAATTGGAGGCATGTCGAGCGATCACTCGCATGTCACTTCCGTGTTTGTTTTTTGCCGGAACCGGCAAAACAAGGTTCGTCTGGATACGAATTGATCGCTAACTTTTCATGACTTTTGAATAAATGGACGTAAATATGGCGGCTCCGTCTGAAGACAACAAGGAACGAGAAACCAGTAACAGCCATGTCGGCGCGTTGCTCCAGGCTTCGCGCCAGCGTTTGGGCGAAGACTTGCCGGACGTCGCCATGATGTTACGTATCCGTTTGCCTTATCTGGCGGCCATTGAAGCGGGACGTTACAGGGAATTGCCTGGCGCTACCTATGCGGTTGGTTTCATTCGGGCCTATGCCGAGCATCTGGGCCTCGATAGTGAAGAAGTGGTGCGCCGATTCAAGGCGGAAACCATTGACGGAGGCGCTGACCAGAAACTGAGTTTTCCGACACCTGTCCCGGAAACCGGAATTCCCGGTGGTGCTGTTGTTTTTGTCGGGATCGTTGTTGCTGTTTTGGCTTATGGCGGATGGTATCTGAGTACAACAAAAGATGGATTCTTTGCCGAATTGGTGAGCCCCGTCGGTGAACAGTTCTCCAATCTTCTGGAAGATGAAAAAACGGCGCCGACGTCTTCTGAAACGCCGGACGCCGCATCCACTGAGCCGGATACCGGGGCAATCGAATCTTCAGAATCCGACGAGTCATCGGTTGACAATGAAAGCCCGGCAGAACCGTCAACCGCTATGACTACCGAAACGTCCGTGGCGAAGCCTGCACTGGAAGCCGCCAGCGAAAATGCAGAATCAGCGGCGGCGACATCGGATCAGACAGCGCCTCAAACACAAGCAGAGGCGCAAACGGATACACCTGCGCCAATGCCCGATGCGGCGGCGCCTTCGGCGACAACAACTTCGCCGTCATCTCCGGAGCCGGTGGTTGAAGAAAAACCTGTGGGCGAGTTGGAACCCGCTGTGGCTGATGTGGAACCGACCCCGGAACCCGATAGCAGCGCGCCGGTTACCGTCGCGGCCGTTCCTGCGGAACCGGAGGCGCGTGAAAATACCGCCCCAACTCCGCAAGTAGCAGCTCCGGCACCGACACCTGTCGCCGCTACGCCAAGCGAACCGGAAGTGACACCAGCACCAACACCATCTGAGGATTCCGCTGCAGAGGCCGCATCTGCCGTTGCCGAAAGCGCGCCGGTGGAAGCCCCCACAGCAGCGGAACCTGAAGCGGAAGCCGAAGATGTGGCAGAATCCGAAGTCTCCGCAACGCCTATTATCACCGAGACAGAACCGGCTCCTGTTGTCGAGCCGGCACCGCCTCCGCCAGCTCCTGCACAGGAAGCGATAGAGGCCCCGGTTTCTGCCGTTACCGAGACGGCAGCGGTTCCGAGCGCGCCAGCTCCTGTTGCGGATGACGAAATACGGATCACGATTAATGCCAAAAACAACAGCTGGATTCAGGTGCGCGATGATGTCGCCAACAAAATGCTGATTACGCGCCTGTTGAGTGCCGGGGATCACTATGACGTTCCCAATCAGCCTGGGCTTGTCCTGTTGACAGGAAATGCCGGCGCATTGGAGATTGTTGTTGACGGGGAAGTGGTGCCATCCATCGGGGGGGCCGGGGTTGTCCGGCGCAGCGTGACGCTAGAAGCCGACCGCCTGAAGGCGGGAACGGCTGTTGAGAATTAAGAATTAAGGCCGTTGCGAATGATATTGATGATTGACCGGCCAAGGGCAATAGGTCAAAACCCGTTTAAATCTGTAATCTGCGTTGTGGCTTAACGCCCGTCTGACAAATAGGACCCAGGGTCATGTCGACAGTTCGAAACCTTATTAAGCGGAAAATGACCGTGCCGGTGCGCGTTGGGGGCGTTAGCATTGGCGGTGGGTCACCTATCGTTGTTCAGTCGATGACCAACACCGATACGGCGGATGTCGAAGGTACTGCGCAACAGGTTGCGGCTCTGGCACGTGCCGGTTCCGAGATTGTACGCATCACCGTCGACCGTCAGGAAGCCGCCGAAGCGGTTCCGCATATCCGTGAGCGGCTAGAGCAGATGAATATACAGGTGCCGCTGGTTGGCGATTTCCATTATATTGGCCACAAGCTGCTGAGTGAAAACCCAGCCTGTGCGGAAGCCCTTGCCAAATACCGAATTAATCCGGGAAATGTCGGTTTCAAACAAAAGCGTGATACGCAGTTCAGCTCGATGATTGAAACCGCCCTGAAATACGACAAGCCGGTGCGCATTGGCGTCAACTGGGGCAGTCTCAATCAGGAACTGGTGGTTTCCATGATGGATGAGAATGCCAAGCTGGAAAACCCGAAGGATGCGGCGGAAATCACCCAGGAAGCCCTGATTGTCTCGGCCATCAGCAGCGCCAAGCGCGCCGAAGAGCTGGGCTTGTCAAAAGATAAAATCATTCTGTCCTGTAAAGTCAGCGAAGTGCAGGCGCTGATCTCGGTTTATCAGGGATTGGCGGAACGTTGTGAATACGCCTTGCATCTGGGGCTGACCGAAGCCGGAATGGGCTCGAAGGGCATTGTCGCCTCGACGGCGGCCATGGGGGTTTTGCTGCAGCAGGGCATTGGCGACACCATTCGTGTTTCGCTGACGCCGGAACCTGGTGGTGACCGCACCCGTGAAGTTATTGTCGCTCAGGAAATTCTGCAAACTATGGGCCTGCGCTCATTCGTTCCCTTGGTTACGGCCTGTCCCGGATGCGGGCGTACGACATCGACGGTCTTTCAGGAACTGGCCGAGAAAATTCAGAGCTATGTGCGCAACCAGATGCCGGTCTGGCGTGAAACCTATGAGGGCGTGGAAGATCTCAATCTGGCGGTCATGGGCTGTATTGTGAACGGCCCCGGCGAAAGCAAACATGCCGATATCGGGATCAGCCTGCCCGGCACCGGCGAGCAGCCGACGGCGCCTGTGTTCATTGACGGCGAGAAAGCCCATACCCTGCGTGGGGCGGGAATCGCGGAAGAATTCCAGCAGATCGTCGATGCTTATATTGCCAAACGCTATCCGCGCCGTGATGGCTCGTCTTCCGCCGCCGCCGAATAGCAGGAACCGCATCAATGGCATCGCTCCAGCCCGTTCGCGGCACCCATGACATTCTGGCCGAAGATCACCGCCTGTATCGGCTGGTGACGGAAACCGCCTTTGAGATTGCGGCACGCTATGGCTACCAGGAACATTCAACGCCGATTTTTGAGTTTACCGATGTGTTTGCGCGTACTCTGGGCGATACCTCCGATATCGTGACCAAGGAGATGTACACCTTCGAGGACCGCAACGGTGAGAGCATCACCCTGAGGCCGGAATACACGGCCGGGATCTGCCGGATGTTCATGTCCAACGGCATGATCCAGCAATTGCCGCTGAAAGTCTTTTGTCGGGGCCCTATGTTCCGTCACGAGCGCCCGCAAAAAGGCCGCCAGCGCCAGTTTCACCAGATTGACGCCGAGATTCTGGGCGTTGCCGATCCGCTTGCTGATATCGAGGTGATTGCGTTGGGTGCGCATATTCTGGATGCGCTGGGGCTTTCTGACCGGGTGACGCTGGAGCTCAATACATTGGGCGACACGGAAAGCCGGCAGGCCTATCGGGCGCAACTGGTTGAGTACTTCAACGATTACCGAGACAAACTGTCGGAAGAAAGCCTCGTTCGGTTGGAGCGCAATCCTCTGCGCATACTGGATTCCAAGGACAAGGATGATCGGGTTGTTGTCGAAAATGCGCCATTGATGAACGCCAGCCTGAACGCCCTGTCGGAAGATTTTTTCGAGCAGGTGAAAGACGGCCTGACAAGCATCGGGATTGCCTATCAGGTCGAGCCGCATCTGGTTCGGGGCATGGATTATTACTGCCATACGGCTTTTGAGTTTACGACTGAAACTCTAGGCGCGCAAAGTGCGGTTCTGGCCGGTGGACGTTATGACGGATTAGTCGAAACCATGGGTGGGCCGTCCACTCCGGGTATCGGTTGGGCGGCGGGCGTTGAGCGCCTGTCGATGATGGTTGGCGATGCGCCGAAAGCGCCGCAGCCGATTGTCGTGATCCCTGTGGCCGGGGATCAGCAGGGCGAGGCCCTTGTGCTCACACAACGCCTACGAAAATCAGGTTTTACGGTCGATCTCGGGTTTTCCGGAAATGTGAAAAAACGCCTTAATCGGGCCAACAAAGCGGATGCGATCGCGGTTATTCTTATTGGCGAAGATGAACTGGCGAAGGGCATTGTGACCCTGCGCGATATGGAAACGGGCGAGCAATCTGAAGCTCCGTTGACCTCTCTTGAGGACCACCTCGCCCGCTACCGTTAGCGGGTCATCATGGCAACCCCAGAGCCCGTAAAGGGTCGCCCTTTTGTAATTGGCGCCAATCACCGGACCAGCGGCTTGGGCCTGCGCGACCGTCTGTTCGTGGAAGATGCAGAGGTGCCCGGGTTCCTGAAACAATTGTCCGCTCTCGGCATTGCCGATGCGCTTGTTCTGGCAACCTGTGACCGGGTAGAGGTGCAGGGTGTTCATCCTGAACCGCAAGATATTCTGCCGTTGGTTTCGAGCCTTTTTGCTGAGCATGGAGACATTTCCGAAGAAAACCTTGCCGGTGTGTTTTATCTGCATAGCGGCCCCGATGCGGTGCGCCATATTTTTGCTGTAACGGCATCGCTTGATAGCCTTGTTGTCGGAGAGCCGCAGGTTTTCGGTCAGGTCAAAGCTGCCCACCGGATGGCCAAGGATGCAGGAATGATCCAGGGTCCGTTTGAGGCCTTGTTGCAGGCGGCTTATGGCGCGGCCAAACGGGTGCGGACGGAAACGGCAATTGGCGAGCGACCGGTATCCATCGCCTCTGCCGCTTGTGAAATCGCCCGCGAGCTGCACGGCGATCTGTCGCGGCTCTTTGTTACGATGATTGGGGCCGGTGAAATGGGTGAGTTGATGGCTCGGCAATTTCGGGATAAAGGCGTTAAGGGAGTGACCCTCAGTCACCCCAATGTTGTCCGCGTCGAGCCCCTTGCCTTGCGGCTTGATTGCCACATCTCATCCTATGACAAGCTGGCGGAAGCGCTGGCGGAGGCGGATATTGTCATTTGCGCCATGGGCAGCCGCCGCCATAGCCTGAGCAGTGATATGGTGCATGCGGCGCTCAAAGCCCGACGGCGACGCCCGCAACTGATTATTGATACGGCCATTCCCGGCGATGTGGAACCCGCTGTGAACCGGATCGATAATGCTTTTTTGTACGAACTGGCCGATCTCGAACGGGTCGCCCTGCAAGGGCGGACAAACCGGGAAGCCGAAGCAGATATAGCGTGGCGGATGATCGATGAAGACGTTGCGGCTTATTTGCTGGACCATGCGTCACGCGAAGCCGTTCCCGCCCTGACCCGGCTGCGCGCTTCTTTTGAAGAAACCCGTCAGATGGTGCTCAGGGAAAACCCCGGTGATGCGGCGCGGGTAACGGAACTGCTTATCGCCCGGCTTCTCCATCACCCATCGCTGGTTTTGCGGGACCTGGCAGCCCGGGACGCCGGTGAGATTGCAAAGGCCGAGGCCATTCTGCAGAAACTGTTTGATCTCAATTCAACCACCGAAACCAACGACAACAAAAAGGAGGATTAAGGTGAGTTTAGAAGAAAACCTGACCCGGGTTCTGGCCCGGCATGAGGAACTTTCAAGTTTGATGTCGTCGAATTCGCCGCCGTCTGCAGATGAGTTTGTGAAAATGTCACGTGAATATTCGGATCTGTCGCCGATTGTCGAAAGCATAAACGAAATGCGCAACGCTCAGGCCGAGCTGGATGACTTGCAGGCGATGATGAACGATCCCGACAGCGATTCGGAAATGCGTGAGATGGCGGAAGATGAGCATCGGGAACTGCAAGCGAAAATTCCGGAACTGGCCCGCAAGGTTCAGCTTATGTTATTGCCCAAGGACGAAGCGGATTCGAAAAACGCAATCCTTGAGGTGCGGGCTGGCACTGGCGGCGATGAAGCCGCTTTGTTTGCCGCCGATCTGTTTCGCATGTACCAGAGATATGCAGAAACGCGCGGCTGGAAACTCGAAATCATGAGCATGAACGAGATCGGGATTGGTGGGCTTAAGGAAGTGGTCGCCTCAATTGCCGGAAAAGACGTGTTTGCCCGGCTCAAGTATGAATCCGGCGTCCACCGGGTGCAGCGGGTTCCGGTCACGGAATCGGGCGGGCGCATTCACACCTCGGCCGCCACTGTTGCCGTGATGCCGGAAGCTGAAGAAGTTGACGTTCAGATTGAGGAAAAGGATTTACGTATTGATGTATTTCGGGCCAGTGGTCCCGGCGGGCAATCGGTGAATACCACGGATTCCGCCGTACGTATTACTCACTTGCCGACAGGGATTGTCGTTTCGCAGCAGGATGAAAAATCGCAGCACAAGAACAAGGCCAAAGGCATGCGGGTCCTGCGCGCCCGCATTTATGAACAGCAGCGGCAAAAACTCGATGATGAACGGGCCGCGGCCCGGCGCAGTCAGGTAGGTTCCGGTGATCGTTCGGAACGCATCCGTACCTACAACTTCCCGGACCGCCGGGTCACGGACCATCGTATTGGCCTGACCCTGCATCAGTTGGACAGCATTTTGAACGGCGATCTGGATGTCGTGGTGGATGCTTTGATTACCGAAGACCAGGCGCAAAAGCTGGCTGAGATCAGTTGAACCAGAACAACAGCAGCACCGTTGGTGAAGCCATTGTGCGGGTTCACAAGCTCTTGCAGGATAAGGACGTCGACAACCCGCGCCTCGACGCCCGCCTGCTGCTGTCGCATGTGCTTGGGGTCGGTCCTGAGCGTATTTTTTCGCATCCTGAAACGCGCCTTACAGCCACACAGTTTGCGGAATTGGAACGTCTCGTGGCGCGCCGAATGGCGCACGAGCCGGTTGCCCGCATTGTTGGTACCCGTGAATTCTGGAGCCTGAATTTCAAGGTTGATGACAGCACACTGGTGCCACGCCCGGATTCGGAAACCCTGGTGGAGGCGGTTTTGGCACGCGTGCCGGATCGAAATGCGGCGCTGAGGGTCCTCGATCTGGGAACTGGTAGTGGGTGTTTGCTGTTGGCTCTGTTGTCGGAACTGAAAGCGGCAACGGGACTTGGCATAGACCTGAGCAAACAGGCGCTGAGCGTTGCCCGAGAAAATGCCGAGGCGCACGACATACAGGGCCGGGTCCGGTTTACCCAAGGGAACTGGTTTGACGGGGTGGACGAAAGGGAACGAGCTCCTTTTGATCTGATTATCTCCAACCCGCCCTATATTCCGGATGGGGAGATCGCAAGGCTCGATCCGGATGTGGCAAACTACGACCCGCGCACCGCATTGTCCGGCGGGGAAGACGGTTTACAAGCCTATCGGCAACTGTTTGCGCGGATATCGGAATTCATGACAGGGACGAGCCTTGTCGCGTTGGAGATTGGCGCGGATCAGGCTGTGGCGGTAACAAAAATCGGTGAGGCTGCAGGCCTGCAAAAAGAAGCGGTTTGCTCCGATATTGCCGGACGCGATCGGGTTTTGATCTTTCGCCGGCCTGCATAAATAAAAAATAAAAAAATTGTTGGAATAAGGGGGGTTCCCGACTAAGCTCGTTTTGGACGCAGCTTTCGGGCTGCTCGGGTCCATACGTAAATTCGAAGTTTTCGAATATCGAATTGGCGATGTAGATCCCTGTTTAATTTCCCCTTGTGGATGAGGAAACGCACCTTTGGTGGGTGCCCCGTCAATAACCGTGGCAACGGATATGTTAAGGCAGTTTGTTGTTTGGGGACTGGAAAAAACCGGAAATTGAAGAAAAATGAAACCAAGTTCGAATAGAAGAACGCGCTCACGCCCGAATAACAACAACCAGAAGCGCCAGGGCGGCGGGGGCCGAAATTCCTATGAAAGCAATGGCCCGGATGGGAAAGTTCGTGGCACGGCACAGCAGATACTGGAAAAATACCAGGCGCTTGGTCAGGATGCGACATCTGCTGGCGATCGTATTGCAGCAGAAGCCTATTTTCAGTTTGCCGAACATTACTACCGGGTCGTCAATGTGGATGGGCCGCCTCAACAACAGCAACAACCGCGTCGCGAATCAAATACCAACGATCAGCAACAGCAAGACAGCGCTCCTTCCGGAAATAACGCCGCGAATTCAGGCAACACGGAAACGGAATCAAGTAAACAAGAACCGCTTCAGGCTGTTGCCGAGAATACGCCGGAAGTGGTTAATGTGCCGATTATGCCGGGCCCTATAAATGTTCCGGTTTCACAGGAGCCGGAAAAAACCGAGTCATCGGTTCAAGCGGAGGTTCAGGCGGATTTGTTGACGGATGCAATTGAGCCTAATGACGAGGCCGGTGAAGACATGCCTGTTGAAAAGGCAAAGCCAGTTCGGCGCCGTCGCCCGCGGGCAAAGCCATCTACCGAAACGAAACCGGATGCGGAAGTGGCTCAAGCTTAAGTCGGGATGATTATTCCTTAACAGGAGAAATTTCGTCTCCTGTCTGAATGTGGCCGCCCTGCGTCACTTCTGCGAATATGCCGCAATTGGTGTGACCGAATCCGCTTTGCAATGCTTTCAGGATATTTACGTCGCGTTCAGCCGTGTCCGGGTTGACATGCGTTGCGACGCACCGCCCTGTGGGAGCGACAACCTTCAGATGGGCTTCTCCGATCTGTAGGGTTTGATCGAGCCAGTTGTTCTCAAGCCACGGGGTGTCGCATTCAAAATATATGTTGCCCCGAAAGCGGAGAGGATCAAGCGGGCAGTTTGTTACCCGTTCAATATCACGAACACTGGCTAGGTTGATCAGAGAAACCAGTGGCTGGGGCTGGTCGGTCAGGGCTTCGTGTTCCGCGGCTTCAAAAATCTTCGGGCGGCCCCGGGCTTCTTCACCCATGAATGCAGCAAAAAAATCTTCTAGCATGGTCCGCCCAATGGGGTCGGTCAGCTTGCCCCGAGATACCTGTTTGCCGCGTCTGAGAACGGTCAAGGTTTCTGTCTTTTCGTCATATTCGGTCTGCAACTGGGCCAGTTTGGGGTTGCGGGCCAACATCAGGAAAAATGATTTCGCCATCCAGCTGCCTGTTGTGGGGCCGAGCTGTGTGGAGCCGGGGGCGACAGCAAACCGCCGGTCATGGGCAATCCCCTCTCTGGCCTTTAACAGGGTTTTCGCCAAAGGCTCTGCGCTTAATCCTTTTATCGGGTAGCGATAGATGTTTTTTGCTATAATCATAAAGCGAAGCATTGTCCGATCATGATGTGAAGTCAATGTTGCGTTAAGTCGCTTTTGATCACGTATGGTGCTTGCGGAAACAAAAGTTTGATACATATCAATGCAAGGAACCCTCCGTTTACAGGAAAATCCAGAGCTGCTGCATAGCGGGGCTTCGGACTTGGTCTCATCAGAGGAAGAAGAAAATGGAATTTGAAAACTACACAGAACGCTCGCGCGGGTTTATTCAGGCCGCGCAAACACTTGCCATAAAGTCAAACCATCAACAGCTGTCACCGTTGCATTTGTTGAAAGTTCTGCTGGAAGACCGTGAAGGTCTGGCCAGCGGATTGATCAATGCCTGCGGCGGGGAGAGTGCGCGGGCCTTTGAGGCCGCTAATGCGGAACTCCGTAAATTGCCGAAAGTTGAAGGTTCGGGTGCTGGACAGGTTTATCTGGCCCCGGATACGGCGCGTCTGTTTGAGCAGGCGGAAAAGCTGGCTGAAAAAAATGAGGACAGCTTTGTCAGCGCCGAAATTCTTTTGCTAGCTCTTGTCATGGCGACGGGAACACCCACCGCAACCGTATTGAAAGATGCCGGGGTGACGCCGCAAAACCTGAATGCGGCGATCAAAGATCACCGCAAGGGTCGCAAGGCAGACAGTGCGTCTGCGGAAAAGTCCTATGATGCGCTCAAGAAATATGCACGCGACCTGACGGAAGCAGCGGCGGATGGCAAGATAGACCCGGTTATTGGACGTGATGAAGAAATTCGCCGGACCATTCAGGTTTTGTCGCGGCGCACGAAAAACAATCCGGTGCTGATCGGCGAGCCGGGTGTCGGCAAAACAGCGATTGTCGAAGGCTTGGCGCAACGCATTATTTCCGGAGATGTGCCCGAGAATCTGAAATCCAAGAAACTGATGGTTTTGGATTTGGGCGCACTGGTCGCCGGGGCCAAGTTCCGGGGCGAATTTGAAGAACGTCTAAAAGCCGTTTTATCCGAAGTCACTGCGGCCAGCGGGCAAATCATTCTGTTTATTGATGAAATGCACACGCTGGTTGGCGCTGGTGCCGCGGAAGGCTCCATGGACGCCTCCAACCTGCTCAAGCCTGCCCTGGCGCGCGGTGAGTTGCATTGCGTGGGCGCGACAACATTAAATGAATACCGCAAACACGTGGAAAAAGACGCGGCCCTCGCCCGGCGCTTCCAGCCGGTTTTGGTTTCCGAACCGACCGTTGAGGACACCATTTCCATCCTGCGTGGGATCAAGGAAAAATATGAACTCCATCATGGCGTGAGCATCAAGGATGCGGCCCTTGTTTCGGCCGCGACATTGTCTGATCGCTATATCACGGACCGGTTTTTGCCGGATAAAGCCATTGATCTGGTGGATGAGGCCGGCAGCCGGGTGCGTATGGAAGTCGATTCGAAGCCGGAAGAGATTGACGAACTGGACCGCAAGATCATGCAGTTGAAGATCGAGCGGGAAGCCTTGAAAAAGGAAGATGACAAGGCGTCGAAAAAACGTCTCGAGGGATTGAATGACGAACTGGATGAGCTTGAGGCCAAGTCCGAGGACTTGACCGGTCAATGGGAAGCCGACAAGTCCATGCTGGCCGATACGACCAAGGGCAAGGAAGAGCTTGAGCGCGCCCGGCAAGGGGTTGAACGCGCTATTCGCGAAGGCCGCCTTGAGGAAGCCAGCGAGCTTCAATACGACCTGATACCGAAACTTGAAGAGCGGTTGCACAAGGCGGAACAGGCGGAAGCCTCGCGCATGGTTGAGGAATCGGTGACGTCTGAACATATCGCTAACGTGGTGTCGCGCTGGACCGGCATCCCTGTCGACAAGATGCTGCAAGGCGAGCGCGACAAGCTGCTGGGCATGGAAGAAGGATTGCGCAAGCGGGTGGTCGGACAGGAAGAAGCGTTGGTTGCTGTCTCCAATGCCGTTCGCAGGTCGAGAGCAGGCATGCAGGACCCGAACCAGCCGATTGGCTCTTTCCTGTTTCTGGGCCCGACCGGCGTCGGCAAGACGGAACTGGCGAAAGCTCTGGCCGAGTTCATGTTTGACGACGAACAGGCGATGATCCGCATTGATATGTCCGAATATATGGAAAAGCATGCCGTTGCCCGGCTGATCGGCGCACCGCCGGGGTATGTCGGTTATGATGAAGGCGGCGCGTTGACGGAAGCGGTCCGTCGGCGTCCCTATCAGGTGATCCTGTTTGATGAAGTGGAAAAGGCGCATCCTGACGTTTTCAATGTGCTTTTGCAGGTCCTGGATGATGGCCGTCTGACGGACGGTCAGGGGCGGACCATCGACTTCAAGAATACGGTGATTATCCTGACCTCCAATCTGGGCGGCAACATTCTCGCCAATCAGAAGGAAGGCGAGGACTCGGGCGCTGTGCGCGATCAGGTGATGGAAGTGGTCCGCGCCTCATTCCGGCCTGAATTCGTCAACCGGCTGGACGAGATCATCCTGTTCCACCGTCTGTTCCGCGAGAATATGGAAGGCATTGTCGAAATTCAGCTGAAGCGCCTGCATAAACTGCTGGCAGGGCGGGGGATTTCCATTGAGTTGGATGCCGCAGCCCGGGCGCGTCTGGCCGAGGAAGGTTATGATCCGGTCTATGGGGCCCGGCCGTTGAAGCGCGTCATCCAGTCACGCCTGCAAAATCCGTTGGCCGGAATGATTCTGGAAGGCCGGATCAATGAAGGCGAAACCGTCCATATTTCGGCCAATGACAAAGGCTTGATGATTAACGGTGAGGTGGCCGCTGCAGCCTGAAGCCGGGTTATGCCAGAAAGGTCTGGAAGCGTTTGAGGACAGCTTCCGGCTGATCTGCGTGGACCCAGTGCCCGGCATCTGCAATAAAATCGATTTCGGCCGCCGGGAACAGGCGGTCGATTTCGGTTTGGGCATGCGGCGTCAGTCGGTCCGAGTCCCCGCCGCCCAAAAACAGGGCCGTCCCGTTATAAGCCAGTCCCGTATCGAACTGGGGAAATGACATGATATCGGCCATGTGTCGGTCAATGGCATCCAGATTGACCCGCCAGCGGTAACCGCCGGTCTCGGCCGAGGCCAGATTCTGCATGAGAAAGGCCTGAACGCTGCGATCTTCTGCAACGGCGGCGATTAGCGGTTCAATATCGCTGCGGCGGGTGACTTGTGACAAATCGATGCGCTGCATGGCGGCAATGTAATCGTTGTAATCATGGGCGTAGTCGATGGGCGCGATATCGAGCACCAGCAGGCGTTCGACCAGTTCCGGCCGGGTCAGGGCGAGAACCATGGAGGCTTTTCCGCCCATGGAATGGCCGATGACGGGCAGCGGGGCGAGCCCGTTCTGTTCAATGAACCGGGCCATATCAGCCGCCATGTCGTGATAGCTCATTTCCGGAGCATGCGGCGATTCGCCGTGATTGCGCATGTCGATGGTGAAAACGCGGTGCGTCTCTCCGAGGGGTTTGGCGATACCCGCCCAGTTGCGTTTCCAGCCGAACAGGCCATGGGCAATCAGGACCGCTTGTCCATTCCCGGTTTCCGTAAAGGCAAGATCAAGAGGCATGGGTGGGGGCTTCGGTTATTCAGCCGAGGCGGTTTTCTGAGGGCCGGAGGGCAGCGCCGCATAGGCGTCGTCGATGGCATCTTTGGCTTTCAGGAAGGCCTCTAACTGGTCGCCCTTGAGTTGCTCTCCCGACGGCATCTTGATTCTCAGTGGGTTGGCCTGGCGGTTATTCTTGAGGATTTCATAGTGCAGATGCGGGCCGGTTGATCGCCCGGTGGTCCCGACATAACCAATGACATCGCCCTGATTGACCCGCGCGCCTTTATGAATGCCCCTGCGAAAGCCCTTCATATGGGCGTAGGCCGTTGAATAGGTGGCGTTATGGCGAATACGGATATAGTTGCCATAACCACCTTTGCGGCCCGCATAGCTGATCACGCCATTACCGGCGGCATAAATGGGCGTGCCACGTGGCGCTGCGAAATCGACACCTTTGTGCATTTTCGTATAGCCCAGGATTGGGTGTTTGCGACGCCCGAAACCCGATGATAGCCGGGCCCCGTCAATGGGCGTTCGCATCAGGGCTTTCTGGGCGCTATGGCCATCTGCGCTGTAATAACCGGTATGACCATCCTTTGAGGTAAACTGATAAATGCGGTTGGGTTTGCCACTCAACGTCAGGGCGGCATAATGGATCACATCGCTCTTGATGGTCTTTCCCTGATCATCAACTTCCCGGTCATAGTAAACCTCAAACGAATCGCCTTCGCGGATATCGCGCTGAAAATCGACATCCCAGGAATAGGCGCGAATTAACTCGGCGAGGGCGGCATTGGTCAGCCCGGCTTTTTTCCCGGCGACATAAAGACTGGATGTGATAACGCCCTGCGCCCGGGTCGGTTTTGTCGTCAACGGGCGTTCAAGCTGCCAGGCTCGGAAATCACCGTCGATCGCGCGGGAGACCCGCAATTCGGTGGTTGGTGTTGGCTGCAGGCTGAACCCCTGAAAAGCACCGGGCAGGGGGCTTTGTGAGGCAAGGCTGTCGCTGTCGGCGCGATACGCCACCTTGACGACCTGACCTTGCCGGAAGTGGCGGGGGTTAAAATGCTCCATAACGGCGGAAATGGCGGCTGCTGCGTCTGGTCTGGATGCACCGGCGCGGGTCAGCAGGCCAGCCAGGGTATCGCCCGCCCGTGCGGTCATGGATTGATAGACGGCGACATTAATGGCTTCATCGGAGTCTTGCGTATTTTTAGGTGTGTTGGGGGTTACGGTTTCCAACCCATAGCGGGCGATGGTCGGGTTGCCGATGGAAATTGGCGCCAGTGCCAGCGTCTTTGCCGCGCCGCTCTGGTCATGGGTGTCGTAACCCAGGGATTCCGGTGCGCCGAGGATAAACACTGCAGCCGCAGCAACGCTGGAGGCAAGGCCAAAGCCGGTTAGAAGTCCCTTCAAGAGCAGTCCCGTCCCAAATTCCCGCTTCATATTCGTGTTTCTTTGTCCTAGGTGCCGGTTTTCTGTACAGCGCGGGTCTCTGTTACCGGCTAAACTTGGTTCGCAAAATGTCGGTTTTCTGCCCGTCTGTCAAGATTATTTGCATCGATTCTGTCAATGGAATCAATCATATGCGAAGTTTTATTAAGGAAGTGTTGCGGTTGCGAAGACAAGACAAATTCCAGCATTGTCTATAAACGACATTTTTGCTGTTTCTGGTGTCTTTAAAACGACAGGCAACGGCTCGTGTGAGTCGTGAAAAAATGATAATATAATTTTTTAAATTTCTGCTGCAGTGAATGGTCAATATATCTGGGTCTAGATAAAAAAATGTTATTTTCCCTATATTTAGTGGCCTTTTCAGATGCAGGTTTTGCAATGCAAAAAAACCTTCACAAAAGGGTTTGACAGTCTCATAGGGACGCCGTATAAACCGCGACCGTTGGGGGGCGGTCCGGTTCGCTGGTCGCCCTTCGATTTTGCAAGATACCATTAAGAATACGTAATTGAAGGGATACGCGGACGGCGGCCCTGGGGTTTAGAGATAGGCCTTGGAGTTGTTTGGAAGGATCGGATTTATGGATCGTTCTATGTCTGTGTGTTCTTATGTGA